>NZ_JAEKPD010000009.1 GCF_016412875.1 Palleronia pontilimi | reverse complement strand
AGTCCAGTTCGCAATGGCCCGGATACCGGGGAGAAGGTCAAGCGTCGCCGCCGCGCGTTGGCCCTTCATTTAGTCGAGCTCGGCATCGAGCTTGGTCAGCCGTTTGACGAGGGGCGGGGAGAACTCGCCCGTCTCGATGGCCTCGAAGATATTGTCGATGACCTGTGACCTGCCCCCTTCTGGTCCCTCATTCATAACGCGAGGAGGAGGGCTGCGAGGTGATTGGCGGAGATTGCGGCGATTGCGGGAAGTCCCAGGAGCGCCATGCGAAGGGAGAGCATCGTCTCCATGCCAGCTTCCTGTTCCTTGGTCATCCCAATGATCTGCGCCTCGGTGAAACTGCTCTTTCGTACTCGTTCGCTCTTTTCAAAGATTGAGCAGACTCTTCGTCAAAACGAGGGATGTTTCGGGGGCAAATCATTCGCGCAGGATCTATAAAGCAAATAGGTCTAAAGATAGATTATGTGAAATTTGCCGTGGTTTCACTAATGGCTATTTTTTTAATACCGAGAATGATTTTGCCTTATCGGGGTCAATCTGAATGCACGCAAATATTCAGGTTCTGCACATGACTACAGGACAGGTTTGTCTACTGCGTCAGTGGGCCGACTCAAACCAAGCATGAGAACCTGAACAAACGATGCAAGGATTGAAAATAGTGCGGCCACCGCAAGAAGAAGTGGACTTGAAATCGCAACATCAATCCAGTCTGGCTTTATCACAACGGCATTACGAAGTCCGAAATGCCGCACTGATAGGGCTGTGTCGCCAAACTCCGAGATCATCGTAACATCAAGTCCCGTTTCTTCGTCACGTGGTCCCATCCCTCGCGCTAGGTGGCCATACGCAAGTGCAGGTTCCCCATCGATTATGGCAGTTACTTTTGCACCGGTCGGAAGATCGCCTGTCTTGACGACTTCGGTGACCGATCGGAAAACTGACGTCAACCAACCTGCCTCGCGGGCCTCCCAGCGGCCTTCTCGCAAGTAATGACTGGCGCCATCACTCATATCCTGTCCAATCGTTGCGTAGCCTCGGAAAGTAAGTGCGCCTGCCCTTTGCCATGCATTGCGAGAGACTATGAAGGCGGCATTCATGGGGAGCGTTGCAGTATTCCCACTCATAGCCTCAATTCGAATGCCACCACCACGCTCTCCGCTTATCTCAACAATCGTTCCGTCGGCCCACGCAATCAACCGTTCGTTTGGTGGACCGTCAGATTTTGCTGCAATGCCACAATCTGGGTCCGGTGGAAAAGTTGGGATCTCAAGCGGCAAGCAAAGAACGGCGTCGGGAAGGCGCCAAGAGTTACTACTTTCCGAGAATTCAATTTTGAGGCCGCCTGTTCGAGCTTCGACAAGAAAGCTGCGGCTGGAGCCGAATAGAAGTAGGGCGAGGAAGACCACCAGGAGGACCATGGCAGTCATTGAAAGCAGAAGCCCGAACCGCCGCGCAAGCAGACTGGTAATGACAATTCTCGTTCCCAAGCGTAGAAACCGTGGCCCATTTTCCATGTAAGATTAGCTTTCGGGCAGCCAGAGTAGAAATGAGCTGGACGGAGAGGCTTGGCCATTAGTTACGCGCAAGATTTCGACTTTGACAGATGGCGTCTTCGGAATGATCTCAATCGGACAGCGCACGTCGAACGCCGAGCGGCCCTCCAGCGCCACGGGCGTGCAGCGGACAGGGGACGAAGTCTCACCGATATAGGCGAAGACGACATCGGCCTGAAAAGAGTTCACCAAGATGGCTGGCGTGTCACCAGCTCCATTATTCCACGATGATATCGTGACCTCTTCAGGTTTCCCGTCGCAGGGACCACGCGAGACCCGCAAACCGATACCGTCAGCCTTTCTGCCTTGTAAAAACTCTTCGTGGAGTGTGGGATACTCTAAAGTGGCCTGTCCGCCTGTCCAACCGGCAGGCACTGAATATTCGTTTGTTGCCTCATAGGTCCCATCGATCGAGATGACGCGCGCGCATGCGATCTCGCCTGCCCATGCGGCTGGAACATTGGCAGCAACTCTCAGCGCATCTCCAGAAGGGCCCTGAAGCTGAACCCCGGCAACGAGGCTGCCTGAAATGCGCGCGGCGGGCAATAATTCCTCGAAAAAGTCCGGAGCGGTTGCAAGAGATAGCGTTTCCGCTTTCACTGCCGTCGTAGACAAAGCAGCGAGAAAAATCATGGCAACACGCATTTTGCAATCGTCCATCTTCAACGTCTTTGCATTTGTAATAGCATTAGCAACACATGCCAACACGATTGCTGCCCAGGAAGTGCGCATTCAAAACGGTCTTGGCGAATGGGGTTTCGGCTGGATGTTTCGATTTGAAAACAGCTGTCATATCGCCCTACCGGCCCATGTGGCTGGCCCCCTGCCGAAGATTACGGTTGCCACAGCGGCACCTATGGCAACCGACCAAGCAACCGTCCGCTTGCCATTCTGGCCAGATCTCGACCTCGCAGTTGCGATCGTGGACCCAGGTCCGCTCGACGGTCGCTGCACTGCGACGCTCGCTGACCTGAAGCAGTCGACAAGATCTCGGAACGCGACACAGGCGGTTCTGTCACGCGTCTTGCCCTTGGGGGACGAAGAACGCCTCCCTCTCCAAATACTTGACCGCAATTATCTGACATTTATCGGTCAGGTCGCCGATTCCGACGATGCGATCGCACAAGGAACCTCGGGGGCCTTTGCCTTCGTGGGGTCCACCCCTATCGGCATGGCAATCACATCCGACGATCCAACACGCGCGACATTTCTGCGGGCAGAAGAGATCGCGATGAACATCGAACGCTACCTCAACGAGCAGGGTGTAGCTTTCCGCAGCTCGCCGCAAGAGCCCGCAGCAAACGGCGATACCAGCCAAGGGTTTGCGCTGACTGAAATATCGACCAACTCATTGCCCGTCCTTCCCCAGTTCTCACCGGAGAACCTGACAGGACAGGGCCTTTACGTAACGCGGCCAGATGCGCAGGTTGAGATCACATTGCGATTAGAAGGTAAATCTCCAGTTGGGGTGGGGAGATTGCGTATAACCGCGCCGGGCGGTGACTATGCAGTTCCGCGCGATATCGCGATTTTCCTTGACCCGAGCACAACCGGAGATCGTTTCAGATTCTGGACCCAAGGCCGGATGACGCCTGACGGCCAGTTTGATACCGGTCGTCTTGCCCCGCGCAATGCCCGCTTGGTGCGAATTTTACTGCGCGACGCATGGTCTGCCGGTGACATTGCACTCGACCGCGTGAGCGTTGAATAGGCGTCAGTCGGTGATGGAAAGCGTGGTGGGAAAGCTACCATCTACCCAATCAATGGAAGTCGCGCCGGTGAGATGGCCATCAGCATTGAAGTTTAAAATAGATTTTGCCCCGTAGTCACTATACGCAGAAATAGTTAAGCCCGTCGGCGAAACTTCGACAGCGCAAGCGATACGCCTGCCAGCCTTCTGCACGAAGCAATTGTTTTCCGCATCGAAGTCGCCCACATTCACGGAGTAAACAGCGTCGCCGTTCGCAAGAACAGATCCACCAGTTCCTTTACGAAACCCTTCTCTCAATTCATCGGCGCGATCCTCGGGCAATTTTACTTGAACTTGCAGTACCGGCCGGGTGTGCAAAAACCCCAACACCGCTGCGCGGCGGACCGGTGGTGCCGCAGATTGCAGCCCAAAATCGATAGCCATCTGCATAAGACGCGGATCGCCGCTGTTGATCATCAACTCAACCGCTGCCAAGCTGCGCGCGGAGTCGGGATCGTTCAAAATATCCATGAATGGATCAGATTGAGCAGTCTGCGCGTCGATCTGGGCACGTAGGTCTTCAGGCGTCAATGCCTGACCAGTTGTAATCGTTGGGAACGATATGGCAATCGCGAAAATCAGTTGCATTACTCGTTTCATAGTCGCCCTCAACCAAACAGTTTAATCGTAGCGGGAATTGAGTCACTGAAGGTTCATAAAATGTGACCTGTTCCCGCTCGTCCCTCGTTCATAGCGCGAGACTGTCGGTTTGATAGCGGTTCGTTTCGGGTGTGGCAAGCGAACCGGACAGGGTACCCTCAGATCGTTCAACAAGCCGAGGTTTCGCGGTGGAAATCATCGGTGACCGCCATGATGCGGAATTTGCGACAGGCCCCATAGGTGTCCGAGAGGAAGTCCTAAGAGCAGGGCTGGTTTGGGCGCGATGGCACTGTCATCAGTGTGCGACTGCCCCGAATTTGTCCGCCCCCGCGCGGGGGCGTAGAGCAACCTTTTCCACTACGATACATCAGTGCAGCGAACTTCTGCTTTCTGCCCTCTCGGGCCGCTCTTCTACAGTTCCACATAGGTGAAACAATCCCAGCGCCTCAGTCAGTTCGCGTCTCGTTTTATTGGTACGCCCCCGTGCTCGCTCCGCGCCCTGCCGGATAACGTCGACGAAATGATCCATTTCTCGTGCGAACTGCTGCCGTCTTCCTCGGATCGGGATGCTGGCAGGTCCGTCGCCGGAAGTACCGGGAGAGCCGGAAGCGTCTTTGACTTGGCCGACACCGCGTCCCGGACCGTATGCGCTGAGCGAGGCGTCACCCGATGGTCGGGGGCGCCTGAAAATTAGGCGAAGGCGGCTGTCGCACCTGATCGCCGACGAAAGGCTGGACAAGACGACGCACTTTGCGCAACGCTCACTCCAAAGGGTCGCTCTGATCGACCACGGCAATCGGGCCTCGTACGCCATCGGACTTCCGGTGGGGCGGGGCCTTTTTCTTTTCCGGGGGGCGTGTGTCCTACAAGCTTGGTCTCATCTTCTCGACGACGGGCAGCTATGCCGCCCTGGGTCGAAGCGCGCTTGCCGGGGCCATGGGGGCCATCGACCGCATCGCGCAACGGGGCGGTGTCCGGATCGAGCCGGTCATTCGCGATCCGGGCGGCGATCCTTCCGCATATGAAGCGCAGACGGCCGAATTGCTCGATGCGGGCGTGCGCAACATCGTCGGCGCCATCACGTCGTGGAGCCGCAAGGACATGATCCCCATCCTCGAACGCAAGGGCGGGCTCTTGTGGTATCCCTGCCCCTACGAGGGGTTCGAGTGCAACGACCACGTGGTCTATCTTGGCGCCGCGCCGAACCATCACGTGGTCCCGGCGATCGACTGGATCGCGGCGCAGGGGATGACGCGCGCCTATCTCGTGGGCTCGAACTACGTCTGGGGCTGGGAGACCTTGCGACTGGCGCGCGACCGTCTGCAGGCCTGCGGGATCGAGGTGGTGGGCGAGCGCTACGTGCCGCTGGGATCCACCGCGTATCATCACCTGGTCGACGAGATCATCGCCACCGATCCCGATTGCGTCGTGAACAGCCTGATCGGGCCGTCCAGCACGGGGTTCGTCCAGGCGCTCGGCGCGCGCGATCCCGGGCGCGGCGCGCGGCCCGGCCATCTTGTGAGCTTCAACCAGACCGAGGCCGACCTGGCCGAGCTGGGCCGCCATGCCGACAACCTGCTGTCCGCGGGCAGCTTCTTCGCCGAGGATGCGGGGCCGGACCTTGCCGCCGTCGCGCGTCGCCATGCGCCGAACAAAGAGGTGTCGTGCTTCCTAGCCACGGCACATGCGGCGGTCGAGCTGTTCGCGGCGGCCGTCGCCCGGGCCGGGACCGATGCGCCCCATGCCGTGTTCGACGCGGTCACCGACGCGCCGGTCGAAACCGCGATCGGGCTTGTCGGCATCGACCCGGTCCTGCGGCACGCGGCCCTGACGCCCCGGCTTGCCCTGGCGCGGGACGGTAAATTCCGGGTGATCGCGCGCGCGGAGTGCGCCGTGCCCGCCGACCCCTACCTGTCGCGACAGAGCGCTCCGCCCATCGAGCGCCGTCCAGGATTAAGGATCGTGCGATGACGGGTATCCCGCAGCATCATTTCGCCGGATTGTCCGCCTGCATCCTGCATCGCTCCGACGATGCCATTCGGCAAGTCGCCGAGCGATGCGACCGCCTGGGGATCAGGGCGATCGGATCAAGCAGCGGCTTCGGCGCGGACGGCGCTTCGGTCGCGGACATGATCATCCTCGATATCGACACCGGGCACGATGGGGCCTTTCCATGGGCCGTGGCGGAAGCGCCGGTTCCGGTCGTCGGGCTGATCGGGTCGGAAAGCCCGGGTCGGCTTGGCTGGGCGCTGGGGCAACAGGTCGATGCCTTTTTGCCCATGTCGGCGCTCGGCAACCTGTTCTCGGCACTGGTCATCGCCCACGCCACCTTCGAGCGCCGGTCGGCCATGGCGCGGGAGCGGGCCGAGGTCGCGCATATGCGCGCCGGTCGGCTGGACGTGGTGCGCGCGGTGATCGCCCTGATGGCGGATGGCGGGGACGAGGCGTTGGCGCTGAAGCAATTGCGCACGATGGCCATGGTCGGACAGACCACGCTGGAAGGCGCGGCGCGGGCCGTGCTGGCGGATGGTCCCGCGGATCGGGCGCGCGACGCATGAGCGTTGCGGCCGATCCCGCGACGCGCCCCCGTCGCAGCGGCGCCCGCGAGGTGCTGCGCCAGCTGATGCGTCGGCCGCGCGCGGCTTTCGGGATGATCGTCATCGCGGCCATGGTCTTCGCCGCCGTCTTCGCGCCGTGGATCATGCCTGCCGATCCCTTCGCGCAAAGTTTCGACGGGCTGGACCTGATGGGGGGGCCGCTGCCGCCCGGCGGCGACTATCCCATGGGCACCGACCTTCTGGGGCGGGATCTGGCGTCCCGCCTGATCCTGGGCACGCGCACGTCACTGATCATCGGGGTCCTGGCCAACGGTATCGCGGTGCTGCTTGGGGCGGGCGTCGGCATCACCGCGGGCTATTTCGGCGGTTGGACCGCGGCCATCCTGATGCGGTTCACCGACCTGATGATGGCGTTCCCGGCGCTGCTGCTGGCCATCGTTCTGGCCGCGATCTTCCAGCCGTCGCTGCTGATCGTGGCGCTGGTCATCGCCATGGTGAACTGGGTGCAGATGAGCCGGGTGATCTACACCGAAACCCGCAGCCTGGCCGAGCGCGAGTTCATCCAGGTCCAGCGCTCGATCGGGTCGGGGCCGATCCGCATCCTGTTCAAGCACCTGCTGCCGCACCTGCTGTCGTCGATCATCGTGTTCGGCACGCTGGGCATTTCCACGACCGTGCTGCTGGAGGCGACGCTGAGCTATCTCGGCGTCGGGGTGCAGCCGCCGATGCCCAGCTGGGGCAACATCATCTTCGAAAACCAGACCTACTTTTCCACGGCGCCCTGGCTGGTGTTCTTCCCCGGCGTGCTGATCGTGCTGCTGGCGCTGGCCTTCAACCTGGTGGGCGACGCCCTGCGCGACATCCTGGATCCGACATTGAAGGGGCGGCACTGATGTGGGGCTACCTGCTGCGCCGCTTGTTCGAAAGCGCGCTGATCCTGCTGGGGATCACCTTCGTGACGTTCCTGCTGCTGTACCTGGTGCCCGCCGATCCCGCCCGCCAGATCGCCGGGCGGTCCGCCACGGCAGCGACGGTCGCGAACATCCGCGACCAGCTGGGCCTGAACGATCCGCTGGTCACGCAATACTGGCGCTACCTGACGGGCCTTGCGCAGGGCGACATGGGCCGGTCCTACCTGCAGCGCGCCGAGGTGTCGTCGCTGATCGCGTCGCGCCTGCCCGCGAGCCTGTTGCTGATGGTGTCGGCCATCGTGACCGAGCTGATCATCGGGCTGACCATCGGCGTCGTCGCGGCCCTGCGGCGCAACCGCCCCGTGGACCACACGCTGATGATCTTCTCGTTCGTGGCGATCTCGGCCCCGCAGTTCGTGATCGGCATCCTGCTGCTTTACGTCTTCGCGGTGCAGCTGGGCTGGTTCCCCATCGGCGGCTACGGCACCTTCGCGCATCTGGTGCTGCCGTCGGTGACGCTCGGGCTGCTGGGCGCGGGCTGGTACAGCCGGATGATGCGCTCGTCCATGATTGAGGTGCTGAACCAGGACCTTGTGCGCACCGCGCGGGCCAAGGGCCTGTCGAAGCTCAGGATCGTCACCCGGCACGTCATGCCGAACGCGATCCTGCCGATCATCGCCATGATCGGAATCGATATCGGCCTGTTCATGTCCGGCATCGTCGTCGTCGAAAGCGTCTTCGGCTGGCCCGGTATCGGCCAGCTGGCGTGGCAGGCGATCCAGCGTGTCGACATCCCCGTGATCATGGGCGTCACCATGGTCTCGGCCACCGCCATCGTGCTCGGCAACCTGATCGCCGATCTGGTGGCACCCCTCATCGACCCGAGAATCAAGACCAAATGACCAACAGTGGAGAAAGACCAATGAAGAATATCCTTCTTTCCGGCATCGCCGGTATCGCGCTGACCGCCTCCGGGGCCCTTGCGCAGGTCGACGAAGATGCGCCGCAGGGCGGCGAGATGGCCGTGACCTACCAGGATGACGTCGCAACGCTCGACCCGGCGATCGGCTACGACTGGCAGAACTGGTCGATGATCAAGTCGCTGTTCGACGGGCTCATGGGCTACGAGCCCGGCACGACCAAGCTGCGCAACGAGCTGGCCGAAAGCGTCGACGTCAGCGAAGACGGCCTGACCCACACCTTCACCCTGAAGGATGGGATCAAGTTCCACAACGGACGCGAGATCGTGGCCGAGGACGTGAAATACTCGCTCGAGCGCGTGACCAACCCCGAAACCCGCAGCCCCGGCGCCGGTTTCTTCGGCATGATCGCGGGCTTCGACACCTGGAACGCGGGCGAGGGCGAGGGCCTTTCGGGCATCTCGGTCATCGACGACAAGACCGTCGAGATCACCCTGTCGCGCCCCGACGCCACTTTCGGGCACGTCATGGCCCTGAACTTCGCGTCGATCGTGCCCCGCGAAGCCGTGGAAGAGGCGGGCGAGGATTTCGGCCGCCAGCCGGTCGGTTCCGGCGCGTTCCGCCTGGCCGAGTGGACGCCCGGCCAACAGCTCGTCTTCGAGCGGTTCGACGAATATCACCGCGCGGGCGTGCCGAAACTGGACCGCGTGTCCTTCAACATCGGGCTCGAGCCGACGGTGGCCTTGCTGCGCATCCAGAACGGCGACGCCGACGTGCCGGGCGACGGCATTCCGCCCGCGCAGTTCCTGCAGGTCGTGAACGATGCCGAGTACGAGGACCAGATCGTCGAAGGTGGCCAGCTTCAGACCGGCTACATCACGATGAACACGCAGATGGCGCCGTTCGACAATGTCGACGTGCGCAAGGCCATGAACATGGCGATCAACAAGGACCGCATCGTCCAGATGATCAACAACCGCGCGGTGCCCGCCAACCAGCCGCTGCCGCCGTCGATGCCGGGCTACGACGAAAGCTACGAAGGCTACGCCTACGACCCCGAGGCCGCGCGCCAGATGCTGGCCGATGCCGGCTTCCCCGACGGGTTCGAGACCGAGCTTTTCGTGATGAACGTCGATCCGAACCCGCGCATCGCGCAGGCCATCCAGCAGGACCTGAGCGAGATCGGCGTCACCGCCGAGATCCGCAGCCTGGCGCAGGCCAACGTCATCGCCGCGGGCGGCGAGGCGGATCAGGCGCCGATGATCTGGTCGGGCGGCATGGCCTGGATCGCCGACTTCCCCGATCCGTCCAACTTCTACGGTCCGATCCTGGGGTGTGCGGGTGCCACCCCGGGCGGCTGGAACTGGTCGTGGTATTGCAACGAGGAGATCGACGCCCGCGCGACCGAGGCCGACGCGATGGTCGGTGACGAGGCGGCGCGCGAGGACGCGTGGCGCCAGATCTACGTCGACATCATGGACGACGCGCCGTGGGTGCCGATCTTCAACGAGCAGCGCTTCACCCTGCATTCGGACAATGTTGCGGGCGACGACAGCCTGTTCGTCGATCCGGTCCACATCCCGGTGAACTACGACTACATTTACTCGACCGGGGCGCAGTGACGCGATGTGCAAGAATTGCGATTACACGATCCACGGCCATCACCATCACGGGTGGGATCATTCGATCCCGCCCGCGGAAACGGTGGCGCCGGGGTCGCGGCTGCATTTCCAGTGTCTCGACAGCTCCGGCGGTCAGTTCACCGCCGACAGCACGTCGGCGGATGTGCCCGGATTGGATTTCGACAAGATCAACCCCGTCACCGGCCCCGTCTACGTGGACGGGGCCGAGCCGGGGGATATCCTGAAGGTGGGGATCGAGGCGTTCCACCCGTCCGGCTTCGGCTGGACGGCGAACATCCCCGGCTTCGGGCTTCTGGCCGACCAGTTCGCCGACCCGCACCTGAAGACCTGGAGCTACGATCCCGACACGCTGGCGCCCGCGCTGTTCTCGGACATCGCCAAGGTGCCGCTGAAACCCTTCGCGGGAACCATCGGCCTTGCCCCGGCCGAGCCCGGCCTGCATTCGGTCGTCCCGCCCCGGCGGATGGGCGGCAACATGGATATCCGCGATCTGGCGGCGGGCACGACGCTGTACCTGCCGGTCGAGGTCGCGGGGGCGCTGTTCTCGATCGGCGACACCCACGCGGCCCAGGGCGACGGGGAAGTCTGCGGCACCGCCATCGAAAGCCCCATGGATGTCGAAATAACGCTGGACCTCATCAAGCAGGAAAAGCTGGCCTTCCCGCGCTTCACCACGCCGGGACCGGTGACGCGGCACCTGGACGTGAAGGGCTACGAGGTCACGACCGGCATCGGCCCCGACATGATGTCGGGGGCCAAGGATGCCGTGTCGGGCATGATCGACCTTCTGTGCAAGCAGCACGGCTTCTCGGCCGAGGATGCGTACCTGCTCTGCTCGGTCGCGGGCGATCTGCGGATCTCCGAGATCGTGGACATGCCGAACTGGGTCGTGTCCTTCTACTTCCCCCGCGTCGTCCTGGAATGAGCGATGCAGAAGACAGGGGGCCGGGCGGTGCACGCCCGGTCCTGACCGTGCGCGACCTGAGCGTGCAGGTCGCCACCGATGCGGGTGCCAAGACCGTGCTGGACGGTTTGTCCTTCGACCTGATCGCGGGCGAGACGTTGGCGCTGGCCGGCGAAAGCGGGTCCGGCAAGTCCATGACCGCGCTGGCGATCATGGGGCTGCTGCCGAAACCGATGGCGCGCGTGTCCGGCGGCACCATCCGGCTGGGCGACACGGACCTGACGGCCTTGAGCGAACGCGGCTACCGCCAGATCCGCTCGGCCCGCGTGGCGATGATCTTCCAGGAGCCGATGACGTCGCTGAACCCGCTGATGACGGTGCAGCGCCAGCTTTGCGAGGTGCTGCTGGAGCACCGCGTCTGCTCGCGACGGCAGGCCCCGAAACGCGCGCTACGCCTGCTGCAGGACGTGCGCCTGACCGAACCCGAACGCCGCCTGTCGCAATATCCCCACGAGCTGTCCGGCGGCATGCGCCAGCGCGTGATGATCGCCATGGCGCTGGCCTGCGATCCCGAAATCCTGATCGCCGACGAGCCCACCACCGCGCTGGACGTGACCGTGCAGGCCGAGATCCTCGACCTGATCCGCACGCTGCAGGCCGAGCATGGCACGGCCGTTCTGATGATTACCCACGACATGGGCGTCGTGGCCGAGATGGCCGACCGCGTCGTCGTCCTGCGCGAAGGCCGCCAGGAAGAAGCGGCCCCGGTGCGCGACTTGTTCGCCGCGCCGAAGACGGACTACGCCCGGACGCTGCTCGCCGCCGTGCCGCGGCTGGGAACGGCGCCCGACCGTCCGGTGCATCCCGAAGCCCAGAAGATCGTCGAGGTCGACGATCTGAGCGTCCGTTTCGACATCGCCGGTGGGCTGCTGAACCGCACCGTCGCGCGGGTCCACGCGGTCGAGGGCGTGTCGTTCCATATCCGCGAGCGCGAGACGCTGGCGCTGGTGGGCGAATCCGGCTGCGGCAAGTCCACCATCGGCAAGGCGCTTCTGGGCCTGGTGCCGTGGGACGGCTCGATCCGCATCGGCGGCGTGCAGACGCGGGGGCGGTCCCGGGCCGCGATGCGCCCGGTGCTGCGCGACATCCAGATGGTGTTCCAGGATCCCGGCGCGTCGCTGGACGCGCGGATGAGCGTCGGCGAACAGGTGGTCGAGCCGATGCGGGTGCATGGCCTGGCCAGCGGCTCGGAACTGGGGGATCGCGCCGAATGGCTGTTTCGCCGCGTGGGCCTGTCGCCGGACATGCTGTCGCGCTACCCGCACGAGTTTTCCGGCGGCCAGCGGCAAAGGGTGTGCATCGCCCGCGCCCTGTCGCTGTCGCCACGGGTCATCATCGCCGACGAAAGCGTCTCGGCGCTCGATGTCAGCGTGCAGGCGCAGGTGCTCGATCTGTTGCAGGAATTGCAGGAACAGGACGGCCTTTCGTACCTGTTCATCAGCCACGACATGGCGGTCATCGAGCAGGTCGCCGACCGGGTCGTCGTCATGCGCCTGGGCCAGGTGATGGAAGACGGCACGCGCGACGCGGTGCTGCGCGATCCCCAGCATCCCTACACCAAGCGCCTGCTGGCGGCCGTTCCGGTCCCCGATCCCACGCGGACGCGCGCGCCCCTGCCCGACACCGCCGGGATCGAAGAGGCAAGCCCGATCTTCCCCGTCGGCTCTGCGCCCGCGCGCGTCGAGCTGCGCCAGATGTCGCCCGGTCATCGCGTCGCGCACTGACCCGGCGGCGATGAGCCGTTAGAAAAGCGCGTTCAGGATGGTCAGGGACACGACCAGGAACAGGACCGTCATGATCCCGCCGCTCTTGATGAAATCGGTGACCTTGTAGCCTGCCGGTCCCATGATGAGCGCATTCACCTGGTGCGTCGGAATCAGGAACGAGTTCGACGTCGATATGGCCACCGTCAGGGCAAAGACCGCCGGATTTCCGCCCGCCGCGACCGCGATGGACACGGCCAAGGGCACCAGCAAGACGGTGGCCCCGACATTCGACATGATCAGCGTGAAAACAGTCGCCATGACGGCAATTCCGACCTGCAGCGACCAGATCGGCCAGCCGTCCAGCCAGACAAGCACCTGCTGCGCGATCCACGCGGCCGTGCCCGACGTCTGGACCGCCTGGCCTAGGGGAATGAGACTGGCAAGAAGAAAGACCGTGCTCCAACTGACGGCGGCGTAGGCTTCGTCGATATCGAGCACGCGGGTCAGGATCATCCCCACCGCCCCGGTCAGCAGGCACAGCGACAGGCGCAGGTCGGTGAACAGGATCAGGAACAGCGCGATCGCGAAGAACCCAAGCGCCCAGCCCACCTTGGTCGGGCGCAGCTCTTCGCGCGGGAAATCCGTCGTGACCACCACGAAGTCACGATCCTTGGTCAGTCGCGTCAGCGCCTCCCACGTGCTCAGGATGACCAGCGTGTCGCCCGCGCGGAACGGCACTTCCCCGATCTGCGTCGGCTTGTGTTCTTCGGTCGCGACCAGGCTCAGGGTTTCCTCGCCCCGGTGGATCGCAAGCATGCTGGCGCCGTAGGTCTTGCGGAACACCACGTCATGGGCGCATTTGCCGATCAGCGACGAGCCGGGGGGGATGACCACCTCGGCCACTCCGGACCGGGTCGGCGCGTAATCCTCGGCGAAGACGTCCAGCTTCTTGTGCAGCGTGAAGCCCGCATCCTCGGCCATGAATCGGACTTCCTTTTCGCGGCCCAGGACGGCCAGGCGGCAGGGCGTGGTGATCTTCGTCTGGATGACCGGTGCGAAGAAGGTCTTGCCCCGATAGGCGCTGCCGATGATGTAGATGTGATAGCGCTGGATCACGTCGTCGAAGGTCTGCCCCTCGACCGGGTGGCCTTCGGGGATGGTGATTTCGAAGATGTCGGTTTTCAGGCCGTAGATCTCCTTCAGATACTGCTTCATCGACCGTCCGCTGGTCGCGTCCCCGGCCTTCTGCTCGGTGGGCAGGATCCAGCGTCCGAAGATCATGAAATAGAGGATCCCGGTCGCGATAAGGCCGACGCCGATGGGGGTCACCGAAAACAGCCCGTAGGTGTCCATCTGCTGTGCTTCGGGCAGCGACTTGTTGGCCGTCAGGATCAGGTCGTTCAGCAGGATCAGCGGGGACGATCCCACCATGGTCATGGTGCCGCCAAGGATGGCGCAAAAGCCCATGGGCATCAGCATCCGGCTCAGCGGCAGCCCGGTCCGGACCGAGATCCGGCTGACCACCGGCAGGAACAGCGCGGCGGCACCGACATTCTGCATGAAAGACGAGATGACGCCGACGGAGCCCGAGATGATGGGAACGACCCGCGCTTCGGTATTGCCGCCGTATTTCAGGATCAGCGCGGCGACCTTGCTCATCAGCCCCGTCTTGTCGAGGCCCGCGCCGATGATCATCACCGCGATGATCGACACCACGGCGTTGGACGCAAGACCGTTGAAAAGCTGGCTCACATCGGCCAGCGACCCCAGCCCGGGAAGCTGGCTCAGCAGGCCCAGCAGCACCATGACGGCGATGGCGGCCAGGTCGATGCGGACGATTTCCGAAACGAACAGGACGACCGTGAAGAGCAGCAGCCCCAGGACGACGCTCATCTCGAATGTCAGGCTGATCGTGTCCATCTGAAGCCCCCCGGGATTGAGCCTAGCAGATGGCGGCTGTCTTCCAAACCTTGGATCCCGGGGGCACCGGGATCGACCGCACCGGGCACCCCGGCCGTCGAATCGTTCACGGGAATCCGATTTCTGTGGCATGCTGATCGTCGCGGCAAGCGACGCGCATGCGCACGTCATTGACCCACGGGAGGATTACCTGATGAACCTGCGGCCAGATCCCACCTTCTACGCCACCCCGAAAATCGCGATGGAAGCCCCGGCAGAAACCTTGGCCTTCACGCTGATGCTCAGCCCCGACGGCTCGCAGCCCGACGGGCTGGCGGTCGTTGACGTGGACCCCACATCGAAAACCTACGGCCAGATCGTGCATCAGCTTCTGATGCCCAACACGGGCGACGAGTTTCACCATTTCGGCTGGAACGCCTGTTCGTCGTCGTTGTCGCCGCTGACCGGTCACGCGTTCTTGGAACGGCGCTACCTGATCATCCCCGGCATCCGGTCGTCGCGCATCTACGTCATCGACGTGAAGGAGCCGCTGAAGGCCAAGATCCACAAGATCATCGAGCCCGAAGAGGTCTTTGCCAAAACCGGCTATTCGCGGCCCCACACGATCCATTGCGGCCCAGAAGGCATCTATGTCTCGACCCTCGGTGGCGGCGGCAAGGACGGGACCGACGGGCCACCCGGCATCTTCATCATGGATTGCGAGACGTTCGAGATCCTCGGTCGCTACGAGATGGACCGCGGCGAGCAGGACAAGCATTACGATTTCTGGTGGAACCTGCCGCGCGATTACATGGTGTCGTCGGAATGGGGCCTGCCGCCGCAATTCGAGAACGGCATCGTCCCCGAGGATCTGCTGTCCAACAAGTACGGCCACAAGATCCACTTCTGGAACCTGCGCCAGCGCAAGAACGTGCAGACCATCGACCTGGGCGAGAACCACCAGATGGCGCTGGAAATCCGGCCCGCCCACGATCCGGCCAAGGATTATGGCTTCGTCGGCGTCGTCGTCGACACGACCAACCTGCAGGGCGCGATCTTCACCTGGTGGCAGAAGGACGACGGCACGTTCGAGGCCAAGAAGACCATCACCATCGACCCGCAGCCCGCCGATGCGGACGATCTGCCCGAGCTGCTGAAAGGGTTCGGCGCGGTCCCGGCGCTGGTCACCGATATCGACCTGAGCCTGGACGACAAGTACCTCTACGTCGCCTGCTGGGGGCAGGGCGAGATGCACCAATACGACGTGTCGGACCCGATGAACCCGAAACTGGCGGGCAAGGTCGAAATCGGCGGCATCGTGAAGAAGACCCCGCATCCGAACGGCAAGACCTTCGGCTACGGCCCGCAGATGGTCGAGATCAGCCGCGACGGCAAACGCGTCTACTGGACCAACTCGCTCTATTCCACGTGGGACGACCAGTTCTATCCCGGCGACCGCGGCGCGGCCATGGTGATGGCCCATGTGGGCGAAGGCGGCGGGTTCAGCCTGGCCGAAGACTTCTGGGTCGACTTCCCCGAAGGCTATCGCAGCCACCAGATCCGGCTCGAAGGCGGCGACTGCTCGACCGACAGCTTCTGCTACCCGTCCGTCTGACGCGTGGACGGCATGGACACGACGGCGGCCCTTTGGTGGGCTGTCGTCGGCTCTGGCGTCTATCACGGGGTCAATCCGGGGATGGGGTGGCCGCTGGCGGTGTCGGCCGCGCTGATGGATCGCGCCAGCGGAAGCCTGTACCGGGCGATCGCGGCGCTGGCCGCGGGCCATCTGCTTGCCATGGCGGCGATCCTGTTCCCGTTCTCGGCGCTGCTGTTCCTGGTCGAGTGGCAGCGCGAGATCCGGATCGCGGCCGCGTGCCTGGTGATCGGGATGGGCATCTACCTGGCTTTCAATCGGCGCCATCCGCGTTTCCTGGCGCGGATACCCCCCACGCGGCTGGCGCTTTGGTCGTTCCTGGCCGCGATGGCTCATGGTGCGGGGCTGATGCTGGTGCCGATCTACCTGGGCCTCCACCACGCGGCTGGGGCGGATCCGGGTCACGCGGCCGCCGCCCAGCTGATGACAAGCAACTGGGGTGTCGCGGCATTGGTGGCCCTGGTCCACACGGTCGCGATGACCTGCGCCGGTGGCGCGCTGGCCGTGGGCGTTCATCGCTGGCTCGGGATGCGGTTCCTGTCCAGAAGCTGGTTCAACCTCGACTTGGTCTGGGCCCTGAGCCTGATCGCCGTGGGCGCCATTTCGCTGCTGACCGTCCACTGATCCAAAGCTCGCCGCATTTGCAGTCCGGGCTGGCGCAGGAAGATGTGATCGTCGCCCCCGATCCATCGCTTGAACACCCCCACCAAATCATGAAAGCTGGACGCCAACCCCATCGGTCGGGCCGGGCAGCCGCCCCCGTCGGTCCGCGCGACCCCG
The DNA here is from genome assembly GCF_016412875.1 of Palleronia pontilimi. Taxonomy (GTDB): domain Bacteria; phylum Pseudomonadota; class Alphaproteobacteria; order Rhodobacterales; family Rhodobacteraceae; genus Palleronia; species Palleronia pontilimi. Next base: position 224,100 of record NZ_JAEKPD010000009.1, on the reverse strand, counting down.
GTGACCCACAAAAAGGAATACCAGCAGATGTCGATCGGAAAACAGGCGCTTGGCGCCGCCATCCTTCTGGGGCTTTCCTGGGCATCGTCCGCCCACGCAACCGAAGAGACCGAGGCCGCGGAAGCGACCGAGGCGACGGAAATGGCGGATGCGGCCGCGGGCGAGGAAATCTACCAGAGCGTCTGCAAGAACTGCCACGGACAGAAGGCGCAGGGCATGGCCAGCTTCCCCAAGCTGTCCGACAAGGATTTCGAATACATCACCATGCGGCTCGAGCAGTATCGCTCGGGCGAAAAGGTGGGGGCGAACTCGGCGCTGATGATGCCCCACGCGGCCGAGCTGTCGGATGACGACATCGCCAACCTGGCCGAATATATCACGACCTCGTTCGACTGATCGACGCCCCCCGACCGGCCCATCTCGGGCCGCGGCAGGCGGAAATCCGGGCGATCCCAAACAACCTATTGCTGAGTCGCGCCGGGAGTTCTAGCGTGGCCGAACCGGTGATTGACGCAAGGGAATTCCAGGCTTGCGGATCCCCCTGCGCCCGATGAACCGGATAATTCTAAGGGAGGCTGCAATGCTCATTAAATCACTTGCGAAACCGTCGCCGTGGATTCTTCCGCTGCTGGCGGGCGCGCTGTTTTCGGCGCAACCCGCGCTGGCCCAGACCAGCCCGAACACCACCAGCCTGAGCCACGAGATCGTCATCGACGGGCTGGAAAACCCGTGGGACATGGCGTTCCTGGACGACGGCACCATGTTCTTCACCGAGAAGTGCAAGGGCCTGTCGGTCCGGATGCCGTCCGGCGACGTCACGCAGCTGATCGGGATGGGTGAGACCGAAGGCTACGCCACGACCGCCGAGGACCTGTTCTGCGATGGCCAGGCGGGGATGAACGGTGTCGCCGTCGATCCCGACTTCGCCGAGAACCGCCGCATCTACGTCTATTCGGCGTCGAACCTGTCCGACCCGCAGACCAACCGCCTGATGCGCTGGACCGTGGCCGAGGATTTCTCGAACGTGTCCGACCGCACCGATATCGTCGAGGATGTGCCCTACAAGACCGAGCCGACCGATCACCCCTTCGGCGATACGGGCGCGCATAACGGCGGTCGCGTGCGCTTCGGGCCGGACGGCTACATCTACCTGACCACGGGCGACAACCATAATCCCGAGATCCCGCAAAGCCCGACGCTGATGGGCTCGAAGGTGCTGCGGATCGATACCGACGGCAACGCCGCCCCCGACAATACCCCGCCCGAAGGCTTCGACCCGCGGACCTACACCTACGGGCACCGCAACGTGCAGGGCATCACCTTCGATCCGGAAACGGGCACGCCGATCATCGCCGAACACGGCCCGTGGCATTCCGACGAGATCACGGTACTGGTCAACGGCGGCAATGGCGGCTGGGATCCGCGGCCCAACATGGCCGGGCGCGGCGACTGCCCGGACGGCTATTGCGGCTACATGCCCAACCAGATGGAGGGCATGAACCGCTACGAACGGGCGGCCTTCATGCCGATGACCGACTTCGAGACCTATCCCGACGCCATGCCGCCGATCTGGACCAATAACGGCTGGTCGCAGGGCACGTCCTCGGCCGAGTTCCTGACGGGCGAGCAATGGGGCGACTGGAACGGCGCGATGGTCGTGGGCCTCATGGGCATCGGCTTCGGCGGCACGCCCCTCGGTCAGCGGATCGACGTGATCCAGCTCGACGGTGACCTGTCGGTGGTCGACGTCACCGAGATGACGCTGCCGATGGAATCGGCCCGTTTCCGGTCCCTGGTGCAGGGTCCAGACGGCAGCCTCTACGCCGCCGTGGACGAGGGCGCGATCCACAAGCTGACGCCCTCGATGTGATCTGGCCGGGCCGCGCCGCATTTCCGGCGTCGCGGCCCGCGCCGATCCCCCGGCGGTGGCGCGGTGGCGCCGCCGGGGGCGCGCTAGTCGCCGAAGACCAGCGTATCGGGCAGCGTGTAGCGCTGCCCCTCCACCCGGATGCTGTGAATGCCAACCTCAAGCCGCGACTGCGTGTCGGTGCCCGTGCCCGACATGGTTGGATTGGCGCGCAGGAACATGCCGTCTTCGAAGGACAGGGTGCGGCGGAACCCGTTGGGAAACACCACGACCGCCACGGCACTGCGTCCGTCGCCCCGGAAGATCCCGACCTCGCAGCGCCCAAAAGCCTCGCGCCCCGATTGCGCGCAGGCGATGACGCCGGTTGCATCGAAATCCCCCTTCAGCGCCCGGTCGGCAAGATCGTCCGCGCCCTGGGCCGGCGCCGCGGAACCGAAGAGCGTCACCCACGCCGCGAGTGCGGCATGTCTTCTCCGCGTGTGCATGTGTGTCCTCCGGCGTCGGTCTTGGCCCATTCAGAAGATACCCGCTGACGCCCGCCGCGCCTAGCGGTAGCCGGGCCGCGATGGGCGCGGCTATCCCTTCCTCGACGTGAGCATCTGCAGCAGGCCGCGCCCGTAGGACAGGATCTTTTCGGTCGGGCCCTGTTGCGTGTCGGCCCCTTCGGTCAGCGCGATCCGGACCGTGCCGGACATGCCCGGCAGCAGGGCATCGCGCAGCCCGGTCCCGGGATCGAAGGCGACCTGCACCGCGAAGCGCGACTCGTCCGGCAAGAGCGGCGAGATCGGCTGGCCCGGCAGAAGCTGCTCCTGCCCGTTCCGCGAGACCAGGATCCGCTGAACCGTGCCCTGAACGCTGCGACCCGCCAGGGCGTCGATCTCGATCGTGGCGCGGTCGCCGCTGGAAATCCGGGCGACCTGATCTTCCGCGACCCAGGCGCGCATCCAGATGCGATCGGTGTTCCAGATGGACACGATGGTGTCGTTGGGCCGCACCGACGCGCCCGCCCGCGCGGCGACATCGACGACCACGCCGCTGACCTTCGCCGCGACATCGGTATCCGCCAGGCCCGATTGCAACCGGCTGAGATCCGCCTGCGCTTCGGCAAGCCGCGCGCGCAGCACCGCGCGTTCGGCCGCGCGCAGGCCAGAGCGTTCGGCGCGGGCATCCAGCGCCACCGTGGCCGCTTGCGCTTCAGTCAGTTCGGCTCGGCGCCGCGCGACCAGCGCCGTGGCCTCTTCGGCGGCCCGCTCGAACTCCTCCAGCCTGGCTTTCGCGATGATCCCGCGACGGGCCAGTTCGGAATTCCGCTCGAGCGCGTCTTGGGCGCTGTCCCGCGCGGCCAGGGCGGATGCCACACGCGCGTCGGCGGCCCGGATCGCGGCTTCGGACTGCGCGCGGGCGCCTGCCAGTCGGCCCTCGGCCACGCTGTCGGCAATTTCGGCGCGCGCAAGCTCCGCCCGCAGCCGCGTCACGTCCGCCTCGGCCCCGCGGACGCGGGCCCGCAGGGCGTCCGCGTCGAGTGTCGCGACCACATCGCGGGCCGTCACCTTGTCGCCCAGATCCACCCGCAGCGCCGCGATCCGCGCGCTATGCGCGATACCCACATGGGTCACCGCGCCATGGACATAGGCATCGCCAAGCGTCAGCGTTCCTTTTGGCGGCACGTCCGGCGCCAGCGTCAGCAGGATCGCGGTCGCGCCGACGACCAGCCCGGCAATGGTCAGCACCACCTTCGACATGGAAAAGCGGGCAGGTCCGCTGCGCCCGGTGGCGTCATTCGTCTCATCGGTCTGCGGCATTTCGGGATCCTTGGGTGAAAAACAGGTGCGACGCGCGCGCCGCCAGGGCGCGCAGGTGCGCCGGGCGGGTGGCCAGCAGCACGGCCCCGACGACGAAGCAAACCAGCAGCGGCAGCGCCACTTCCGCGCGCTGGGCGGTCACCGCTTCGACCAGAAGCAGCGTGCCGGTCAGGGTGAACCCGATGCTCAGGAATGCGCCCAGCGCGAAATGCGCGGGGCCGACCTGGTCGATATCATGCGAGATCAGTCCCGTCAGAAGAACGCCCAGGACCGACAGCGAAGGCGTGACGACCGAAATAGTCTCGCCCGCGAAGTGCAGTTCGGACACCCGGAACGCCGCCCAGGACAGGCAGGCCCCCACCAGCATGTGGGCGGCAAAGCGGCGGCGTCCGAACAGGATGCACACCGGGTCGAGCAGGTGCCGCACCACCAACCCCGTCGCCAGCGCCGCAAGGGCGAAGCGGACAAGCTCGGACGGTTGCAGCACGAGCAGGGTCAGGAACGCCCCGCCCAGGAAGCCGCCGCATCGCAGCCCGTGCATCCGCACGAGACCCAGCCACGCGATCAGGCTGAGGAACACCAGAAGCGGCAAGAAGGCCAGGCGGATCGGGAACACGTCAGTCACCGGGCTGGCCTGCACCCGCGCCAGATCGGGGAACGCGAAGATCAGGCCGACAAGCGCGACCGCGACGATGCAGGTGGTGACGCCCACGTTCACGGTCGTTTTGGCGATGCCGTGGCGCGAGAAGTCATGCGCCAGCAGACCCGGCACCACGTAGCCGATACCCCTGAGAAACGGCGAGCTTTCCTGCAGGCCGAGCCGTGCGACCAGGGTCGCGTCCACGGCCAGGTGGATCACCGACGAGCAGACGATCGTCAGGCTGAATTTCGCGGCGGCGGGCAGGATCATCAGGCGCGCCAATCCCTTGTGCACGGCCAGGTAGCTTGCCAGCGCCGCAAGAAAGACGGCGGGCACGATGAAGGGCTGGAAGATCGCGAAAGCCAGGTAGCCCGGCACGGCGATGCCCCCGGTCGTCAGGTGGCGACGCTCGTAGAAAAGGATCGACACGACGATCCCAAGGACGAAGGCGAAGCGCACCAGGTCGGGATGGTAGTAGAGCGCCATCAGGCGGCGTCCCGGTCGGTGCAGGGGGCTTGCGCCACGTCCGTGTCCCTGTCGCCGCTCCAGGCGGCGGCGGGATCTTCCAGCACCGCGCGGATCAGGTCGGCGTCGCGCGTATGGATGTTCGCCAGTCCGATCAGCACGACCGAGCCCTTGTCCGACACGCTGTGCAGCACCGCGCGCGGTGACAAATCCTTCGGCAGGTCCAGTCTGCTAGCGTCGTCCAGACCCGCATGCCTGAGCGCGTCCTGCAGCTTGTCGAGTCCTTCGCCCGACAGGAAAACGCGTGTTGCCGCGCCCATTTCAGACAGCATCTCGGCGAATTGCAGCGTCCGGTTTTCCCGGTCGGCGCGGTTGTTGAGCACGAGCGCGACGTCGCCCCGCCGCTCGGCCCAGCCCATCACCCGCCGCAGGTTGATCCGGGCGCTGTCCACGTCGTTCACGCCGAACAGGTTGATCCACCACAAATCGCGGCCGTCGATGGCGTGATGGAACACGCCGGACGCGCCGGGATCCATCCTTGCGCCCCGCATCCCGCGCAAGGCAGTCGCACGATCGACGCCGTGCCGCTCGGCCACGGCCAGTGCCAGCGCCACGTTTTCGGGGAAGGTCAGGGGGCCGAAGCCGTCCAGCTCGGCGTCCGAGACATCGGCGCCGCGCACCGCGACCAGCTGGCCGCCCCGGGCGCGCGCGGCCTGCGACAGGATCGCGCGCAGCTCGGGGTCCCGTTCGGCCGTCAGCAGGGGCGCGTTCAGGGGCGCCGTGTTCGACAGCGCCCGGGCGATATCGGGCAGCTCGTACCCCATCTGCTCGACGTGGTCGCGCCTGACATTGGCGATGATGCCGTCCGTCGCCCGGATCATCCGCTGCTCCGAGATGCGCTGATACTCGGTGTCGAGCGCCATGCACTCGATCACGATGGCCTGGGTGTCCGGGCCGGTCGCGCGTCCCAGGATCTCGATCTGCTCGATGATCGTCGGCGCGCCGATCCGCCGGATCGGTTCTTCCGATCCGTCCGGATGGATCAGCCGGGTCGCGCTGCCCGTGGTCTTGGCGACCGTCGTGATGCCGCCTTCGCGCAACGCTCCGGCGATGTAGCGCACGATGGTGGACTTGCCGCGGATGCCGTTGACATGGACGCGGATCGGCAGGCGGGCCAGCAATCGTTCGTGCCGGGCGGTCTGCAGGATCCAGAACACGATGACCGAGGCAGCGGCCAGCGTGGCCAATGCCAGCGGTCCCCAGTTCTGGAAGGTGTCGCTCATCCGGGCCCGATCCGTTCTGCGCGCGACGTCCGTCGCCTTCGGGCCAGTGTGACCGAAACTGCTTAAGGCAAGCCTTATCCCGATCCGTGATCGGGCGCGGACGGTGCGGGGGCGGGCCTAGTTCGCCCCGAGCGTGCGCACGTATTCTGCGATCTGCACCAGCGGCAGCGGTGTCGGTGTCGCGATGCCGTCGCCGCTGTCGAACAGAACCAGCGGGCCGTCGAGGATCTCGTCGAAGGCGGGCATCAGCTCGCCCGGGCGACCTGCCCTGTTGCCCCCATGGGCGACTTCCATGATCTGCGCGCTGGACAGCGGCTCGCCCAGATCCGTGAAGGCCGTCAGGTCGGTGGGACGGCGGCTGAGGCTGCTGGCCAGCGGCCCGTCGCCGCGCCCCGATATCCCGTGGCAGCTGGCGCAATTTTCCTGGTAAAGCACGCGCCCCGACGACACGATATCGTCGCGGGGCGTGGTCTGGCAGGCCGCGACAAGCAAGCTCAGGGCGATGTATCGGATCATTCGATGCTCCTTCCGGGAGTTCAAGGGAATCTCAGACCGCGACGCTGTGGCGGTCGGGCGAAACGGCGTAGGCGTCGAATTCCATAGCGATAAGCCGCGCCAAGTGACGCGCGCCGGGCCGGATCGTCAAAATGCCTGTCGCGTCGCGCAGGACGGCGTCCGGCCAGGCGCGCGCGGCCCGATCCGTCAACGTGGCGATCAGCGCGGGGTCGGCGAGCTCGCCGGGATCCACGCGAAACGCGCACAGCAGCCGCTCGATGGCGGCGGCGCGCACCGCGTCGTCGCGCGTGGCCACATGGCCCCGCACGGTGGCAAGACGGCCCTGCAGCACCCGCGCGCGCCAGTCGGCGGTGCGCGGGGCGTTCTGCGCGTAACCGCCCGGCAGCCGCGAGATCGCCGACGCCCCGAGCCCGATCAGCGTGGGCGCGGTGTCGGTGGTGTAGCCCTGGAAATTGCGCCGCAAGGTGCCGTCGCGCGCGGCGCGGGCCATCGGATCGTCGGGCAGCGCGAAATGGTCGATCCCGACGGGCTGGTAGCCCGCGGCGCGGGCCCGCGCGGCAGCGCGCCGGGACAGGTCCAGCCGCGCGGTGGCGTCGGGCAGATCCTCGGACCGGATCATCACCTGCCGCTTCGACGCCCAGGGCACATGCGCATATCCATAGATCGCCAACCGGTCGGGTCGCAGCGACAACGCGAGCTCAAGCGTGCGCTCCAGGCTGGCGGCGGTCTGCTTCGGCAATCCGTAAAGCAGGTCCAGGTTGATCGCGTCGATGCCCCGCGCGCGCAGGCCTTCCACGGCCTGGCGCGTGCGCTCGAAGCTCTGGGGTCGGCCGATCGCCCGTTGGACGGCCGGGTCGAAATCCTGCACGCCAAGGCTGGCCCGGGTCACGCGGGCCCCCGCAAGCGCATCCAGCCGCGCCGCGTCCAGTTCGGTCGGATCCACCTCGACGGACGTCTCGGCATCCGGCATGCGCGGCAGCCGCGCGTCGAGCAGGCCGAACAGCCGCACCAGAAGCGCGGGCGGCAGGAAGGTGGGTGTGCCGCCGCCCAGGTGCAGATGCGCCGTTGCCACCGCACCGGGCAGGGCGTCGGCGACCAGGTCGATCTCGGCCGCCAGCGCGTCGATATAGGGGGCGAGCGGCGCTTCGCTGAGCGTGCCTTGCGTGCGGCACGCGCAGAACCAGCAAAGGCGGCGGCAGAACGGGATGTGGGCATAGACCGACACGCGGGTCCCGGGGGCGATCCGGCCCAGCCAGTGCCGTGCGCGGTCCGGGCCGACCCCATCGTGGAAATGGGTGGCCGGGGGATAGCTGGTGTAGCGTGGCGCGCGCGGCGGCGGGGCTGCGGCACCCGGGCCGGGATCAATATGTGTCATGCAACGGCAGAGTGGCGATCGCGCGCAGCTCTGCCTTGATGCAGGTCAAAAGAGGTGGGACAACACCCATATGAGCCAGTTCGACCCGTCCCTTGCGACCGAAGCCTGTATCCAGTGCCCGATCCGCCACCGCGCGGTCTGCGCCAGCTGCGAAGGCGACGAGATCGACCGGCTGGCGGCGATGAAATCCTATCGCAGCTGGCACGCGGGCGAGACCATCGTGATGGAAGGCGCGCCGCTGCCCTTCGTGGGCTCGGTCGTGACCGGCTGCGCCACCCTGACGCGCACCATGGAAGACGGGCGGATGCAGATGGTGGGCCTGCTGATGCCGTCGGATTTCGTGGGCCGCCCGGGCCGCGCCGCCGCGGCCTACGAGGTGGTCGCGGCCACCGACCTGACCTTGTGCCTGTTCAAGCGCGACGCGTTCGAGCGGATGCTGCGCGACACGCCGCATGTGGGCCAGCGCCTGCTCGAGATGTCGCTGGACGAGCTGGACGCCGCGCGCGACTGGATGCTGGTGCTGGGCCGCAAGACCGCGCGCGAAAAGGTGGCGACGCTGCTCGCCAACATCCTGCGCCGCGCGTCGACCGACACCCATCCCCTGCGCGCCGAACTGCCGCTGACGCGCGAGGCGATGGCGACCTATCTGGGCCTGACGATCGAAACCGTCAGCCGCCAGATCACCGGCCTGCGCAAGGCCGGGCTGATCGCGCTGGAAGGGCGGCGCGGCATCGCCTGCCCGGATCTGTCGGCCCTGCTGATCGAGGCGGGCGACGACGAGGACGGGCGCCTGATCGACTGATCCCGTCTTGACCTGGATCAAGGCGGCGCGCGCGCCAGGCTGCCATGTCCCAACCCGGAACGATCGGGAAGGGACCGCAGATGTCCGACTATCTGAAACTGATCGCCCTTGCGGCGATCGCGCTTTTCGCGGCCCTGGCGGCCAACTGGGCGCGCGACCTGGCGTACATGGTCCACGCGCTGCTGATCATGGCGCTGGCCGCGGGCTTGATGATCCACACCCTGCGCCACATGGAAGAGCCCGCGGGCCCCGACGCGCGCGTCGCCACGCCCGAAGGCTACATGGACGGCCCCGTCCGCTACGGCGTCATCGCCACCGCCTTCTGGGGCATCGCGGGGTTCCTGGTGGGCACCTATATCGCCTTCCAATTGGCCTTCCCGGTGCTGAACCTGGACTGGGCGCAACCCTACGCAAATTTCGGGCGGCTGCGGCCGCTGCACACGTCGGCGGTGATTTTCGCCTTCGGGGGCAACGCGCTGATCGCCAGCTCGTTCTACATCGTCCAGCGGACCTGCGGCGCGCGGCTCTGGGGCGGGAACGCCGCGTGGTTCGTGTTCTGGGGCTACAATTTGTTCATCGTGCTGGCGGCCACCGGCTACCTGCTGGGCGCCACCCAATCCAAGGAATACGCCGAGCCGGAATGGTACGTGGACATCTGGCTGACACTGGTCTGGGTCGTCTATCTCGCCGTCTTCATGGGCACGATCCTGAAACGGCGCGAGCGGCACATCTACGTCGCCAACTGGTTCCTTTTGTCCTTCATCGTCACCGTCGCCATGCTGCACGTGGTCAACAACCTGTCGATCCCGGTCAGCATCTGGGGCTCGAAATCGGTGCAGGTCTTCTCGGGCGTGCAGGACGCGATGACCCAGTGGTGGTACGCCCATAACGCGGTCGGCTTCTTCCTGACGGCGGGCTTCCTGGGCATGATGTATTACTTCGTCCCCAAGCAGGCGGGCCGACCGATCTACAGCTACAAGCTGAGCATCATCCACTTCTGGGCGCTGATCTTCCTCTATATCTGGGCCGGACCGCACCACCTGCACTACACCGCGCTGCCCGACTGGGCGTCGACGCTGGGCATGGTGTTCTCGGTCGTGCTGTGGATGCCCAGCTGGGGCGGCATGATCAACGGCCTGATGACGCTGCAGGGTGCGTGGGACAAGATCCGCACCGACCCGATCATCCGCATGATGGTGGCGTCGCTGGCCTTCTACGGCATGTCCACCTTCGAAGGCCCGATGATGTCGATCCGCGCGGTCAACTCGCTGAGCCACTACACCGACTGGACCATCGGCCACGTGCATTCCGGCGCGCTGGGCTGGAACGGGCTGATCACCTTCGCCGCGATCTACTTCCTGACGCCGAAGCTCTGGGGCCGCCGCGAGATGTATTCGATCCCCGCGATCAACGTGCATTTCTGGCTCGCGACCGTGGGGATCGTTCTCTACGCCGCGTCCATGTGGGTGACGGGCATCATGGAAGGCCTGATGTGGCGCGAGGTCGACCAGAACGGCTTCCTGGTCAATTCCTTCGCCGACACCGTCGACGCCAAGTTCCCGATGTACGTGGTGCGCGGCCTGGGGGGCGTTCTCTACCTCACCGGCGCGCTGATCATGGTCTGGAACATGTGGATGACCATCCGCCAGCCCCAGGCCGCCGCCATCGCCCAACCCGCGGAGTAAGACCATGACCGACACCACAGATCCCCGCGCGACCGATGCCGCCGAGCCCGCGCAGAAGATCACCTTCCACCAGCGGCTGGAACGCAACGCCACGCTGCTGCTGGCCGCCAGTTTCGCCGTGGTCACGGTGGGCGGCATCGTCGAGATCGCGCCGCTCTTCTGGCTGGAAAACACGATCGAGGACGTGGCGGGCATGCGCCCCTATTCCCCGCTCGAGCTCGAAGGGCGCAACATCTACATCCGCGAAGGCTGCTACGTCTGCCACAGCCAGATGATCCGCCCCATGCGCGACGAGGTCGAGCGCTACGGCCATTACTCGCTGGCAGCCGAGTCGATGTACGACCACCCGTTCCAATGGGGCTCGAAGCGCACAGGGCCGGACCTGGCGCGCGTGGGCGGGCGCTATTCGGACGAATGGCACGTGGACCATCTTTACGACCCGCAATCGGTGGTGCCCGAAAGCGTCATGCCGAAATACGCCTTCCTGGCCGACAGGCTGCTGGACGGGGAGCATATCGGCGAGGAAATGGCCGTGCACGCCTTCCTGGGCGTGCCCTATAGCGACGACATGCTGGCCGAGGCGCGCGCTGACTTCCGCGTCCAGACCGATCCCGACGGCGATTACGACGCGCTGCTCGAGCGCTATCCCGGCGCGCAGGTGCGCAATTTCGACGGCCAGCCCGGCGTGTCGGAAATGGATGCGCTGATCGCCTACCTGCAGATGCTGGGCACGCTGGTCGATTTCTCGACCTTCACCCCCGACGACAGCCGCTGAGGAGCCCGTGATGGACACATATTCCTTCCTGCGCGAACTGGCCGACAGCTGGGTGCTGCTGATCCTGACGCTGATCTTCCTGGGCGTGATCTTCTGGGCATTTCGCCCCGGCTCGCGCCCGCTCCACGACGACGCGGCGGCGGTGCCCTTCCGGCACGACGACCGCCCCGCGCCGGGCTGTGCCAACGCCTGCCCGGACTGCCGCTGCGGCGCGTCCGATTTCCTGAAAGGGGCCGATCATGGCTGACGACAAACAGATCGACGAAGCCACCGGCACCGAGACCACGGGCCACAGCTGGGACGGCATCCAAGAGCTGAACACGCCGCTGCCGCGCTGGTGGCTCTGGACCTTCTACGCCACCGTGGTCTGGGGGATCCTCTACACCATCGCCTATCCCGCCTGGCCGCTGGTCTCGGGCGCCACCCAAGGCGTGCTGGGCTATTCCACCCGCGCCGAGGTCGCCGCCGAGATCGACGCGGTGAACGACGCCAATGCCGAGCTGACCGAAAGCCTGGTGTCCATCGACCTGGCGGCGCTGGAACAGAACGAGCCGCTGCACCGCTTCGCCGTGTCGGCGGGCGCGTCGGTCTTCGCCAGCCATTGCTCGCAATGCCACGGCGCGGGGGCGGCGGGCGTGCAGGCGGCGGGCTATCCGAACCTGCTGGACGACGCCTGGCTCTGGGGCGGCGAGATCACCGACATCGCCTATACCGTGCGCCACGGCATCCGCAACGACACCGACCCCGACGCGCGCTGGTCGCAGATGCCCGCCTTCGGCGACATGCTGGAAGATGCCGAGATCGCCGCGCTGGTGGCCCATGTGCGCAGCCTGTCGGGCTTGGCCGAGACCGACGCGCAAGGCGCGCAGCTCTACGCCGACAATTGCGCGTCCTGCCACGGCGATGGCGGCATGGGCGACCGCGAGATCGGCGCGCCCAACCTGACCGACGCCATCTGGCTGTACGGCGGCTCGCCCGAAGCGGTCGAGCACACCATCCGCCAGTCGCGCTTCGGCGTCATGCCCGCATGGGGCGGGCGGCTGGATGAAGCCGAGGTGCGCGCCGTCGCGGCCTACGTTCACGGGCTGGGCGGCGGCGAGCGCGAGGTTGCGCAGCGCACGGAGGACGCGGGCGCCCCGCCGCCCGAGTGATGCGCGTCCCGAGACGGGGATCGGCCGCGGGGAACCGGAGTGGCGGCCGATCCCCCGACCGTCGCGCCCGTCCGGGGCGCGGCGGTCGCATATCTTGATCCACGTCAAGGCCCCGCGCGCGCCGCTCTGCCATCAGGTCCGCAGCCCCATCCCGTTCCACGGAAAGCCCCCATGTCCGACGCTCCCCTTTTCGCCGCGCAAGAGCCGATCTTCCCCCGCCGGGTGACGGGCTTCTTCCGCAGGCTGAAATGGGGGATCATGGGCGTCACGCTGGCGATCTACTACCTGGTGCCGTGGATCCGCTGGGACCGGGGCCCGAGCCTGCCCGACCAGGCCGTGCTGGTGGATCTTGCCAACCGCCGCTTCTATTTCTTCTGGATCGAGATCTGGCCGCACGAGTTCTATTTCGTCGCGGGCCTCCTGATCATGGCGGGTCTGGGGCTGTTCCTGTTCACCTCGGCGCTGGGCCGGGTCTGGTGCGGCTATACCTGCCCGCAAACCGTCTGGACCGACCTGTTCCTGCTGGTCGAGCGCTGGATCGAAGGCGACCGCAACGCCCGCGTCCGCCTGTGGAAGGCACCGTGGGACGCGCGCAAGTGGCGGCTGCGCCTGACCAAGTGGACGGCCTGGCTGGTGATCGCGCTTCTGACCGGGGGCGCGTGGGTCTTCTACTTCGCCGACGCGCCGACGTTGCTGGGCCAACTCGTGACGCTGCAGGCACCGACCGTGGCCTATGCCACCATCGCGATCCTGACCGCGACGACCTTCACGCTGGGCGGCTTCCTGCGCGAACAGGTCTGCATCTATATGTGCCCCTGGCCGCGGATCCAGGGCGCGATGATGGACGAGGGCACGCTGACCGTGGGCTACCGCGACTGGCGGGGCGAGCCGCGCGGCAAGGGCAACGCCCGCCGCGCCGCCGTGGCCGACCAAATCGACGCGCAAGGCGCCACCGCGCGCTACGGCGCGGCGGTGAAGGACACCGCCGCCCCCGCCTGTCGCGCACGGGTCAGAGGCTGGGCGACTGCATCGACTGCATGGCCTGCGTGAATGTCTGCCCCATGGGGATCGACATCCGCGAGGGCCAGCAGATGGAATGCATCACCTGCGCGCTCTGCATCGACGCCTGCGACGAGGTGATGGAAAAGATCGGCCGCCCGCGCGGGCTGATCGACTACCTGGCGCTCGACGATCGGCCCCCGGTCGCGCCGGGCGAACACGCGCCGGTGCGCCCCTTCGCGACCGTTGCGGGCGACGGGCGGGGGGCAGAGACCGGCGTGCCTCTGGCCACCGCGCGCAGCCGCCCCGACCTCACGCTGGTCGATGCCGAGTTCACGGCGCTGGCCACCGGCGGCGCCGTCGCGACCGCGCCGCTGGCCGCCGACACGCCCTTCATCACGCCGTCCAGCACCGACTGGCAGCCCACCCCCGCCTGGCGGCACGTCCTGCGCCGCCGCACGATCCTTTACACCATCGCCTGGGCCGCCTTCGGGCTGGCGCTGCTGGTGGCGCTGTTCATCCGCCCCGAGATCGAGCTGACCGTGTCGCCCGTGCGAAATCCCACCTACGTCACGCTGTCCGACGGCACGATCCGCAACACCTACGACGTGCGCCTGCGCAACAAGCACGGCGACGCGCGCGAGTTCCAGATCTCGGCGGCGGGCGCCGACGGGCTTTCGGTGCTGCTGGAAGGGCAGGAGGCCCGCACCGTCACCGTGCCCCCCGACGCGACCCGCCTGCAGCGCGTCTACGTCACCGCCGCGCCGGGATCGTCGGCCGCCCGTTCTGAGCGCACCGCCATCGAGATCCGCGTGGACGAGCCGCTGTCGGGCGAGGGCGCCACGCGCCAGACCATCTTCAACGGAACCGGAGATCCGCAATGACCCCATCCGATCCCCATGCCGGGCCGACGCTGACAGGGTGGCACGTGCTTGCCATGTTCGCGGGCGGCTTCGGCATCATCATCGCCGTGAACCTGGCGCTGGCGGTCAACGCCGTGCGCACCTTTCCGGGGTTGGAGACCGAAAGCGCCTATGTCGCGTCGCAAACCTTCGACGCCGACCGCGCCGCGCAGGACGCGCTGGGCTGGACGGTGTCCCTGGCCCACGATGGCGCCCTGCTGCGGCTGGCCATCGTCGACGCGTCCGGCCGCCCCGTGCACCCCCGGATCGTCGAGGCCACGCTGGGCCGCGCGACGACGGTGGCGCAGGATCGCACGCCCGCCTTCGCGTGGGACGGCAGCGCGCTGTCCGCGCCCGCCGATCTGGCGCCGGGCAACTGGAACCTGCGCGTCGTGCTGGAAGCCGCCGACGGCGCGCTCTTCCGCCGCCGCATCCCCCTGCGGATCGCAAGATGAGCGCGGTGGTCTCCTGCCCGGGCTGCGTCGCCGCGCCGGGCATGCGCGACACGGCCCGCGATGGGGCGGGTGACGTGGTCCATCTCTCGCTGCCGGGCATCCACTGCGCGGCCTGCATCACCGGGGTCGAGACGCTGTTGGGCGCCACACCGGGTGTGCGGGCCGCCCGCGTGAACCTCAGCCGTCGCCGCGTCCGGGTGGTCACGTCCCCCGGCGCGGGCGCCGCCCCCGCACTGGCCGCGTTGGATCGGGCCGGATACGAGGCCCATGAGCTGGACGCGGACGCGCTGAGCGACAGCGACGATCCCGGTCGCCTGCTGCTGGCGCGCATCGCGGTGGCGGGCTTTGCCATGATGAACGTCATGGCGCTGTCGGTCGCCGTCTGGTCCGGGGCCACGGCAGCGACCGAGGCGCTGTTCCACTGGATATCCGCCGCCATCGCGCTGCCCGCGCTGGCCTTCGCCGCGCAACCGTTCTTCGCCTCGGGCTGGGGCGCGATCCGGGGTGGGCGGGTCAACATGGACGTGCCCATCGCGCTGGCCATCGCGCTGGCGGCAGGCAGTTCGCTCTACGAGACGATCTACGAAGCCGGGGCCGACACCTGGTTCGACGCCGCGCTGTCGCTGACCTTTTTCCTGCTGGCGGGCCGCTACCTGGACCACCGCGCCCGCGCCGCCGCGCGCTCGGCCGCCGCCGAGCTGACGGCGCTGGAACTGCCCCGCGCGACGCTGATCGACGGCGGTGCGCGCCGCTCGGTCGCCGTGTCCGACCTGCGGCTCGGCATGCGGATCGCCCTTTCGGCCGGAGCGCGCGCGCCGGTGGATGGCATCGCCGAAGGACCGGCGCTGGTCGACCGCTCGGCCCTGACGGGCGAGGCCCTGCCGGTGCCGGTCGCGACGCGGGCCGCGATCTCGGCGGGCGAGGTGATCCTTGGCGCGCCCCTGGTGATGCAAGCCACCGCGCGGGCCGAAGACAGTACCCTGCGCCGCCTGGCTGCGCTGGTCGAGGTGGCCGAGACGGGGCGGCACCGCTGTTCCGGCATCGCCGACCGTGCCGCGCGGCTTTACGCGCCGCTGGTGCACGGGCTGGCCGCGCTGACATTCGCGGGCTGGCTCATGGCCTCGGGCGACGCGCACCTGGCCATCGGCATCGCCACCGCCGTGCTGATCATCACCTGTCCCTGCGCGCTGGGCCTTGCCGTGCCCGCGGTCACGGCCAGCGTCACCGGTCGGCTGTTCCGCGCGGGCATCCTGCTGAAATCGGCCACCGCGCTGGAACGGCTGGCCGAGGTCGATTGCGTCCTGCTGGACAAGACCGGCACGCTGACCCAGGGCACGCCGCGGCTGCCGGACCTGGACGACGACGCGGCGGGCGTCGCGCTGACGCTGGCCCGCGGATCGGATCACCCGGTCGCCCGCGCGATCGCCGCCGCACTGGCTCAGCGGCGTCCCGCCCCGGTGACCGACCTGCGCGAGGTGCCCGGCGACGGCGTCCACGGCATCTGGCACGGTGCGCGAGTGTCTCTGGGCCGCGGTGCGCAGGGCACGACACTGTCCCTGCCGGACCGCAGGATCGCCCTGCCGATGACCGAGCGCTTGCGCCCGGGTGCGGCCCGGATGGTCGCCGCGCTGCATTCCGACGGGTACGAGGTCCGCATGGTCACCGGCGACCGCCCCGACGCGGCCCGCAGACTGGCCGACCGCCTGGGCATCGCCCATGTCCATGCCGGAATGCGGCCCGAGGGCAAGGCGGCGCTGGTCTCGGACCTGGCCCGGGCGGGCAGACGGGTCCTGATGGTCGGCGACGGGTTGAACGACGCCGCGGCGCTGGCGGGCGCGCATGTCTCGATGGCCCCGGCCTCGGCGCTCGATGCCGCGCGGGTTGCGTCGGACGCGGTGATCCTGACCGCGGATCTGGCGAGCGTGCCCCGTAGCCTGCGGGCCGCGCGCCGCGCGCTGCGGCGCATCCGGCAGAACCTGGGCCTGGCCGCGGCTTACAACGCGGTCGCCATCCCCGTGGCCATCGCGGGCTTCGCGACGCCCCTGGCCGCGGCGCTGGCGATGTCGCTGTCGTCGGTCAGCGTCGTTCTGAACGCGGTGCGGCGATGAACATCCTGGTGGTGCTCATCCCCGTTTCCATCCTGCTGGGCGGGCTGGGCCTGGCGGCCTGCATCTGGACCCTGCGCCACGGGCAATACGAGGATCTGGAAGGCGACGCGGCGCGGATCCTGATGGACGAAGACGACAGCGATGGCGATGCGGGCCGCCAATCGGACTTTGAGGCCGGGGACGAACACGCGGGATCGCGCCGAATGTCGTGACGCCTCGCGATCCGGCGCACGAGACCCCGCCGCGGGGCAGACCACGTCCCCCAGCGGCGCGGATCGCGGGCCTCAGGCGCCGGTCAGCCCCGCACGCGCCCGCGCGATCTCCGCGTCCAGTTTGTCCCGGTCCAACGGTTTGACCAGGCAGGCGTCGAGACCCGCGTCCAGGATCTTCTGGCGCGTGCCCGGATCGGCATGGGCCGTCAGCGCGATGATGGGGATATGGCGATGCTCCCGCTCGGCCTGCCAGGCCCTGATCCGCCGTGCCGCTTCCGTGCCGTCCATCCCCGGCATCGAGATATCCATCAGCACCAGGTCGGGCGGATCGGCGGCCACGGCGGCGACCGCTTCGGCCCCGCTGCCCACCAGCGTCAGATCCACGTCGAACTGGGCCAGCATCTTGCGCAGGATCAGCTGGTTGGTCATGTTGTCTTCCGCGGCAAGGACTCGCAGCTTGCGCGGCGGCGGATCGGTGTCGCCATCGGGCCCCGCCGTCCCAGGATCGCGCGACAGGATCGCCAGAAGCGCCTCGGTCTGGATTGGCGGACCCGCCACATAGTCCCAGTCCCGCAGATCGAGCGTCGAGGCCAAGGTGTGCGAGCCGACCAGCACCCTGCCGGTATGCGGGATCGCGCGAAGCCGCCGCAGGCGCGCGTCGGTATCGGCCGACAGAAGGCCGGTCTGGACGATCAGCGGGCGCGGCGGCACGTCCGGCGCGGGCAACGCAGCCAGCGTGCGCCCGTCGATGGGCACGCCCAGCGCCACGAGCCGCCTTTTCAGAAGATGCCCGACCGCGTCGTCATCGTGAACGAAGGTGCAGACGGGCAAGCCGCGCGCGTCCGGCCCATGGTCCGCCCCTTGCGCGACCGGCAAGGCAAGGGACACGCGGAACAGCGCGCCGTCGGTCTTGGCGGGGTCCAGCGCGATCCCGCCCTGCATCAGGTCCAGCAGCGAGCGGGCCAGCGACAGGCCCAGCCCGGTCCCGTCGTGGTGGCGCGCGCAGCTGTCGTCGCCCTGGGTGAAGGCACCGAAGATGCGCCCGGCCGCGGCGTCCGGGATACCGGGTCCGAAATCCTCGACCTCGATCTGCAGATCCCAGGTGTCGCTGTCGTCGCGTCGGCATCCATCGACGCGCAACACGATCCGGCCGCCCGCGAACTTCACCGCGTTGCCCAGAAGGGCGGCCAGCACCTGGCGCAGGCGCATGTCGTCGCCGATGAAATCGCTGGGGCACGTCTCGGGATACGCGATGACCAGGTCGACATCGCGCAGGTGCATCTGCGGGCCCAGCAGCAGGACGACCTGCGCGATCGTGTCGATCAGGTTGAACGGCTGGCGCGCGACCGAAACCAGCCCGCTGCCCATGGACACCGTGTCGAGCACATGCTCGATGATCGACAGCAGGCCGCGCGCCGAATTGTCGAGCATCCGCACCATGGTCTTGGTCTCATCGTCGGCCGCCCGCTCGCGCATCAGCGACGCGATCCCGAGGATCCCGTTCAGCGGCGTGCGCAATTCGTGGTTCATGTTGGTCAGGAACCGCGACTTCGCGTGGCTCGCGGCCTCGGCGGCCTCGCGCGCGTCCTGCAGCTCGATCTCGTTGCGCTTGGCCTGGGTGATGTCGATCCGCACGCCCGCGCGACCGCCATCGGGGATCTCGACCTCCTGGCTGCGCATCCACGCGCCGCCCGCCAGCGCATGTTCCGACGGGGTCCCGTCGGGCGCCTGGTAGGCCTGGAAACGCTCTTCGATCCAGGCGTCTTCGCGGCCGATGGCGTCCAGGTAGCTGCCGCTTGCCACGCCTTCCCGGACCAGGTCGTGGAACACGACGCCGGGACGGATCTTGTCGGCGGGGCCGGGGTAAAGCTCGCGGTATTTCCGGTTGCACATGACAAGCCTGTCGTCGCGATCGAAGATCACGAACCCGTCGGGAATGACCTCAATCGCCGAGGCCAGGCGCTCCTGCTCGGTCTGGTTCAGTCCCAGGCTGACGACGCCCCCATCGGGCAGGCGCCGGTCATTGAGCGCAATGAACTGGCCGTTCCACAGGCACAGGGTTTCGCCGGGGATCTGGTCGGCCTGCCAGCGCGCCTTCATGGCGGACAGCCAGGCGCCGGGATCGGGGCCGGGATCGACGATGCCTTCTTCCAGCAGGATCTCGCAAAGCCGCTCGTAGGCGATGCCGGGCGCGACCTCTTCCAGCCCGTCGAAGACCGTCAGGAAGGCGCGGTTGGCGCTGATCATGCGATGCTCGGCGTCATAGACCGCGAAGCCGTCGCGCATCGCCTCGAGCGCCAGCCACAGGTGGGTTTCGGACCGCGCCCTTTCGTCCCGCGCGATCTGGCAGGCAGCCTGCGCGGCGCGTGTGCGGTCGCGCTGCTCGTCCAGCTCGCCCTTCAGCCGATCCAGCTCGTCGCGTTTCTGCAGGATCGATTCGGTCAGACCGCGCGCGCGTTTTTCCATCTCGGCATTGCTGCGCGACAGGTCGGCCTGCCGCTGGACCAGCCTGCGTTCCGCCGCCAGGCGCGCGCGGCGTTCCAGGGCCAGTTGGCGCGTCGCATCGACATTCATGGGCATCCATCCTTCAGACAGATCGAATTTGACCAATCAGGGTGAAGATGCGGTTAACCCCATCGCGAAACTTGCCCGATCCGCGCGGCGCGTGTCAGCATCGGCCCACCGGTCTTGTTTCGATAGGAGCGTGCCATGATCCGCCTCGTGGGACTGATTGCGTCCACCGTGCTGCTCGCCGCGCCGCTGCTTGCCGATGACGTGCTGCCCGAGCGGCGGATAACGGTCTGGGAGAATACGGATTTCTTCGGCGGCGACGTGGGATCGGTCTTCGACACCACCCGCGATGCCTGCGCGGCGGCCTGCCTGGCCGACGGCGCCTGCCAAGCCTTCACCTTCAACACGCGCTCCGATTCGTGCTTCCTGAAATCGACGATCGAGGATCAGCAGGGCTATATCGGCGCGCTTTCCGGCAGGCTTAGGGACGTGGCCCAGCCGCTTCGGCGCGACGCCGCCCTGCGGGCCGAGCGGCTGGGCGCCCTTCGGTCCGCCGATCTGTCGGCGGCGCTGCAAGAGGCGCGGCAGCTTCCCTTCCGCCACCCGCGGCGGGGCCTGTCGGCGGTCGAGCTTGCGCAGGCCGCGCGCGCGTCGCTGTCGCAGGGAAATCCGGGCCAGGCCCTGCGGGACACCGGCGAAGCGCTGGGCATCGCCGACAGCGCCGCGCTCTGGACGGATTACGCGCGGCTGGCGCTTGATCTGCCCGAGGACGACCCTGCCGCGCGGCAGGACTTGCGGGCGCGGGCGCTCAGCGCCGCGATCAATGGCTATCTGCGCGCCGCCGATCCGGCGGGCCAGGCCGAGGCGCTGATCGTCCTGGCCACCGCGTTCGAGCGCAACAGGCGCGGCCGCGACAGCATCGACGCGCTGCGGCTTGCATTCGATCTGGCACCCAGCGGATCCACCCGCGCGGCGCTCGACCGGGCGCTGGGCCTCTTCGGTTTCCGCGTGACCGATACCGAAGTCGAAAGCGACCTGGCCGCGCCGCGCATCTGCGTGGAATTTTCCGAGCCGCTGATCGCGTCGGGACAGGATTACGCGCTTTACGTGCGGACCGACGCGGGCGGCATCGCGGTCGAAGCCGAAGACCGGCGCCTGTGCTTGGGCGGACTGGATCATGGCACACGCTACACGCTGACCCTGCGTAGCGGTCTGCCCGCCGCGTCGGGCGAAGTGCTGCAGGACGATGTCGACCTGGCGCTTTATGTGCGGGACCGCGCGCCGCTTGTCCGGTTTCCCGGCCGCGGCTACGTGCTTCCGGCGGGGGGCACGGTCGCCGTGCCCATCGTGACCGTGAACCTCGACAGCGTCGCGTTGGAGCTGCGCAGGATGTCGGATCGCAACCTTCTGCGCGCCATGCAGGAGGATCTGTTCGCCCGGCCCGTGCCGAACTGGCGGCAGGATCTGTTTCGCGACGCCCTGACCGAGCCGGTCTGGCAGGGCGACGGCGTCGTCGAGTCCGCGCTGAACCGCGACGTGACGACCCGGCTGCCGCTGGGCGATGCGGTGGGGGACCTGGCGCCCGGCATCTACGCGCTGCAGGCCCGCATCCCCGGCGCCGATCCTTACGACGAGCCCGCCGCCACGCAATGGTTCGTGGTCAGCGATATCGGCCTGCTTTCCCTGCAGGGCAGCGACGGGCTGCACGTCTTCGCGCGGTCGCTGTCCAGCGCGGACGCCAAGAGCGGGATCGCGCTCACGCTGCTGTCGCAGGCCAATGCCGAACTCGGCCGCGCCGTGACCGACGCCGAAGGCCGCGTCACGTTCGGGGCGGGCCTGACCCGGGGCGTGGGGGCCGCGGCCCCCGCGCTGGTCGTGGCGCGCGACGGGGAGGCGGATATGGCGTTCCTGCCGCTGACGGGCCCCGCCTTCGACCTGGACGACCGCGGCGTCGAAGGGCGCGATCCGGCGGGGCCGATGGACGTGTTCCTGACCACGGATCGCGGGATCTATCGCGCGGGCGACCCGCTGCACGCGACCGCGCTGCTGCGCGACGCGCAGGCCCGCGCGATCGAAGGCGTTCCGCTGACCGCGATCCTCAGCCGACCCGACGGGGTTGAATACGCGCGGGCCCTCAGCACCGATGCGCCCGCCGGGGGCCATGTCTTCGCGCTCGGGACCGCGCCCGAGGCCCCGCGCGGCACCTGGCGGCTGGCGATCCACGCCGAACCGGACGCGCCCGCTCTGGCCACCCAGCGCCTGCTGGTCGAGGATTTCCTGCCCGAGCGTCTGGACATGGACCTGACCCTTCCCGACGGCCCGCTTGCCCCCGATGCGCGCCCGACGCTGGAGGTCGACGCGCGCTATCTCTTCGGGGCGCCCGCGGCCGATCTGCCGGTGGCCGTCACGCTGCGCGTCGATCCGCAGGATCAAGTCGATGCCTATCCGGGCGCCACCTTCGGACTGCACGACCAGCAGCCCGGCGCGGAATTGCGCCAGCTTCCCGCCCTTCGGACCGGCGCGGACGGACGGGCGCAGGCGACGTTGACCCTGCCCGAAATCGCCGCGACGCAGCCCGCGCGGCTGACGGTGACGGCGGCGATCCGCGAAGGCTCGGGGCGCCCGGTCGAGCGGCAGGAAACGCGCACCCTCCTGCCCGACACGCCGATGATCGGCATCCTGTCGCGCTTCGACGGCACGCTGCCAGAAAACAGCGAAGCCACGTTCGGACTGATCGCGACCGATGGAGAGATCCAGGCGCGTTGGCGGCTCAGCAAGGTCGAAACCCGCTTCCAGTGGTACGCGCTGGACGGCCGCTGGGACTGGGAGCCGGTGACGACCCGGACGCTGGTCGCCGAAGGCGAACAGACCCTGGGCCCCACCCCGGCCGAAATCGCCGTGCCGGTCGACTGGGGCACCTACGAACTGCTGGTCGAGCGGCAGGGCGCGGGCCCGTACCTGGCCGCGTCCGTGGCCTTCAGCGCGGGCTGGTACGCGCCCGAAGGGCTGACCGACACCCCCGACCTGCTGCAGGTATCCCTGGATGCCGCACGCTACGCGCCCGGCGACACGGCGCGGCTGCGCATCGTGCCGCGCGATGCGGGCCAGGTCCTGGTGCACGTGGTCGCCGACCGCGTGATCGACAGCCGCGTGGTCGCGGTGGGCACCGATCCCGTGACGGTCGACCTGCCGGTCATCCAGGATTGGGGGCAGGGCGCCTACGTCCTGGCGACGCATCTGAGACCCGCGGACACCGACCAGGGCCCGGCGCGCGCCATCGGCCTCGCCCATGCGGGGGTGGAGCCCGGCGCGGCCGCGCTCGGCGCCCGCTTCGAGGTGCCCGACCGCGCCCGGCCCCGCGCGCCCCTGGGTGTCGGTTTGCGCGTCGACGGCGTGGCCGAAGGCGACACCGCCTTCGCCACCATCGCCGCGGTAGATCTGGGCGTGCTGAACCTGACCGGCTTCGACGCGCCGGACCCGTCGGCGCATTATTTCGGTCAGCGCAAGCTGGGGATCGGGTTGCGCGACCTCTACGGCCGCCTGATCGACGGGCGCAGCGGCGCCATGGGACAGGTCCGCTCGGGCGGCGATGCGGCGCGGGGGCTGACGATGCAGGCGCCCCCGCCCGACGCCGTGGTGGCGCGGTTCGCGGGTCCGCTGACGGTGCGCGATGGCGTGGCCCAAGTCGATCTGGACCTGCCCGCGTTCAACGGCACGCTGCGGCTGATGGCGGTGGTCTGGTCGCGCGCCGGGGTGGGACAGGCTTCGAGCGACGTGCTGGTCCGCGACCCCATCGTCGCACAGGTGTCGCTGCCGCGCTTCCTGGCGCCCGGCGACCGGTCCCGGATGCTGGTCGAGCTGACCCACGCCGATGGCCCCACCGGCGCTGTCGAGGTGGAGCTGTCCGCGGACGGCCTTGCCATCGCGACGCCGCCGCCCGCGCGGGTGGCGCTGGACCAGGGCCAGACCCGGCGCCTGTCGGTGCCCATCGTCGCGGGCGACACGGGTCTTGCGCGCGTGACACTGGCGCTGGTGACGCCGGACGGCACCCGGCTCGAGCAGGATCACGCCCTGCCGATCCGGCGGCTCGACCCCGAGATCCACCGCACGTCCCGTTTCGAGCTGGCGCCCGGCGGCACCTTCACTTTCGGCGCGGACGTGTTCGCGGGCCTCGGCGACGGCTCGGCCACGCTGTCGGCGGGCGCGTTCGGCCGCATCGACGTGGCGGGGTTGCTGGCCGGGCTGGACCGCTATCCCTACGGCTGCTCGGAACAGGTGACGTCGCGCGCGCTGCCGCTGCTCTACCTGGGGCAGCTCGCGCGGTCGCTCGGGATCGACGACGGCGATGACGTCGCGCAGCGCCTGCGGGACGCCGTGGCGGCGGTGCTGGCCCGGCAGGACAGTGCGGGCAGCTTCGGGATGTGGCGCGCCGATGGCGGCGGTCTGTGGCTGGATGCGTACGTGACGGATTTCCTGTCGCGCGCGCGCAGCGAAGGGGTCGCGGTGCCCGATGCGGCCTTTACCCGCGCCCTCGACAACCTGCGCAACCGCGTGAACTACGCCGCGGATTTCGACAGCGGCGGCGAAGGGCTGGCCTACGCGCTCTACGTTTTGGCGCGCGAGGGCGCGGCGGCGATGGGCGATCTGCGCTACTACGCCGATGTGAAGGGCCGCGCCTTCGCGACGCCACTGGCCCGCGCCCAGATCGGCGCGGCCCTGGCAAGCTACGGCGACACCGCCCGCGCCGACGCGATGTTCGGCCTTGCCGCGGCGGGTCTGGGTAGCGGCGGCGACGGCTGGCGCGACGATTACGGCACCGCGCTGCGCGACCGCGCGGGCGTGCTGACGCTTGCCATCGAGGCGGGCAGCGACGCGGTGGACCGCGCGGCCCTGGCGGCATCCCTGCAATCCGACACGCGCCTGTCGACCCAGGAAGCGGCATGGTCGCTGCTGGCCGCCCACGCGCTGGCCGATGCGCCCGACTCCCCCCTGACCGTCGATGGCGCGGCGCTGGACGGGCCGCTCCTGCAGCTTCGCGCCGCCGACACGGAGGCGGCGCCGATCGCCATCGGCAACCCGGGCGACACGCCCGCGCTGCTGACGCTGACCACGTTCGGCGTGCCGGACACGCCGCGTCCCGCGGGCGGCGAAGGCTACGCGATCGAGCGGCAGTATTTCACGCTGGACGGTCTGCCCGCCGACACGCGCGAAGTCGCGCAAGGCACGCGGCTGGTCACGCTTCTGACGGTCCAGCCCTTCGACGACACCGGCGCGCGGCTGATGATCGACGACCCGCTGCCCGCGGGATTCGAGATCGACAATCCGGCGCTGCTGCGCTCGGGCGACATCGCCGCGCTCGATTGGCTCGACGTGGTGGAAGACCCGCAAAACGTCGAATTCCGCGACGACCGGTTCCTGGCGGCGGTGGACTGGCGCTCGGATGACGCGTTCCGGCTGGCCTATATCGTGCGCGCGGTGAGCCCGGGCGACTATCGCCACCCGGCCGCCAGCGTCGAGGATATGTACCGCCCCCGGTTCCGCGCGCATACCGCGACCGGGGCGGTATCGGTCCTGCCATGAGGGTGCTTGCCCTCTGGCTGGCGGCGGCTTTGTTCGTCGTGGCGCTCGCTCGCGACACGTTCGACGCCTGGGTGGCGGCGACGCCGGTGCCGCCGCTGTCGGTCGAGGTTTCGGTCGAGGTCGTGGACCGCGACGGCACGCTGTTGCGCGCCTATCCGGTCCAGGACGGGCGCTGGCGCTTGCGGACACCGCTGGCCTCGGTCGATCCGCTCTATCTGGACATGCTCGTCGCGTGGGAGGATCGCCGCTTCCACGATCACGGCGGCGTCGATCCGCTGGCCGTCTTGCGCGCCGCGGGGCAGGCCTTGCGGGCGGGGCGGATCGTCTCGGGCGCGTCGACGCTGAGCATGCAGGTCGCGCGCCTGCTGGAAAGCGGGCCGACCGGTGCGTGGGCGGGCAAGCTGCGGCAGGCCCGGCTGGCAATGGCTTTGGAGCGGCGGCTGACCAAGTCGCAGATCCTGGAGCTTTACATCAACCTCGCGCCCTTCGGCGGAAACCTGGAAGGGGTGCGGGCCGCGTCGCTCAGCTGGTTCGGCAAGCCGCCCGCGCGGCTTTCGGCGCACGAGGCCGCGCTGCTGGTCGCGCTGCCCCAATCGCCCGAAACGCGTCGCCCCGACCGGTTCGCGGCCCGCGCGGCGGTGGCACGCGACCGGGTGCTGGCGCGCATGGGGCTGCCGCCCGGCCCCGAGCTCGGGCCGCGGGACATGCGCCCGCTTCCCGCGCTGGCGCCGCATGTCGCGGATCGCGCGCAGGCGGCGGCGCCGGGACAGGAGCGGATCGTCACCACCCTGGATGCGGGGCTTCAGGCAAGGCTGGAAAGCCTGGCCCGCAAAGCCGCGTCGCAGGCGGGCGATGCGGTTTCGACCGCGATCGTGGTGCGCGATCACGCGACCGGCGACACGCTGGCCAGCGTCGGCTCGCCCGGCTATCGCGCCGAACGGCTTGGCTTCGTGGACATGACCCGCGCCCTGCGCTCGCCCGGCTCGACGCTGAAGCCGCTGATCTACGGGCTGGCCTTCGATGCCGGGCTGGCCCATCCCGGCACGTTGATCGCGGACGCGCCCACGCGCCTGGGACGCTACGCGCCGCAGAATTTCGACGGCGCCTTTCGCGGTCCCGTCACGATCTCGGAGGCGCTGCGGCTGTCGCTGAACGTCCCGGCGGTGAAGGTGACCGATGCGCTGGGTCCCGCGCGGCTGATGGCGGGGCTCGAGCGCGCGGGCGCGTCGGCGGTCGTGCCCGGCGGCAAGCCGGGACTGGCCGTGGCGCTGGGCGGGCTGGGACTGACGCTGGACGACCTGGTGACGCTCTACGCCAGCTTCGCGCGCGGCGGGATCGGCTTGGACGGCAAGCGCGTCCTGTCGGACCGGGCGGCTTGGCACCTTGGCGACATCCTGTGGTCAGAAGCCGCGGGGATGGCGGTGAAGACCGGCACGTCCTACGGGCACCGCGATGCCTGGGCGATCGGCTGGGACGGGCGCTACGTCGCCGGGGTCTGGATCGGCCGCGCCGACGGAACGCCGGTGCCCGGTGCGTTCGGCGGGGACGTGGCGCGGCCGCTGCTCGAACAGGTCCTGTCGCGCGTCCGGCCCGCGCCCGTTGCCCTGCCGCCGCCGCCACCGACGACACGGGTGGGCGACGAAGTGCCGTCGGCGCTCAGGTGGTTCCGGGGCGACGCGCCCGATGCGGTGGCGTCCGGCCCCACCATCGCCTTCCCGCCCGAAGGCGCGCGGCTGACCCTGCGCGACGCCAGCCTGCCGACCAAGGTCGAGGGCGGGCGCCCGCCCTTCACCTGGCTTCTGGACGGTGCCCCCGTGGCGGTCGGCGTGCGGGACCGCCAGGCGGTGCTGCCGGGCGTGGCGCCCGGCTTCGCGCGCGTGTCGGTCATCGACGGCGCGGGACAGGCCGCCAGCGCGCGCGTCCGGGTGGACTGAGCGCGCGCGCCTACAGCCGCTCGATGGCCAGCGCGATGCCCTGTCCGCCGCCGATGCACATGGTGATCAGCGCCTTCGCCCCACCGATACGCTCGAGCTCGTACATCGCCTTGACGGTCAGGATCGCGCCGGTGGCGCCCACCGGGTGGCCCAGCGCGATGGCGCCGCCATTGGGGTTCACCTTGTCGGTGTCGAGCCCCAGCGCCCGGTTCACCGCGATGGCCTGGGCGGCGAAGGCCTCGTTCGATTCGATCACGTCGAAATCGCCCGCGCCAAGGCCGGTCCGCGCGAACAGGCTTTCGCAGGCCGGGATCGGGCCGATGCCCATGACCTCGGGCCGCACGCCGGCATGGGCGTAGCCGAGCACGCGGAATTTCGGCGTCAGCCCCGCTTTCTCGGCCGCGTCGGCGCGCGCCAGCACCAGCCCCGCGGCACCGTCGTTGATGCCGCTGGCATTGCCGGCGGTAACCGTGCCGTCCTTGGCGAAGGCGGCGCGCAGGCCCGACAGCTTCTCCATCGACGTGTCCTTCAGGTGCTCGTCCTTGTCGAAGGCGACCGTGTCGCGCTTGACGGTGACCTCGACCGGCACGATCTCGCGCTGGAAACGGCCCTCGTCCTGGGCCTTGCGCGCGCGGGTCTGGCTGGTCAGGGCGAATTCGTCCTGCGCCTCGCGGCTGATGTCATGCTCGCCCGCGACGTTTTCCGCCGTCACGCCCATGTGGCCGGTGCCGAACGGGCAGTTCAGCGCGCCCAGCATCATGTCGAGCGCCTTCACGTCCATCATCTTCTGGCCCCAGCGCGCGGCGGGCAGGGCATAGGGCGAGCGGCTCATGCTCTCGGCCCCGCCCGCCAGCGCGAAGCCGCAATCGTCCATCGCCAGGTTCTGGATCGCCGACACGATGGCCTGCGCGCCGGATCCGCACAAACGGTTCACGTTCATCGCGGGCGCCGTTTCGGGAATGCCCGCGGCCATGGCGGCGGCGCGCGACAGGTACATGTCGCGCGGTTCGGTGTTGATGACGTGGCCGAAGACCACGTGGCCGATCTGTGCCGGGTCGACGCCCGCCCGCTCCAGCGCCGCCTTCGCGACCGTGGTGCCCAAATCGATGGGGGGTGTGCCCGCCAGCGAGCCCCCGAATGTTCCGATGGCTGTGCGCGCGCCGCTGAGAATGACGATATCGTCCATGGTGTCCTCCGCCCTGATGGTTCGGACAGAACCTAGCGGACGATCGCCGCAGGTCACACGCAAAAGTGGGATGACGTATCGCGGGACGGCCTTACGCTGCAGCCGACCCAACCAAGGAGCTTTTCCATGACCCGCATGACCGCCAAGGATTTCGACCAGGAGCTGCTGGATCTCTACGACTTCTACGCCCACGGCAAGATCACCAAGCGCGAGTTCCTGGACCGCGCGGGCAAATGGGCCGTGGGGGGCCTGACGGCGGCGGCGATCCTGACGCAGCTTGCGCCCGATTACGCGCTGGCCCAGCAGGTCGCGCCCGACGACGGCGATATCCTGGGCGAAGACATCACCTACCAGTCGCCCAACGGAAACGGCGACGTGAACGCGTATCTGGTCAAGCCCGCGGGCCTGACCGAGCCCGCGCCCGCCGTGCTGGTCGTCCACGAAAACCGCGGTCTGAACCCCTATATCCGCGACGTGGCCCGGCGCGTCGCCAAGGCCGGGTTCATCGCGCTGGCGCCGGACGGGCTGACATCGGTGGGGGGCTATCCCGGCAACGATGACGAGGGCCGCGAATTGCAGCGCCAGGTCGACGGCGAAAAGCTGATGAACGACTTCTTCGCCGGGTTCGAATTCCTGATGGCGCACGATGACGTCAACGGAAAGATCGGCGCGACCGGGTTCTGCTACGGCGGCGGCGTGGTGAACGCGCTGGCCGTCGCCTATCCCGAATTGTCGGCGGGCGTGCCCTTCTACGGGCGGCAGCCCGCGGCCGCCGATGTGCCGAAGATCGAAGCGCCGCTGCTGCTGCAATACGCAGCGCTGGATGCGCGCATCAACGCGGGCTGGCCGGAGTACCAAAAGGCGCTGGAAGAGAACGACAAGCGTTACCAAGCGCTGATCTGGCCCGACGTGAACCACGGGTTCCACAACGACACCACGCCCCGCTACGACCCCGAGGCCGCCGAGGCCGCGTGGGAGCAGACCATCGCGTGGTTCCGGGTGTACCTGGCCTGAGCGCCTTCCGAACCTTGGTCCCCCGGATATCCCGGGGGGCCGCCCTAAGCCGCGCTTACTGGCCCGGCACGTAAAGCGGCACGGTGGACATGGACATCTTGGCCGAGCCTTCGGTCAACTCGGCGGCGTGCGCCAGGTAGATCAGCGTTCGGTTGCCCTCGTCGTAGATGCGCTTGATCCTGAGCGATTTCAGGATGATCGACCGGCGTTCGCTGAACACCTGCTCGCCGCTTTCGCCCCTGTCGATGTCGTCCAGGTCGGCGAGGTCGATCGGACCGGTCTGGCGGCACGCGATCGACGCGTTGGACGGATCCTCGAACCAGTTGCCCTGGCTCAGGCGGTCGATCAGGCCACGCTCGAAGTAGGCGATGTGGCAGGTGACGCCGGGAATGTCGGGATCGGCGATGGCTTCGATGATGATGTCGTTGCCGATCCAGTCGACGCCGACTTCGCCGACCTGCTCGGCATGAACGGTCAGGGGCAGCAGGCAAAGCGTGGCAATCAGGCGGCGCAGCATGGCAGGTTCCTTCGACGGGGTTGGCGTAATCAGTGTAACAAACGGCGCGTCCCGGCGGTTGCATTCTTTTCGCCCATTCCTTTCGCTCACGAAAAAGCGCGCGCGATTGTCAACATCCCGGCAACGGGGGTGCTTCTGCCCGGGCCGCGGCTCTGATAGTCTGCGCACGTAGGTTCACCACGAGAGGTCGCGATGCGACGCATGACGATGGCGCTGATGTCCATGACCCTGGGCGGCGCGGCTTTTGGCCAGGAAGACACCGTGCGCCCGGCGCCGCGCATCGACGCGACGCCGCCCACCGCCGCCGCGGCCCCGGATGCCGAGGCCAGGGCCGAGCCCGAAGACATCCAGCGCCCCCAGACCCGGCCCGCCGACCTGAACGACGCCCAGGCCAAGGCCGAAGCGGCCCGCGATGCGGCGTTCCGCGACTGGCTGGCGGCGTTCCGCGGGCGCGCGCTGACCCAAGGCGTGAGCTCGGCCACGTTCGACGCGGCGATGACCGACGTGTCCTACCTGTCGGACGTGATCGACAGGGATCGCAACCAGGCCGAGTTCACCATGCCGATCTGGACTTACCTGGATCGGGCGGTCTCGGACGCGCGGGTCGAGGCCGGCCAGGCCGCCCTGGCCAAGCAGGCCCGCCTGCTCGAAGCGATCGAGACGCGCTACGGCGTGGAAAAGGAAATCGTCGCCGCCGTCTGGGGGATGGAATCCGCCTATGGCACGCGCCGCGGCGACCTGCCGGTGATGTCGTCGCTGGCGACGCTGGCCCATGACGGACGGCGCGGCCGCTTCTTCGAGGCCCAGCTGGTCGCGGCGCTGCAGATCCTGCAGGCGGGCGACGTGACGGCACCCGACATGCTGGGGTCCTGGGCGGGGGCGATGGGGCACACCCAGTTCATCCCCACGTCCTTCATCGCCTACGCGGTCGATTTCACCGGCGACGGCAAGCGCGACATCTGGGGCGACAACCCGGCGGATGCGCTGGCCTCGACGGCGGCCTACCTGTCGGGCTTCGGGTGGGTGACCGGCCAGCCCTGGGGCGTGGAAGTGCAGCTGCCCGACGATTTCGACTACGCCCTGGCCGCGCGCAGCGTGAAGAAACTGCCATCGGACTGGGCCGGGCTTGGCGTCACGGCCGTGTCGGGCGAGCCCGTGGACGATTACGGCGAGGCGTCGATCCTGCTGCCAGCAGGCGCGGCGGGCGTGGCCTTCATGACCTTCCCGAATTTCGCGGTGATCGAACGCTACAACGCCGCCGACGCCTATGTCATCGGCGTGGGCCACCTGGCCGACCGGATCGGGGGCGGCGATCCGTTCCAGGCCGAATGGCCCCGCGACGAGCGCGCGCTCAGCTTCGACGAGCGGGTCGAGCTGCAGGAACTGCTGACCGCGGCTGGCTTCAACACGCGCGGTGCCGACGGCAAGATCGGCCCGAACTCCATCACCGCCATCCGCGGCTTCCAGCGCGCCCGTGGCCTGTCGCCCGACGGCTACGCGTCGCTGTCGCTGCTCAACACGCTGCGCGATCGCTCCGGCTAGGGGCGCGTCACCCGGCCAGATCCTCAAGCCAGTTCGAGTGGATCCAGCCCTTCTGGCTGTCACGGACCCGCCGCGCGGGTCCCGTATTGGCACAGGGGTCGGGCCACCCGTCGCTGACCCGCCCATAGGTGACGCCGACCCACGGGCCAACGCCCTCGAACACGTTGACGACGTCGCCGTTGCGAAGCTCGTCGATCTTTCGGTAATTCGTGCCCGGCCCGGACCGGACAGCCAGGAACCCGTCACCGGCGGGATCCAGCCCGGCAACAATCGAACCGGCACAGGTGGCCGCACGGCCGTCGCCCGCCATTTCGGTGATGGGCACGTCCAGATCCGCGGCGGCGGCGGAGTGCGCCAGGATCAAAAGGCAGGCTGAGAAAACGGTCGCGCGCGGCATCGGCAATTCCTTTCGCATCGAAAATGAACCGCGCCCGAAACGACCGGTAGCGGCATCCTTGAAATGCCGAAAGTATGCTCGGCGACCAGCAGCGCGGTCAAGCCGTGCGGCGGCTGGCGCTCAGCCGATGCGACCGCGCGGCCCGTCGCCGACCTGGCCGCGATGCAGCAGCAGGTGGTCCAGGATCACCGCCGCTGCCATCGCTTCGGCTACGGGCACCGCGCGGATGCCCACGCAGGGATCGTGGCGGCCCTTGGTGATGATCTCGGCGGCTTCGCCCGACTTGGTGATGGTCCGGCGCGTCTGCAGGATCGACGACGTGGGCTTCACCGCGAAGCGCACCACGATGTCCTGCCCGGTGGAGATGCCGCCCAGGATCCCGCCCGCGTGGTTCGAGCCGAAGTAATGCCCGTCCTCGCCCATGAAGATCTCGTCCGCGTTGTCGGTGCCGGTCAGCGACGCGGCGGCCATGCCTTCGCCGATCTCGACGCCCTTCACGGCGTTGATGCTCATCATCGCGGCGGCCAGATCCGTGTCGAGCTTGCCGTAAACCGGTGCACCCAGACCCGCGGGCGCGCCGCGCACGCAGACCTCGATCATCGCGCCGACGCTCTGGCCGTCCTTGCGCAGCCCGTCGAGATAGCCCGCCCAATCCTCGGCGGCTCGCGCGTCGGGCACCCAGAAGGGATTACGCTCGATCTGGTCCCAATCGAAGCGGTCCCGGTCGATGTGATGCGCCCCCATCTGCACCATATATCCGCGGATATTGACCTCCGGGGCCAGCATCCCCAGCGCCGCGCGCGCCACGCCGCCCGCCGCCACCCGCGCCGCCGTTTCGCGCGCCGACGAGCGCCCGCCGCCGCGCGGATCGCGGATGCCGTATTTCTGCCAGTAGGTGATATCGGCATGGCCGGGGCGGAATTTCTCGGCGATGTCGCCGTAATCCTTCGACCGCTGGTCGGTATTCTCGATCATCAGCTGGATGGGCGTGCCCGTCGTCTGCCCCTCGTAGGTGCCCGACAGGATGCGCACCGCGTCGGCCTCGCGCCGCTGGGTGGTGTATTTCGACGTTCCGGGCTTGCGCTTGTCCATCCAGACCTGAAGCGCCGCCTCGTCGATGGGCACGCCCGGCGGGCAGCCATCCACGGTCGCGCCCAAAGCGGGTCCGTGGCTTTCGCCCCAGGTGGTGACGCGGAACAGGTGTCCGTAGGTGTTCAGGCTCATGCGCGGACGCTCCTTTGCCCCGCCGTTTAGCGGGCGGGACGCGCGGCCTCAAGCAGCGGCGCGAAAAAGGAGCGCCGCCCGAAAGCGCCGCCCCATACGTCATTGAAACGGTTACGCACTACAATGGCGCCCTGATGGCAAAACTGCTTTGCGAAAATGTGACAATGAAAGGGCAGGGCTCATTCTTTCCGTGATTGCGGCATCTGCGCCCCTGCGGTGCACCCCCTGCGAAGTGCCCGCGCGCTGCGGGTGGTTGCGGAACCGGGGCCGCCGCCTTAGGTTTTGCGCAACCTCGGGGTGCCCTTCTGGGCTGAGACGCGATCCTGCGGACCCGTTGAACCTGAACCGGTTAACACCGGCGGAGGGAAGGTCGCGCTCCTGCTGCCCCACCCCCGTCCGGCCAAGGAGGAGACGCCATGAGATCCCTTATCATCCTCGGGCTTGGACTGCTTGCATCGCCTGCAATCGCGCAGGAAAGGCCCGTCCTGTCCGTCTATACCTATGACAGCTTCGTCAGCGACTGGGGCCCCGGTCCCGCCATCGAAGAGGCGTTCGAGGCCAACTGCGCCTGCGACCTGCAATTCACCGCGCTGGGCGACGGGGCCGAGCTTCTGTCGCGGCTGCGGCTGGAAGGCCCGCGCTCGGACGCGGACGTGGTGCTGGGGCTGGACCAGAACCTGATCGCAGCGGCCAAGGACACGGGGCTTTTCGCCGATGCGGGGCTTGCCGACGTGGCCTGGGATCTGCCGATCGCGTGGGACGACCCGGTCTTCGCGCCCTATGACTGGGGCTATTTCGCCTTCGTCCACGACGCGGGGTTCGACGCGCCCAACAGCTTCCGCGACCTCGCCGACAGCGACGCGACCATCGTGATCCAGGATCCGCGCTCGTCCACGCCGGGCCTGGGCCTGCTGCTGTGGGTCAAGAACGCCTATGGCGACGACGCGCCCAGGATCTGGGCGGACCTGGCCGACAACGTGGTGACCGTCACGAAGGGCTGGTCCGAGGCCTACGGGCTGTTCCTGGAAGGCGAGGCCGACATGGTGCTGAGCTACACCACCTCGCCCGCCTATCACCTGATCGCCGAGGACGACGACAGCAAGCAAGCGGCGTCCTTCGTCGAAGGCCACTACCTGCAGATCGAGGTCGCGGGCGTGCTGGAGGCGTCGGACGAGCCGGACCTGGCGCGCGATTTCGTGGCCTTCATGGCCGGTGACACGGCGCAGTCGATCCTGCCGACGACGAACTGGATGTATCCGGCCGTGACCCCCGAGGGCGGTCTGCCCGACGGCTTCGACACGCTGATCGAGCCGCAGGTCGCGCTGCTCTACCCCTCGGACGAGGTGCCCGAGATCCGGGATGCGGCGCTGGACGAATGGCTGACCGCGCTCAGCCGCTGATCCGTCCGCTGACGCTGCTGGGTCTTGGCGCGGGGGCGCTTGTCCTGGCGCTGGTGCTGGGTAGCGTCGCGGCAGTGGCGTGGCGGGCCGAGAGGGGCACGGGCCTGCGCCCGTCCGACTGGGCGGCGCTGCGTTTCACCCTGTGGCAGGCCACGCTGTCGGCGATCTTCAGCGTCGCGCTGGCGGTGCCGGTTGCGCGCGCGCTGGCGCGGCGGCGGTTTCGCGGGCGGACGCTGCTGGTCACGCTGCTGGGCGCGCCTTTCATCCTACCGGTGATCGTCGCGGTTCTAGGGCTGATCATGGTGTTCGGTCGTAGCGGGTGGGTGAACGCCGCGCTGGACGCTGCGGGACTGCCCATGGTCAGCATCTACGGCGCCTGGGGCGTGGTGCTGGCGCATGTGTTCTTCAACCTGCCGCTGGCCACGCGGATGATCCTGCAGGGCTGGCTGGACGTCCCGTCCGAGCGGTTCCGGCTGGCCGCCAGCCTGGGCATGCGCCCGCGCGCGATCTTTCGCCAGATCGAACTGCCGATGCTGGCGCGCGTGCTGCCCGGTGCGGCGCTGGTGATCTTCCTGATCTGCATCACGTCCTTCGCGGTCGCGCTGACGCTGGGGGGCGGGCCGCGCGCGACGACGGTGGAACTGGCGATCTACCAGGCGTTCCGATTCGATTTCGACCTGTCCCGCGCGGCGCTTCTGGCGCTGCTGCAACTGGCCGTGACGGCCGCCGCGGCGCTGGTGGCTTTGCGGGTCAGCGCGCCCGACGCCATGGGCGCGGGGCTGGACCGGGCGCTCAGGCGCTGGGACCAGCCGCACCCGGCCTTCGACGTGGCCGCGCTGGGCGTCGCCATGGCGTTCCTGCTGGTGCCGCTGGGCGCGCTGGCGCTGCGGGGCGCGCCGCATGTCGTTTCGCTGCCGCCCGAGGTCTGGCGCGCGGCGCTGCGCTCGGTCCTGGTGGCGCTGGGCTCGGCGTTTCTTACGGCGCTGCTGGCGCTGCCGCTGGCGGTGGCGATCCAGCGGCTGGGCGGCATCCGGGGCCGCACGCTCGAGGTCGCGGGGATGCTGGGCATCGCCGCCTCGCCCCTGGTGATCGGCACCGGCCTGTTCATCGTGACCTTCCCGTTCATCGCCCCCGACCGGCTGACGCTGCCGGTGACCGCGCTGGTCAACGCGGTGATGGCGCTGCCCTTCGCGCTGCGCGTCGTCGTGCCCGCGG
Organism: Palleronia pontilimi; assembly: GCF_016412875.1. GTDB lineage: Bacteria > Pseudomonadota > Alphaproteobacteria > Rhodobacterales > Rhodobacteraceae > Palleronia > Palleronia pontilimi. Next base: position 188,543 of record NZ_JAEKPD010000009.1, on the reverse strand, counting down.
TGGAGGCGGTCGAGGCGCAGTTCGGCCCGCTGGCCACGTCGCTGGGACTGCGCGGCTGGGCGCGCCTGCGCCTGCTGATCCTGCCGCGCATCCGCCGCCCCTTCGCCTTCGCGCTGGGCCTTGCGGCGGCTTTGTCCATGGGCGACCTGGGCGTCGTGGCTTTGTTCGCCGATGCCGACGCCGCGACCTTGCCGCTGCAGCTTTACCGCCTGATGGGCGCCTACCGGATGGACGATGCGGCGGGGGCCGCGCTGGTGCTGCTGGCGCTCAGCCTGGTCGCGTTCTGGCTGTTCGATCGCGGGGGACGCGTGGATGCTGACGTTTGAGGATGTGCGCGTCACGCGCGGCGATTTCACGCTGAGCGCCGATCTGGCGATCGAGACGGGCGCGCGGATCGCGATCCTGGGGCCGTCGGGCGCGGGCAAGTCGACGCTGCTGGCGCTGGTGGGCGGGTTCCTGACGCCCGATAGCGGGCGGATCACCTGGGGCGGCACGGACATCACCGACCTGACCCCGTCCGAGCGGCCGGTGGCGACGATCTTCCAGGACAACAACCTGTTCCCGCACCTGACCGTGACCCGGAACGTGGGCCTGGGCCTGCGGCCGAACGGACGGCTCAGCGCCGACGACCGGGCGCGCGTCGCGGACGCGCTCCGCGATGTGGGGCTGGCCGGGATGGGCGACCGCAAGCCAGGGGATCTGTCCGGCGGGCAGCAAAGCCGCGTGGCGCTGGCGCGGGCGGGATTGCAGGACAAGCCGATCCTGCTGCTGGACGAGGCGTTTTCGGCCCTGGGACCGGCGCTGAAATCCGAGATGATCGACCTGGTGCTGCGGCTGGCCCAAGCGCGGGATCTGACCCTGTTGATGATCACCCACGACCCCGACGATGCGCGGCGTCTGAAGGGCCAGACCATCGTGGTCGCCGACGGGCGGGCCCACCAGCCGCAGGACACCGACGCGCTGCTCGCCGATCCGCCGCCCGCCCTTGGCGCCTATCTCGCGGGCTAGGGCGCGGCCCCTTGCTTCATCTTTCCAAAAATACCTAAAAAAAGCCGCCCCGAAGGGCGGCTTCCATCAACCGGGTGCAGCGGTGGCAATCACTCGCCCGGAACGCTGTCCTTGACCTTGCGCTTGTGGGGCGCCCAGATCCGCTTGTTGGTGAGGTACAGAAGCACCGCCAGAACGCTCAGCATCAGCACGCCGGTAAAGCCCGCCTGCTTGCGCGCGATGAGCTTCGGCTCGGCCGTCCACATCAGGAACGCGGCCACGTCCTTCGACACCTGCTCGAGCGAGGCCTCGGTGTCGTCCGCGTAGGTCACGTCGTCGCCGTAAAGCGGCGGTGCCATGGCGATCCAGCCACCGGGATAGGCGGTGTTTTCGTAAAGCACCGCGCCCGCTTCTTCCTTGTCTTCACCGGTATAGCCGTTCAGCAGCGACACGATATATTCCGGGCCGCCCATGCCCTTGACGAACTGGTTGATGCCCAGCCCGTAGGGACCGTGGAAGCCCGCGCGGGCCTTGGCCATCAGCGACAGGTCCGGTGCGTTCGACAGCGACGATTCGGGGAAGTGGTCGGTGGGCTTGGCGGGGCGGAAGTCGCCTTCGCCGTCCAGGAGCGACTCGTCATACACCTCGTAGAACTCGGCGTAGGCGCGCACCTGGGGCTCGGGCAGGTTGGGCCCGCCTTCGTAGCCCAGCGTCCGGAACGGCACGTAGCGCAGTCCGTGGCAGGCCGAGCAGACCTCGGTATAGACCTGCAGGCCGCGTTGCAGCTGCATCTGGTCGTAGCTGCCGAACGGACCCTCGAACGAGAAGTCGTAATCGTTTGTATGAGCCTCGGATTCGGCGGCCAGGGCCGGCCCGGAGGCCAGACCCAGCGAGAGCGCCGCGCCGAGAGCGATTTTCTTAAGCATGTCGGTCCTTTCTCACTCGGCCGGGTTGACGATGGTCTTGGTGCCACCGGTCTGCGGCGCGTAGTGCGATGCGTAGTCTTCTTCGATCGTCGCGGGCTGCGGCAGCGGCTTCTCGACCACGCCGAGCAGCGGCAGGATGACCAGGAAGTAGCCGAACCAGTAAGCCGACGCGATCAGCGAGATCGTGGCGTAAGGCTCTTCCGCGGGCATGGCGCCCACCCACATCAGCACGAAGAAATCGACGACCAGAAGCGCGAACCACCACTTGAACATGGGGCGGTAGCGGCCCGAGCGCACGGACGACGTGTCCAGCCACGGCGCCAGCGCCATGACCAGGATCGCGCCGAACATCGCGAGCACGCCGAAGAATTTGGCGTCGACGATGCCGCCGGTCAGGAAGCTGGCGATCTGCACCACCCAGACTTCCGACGTGAAGGCGCGCAGGATCGCGTAGAACGGCAGGAAGTACCATTCGGGCACGATATGTGCGGGCGTCGCCAGCGGGTTGGCTTCGATGTAGTTGTCGGGGTGGCCCAGGTAGTTGGGCATGAAGCCGACGATGGCGAAGAACACCGCCAGGATGATCGCCAGCGCGAACAGGTCCTTGATGACGAAGTAGGGCCAGAAGGGCAGCGTGTCCTTCTGGGCGTCTTCCTTGCTGGTCCGGCGCACTTCGACACCCGTGGGGTTGTTGTTGCCCGTGGTGTGGAAGGCCCAGATGTGCACGGCCGTCAGTCCGACCAGGATCATCGGCATCAGGTAGTGCAGCGAGAAGAAGCGCGTCAGGGTGTATTCACCCACGGCCGGTCCGCCCAGCAGCCAGGTCTGCAAGCTCTCGCCCACGAAGGGGATCGCGCCGAAAAGGCCGGTGATCACGGTGGCGCCCCAGAAGGACATCTGGCCCCAGGGCAGAACGTAGCCCATGAAGGCGGTGCCCATCATCAGCAGGTACATCAGGATGCCGATGATCCACGTCACTTCGCGCGGTTCCTTGTAGGAGCCGTAGTAGAGCGAGCGGAAGATGTGGGCATAGACCGCCACGAAGAACAGCGACGCGCCGTTGGCGTGCATGTAGCGCAGCATGAAGCCGCCGTTGACGTCGCGCATGATGTGCTCGACCGACGCGAAGGCCTGATCGACCGACGGGATGTAGTGCATCACCAGCACGATGCCGGTGACGATCTGCAGCACCAGGGTAAAGGTCAGCACGATGCCCCAGATCCACATCCAGTTCAGGTTCTTGGGCGTGGGGATCATGATCGTGTCGTAGAGCAGCCCGACGATGGGCAGGCGCTTGTGCAGCCACCGCTCGCCGTTGGAATTGGGCTTGTAATGGTCGTGGGGAATTCCGGCCATGAGGTAGTCTCCTTATCCCAGAACGATGGTGGAGGCGTCGGCGAATTCGGCGACGGGGACCGGAAGGTTTTCCGGTGCCGGACCGCGGCGAATGCGGCCCGCAGTATCATAGTGGCTGCCGTGGCAGGGGCAGAACCAGCCGTTGAAATCACCGGCATTGCCCAGCGGCACGCAGCCGAGGTGGGTGCAGACGCCCATCTGGACCAGCCATTCCTCGTTGCCCTCTTCGCCGGGGACGGACAGGGCGCGGTTGGCATCGGTCGCCGGGGCGCCGTCTTCGATATTAGCATTGCGCGCGAGCGGATCGGGCAGGTCGGAGAGGTCGACGGAGTTGGCGTCGTCGATCTCTTCCTGGGTGCGGCGGCGGATGAAGACGGGCTTGCCCAGCCATTGCACGGTCAGCTGCGTGCCCGGCTCGACCCCGCCCACATCGACGCGGATCGAGGACAGCGCCTGCACGTCCGCGGTCGGGTTCATCTGGTTCACCAGCGGCCAGACTGCGGCCCCGGTGACCACGGCCCCGGCGCCGGCGGTGGCGTAGTAAAGAAAATCGCGGCGTGTGCCGTCCTGATCGTCTGCGTGGGACAAGGTCTGCGTCTCCGTTCTGTCAGATGCCCGAAGCGTAAGGGGGTCGGGCGATTCGCGCAAAGCCGGACGGAGTGCGCCCGGCGGCTTTGCGAAAGTGTCTAGCGCCTTGATCGGGTCCGGTCCAGCGGACAAACCCGCGCAGATGCACCCAAATCGGCGCCTTTTTCGTCAAACGGGCCGCGTTTCCTGCATCGACGGACGCGCACCGAATCGCTCGAACCAGCGCGCCAGGGCGTCGCGCCCGTCGCGCCAGCCGCGGTCGTGGTGCCGGAAGTCCAAGTATCCCAGGGCGCAGCCGACCGAGATCTGTCCCAGGTCGAGCGGGCCGGACAGGTGGCTGATCCAGCGCTCTTCCAAGGCGTCGAGTGCGCGCGCGATCTTGGCCCATTGGCCGTCGACATAGGCGCCGTATTGCAGCTCCGCGGGGCGGAAACGGTGCTCGTAGACCATCAGCACGCCCGCATCCATGATGCCGTCCCCGGTGGCTTCCAAGGTCTGCACCTCCCATTGCCGGGCGGGGGGGATCAGATCGGCCCCGGCGCGGTCCGCCAGGTAGCGGCAGATCACGCGGCTGTCGTAGAGCGCGGGGCCCTCGGGGCGCGTGAGGCTCGGGATCTTGCCCAGCGGGTTCTTGTTGGCGGGATTGGGGGCCAGCGGCGTCTGGACCGAGTCGATCACGTTGACGTCGGCCAGTTGGCCGGTTTCGTGCAGGACCACCATGACCTTGCGGACAAAGGGCGAGGCGGCGGCGAAATAGAGGTCCATGGAAGATCCTTCGGGGGGGGGGGGGTGAGTCGGCGGCAGTCTAACCGCGCGGCGCCGCAAAATTCGAATTTTCCGTGCCGAATTTCTTGAGAAATTCGTGACGGAATTCTCACGAATTCCGGCCCGGCGGATCAGGCGGCGGTCAGGTGGGTGTCGGTGTGCCCGGTGATGCGCGTCTCGACGACCTGGCCCACGGGTCGGTCGGTGGCGAAGTGCACTTCGGCGAATTGCGCGGTGCGGCCCATGCGGGGGCTTTCCATCAGGACATGGTGCGTCCGGTCCGTCTGCGCCGACAGGTGCGCGGCGATGGCCCGGTCGCCCGCGGCGCGCAGCCGGGCCGCGCGTTCCTTGATCGCCCGCCCGTCGACGGCGGGCATCCGGGCGGCGGGCGTGCCGTTGCGGGGCGAGTAGGGGAACACGTGCAGCCAGGTCAGGTCGCAGTCCTCGACCAGGCGCAGCGAGTCGATGAAGTGGTCCTCGGTCTCGGTCGGGAAGCCCGCGATGATATCGGCGCCGAAGGTCATGTCCGGGCGCAGGCGGCGGGCCGTTTCGCAAAAGCGGATCGCGTCGTCGCGCAGGTGGCGCCGCTTCATGCGCTTCAGGATCAGGTCGCTGCCGTGCTGCAGCGACAGGTGCAGGTGCGGCATCAGGCGCCGCTCGTCGGCGATGCAGCGCATCAGCGCGTCGTCGACTTCGATGGAATCGATCGAGCTGATCCGGAGCCGCGGCACGTCGGTCAGCTTCAGTATGCGCGCCACCAGGTCGCCCAGCCGCGGCCCGCCCGGCAGGTCCGCCCCCCACGACGTCAGGTCCACGCCGGTCAGCACCACCTCGTTGTAGCCGCGCGCGACAAGGCGATTGACCTGGTCCACCACGACCCCTGCGGGCACCGAGCGGGAATTGCCGCGGCCGTAGGGGATGATGCAGAAGGTGCAGCGGTGGTCGCAGCCGTTCTGGACCTGCACATAGGCGCGGGCGCGGGTGCCGAACCCGTCGATCAGGTGGCCCGCGGTCTCGGTCACCGACATGATGTCGTCCACCTGCACGCGCTCGGTCCGGCCGATCAGGTCGGGCACCAGGGCTTCCCAGGTGGCGGGCTGCATCTTTTCGGAATTGCCGATGACGCGGGTGACTTCGGGCATGGCGGCGAAGGTTTCGGCCTGGGTCTGCGCGGCGCAACCGGTGACGATCACGGGCGCGCCGGGATTTTCGCGCGCGAGGCGGCGGATGTCCTTGCGGGCCTTGCGCACCGCTTCGGCGGTGACGGCGCAGGTGTTCACCACCACCGCGTCCCGCAGCCCGGCGCGGGACGCGAGGTCTTTCATCGCCTCGGTCTCGTAGGCGTTCAGCCGACAGCCATGGTTCGAGAAGACGGGCGCGCTCATAGCACCGACGCCAGCCAGTCGGCGCGCAGGACGCCATCGGCCACGTGGGCGGTCGGCCCGGTCATCCACACACCGTCGTCGCGCCAGTCGATGTCCAGTGTGCCGCCCGTCAGATCCACGCGCACGGCCCGGCCCGTCAGGCCGCGCCGCGCGGCGGCCACGGCCACGGCGCAGGAGGACGACCCCGAGGCCAGCGTCGGACCGGCCCCCCGCTCATAAACCCGCACCCGCAGGTGGTCGCGGCCCACGAGCTGGGCCAGCTGGACATTCGTGCGCTGGGGAAACAACGGGTGATATTCGTGGGTATGGCCGAAACTGGTCAGGTCGACCGCGTCGATATCGTCCATGAAGAAGGTGCAATGCGGGTTGCCCATGCCGGTGGCGACGGGATCGCCGTCCATCGGCAGGTGCAGCGTGTCGCAATCGTGCAGCAGGGGGATGCCCTGCCAGTCCAGCACGGGCGGACCCATGTTGACCGCCGTCAGCCCGTCGCCCGCGTCGCGGGCCGCGAGATCGCCGCGCTCGGTGCGCAGGACCAGTGATTGGCGTCCGTCCTCCATCAACAGGCGCGCGATGCAGCGGGTGGCGTTGCCGCACGCCGCCGAGAGCGAGCCGTCGCGATTCCAGAAGGTCAGCCGCGCGTCGGTGTCGGGGCAGGTGTCGATGGTGGCCAGCTGGTCGAAGCCGATGCCGCGATGCCGATCGCCCAGGATCCGGGCGAAGTCGGGCGTGACCTCCAACGGCGCCGCCCGGCGGTCGATCACCACGAAATCGTTGCCCAGCCCATGCATCTTCATGAAGGGCACATCTGTCGAAGCCTGGTTCATCGGCTGGCATATACGCCCGACGATCGGCTTGCGAAAGGGGGCGGCAAGGGCCGGGGCTTTTTCGTCTTGACGCAGAATGGCCCGGTCTTTAGTCACCCGCCTCGTGAGCCTGTAGCTCAGTTGGTAGAGCAACTGACTTTTAATCAGTAGGTCCAGGGTTCGAACCCCTGCGGGCTCACCATCTTGTCCCACATCGACGGCACCTAGGCGGATCGTGACGGATCGCTGCCGCGGTTAGGTGACGTTTCGCGTCCAAGCTGTCCGCGGGGCCGTATCCGGCGCACGGGGAATGTGGCGGTGAAACCCGTTCGCACCTTGTAACCCCGTCGATAAATCGCCATCTGTAGTTTGCTACTGACTTCATTTTTCGATTCTCTGTTTTCCTTCATCGGCTCACAGCGCTCGTCCTCAGTCGTGAGAAGCCGGGCTGCCGCATTTCGTGGGCAGCGATAGATCAAGGAAAACTCACATGGCCAATGGCACAGTGAAATGGTTCAATTCTTCAAAAGGCTTCGGCTTCATCGCGCCTGAAACCGGCGGCAAGGATGTGTTCTTGCACATCTCGGCTGTCGAGCGGGCCGGTCTGACCAGCGTCGCGGACGATCAGAAAGTGACCTATGACGTCGAGTCCGGTCGCGATGGCCGCGAAAGCGCGACCAACCTGGCGCTCGCCTGAATTGAACGATCGGGCGCTCCCACGGGGCGCCCGAATGCTTTGACGGTGCCCGCTGGACGGCCGCTGTCTTGATTGGGCCAGCCGTCCAGATACGCAACCGGCTCCGGGCGGGCGCGGCTCGGCTGGTCGCGATACGGGATTGGCGTCGGGGGCGCGAGACGCACCAACACCATATCTGCGGCGCAGACGCGCGGCGGACGGGGTCACGACCCGACCATTTCGAACCAAGATATTCCGCAATCCTTGAAAGGATTCCAATGACACGCTCGAGTGCAGAAACCCGATCGGAAATGGGCCATGGCGTCTTCCAGGGCATGGCGAAGAAGAAGACCAAGGATCGCAAGCAGGACAAGCAGTCCCCGGTGCAGGTGGGCGAACATCACCGATACCAGATCAAGTCCGGCAATCTTGCGGGCACGTTCGTGGCGCGCGCCTTCCCCAAGCCGCCGACGCAGGCGCGCGGCCTGATCGCCGAGGCCAGCGGCGCGACGGAAGAAGCGGCGATCATCGCCTTGCACGAAGTGCTCGACTCGCGTGAGCAGCGCCGGGCCGAAGACCGCAGGACGGACGAACACACGGGCGCGTCGGTGCCGAGCGTCGAGGAATACGTGGAAGCGATCGGTCATGTCGCCCTGACGCGCCCGCAGCGCGCGATGCTGCTGGCGTTGGCCTTGTCCGGCGCGACCGGGCTGACCGAGACGCAAATGGCGTCCGCGGCGGGCTACAAGTCGCAGGCGTCCGGTGCGAGATCCTTCACGAGCGCGGGCCTGCTGATCGCCGAGTATCTGTCGTCGGAGGCGGGTTCGACCGATCCGTCCGGCGATCCGGACGCGCGATCGATCATGGGGTTCCGGGCCGAGCCGGAAGGCGCGGGGGATCCGGACCTCTGGATCGCCCACCCGGAATTGCGCGAGGCCATCCAGGCGGTGCTGTGATCTGAAGGGCCATGGACGTGTCAAAAACGTGCCCATGGCCTACCTTTCCCGGGAGGACTGCGAAGGGAGCGATCATGCACAAGTTACAAAGCCAGGGCGTCCACCACATCACCCTGAACGGGGCCGACCGGCAGACATCCATCGATTTCTGGGAGGGGGTGCTGGGCATGCCCTTCGTCTTCGAGCAGCCGAACCTGGACGATCCCGACCAGTCGCACCTGTATTTCGATCCCGGTGACGGGCGGCTGATCACCATCTTCTGCGCCGAAAGCCGCAAGCCCACCGGCAGGGCCGCGCCCGACAATCCCGGCGACGTGCATCACATCGCCTTCGCGGTCAGCCAGTCGATGTATTCGCAACTGGCCGCGCGACTGGACGAACGCGGGATCAAGCATTCCGGCGAGAAGGATCGCGGCTTCATGAACTCGATCTATTTCCGCGATCCGCTGGGCACGCTGATCGAGCTTGCGTCCTATCGTTTCGAACCGCCGGTGGGTGCGACCCATACGGACGTGCTGTTCGAGGCGCACCTGATCCGGGTCGAGCAGGGCGACAAGGCGATCGGCGACGCGCACCTGGCCATCGCGATCGAGCGGCTGTCGAAGCGCAACCAACGCAGCCTGAGCGACTAGGCGGCCGTCCCGCCGCTTGCGGATGCTGCGCCGGGATATTTGGAAGAACAAAGATGGGGATGAGGGCGCCGGGGCGGTCAGCCCGCGCCCAGTGCCAGCAGGTGATCCAGAAGCACCGAGTTCGAGCAGAGGCACGGCAGGCCGGTGGCGCGCGTGACCTGGGGCCGCGCGTCGGCGGTGTCGAGATTGGTGCAGCTGAGGAAGACGGCGTCGATCCGGGCGCTTCCGGCAAGGGCGATGGCCCCTTCGGCGATGGCGTCGGGGGTGATGCGGGCGACCTTCGTTTCCTCGGCGGTGTCGAAGCTGGCGAAGGCGGGCGTGGCGATGCCCGCGTCGGACAGGCGGCGGCGCAGAAAGTCCGAGACATCTTCGGTATAGGGCGACACGATCCCGAGCCGGGTCAGCTTTCGCGCGCGGCAGGCGGTGATGAGCGCGCTGAGCGGATCGGTGACGCGCGGGCACCCGGTGGCCGCCTTCAGGATTTCGGCCACGCGCGCGGGCCCGATCCGCGCCGCGCCCGACGTGCAGGCATATCCCACCGCGTCGAGCTTGCGACCGGCCGGGAAAAGGGAGGCGGCGGCGGGCAGATCGGCCTCCATCGCGGCAAGCGTGTCGGGCGTGACCCACGTGCCCGAGGGCACACGGCTGACGAAGAGGTCGGTGTCGGGTGGGATCGCGGCGCGGGCCACGCGTTCCAGCGTTTCTTCGGCGGAAAGCACGACCAGCCCCAGGGCGGTGCGGGCCGTGTCGCGAAAGCGCGGCTGCAGGATCATAGGCGCACCATCCGTGTCGCGGGCGTCGACAAGGCCCGGTTGCCGGTTTCGGTCAGGACGATGTTTTCCTCGAGCACCAGGATCCGGCCCGCTTCCGTCGCTACGCAAGGCTCCAGCGTCAGGACCATCCCCGCTTGCAACACCGTCTGGTCGAAGGGCGACAGTGACGGCCATTCGGTCAGCTGCATCCCCAGGCCATGCCCCAGGCGCACGGCCGCGCCGGGGGCGGGCGCTTCGGCGGCGCGCATGGCCGCGTGGACGTCGCTGGCCCGCGCGCCGGGCATGGCAGCGGCGCGGCCCGCCTCGACGGCCGCGACCAGGCGGTCGTGATCGGCGTCCAGGCCGGTGTCGCCCAGCGCGAAGTTGCGGTCGAAATCGCAGAAATAGCCGTCGAAGGTCAGCCCGGTATCGAGCATGAGCACGTCGCCTGGCATCAGGGGCGCGTCGGTGGCGGGCGAGATGACGTCGTCGTAGCCACCTTGTCCCGCAGCGCCCGCCAGGTAGGGCACCGTATCGGCGCCTTCGGCCAGGCACAGCGCCTGGAAGTCGCGGAACACGGTCGCGAGCGGCACGCCGGGTGCGGCGATGTCCGGCACGCGGGCGAAGGCGCGGTCGGCGATGGCGCAGGCGGTGGCGATCTTGGCGATCTCGGCGTCGGATTTCACCATCCGCAGGGTGCGGGTGATGCCTGCGTCATGGGTGAAGTCCAGCGCCGGGCACAGGCCGCGCAGCGCGTCGAACTGGGCCAGCGGCATCCGCAGGTGGGTCTCGTCGCCCATGGGCAGGCCGATGCGCGGGCCGTGCGCGTTCAGCGTCGCGGCCAGAAGGGTGGTGCCGTCGTCGCCGGGGCGCGGCGAGGGCCAGGTGCGGATGTCGTTGACACCCGCGCGCGCCATCAGCTCGGCCCCGATGGACGGGATGACGGCGATGGGATCGCCGCCTTGCGGCAGCACCACGAACCAGGGGCGCGTGGGACTTTCCCAGAACCGGGTGAGGAAGCCGGTGAAGTAGCGGATTTCGGGCTCGGTGGTCAGCAGAAGCGCGTCGATCCGTGCCCGGGCCATCAGGTCTTGCGCGGCGGTGGCGCGGGCGCGGATTTCGTCCGGCGCGAAGCCGCGCGGTGTCATTCGGGGCCTTCGCTGAGGATGCAGAGCACGCGGGCGCCCGGATCGGGATCCATCGCCAGCGCACCCGCCAGACCGGCCGCGCCCGAGGGTGTCGTGGGCAGCGATTGCTCGGCGGCGGTGTAGGCGGCGTTGGCGCATTCGGCTTCCGAGATCAGGGCGAAGGCGTCGGCGTCGCGGGCGAGACCCTTCAGCGCGATGAGCGACGGCATCTTGCAGTCCAGCCGTCCCATGGCCGACGCGGGACCCTGCGATTGCGTGGGCTCCCCCGCCGCGATCGAGCCGTGCAGGGCGGGGGCGGCATCGGGTTCGACCACGATGACCCGGGGCGTGTCGCCCCAGGCCGCACGCGCCAGCGTCGCCGTCGATGCCGCCAGGCCGCCGACGCCCGCCTGCAGGAAGATGTGCGAGGGCGGCGCGGGCATCTGGTCGATGGCCTCGGACATCATCACCAGGTATCCCTCCATCAGCAGGTGCGGCAGCTCGGCGTATCCGGGCCACGAGCTGTCGGAGAGCAGCGTGTCTCCGCTGGCCGTGGCGGCTTCGGCCGCGGCTTCCATCGACTGCTCGTAGACCGCGCCCGCGCGCACCACCTGGGCGCCCAGCCCGCGCAGCCGGTCCGCGAAGGCTTCGGGCACGGTGTCGGCCAGGTAGATCACCGCGTGGGCTCCGAATGCCTGCGCGCCCGCCGCGACCGACAGGCCGTGATTGCCCGCGCTGGCGGTGACGTAGGTGCGCCCCTTCGCCTGGCCTCCTTGGGCGTGCTGCGCGATGACATAGGCCGCGCCCAGCGCCTTGAAGCTGCCAAGGCCCATCCGGTCGCGTTCGTCTTTCAGGTGCAGCGCGCCGATGCCGATCCGGGAGGCAAGTGCCGGGGAGCAGCGCAGCCGCGTTTCGGCGTGACGCGGGCAGCGGCGGGTCAGCGCGGCGGCGCGGGCGGCGTCGACGCTGGGCCACGGCATGTCGCCGAGATCGGGATGGTCGAGGCCGTAGCCTCGGAACGGGTTTTCAAGGATCTCCATGCCTTCACTCGACGCGCAATGGGCGCGCCGGTCAAGCGGGGGCCTGCGCTTTCGACAGCTGGACGGCCAGGATTCCGACCATGATGATGGCGACACCGAGCACGTCCAGCGGGCCGATCCGCTCGCCCAGGACGGCGGCGGCGATGGCGACGCCCAAAAACGGGTTGAGGAAGTGGAAGGTTGCCGCGCGGGTGGGGCCGATGCGGCGCACCAGCACGAACCAGGTCAGCGTCGCGGCAAGGCCCGGCACCAGCGTCGTGTAGAAGAAGGCGACGGCCAGCGGGATCGACCAATCGACCTGCCAGCGCTCGAGCATCAGCGCGGCGACAGCCAGAAGCGCCGATCCGACCAGCATCTGCAGGCCCACGACCATCAGCACGTTGCCGCCAGACGACGCGCCGCGCAGCGTGAGCGTGGCCAGCGTCAGCGCCAGCACGCCGGCGATGCACAAAGCCAGCCCCTGCGGATCGACCCCGCCCGAGATGCGGCTGCCCATGATCAGCGTGACCCCCGCCAGCCCGGCGAAGAGCCCCGCGATGGCGCTGGTCTGCAACCGCTCGCCCAGCAGCGTCCAGCCGGTGAAGGCCACCAGAAGCGGCATGGTGGACGCGATGATCGACGCGAGGCCCGCGTCGATGCTGCGCATGGCGATGAAGTTCAGCCCCAGGTACAGCGCGTTCTGGCAGAGGCCGAAGAGGAAGGTCAGCCGCCACTGGGTGCGGGTCAGCCGCCAGGACTGGCCCAGGGCGCAGGCGATGCCGACGGCCAGCGCGCCCGACAGCGCGAAGCGGAAGGCCAGTGCTGTCAGCGGCGGCGCGTCGGCGACGATGAACTTGGCCGAGGTGAAGGCGCTGGACCACATCACCGCGAAGGCGAGGCCCAGCAAGAGCGCGCGGGCGTCCATCAGGCGAGCGTGACGCCCGCGTTCTTCATGCCGTCCAGCGCCGCTTTTTCCGATCCATCGAGGTCGATGGCGCGGCTGAGATCGGGCCGGACGGTGACGTCGAAGCCCAGCTTCGCGCCGTCCACCGCCGAGTAGTTCACGCAGAAATCCAGCGCCAGGCCCACCATGGTCAGCGTGGTGATGCCGCGCGTGCGCAGATAGCCTTCGAGCCCGGTGGGCGTGGCGTGGTCGTTCTCGAAAAACGCCGAATAGCTGTCGATGGCGGGGTTGAAGCCCTTGCGGATGATGAGGTCGCCATCGGTGCGCAGGTCGGGATGGAACCGCGCGCCCTTCGAGCCTTGGATGCAATGGTCGGGCCACAGGACCTGGGGTCCGTAGGGCATGTCGATCATGGTCATGGGCGAGTGACCGGGATGCGATGACGCGAAGGACGAATGGCCCGCCGGGTGCCAGTCCTGGGTCAGGATCACGGTGGCGAAATCGTCCATCAGCGCGTTGATCGGCGCGACGATGGCATCGCCGCCCGCGACGGCCAGCGCGCCGCCGGGGCAGAAATCGTTCTGCATGTCGATGACGATCAGGGCGTGGGTGCGGTCGTGCATGGCGGCCTCCTGTTTCACGGCTCAGCTAGGCGCGGGGCCGGGGCCAAGTCAACCGCGGCCCGCGTCAGGGGGCCCGCGCGCGCGGGGCAGGCGCCGGGCCGGGATATTTATGAGAACAAAGATGGGGGTGTTGGCGCGAGGGGGGAGACCGTGGTGCGGGCTGCCCCGGCTTGTGGGCGTGGCGCGGCGGCGGTATCAGCGCGGGCATGGTCACCGTCGCCGCCTTCTACACGTTCGTCACGCTGGACGCGCCCGACGCGCGGCGCGGCCCCTTGCGCGCGCTGGCCGAGGCAGAGGGCGTGCGCGGGTCGATCCTGCTGGCGGGCGAGGGCGTGAACGGCACCATCGCGGGGCCACGCGCGGGCGTGGCGGCGGTGCTGGACCATATCCGGTCATGGCCGGACTGCGGCGCGCTGGACTGGAAGGAAAGCACCGCCGAGGCCACGCCTTTCGGCCGGCTGAAGGTGCGGCTGAAGCGCGAGATCGTGACCATGGGCGCGGCGATCGACCCCGATCTGGTCGGCGATTACGTCTCACCTGCGGATTGGAACGCGCTGATCCGCGACCCCGAGGTGGCGCTGATCGACACGCGCAATGCCTACGAGGTGGCGATCGGGTCGTTTCCGGGCGCGATCGATCCGGGCACGGACGCGTTCGGCGACTTTCCGGGCTGGTGGGCGGCCAACCGCGACCGGCTGGCGGGCAAGCGCATCGCCATGTTCTGCACCGGCGGCATCCGCTGCGAGAAATCCACCGCTTTCCTGAAGGCAGAGGGCGTCGCGGACGTGCATCACCTGCAGGGTGGGATCCTGAAATACCTGGAAGAAGTGCCCGAGGTGGACAGCCTGTGGCAAGGCGAATGCTTCGTCTTCGACCAGCGCGTCAGCGTGGGCCACGGGCTTGCGCAGGGGTCGGCCACGCTTTGCCATGCGTGCCGTCGCCCGCTGACCACCGAGGATCGCGCGCGACCCGAATTCGAGGACGGCGTGCGCTGTCACCGTTGCGCCGACGCCTTCACCGAGGACCAGCGCGCGCGCTTCCGCGAGCGTCATCGGCAGGTCCTTCTGGCCGAAGCGCGCGGCGCGGCGCATCTGGGACCGGATGCGTTTCGCAAAACCGTTACAAAGACCCGCTAGCACGGGGATCGAAACGTGGGAGCCGCCATGACGAACATCGCCATCAACGGCCTGGGCCGGATCGGAAAGCTGTTGCTGCGGGCGCTGTTCGACGCGGGACTGGGCGGGCGCATCGCGGCGCTGAACGACCGGATGGGCGATGCCGAGCAGCACGCGCTGCTGCTGGAATTCGACACCGTGCACGGGCGCTGGCCGCGCGCGATCGGCCACGCGCCGGGCCGCCTGACGGTCGAAGGTCACACCATGGCGCTGGGGAATGCCGCCCAGATCGAAGACATGGACCTGGCGGGCATCGACCTGGTGATCGACTGCACCGGCACCTTCAAGAGCGTGGCCAGGGTGCAGCCCTATTTCGACGCGGGCGTGGACCGGGTGCTGGTCAGCGCGCCGATCAAGGAAGAGGGCGCGCTGAACCTGGTCTATGGCGTCAACCACGCCCTTTACGACGGCACGCAGAAGCTGGTGACGGCGGCGAGCTGCACGACCAATTGCCTGGCGCCGGTCATCAAGGTGCTGCACGACAGCGTGGGCATCCGGCACGGGTCGATCACGACGCTGCACGACGTGACCAACACCCAGACCATCGTCGACCGGCCCGCCAAGGACATGCGGCGCGCGCGCTCGGCGCTGAACGCGCTGATCCCGACCACGACAGGCTCGGCCACGGCGATCACGGTGATCTACCCGGAGCTGGCGGGGCGGCTGAACGGCCACGCGGTGCGGGTTCCGCTGCTGAACGCGTCGCTCACCGATTGCGTGTTCGAGATGCAGCGCGCGGTGACGGCAGACGAGGTCAACGCCCTGTTCCGCGACGCCGCGGAAGGCGCGCTGAAGGGCATCCTGGGGGTCGAGGACCGGCCGCTGGTCTCGACCGATTTCGTGAACGATCCGCGCTCGGCCATCATCGACACGCTGTCCACCATGGTCGTCAATGACACGCAGCTGAAGGTCTATGCCTGGTACGACAACGAATGGGGCTATGCCTGCCGGATGGCCGATATCGCGGCGATGATGTCGTGAGCGGGGGCGCGCCATGGCAGCGGTGACCGACCGCCCGCTGGCCGCCTATGCCACGGTCACGGCGGCCTACTGGGCCTTCATGCTGACCGATGGCGCGCTCAGGATGCTGGTGCTGCTGCATTTCCACGAGCTGGGCTTCACCCCGGTGCAGCTGGCGTTCCTGTTCACGCTCTACGAGGTGGCGGGCATGGCGACGAACCTTGGCGCGGGCTGGATCGCCGCGCGGTTCGGGCTGACGCTGACGCTGTACCTGGGGTTGGGGTTGCAGGTGGTGGCGCTGGCCGCGCTGACCCGGCTGGATCCGGGCTGGGCGGTGGCCGCGTCGGTCACCTTCGTGATGCTGACCCAGGGCGCGTCGGGCGTGGCCAAGGACCTGACCAAGATGTCGGCCAAGAGCGCCGTGAAACTGCTGGCGCCATCGGGCGACCGGGCGCTGTTTCGCTGGGTGGCGGTGCTGACCGGATCGAAGAACGCCGTGAAGGGCGCGGGCTTCTTCGTGGGCGCGGCGCTGCTGGGCTGGCTGGGATTCGCGCCAGCGCTCTGGGTCATGGCGGCGACGCTGGGCGCGATCCTGGTGACGGTTCTGGCGCTGATGCCGGGCGGCCTGCCGCGGGGGCGCAAGGGCACGAAGTTTTCCGAGGTGTTCAGCAAGGATGCGTCCATCAACCGCCTGTCGGCGGCGCGGCTGTTCCTGTTCGGGGCGCGCGACACGTGGTTCGTGGTGGGCATCCCGGTCTTCTTCCAATCCACCTTGTCGGGCCCGCTGGGCTGGGACCCGCGCGCGGCGTTCTTCGCCGTGGGCGGGTTCATGGCGGTCTGGGTGATCCTGTACGGCGCGGTGCAGTCGGTGGCGCCCAAGGTGCTGCGGGCGCGGGACCGGCCGCTGGCGGAGCTGGCGTCGCTGGCGGCGCGCTGGGCGCTGCTGGTGGCGATCCCGCCGCTGGTGCTGGCGCTGGCCGCCGCGCTGATGGACGGGGCGCCGCTGATCGCGCTGGTCGTAGCGGGCCTCTTCGTCTTCGGAGCGATCTTCGCGGTGAACTCGTCGCTGCACTCGTTCCTGATCCTCGCCTTCAGCAACGACGCGCGGGTGACGATGGATGTGGGGTTCTATTACATGTCGAACGCGGCGGGGCGGCTGGCGGGAACGCTGCTGTCGGGGCTCAGCTACCAGCTGGGCGGCCTGCCGCTGTGCCTGGCCGTGGCGGGCGCGATGGCGCTGATGAGCTGGTGGGGCGCGCGCAAGCTGCCCGATCTGGTCGCGCGACCCGCGCCCGCCTGAGCGCGCGGCTCGGAGCGGTGTGCCGCTACCCGATCCCTGTTCCGCGAGTAAGCGAAGACCGACGCCTCAGCGCCGCGTGCGCTTGACCTTGCGCGCCGCCTTGGCGGATTTCGCCTTGGCCTTGCCCCGCGCGCGTTTCGGTGCCCCGCGCGACCGGCCCGCGCCGCCCCGTGGCAGCGCGTCGCCTTCGACCTCGAGCAGTTCCAGCATCAGCCCGCCGGTGACCGGCACCGCTTCGGCCAGGCGCACGGTGACCCGTTGCCCCAGGCCCAGTTTCCGGCCGCTGTCGGATCCCATGAGGGTCTGCGCCTCGGCGTCGAACACGAAGAATTCGCGCCCGATCGAGCGGATCGGCACTAGGCCGTCGGCGCCGGTCTCGTCGAGCTTCACGAACAGCCCGAACTTCTGCACCCCCGAGATCCGGCCGGTCATCTCGCTGCCCACGCGTTCGCTGAGATACGCGGCAAGGTAGCGGTCGGTGGTGTCGCGCTCGGCCACCATCGAGCGGCGTTCGGTGTCCGAGATCAGCTGCGCGGTCTCGTCCAGCATCTCGACCTGCGCGTCGTCCAGCCCGTCATCGCCCCAGCCATGGGCCGCGATCAGCGCGCGGTGCACGATAAGGTCCGCGTAGCGGCGGATGGGCGAGGTGAAATGCGCGTAGTTGCGCAGCGCCAGTCCGAAATGGCCGAAATTCTGCGGGCTGTAATAGGCCTGCGTCATGGCGCGCAGGGTGGACAGGTTGATGAGCTCGTCGAACTCGCTGCCCTCGGCTTGGGCCAGCAGCTTGTTGAGGTGGCGGGTCTGAAGCACCTGCCCCTTGGTCAGGTTGAAGCCCGCGGCCTGCGCCACTTCGCGCAGGGCTTCCATCTTCTCGGTCGTGGGCTCTTCGTGGACCCGGAAGAGCAGCGGGGACTTGCGGCGGTTCAGCTCTTCGGCGGCGGCCACGTTGGCCGAGACCATGAATTCCTCGATCAGGCGATGCGCGTCCAGCCGGTCGCGGAAATCGACGCTGGTCACGCGGCCCTCGGGCGACAGCACGATGCGGCGCTCGGGCAGGTCCAGGTCCAGCGGCTGGCGCTGGGTGCGCGCGTGGCGCAGCGCCTCGAACGCGGCGTAGAGCGGGGCGATCACGCCCTCCATCAAGGGGGCCACCCGGTCCGACGGCTGGCCGTCCCGCCCGGCTTGGACATCCTGGTAGGCCAGCGAGGCGCGCGACCGCATCAGCCCGCGCGTGAAGCGGTGCGAAATCTTGGTGCCGTTGGCGTCCAGCACCATGCGCACGGCGATGCAGGCGCGATCGACATCTTCGTGCAGCGAGCACAGATCGCCCGACAGCGCGTCGGGCAGCATCGGCACCACCCGGTCCGGGAAATAGGTGGAATTGCCGCGCTTGCGCGCCTCGCGGTCCAGCTCGGACCCGGGGCGGACGTAATGGGCCACGTCGGCGATGGCGACCCAGACGATATGGCCGCCCTCGTTGGCCGGATCGTCGTCGGCCTGGGCGAAACAGGCGTCGTCGCGGTCGCGCGCGTCGCTGGGATCGATGGTGATCAGCGGCAGGTCGCGCAGATCCTCGCGCCCGTCCAGCCCGGCAGGCTCGGCGGCTTCGGCTTCGGCCAGGACGTCGTCGGGGAATTGATCGGGGATGCCATGCTGGTGGATGGCGATCAGCGACACGGCCTTGGGCGCGGTCGGATCGCCCAGCCGCGCGACGATGCGCGCCCGGGGCAGCCCCATGCGGTCCTTGGGGCCGACCTGCTCGGCCTCGACCAGTTCGCCGTCCTTCGCGCCGTGGCTGTCGCGGGACGAAACGCTCCATTCGCGGTCCTGCCCCTTGTCGATGGGCTGGATCCGGCCCCCTTCGGCGCCCGCGCGGTAAAGGCCGAGCAGGCGGCGCG
Organism: Palleronia pontilimi; assembly: GCF_016412875.1. Classification (GTDB taxonomy): domain Bacteria; phylum Pseudomonadota; class Alphaproteobacteria; order Rhodobacterales; family Rhodobacteraceae; genus Palleronia; species Palleronia pontilimi. The sequence continues at coordinate 169,708 of NZ_JAEKPD010000009.1, read as the reverse complement.
CCGTGGCGCCGATCTTGCGGATGAGGCGGCCCTGATAGGCGTGATCGCCGCCCTCGATGGCTTGCAGGCGCAAGAGCACCCGGTCGCCCTGGCCCAGCGCCGGATCGGCGTCGCGCAGCACCAGAAGGATGCGCGGCGCGGGGCTGTCCGAGTGCCATTCCATCGGGCGCGCGAAGAGATCGCCGTCCGCATCGGGGCCCGTGACCTCGCAGACCGTGACGGGCGGCAGCGTGTCTGGGTCGCGATAGGACTTGCCGCGCTTGGCCAGGTGGCCTTCGGCCTCCAGCTCCTTGAGCAGGCGTTTCAGGTCTATGCGGTCCGCGCCCTTGATCCCGAAGGCCCGCGCGATGTCGCGCTTGGCGGTCTGGGTGGGATTGTCGGCGATCCAGTCGAGGATCTGCTGCTTGGAAGGGATCTGGGCCATGCGCCCGGCTACCACGGCACGCGGGCAGGCGACAGGGGCGCGGAAAACATGCGTTTTCCGTCCGAAATTTTCGAAAATTTCGGCCCGCCGCTCATAGCGCGCGCGTCATGTCGCGGTGCGGGATGCCTGCATCGTCGTAGATCGGGCCCTCGGCCTCGAATCCCAGGGCGCGGTAGAACTCCAGCACCGGCAGCTGCGCGCCCAGCTTCGCAATCTTCACGTCCCGCTTGCGCAGCACGTCCAGGGCGTGCTCCATCAGGTCCCGCCCCAGGCCCGATCCGCGCTGGGTGGCCAGGACGCAGACGCGCCCGATCTTGCCGGTGTCGCCCTCGATGAAGATCCGCGCCGTGCCCACCGGCAAGCCGTTCTCGCGGGCCAGAAGATGCAGGGCGTCGGCATCCAGGTCGTCCCATTCGTCGGCCTCGGAGATGTGCTGCTCCTCGATGAAGACCGCGCGGCGCAGCGCCCGGCAGGTTTCGACGTCTTCGGTCACGGCGATGAGGCGGGTCATGGGGCGAAATCCTGCAGGATGTGGCTGTAGATCGCTTTGAGCGTCTGGATGTCGTCGACGCGCACGTGCTCGTCCGCCTGGTGCATGGACTGGCCCACAAGCCCGACCTCGACCACCGGGCAATGGCTGCGGATGAACCGCGCGTCGGAGGTCCCGCCCGAGGTCGACAGCACCGGGGTCACGCCCGTCTCGGCGGCGACCGCGTCCTGGATCATCCGCGACAGCGGTCCGGGCGGCGTCACGAAGCTTTCGCCGGATACCTTGGTCTCGAGCGTGAAGGTCACGCCCGTCTGCGCGGTGACGTCGGCGACGGCCGCGTCGATCCAGTCCAGAAGACCCGCGCTGGTATGGGCGTCGTTGAACCGGATGTTCAGCATGGCCTTGCTGGTGGCGGGCACCACGTTGTTGGCGGTGTTGCCGGTGTCGAAGCCGGTGACCTGCACGCTGGTCGGCTCGAAATGATCCGACGCATCGTCCAGATCGAAGGCGATCAGCGTGTCGAGAAGGGCGATCAAAGCATGGATCGGGTTGCGCGCGTTCTGCGGATAGGCCGAATGTCCCTGCCTGCCCTGCGCCGTGATCCAGACGGTCATCGAGCCGCGCCGCCCGATCTTGATCATCTCGCCCATCTTCGTGGGGCAGGTCGGCTCGCCCACGATACAGGCGTCCAGGCGCTCGCCGGTCTGCTGCATCCAGTCCAGGATCGCCGCCGTTCCGTCGACGCCGTCGCCTTCCTCGTCGCCGGTGATCGCCAGCACGACCGAGCCGGGCGGCGTCCCGGCCACGTGGTCGATGGCCGCCGCCGCGAAGGCCGCGACGCCGGATTTCATGTCGCACGCGCCGCGACCGTACATGCACCCGTCCACGATGGCCGCCCCGAACGGATCGTGCTGCCAGGTCGCGGGATCGCCGGTCGGCACCACGTCGGTGTGGCCGTTGAAGCCCAGCACCGGACCTTCGGTGCCCCAGCGGGCATAGAGATTGGCGATGCCGTTGCGATCGACCCGCGTGCAGGTGAAGCCCGCGTCCTGCAAAAGCCCATGCAATAGCTGGATCGCGCCGCCTTCTTCGGGGGTGACCGACGGGCAGCGGATCAGCTGGGCGGTCAGCTCGACCGGGTCGGTGTTCATCGCGGGGCTCCTGGGCATCGTGCGGCAAATGATAGTGTGCCGCAGGGCGCCTTCAATCTTCGCCCCGCGTGGCCGGGTTGTTGAAGAAAGGGGTCACCTGGGCGACGATCACCGCGTTTTCGGCGCGCGCGCGTTCCATCAGGCCGCGCTCGTCCGCGTCGATGTCGTGCCCGTCGGCCAGTCGTTCTTCCAGGGTGCCGTAGCCGGTCACGTCCAGCGGCGACATGTCCGCCTGTTTCAGCAGGGCCACCGTTTCGCGCACCGCCTCGGCCTCGTCCACGCCCGAGGCGTAGCACATCAGCGCCGCACCGGTCGCGTCCTTGGGCAGGCCATCGTCGGGCGCGCGGCCGACTTCGACCAGAAGCGTGAAGACGTGGTGGGGTTTTTCGGATTTCGCCATGGCAGGCGGATGCCAGCCATGGCTGGTTTTTACAAGCCTCAGGCGCGCCCGCGAACGGCGCGCACGACGAAGATCAGGATACAGGCGCCGATGAAGCCCGCGACCAGGTAGCCGATGCTGAAACTGGCGCCCGCGGCGTAAAGGCCCAGAAGCGAGCCGAAGATGAAGTTGAACACGATGGCACCGATGATGCCCAGAATGATGTTCATCAGAAGTCCCATGTTGGACTTCATGAATTTCTCGGCCAACCAACCGGCAAGACCCCCGACGATGATAGCTGCAAGCCAGCCCATGCGATGTCCTTTCTAGATGTGCATTCCCGTGTCAAACTGCCGCACCGCCCGAAAGTTCCAGACGCATGAAAGACTTATGACCAGACCTGGACCGATACGGCGGTCAGGTAGATCCCGATCATCAGCACCGACTCGATGCCGATCCGCGCCGGTCCCTCGCGCTGTCGCAGGATCAGGCCGCCCAGCAGGATCGCCGTCATCAGCAATCCGGTGCCCAGCCAGTAGAGGTTCGAGGTATCGACCGCATGGTACAGCGAGCCGTCGCGGTAAGCCACGTCCGACGCCACCAGGAACAGCGTGTCGAAGGTGTTGCCGCCGATGATGCCGCCGACGGCCAGTTGCAAAGCGTTGCGGCGCACGGCGACCAGCGTCGTCACAAGTTCGGGCAGGGACGTGACGACGGCGGTGATGAGCGAGCCGACCAGGCTGGACGACAGCCCGAACCGGCTGATGAACGTCCCGCCCACCTGGCTGATGACCCAGCCGCCCATGCCCATGAGCGCGACCAGGGCCACGAAATAAAGCGCGGGCTCTTTCACGGACTTGTCCGGTTCACTGTCGTCCTCGGGCTCGTCGTGGCGGGTGTCGCTGGTCTCGACCGCCTGCCACATGGGGCTTTCGCCGACGACGGTGGCCGCCTTGGCGCAGGTCAGGTACGCGAGGAACAGCACGACCGATACGGGGTGGACCCCGAAATAAGCAATGTCCGGCCCGGCGATGGCGCAGATCGGCAGGCTGAGCAGCACGATCAGCGCGACGGCTTGGAACAGGTTCGCGGGCTCGGCGGCGGCGTGTTCCAGGTTGGGCCCCCGATAGAGCAGGTCGGCCAGCGCCAGGAACAGCGTCTGCGCCGCGATCCCGCCCACCGCGTTCGAGAAGGCGAAGCTGGCGTCGCCGTCGAGCGCCGCGTTGACCGAGACGACCACGCCCGCCAGCGACGTGGCGGCCCCCAGAAGGATGCCGCCCACGAGCGCCTCGCCCAGCCGCGTCCGGTCGGCGATCACGTCGGCCAGCCCCGTGGCCTTGACCGACGCCAGCACGACGACGGCGCCCGCAACTGCGAAGACGGCGAAGAGCCACAGGGTCGGTAGTTCAGAGATCATGCAGGGTATCCATGTCGGGACTGAACCCCTTGGAGCCGGAATGGTTTCCGTAACCGGGCGTTAACCATCCTGTCGCAAGCTGCGCGGATGAGCGTTCCGACATATCTCAGCCCCGATGCGTTCCTGGCAGACCTGTTCAAGACCAGGTCCGCGCGGCGGGGCGGAATCGTGCGGCGCCAGCGCCGCGATATCGAGCGGTATGTCGGGCTGGAGCCGTTTCTGCAGGACATGCGGCGCCGCGGTTTCACCGTGGTGGCCAATGCCGATCAACTGGTGATCTTCTGCAACCGCGAACCCCTGCGGCGCCTGACGTGAGAGAGACGCGATTTTCGCGAGAAAATCGTGACGAAATTCTCAAGAATTTCGCGCCCCGCCCTCAGTCGCGCAGCAATTCGTTGATCGCCGTCTTCGAGCGGGTGCGTTCGTCCACGCGCTTCACGATCACCGCGCAATAGAGGTTCACGTTGTTCTTCGACGGCATGGATCCGGCCACGACCACGGAATAGGGCGGCACTTCGCCGTACATCACTTCGCCCGTCTCGCGGTCGACGATCTTGGTGGACTTTCCGATGAACACGCCCATGCCCAGCACGGACCCTTCGCGCACGATGCAGCCCTCGACCACTTCCGAGCGCGCACCGATGAAGCAGTTGTCCTCGATGATCGTGGGGCCCGCCTGCATGGGCTCGAGCACGCCACCGATGCCGACGCCGCCCGACAGGTGCACGTTCTTGCCGATCTGCGCGCAGCTGCCCACCGTGGCCCAGGTGTCGACCATCGTGCCCTCGTCCACGTAGGCGCCCAGGTTCACGAAGCTGGGCATCAGCACCACGCCGGGCGCGATGAAGGCGGACTTGCGCACCAAGCAATTGGGCACCGCGCGGAAGCCCGCGCCCTTCCACTCGGCCTCGCCCCAGCCCAGGAACTTGCTGTCCACCTTGTCCCACCAGCCCGCACCCTGCGGGCCGCCCGGCTGCATCTCCATGTCCTTGATGCGAAAGCCCAGCAGCACCGCCTTCTTGGCCCACTGGTTCACGTGCCAGTCGTCGCCGCGCTTCTCGGCCACGCGCAGCTTGCCGGAATCCAGCGCGTTCAGCGTGTCCTCGATGGCCGCGCGCGTCTCGCCGCCGGTGGCGGGGGTGATCTGGTCGCGGCTGTCCCAGGCGGATTCGATGGCGGCTTCAAGCTGGGCGTTGGACATGGGCGGCTCCTGGATGGCGGGATCTGTCGGATCGGGTTGCGCCGTTCTATAAGGGGCGGATGGCGACAGGGAAAGAGATGGTGAAACTGGTGAGCAAGACCGCCCTGCTGATGGCACTTCTGGCGGCGCTGGTCGTGGGATGCCAGAACCTGCGCCTGTCCGGCAAGCAGGAGCTGCGCGCCCGCGACGGCTCTGCGCTGCGGATCGCCACCTATAACGTCCATTACATCGTGCTGGCGGATCAGACCGGGCCCTGGTCCGTGGGCGACTGGGAGCGGCGCAAGGGCCCGCTCGACCAGGCGTTCAAGGCGCTCGACGCGGATCTGGTGGCCTTCCAGGAAATGGAAAGCTTCCGAAGCGGCAGCGACGGGTCGGTCAACCTGGCGCGCGACTGGCTGCTGGACCGCAACCCCGGCTACGGGCTGCACGTGTCGGGCGACTGGACCGAGTTCCCGTCGACCCAGCCCATGCTCTATCGCCGCGACCGGCTCGAGCCGCTGGACCAGGGGTGGTTCTTCTTCTCGGAAACCCCGGACCAGCTGTATTCGCGGACCTTCAACGGCTCGTATCCCGCTTTTGCCAGCTGGGGGCAGTTCCGCGACAAGCGCGACGGCGCGGTCTTCACCGTCGTCAACGCCCATACCGATTACGCCAGCCGCCAGAACAGGCTGCTTTCGGCCGAGCTGATCGCCCGGCGGATCGCCCCGCGCGTGGCGGCGGGCGACACCGTGTTCCTGACCGGGGATCTGAACGCGCGGCTGGGCGACCGGACGCTCGAGATCGTGGAAAACGCAGGTTTGACCTTCGCGCCGGTGCGGGGGGCGACCTATCACTTCGACCGCGGTCTGAACCTGTTCCGCGCCATCGACCATATCGCCTTCACCGACGACGTGACGCTGGTGTCGGATCCGGTCGTGCTGCGCCGCCGGTTCGACGGGGAATGGCCGACCGATCACTATCCCGTCGCGGTCGACGTGCGATTGGACTGAAAGGCTGGTCTATCCGCGCCGCCCGCGCCATGGTCGCGCGCGACAAAGGAGCCATCCATGAAAGACGACCGCCAATCGCCGTTTCGCGGTGCGCACGAGGATATCGAGACCGCCCGCGACATCCCCGACACGCCGCAGACCCGCGCGCCCGCCTACCGGCTGGCCTTCGCCGACGACGACTTCCTGTGCCGCGACGCGCTGCGCCCGGTGCGCCTGCAGCTGGAGCTGCTCAAGGCCGAAATGGTGCTGACCGAGCAGAACATCGAATCCACCGTGGTGATGTTCGGCGGGGCCCGCATTCCCGCGCCCGAGCACAAGGGCAACGCGCGCACCGAGACCCTGGCGGGCCTGTCGAAATACTACGCCGAGGCCCGCGAATTCGCCCGGCTGATGACCCTGCGCAGCATGGAGACGTACGGCCGACAGCACGTGGTGGCGACCGGCGGCGGCCCCGGCGTGATGGAGGCGGGCAATCGCGGCGCGGTGGATGCGGGCGGGCATTCCATCGGGCTGAACATCGTGCTGCCGCATGAACAGGCGCCCAACGAATACGTGACGCCGGGCCTGTGCTTCAACTTCCACTATTTCGCCATCCGCAAGATGCATTTCCTGATGCGCGCGAAGGCCATGTGCGTCTTTCCCGGCGGCTTCGGCACCATGGACGAGCTCTTCGAGACGCTGACGCTGATCCAGACGGGCCGGATGCAGCCGATCCCGGTGCTCCTTTTCGGCCGCGACTTCTGGGACGGCGTGATCAATTTCGATGCACTTGCCCGGGCGGGCACCATCGCGGACGAGGATCTGGCGCTGTTCCGCTTCGTGGAGACGGCGCAAGAAGCGGTCGAGGTGATCGACGGCTGGGACACGACCGGATCGAAACGCGCGTCGATCCCGGGTCGCTAGGCGCGCGACGTCAGGCCTTGCGCAGCTCGGAATGGGATTTCAGCACTTCGCTGCCGTCGTCCTGTTCCAGCCGGTAGGCGGGGTTGTCCTCGTCCGCGTCGCGCGTGACCTCGTTGCCGTCGATCTTCAGCGTCCGCTTCTGGGTGTATTTCTGCTTCACGGTGGCCGTGGCGGTGCCGTTGCCCCAATCCCATTCCACCTTGTCGCCTTCGCTGTAATGCTTGCTCATCGCGTGGGCCCTTTCGCTGCACTCGCCTGATCTACGTCCGGGCCACCGATCCGTTCCCGCGCAGGATCACACGTGGCGACACACCGCCGTCCCGCGACCGCGCTCCTTGCATCACTGGTCTTCAAATACCTATGTCGTCCGGCCTGCCACGCGCGCGCGGGAAGGGTAACCGCGGATCAGAGCCTGGCCTCGGCCTCGATCTGGCGCTTGGACTTGCGGGCGCGTTCGGTGTCGGATTTCAGCTGGCCGCAGGCGGCCATGATGTCCTCGCCCCGCGGGGTGCGGATGGGCGACGCGTAGCCCGCCTTGTAGATGATGTCGGCGAAGGCGCGGATGCGGTTGCCCGACGACCGCTCGTAGGGCGCACCGGGCCATTCGTTGAACGGGATCAGGTTGATCTTGGCCGGGATGCCCTCGATCAGCTTGACCAGCCGCCGCGCGTCATCGTCGCTGTCGTTCACGCCCTTCAGCATCACGTATTCAAACGTGATCCGCTCGGAATTGCTGGCCTTGGGATAGTCGCGCAGCGCGTCCAGCAGGGCCGCGATGTTCCAGCGCTTGTTGATCGGCACCAGCCGGTCGCGTACCTCGTCCGTGGTGGCGTGGAAGGATACCGCCAGCAGGCAGCCGATCTCGGCGGCGGTGCGGTGGATTTCCGGCACCACGCCGCTGGTCGAAAGCGTAATCCGCCGACGCGACAGCGAAATGCCTTCGCCGTCCATGGCGATCTTCATGGCGTCGCGGACGTTCTCGAAATTGTAAAGCGGCTCGCCCATGCCCATCAGCACGATGTTCGACAAAAGGCGCGGGGCCGCGTCGCTGCCGGTGCCGCTGGGCACCCATTCGCCCAGGTCGTCGCGGGCGACCATGATCTGGCCCACGATCTCGCCCGCCGTCAGGTTGCGCACCAGCCGCTGGGTGCCGGTGTGGCAGAAAGAACAGGTCAGCGTGCAGCCCACCTGGGAGCTCACGCATAAGGTGCCGCGGCCTTCCTCGGGGATGTACACCGCTTCGACCTCGTGCCCGCCCGCGATGCGCAGCAGGTACTTGCGGGTGCCGTCGGTGGACACCTCGCGGCGCACGATCTCGGGCACGGCGATGGTGAAGTGCTCGGCCAGCAGGGCGCGATAGGGTTTGGCCAGGTTCGTCATGGCGTCGAAATCGCGTACGCCCTTCTGGTAGATCCACTGCCAGATCTGACCGGCGCGCATCTTCGCCTGCTTGTCGGGGGTGCCCGCCGCGATCAGCGCCTCGCGCAACGCGTCGCGCGTGAGGCCGACCAGGTTGATCGGCCCGCCCTCGTCCGGCTTGCGCGGCAGGGTCAGAACGTCTTGGGTGATCGGCGCGTCGGGGGCGGCGGTCATCTGGGTCACCTTCTTGTCGGAACACGCGCGATATAGGCTATCTTGGCCGATCGATAAAGCCCCGCGCTATTTGCTGTGCGCGATCGCCGCAAGCGCGGCGCGGGCGGCCGTGTCGGCAGGGGCCCGCAAAAAAGGCGACCCAGATGGCCGCCCTTGCGTGTCACGGAAGTGACGGGATCACTCGCAGCGGCTTGCCGCCTCGTCCAGCGCGGCGGTGAAGCCGAACAGCGAAAACGTGTCCTTCGTCTGGGTCCCGCGGGCCGAGCGCGCGGTCAGCGATGCGTCCGCGCCGCGCTTCATGGCGGCCACGATCCTGGCATCGTCCGCGGCCGAGGCGGGCCAGGCCCATTCGCCGTCCACGAACAGGTTGAAGACGGTGCCGCCGATGTCCAGGTCGACGGTCGAGCCGTCGGCGAACGGATAGCCGCCAGTGAACGACACTTCGCCGTTGGAGCCCGATCCGGGCCGGAAGGTCACGAACAGCAGGATATCGCCGCGACGCACCGAAACGACCTGTCCGCCGCGGGTGTTGACGGTCTGGGTGGGGCTGCTGACCGACCAGCATTCCTTGGGATCTTCTTCGACGAACACGCTCCAGGCCGTTTCTACGGCGACGCGGTTGGTGCTTTCATCCTGGGCTGCCGCGCCGAACGCGAATGCCGCCCCCGCGATAAGTCCTGTCACGATCGCTTTCATGTCTCTATCGGCCTCCAGCCATCAACTGCCTCTGTGCCGGACCTGGCAGCACCCGTCTTCGGAGCGCGTGACAAGCCCGGTTTCTTCTGTCTAAAGCGGTGCGACCTTAACGGCAAATCGCCGACACACGAAAGCCCCTGCGGCAATAAATCGCTCAGAGTTGAAGGGATAGATCCGATGCCAGGTCCACAGCCCATGGTCGAGCTTTGGCGCGGCCCCTTGTGCGAATCGGTCCATGCCGGGCACGCGGTGGTGTGCGACGCGCGGGGCCAGGTCGTGCGGGCCTGGGGGGATGCGGATGCCGTGATCTTCCCGCGCTCGTCGGTGAAGATGATCCAGGCGCTGCCGATGGTCGAGGCGGGGTTGCCCCTGTCCACCGACCGGCTGGCGCTGGCCTGCTCGTCGCATCGGGGTGCCGCCAAGCATGTCGCCAAGGTGCAGGCGTGGCTGGACGCGTTGGAACTGGGCGACGGTGACCTTTTGTGCGGCACCGAAGCCAGCCGCGACCGCGAGACGCGCCACCGGATGATCCGCGACGGCGTCGCGCCGCGCCAGGTCCACAACCAGTGCTCGGGCAAGCACGTGGGCTTCCTGGCCTACACGCAGCACCTTAAGGCGGGGCGCGACTACGTGCAGCCCGATCACCCGGTGCAACGCGCCATCCACGCGGCGCAGGACGAGTTGACGGGCATCGACAGCCCCGCCTTCGGCTTCGACGGCTGCGCGGCGCCGAATTTTGCGACGACCGTGACCGGCCTTGGCCGCGCCATGGCGGCCTTCGCGGCGGCGCGCGACGGGCAGGGAGCGCGCGGTACCGCGATGGCCGCGTTGCGCGACGCCATGTGCCTGCATCCCGACCTGGTGGGCGGCGAGGCGGACCCGGCCACGGACCTGATGCGCGCCATGGACGGGCGCGTCGCCGCCAAAAGCGGGGCCGAGGGCGTCTTCGTCGCGATCCTGCCCGAAAAGCGGCTGGGCGTCGCGGTGAAGATCGTCGATGGCGCGGACCGGGCGGCGGCACAGGCGGTGGCGGCAATCCTGGCGGAGCTGGGCGTGCTGGACCGCGCGCATCCGACGGCGCAAACGATGCTCGACACGCCCATCGTCAACCGCGCGGGGGCCCAGGTCGGACGGATGAGGCCCGCGCCGGGCTTTCCCAGCTAGGCACGGAATTCTCGAGAATTCCGGTCCGTTTTCCTCGAGGAAAACGTGCCTAGCGGACGAACTCGTCCTCGGCATAGCCTTGCAGGTACAGCAGCGCCGTCAGGTCGCCGTGGTTGATCCGCCGCTCGACCTGTGCCGCGACCGACGGCTTGGCGTGCAGCGCGACACCCGCGCCCGCCAGTTGCAACATGCCCAGGTCGTTTGCCCCGTCGCCCACCGCCATCACGTCGTCGGGGGTCAGCCCGCGGGTCGCGCAGATATCTTTCAGCGCCTGTACCTTCGCCTCGCGCCCCAGGATCGGCTCGGCCACCGCGCCGGTGATCTTGCCCCCCTCCTGCGGCAGCTCGTTGGCGCGGTGCATGTCGAATCCCAGCCGCTCGGCCACCCGCGTCGTGAAGGCGGTGAAGCCGCCCGATACCAGCGCGGTGTAGCCGCCATGGGCCTTCATCGTCGCAAGCAGCACGTCGCCGCCCGGCGTCAGGGTGATGCGTTCGCGCCAGACCCGGTCGATCACGTCCGCGTCGAGCCCTGCCAGAAGGCCCACGCGTTCGCGCAGCGCGCCTTCGAAATCCAGCTCGCCGTTCATCGCGCGCGCCGTGATGTCGGACACCCGTTCGCCCACGCCCGCCATGTCGGCGAGCTCGTCGATGCATTCCTGGCCGATCATGGTGCTGTCCATGTCGGCCAGAAGGACGGATTTGCGCCGCCCCTCGGCGGGTTGCAGCACCAGGTCGGTCTGCATCTTCTGCGCCTCGGCCCAGACCTCCCACAGGTTGTCGGGGCGCGCGGTGACCGCGAATTCGACCGCGCGATCCGGGGCCAGCCACTGGGCGTCGCCGCCGCCCCAGGCGTTGCGCAGCGCGTCGGCGAAGGCGGGATCGAGGGCGGGCGAGATCAGGGTGACGACGAGCATGGCGGTCCTTTCCGGGCGACGCGCGCGGAATAGACCGGATGCGGCCGCAAACACAATGTGGGCGTCCCAGATTCCGCTTGCCTAGACCCGCACGCGGCCCTAAGTGCGGCGGCGGGACACCCTTCCCCAACGAAGGGCACATATCTGCAAGGATACCAGCATGAGCACCCCGCTTCCGGCCACGCGGCCGGCAAATCCGCGTTTTTCTTCTGGCCCCTGTGCCAAGCCCCCCGTTTTCGATCTGACGAACCTGTCCGACGCGCCGCTTGGCCGGTCGCACCGGGCCGCCATCGGCAAGTCCAAGCTGGCCCAGGCCATCGACGAGACGCGCGAGATCCTGGGCGTGCCCGACGATTACCGCATCGGCATCGTGCCCGCGTCCGACACCGGCGCCTACGAGATGGCCATGTGGACCATGCTGGGCGAGCGCCCCTGCGAGATGGTCGCGTGGGAATCCTTCGGCGCGGGTTGGGTCACGGACGCGGTGAAGCAGCTGAAGTTCGACGCTCGCGTGCATGAGGCGCCTTACGGCGAGATCGTGGACATGGCGTCGCTCGATTACGACCGCGACGTGTGCTTCACCTGGAACGGCACCACCAGCGGCGTGAAGATGCCCCATGGCGACATGATCCCCGCCGAACGTGCGGGCCTGACCCTGTGCGACGCGACCAGCGCCGCCTTCGCGCAGCCGCTGCCGTGGGACAAGCTCGACGTGGTGACGTTCAGCTGGCAGAAGGTGCTGGGTGGCGAGGCCGCGCACGGGATGCTGATCCTGAGCCCCCGCGCCGTCGAACGGCTCGAATCCTACACCCCCGCCTGGCCGCTGCCGAAGATCTTCCGCCTGACCAAGGGCGGCAAGCTGATCGAGGGCATCTTCCGGGGCGAGACGATTAACACGCCGTCGATGCTGTGCGTCGAGGATTACCTGCAGGCGCTGGCCTGGGCCCGCTCGGTCGGCGGGCTGCGCGGCCTGATGGACCGCGCGGACCGCAACGCGCAGGTCGTGTGGGATTTCGTCGCCGCGCGCGACTGGATCGCCAACCTGGCGGTATCGGACGAGCTGCGGTCGAACACGTCGGTCTGCCTGCACTTCACCGACCCCGCCGTGGCCGGTGATGCCGCCTTCGCCAAGGCGGTGGCCAAGCGGCTGGAAGCAGAAGGGGTGGCCTTCGATATCGGCAGCTACCGCGACGCGCCCGCCGGTTTGCGGATCTGGTGCGGCGGCACGGTCGAAGCCGACGACCTGGCCGCGCTGATGCCCTGGATCGACTGGGCCTATCACGCCGAGCTTGCGCAGGCCCGCGCCGCCTGAGCCGACCCTGCGCCCCGGACGCAGATCCGGGGCATTCCCATCCCCGCGCGACCCCGGAGCACGTCCGGGGTGCGTTCCCCCGATTTCAGACAGGAGTGCCGATCATGGCCCCCAAAGTACTTGTATCCGACAAACTGAGTGAAACCGCCGTGCAGATCTTCCGCGACCGCGGGATCGACGTGGATTTCGAGCCGTCCCTTGGCAAGGACAAGGACAAGCTGGCCGAGGTGATCGGCCAGTATGACGGGCTTGCCATCCGCTCGGCCACCAAGGCCACCGCCAAACTGCTGGAACAGGCCACCAACCTGAAGGTGATCGGCCGCGCCGGGATCGGGGTCGACAATGTCGACATCGCCGCCGCGTCCAAGAAGGGCGTGATCGTCATGAACACGCCCTTCGGCAACTCGATCACCACCGCCGAGCACGCCATCGCCATGATGTTCGCCGTCGCCCGCCAGATCCCCGAGGCCAATGCCAGCACCCATGCGGGCAAGTGGGAAAAGTCGCGCTTCATGGGCGTGGAGGTCACCGGCAAGACGCTGGGCGTCGTCGGCGCGGGCAATATCGGCTCGATCGTCATCGACCGCGCGCACGGGCTGCGCATGAAGGTCATCGCCTACGATCCCTTCCTGAACGAAGAACGCGCCGACCACCTGGGCGTGCGCAAGGTCGAGCTGGACGAGCTTCTGGCCAAGTCGGACTTCATCACCTTCCACGTCCCGCTGACCGACAAGACCCGCAACATCCTGAGCCGCGAGGCCATCGCCAAGCTGAAGCCGGGCGTGCGCATCATCAACTGCGCGCGCGGCGGGCTGGTGGACGAAGAGGCGCTGGCCGAGGCGCTGAAGGACGGCCGCGTCGCCGGTGCCGCCTTCGACGTGTTCGCGGAAGAGCCCGCGACGAACTCGCCGCTCTTCAACCTGCCCAACGTGGTGGTCACCCCGCACCTGGGGGCGGCCACGACCGAGGCGCAGGAAAACGTGGCGCTGCAAGTGGCCGAGCAGATGTCGGACTACCTGCTGACGGGCGCCGTGACCAACGCCCTGAACATGCCCTCCGTCACCGCCGAGGAAGCCAAGGTCATGGGCCCGTGGCTGAAGCTGGCCGAGCACTTGGGCGCGTTCTGCGGCCAGCTGACGGAAGAGGGCATCGACGAGATCAACCTGCTCTACGACGGTGCGGTGGCCGGGATGAACACCGCCGCGCTGAACACGGCGGCCATCGCGGGACTGATGCGGTCGGTGAACCCGGACGTGAACATGGTCAGCGCGCCGCTTCTGGCCAAGGATCGCGGCATCGACGTGTCCACGACCACGCAGGACCAGACCGGCGTGTTCGAGGCCTATATCAAGCTGACGGTGAAGACGCCCGATCGCACCCGGTCCATCGCGGGCACGGTGTTTTCGGACGGCAAGCCGCGCTTCATCCAGATCAAGGGCATCAACATCGACGCCGAGGTGGGGGCGCACATGCTTTATACCACCAACGAGGACCGCGCGGGCATCATCGGCGCACTGGGCCAGACCATGGGCGAGAACGGCGTGAACATCGCCAACTTCACCCTGGGCCGGGCCGAGCGGGGCAAGGACGCCATCGCTTTGCTTTACCTCGACGAGCAGCCGCCGCAGCCGGTGCTGGACAAGTTGCACGCGACCGGCTTGTTCCAGTCGATCCGGCCCCTGCAATTCGCGGTCGAGTAACGCCGCCGTCGCGCGCGCCTGCGGGTGTCGCACCGGGATATTTGGAAGAACAAAGATGGGGGGCGGCGCTTGTGTCGCCCCCCGTTTCATTGAAGGATCCGGGCTATGACGATCTATGCGGTAGGAGATATCCACGGCTATGCCGACGAGCTGGACCGGGCGCTGGGCCTGATCGAGGCCGATGGCGGGCCGGACGCCCGGATCGTGTTCATGGGCGACTATACCGACCGCGGCCCCGACAGCCGCGGCGTGCTGGACCGGCTGATCGAAGGGCTGACCGCGCGGCGCAACTGGATCGCGATCCAGGGCAACCACGACCGGATGTTCCTGCGCTTCCTGACCGAGGGGCGCGAGAACGACAGCCGCATCAAGTCGGGGCTGTCGTGGATGAACAAGCGGCTGGGCGGACCGTCGACGCTGGGCAGCTACGGGCTGGGCGGCGAGGGCGCGGCGTTCCTGCAAGCCGCCAATGGCGGGGTCGAGACGCTGGCATCCTACGACGTGGCAGGATCTCCGCTGGACCGCGAGGAGCTCGTCATGCGCGCGCGCGAGGCCGTGCCGCAGGCCCACAAGCAGTTCCTGGCGCAGCGGCCACTGTGGCACCGCGAAGAGGGGCTGCTGTTCGTCCATGCGGGCCTTCGGCCCGGCGTCGCGCTGGAAGACCAGGACGAGGACGATCTGCTGTGGATCCGGGACGGCTGGCTGGACGATCCGCGCGATCACGGACCGCTGGTGGTGCATGGCCACACCGCGCTGGATTTTCCGCAGCATTACGGCAACCGGCTGAACACCGATGCCGGGGCGGGTTATGGCAACCCGCTGGTGCCGGTCGCGATCGAGGGGCGCGACGCATTCGCGCTGACGCCGCGCGGGCGCGTGGCGCTCAATCTCGGCTCTTCAGCCTGAGCAGGGTCCAGATCGCCGACGCGCCGAAAAAGCCGCCCGCGAGCACGATCACCTCGAAGAAGGCGGGGCCCGCGGGGATACCGCGCACGAGCAGTGCGACGACCAGCACACCCAGTCCGACCAGCGAAAAGGCGAGCCGGAAAACCAGCTCGCCTTTGCCGGGGCCGTGGTTCGGCATCCGTCCGGCTTAGTTGCCCGAGGCCATGTAGTTGAAGACCGCCAGGGCCAGCAGCGCGATGAGGATGATCAGAACGATGAAATACATGCGGAAGCTCTCCTGTTGATTTGGTGAAGGATAGCCGCGCGCGCGGATTTGTCCATCGCCGGGACTTTCGCCCTTGCAGCAATTGGTCTAAGGGGGTCCGTCTTATCGCAAAGAGGGTCGTTATGGGCTATCGGATCGCCATCGTCGGTGCCACGGGCAATGTGGGCCGCGAAATGCTGAACATCCTGGACGAGCGCCAGTTTCCCGTGAACGAGATCGTGGCGCTGGCGTCGCGCAAGTCGCAGGGGACCGAGATCAGCTTCGGCGACAAGACCCTGAAGACCAAGGATCTCGAGCAGTTCGACTTCGCGGGCTGGGATATCGCGCTGTTCGCCATCGGCTCGGAGGCGACGAAGGTGCACGCGCCGCGCGCCGCCAAGGCGGGCTGCGTGGTGATAGATAACAGCTCGCTCTATCGTTATGACAACGACGTGCCGCTGATCGTGCCCGAGGTGAACCCGCAGGCGATCCACGGCTACGACAAGAAGAACATTATCGCCAACCCGAACTGCTCGACCGCGCAGATGGTGGTGGCGCTGAAGCCGCTGCACGATCGCGCCACGATCAAGCGCGTGGTGGTCAGCACCTACCAGTCGGTCAGCGGTGCAGGGAAGGACGGCATCGACGAGCTGTGGGACCAGACCAAGTCGATCTACAACCCCACCGACAGCAAGCCGCCGCGCCAGTTCACCAAGCAGATCGCCTTCAACGTGATCCCGCATATCGACGTGTTCATGGATAGCGGCGAGACCAAGGAAGAATGGAAGATGGTCGTCGAGACCAAGAAGATCGTCGACCCCAAGATCAAGGTCACGGCGACCTGCGTGCGGGTGCCGGTCTTCGTCGGCCATTGCGAGGCGATCAATATCGAGTTCGAGGATCACCTGGACGAGGACGAGGCCCGCGACATCCTGCGCGAAGCCCCCGGCATCATGGTCGTCGACAAGCGCGAGGACGGCGGCTACGTCACGCCGATCGAATGCGTGGGCGATTTCGCCACCTATATCAGCCGCATCCGCCAGGACAGCACCATCGACAACGGCCTGAACCTGTGGTGCGTCAGCGACAACCTGCGCAAGGGTGCTGCGCTGAACGCGGTGCAGATCGCGGAACTGCTGGGCCGCGAGGTCCTGAAGAAGGGCTGACGCCACGATCTTCGGCAGATTTAGCGCGTCCGATTCCGTCGGGCGCGTTTTTTCTTGGCCCCGGGCGAATCGCGCGCGGCGCGCACCGGCTCATATCGGTTAGCGCGCGGTAAAGATTTCGGCAGGTCGTGATTTCCACGCGGTTAACGTCGGGGAACACAGGGTGATCCGAAAAATTTGAGATAAATTTTCCGGATCTCGAAATTTTTAAAGTTCGTTATTTATCCGTATTTTAGTATGGTTAACGCGAACGTTTTCAATCGTGCAAAATTCGGAAATCCCGTGAAAACCTGTTTGTGGTGAAACTTGGTCCCAACGGTGTTCGTATCTTCGAGCATCGCCTTGGAGAGGGGTGAACCAAATGATGCAGATGATTTTCAACGCTGGCCTGAAGCGCCGGATCGACAGCGACACGCAACTGAGCGGTGGGACAGACAGGTCCCGCAAGGTCGAGCGGCGCGAGATCGAGACGTTGCTGGC
Organism: Palleronia pontilimi; assembly: GCF_016412875.1. Taxonomy (GTDB): domain Bacteria; phylum Pseudomonadota; class Alphaproteobacteria; order Rhodobacterales; family Rhodobacteraceae; genus Palleronia; species Palleronia pontilimi. The sequence continues at coordinate 152,580 of NZ_JAEKPD010000009.1, read as the reverse complement.
CGCAGAGCTGAGCGCGCTGCCGCCCTTGGCCGCCTGAACCACGAAAAGCAAAGGAGCCTGAAAATGACACTCATCGAAAAAGCCCGTCACCGTCGCGCCGCCGCATTGCGGGTCACGCAAGGCCTGCGCGCCAATGTGTTCTTCGATCCCGAAGGCGACGCGCAGCCCAGCGCCCGCGGCTCGGTCCTGGAAATGCTGGCGAACCTGCCCAGCCAGTCCGGCGCCCGCGGACGCGCCATCGTGCGCCGCGCCGCCTGAGCCGCGCCAAGGCGAAGCACCAGACGCGCGCTGCCCCAAGTGGCGCGCGGCATATCCGGAAAGGGTCGGCCTTGGGGAAGGCCGACCTGCCCGGATCATGGACAAGAACGCGGCGCGTGGGGACGCGTGGTTCTTGTCAGCCGTCGCATGGGGATGCGACCGGGCACCGGGTGCGGCGATCCGTGGGTCAGGGGTGGGCCACGGATCGCCGCGTCCGAAGACTTCAGACCTTCACGAACCGGTCGTTTGCCGCGTTGTAGCCGTGCAATTCGCCTTCCGCGATGTCGTTCCACAGCCCGTGCAGGCTGAGACGGCCGTCATCGACCCGCTCGGCGACGAAGGGGAAGGTCATCAGGTTGCGCAGCGACACCTTCACCGCTTCCTTTTCCAGCGCGTCGACGCGCGTCGCCTCGTCGCCGTCTTCCAGCGCCTCGAAGCCCGGGCGCAGCAGGTCCATCCAGCGCCCCACGAAGCTGGACTTCTCTTCCAATTCCGGCGCGTTGCCCGAGCACATGTCGTAGCAGCCGCGCACGCCGCCGCAGCGCGAATGGCCCATGATGATAAGGTTCGTGATCTGCAGCGCCGTGACCGCGTATTCCACCGCCGCCGACGTTCCGTGCTGTTCGCCGTCGGGCTGATAGGGCGGCACAAGGCTGGCGATGTTGCGGTGGATGAAGAACTCGCCCTGCTCGGCGCCGAAGATCGACGTCACGTGCACCCGGCTGTCGCAGCACGAGATCACCATGACGCGCGGGCGCTGGCCTTCCACGGCCAGGCGTTTGTACCAGTGCTTGTTTTCGGCGAAGGTCGTCGCCTTCCAGCCCTCGAACCGTTGGGTCAGGAAGGACGGAAGCGGTTTCGCTGGGATCATGGGGGCCACCTTGGTTATCCGACTGTCACCTGAATATCTGAAACTGGCGGTATTTCGACCCCCCATCGACGGTCCGACTTGACGCTTTGTTAGCCGCATCGTGGCACCTTCGATCCGGGGATGAAGGGAGTGTCCGATGGGTGACGTCGTCATGTTGATGCCGCGCGAGCGCATGAGCCGCGATTTGGAAAGACTGCTGGCGGTCAACGACCGCACCGGGGACGAGGCCGATATCGTCGCGACCGAAATGGACACCGCGATGGAGGAATGGGCCGAAACGCTCAGCCGAATCGCGGTCGCCTATCGCGCGCGCAAGCTGCGGGTCGTGGCCCAGGCGGCCCGTGACGCCGCGGAGCAGGCCCGCCACCTGGGCCTGAACCGCGCCTTCCGCGTTGGCCAGGCCGTATCGGTGCTGTCGACGCAGGGCGACGACGTGGCGCTGGCCGCCAACATCGCGCGGCTGATGCGGCTGGGCGACGCCGCGCTCAGCTCGGTCTGGGAACAGCGCGACAGCTGCTTCTAGCCGACGGTTCCGATCACGCCCGCCTTGCGCGTCCGGCGTGGCGGGATAAATTGGCCGCGACCCTGTTCCAGCGGAGCCGCCATCGCCATGCAAGACCTGTCCAGCGGCTTCGCGCCCGACGATGCTTCGGCGCGTCCGATCCACATGCTCGACCCTTCGGGGCTGGACGCGTGGATGAAAGAGCAGGACAGCGTGACCCGCGATTGGGTGAAAGATGCGGGCTTCACGGCGCAGGCCGGACGGGTCCTGACGATTCCGGCACTGGATGGCACCCTGGCCGGTGCGCTGGTGGGCCTGGGCGATCCCGACAAGCACGGACGACACCGCTTTCTTCTGGCCCAGGCGCGCGCCGCGCTGCCCCAGGGCAACTGGCGCCTTCTGACCGAGTTCGACACCGATGCCGCGAACGAGGCCGCGCTGGGCTGGCTGCTGGCGGGCCATGTCTTCGACCGCTACGCCGAGGCGCAGGCGCCGAACACCCGCCTTGTCCCGCCGAGCAGCTGCGACCGCGCAAGGGTCCTGGCGATCGCCAACGGCGAGGCGCTGACCCGCGACCTGATCAACACGCCGGCCAACGACATGGGCCCGGCCGAGTTGGAGCAGGCGGCCCGCGACCTGGCCGACCGGCACGGCGCCGCCATCGACGTGATCGGGTCGGATGCGCTGCTGGACCGGAACTTCCCGCTGATCCACACGGTCGGACGCGCCGCCGCACCGCATCGCGCACCGCGACTGATCGACCTGCGCTGGGGCGGTGCCGGGCCGACCCTGACGCTGGTCGGCAAGGGCGTCTGCTTCGACACGGGCGGGCTGAACCTGAAGCCCGGATCGTCCATGGGCCTGATGAAGAAGGACATGGGCGGTGCGGCGACGGTCCTGGGCCTGGCCCACATGATCATGGCGCTCGGTTTGTCCTTGCGCCTGCGGGTGCTGATCCCGGCCGTCGAGAACGCGGTGGGCAGCGACGCGTTCCGGCCCGGGGATATCCTGCCCTCGCGCAAGGGCCTGTCGGTCGAAATCAACAATACCGACGCCGAAGGGCGGCTGGTGCTGGCCGACGCGCTTGCCTTCGGCGCCGAAGACGCGCCCGACCTGATGGTGTCCATGGCCACCCTGACCGGGGCGGCGCGGGTCGCCGTCGGCCCCGATCTCGCGCCCTTCTTCTGCGACGACGATCCGCTGGCCGACGCGCTTTATTCAGGCGCGCGCCGCGTGCGCGACCCGGTCTGGCGCCTACCCTTCTGGGAGCCCTACGAGCCGATGATCGAGCCGGGCATCGCCGATCTCGACAATGCCCCGAAAGGCGGCTTCGCGGGCGCGATCACCGCCGCGCTGTTCCTGCGCCGGTTCACCGAAGGCGCGGCGCGCTACGTGCATTTCGACATCTATGGCTGGCAGCCCACCGCCGCTCCGGCGCGTCCGAAGGGCGGCGTCGGGCAGGGGGCACGGGCGTTGCTCGCGGCGCTGCCACAGGTGCTGAAGCTATGAGCGACCGGCGTCTGACACCGGCCAACGGGCGCGTGGCGGCGGCGCATCTGAAAGGCATGGTCGAGGCGATGACCTTCACCGACGGCACGCCCGCCGCGGTGACAGCACCGCTCACCGACATCTGGACGACCCCCGACGCCACCGCGCGCGACCGGCAATTGCTCCGCGGCGAAGCGGTCCGGATCTACGAGCGGCGCGGCGGCATGGCCTTCATCCGCGCCGACCGGGACGGCTACGTGGGATACGTGCGCGAAAGCGATCTGGGCGATCCGGTCGCGATCACCCATATCGTGGGCGTGCCCGCCTCGCATCTCTATCCGATGCCCGACATCAAGATGCCCGCCCTCGCGCGGCTGTCCTTCGGGGCCCGCCTGCGGGTGGTCGCCGCGTCCGAGCGGTTTTTCGAGCTCGACGACGGCAGCCACGTCCCGCGCCCGCATCTGCGGCCCGCGAACAAGCCCTTCACCGATCCCGCCAGCGTGGCGCAGCTGTTCTTCGGGGTGCCCTATCTTTGGGGCGGCAACAGCGCGGACGGGATCGATTGCTCGGGGCTGGTGCAGGCGGCGCTGCTGGCCTGCGGCCATCCCTGTCCGGGCGACAGCGACCTGCAGGAAGGCGTCGTGGGCGACGCGATCGCGCTCGACAGCCCGGTGCTGCGCGGCGACCTCTACTTCTGGAAGGGCCACGTGGCGATGGCGGTCGACGGCGCCGTGCTGGTCCACGCCAATGCCCACCACATGGCCACCGCCTACGAGCCCATCGCCGACGCCATCGCGCGCATCGCCGGGCAAGGCGATGGACCGGTCACCGCGCGCCGCCGCCTTCCGGGCGCCTGATCCTTCTTTGTTCTTGGAAATATCCCGGGGGACGCAGCTTGCTGCGCGGGGGCAGAGCCCCCGTCCGTCGCCCGCTCAGTCGCCCACCGCGCGGATCAGTTTGCGCTCGAGCACGCGCAGCACGGCCCGCAGGTCCTGCCCGCGCTTCAAGATCTGGCCGTCCATCCCGATCACCGCGTATTGGCCCTGCCGCGCGCGCAGGCGGGGGCGCTTCTCGATGCGATAGACGGGATGCTCGGCGGTGCGCCGAAAGACCGAGAAGATCGCCACTTCCTTCAGGAACGACATCCCGTAATCGCGCCATTCGCCCGCCGCGACCATGCGTCCGTAAAGCGTCAGGATCAGGCCCAGTTCCGTGCGGTCGAAGGTGATCCGGTCGTCCGGATCGGGGCGTCCGGGAAAGGGCGTGGGTGCGTTCATGGCGCTAGACTGGGCGCGCGGGCGGGGTTTGGCAAGCGCCACGTTCCTGCCACGAAAAGACCGCTGAAAAGTTTATGCGGTGCCGCACGACAGCCACGCGGCACCGCCATAAGGTCTTCATAGCGAGAAACCGCTAGACCCCGATGTCGCGCCAACATTGCCCCCACCAGCGCGCGGCATCGGGGATCAACCCCAGCCCAGCATCAGCCGAAACTGCCCTGGCAATACCAGCCGGGCGAGATATCGGCGCCGTGGGCGTAATACATCCACAGACAATCGCCCGACGCGCAGCCGACGCGCCAGTAGTCCCGCAGGCCCGAGCGCCATTCGGGATCGTCGAACCACCATTCCGGTGCGATCCGTTCCGGCCCTTCGCGCGTGGCCACCCGCAGGTCGCGCCCGCGCCACCGGAACGACGCGGCCAGGACGGGCGTGGCGGGCGCGTTCACCGGCTCGGACGGCCACAGGAACACCGGGCGCGGCGTGGGCGCTGCGGGCCAGTGGGTGGCGGGCTCGGACCAGGCGGCGGCCATGACGCGGGCGGATTTCTCGGGGATATGGGTGTCGGCGGGGTGGTGGCGGGTCAGCGCCTCGAGCCCCACGCGCGCGCCCAGCCGTCCCACCAGGTCATCCAGCGGTGCCGGGTCCGCCTGCCGCGCGCGGGCGGCGTCGGCGGCGGCCATGTGGCCGCGATGGCCCTGGCTCACCGGTTCGGTCTGGTTGGCCACCAGCCGCACCATGTCGATGCCGAAGCCTGCGTCGATGTCGCCCACCTTCATCGCCACCAGGGGCCGGATGCGGTCCGGATCGGATGACGGCCGCGCCAGCCCGACCTCGGCAAAGCCCATGGTCCCGTCGGTGCGGTGGCATTCCAGCCGCACCCGGCGCGCGCCGCGTCCATTGCTGCGCAACTTGTCCGACAGCGGGATCAGCAGCCGGTCGATGGCGGCCAGCACGTCCGATTCCAGCCCGATCGGCTCGGGCAGGGTCAGGCGCATGGCGAAGCTGATCTCGGGGGCGGCGGGCGACACCGGCTCGGGCTCGGCCCCGATGGCCTGGTCCAGCCGCTGCACCAGCGGGCGCCCGAAGCGCCGCGCCAGCCCCGCGCGGGGCTGGTCGGCCAGGTCCTTGATGCGGCGCAGGCCCAGCCGCCCCAGTTCGGCGACCTGGTCCGCGGGCAGGCGCAACGCGGCCACGGGCAGCGGCGCGATGGCCTGGTAGGTCTTGCCGGGCGCCGCGATGCGCGCGGCGTCGGGCGGCGTCTGGAATTGCGCGGGCGCGGGGCCGCCGCGTTCCCAGTTGCGCCGTTTCGCGGCGCGCGATCGGGTGGCATAGGCTTCCTGGTCGATGGCGTCGCCGGTCCGGTCCGATGTCGCCGCGCGGCCCGCGTAGCGCGCCAGCGCCCAGGCCGCGCCCACCGTGTCGGCGATGCCGGACAGCACCGTCAACTGCAGGTCGTCGCAATCCTGGCGCACCTGGTCCAGCAGCTCCGCCTCGCCGCCGAACAGATGCGCGCAGCCCGTGAGGTCCACGATCAGCGACGCGGGCGGCTGCGTGGACACCCAGGGCGAGAATTTCCCCGCCCAGCGGCGCAGCACCAGCAAGAACGCCTCTTCCGCGCGGGCGTTCTGCCAGCGCGTGATCAGACCGGGGCACATGGCCTGTGCGTCGGCCAGCGGCTGGTCGCGGCGCAGCCCGGCGGCCGACGCCGCGCGGTTCAGCGACGACAGCACCTGCATCTGGCCCCGGTCGGCCACGACGGCGAAGGGCGCGTCCTCGACCGGGCGTTCCAGCCGCAGCAGGCGTTCGGCGCCCAGGCGCGGAAACCAGAGCGACAGGATTCGACGATGGGGCATGGCACCTGTGACAGCAGATGTTCACTTTACGTTCTTTTTAATATGGCACGCGCCCCCCCGAGTCGAGTCGCCAGATCGGCCCCGTGGCCTACCTGTTGCGCAACGCAAATGAAGGAGAGCCCCATGGCCGACACGACACTTTATGGCTTCGACGGATCGACCTATGTCCGCACCGCCAAGACCATCCTGAACCGCAAGGGCGTGGATTACGACCAGGTCCAGGTCAACGTGCTCGAAGGCGAGACGCACCAGGACGAGCACCTGAAGCGCCACCCGTTCGGCAAGGTGCCGGTGCTGGATATCGACGGCCACCGCATCCTCGAGACGACCGCGATCGTCTTCTATGTCGAGCAAAGCCGGGGCGGACCGTCGGCGATCCCCGAATCCGCCTGGGACCGGGCGCGCATGAACGAGGTCATGTCGATCGTCGGTTCCTACGGCTACGACGCGCTGGTGGGCACGGCGTTCTATCACATCATGCCCGAATTCATCGGCAATCCCAGCGAAGAGCAGCATCACAAGACGCTGGACGAGGCCAAGAAGGTGCTGACCCTGATCGACGAGATCCGGGCGGGCGACGACTGGCTGGCGGGCGGGTCGGTGTCGCTGGCCGATTACTACCTGGGGCCGATCCTGTTCTACACCAACATGACGCCGCACAAGGACGAACTGCTGGATATCGGCGGCCTGCGCGCCTGGTGGGAGCGGCTGAGCGCGGATCCCGATTTCGCAAAGACCGAGCCCGCCATGGGCTGAGCCGCGGCGCGGACGTCGTGATGCTCTGGCCCGCCGCTGCCCGGCCCGCGCGCTCGCGGGTCGGGTGGTGGGACGCCTGAGGACGGAAGGAAGGCGTCTGCCACCGGCCCGCGCGATGCGGTTCAGCCGCAGGCGATCTGCACGACCGTGCCGTTGCCATCGGTGACGAAATTGATCCGCTCGGGGATCAGGTCCATCGTGACGGGATCTCCCTGGGCATAGACCCGCGTGATCGACTGGCCCGCCGCCTGTTGCGCCGCCGCGACCGGGCCGCCCACGAAGGATTGGTAGCGGTCCGCGCCACAAGCGGCGGGGGCCACGACCGGGCTTGCCGACGGGGCGTCGGCGGGGCTGGTCTGGCAGGCGGCCAGGGCAAGGAACGGCAGGATCAGGGCTGTGCGCATGGGGGGTCCTTTTCGGGGGTCAGCGGCGGATCAGGCGCACCGTAAACGGCCCGGCCCCGAGCGCAATGTCCTGAAGCGGCCCTTGCGTGCCGTTCGTCACCGCGTAGCGGGCCACCATCGACACCTTGCGAAAGCGGAAGGGCGACAGGTGTCCGGGCCCGCCGGTCACGCGGTAATCGTAGATGCAATCGATGCTCTCTGCGCCGAGCCTGCGCGCGCCCAGCGACACCGTCACGACCCGCCGCCCGTCGTAGATCCGGAACGCGCCCACGCAATCCGGGGCCAGCGCCACCCGCGCGAAGCCGCGCGCGGGATCCAGGACGCCCGCGGGCACGGCGGCCGGGACCGACGCGTCCGTCGCTTCCGATGGGGGCACGATGGCGACATTCGCGACGCGGTCGCCCGCGAAGTCGATGTCGATCCTGCGGCTTTCATCCGACGACACGCTCAGGCTGCGATAGGCGCCGTTCGTGAACGTCGCATCGAAACGGCCATCGCCCACGCCCAGCGGGGTGTTGTCCATGACGGTGGTCAGCGTCGCGCTGTCGCCCGCGCGGCCGACGGCGATCTGGCCGAGGGTCGCGCCCGCAAGGCGGATGTCGAATCGCGCCTCTTGCGCCGTGGCGGGGGCGGCAAGGGCCCCGAGCAGGGCGATCAGGGCGGGAAGGCGTATTGTCATCGGCTTGGTGTAGGGCGAAATCCGGCCCGCCGCCAGCTTGCCATTGCAATTCGTGCGCCGGGGTCTGAGGATCGGCGCGACACCGCTTGCAAGGAGATTTGCCATGAAGACTCGTGCCGCCGTCGCCGTCGAGGCCGGAAAACCGCTGGAAATGATGGAGGTCAACCTGGAAGGCCCCCGCAAGGGCGAGGTGCTGGTCGAGATCAAGGCCACCGGCATCTGCCACACCGACGAATTCACCCGCTCGGGCGATGACCCTGAAGGCCTGTTCCCCGCGATCCTGGGCCACGAGGGCGCGGGCGTCGTGGTCGAGGTGGGCGAGGGCGTGACGTCGCTGGAAGTGGGCGACCACGTGATCCCGCTATACACCGCAGAGTGCCGGGAATGCGAATACTGCCTGAACCCCAAGACGAACCTGTGCCAGAAGGTGCGCGCGACGCAAGGCAAGGGCGTGATGCCCGACGGCACCTCGCGCTTTTCGATGCCCGACGGGACGATGATCCACCACTACATGGGCTGCTCGACCTTCGCCAACCACACCGTGCTGCCCGAGATCAGCCTGGCGAAGGTGCGCCGCGACGCGCCCTTCGACAAGATCTGCTATATCGGCTGCGGCGTGACCACGGGCGTGGGCGCCGTCATCAACACCGCCAAGGTCGAGCCGGGCAGCAATTGCGTGGTGTTCGGGCTGGGCGGCATCGGTCTGAACGTGATCCAGGGGCTGCGGCTGGTGGGCGCCGACATGATCGTGGGCGTCGATCTGAACGAGGACAAGAAGAGCTTCGCCGAGCAGTTCGGCATGACCCATTTCGTGAACCCGAAGAAGGTCGAGGGCGACCTGGTGGCGCACCTGGTCGAGCTGACCGGGGGCGGTGCCGATTACAGCTTCGAGTGCATCGGCAACGTCAACGTCATGCGCCAGGCGCTGGAATGCGCGCACAAGGGCTGGGGCGAGAGCATCATCATCGGCGTGGCGGGCGCGGGGCAGGAGATTTCCACCCGGCCGTTCCAGCTGGTTACGGGGCGCAGCTGGCGCGGATCGGCCTTCGGCGGGGCGCGGGGCCGCACGGACGTGCCGAAGATCGTGGATTGGTACATGCAGGGCAAGATCGACATCGACCCGATGATCACCCACAAGCTGAGCCTCGACGACATCAACGAGGGGTTCGAGCTGATGCATGCGGGCAAATCGATCCGGGCCGTCGTCGAGTTCTGAGGGCGGCGGGGGGCTCTGCCCCCGTCCTTCGGACTCCCCCGGGATACTTGGGAAAAGATGAAGCTGGAGCGATACGCGGAGGATCATGCGGATGCGCTCTGGGCGATCCTGGAGCCGATGCTGCGGGCGGGCGAGACCTATTGCCTGCCGCGCGACATGGGGCGCGCGGCGGCGCTGGCCTATTGGTGCGATGCGGCGCACGAGGTGTGGATGGCGGGCGATGGTTTGGGCACGTGCTATTTGCGCGCCAACCAGGCGGGCGGCGGCGACCACGTGTGCAACGCGGCCTTCGTGACCGCGCCGGGCGGGGGCGGCAAGGGCGTGGCGCGGGCGATGCTGGAACATGCGCTGGATCGGGCTCGGGAGCGCGGTTTCGCGGCGATGCAGTTCAACTTCGTGGTGGCGTCGAACACGCGGGCGCTGAAGATCTGGGCGGATTACGGGTTTGACATCGTGGGCCGCGTGCCGCAGGCGTTCCGCCACCCCGCGCACGGGATGACCGACGCGCTGATCCTGCACCGTTTCCTTTGAGAGGCCCCATGCCCACCTCTGACCGCGACCGCCCGCTTTACGCCGTCCTGATCGACGCCGACAACATTCCCGCAAAGTTCGCCGAGCCGATCCTGCGCGAGATCACGTCGTTCGGAGAGCCCGCGCTGCGCCGGGTCTATGGCGACTGGTCGTCGGGGCGGCTGTCGAACTGGTCGAAGACCGTGCGCGACCTGGGCCTGGTGGCGCACCAGGAGACCGCCAACACCGTGGGCAAGAACGCGTCCGATATCGGGCTGGTCATCGACGCCATGGACGTGCTGCATACCGGCCGTTTCGACGGCTTCGTGCTGGTGAGCTCGGACAGCGATTTCACCGCGCTGGCCAACCGCATCCGCGAGCAGGGGCTGGACGTCATCGGCATCGGCGAGAAGAAGGCCCCCGAGGCGCTGCGCAACGTGTGCAACCGCTTCATCCTGATCGAGAACATCGTCGACGAGCCGGTGCAGCCCAAATCCGTGGACAGCGGCCGCGCGCCCGCGGGCAAGGTCGCCCCGGTCGAGGCGGTGCCGCTGATCCTGCGCGCCATGGACAAGATCCAGCAGGACGACGAGTGGTACGCGCTGGGCCAGCTGGGCCAGTACATCACCGCCGAGACACCGGATTTCGACACGCGGACCTATGGCAAGCGCAAGCTGAGCGACCTGGTGCAGGACCTCAAGCGCTTCGAGACAAAGAAGATCGGCAACCAGCTGCACCTGCGCCGGGTGGACTGAGCCCGCGCGTCAGGTTCCGTAGCGGGCCATGAACATTTCGACCGCGCCCTTGACCACGCGGGCGCGCTCGGCCTCGGAGAACTCGGTCTGCATCCCGAAGACCAGCCGCGGGAACAGCTCGGCCTTGCAGAGCTCGGCGAATTGGTGGGCGGCCAGCGACTTGTCGTCGATCTTCAGCTCGCCGCGCGCGATGGCGTGGTCGAAATAGCGCCTGAGCGTGCGTTCGACCTGGCCGGGGCCCGAGTCCCAGAACCGCTGGCCCAGCTCGGGGAAGCGGTCGGTTTCGGCCACGCAGATGCGGAAGACGCGCTGGCCGAACTCGGACAGAAGGAAGCGCAGCATGTGCGATCCGGCGGTGCTTAGAACGTGCTCGGGCTTGTCGTCCATGTCCAGGCTGTCGATGGCGGCGGCGGCCTGTTTGCCGCATTCGCAGGTGGCGACTTCCATGAAGAGCAGGCGCTTGTCGGCGAAGTAGCTGTAGAGCGTCGCCTTGCTGACGCCCGCGCATTTGGCGATCGTGTCGACGCTTGCGCCTTCGAACCCGTCGGACATGAAGACCTGGCGTGCCCCGTTCAGGACCTGGTCGTATTTGCGACCCTTCTTGATCTCTGCAGGCTTGTTCACGCGCCCCCCACTTCGTTCCGTCGACCATAGGCGTGGGATCACGCCACCGGCAAGCACATCCCTTAGATGGCGACCCGCCTGACCGATTGGAAGGGTGGGCCGACCGGGGCCGCGCGGGGACGCTGCGTGATTTTTCGTTTGTCGCGGGGCCGCGCGGGCGGCATCGTCGCGGCACGGCCCCCTTGCATGAAGGACGCCCTGCGATGATCCCGGCCCTGTCCAACCGCCGCCGCTTCGCCGATCTGAGCGAGCAGGAGATCCTGGCGCTGGCCATTTCCAGCGAAGAGGACGACGCCCGCATCTACCGAACCTATGCCGCGCGGTTGCGCGACGAGTACCCGGCCAGCGCGCGGGTCTTCGAAGGCATGGCCGTCGAGGAAGACAGCCACCGCCGCCGCCTGATCGAGGCGCACGAGGCGCGCTTCGGCCCGACGATCCCGCTGATCCGGCGCGAGCACGTGGCGGGGTTCTACGCCCGCCGCCCGGTCTGGCTGATCGACAACCTCGGGATCGAGCGGATCCGCGACGAGGCCGAGCGCATGGAGCACGACGCCGAAGCCTTCTACACCCGCGCCGCCGCGCGCAGCACCGACGCGCGGACCCGCGCGCTGCTGGGCGACCTGGCGTCGGCCGAGGCGGGGCACGGCGAGCTGGCCCGGACACTGGCCGAAGAACACCTGGGCGAGGACGCGCGCGACAGCGAGGCGCGCAACGCCCACCGGCAATTCGTGCTGACCTGGGTGCAGCCGGGTCTGGCGGGTTTGATGGACGGGTCGGTGAGCACGCTGGCGCCGATCTTCGCGGCGGCCTTCGCCACGGGCGATACATGGCAGACGTTCCTGGTGGGGCTGGCGGCGTCGGTGGGCGCGGGCATTTCCATGGGCTTCACCGAGGCGGCCAGCGACGACGGCGCGATCTCGGGGCGCGGTTCGCCCTGGAAGCGGGGATTCGCGTCGGGGATCATGACCACGATCGGCGGGCTGGGCCACGCGCTGCCCTACCTGATCCCCGATTTCTGGACCGCGACGACCATCGCCGGCATCGTGGTCTTCGTCGAGCTCTGGGCCATCGCGTGGATCCAGAACCGCTACATGGAAACCCCCTTCGTGCGCGCGGCGCTGCAGGTGGTGGCGGGCGGTGGGCTGGTGCTGGCGGCGGGCATCCTGATCGGGTCGGGTTGAGCTTTTAGAGCGACGGACGCGTCTTGCCGACGCTGCGCTGGCGGCAGTCGGTGTGTCAGGTATTTGCAGACCAGTGATGACAAGGATCGCGCAAGAAGTCCGGGCGGGGCGTGGTCGGAACGGTTCGAAGGTGCAACGGGCGGTTGCGCGTCGCGATAGGCCGCGCTAGCGCAGGGGCCACCATGGACGTGCTGGCCCAGACCTTGCCATTCTTCGCGCTGATCGGGCTGGGTTACGGCGCGGGCCGAACGGGCATGTTCGACGCCCGCGCGACCGCCGCGCTGACGGCGTTCGTGTTCTACTTCGCGCTGTCGGCGCTGCTGTTCCGCTTCACCGCGGGGCTGGACCTGGGCGACGTGCTGAGCGTGGATTTCATGGCCGCCTACCTGGCGGGCACTTTGGCGATCTATGGGCTGGCGACGCTGGTGGGGATCTGGCGCGGTCGCGGCATGGCCGAAACCGCGGTCGAGGCGCAATGCGCCGTTATCGGCAACGTGGGCTTCCTGGGCATCCCCATGCTGGGCCAGCTTCTGGGTGACGCGGCGGTGGGCCCGGTGTTGCAGGTGCTGGTGGTGGACCTGATCGTGTTCGGCTCGCTGATCGTCATCCTGATCACCTGGTCGCGCGGGGGTGGCTCGCCCGGCGCGGTGCTGGGCAAGGTCGCCCGGGGCCTGCTGAAGAACCCCATGATCGTGTCCATCGCGCTGGGGCTGGTCTGGTCCGGCCTGGCGCTGCCCATTCCCGGGCCCGCCGACGACTTCCTGCGCATCTTGGGCAACGCGGCGACGCCAGGCGCGCTGTTCGCTATCGGCGCGTCGCTGGCCGACAAGTCCGCCGAGCGGCTGTCGGTCGCGGGGTGGCTGTCCTTCTGCAAGCTGGTGCTGCACCCGGCGGCCGTGGCGGCGATGGCCTTCTGGGTCTTCGCGGTCGAGCCCTTCTCCGCGGGCGTCATGGTCGCCGCCGCCGCGCTACCCGTCGCGGGCAACGTGTTCATCCTGGCGCAAAGCTATGCCGTGGCCCCGCAGCGCGCGTCGGCGGCGATCCTGATCTCGACCGCCGTGTCGGTGGCGACCGTGACGGCGGTGCTGGCGTGGCTGGTGTGACGCTTTACGGGGCGGCGCCCGCGCGCTAGCTGATGGGGTGACCCAACCGGAGGCGCGCGATGAAGACCCTGTCCGAAAACGTCAGCTTCGGCGGTGTGCAAGGCGTCCATTCCCACGCCAGCACCGCCTGCAATTGCGACATGACCTTCGGTCTGTACCTGCCGCCCGAGGCGCAGTCGGGGCCGGTGCCGCTGCTGTGGTTCCTGTCGGGCCTGACCTGCACGCACGAGAACGCCATGACCAAGGCGGGCGCGCAGGCTTTCGCGTCCGAGGTCGGCGTGGCGGTGGTGTTTCCCGACACCTCGCCGCGCGGCGACGGCGTGCCCGACGCGGACGATTTCGCCATGGGCCAGGGCGCGGGCTTCTACGTGGACGCGACCAAGGGCAAGTGGGCCAAGCACTTCAAGATGTGGAGCTACGTCACCGACGAATTGCCCGCGCTTCTGGCCGAGAATTTCCCGCTGGACATGGACCGGCAGGCGATCACCGGACATTCCATGGGCGGGCACGGCGCGTTGACCATCGCGATGAACCTGCCCGACCGGTTCCGCAGCGTGTCGGCCTTCGCGCCCATGGCGAACACGCTGGACAGCGACTGGGGCAAGCCGCAACTGACCGCCTATCTGGGCGAGGATCGCGAGAAGCGCCGCAAGCACGACGCCAGCGTGCTGGTGGAAGAGCGCGGCTTCCGCGGACCCATGCTGATCGACCAGGGCACCGACGACCAGTTCCTGGACCTGCTGAAGCCCGAAGCTCTGGCGTCGGCCATCGCGCGGCGCCGCCAGCCCGCCACGTTCCGGATGCAGAAGGGCTACGACCACAGCTATTTCTTCGTGTCGTCCTTCATCGACGACCACATGGCCCTGCATGCCGAGGCGCTTTGGGCGTGATCTACGTGGACGCCGACGCCTGCCCGGTGAAGGCCGAGGTCGAAGCGGTCGCCACGCGCCACCGCATCCAGGCCTACATGGTGTCCAATGGCGGGCTGCGGCCGTCGCGCAATCCGTTGGTCGAGATGGTGTTCGTCCCCGATGGCCCCGACGTGGCCGATATGTGGATCGCCGAGCGCGCGAAGGCGGGCGACGTGGTGGTGACCAATGACATCCCACTGGCTGCGAAATGCGTCGAGGCGGGTGCGCGCGTGCTGCGCCCCGATGGCGAGGCGTTGACGGCCGTCAACATCGGCAACGTTCTGGCGACGCGCGATTTGATGACCGACCTGCGCGCCGCCGATCCGTTCCGGCAGGGCGGCGGCAGGCCGTTTTCCAAGGCGGACCGGTCGCGCTTTTCCAACGCGCTGGAAGCGGCCATGCGCGCGGCGGCAAAAGAGGTGTCCGATGGCGGTTGACGTGGTGATCTTCGACATCGGCAACGTTCTGATCGAATGGCAGCCCGAACGGTTCTACGACCGCGAGATCGGGCGCGACCGGCGCGAGGCCATGTTCGCCGAGGTGGACCTGCACGGCATGAACGACCGGGTGGACCGGGGCGAGCCGTTCCGCGACGTGATCTACGAGGTGGCGGACGCGACGCCGGACTGGCGCGACGAGATCCGCATGTGGCACGACCGCTGGATCGAGCTGGCGCACCCGGTGATCCCCCATTCGGTGGCGCTGATGCGGCGCCTGCGCTCGAAGGGGGTGCCGGTCTGGTCGCTGACGAATTTCGGCGTCGAAAGCTTCGCCTATGCCGCGACGCAATTCGACTTCCTGTCCGAGTTCGACCGTGATTTCGTGTCGGGGCATATGGGCGTCATCAAGCCAGATCCGCGCATCTACGAGATGGTCGAGGCCGCGTCGCCTTTCGCGCCCGACCGGCTGCTCTTCACCGACGACCGCGCCGACAACATCACCGCCGCCGCCGCGCGGGGCTGGCAGACGCATCCCTTCACCGGGCCCGAAGGCTGGGCCGACCGGCTGGTGGCCGAGGGACTGCTGTCGCCCGCCGAGGCCGCGCCATGAGGATCATCGACTTCGAGGAAGGCGAGGCGCGGCTGGACTGGCTGGCGCTGACCGACGCGCTGGCCGAGGGGCACAAGCTGCCGAAGGCGCAGATCACCGACGGATTTCTCTACCGCGGCGACGACACGCTGCTGAACCGGGCCGCGTGGATCGACGGGTTGGGGCTGCTGGTGAAATCGGCCACCATCTTTCCCGGCAACCGCGATTTGCCCAGCGTGAATGGCGGCGCGTGTCTGTATTCCGATACCGACGGCACCCTCGAGGCGGTTATCGACTTTCACCTGCTGACCAAGTGGAAGACGGCGGGCGATTCGCTGCTGGCGGCGCGCAGGCTGGCGCGGCCGGGCAGCCGCAAGATCCTGATCGTCGGCGCGGGCACGGTCGCGGGGTCGCTGGTCGACGCTTACGGCGCGGCGTTCCCGGACGCGCGGTTCACCGTCTGGAACCGCACCCGCGCCAGTGCCGAAGCCCTGGCCGCCGATCGTTACGGGGTCGCGGTGGCGGACGATCTGCAATCCGCCGTGGGCGCGGCCGACATCATCGCCTGCGCCACCATGGCGACCCGGCCGATCCTGCACGGCGCCTGGCTGCAGCCCGGCCAACACGTGGACCTGATCGGCGCCTACCGTCCCGACATGCGCGAGGCCGATACCGAAGTGCTTCGGCGCGGGCGCATCTTCGTCGACAGCCGCGACACGACGCTGGCGCATATCGGAGAATTGAAGATCCCGCTGGAGGCAGGCGAGATCGCCGAGGACGATATCGTGGCGGATTACTACCAGCCCGACGCCTTCGCCCGCGCGTCGGACGACGAGATCACTGTCTTCAAGAATGGCGGTGGCGCGCATCTGGACCTGATGACGGCGCGACATATTCTCGACCAGTTCTGAAATACGGAACACGGGGTGCCCCGGTCCGTTGTCCGGCGAACGAGACACAGAACGAGGATTTCGGAATGGATCTGAAGATCAAGGGAAAACACGCGCTGGTCACCGGTGGCAGCGGCGGATTGGCGCTGGCCGCCGCGCGCGACCTGGTCGCCGAGGGCGTGACGGTGACGCTGACGGACCTGGACGAGGGCGAGTTGAAGGACGCCGCCGGATCGCTGGACGGGGACGTGGCGTACATGGCGGCCGACCTGACGGATACGGACCATATCGAGCGCCTGCGCGCCTTCGTGGCGGATGCGGGTGGCATCGACATCCTGGTCCATGCCGCGGGCGTTACCGGCAAGAAGGGCGATCCGCTGGAAATGACGGACGAGGAATACCACCGCGTGTGGGAAACCAACTTCCTGAGCGCCGTGCGCGTGATCCGGGCGATGATGCCCCAGATGACCGACAAGGGCTGGGGGCGGATCGTCTGCGTGACGTCCGAAAACGCCGTGCAACCCTACGAGGACGAGGCGGTCTATAACACCTCGAAGGCCGCGCTTTTGAACTTCATCAAGGGTCTGGCGCAGGTTTACGCGCCCCATGGCGTGCTGGCCAACACCGTCGCCCCGGCCTTCATCGAGACGCCCATGACCGACTACATGATGGACATGCGCTCGGAAGAGCTGGGCGTCAGCAAGCAAGAAGCGGTCGAAAGCTTCCTGAAGGAAGAGCGTCCGTTCCTGAAGATCGGCCGCCGCGGCCAGCCCGAAGAGGTGTCCGCCGTGATCGCGCTGCTCTGCTCGGACCGCGCGAGCTTCGTGACCGGCTCGGCCTATCGCGTCGATGGCGGCGCCGTCGCCACGATGAACACCTGAAGGAGATCCCCATGCAAGATTCCGTGAAGATCCCCGCCCAGCATCAGGACGCGATGCCCGCGGACGAATACAAGATGGACCCGGCACCCGACTACACGCCGCGCCATCCCGGCGCGGGCAAGCTGGACGGCAAGGTCGCGCTGATCACCGGCGGCGACAGTGGCATCGGCCGCGCCGTCGCGGCCCTGTTCGCGCGCGAGGGCGCGAAGGTGGCCATCGCCTACCTGCACGAAAGCCAGGATGCCGAGGAAACCAAGCGCATCGTCGAGGAAGACGAGGGCGGCGAGGCGCTGCTGATCGAAGGCGACCTGGCCGAGAAAGCCAATTGCGAAGCCGCGGTGCAAAAGACCGTGGACCGCTTCGGCAAGCTGGATATCCTGGTCAACAACGCGGCCCAGCAATGGATCGACGAGGATTTCGCGCAGATCAGCGAAGACAAGCTGCGCCGGATGATGGACAGCAACGTCATGTCGTATTTCTTCTGCACCCAGGCCGCGCTGCCGCACCTGGGCGAAGGGGCAGCCATCGTGAACACGTCGTCGGTCAACGCCTTCGCGGGCATGGGATCGCTGGTGACCTATTCCACCACGCGTGGCGCGTCGCTGGCCTTCACGCGGTCCCTGGCGTCGAACCTGGCCGAGCGTGGCATCCGCGTGAACGCCGTGGCGCCGGGCCCGATCTGGACGCCGTTCATCCCCGGCACCATGCCCGCCGCACAGGTCGAGGATTTCGGCTCGGGCGTGCCCATGGGCCGCGCGGGGCAACCGTGGGAAGTCGCGACCGCCTTCCTGTTCCTGGCCAGCGACGACGGCAATTACTACACCGGGCAATGCCTGCATCCCAACGGGGGCATGGTGGTTGGCGCGTAGCCTGAAGAACCCGACAATCTACGAGATCTACCCACGCTCGTTCCGCGACACGACCGGAACGGGCGAGGGCGATCTGCGCGGCGTGATCGACAATCTGGGCCACGTTCGCGATTTGGGGGTGGATGCGGTGTGGCTCGCGCCCTTCTACGTCTCGCCCATGGACGATGGTGGCTACGACATCGCCGATCACCGCGCGGTCGATCCGCGCTTCGGCACGCTGGACGACGTGGATGCGCTGATCGAGACGGCGCACGGGATGGGTCTGGGGGTGATCTTCGACTTGGTGTTCAACCACACCTCCTGCGAGCATCCGAACTTCCTGGCCGCCATCGACGGCGACGAGGACGCGGCGGCGCGCTATGTCTGGCGTGACCCCAAGCCCGACGGCACGGCGCCGAACAACTGGCTCAGCTTCTTCGGCCAGCCCGCCTGGACCTGGAACCACAAGCGGCGGCAGTATTATTTCCACCAGTTCCTGTCCTGCCAGCCATCGCTGGACCTGCGCCACGGGCCGGTGCAGGACGACCACCGCGAGACGGTGGAGTTCTGGTGCGCGCGGGGTGTCGACGGTTTCCGCATGGACGCGATCACCTCCTACCTGTTCGACACGTCGATGAAGGACAACCCGCCCGCGTCGCCCGAGGTGAAGGCCAAGGTCAGTGGCGCGGACTTCAACCCCTATACCTGGCAGGACCACGTCTACGACATGCTGCCCGGCGACGGTGCGGCTTTCGGCGCCACGGTGCGCGACTGGGCGGGGCCGGACAAGTGGATCGTGGGCGAGAACAATTCCGGCAACCGCGCCATCGAGCTGTCGCGGAATTTCACCCATGAGGGACGGCTCGACGCGGCCTATCCGTTGTTGCTGGGCGAGGGCGGCGGCGATCCGCGGACCTATGCCGACCTGATCGCGCGGATGGACGGTGACTGGATCGCGCCCTGGTGGCTGTCGAACCACGACGTGGCGCGCCACGTCTCGGCCCATGGCGACGGGACGGCGCAGGCGGCGAAGTTCTTCGCGCTGCTGTTGTCGGTGCTGCCCGGGTCGCTGATGCTGTTCCAGGGGGAAGAGCTTGGATTGCCCCATCCCACGCTGTCGAAAGAGGCCACGCGCGACCCGCACGACCTGCTCTACTGGCCCGACGGGCCGGGCCGCGACGGCGCGCGGGTGCCGCTTCCGTGGGACGACGGGCCGAATGGCGGGTTTTCCAGCGGGACGCCCTGGTTGCCGATGGGCTGGCCCGCGGGACTGTCGGTGGCGGCTCAGGACAGCGATCCGCAATCGGTGCTGTCGTTCTATCGCCGCGTGCTGGCGTTGCGCGGGCAGGCGGGGTTTCCCGACCCCGACACGGTTTCGGCGGATGTCGAGGGCGCGGTGTTGCGCCTGGCGATCGAGGCGGGCGGCGCATCGTGGCGCGGCGTGTTCGATTTCGGCGACCGCATCGCGCTGCCCGAGGACGGCGAGACGATCGTCGAGGTGACCGGCCCGTCGCGCTTTGCCGCGCGCCTGAGCCGCGTCTAGCCGATCAGCAGGCCCAGCAGGAACGGCACGCCCACCAACGCGGCGAGCGCCGCCTTGCGCACGAGATCCGCGTCGACGATCAACCCGCTGTCCTTCGCGCGGTCGTCGAAGCTGCCATGGGCGGTCGCGTCGTAATCGACCGGATCGTACAGGTTGTTGGGCCGCCCGCCGGGCTCGTCCCGGTCGGATTTCTGCATCTCGGCGCCGCTATCCGCCAGCTTGCGGTCCAGCCAGTCGGGCAGGAAGAAGTTCGGCAGCACCAGCTTCAGCACCGACGTGCCCACGAAGAGCTCGCGCGCGTTCTTGTCGATGGCCTGCATGACGGCGCGGGCGGGCACCTCGGGCTGGTAGATCGGCGGCGCGGGCTGCGGCTTCATCTTAAGCCGGTTCAGCGCCCAGTCGAATTGCGGCGTGTTGATCG
Organism: Palleronia pontilimi; assembly: GCF_016412875.1. Taxonomy (GTDB): domain Bacteria; phylum Pseudomonadota; class Alphaproteobacteria; order Rhodobacterales; family Rhodobacteraceae; genus Palleronia; species Palleronia pontilimi. The sequence continues at coordinate 132,577 of NZ_JAEKPD010000009.1, read as the reverse complement.
CGGGAAGCTGCACCAGCGACAAGGTGATGGGCCGCTTGTCGCGCAGAAGCTCGGACCGGACCGACGACGAGAAGCCGTTGATCCCGTGTTTCGACGCGCAATAGGCCGCCTGGAACGGCACCGGGCGATAGGCCAGGCCCGATCCGACATTGACGATGTTGCCCCGCTTCATGTGTCGAAGCGCCAGACGCGTGCCGTTGGCCTGGCCGATCAGCGTCACGTCCACGATGCGGCGGAATTCGTCGGCGCCGACTTGCTCGAAGGGCGAAAAGCTCGTGAGCATGGCCGAGTTGACCCAGACCGTCGGCGTGCCGATCCGGTCCACCAGGGTATCGACGGCGGCGGCCAGCGCGTCGGCATCGGCCACGTCGGCGCTGGCGGTGACGATGGTGTCGTCCTGGGCCATCCGGTCCAGGCGGTCCTGCCCGCGCGCGATCACGCCGACCTTGTAGCCGCGGTCGACAAGGGCCGCGACCACGGCGCGGCCAACACCGGCGCTGCCGCCGCAGACGATAGCTGATTTCTGGGACAAGACGGATCCTCCGGGCTGCGTGTCGAAGGGTCAACCGCCGCCGCCGCGCTTCGTTCCGACGCCTAGCGGCCCGCCGCGCGGATATAGGCCGGGCGCGCCCGCATCCGGTCGAGATAGGCGCGGAAGGTATCGTTCTCGAGCGGGAACTTCGCCGTCACCGCCCAGCCGCCGCAATGGGTCACGACGATATCGGCGATGGTCATGTCGTCGCCGGTGACGAATTCGCGGTCCTTCAGATGCGTCGCCATGCGGTCGATGGCGCGGCTGAATTCCCATTTCAGGCTGTCCTTCACTTCCGGCACGCGCCGGTCTTCGGGCAGCACGAAGGAATGGCGCGCGGCGGTCCACAGGCAGCTGTCGAGCTCGTCCAGGGCCTGGAACATCACCGCGTCCTGCTTGGCCCGATCGAGCGAGCCCGCAGGATGGGTCAGCTTGCCCTCGCGGTCGGCCAGATAGGTCAGGATCGCGGTCGAATCGGTGATCGTGACGCCGTTGGCCACGAGGACCGGCACCTTGCCCGACGGGTTCAGCTTCTTCAGCGCCGAATCGTGGGGCGGGACGGGCTTGTGGACGAAATCCAGTTCAAGCTCTTCGAGCAGCCAGAGCGGGCGGAACGCGCGCGACTTCGGGGTTCCGTAGAGTGTCAGCATCAGTGTTTTCCCATCATGGCAAGGCGAATGAAGGCCCGTTCCAGCACCGCCATGTGCGGCGCGCGGCTGGCCGAGCGCAGGGTCAGGTCGGTGTCGGTCAGAAGCCGCATGGCCTGTTCCAGCCGCGGCGCTCCCCAGCCCTGCGCCCGGCGCAGCACCGCGTCGCGGCGGGGCCCGAAGACCGGCGGGCGCAGCCGTCCCACGCCCGCGCCCGCGCCGCCGGGATCGCTGGCGGCGGTCAGAAGGGTGCGGAAATGGCGCTGGGCGGCGATGCACAAGGCGACGGGCTGCGCGCCCTGCGACCACAGGCGGCGCATGACGGGGCCGATCAGGTCGGAGCGGCCATCGGCGACGATGGCGACGATTTCGTCCATGTCGGCCTCGGTCGAGGCAGGCGCGCAGGCGCGCACGTCGTCTTCCCCGAGCGGCGCGTCGTCGCCGGATTTGTAGAGCGCCAGCTTTTCGACCAGTTGCCGGAAATCGCCGGGATCCAGCCCGGCGGCAAGCGATCGCAGCGCGCCTTCGGCGTCGCGGTCGATCCGGGTCAGACCCGCCTTGGCAAGCGCGTCGCGCATCTCGGCCACGCCCATGGGCTCGTCGTAGATGGCGATGGCGGCGGCCCTTGGATGCGTCTCGAAGCCCTTGCGCAGGGGCGAGGTCTTCGGAAGCGCGCGGCCGACCACGACCATGTGCGCGTCGCCCGACTGCCAGTCTTCGAGCGCGGCAAGGATGATCTTGGCGTGGGTGTTGGTCGCGTCCTCGACCAGCACGGCGCGGGGGCCGGGAAAAAAGCCCTGGGCCTTCAGCGCATCCGACAGGGCGGATTTCTCGCCGCTCAGATCGCCTGCCTGCAGGCGGGTCAGGCGCATTTCCTCGTCGCCCTTGGGTCCGATCAGGGCGGCGACCAGGTCCTGTCGAATCAGCGCGACGCGCATGGCGTCGTCGCCGTAGATCAGCGTGCCGGGCCGATCCGCGGGCGGCTTGGCGATCCAGGCGGTCGCGTCGTTCTTGTTCAGCTTCACGGGCCCGCGCGCCAGTCGGGTGCGGTGGCCAGCAATTCGGCCACCAGCTGGTCCGCGAGGATCACCATGAGCCGCGCGATGGCGTCGTCCTCGGCGGCCTGAACGGTGACCGAGTTGCCCGCGATCGTGTTGCGCGCGGCGCTGAAGACCGGGGCGGAATACGCGGTGAAATTCTGCACGCTGCCGCGCCTGGCAAGCGCGCCGCTGGTGGCGTCGGTCAGCGTGTAGTCGAGCCGCCCCAGCAGGCGGATGCGGGTGGTTTCCTGATCGGGCGTGATGCCCAGACCGGTTTCGCTGAGCGCGATATCGGCGGTCAGATCGTAGCGCGGCGCGCCCGTGGGCTGGCCCAGACGCCGCTCGAGCTGCTCGACCAGCAGGTAGCCCGCCACGTCGGACGGGGTGGCCACGGCGATATCGCCGTAAAGGCCCTGCGCCGCACCGCCGGGGCCATAGACCGGCGTGAAGCCGCAGGACGCGGCCAGCAGGAAGCCCAGCGCGGCGAGGACACGCAGGCGCGGGCGCCTAGACCACCACATTGACGATCCGTCCGGGCACCACGATCACCTTTTTCGGCGAGCCGCCCTGCAACGCCTTCTGCACCGCGTCCGTCGCCAGGGCGCGGGCTTCGACGTCTTCTTTCGACATCTCCTTGGGCACCGTGATTTCGGCGCGGCGCTTGCCGTTCACCTGGATCGGCAGGGTCACTTCGTCTTCGACCAGCATCGCGGGATCGGCCTGCGGCCAGGGGGCGTTGGCGATCAGCCCCTCACCGCCCAGCAGGCGCCAGATCTCTTCGCTCAGATGCGGGGTCATGGGCGACATGAGCTGCGCCATGGTCCGCGCCGCTTGCGTGCGTGCGGCGCGGCCCGCCTGCGATTTCTGCAGCACGTTGGCGAAGGCATAGAGACGGGCCACGGACGTGTTGAAGCCGAAGGATTCGATGCCCATGGTCACGTCGTGGATGGCCTTGTGCATCTCGCGCAGCAACGCGTCGTCGCCCTTGCCGGTGTCGGGGGCGTCGCTGGCGGCCTCGGCGATGCGCCAGACGCGGCCCAGGTGCTTGGACGCGGCCTCGGCCCCCGCGGCGGTCCATTCCACGTCGCGCTCGGGCGGGCTGTCGGAAAGGACGAACCACCGCGCGGTGTCGGCGCCGTACTGATCGATGATGGTGCCGGGATCGACGACGTTCTTCTTCGACTTCGACATCTTGGCCGACGGGATTACAAGAACTCCTAATTCAGTCTCTTCGTCCTCTCTTTCCTGATCTACGAGATCCTCAATATTCTGAGGATCTCTTCCTGCTGCTTCGAGAGTGTCTTTGAGAACGGCCATACGCTTGCCTTCGTGTGAAAACGAAACGACGTCTTCGGGAAAGAAAAATTTTTCAACCGACGACCTGATCCACGCTTTCTCCGATGCTTCAGGATTGGTCGGTATTGTTTTCTTTCCTGAATAGCCGGGTCCGAAAAGCTTGTTGGTATAAATCTCGTGCGTCACCATCCCCTGCGTGAACAGCGCGTCGAACGGCTCGCGCGCTTTGTCGGGCAGGTGGCCGCATTCGTTCATGGCGCGGGCGAAAAAGCGCGAATAGAGCAGGTGCAGGATCGCGTGCTCGACGCCGCCGATATACTGGTCGACATTCATCCAGTAGGCCGCTTCGTCCGGGTCGGTGGGCGTCGCAGCGCCGGGCGAGGTGAAGCGCGCGTAGTACCACGACGAATCGACGAAGGTGTCCATCGTGTCGGTTTCGCGGCGGGCGGGCTTGCCGCAGGCGGGGCAGGGCGTGTCGCGCCAGGTGGGGTGGCGGTCCAGCGGGTTGCCGGGGATGTCGAAGCTGACGTCCTCGGGCAGGCGGACGGGCAGGTTTTCCTTGCGCTCGGGCACCACGCCGCAAGCGTCGCAATGGACCACCGGGATCGGGCAGCCCCAGTAGCGTTGCCGCGACAGGCCCCAGTCGCGCAGGCGGAACTTGGTGACGCCGCGCCCGACGCCGTTCTCCTCGCAAAAGGCGATGGCCGCGTCGATGGCGTCGTTGCCGGTCTGCTCGGTGTCGCCCGCGAAGCCGCGGACGTAGATCACGGGTTCCGTCTTGGGCGGCACGTAGGCGTCGCCGCCGTCTTCGGGCAGGGCCGAGCCGTCGTCCTTGGCGGGCGCGAAGGTCGAGACGACCGGCAGGCCGTATTTGCGGGCGAATTCCAGGTCGCGCGCGTCGTGGGCCGGGCAGCCGAAGATCGCGCCGGTGCCGTAATCCATCAGGATGAAGTTGGCGACATAGACCGGAAGCTCCCACGCCGTGTCGAACGGGTGGCGCACGCGCAGGCCGGTGTCGAAGCCGCGCTTTTCGGCCTTTTCCAGGTCCTCCTCGGCGGTGCCCATCTTGCGGCACTCGGCGCTGAAGGCGGCCAGGTCGGGGTTGTCCTGTTCAAGCTGGCGGGCCAGCGGGTGATCGGGCGAGATGCCGACGAAGCTGGCGCCCAGCAAGGTGTCGGGGCGGGTGGTATAGACCTCGATCCGGTCGTGGCCCTCGGGCGCGTCCACCAGCCCGAAGGCGAATTGCAGGCCGCGCGACTTGCCGATCCAGTTGGCCTGCATCGTCTTGACCTTCTCGGGCCAGTTGTCGAGCGTATCCAGCGCCGACAGCAGCTCGTCCGAGTAGTCCGAGATCTTGAAGAACCACTGGGTCAGCTCGCGCCGTTCCACCAGCGCGCCCGAGCGCCAGCCGCGCCCGTCCTCGACCTGTTCGTTGGCCAGAACGGTCATGTCGACGGGATCCCAGTTCACCACCGCGTTCTTGCGATAGACCAGTCCCTTTTCCAGGAAGTCGATGAACATGGATTGCTGGTGGCCGTAATAGTCCGGATCGCAGGTGGCGAATTCGCGGCTCCAGTCCAGCGACAGGCCGAGCCGGGCGAACTGCGCCTTCATGTTGGCGATGTTGTCGCGGGTCCAGCCTTCGGGGTGGATGCCCCGCTCCATCGCCGCGTTCTCGGCCGGAAGCCCGAAGGCGTCCCATCCCATCGGGTGCAGCACGGCGTGGCCCGTGGCCAGCTTGTAGCGCGCCACCACGTCGCCCATGGCGTAGTTGCGGACGTGGCCGATATGCAGGTTGCCCGACGGGTAGGGAAACATCTCGAGCACGTAGTATTTCGGCTTGGCGTCGTCGCGGCGGGCGGTGAAGGTGCCGGACCTGGCCCAGGCGTCCTGCCAGAAGGGCTCGGATTTGGAAGCGTCATAGCGGGGCATGGGCGGCCTTTAACGTGATCTTTCGGTTCGCGTGATTGATAGGCAGCGCGTGGGACAGGGTCCAGCGCGAAGGCACCGCCCGCGCCTTACGCGCGCCGGAATTTGCGCTATGGATGGGCGGCAGCGTGGTCGGGCCCCGGGGAATGGCATGGTTTTTCTGTTTCTGCACCAGAACTTTCCGGGCCAGTTCGCCCATCTGGCCCCGGCGCTGGCAAAGCGCGGCCACCGGGTCGTGGCGCTGAGCTCGCGCTTCGAAAAGCCGCAGGATTGGCGCGGTGTGCGACTGGTCCCCTACAAATACGCCGAGCCCGAGGACCACAAGCTGCACCCCTGGCTCAATACCCTCAACCGCGCGGTGGATCGCGGGGCCGTGGTTTTGCGGGCGTGCCTAGCGCTGAAAGAGCGCGGGCTGACGCCCGATGTCATCATTGCCCATTCCGGCTGGGGCGAGGCGCTGTTCCTGCGCGACATCTGGCCCGACGCGAAGATCGGCATCTTCTGCGAATACTTCTACCAGGCCGCGAATGCCGACATGGATTTCGACCCCGAGTTCCAGGCCACGAACGAGCTTGGGCGCGTCCACCGGGTCGCGATGAAGAACCTCGGGATGCGGCTGCAACTGGAAAGCGCCGATGCGGGGATTTCGCCGACCTTCTGGCAGGCCGACAGCCACCCGCCCGGCCTGCGCGAAAAGATCTCGGTGATCCATGACGGCGTCGACACCGACGCGATCCGTCCCGACCCCGGCGTCCGGCTGACGCTGGACGGGGTCGGCTCATGGACGCGGGCGGACGAGGTCATCAGCTTCGTCAATCGCAACCTCGAGCCCTATCGCGGCTTCCACATCTTCATGCGCGCGTTGCCCGACCTGCTGAAGCGGCGTCCGAACGCGCAGATCATCGTGGTGGGCGAGGACGGCGTCAGCTACGGCAGCGCGCCCAAGCAGGGCGGCACCTGGAAGGATGTGATGATTGCCGAGGTGCGCGACCGGATTTCGGACGCGGACTTGGCGCGGGTGCATTTCACCGGCCGCATCGCGCGCGACGACTTCACCCGGCTGCTGCAGGTGACGCGCCTGCATCTCTACCTGACCTATCCGTTCGTCCTGAGCTGGTCGCTGCTGGAAGCCATGGCCTGCGAAGCGGCGATCGTGGCCAGCGACACCGCCCCCGTGCGCGAGGCGCTGGTTCACGACAAGACGGCGATCCTGTCCGACTTCTTCGACATCCCCGGCCTGGTCGACCGGATCGACGCGCTGCTGGACGATCCTTCGCGGCGCGCGGCCCTGGGGGCTGCGGCGCGGCAGCACGTGCAACGGACCTACGATCTGCGGCAGGTCTGCCTGCCCGCCCAGTTCGACTGGATCGCCGGGTTCGCGGGCCGCGCGGTCTAGAGCCGCGCGTCGGCCAGCCGCAACTGGCGCGCGCGGGTCAGGATCGCATCCTCGATCGCGCGGGTCGTGTCGGCGTTGACCGGGCCGCCACTGGTCGCCAGCGCCACGTTCAGCGACCGTGCGTCGAGTGCGGGATCCTGGACATAGACGGTGGCGCGATAGGCGGGCCCGCCGCCGGGCGGCCGACCGTAGCCATAGACGATCACGCCCGAAAACGGATCGGCGGTTTCGATGGGAAGGAAATCCAGGACCTGCTGCGCGGCGGTCCAGATATACTTGTTCACTTCGATCTTGGTGTCGGGATCGTCGACATTGGAAAAGAGATCCCAGATCGTTTCCCGGCGCGGCTGACCCGCCACCGTGTTGGCGCGCTGGCGCAGGATCGAGTCGCGCGACCGGTCGGGAATCAGCCCGTCGGACTCGGTGCGGTTGCCACAGCCCGAGGTCGCAACGGCAGCGACCGTCAGCGCGATGATCGCGATCGTCTTGGAATAAGCCATGGTTTGCCCGCGTCCGCCCGTCAAAACTGCCTCATCCCTAGCGCAGAGGTGCGACGCGGGCAAGAAACCAGTTTGCCCGCCCCGCCCCGGCGATGGATGCCACTCTATACTGTACGCGTCGCGGCGGGCGTATCCGGGCGCGCCTTCACGTTCGGGCGTCGGGCATGGCGGCCTGTCCCGGTGCGCAGCGCCCCTTGTAAAGACAGGATGTGTCGCCGCCTTCGAAGTGGCGTTGGTGGAGCGGTCCGACCGCCCTGGCGCTGACCGCAGAGTGTGCATGGGACCTCGCGCAGCGGCAGCGGCCATCGGCAAGTGTTGCGCCTTTTCCGTTATACCCGGCCCCTTTAGCCGCCCGAAAGCGGGTGTGGCACGCATGCACCAATCGGGTCGGCAAACAGTTCGGGCGGCCGCGATTGCTTGAAACGGCCGCGTGAAAGGCGCACTCCAACGCTGTACCCACGAGGCGCTCGTCCTCATGGGGCCGGAACTTGAGATCATGAGGGAAACCATGAAAAATATTCTTCTTGCGACCACGGCGCTCGTTGCGTCCACGTCGTTCGCGCTGGCTGCTGAAGTCAGCCTTGGCGGCTTCGCCGAAATGGGTGTCGTCGGTGGTGAGGTCAACCAGCTCAACGAAGACGATAACGCCAACGAGTTGGTCGACCGCGACGGTCAGTTCCACACCGACGTTGACGTTGACTTCTCGCTTTCGGGCGAAACCGACGGCGGCCTGACCTTCGGTGCCGAAGTCGACCTGGACTCGACCCAAGAAGGCGGCGCGTTCGTGCCCTCCGAAGGCGGCGACGACTCGTACATCTACGTGTCGGGTGCCTACGGCAACCTGTCGATGGGCGACACCGACGGTGCGCTGGACTTCGTGATGAAGGAAGCCATCATCGGCGGAACCATCGACGACGTGAACGAGCACGCCGGCTACAACGGCAACTCGGGCCTCGACGGCACCTATGACGGCCAGGTCGCGCGTTACGACTATTCGTTCGGCGCCTTCTCGTTCGCCGCTTCGGCCGAGATCGACGACGACTCTGACTCGGCTGACGCTGACCTCTTCGACGACTTCGAAGCGGCCATCGACGACATCGAAGACGACACCGTCCTGGGTGTTGGTGTTCGCTACGAAGGCGAATTCGGTGGCTTCGGCTTCGGCGCCGGTCTTGGCTACCAGCAGACCGGTGACTCGGACGTCATCGGCCTGAGCCTGGACATGGCCACCGCCGGTGGCATCACCGCGATCCTGAACTACTCGGACTACGACAACGTTCCGCTGTCTGTCGGCACCTTCGACAACGACTCGGATGCCGAGACCGACCAGATCCCGTTCAACGCCCCGATCAACGACCACATCGGTCTGGCCCTGGGTTACGAAGTCGGTGCGATCCTGGTCGCCGTCAACTACGGTGTGTACGACACCACCGCCGGTGACGTGACGGGTTACGCGCTGACCGCGAACTACGACCTGGGCGGCGGCGCCGAGCTGCAGGCCGGTTACGCGCATGCCGACTACGACGACATCAACGACTTCGAAGACACCGACAACTACTCGTTCGGTATCCGGATGAACTTCTGATCCCAACCGGATCGGAACGCGGAATTGGGCAGGTCTTCGGACCTGCCCTTTTCTTTTGCGCCCCGGTCGGGCGATAAGGTCCGCACCATCAGGACGGAGCGCCCGCATGAGCCTTGCAGATATCAAGTCCCGGATCGCCGAAGCCGAGGCCCGCGCCGGACGCGCGCCGGGATCGGTCCGGCTGATCGCCGTCAGCAAGGTGCAGTCCGAAGCGCGCGTCGAAGCGGTGCTGGAACAGGGTCACAAATCCTTCGGCGAGAACCGCGTGCAGGAAGCGGAAGGCAAATGGCCCGCCTTCGCCAAGCGCTACGATGACCTGGACCTGCACCTGATCGGCCCCTTGCAGTCCAACAAGACCCGCGCCGCGATGGAGCTGTTCGGCACGATCCAGACGGTCGACCGCCCCAAGATCGCCAAGACCATCGCCCGCATCGCCCAGGAAACCGGGTCGTGTCCGGACCTGTTCATCCAGGTGGATATCGGCGACGAGGATCAGAAATCGGGCATCGCGGTGAAGGACACCGACGGCTTCGTGCAGCAATGCCGCGACCTGGACCTGCCGCTGTTGGGGCTGATGTGCATCCCGCCCGTCGATGACGACCCGGCGCCGCATTTCCGTCGGCTGGCTGAGCTGGCCGAGCGCAACGGGCTGGACCGCCTGTCGATGGGGATGAGCGGCGATTTCGAGGTTGCGATCGCCGAGGGCGCGACCGATGTGCGCGTGGGCTCGGCGATTTTCGGGCCCCGAGACTACGGCTAGCGCACGATCAGCCGCGTCTCGTAGGTGATGCGCCGGGCCAGCCACAGCAGGTCGCGGGGCCGGAACGCGACGCAGCCTTCGGTGGGGTAGCCCGGCCTGCGCCAGCGATGCAGGAAGATCGCCGATCCGCGCCCCTTGACGGCGCGGGGCCAGTTCCAGTCGGTCAGGATCACCAGGTCATACAGCGGGTCGGGCCTGCGCAGGGTTTCGTGCGAAAACGGCGTGGGCGCGCGGACCATCAGGTTGTAGTCGGGATCGCGCGGGTCGTCGGACCAGAGATCGCCGGGGCGGATCGGCACGGCCCAGTCGGTGGGGCGCGCGATCCGGTCGGGACGGTAGAGCATGCCGACGATCCCGTGGATGCCACGCGGGGTGGCGCCGTCGCCCTCGCGCTTGGTGTCGGTGATGCCGCCACGCCCCCAGGTGCAGGGCAGCTGACGCCCCCGGAACCGGACCCCGGTCGGGGTGACGACGATATCGTCGGGGGTCATTCCAGGTGCCCCGAGCGCTCGGATTTCACCCGCAGGTAGTCGCGGTTGAACGCGCTTTCGCCGACCCAAAGCGGAACGCGCGCGACCAGTTCGATCCCGCTGCCCTCGAACAGCGCCAGCTTGCGCGGATTGTTGGTCAGTAGCCGCACCTGCCGGACGCCCAGCTTGCGCAGCATCGCGAGACCCACGCCGAAGTCGCGCTCGTCGTCGTCGAAGCCCAGCCGATGATTCGCCTCGACCGTGTCGAAGCCCTGGTCCTGCAGGGCGTAGGCGCGCATCTTGTTGGCCAGCCCGATGCCCCGGCCTTCCTGGTTGAGATAGAGCAGCACGCCCGCGCCCTCTGCCGCCATCTGCGCCAGCGCGGCTTGCAGTTGCGGGCCGCAATCGCATTTCAGCGAACCCAGCACGTCGCCGGTGAAGCAGGCCGAGTGCAGCCGTGTCAGCACCGGGCGGCCCCGATCCGGCTGGCCGATCTCGACCGCGTAATGCTCGGGCCCGCCGCTTTCGGGCTGGAAGACGTGCAGCCGGGCCCCCGTCGTCGCGGCGATGGGCAGGCGGGCGGCGATGGCGGCGCGCAAGGCGTCCGGCGGGGCCGCGTCCGGATCGCCGGGGGCGACCGTCACGATGCCCTCGGGCAGATCGCGCACCGGGCGCGCGATCACGGCCGGCAGCAGCTGCGCCTGGCGCACCAGCGTCAGCCCCGCACGCTGCGCCGACGCATCGCCCCCGCGCAGCGGTGCGAAGGGGCCTTTGAGCGGCGCGGCAAGATCCTGGGCCGGGTCCACGATGGCCTGGATCTGCGCCGCGGTTGCATCCCGCGCCAGCGGCAGGCGGACGAGGTCATCGTCGTAGATCCGGATTTTCAGCGTCTCGGCGCGGCGCGCGGTCAGCACGAGCTGCGCATCGCCGCCGTCCAGCATCGCGCGCAGACGGGCAGGCGTGGCGCGGGTCGCGGCCAGGACAAGCCAGCGCGCCGTCCCGGTGTCGATCCCGACGGCCAGGCCCAGCGACAGATCGGTGCGGGCGCGGTGCAGGCGCTCGGCCACGCTGGGCAGGAAGGGGTCGGGCGTCTTCATCCGCTTCAATTAGGCTGCGCCGACGGGAATGTGAAACATTTCCGGGCGCTGTGACACGTCCGCGTGAGCGATCGGCAGCAATTCTTGCGGAGCACGGACCCGCGACCCACCTTTCACGTTGAAGCGAGTGGAGGTGTTCCGATGAGTAACCTGAAGAAGATCCTTTTGGTCGACGACGATGACGATCTGCGCGAAGCGCTGAGCGAGCAATTGGTCCTGACCGAGGATTTCGACGTGTTCGAGGCCGACACCGGCACGCACGCGATGGAGAAGGTCAAGGAAGGTCTCTACGACCTGGTGATCCTGGACGTGGGCCTGCCCGACACCGACGGGCGCGAGCTTTGCAAGCTGATGCGCAAGCAGGGCGTGAAATGCCCGATCGTGATGCTGACCGGACAGGACAGCGACGCCGACACGATCCTTGGCCTGGATGCGGGCGCCAACGACTACGTGACCAAGCCCTTCAAGTTCCCGGTTCTGCTGGCCCGGATCCGGGCGCAGCTGCGCCAGCACGAGCAGTCCGAGGACGCGGTGTTCGGGCTTGGGCCCTATTCCTTCCGGCCCGCGCAGAAGCTGCTGGTGGACGAGGCGGAAAAGAAGATCCGCCTGACCGAAAAAGAGACGAACATCCTGAAATTCCTTTACCGCGCCAGCGAAGGCGTGGTGCCGCGGGACGTGCTGCTGCACGAGGTCTGGGGATATAACGCGGGCGTCACCACCCACACGCTCGAGACGCACATCTACCGGCTGCGCCAGAAGATCGAACCCGATCCGTCGAACGCGCGGCTGCTGGTTACCGAATCCGGGGGTTACCGCCTGGCTGTGTGACCGACCCCGCCCGGGGGTCGGCCGCCTGGCGGCTGATCTTCGGGGCGGCTATTCGGCGCGGATCACCGTCGCCTGGATATCGGCCGAAAGCGTCACGCCGTCCGGCGAGACGACCGACACGTCCTTGTCACCCGGTGCCAAAGTGGTGCGGATATTGCCTTCGAAGAGCAGGCTGTCTTCGGTGACTTCCAGCGAATTGATCGACAGGTCGATGGCGTCGTCGGTCGCGCTGAGCATTTCGCCATTCCGCGTGAACGAAACCTCGCCCGATTGCAGCGCCGTGCGCCTGCTGGCCGTGTCGGCGACCAGGCGGATGGTCAGGCTGTTGTCGTCGGACTGGGGCTGGTCCTCGGGAAAGGCGCGCAAGGTGACCTCGATCCCGTTCTCGACCTCTTTCCAGCCGGTCGGCACATCTTCACCATCGACCACGACGAAGGCGGTCTGAACGCCGTCGATCGTGCCATCCAGCGATCCGACGGTGGTTTGCGACGGGTCGCTGTCTTGGGCAAGTGCGGGGAGGGCCATCGCGGCGGCGGTAATCATCAGGGTCTTGCGTATCATTGAACTCTCCGGAAAACGTTTCGCCCGACCAACGTTTCCGCCCCACCGGCGTTCCCGTGCCGTCCTGTCGCGCCCGCCCGCGATCTGGGATAAGGACTGCGAATCCACGCAAACCGGAGCCGCCCATGCCCTTCACCCTTGCCACGTGGAACATCAACTCGGTCCGTCTGCGCGAAAGCCTGGTACGCGATCTCCTGACCCAGACCGGGGTGGATGTGCTGTGCCTGCAAGAGTGCAAATCGCCGGTCGAAAAGATCCCGTCCTTTGCCGATCTCGGCTACGGCCACGCGGTCGCACGGGGGCAGAAGGGGTATAACGGCGTCGCGATCCTGTCGAAGCTGCCGCTGGAAGAGGTGGGCGCCCATGACCACGTCGCGCTGGGCCACGCCCGCCACGTCGCGGCGCGGCTGGAAAACGGCGTGACGATCCACAACTACTATGTGCCAGCGGGGGGCGACGTGCCGGACCGCGCGCAGAACGAGAAGTTCGGCCAGAAGCTGGACTACCTGACCGCCATGCGCGACGACTTCCGCGCCAACCGGCCCGAGCGCGCGATACTTGTGGGCGATCTGAACATCGCCCCGCGCGAGGATGACGTCTGGTCCCACAAGCAGCTGCTGAAGGTGGTGTCGCACACCCCCGTCGAGGTCGCGCACCTGGCCGAGACGCAAGAGGCCGGGTCGTGGATCGACGTCACCCGCGCCGACATTCCCGAAGGCCAGCTTTATTCGTGGTGGTCCTACCGCTCGCCAGACTGGGACGCTGCCGACAAGGGCCGGCGCCTCGATCACGTCTGGGCCACGCCCGACATCGCCAACGCCGCCCATTCCAGCCGCATCCTGCGCCACGTCCGCGGCTGGGAAAAGCCGTCGGACCACGCGCCGGTCCTGGCGACCTTCGACCTTTAGCCGTCGCTGCGGTCGGGCGGCGTGTCCAGGGTGGCCCAGATGTCGTCATTGGGCGGCTGGGGCAGCGGATCGCGGGTGTCGCGGCGGTGAATGTTCACCTTGGCGATGAAATTCGCGGTGATCGGCGCGGTGATGAACAGGAACGCCATGATCAGCACCTCGTTCAGCGACCCGTCGTGATGCGCCCAGGCATTGACGATGGACGCCATCAGCAGCGATCCCACGCCCAGCGTCGCGGCCTTGGTGGGTGCGTGCAGCCGCTTCATGGGGCTGTCGAGCTTGAGCAGGCCGATCGAGCCCACCAGCGTGAAGAAGCCGCCGATCAGCAGCGCCGCGACGATGATCAGGTCCAGGATCATTCGATGATGTCCCCCCGCAGCACGAAACGGGCCAGCGCGACGGTGGACACGAAGCCCAGCATCGCGAAGATCATCGCGGATTCGAAATACATCTGGGTGCCCCATTTGACGCCCACCAGCACGATCAGGCCGATGGCGTTGATGACCATCGTGTCGAGCGCCAGGATGCGGTCGCCCACATGGGGGCCGCGCACCAGCCGGACCAGGGCCAGCACCTGGGCCAGTCCGACGGCAACGAATGCGAAATTCAGCGCTAGGTCGATCATTCGAAAATCTCCTTCAGCCGACGCTCGTAACGGTCCTTGATCTGGTTGCCCGTGGCTTCGGGATCGGGCGCATCGAGCGCGTGGACCAGAAGTGCCACCCCGTCATCGCTGAGATCCGCGCTGACCGTGCCGGGGGTGAGCGTGATGGTACCCGCCAGGATCGAGATCGCCTCGGGGGATTTCAGGTCCAGCGGGATCGTCACCCAGTTGGATTTCATGTCCGCGTTGGGCTTGAACAGCACGATCATGGCGACCTGCACGTTGGCGACCAGAATATCCCAGAGCACCACCAGGATGTAGCTCACCAGGCGCAGGGGCCGCGGGATGCGCGGCCGGTCGGGCCAATAGGCGGCGGTGGCGGCGGGGATCAGCAGGCCGAGCAGCGCGCCGAAGACGACCGTGCCCAGGCTCAGCGAATTGATCAGCAGGCACCAGACCAGGACCAGCAGCAGGGTCAGAAGCGGGTGGGGCAACAAGCGCGACATCAGTGAGCCTCCCCTTCGCCTTCGGTGCCATCATCCGCGTGGTCGCTTGCGCCATCCTGGGCGTAGCCGTCCGAGCCACCGTAGGTGATGACCTTGCCCTGCGCGCCCATCACGGCCGAGATGTAGGGCGTGGGCGAAAACAGCTGCGATGCGGTGGCCGCCAGCATCCGGTTGATGGGTCCGGCCAGCACGGTGATCGCCAGGATCAGCGCGATCAGGCCGCCGATGGCGACGACGGGCGTGGCCGGGTGCTGATCGTCGGGATCGGGCTTGTTGCGGGCGTCGGTTTCGGTGTGCGGATCGTTACGCTCGCCCGGCTCCTGGTGGCATTTCCAGAACACGGTCGAGCCCGCGCGCGCGAAGCCGACGATGCAAAGAAGCGACGTGCCCAGCACCACCGACCAGATCCAGACCACCAGCGGTGTGCCGAAGGACGCGTCCAGCACCAGCAGCTTGCCCACGAAGCCGGACAGCGGTGGCATCCCGCACATGGCGATGGCCGCGGCGAAGAACATCCCCGCGATCAGCGACGCGCCGCCGATGGGCCGCGCGTCCACCAGATGCACGCCCGCGTCCTTCCGACGGTCACGGATCACGTCGACCAGCAGGAACAGCGCCGCCGTCGCCAGCGTGGAATGCAGCGCGTAGTAGAGCGCGGCGGCGATCCCCGCTTCGCTGAAGCCCGCCAGCGCGACCAGCAGCATGCCCATGGACCCGATGACCGAGAACGCGACCATCCGGTCGATCCGCTGCGTGCCCAGCACACCGATCATGCCGATGGCCGTGGTCGCCAGCGCCGCGGGCAGCAGCCAGGTGCCGAACAGCCCCTGGGTCAGCTCGAGATCGGGCGGGAAGACCAGCGTATACATGCGGATGATGCTGTAGGCGCCCACCTTGGTCATGATGGCGAAGAGGGCCGCGACCGGGGCGGGGGCCTCGGCATAGCTGGCGGGAAGCCAGAAATGCAGCGGCAGCACCGCCGCCTTCACGGCGAAGACCAGCAGCAGCAGCACCGATGCCACGCGAATGCCCGCATCCGCGCCCGGCTCGATGGCGGCGACGCGGCCCGCGAGGTCCGCCATGTTCAGCGTCCCGGTCTCGGCGTAGAGCGTGCCCAGCGCGAACAGGAACAGGGTCGATCCCAGCAGGTTGTAGAGCACGTATTGCGTGCCCGCCCGCAGGCGCGGCGCCCCGCCGCCATGGATCATCAGGCCGTAGCTGGCGATCAGCAGCACCTCGAAGAACACGAACAGGTTGAACGCGTCGCCGGTCAGGAACGCGCCCATGATGCCCATCAGCTGGAACTGGAACAGCGCGTGGAAATGCCGCCCGCGCATGTCCCAGCCCGATCCGATCGCGTAAAGAAGCACCGGGATCGCCAGCACCGATGTCAGCAGCACCATCAGCGTCGACAGCCGGTCCGCGACCAGAACGATGCCGAAGGGCGGCGACCAGTTGCCCAGCAGATACACGTCGATCTGGCCGCCCGAGGCGCGCCAGAACAGGCCCGACGCGACCAGCAGAAGCGCCACGCATCCCGCCATCGAGAACACGCGCGCCAGGTTCTGGTGGAAGCGCGCCGCAAGGATGATGATGGCGGCCAGCATGGCGGGCAGCACCACCGGTGCGATGATCCAGTGCGTCAACGGAACGACCCTCCGCGCGGGTTCGGGTCGGCCGCTTGCTGTCCGGAATGCAGCTCGGGGTCGTCCACGTAATCGTCCGAGCAGCTGAGCCAAGCGCCCAGCGCGATGATGACAACCACCGCGGTCATGCCGAACGAGATCACGATCGCCGTCAGAACCAGCGCCTGGGGCAGCGGATCGGTATAGGCGTCGACCCCGTCGCGCAGGATCGGCGGCATGTCGGTGGCCAGCCGCCCGCTGGCGAACAGGAAGATGTTGACCGCGTAGGTCAGCAGCGACACCCCGATGATGACCGGGAAGGTGCGCAGCCGCAGCACCATGTAGATGCCCGCGGCGGTCAGGATGCCCACGGCCGAGGCGACGAGAAGCTCCATCCCTCAGCCCTCCTTTTCTTCGTCACGCGACGGATCGATATCCATGGCGTATTCACTTGGCTTGTCGCCCTGGCGGCGTCCCAGGCGCGAAAAGCTTTCCAGCGACAGCATGACCGCGCCCACGACCGCCAGGAACACGCCCAGATCGAAGCCCATGGCGGTGGCCAGTTCGAATTCCTGCATCGGCGGGATGCGGAAATAGCCGAAGGCCGAGCTGAGGAAGGGCGCGCCGAAGAACCACGCGCCGATGCCGGTCAGTCCCGCCACCAGCACGCCCGCGCCGATGATCCCGTGATAGGGATAGCGCTGCCGCGCATCGGCCCAGGCAAAGCCGCTGGCCATGTATTGCATGACCACGCCGATGGCCACGACCAGCCCCGCGATGAAGCCGCCGCCGGGCTCGTTGTGGCCGCGCAGGAAGATGTAGACGCCGACCATCAGCACGATGGGCATCATCACGCGGGTGAGCACGACCATCATCAGCGGATGCGCGTCGCCCGCCCGGCGGCTTTCATAGCCGCGGTTGAGCAGCTGCGCGCGCACCGGAGACGACAGCAGCGCCTCGGTCAGCGCGTAGATCACGATGGCCGCGATGCCCAGCACGATGATCTCGCCGAAGGTGTCGAAGCCGCGGAAGTCCACCAGGATCACGTTGACGACGTTGTCTCCACCGCCGCCCTTGTAGGAATTGTCCAGGTGGTATTGCGAGATCGACGGCTGCACGAAATCCGTCATCAGCATCGAATAGATCAGCCCGAAGACGGCCAGCCCCCCCAGCAAGGCGATGACACCGTCGCGCAGGCGTCGGCCAACGCCGGATTCCTTCGGGGTGCGATTGGGCAGGAAGTTCAGCGCCAGCAGCAGCAGGATGATCGTGACGACCTCGACGCTGATCTGGGTCAACGCCAAGTCGGGGGCCGAGAAGTAGTTGAAGCCCACCGACACGAACAGCCCGACGATGCCCATCAGGATCAGGACGGCCAGACGGTTGCGGTGGACGAAGACGATCATCCCCGCCGCGGCCACCAGCATCGCCCAGGCGGCCAGCGCGTTGATGGTGATCGGAAGCATCTCGCGCGTGGGTGCGGCACCGGTGCCGGTCATCCAGGCGTGCAGGCCAAGACCCGTGACGGTGACCGTGAAGATCGCCGCGTAGCGCGTGAAGGCGCCGTTGTGCAGACCCAGCGTGATGCCCCGCGCCAGGCCCACGAAGAAGGCGACGATGCCGTCGAAGATGTCCTTCGCCTCGGGGCGGGGGGCGGCGGCCCAGCCGCGGGCCAGCGGGGCGAACAGCGACAGCAGAAGGGCACCGCCCAGAACGGCGATGATCGACATGTAAAGCGCCGGGGTCAGGCCGTGCCAGATCTTCAAATGGGCGTCGGGCATCTCGACCGCGCCGCCGATGACGGCGTAGGTGACGGTCTTGACGAAGGGCTCGGCCAAGAAGGGCATGATGCCGATCAGCACCACCGGCACGATCAGCAGCGCGGGCGAGATCCACATGCCCATGGGCGGATCGTGCGGCTTCGACGGCGCGTCTTTCGGCCCCTCGCCCAGGAAGGTGTGGACGATGTAGCGGAAGGAATAGGCCGCCGAGAACAGGGCGCCCACGGTCGCCGCGACCGGCACCAGCCAGTAGGAGCCGAAGATCTTGGTGTGCGCGGCTTCCTCGAGCATCATTTCCTTCGACAGAAAGCCGTTGAGCAGCGGGATGCCCGCCATGGACAGCGCCGCGATCGTGGCGATGCCGAAGGTGATCGGCATCAGCTTGCGCAGCCCGCCCAGCCGGGTGATGTCGCGGGTGTGGGCTTCGTGGTCGACGATGCCCGCCGTCATGAAGAGGGCCGCCTTGAAGCTGGCGTGGTTGAGGATGTGGAAGACAGCGGCCATCGCCGCGTAGCCCGACCCGGTACCCAGCAGGAACGTGATCAGACCCAAGTGCGACACGGTAGAGAAGGCCAGCAGCGCCTTCAGGTCGTTCTTGAAGAGCGCGATCACCGCGCCCAGCACCATGGTCGTCAGGCCCGCGGTGGTGACGATCCAGAACCACCAGTCGCTGCCGGAAAGCACCGGCCAGAGCCGCGCCATCAGGAACAGACCGGCCTTCACCATGGTGGCCGAGTGCAGGTAGGCCGACACCGGCGTGGGCGCGGCCATGGCGTGCGGCAGCCAGAAGTGGAACGGGAACTGCGCCGACTTGGTGAAGGCGCCCAGCAGGATCAGGATCAGCGCCGGCAGGTAGAGCGGCGAGGCCTGGATCACGTCGCGGTTTTCCAGGATCACCGTCAGATCGTAGCTGCCCACGATCCGGCCCAGCAGCAGCATCCCCCCGATCAGCGCCAGCCCGCCCATGCCGGTCACGGCCAGCGCCATGCGCGCGCCCTGGCGGCCTTCGGGCAGGTGCTTCCAGTAGCCGATCAGCAGGAAGGACGACAGCGACGTGAGCTCCCAGAAGACCAGCAGCATCAGGACGTTGTCCGAAAGCACGATGCCCACCATCGCGCCTTGGAACAGCAGCAGGTAGGTGAAGAACTCGCCCATGTTGTCCTTGCGCGATAGATACGCGCGGGCATAGGCGATGATCAGCAGGCCGATGACCAGGATCAGTCCGGCGAACATCAGGCCCAGCGGGTCCAGGAACAGGTTCACGTTCATGCCGAGGCCCGGCAGCCAGTCCAGCTTGGCGGTGATGACCTCGCCCGCCATGACGGCCGGAACGTGGGTGGCCAGGCCCAGCGTGGCCAGCAACGTGACCAGGAAGGTTGCGGTGAAGCACGCCTGTCTGCCTGCCTGATTCATCAGACCGGGAAGCAGGGCACCAAGGAAGGGCAGGGCGACGATCAGGAACAAAGACATCAGCCAAGTATGTCACGTGACACAGTTTCGGCAATGGCACATCCCGAGGAAATCCGGATTTTCCCCCAGACCGTGCTCGTCAGGTTGCGACCGTGCTTCGAAATCAAGGAAGGGGATCGCAGGCAGCGGCGGCAGTCTCTCCCCCCGCCGCCGCTGCCTGCGCGTCGCGGCGCGTCTCGGTCCCTGCGCCAGGCGAGGCGCGGCAGGACCCAGATCGTCGCCGGACATCTTTGATCCGGCACCAGGGCCAGACCGATTCTGCCCAGATATTAAGCAAAACGCTTGCGATTAAAAAGAAATTCGCGCGGACCTATCCGAAAGGGCTAGGTCTGCGCGTCGTCGGAGCCTGCCAGGGTGGCGTTCGAATGCAGGAAATAGCGCGCCTGCAGCGGCACGTGGGCCGCGCCGATCACGCGGGCATCCGCGCCGATGCTGCCGGGCAGGATCTTGGGCACCACCAGGCCGCGCCCGTCGAGCTTGGCGATCTCGTGGCCCACCCGCTCGACCAGCTGCGATCTCAGGTCCGTCGGGATGGCGCCGTCGATGACGATCGCCTCGAAGTCGATGACCGCGCAGGCCGACAGAGACGCGCGGGCGATGTCCTTGGCGGCCGTGGCGCACCAGGCGTCGACCAGCGGGGCGTGGGCGCTCCAATCGTCCATGTTGCGGCGCAGGTCGGACGGATCGCCGCCCGCTTTCCGGATGGCATCGCCCAGGACGTTCAGCGACGCGCTGTCGAGCAGCTGGCGCGGCGCACCGCGTGTGTCGCTTATCTGCAGCGATCCCAGCGCGCCCGCGTTCTTGAAGTGCCCGCTATAGACCGCGCGGTCCAGCACGATCCCGCCGCCGATGAAGGCGCCCATGAAGAAGTAGGCGTAGTTCGCCAGCCCGGCCGGGTTGCCCAGCGCGTTCTCGGCGTGGCACGCGGCGGTGGCGTCGTTGATCACCGACACGGGCAGGTCGCTGAACTGCGCCACCCGCTTCGACGGGTCCAGGTCGCGCCAGGCCAGCATGTCCTGCGCCGACGCACCCAGGACGTCGGTCCATTTCCACAATTCGAACGGGATCGCGATCCCGATGCCGCATATCCGGTCCGCCAGCGGCGCGGGCAAGTGGCCGGTCATCTGCGTGATCGCGGTTTCGAGGAAGTCGAAGATCTCGTCCGGGCGGGGAAAGGGGTAGTGCAGGGTGCGCCGGTCCCGGACGCAGCCCGTGAAATCCATCAGCGCCACGTCGGCACTGCGCCGCCCGACCTTCAGCCCGATCGAAAGCGCTCCGGCCGCGTTCAGGGCCATGGGGATCTGCGGCTTGCCGACCTTGCCGCGTTGCGGCGCGCCCCGGATCAGCAGGTTTTCGGATTCGAGCTTGCGCAGGATCACCGACACCGTCTGCGCCGACAGCTGCGCGTGGGCGGCCAGCTTCGTGCCCGCGAGCGGGCCGAGCTGGCGCAGGATCGTCAGCAGCAGGCGCTCGTTGAACTCGCGCAATCCGCTTTGAGCGGCACCCAGGACGAACGAGGTGGCAAATTCGGAATTCAAGGGTAATCTCCTTAATGGAGGAGTCGTATCAAATTATGGCGCATTAATCAACTAAATTGATTAATTGACGTGTGCCCGAATATTCGGTTTGATTGCTCTACCCCGAATCCGGGAAAGCGGGCGAAAAGCCCCATGGAATGAGACAACCAGGGAGAGAATAGATGAAAAAGCTACTGACGGGAACCGCGCTGGCCGCCATTACCTTGGGCGGTCAGGCTTTCGCCGCCGCCCATGAGAACGTCTCGGCGTGCCTGATCACGAAGACCGACACCAACCCGTTCTTCGTCAAGATGCGCGAAGGCGCCCAGGCGAAGGCCGACGAGCTTGGCATCGAGTTGAAGACCTTCGCGGGCCGAATCGATGGCGATACCGAAACCCAGATCGCCGCGATCGAGACCTGCATCACCGACGGTGCGTCGGGGATCCTGATCACCGCGTCCGACACCGCCGCCATCGTGCCGTCGGTCGAAAAGGCCAAGGAAGCGGGTCTGCTGGTCATCGCGCTGGACACACCGCTGAACCCCATCGACGCCGCCCACGCCACCTTCGCCACCGACAACTTCCTGGCCGGTGAGCTGATCGGCCGCTGGGCCGCCGCCAAGATGGGCGACGCCGCCGCCGACGCCCGGATCGCCATGCTGGACCTGGCCATCAGCCAGCCCACGGTCGGCGTGCTGCGCGACCAGGGATTCCTGACCGGCTTCGGCATCGACATCGGCGATCCCAACAAGTGGGGTGACGAGACCGACGAGCGGATCGTCGGCCATGACGTGACCGCCGGCAACGAAGAGGGCGGCCGCACCGCCATGGAGAACCTGCTGGTGCAGAACCCCGACATCAACGTGGTCTATACCATCAACGAGCCGGCCGCCGCGGGCGCCTACCAGGCGCTGCAGCAGATGGGCAGCGGCGGTGACGTCATCATCACGTCCGTCGATGGCGGCTGCCCCGGCGTGCAGAACATCGCCGACGGCGTGATCGGCGCGACGTCGCAGCAATATCCGCTGCGCATGGCGTCGCTGGGGATCGAGGCCATCGCGGCCTATGCCAAGGACGGCACCGTGCCCGAGCCCACCGAGGGCAAGGACTTCTACGACACCGGTGTCGCACTGGTGACGAACGAGCCCGTCGAAGGGGTCGAGTCGATCTCGGTCGAGGAAGGGCTCGAGCTTTGCTGGGGTTGATTTGATGCCCCTGCACTGAACCATTGCGGATGGCCCGGTCGGGGCCATCCGCGCGCCGCGTTTTGGGAGGAGCGACATGGCACAGACCGATGACTACGAAGCCAGCACGCGGGGCGGCAAGGCCGACCAGTTGGCCGAGTTCGAAGACACCCACAAGGGCTTGCTTGGCCACCTTCACAACATCCTGCACCAGGCCCCGGCGCTCGTTCCGCTGATCGTCCTGGTCCTGGCCGTCATCATCTTCGGCCTTCTCAACGATAATTTCTGGCGCGTCTCGACCCTGTCGCTGATCTTTCAGCAGATCGGGATCGTGGGCATCCTGGGCATCGCCCAGGCCCTGGTGATCCTGACCGCGGGCATCGACCTGTCGGTGGGCGCCATCGCGGTCCTGAGCTCGGTCATCATGGGCCAGTTCACGTTCCGCTACGGCATTCCGCCCCCCGTCGCCATCGCCTGCGGCCTGGCCGCGGGTGGCCTGATGGGCTCGCTCAACGGCATCCTGGTCGCCAAGCTGCGCATCCCGCCCTTCATCACCACGCTGGGCACCTGGCAGATCTTCCTGGCGGCGAACTACATCTATTCCGCCAACGAGACGATCCGCAGCCAGGAACTGGACGCGCAGGCGCCGCAGCTGAAATTCTGGGGCTCGACCTTCAACGTGGGCGACGCGCGGGTCACCTACGGCGTGGTTCTGCTGCTCGCCCTCGTCGCCATCATGGCCTACGTGCTCAGGCAGACGGCCTGGGGGCGGCATGTCTATGCCGTGGGCGACGACGAGGAAGCGGCGCAACTGTCGGGCGTGAACCGGTCGCGGCAATTGATACAGGTCTATACGCTTGCGGGCTTTTTCTGCGCGCTGGCGGGCTGGGTGATGATCGGCCGCTTCGGATCGGTGTCGCCATCGGCCTCGACCGGGCAGCTGGGAAACATCCAGGCCATCACCGCCGTGGTGATCGGGGGGATCTCGCTCTTCGGTGGGCGCGGAACGATCATCGGCATGTTCCTGGGCGCGCTGATCGTGGGCGCGTTCGAGATGGGGCTGAGACTGGCAGGGGCCGACGCGCAATGGACCTTCCTGCTGATCGGCATCCTGATCATCGCCGCCGTGGCCGTGGACCAATGGATCAGAAAGGTATCGGCATGACGGACAGAGAACCCATCCTGAAGGCGCGCAACCTGGTCAAACGCTACGGCAAGGTCACCGCCATCGACCATTGCGATTTCGACCTTTACCCGGGCGAGATCCTGGCGGTGATCGGCGATAACGGAGCGGGCAAATCGAGCCTGATCAAGGCCGTGTCGGGGGCCGTGGTCCCCGACGCGGGCGAGATCTGGCTCGAGGGCAAGAAGGTTATGTTCTACAACCCGATCGAGGCCCGCGAGGCGGGGATCGAGACGGTGTACCAGACCCTCGCCATGTCGCCCGCCCTGTCCATCGCCGACAACATGTTCATGGGCCGCGAGATCCGAAAAGAGGGTTTCCTGGGCAAGTATCTGCGGATGCTCGACAAGAAGAAGATGGAGGATTTCGCGCGCAAGAAGCTGAGCGACCTGGGCCTGATGACGATCCAGAACATCAACCAGGCGGTCGAGACGCTGTCGGGCGGCCAGCGCCAGGGCGTCGCCGTGGCCCGTGCCGCGGCCTTCGGGTCCAAGGTCATCATCCTGGACGAGCCGACGGCGGCGCTGGGCGTGAAGGAATCGCGCCGGGTGCTCGAGCTGATCCAGGACGTGAAGTCGCGCGGCATCCCGATCATCCTGATCAGCCACAACATGCCCCACGTATTCGAGGTCGCCGACCGCATCCACGTTCACCGGTTGGGCAAGCGGTTGACGGTGGTGGACCCCAAGAAATGCACCATGTCGGACGCCGTGGCCTACATGACCGGCGCGAAAGAACCGGACGCCAGCCAGGAAGCGGCCTGAGCCGTCCCGCCGCTGACAAGGGGCGCCCCGCCGCGGGCGTCCTATTCCCGTCCTAGAGCTTCCGCCCGTCGACGCCCATCTTCCGGGCGATGGCCAGCATGTCGTCCTTCGTCACCTCGAAGAGCGAGCGGTGAAAATGCACGCCCCAGTGCGATTTGTCCTGCACGAAGGAAAAGTCGTCGAGCAGGTCGTACACATCCGCCGACGCGTCGCCGTAATACGTCGCCTTGCGCGACATCGCCCGTCCGCCATCGCTGATCTCGCGGCTTTCGGGGGCCGTGTCGTCGATCTGTGCCATGGCCGTGAAGCGGCGCAAGGGACTGTCGTTGTCCATCGTCTCGCCCGGCGCGTAATAGGCGATCCAGTCGCCCTTCGCGGGGCGGGACGCCTCGCTGTCGCGGCCCGGGCCGAAGACCATCAGGCCCGATTTCACGGCAGCCTCGACATGGCGCTGCGACGCGACGGCGATCCAGTATCTGCGGTCGGTCATTCGGGGGCTCCGGTGCTTGAGGGTTCCGGTTTCCCCGTCGCGGCGGGGCTATCTGGGCCTTCGGGGCGATGTACCGGCCACAGTTCCAGCACGGCGGCGGCAAGGACCAGCGCGCCGCCTGCCAGCTCGAAGGGGCCCAGCGTCTCGCCCGCCAGCAGGGCGGCCGATAGGGCGCCCACCAGCACCTCGGCCATCAGCAGGATGCCCACCCGCGCGGGGTCCAGTCGGCCGGTCGCCCACATCAGCCCGGCCATGGACAGCCCCCACCACAACGCGCCCGCGCCAACGGCAGTGGTAAGCGCCGCGGCCGATGGCAGGGGCGGAACGGGCGCCAGCCAGAGTGCGAGTGCCAGCGCGCAGGTCGACGCCCCCAGCGCGAACAGGAACGCGGCGGTGCCCGCACGCAGGACCGGCTGGCTGCGGATGCCGGTGGTCGACGCCGACCACAACAGCCCCGAGGCCAGGGCCAGCCATTCCCCGATCCCGCGCGGCACGGGCACGCCCTGGCCGCCGCCGCCCAGCATCACCGCCAGCCCGGCCAGCCCGACGACGATGGCGACCAGGCGCAGCCGCGGCACCGGCCAGTCCATGACGAAGCGGGCGAGCAGAACGCTCCAGACCGGGGTGAGGAAGAACAGCAGGATCACGATGGCCACCCGGCCGTAGACGAAGGCCACCGAGTAAAGCGTGAACGCCGCACCCCCCAGCAGGATGGATCCCAGCGCCGCCGCCGCCGCGCCGCGGATCGCCGCCCGGTCCCGCCAGGCGAAGGGCAGCAGCAGCAGCATGGCGGCCGTGACGATGCCAAGGGTCCCCCAGGCTCCGGGCATGCCGAGCGTTTCGAGCCGCCGGACCGGCAGCCAGTAAAAGCCCCAGAGCACACCGGTGACGGCGACGATCAGGCTGGCAAGGGATGTCGTGCGATCGTTCATCCAAGGGCATCTAGCGCCGCGTCTCGATCGGTCGAAAGGGCGGTTATTGACTCGCGAGTCAATAACCGCCATCTGCGAAGCATGAAAGACACCGCAGATTACATCGTCCTCGGCGCCGGTTCGGCCGGGGCTGCACTGGCCTTCCGGCTGGCCGAGGCCGGGCACGAGGTCATCGTGGTCGAGAATGGCGGCAGCGACCGCTCGCCGCTGATCCGCATGCCGGGCGCGCTCAGCTACCCCATGAACATGCGCCGCTACGATTGGGGTTTTCACACCCTGCCCGAGCCGCATCTGGGCGGTCGTACCCTGCCGGTTCCGCGCGGCAAGGTCGTGGGCGGGTCGTCGTCGATCAACGGCATGGTCTTCGTGCGCGGCAACCCCGCCGATTTCGACCATTGGGCCGACGCGGGCGCCGAGGGCTGGGATTTCGCGTCCGTTCTGCCCTATTTCAAGCGGATGGAGACGTGGCACGGCGGCACCCCCAACGGCCTGCGCGGCGACGACGGCCCCTTGCACATCACCCGCGCCCGGCATTCCAACCCGCTGCACGCCATGTTCCGCGCGGCGGGGGCGCAGGCGGGCTTTCCGGAAACCGACGACTACAACGGCGCGCAGCAGGAAGGCTTCGGCGCCATGGAGCGCACGATCTGGAAGGGCCAGCGCTGGTCCACGGCCCGCGCCTATCTGGGTCCCGCGCTGCGTCTGCCGAATTGCCGCCTGGTCCGCGGCCTGGCCCTGCGCGTGACCTTCCGGGGCGACCGGGCGTCGGGGCTGGAGATCGCGCGCTACGGCCGCACCCGGCAATTGCACGCCCGGCGCGAGGTGATCCTGGCCGCCAGCGCGATCAATTCGCCCAAGCTGCTGATGCTGTCGGGCATCGGCCCCGAAAGCCAGCTGGGCGCCCACGGCATCCCGGTCCGCGCGGCCCGGCCGGGCGTCGGGCAGAACCTGCAGGACCACCTGGAGCTTTACCTGCAGATGCAGTCGCGCCAACCCATCAGCCTGTATTCGCACTGGAGCTTGGCGGGCAAGGCCCGCGTCGGGCTGGAATGGCTGCTGACCGGGCGCGGGATCGGGGCGTCGAACCAGTTCGACAGCGTGGCCTTCCTGCGCAGCGAAGCGTCGGCGGACTACCCGGACCTGCAATACCACTTCCTGCCACTGGCGGTGCGCTACGACGGCAAGGCGGCGAAGGGGCACGGCTTCCAGGCGCATGTGGGGCCCATGCGCTCTCCGTCGCGCGGCGCGGTGACGCTGACCTCGGGCGACCCGAAAGCCAAGCCCGCGATCCGCTTCAACTACATGGCGCACGATCAGGATTGGCGCGATTTCCGCCGCGCGATCCGGCTGACGCGCGAGATCTTCGCGCAACCCGCTTTCGACGGCGTGCGAGGCGACGAGATCCAGCCCGGCGCGGCGGTGCAAAGCGACGCCGAGCTGGACGATTTCATCCGCGCCCACGTGGAATCCGCCTATCATCCCTGCGGCACCTGCCGGATGGGCGCGGCGAACGATCCGCACGCGGTGGTCGATCCCGAGACCCGCGTGATCGGCGTCGATGGGCTGCGCGTGGCCGACAGCTCGATCTTTCCGCGCATCACCAACGGCAACCTGAACGCGCCGTCTATCATGGTGGGTGAAAAGGCGGCGGCGCATATCCTGTCGGACGCCGCCTGACATTCGGGAATGAGCTGCGCCCGGGATCGGCGCAAGGATGCCGCACCACTCTTGTGCTGGCCAGGAATCGAAGCAGATCAGGGGGATGAGCGATCCCATCTGCCCCCTTTGCGGTCGGCCTATTCCGCCCGGCGTGCCCCAGAGCGCGCATCACCTGGTGCCCAAGCTGCGCGGCGGCAAGGGCGGGCCGACCGTGCTGCTGCACCAGATCTGCCACAACGAGATCCACGCCACCTTGTCCGAGGCCGAGCTGGCGCGCAATTTCGCCACCGTCGATGCGCTGCGCGCCCATCCCCGGATCCAGAAGTTCATCGCCTGGGTGTCGAAGCGCCCGCCGGGGTTCCGCTCGAAAACGCCGGGCGGACGGCGCGCGGGGCGCAACCGGCGCTAGGCCAGCATCGCCTTGATCGCGCGGACATGGTCCGGATCGGCGGCCATTGCGTCGGCGAGCAGTTCGTCGGCCGCGGCGACCGGGTCGGCGTCGATGCGGTCCACCAGCCCCATGGCCAGCGCGTCCTCGGCCGTCAGCTTGGCGCCGCCCATCAGCAGCAGCTTCGCGCGCGCAGGGCCCACCAGCGCGACCAGCCGACCGGGGTCGGACGGCTGCGGCAGGAAGCCCAGCTTCATCACCGGGTAGAACAGCTTGGCCCCCGGCACGGCCACGCGCAGGTCGCAGGCGAGCACCATGCCGATGGCCCCGCCCGCGCAGGACCCGTTGAGCGCGGCGATGCTCAGGCCCCCGAACCCCGCGACCGCCGCCGACAGCTCTTCCCACAGCGGCGAGACCGCCAGCCCGGCGCGCGCGGCGTCCAGGTCGGCCCCAGCGCAGAACACCTTGCCCGCGCCGGTCAGCACCAGACCCGGCCCGTCATGGCCGCGCACCGCATCGCGCAGGTCGGCCAGCATGTCGGCGGTCAGCGCGTTGGCCTTGTCGGGGCGGTTCAGGACGATGCGCAGGCAGCCGTCATGCCGCTCGGTCAGAACGCCGTGTCCGGGGTCGCCCGTCATGCCCGGATCGACCCGCGCGCGCGGCTCAACGGGACAGCCCGATCTTGGCGCGGATGTCCTCGTCGCGCAGGGACACGTCTTGGCCGAGGTAGTCGTCGGCCTCGGGCCCGCACATCCAGACCAGCGCCTTGGCGGGCCATTCGGGGGGGATGTGCTCGCTCCAGTCCAGCTGGCTGACCGGGTTCACGCCCGACGCCTTGATCTCGCGCTGCATCTCGGTCGCCACGGTACCGGGCGACAGTCCCATCACCCGCAGGCCGTGCTCGCGCGCTTCCTTGTCCGCACAGCGGGTCAGCATGAACGCCCCGGCCTTGGACGCGCAGTAATGCGACCAACCTTCGACCGGACCATGCGCCGCCCCGGACGAGATGTTCAGGATCGTCCCGCTGCCCGCCGCCTGCATCACCGGCATCGCCGCGCGCAATCCGTTGAAGACACCCTTCAGGTTGATGTCGATGACCTGCCCCCACGCGTCGGGGTCCGCGTCGGACAGGTGCGAAATCGGCTCGATCACGCCCGCGTTGTTGACCAGGATATCCAGCGCGCCGAATGTCTGCACGCAGGCATCCACCGCCGCGCGCACCTCCCAGAAGCGGCTGATGTCGCAGGGGATGGCGATGGCATTGTCCGCGCCCAGCGCCCCCGCGATATCCGCGATCACGTCGCCCGAGCGGGCCAGCAGGGCCACTTTCGCCCCTTCGGCCGCGAATTCGCGCGCGGTGGCTTCGCCGATTCCGCGGCTTGCCCCGGTCACCAGGGCGACCTTTCCGTCGAGTTTGCCCATCCGCGTCCCTTTCTGCTAGGTTACGACGCCCAAGCTATGCCGACCTCGGCAGCTTGACCAGACGTCCCGCCGCCCGCATCTTCCGCGCCAACCCGTTGCCACGCCGAAAGACCTTGCCATGTCGCACAAAGCCATCCTGACCTTCGGCGCACTTGCGCTGGCCTGGCCCGCACAAGGGCTGGCCGACATCACCGCGTCGCAGCTATGGGACATCTGGCAGGGGGACGGCGCGCTGTCGATGCGCGCGGCCGAGGTCGAGATGCGCCGCGACGGGCTGTCGCTGATGGGCGTCACGGTCGGTTTGGGCGACGGCGACACGCGCGGCACCTTCCTGATCGAGCGGCTGGACATGACCGACACCGATGCCGCGACGGTCGAGATCGCGGTGCCCGACCCGGTGCGCTTCACCGGCGCGGGCCTGCCCGAAATGGCCGCGCTGATCGTGGACTATTCGGAAGCCGAGATCACCGCCGACCGCAGCGGTGCGCGGATCAGCTACGCGCTGGACGCGCCGCAGATCGCGGTCGAGCTGTCGGGCGGCGGGGCGCAGGTCTCGGCGCTCGATTACGTGCTGGAGGACGTCACCGCCGCGCTCGAGGCCGGCGCGCGCCTGGACCAGCCGCTGTCCGTGCAGTCCAGCGTGGCGCGGGTGGACGGCACGATCGAGACCTCCGCGCGGGAGGGGCAAACGGGCGGCAGCCGCGTGTCGTTCACCGCGACCGAGCTGCAGGGCACGATGGCGGCCGACCGCCCCGATCAACTGGTCGGTGGGGATCCGTCGTCGGTGCTGGCGGATTTCGAAACGTCCACATCCTTCACCGACCTGGAATTGCAGATCGACGGTGACAGTCCGCAGGGTCCGGTCACGGCCGAGGTCAACCTGGGCGCGGGGCAGATCGCGTCCGCGGCGACGGGCGGCGTCCTCACCAGCGACGTGGACACCCGCGATATCGTGATCGGCACCACTGGCGGGCGGATGCCCGCGATGCCCGACGCGCTGTCGATCGGCACGCTGGCCTATTCGCTCACGCTGCCCGTGGCGGCGGACCAGGACGGGCCCCTGAGCCTGAGCCTGACCGCCGATGCCATCGCCCCGGCCGAAACGCTGTGGAGCCTGCTCGATCCGGGCAAGGAACTGCCGCGTGATCCGGCCTCGCTGACCCTGTCGCTGTCGGCCATCGCGCGCCCCAGCGCGGAGCCGGGGCCGGGGCTTGGCGCGCAGTCGCCCTTCGATATCCGGTCGTTCGAGCTGCAAGAGCTCGACCTGTCGGTCCTGGGTGCCCAGGTGACCGGGTCGGGACAGGTCGACCAACCGCTGGATCAGCGCGCCGCCGAAGGCCAGGTGACGCTGGTCGCCACCGGCCTGCTCGAACTGATCGGGACACTTGCGGCGCTGGGGATCCTGCCGCCCGAGCAGGAACTGGGCGCGCGCATGGGACTGGCCTTCGCCACCGTGCCGCTGCCCGGCGGGGCCGGTCTGAAGACCGAGCTGGTGTTCGGCCCCGACGGGGCGATCCGTCTGAACGGGATGCAGGTTCGCTAGCTTTCCGCGGCCCTTGCCTTGCGGGACGGGGGGGTGCGGCCTACCTCGAAGGAAACGTCGCGCTTGCAAGGACATTACATGGCCCGCCCGCTTTCCGATCTGACCGAGGCCCTTCTGGGGGCCGCCCGCCGTGCGGGCGCCGATGCGGCGGACGCCATCGCCATCGCCGACGTGTCGCTGTCCATCGACGTGCGCGTGGGGGCGCTGGAACAGGCCGAGCGCGCCGAGGGCACCGAGATCGGGCTGCGCGTCCTGATGGGCAAGCGCCAGGCCTGCGTGTCGGCATCCGACCTGACCGCCGAGACCATGGCCCAGATGGCCGAGCGCGCCGTCGCCATGGCGCGCGAAGCCCCCGAAGACCCGGGCGTGGGCCTGGCCGACCCCGATCAGCTGGCGACCAGCTGGGATACCGACGCACTTGAAATGCACGACCCCGCGCCCGAGCCCGAGCCCGCCGCGCTTCAGGACGCCGCGCTGGCGCTGGAAGCGGCCGCGGGCGGGGTCGCGGGCGTGACGCAGGTCCAGTCATCGTCGGCCGCCTATGGCCACCGCGACGTGCACCTGGCGGCCAGCAACGGCTTTTCGGGCGGCTACCAGCGCAGCTCGCACTCGCTGTCGGCGGTGGCGATCAGCGGGACGGGCACCGGGATGGAGCGGGATTACAACGGCGAAGGCCGCGTGTTCCGCGCCGACCTGCCGGACCCCTCCGAGATCGGCCGCATCGCGGGTGAACGGGCCGTGGCCCTGCAGGGCGCGCGGCGGGCGAAGACGGGCACCTATCCGGTCCTCTACGACGAGCGGATCGCGTCCGGCCTGATCGGCCACCTGGTGATGGCGATCAACGGCAGCGCCATCGCGCGCGGATCGAGCTGGGCGCGCGGCCTGATGGGCGAGCGGGTGCTGCCCGAGGGCGTCGACCTGGTCGAGGATCCGCACCGCCCCCGCATCTCGGGCTCGCGTCCCTTCGACGCCGAAGGGCTTCCGACCGCGCGGCGCATGGTGGTCGAGGACGGCATCCTGCAGGGCTGGACCCTGGACCTGGCCACCGCGCGCAAGCTGGGCATGCGCTCGACCGCCAATGCCGCGCGCGGCCCGTCCTCGCCGCCACAACCGGGGATCACCAACCTGAGCGTGACCCAGGGCGCGCGCTCGAAGGAACAGATGATGGCCGATATCGGCACCGGGCTTCTGGTCACGTCGCTGATCGGCTCGACGATCAATCCCAACACCGGCGACTATTCCCGCGGCGCGTCGGGCTTCTGGATCGAGAAGGGCGAGCTCGCCTATCCGGTGAACGAGATCACCATCGCGGGCAACCTGCGCGACATGCTGGCCCGGATGCAGCTGGCCAACGACGCGCGCGCCCATCTGAGCCGCGTGGTCCCGTCGATCCTGATCGAAGGCATGACACTTGCCGGCGACTGACCTGCCCCTTCTGATCGACGCGGCGCTTGGCGGGGGGCAGATCGCCATGGCGCATTGGCGCAGCGACCCCGCGACGCGCACCAAGGACGACGGCTCGCCCGTGTCGGTCGCCGATACGGCGGTGGACGACGCCCTGCGCGACACGCTGACCCGCGCCCGGCCCGCCTATGGCTGGATGAGCGAGGAAACGCCCGACGACCGCGCCCGGCTGTCGCGCGCCCATTGTTTCATCTTGGACCCCATCGACGGGACGCGCGCCTACCTGGACGGCAGCACAACCTGGGCGCTGTCGCTGGCCGTGGCCGAAGCCGGCCGCATCACCGCCGCCGTCATCCATATGCCCGCCAAGGGGCTGACCTATACCGCCGCGCTGGGGCAGGGTGCTTGGCTGAACGGCGTGCGGATCCGGGCCAGCGCCATCGCCCGCGCCGAAGGGGCCGCGCTGATCACGTCCAAGGCCACGTATGCCGCCCGCCACTGGCGCGGCACGCCGCCGGATTTCGAAAAGCATTTCCGCCCCTCGATGGCCTATCGGCTGGCGGTGGTCGCGGCGGGACGATTCGACGCCATGATGACCCTGCGCCAGGCGTGGGAATGGGACATCGCGGCGGGCGCCCTGATCGCGGCCGAGGCCGGGGCGACCGTCACCGACCGCCACGGCGCACCGCTGCGGTTCAACTCGGCCCCGCGACAAAGCGCGGGCGTCGTCGCCGCCAACCCCGCGCTGCACGACGAGATCCTGAAACAGCTGGCCTGAGCAGGCTCGATGCGGGGGCGACACGCGCCCCCAAGCCCGCGCTTGAGCCACGTTCGCCACCCCGATACCCTGCGCCCAAATCCATAGGAGCCACACTCATGACCCAGCGCCTGCATCTTGTGTTCGGGGGCGAACTCGTCGACCCGACGCAGAACGTGTTCAAGAATGTCGACGACATCCATATCGTCGGCATGTTCCCCGATTACGCCAGCGCCTACAGTGCTTGGAAGACCTGGGCGCAGAAGACCGTCGACAACGCCCACATGCGCTACTACCTGGCCCATATCCATCGCCTGCGCGACGAAAAGGCCCCGGCTTCCCCCACCGAAGAGCTGGGCAGCTAGGCGCTGCGCCCGGTGGCGTTTTCGCTCGCACTCTGGCGGCATCGGCTGGCCGCCCGCCGCGGCGGCGCCCCCAGGCCCGAGCTGGATGGCGCCCGCCCCCCGGGGCGCCTTCTGCGCGCGCATCTGAGCGCGGACGTGCAATCCGACGGAACCGCGCGGCTGTTGCGCGACCTGGTCAGCGCGCATCCCGACCTCGCCGTCGTCGTCAGCGGCGCGGCCGAGGATCTGACCGACATCGCGTTGCGCGTGGACTTGCCGCGCGAGACGCCGCGGGCGGTGCGCGCCCATCTCGATCGCTGGGCGCCGGATGCGATGCTCTTTTCGGGGCCGGACCCGCATCCCGTGCTTTGGGCCCAGTCCCTGGCCCGTCGCATCCCCCTGATCGCCGTCGAAGCCGATCCCGCCCGGCATCCGTTGGCCCTGATCCGGCCGCTCGCGGGGTTCGATTTCGTCCATGCCAGGGGGCCGGATCCGCGCCTTCAGGTGCCGATCCATTCGCTGGCGCGACTGGCGCGCACGCCGCCACCGCCCGGAGCCATCGACAGCGATCTCGAGGATATGTCGGCGCTGCTGGCGTCGCGCCCCACCTGGCTGGCGGCGATGACCCCGGAAGATGAGTTCGACCTGGTGCTGGCGGCCCATGCCGATGCGGCGAAGCTGTCGCATCGGCTGCTGCTGATCCTTGAGCTCTCGGATCCCGCCGCGCTGCCCGATCTGCGCGCCGCCCTGGACCGGCGCGGCCAGCAATTCGTCACCCGATCCGACGGCGACGACCCTTTGCCCGATACGCAGGTGCTGGTCGCCGATGAACCCGGCGAGATCGGTTTGTGGGCGCGTGTCGCGTCGCTGTGTTACCTGGGCGGATCGCTGACCTCGGGGCCGATTTGCGACCCAATGATCCCCGCCTCGCTGGGCTCGGTGATCGTGCACGGGCCAAAGCTGGGCGCCCACGAGCGGATTCTCACGACGCTGGACCGCACCCGCGGCGCGCGCCTGGTGGGCCGGCCGGAACACCTGGGCACGGCGATCGAAAGCCTGCTGTCGCCGGAACGCGCCGCCGAGATCGCCCACGAGGCGTGGGACATCGCCACCCGCGGGGCCGAGGCGAGCAACCTGGCGCTGCAGGCGCTGGAAGACGCGCTTGCCCGAAAGGCGCCGGGCTGATGCGGCCGCCGACCTTCTGGTCCCGGCCGCCCGACGCACCGGGTTGGCAGGCGCGCGCGCTGGCGCCTTTGGGGGCGCTCTATGCGGCTGCGACGGCCCGCCGGGTGGCGCGGGCCGGGACGCGCGTGGGCGTGCCGGTGATCTGCGTGGGCAACATCAACGCGGGCGGCACCGGCAAGACGCCGACCGCCATCGCGATCCTTCAGATGCTGGCCGACCGGGGGTGTCGGCCGCACGTGGTGTCGCGCGGCTATGGCGGCGCGCAGCGCGACACGCTGCAGGTCGATCCCCGCCGTCACGGCCCGGACCAGGTCGGGGACGAGCCGCTGCTGCTGGCCGCCTTCGCGTCCACCTGGGTCGGGGCCGACCGGGCCGCCAGCGCGCGGGCCGCGGTGGGGGCGGGTGCGGACGTGATCGTGATGGATGACGGTCTGCAGAACCCCGACCTGGCGAAGGATCTGTCCGTCGTGGTGGTCGATGCGCAGGCGGGTTTCGGCAATGGCCGCGTCCTGCCCGCGGGACCCCTGCGCGAGCCGGTGCAGGCGGGGCTGGCGCGGGCGGACCTGGTCCTGAGCATCGGCGCCCCGCCCGCGCAGGCGCGGTTCCGGGACGCGTGGGGCGCCGCCATCGGGCTGCCGCATGTGACCGGTGCGCTCGAGCCCTTGCAGACCGGCATGGCGTGGAACGGCCTGCGCGCCCTGGCCTTCGCGGGGATCGGGCGGCCGCAGAAGTTTTTCGACACGCTGGGCGGCCTGGGCGTCGATATCGTGGCGGCGCAGGCGCTGGACGATCACCAGCCCCTGGGCCCCGCGCTGATGGCGCGGCTCGAGCGCGAGGCCGCGACGCTGGGCGCGCAGCTGGTCACGACCGAAAAGGACGCGGTGCGCTTGCCGCCTGAATACCGCTCCAAGGTGCTGACCCTGGCCGTGCGCCTGTGCCTGGACGATCCCGCACCGCTGGACGCGGCGCTGGACGCGCTGCTCTAGTCGCCCAGGCGCTCGTCCAGAATGGATGCGAAATCATCGTAGTTCATGTTGTTCATCAGCTCGCCGTCGATGACGAAGCTGGGGGTCGAGCGGATGTTGTCCTCGGCCGCGTTCTGCTCGAACGTGGCGACCATCGCCTTGGCCTTTTCGGCGTCGGCAAAGCAGGTATCAAGCTGCTCTTCGGTCAGACCCGCCGTCTTGCCGATCTTGCGCAGGTTGGCCGCGATTTCCGAAGGCTCGCCCTGCGCCCATTCCTTCTGGCGCTCGTACAGCATGTCGGCGATGCCGAAATACCTGTCGGCCCCGCCGCAGCGCGCGGTGATGCCCGCCCACAGGCCGAAACGGTCGAAATAGACCTCGCGGTAGATGAAGTTGATCTTGCCCGGATCGATGTAGTTCGCCTTCAGCTGCGGGAAGACCGCGTCGTGGAAGGTCGCGCAATGGGGGCAGGTGAAAGACGCGTATTCGATCACGGTCACGTCCGCATCCGGATTGCCCAGCGTCATCTCGCTGACCAGCGACAGGTTCGCGTCAGCGGTGTCCTGCGCCTCGGCGGTGAAGGACGTGGCGCCGGGGGTGCCGTCGGACTGGGACGAGAAATACCAGCCGCCGACGGCGAGCACGGCAATGGCGGCGGCGATGAGGGGAAGTTTGTTCATCGGGATCATCCTTGCGAGTGTTTGGGCGGACCGAGCACGTTCGCGCCCAGCCGTTCAAGGGCGGCGCGCAGGTCGGGGTCGGATACGGGGGCGGCGCTTTGTCGCGCCGCCTGAAGCGTGGCGGGATCGGGCTGGCGGGCCGCGGGGCGTGGCGCGTGACCGAATTGCGCGGCGCCCTCGGCGAAGCCCGTGGGCGCGGTCTGGGTCAGGCGGATGTCGGAAATGGCCTGGTAGCCGTAGCAGGCGTTGACCCGGTCGCGCAGCTTGGCCTTCTGCATCTCGAGCATCGGGGCCTGGGCGCCGGTGGTCAGCACCGTCAGGGTGGCACCCATCGAGCGGCGCGCGTAGCTGACATTGACAGGCCGCGCGACGGCGGCCATGTCGGGGCCGACGATTTCGGCCCAGTGGGTGAGCAGGCGGCTGACCGCGAATCCGCGGGTTTCGCCCGCGCGGCGGATCTGCTTTTCGATCAGCGTCGAGGTGCGCTGAAAGCCTTTGCGGAAGGATGAACGATAGGGTTTCTCGGCCATGGGCCTTGTCTAGGGAAGCGCGGCCGGTCGGGCCAGAGGTTTTGGCAGGAAGGGCATAAAGATTGCGTGACGCGGACCATTTGAGCGACGATCTGCTGGCGTGGTACGACGTGCATGCGCGCGCCATGCCGTGGCGCGTGTCGCCCGCCGACCGGCGCGCGGGCGTGCGCCCCGATCCCTATCGCGTCTGGCTGTCCGAGGTGATGCTGCAGCAGACCACCGTGGCCGCCGTGCGTGACTATTTCCGCAAGTTCACGGCGATCTGGCCGCGTGTCACGGACCTTGCCGCCGCCGCCGATGCGGACGTGATGGCGGCCTGGGCGGGGCTTGGCTATTACGCCCGCGCCCGCAACCTGCTGAAATGCGCGCGGGTGGTCGCCCATGAGCATGGCGGCACATTCCCCGACACGCGCGAGCGGCTTCTGGCACTGCCGGGCATCGGCCCCTACACCGCCGCCGCCGTCGCCGCCATCGCCTTCGACCGGCCCGAGACGGTGCTGGACGGTAACGTCGAACGGGTCATGGCCCGGCTGCACGCGGTCGAGGTGCCGTTGCCGATGGCCAAGCCCGAGCTGATGGATCGCGCCGCGCGGCTGACGCCCCAGGCGCGGCCCGGCGATTACGCGCAGGCCGTCATGGACCTGGGCGCCACCATCTGCACGCCGCGCGGGCCCGCCTGCGGCATCTGCCCCTGGCGCGATGATTGCCAAGCCCACGCCCGCGGGATGCAGGCCGACCTGCCCCGGAAGCTGCCGAAGGCGGCCAAGCCCACCCGGGTCGGCATCGCCTATCTGGCCCGCCGCCGCGATGGCGCGTGGCTGCTCGAGACGCGACCGGACAAGGGTCTGCTGGGCGGGATGCTGGGCTGGCCCGGCAGCGACTGGGCAGAAAAGGTGCCCGCGCACGACCCGCCCATCGACGCCGACTGGCGCGATCCGGGCGGCGAGGTGCGCCATACCTTCACGCATTTTCACCTGCGGTTGTCCCTACGCGTGGCCGATACGACCGAAAACGAACCCGCGCGTGGGGCATTCGTCCCTGCGCACCGGTTCCGCCCGGCCGATCTTCCCACGGTGATGCGCAAAGCCTACGATCTGATCTCTGCGACACTGCCGCCGCTTGAGTAGGCCCGCGGCCCTACGCTAAAGCTGCACGCAGGGGCCGGAACACAAGGGTTTTATCCATGGCACGCATGATCCAAGCGCTGCCCTTCTGGCTGTCGCTTCTGCTGGTGCCCGTCGCGATCTATGCCGCGACCCATGGCGGCTGGGCCGTTCTGCTGATGCCCGTGGTGACGTGGTACCTGTTCTCGATCATCGACAGCTTCGCGGGTCTGAACGAGGCCAACGAGGACCCGCTGACCCCCGACGACCAGCTGTTCTGGTACCGCGCGATCACACTGGTCTGGTTCCCGGTCCAGTTCCTGGTGACCTTCGGCCTGATCTGGTTCGTCACCCGCGACGCGGGCCTGAACGGCTGGGAGAAGTTCGGCATCTTCTTCGGCGTCGGCATCCTGTCCGGCACGGTCGGCATCAACTACAGCCACGAGCTGATGCACCAACGCTCGCGGCTGGAGCGCTGGATGGCCGATCTGCTGCTGGCCATGGTGTTCTATTCGCATTTCCGGTCCGAGCACCTGCTGGTCCACCACCGCTACGTCGCCACCCCGCGCGATCCGGTTTCGGCGCGCTACAACGAAGGCTTCCACCGCTACTATCCGCGGGTGCTGTGGCAATGCTTCCGCTCGGCCTTCCGGGCCGAGGCCGCGATGCAGGCGCGGCGGGACCGGCCGTGGTGGGACGCCTCGAACCCGTTCTGGCGCTACTGGGCGCTGCAGCTGGGCTTCGCCTGTCTTGCGCTTCTGCTGGGCGGGCTCGAGGGGCTGATGTGGCTGCTGGTGCAGGCGGGCGTGGCGATCTGGCAGCTCGAGCTGGTGAACTACGTCGAGCATTACGGGCTGACGCGCAAGCACCTGGGCGACGGCAAGTACGAGCGCGTCTTGCCCCGCCATTCGTGGAACGCGGCGCAGCGGGCGTCGAACTGGCTGCTGATCAACCTGCAGCGCCATTCCGACCACCACTACAAGCCCGACCGCCGCTATCCGCTGCTGCAGACCTATTCGCAGGACGACGCCCCCCAGCTGCCCGCGGGCTACCCGGTGATGACGATGGTGGCGATGATCCCGCCGCTGTGGCGGCGGATCATGAATCCGCGCGTGCGGGCGTGGCGGCGGAAGTTCTATCCCGAGATCGACGATTGGAGCGGCTACAACACGGCAGCCACCCCGATGCCGCGCTAGCGCGCCGCCCGCGGGTTTATGGATCCGCGCCGACCCGCACCAGCGTCTTTCCGAAATTGCCGCCCTGGAGCATGTCCAGGAACGCGGCGGGCGCGTTTTCCAGTCCCTCGGTCACGCTTTCGCGGTAGCTCACGCGGCCATCGGCGACCATCGGCGCGACCTCGTTCAGGAAGTCGGGGAAACGGTGCCAGTGGTCATAGATGATGAACCCCTCGGCGCGCAGCTTGCGGGTCAGCATGTTGCGCCAGAGCATCGGCATCTGCGGGCCCTCGTCCAGGTTCTTGCCGCCATACCAGGCGATCATGCCGCAAATCGCGATGGCGCCGTGGTCGTTCATGTTGCCGATCACGCCCGCCAGCGTCTTGCCGCCCACGTTCTCGAAGTAGTAATCCACGCCGTCGGAAGCGGCGTCCGCGATGGCGGCGGCCATGGCCTTGCCGTCGGCCTGCGCGTGGTGGTCGATGCAGGCGTCGTAGCCCAGCTCGTCCGTCGCGAAGGCGCATTTCTCGGGCCCGCCCGCGACACCGACGCTATGCAGGCCCTTCGCCTTGGCAAGCTGGCCCGCGACGCTGCCCACCGCACCCGTCGCCGCCGACACGACCAGCGTCTTGCCGCTTTCGACGCGCAGGATGTGGTTCACCCCGGTCCAGGCCGTCAGACCGGGCATTCCCAGCACGCCCAGCGCCGTCTGGATCGGCGCCACCTCGGGGTCGATCTTGCGCAGCTCACCGCCGTCGATCACGGCGTGATCGGTCCAGCCCGTCATGCCCGTCGCGATGTCGCCGGGCGCGAAATCCTTGTGGCGCGACGCGATGACCTCGCCCACGGTCTGGCCGGTCATGACCTCGCCCAGGCCGACCGGCGTGGCATAGGATTTCGCGTCGTCCATCCGACCGCGCATATAGGGGTCGAGCGACAGCCAGATCGTGCGCAGCAGGACCTGCCCGTCGCCGGGATCGGGGCACTCGAAGGGCTCGTGGCGCAGATCGTCCAGGGTCGCGGCGCCTTGGGGACGTGCGGAAAGGACGACGCGGGTCGCTTCTGTGGTCATGTCATTGGCTCCGAACCGGTGGGGGTTGTCAGTCTTCGCTGCGGGCCAGAAGCCCGTGCTTGCGCAACTTGACATAGAGGCTCTGGCGCGAAAGTCCCAACATCTCGGCGGCGGCGACGCGATTGTTGCCGGTCAGTTCCACCGCCGTCTCAATGCACATCTTCTCGATCACGTCGCTGGTCTCGCCCACCAGTTCCTTCAGCGACGCGGTGCCCACCAGTTCGCGGATCGCGCGCATCGATTCGTCTTCCATGCCCGGATGGGTGGCCGCGCGTCCGCTGTCCTGGCGGCTGGCATCGCGGATCACGAAGCCGAATGCCGCCTTCGGACTGTCGGACAGGTACGTCACCGAGATCTCGGT
Organism: Palleronia pontilimi; assembly: GCF_016412875.1. GTDB lineage: Bacteria > Pseudomonadota > Alphaproteobacteria > Rhodobacterales > Rhodobacteraceae > Palleronia > Palleronia pontilimi. The sequence goes on along the minus strand of NZ_JAEKPD010000009.1, from coordinate 92,384 downwards.
CGCCAGTTCTGTGCCCACATCGGTGCTGAGCTTGGCGGGATACAGGCGGATCTGGCCGTTGCGCACCGCGTTTTCGCACATGACCTTCAAGTCCACCGCGCCGCGCGCCAGGAAATCGGCCAGCGAGCGGCCCCGCGCCATCCCGGCGCTGTCCAGGTCGACGAGATCCAGGAATCCGTCATTGACCGACGCGATGATGCCCGCGCGGTCTGTGAAGACCATGCCGTCGGCCATGTGATCATGCAGCTGCATCAGCGCGTCGCCCAGCACGTTTTCGGACTGGGTGCCGTCCTCGATCTGGTCCAGGCGACAGGCCAGCATCCGTTCGCCGGCGGCGCGGAACAAGGTGATGTGCAGGACCAGCTCAACCCCCGATCCGGTGGCGGTCAGCCGCACGCCCGCGCTGTCTTCGCTGCGGCCCGCCGCGGACAGCACGTCAAGCGCGCTGGCCCCGGTGTCCGAGCGCAGCGCGTCCGACAGGGGCGTGCCCTTCAGGTCCGCCACCTTGGCGCCCAGCGCGACCGCGGCGGCCGTGTTCAGGCCGGAAATCCGGCCGCTGCTCAGGGATACGAAGACGATCGCGTCGCGGGTCAGGTCCATGAGCACCCGCATCCGGGTGGCGATCTCGCGGTTGGCTTCGTAATCGCGCTCGAGCGCGAGCTGCGCGTCGACCAGCTGTTGCTGCATCTCGGCGATGGGGCGCAGGTCGCGGCCCAAAAGGATGATGGCGCCGTCGGGTCCGACCCGGTGGAAGCTGTAGCGGATCGGGAATTTCAGCCCCGAGGACGCGCGGTGGTTCAGCTCGAGCGGCGCCTCGCGCGTGATGCCGCGCGCGAACTCGTCCAGCCGCTTTTCCAGCTTGGCGATCGACTCGGTCGTCAGCACTTCGCGGATGTCCTGGCCCTGCCAGTCGTCGAACGGACCGATCCCGCCTTGCTGGGGATTGACCAGCACCGACAGGATCTGGCCCATGTCGTCGATCACGACGGCAATGTCCGACGCCGACGAGATGATCGAGCCCAGAAGGTCCGGCGCGATCAGCGGAATGGCCCCCGTCGACCAGTATTTGGCCCCGCGCGACGTCATGGCGTCCACCGCCCATATGAGATGGCGCGCGTCATTTCCGGTCCGCCCGCTCGATGACGCATCCGCACAGCTCCAAGGCGACCATCAGGTCATCGGTGACATGATCGGCACCGGTTAGGCGCAACGCCGCGTCGATGCCGTTCTCGACCACGCCGCCGCCCACGATCAGCGGGCTCTTGTCCAGCTTGACCCCGCGCAGCGTCTCGATGATGCGGCTGACGACTGTCAGGTCATCCGCTTGGGAAACCGACAGGAAGATCCCGTCGAAATCGGTGCCGGACACGGCCTTTTCCAGCTCGGCCTCGGTGCGTCCCATCATCAGGCACACCGACGCGCCGCTGCGGCGCAGGCGGGCGGTCAGCACCATGGCGCCCAGGGTGTGCGTCTCGAACGAGATGACCATGATCGACTGATCGCCGCGTTTGACGTCGTCGCCATCGTCCTTTTCCAGGTCGCGCAGCATGGCTTGCAGTCGGGCCGAGCGGATCGACACCTCGGCGAAGCTCATCCGGTCTTCGGACCAGTCTTCGCCCATGCGCCGCGCGGCCTCGGGGATGTAGATATCGCAAATCTCGTCGCGGAATATGCCGGCTTGCTCCATCTGCGCGATCAGGCGATCGCGGGCCTCGGCATCCGCGCGGCCCACGACGTTGCAAAGCTCTGCCAGGAATGTCTCGGACAGCCCTTTGCCAGCGGATCGTCGCTTGGCCATGACCGACAGGACTTTCTGGGCAAGCGCGCTCACGCCGGAATCGCGCTCGTCCGGGCGGGCTTGAACCGTGCGCGCCGATGATTGCCGTGATCTGGACAAGCTAGCCCCCCAAGGATGATCTGCGCTCCGGCTGGAGTCCGCAGACGCCACCAGTGTCCGCTTTCAAGTCGAGATTGTCAAAATGTATTGACACATTGCGGGTCTCGCGTCGGGGGCCGGGGTGCCGGGCGGCGGCATAATGGCGAAATCGTCAACGTTTCCTGTCAGGCGATGCGCGGCAATGTGTAAATTAGAATTGACACTTTGTGGTCCGAATGATTGTCTCGATCCATGAGCCAAGCCCAGATTCCCTTGTCTTCCATGCGTCCGCTTTACACCGCGGACGAGCGGGCGCGCCGCGATGCGACCCGATGGACGCTGGTTCAGGGCGTGTTGGCCCCGGTGCAGTTCGTCATCTTCGCCGTGTCGCTGGGCCTGGTGCTGCGCTATCTTGCGACCGGCGACGGCTACGCCATCGCGACGGCGTCGATCGTCGCGAAGACAATGGCGCTTTACGCGATCATGGTCACCGGCGCGATCTGGGAAAAAATCGTTTTCGGCCAGTACCTTCTGGCGCCCGCGTTCTTCTGGGAAGACATGGTCAGCTTCGCGGTGATCGCGGTCCACACGCTGTATCTGGGGGCGCTCTTCACGGGCGCATTCGATCCATTCGCGCTGATGGTCACGGCGCTGGTGGCCTACGCGCTCTACGTCGTGAACGCGGCGCAATTCGTGCTGAAGCTGCGCCGCGCGCGGCTGGGCGGTGTGGCATGACCCAAATGCCGCCGCCCCCCGCCACCGGCTGTTCGGCCACGCCCGTCCTGAAGCAGCGCGGCCAGCGCGAGGTGTTTTGCGGGCTGACGGGAATCATCTGGCTGCACCGCAAGATGCAGGACGCGTTCTTCCTGGTCGTGGGCTCGCGCACCTGCGCCCACCTGCTGCAATCGGCCGCCGGCGTGATGATCTTCGCCGAGCCCCGATTCGCCACCGCGATCCTGGAAGAAACCGACCTGGCGGGCCTTGCCGACGCGCAGGACGAGCTGGACGCGCAAGTGGCCCAGCTGCTCGCCCGCCGCCCCGATATCCGCCAGCTGTTCCTGGTCGGCTCGTGCCCGTCCGAGGTCATCAAGCTCGACCTGGCCCGCGCCGCCGAACGGCTGAGCGTCGCCCACGCGCCCCATGTGCGGGTGCTGAACTACTCGGGCTCGGGGATCGAGACGACCTTCACCGAAGGCGAAGACGCCTGCCTCGCCTCCATGGTGCCGGTCCTGCCGGAAACCGACGCGCGCGAATTGCTGGTCGTGGGGGCGCTGCCCGACGTGGTCGAGGACCAGATGCTGGGACTGCTGCGCGACATGGGCATCGAGCGGGTCCGCTGCCTGCCCGCCCGCCGCGCCGACGACATCCCGTCCGTGGGTCCGAACACCGTCTTCGCGCTGGTCCAGCCCTTCCTGGGCGAAACCCTGGCCGCGCTGACCCGCCGCGGCGCGCGGCACATTCCCGCCCCGCTGCCCTTCGGCGACGAGGGCACGACCGCCTGGCTCCAGGCAGTCGCGTCCGAGATGGGCGTTGCGCCCGCGCGCTTCGCCGAGGTCACCGACGCCCCCCGCGCCCGCGCCCGCCGCGCCATCGCCGCGGCGACCGAGACGCTGAACGGCAAGTCGGTGTTCTTCTTCCCCGACAGCCAGCTGGAAATCCCGCTGGCGCGCTTCTTGACCCGCGAGTGCGGCATGACCGCGATCGAGGTCGGCGCGCCTTTCATCCACCAGTCCATCGTCGGGCCGGATTTGGCCCTGCTGCCCGAGGGCCCCACCATTTCCGAAGGCCAGGACGTCGACCTGCAACTGGACCGCGCCCGCGCCGCGCGTCCAGACCTGACCGTCTGCGGCCTCGGCCTGGCCAACCCGCTGGAAGCCGAGGGCCTGACCACCAAGTGGGCCATCGAACTGGTCTTCACGCCCGTTCATTTCTACGAGCAGGCGGGCGACCTCGCCGCCCTTTTCGCCCGGCCCCTGCGCCGCAAGGCAAAGCTCCGGCTGGAGGCGGCAGAATGACCCGCCTCTTCATCTTTTCACAAGTATCCCGGGGGTCTGGGGGCAGCGCCCCCAGCGGTCGCCCATGAAGCTCAGCGTCTGGACATATGAGGGCCCGCCCCATGTGGGCGCCATGCGTGTCGCCACCGGGATGCGCGGGCTGCATTACGTCCTGCACGCGCCCCAGGGCGACACCTACGCCGATCTGCTCTTCACCATGATCGAGCGGCGCGACCGCCGCCCGCCGGTGACCTACACCACTTTCCAGGCGCGCGACCTGGGCTCCGACACGGCGGATCTGTTCAAGACCGCCTGCCAGGACGCGGTCGCGCGGTTTCAGCCCGAAGCGATCATCGTCGGCGCGTCCTGCACCGCCGAGCTGATCCAGGACGATCCCGGCGGCATGGCCGAGACCATGGACCTGGGCGGCATCCCCGTCATCGCGTTGGAATTGCCGTCCTACCAGCGCAAGGAAAACTTCGGCGCGGACGAGACGTTCTACCAGATCGTGCGCCGCCTCGCGGTGCCCATGGACCGCACCGCGCGGCCGACCTGCAACATCCTGGGCCCCACCGGTCTGGGCTTCCGCCACCGCGACGACGTGACCGAGATCACCGGCCTTCTGGCCGATATGGGGGTCGAGGTGAATGTCTGCGCGCCCATGGGCGCCACGCCGTCGGACATTGCCCGGATGGGCGCCGCGCATTTCAACGTGCTGCTCTATCCCGAAACGGGCGAGGCCGCGGCGCGCTGGTGCGAAAAGGAACTGGGCCAGGCCTTCACCAAGACCGTGCCCATGGGCGTCGGCGCGACCCGCGATTTCGTGGCCGAGGTCATGGCGCTGGCCCCGCACGCCACGCGCCCCTCCGAAGACGCTTTGCGCCTGCCGTGGTACGCCGCGTCGGTCGACAGCACCTACCTCACCGGCAAGCGCGTGTTCCTGTTCGGCGACGCCACCCACGTCATGGCCGCCGCGCGCATCGCCCGCGACGAGATGGGCTTCGAGGTTTGCGGCATGGGCTGCTACAACCGCGAATTCGCGCGACCCATGCGGGCGGCGGCGAAGGAATACGGCCTGACGGCGCTCATCACCGACGACTACCTGGAAGTCGAGCGCGCCATCGAGGACGCTGCACCCGAGATGATCCTGGGCACCCAGATGGAGCGTCACATCGGCAAGCGCCTGGGCATTCCCTGCGCCGTCATCTCGGCGCCGGTCCACGTGCAGGATTTCCCGGCGCGCTATTCGCCCGTCATGGGGTTCGAGGGCGCGAACGTCATTTTCGACACCTGGGTGCATCCGCTGGTCATGGGGCTGGAAGAGCACCTGCTGCACATGTTCCGCGAGGATTTCGAGTTCCACGACGCGGCGGGCCCGTCGCATCACGGCGGCAAGGCCGTCGCGCGGCAGGACAGCGCCGGGGCTCTGCCCCGGACCCCGGGATATTTGGAAAAAGATGAAGCAGAGCGTGGCGCGGACGTGGTGACTTGGCTTGCCGAGGCCGAGGCCGAGCTGAAGAAAATTCCGTTCTTCGTGCGCGGCAAGGCGCGGCGCAACACCGAAAGCTTCGCGGCCGAGCGCGGCGTGCGCGAGATTTCTGTCGACACCCTTTACGAAGCGAAGGCCCATTATGCGCGATGAGCTGGCCTATACCGCGCCGGGCTACCGGATCGCGATCGTCACGCTGGACGCCCACAGCGCGGGGCCCGCGGCGCGGGTCTTGCCGAAGCTGGAAGCCGACTTCCCGGGCCTGGGCGTCACCGTCCACGCCGCCGCCGAATGGGGCGAGGATGCGGGCGCGCTCGAGGATGCGAAGCGCGCGGTCAACGAGGCCGATATCGTCATCTCGTCGCTGCTGTTCATCGAGGAGCACATCCTGGCGATCCTGCCCGAGCTGCAGGCCGCCCGGGATCGCTGCGACGCCCTCATCGGCATGATCGCCGATGCGCAGGTCGTGAAGCTGACGAAGATGGGCGACCTGGACATGGGCAAGCCCGCGACGGGCGTGTCCAAGCTGCTGAAGAAACTGCGCGGCTCGTCGAAGCCCGGTGCCGCGTCGGGCGCCAAGCAGATGACCATGCTGCGCCGTCTGCCGAAGATCCTGCGGTTCATTCCGGGCAAGGCGCAGGACCTGCGCGCTTGGTTCCTGACCATGCAGTACTGGCTGGGCGGCTCGGACGACAATATCGAGCAGATGATCCGCTTCCTGCTGTCGCGCTATGCCGCGCAGGACGACTGGCGCGGCACGGTGTCCAACGCTCCGGTCGAATATCCTGAAGTGGGGCTTTATCACCCCGATCTTGACACGCGCATCACTGAAGACGCCGCCGCCTTGCCCGCGCCCGGTCAGCCCGTCGCCACGGTCGGCCTGCTGATGATGCGCAGCTACATCCTGTCCGGCGACACCGCCCATTACGACGCAGTCATCCGCCGCTTCGAGGCGGCGGGCCTGCGCTGCATCCCCGCCTTCGCCGGTGGCCTGGACGGGCGGCCCGCCCTGCGGGAATATTTCAGCGACGGACGCGTGGACGCGCTGGTGTCGCTGACCGGGTTCTCGCTGATCGGCGGCCCGGCCTATAACGACAGCGACGCCGCCGTCGCGGAACTGTCCGCTTTGGACGTCCCCTATATCGCCGCGCATCCGCTGGAATTCCAGACGCTGGGCCAGTGGGCCGGGTCGTCGACGGGCTTGGGTCCCGTCGAGACGACGATGCTGGTGGCCCTGCCCGAGATCGACGGGGCGACCAACCCCACCGTCTTCGCCGGCCGCCATGGCGACGCGGGCTGCGACGGCTGCGCGTTGCGGTGCCGGAGCACCGCGGGCCGCGAGATGGCGCCCTGTCCCGAGCGGGTGGACGCGCTGGCCGAGAAGGTCGCGCGGCTGGCGACCTTGCGGCGTGGTGACGTGGTCACGCGCAAGGCGGCGGTGATCCTGTACGGCTTCCCGCCCAATGCCGGGGCCATCGGCACGGCGGCATACCTGTCGGTCTTCGAGAGCCTGTTCAACACGCTCCACGCCATGAAGGCCGAGGGCTACGACCTGGACCCGCCTGAAACGGTCGAGACGCTGCGCGCGACCGTCCTGAAAGGCAACGCCGCGCAGTTCGGACAAGAGGCCAACGTCGCCGCCCATGTCAGCGCCGACGACCTGGTGCGCAATACGCCCTGGCTGGACGAGATCGAAGCCGCCTGGGGCCCCGCGCCCGGCAGGCAGCAAAGCGACGGGCGCGGCGTCTTCGTGCTGGGCGCGCAGTTCGGCAACGTCTTCGTCGGCGTGCAACCGGCTTTCGGCTATGAGGGCGACCCCATGCGCCTGCTGTTCGAGCGGGGCTTCGCGCCGACCCACGCCTTCGCTGCCTTCTATCGCTGGCTGCGCGACGATTTCGGCGCCGACGTGCTGTTGCATTTCGGCATGCACGGCGCGCTGGAATTCATGCCCGGACGGCAGGTGGGGATGGGGCCTGGCGACTGGCCCGACCGGCTGATCGGCGGGCTGCCGAACGTCTATCTTTATGCCGCGAACAACCCCAGCGAAGCCACTTTGGCCAAGCGCCGGTCGAACGCGGTCTGCGTGACGCACCTGACGCCGCCGCTGGGCAAGGCCGGGCTTTACAAGGGGCTGGCCGAGTTGAAGGACAGCCTGAAGCGCTGGCGCGAAACGGCTCCGGGCGAGGCACGGGCCGAGCTGGAAGCGCTGGTCGCGGCCCAGGCAGACGCGGTCGACATGGGCGGCACCGCGCCCGACGCGCTGTGGCTGAGCCTGCTCGAGACCGAAGACGCGCTGATGCCCGACGGGCTTCACGTGGTGGGTCGCGGCATGGATGCCGACCAGCGCGCGGGCCTTCTGGACCTGCTGCCCGACCAGTCCGAAGACGGCCGCGCGCGGACCGACACGGCGCTGCAGCATCAAACCGAGATCCCCGCGCTGATGCGCGCTCTGGGCGGGCGTTTCATCGCCCCGGTTCCCGGTGGGGATCTGATCCGCAGCCCCGAAATCATGCCCACGGGCCGCAATATCCACGCCTTCGACCCGTTCCGCATGCCGACGGCCTTCGCCATGGAAGACGGCGCGCGGCAGGCGCAGTTGCTGCTCGATACGCACAAGGCCCTGCCGCGTTCGGTGGCGCTGGTGCTGTGGGGGTCCGACAACATCAAGTCCGACGGTGGCCCGATCGCGCAGGCGCTGGCGCTGCTGGGCGCGCGCCCGCGCTTCGACAGCTACGGGCGGCTCTGTGGCGCGGATCTCGTGCCGCTGGCCGAGCTGGGTCGCCCGCGCATCGACGTGGTGATGACGCTATCGGGCATCTTCCGCGACCTGCTGCCGCTGCAGACCCGGATGCTGGCCGAGGCCGCGTGGAAGGCCGCCACCGCCGACGAGCCGCTGGAGCAGAACTTCGTCCGCGCCCACGCGCTGGCCTACGCCGATGCCATGGGCGTCGACATGGAGACGGCGGCGCTGCGGGTGTTCTCGAACGCCGAAGGGGCTTATGGGTCGAACGTGAACCAGCTGGTCGACAGTTCGGCCTTCGGCGACGAGGACGAACTGGCCGATGCCTACGAGGCGCGCAAGAGCTTTGCCTACGGACGCAATGGCAAGCCCGCGCCGAACGCGGCGCTGTTGCAGAATGCGCTGAAGGACGTGGAGCTGGCGTATCAGAACCTGGAATCGGTCGAGCTGGGGGTCACCTCGGTCGACCATTATTTCGACACGCTGGGCGGCATTTCGCGGGCGGTGAAGCGCGCGCGGGGCAGTGCCGCGCCGGTCTATATCGGCGACCAGACCCGCGGGGCGGGCAAGGTCCGCACGCTGCAGGACCAGGTCGCGCTGGAAACCCGGTCGCGCAGCCTGAACCCGAAATTCTACGAGTCGCTGCTGAAGCACGGCCACGAAGGTGTGCGCCAGATCGAGGCCCACGTCACCAACACCATGGGCTGGTCGGCGACCACAGGCGAGGTCGAGCCGTGGGTCTATCAGCGCCTGAGCGAGACATTCGTGCTGGACGACGCCATGCGCCGCCGTCTGGCCGAGCTGAACCCGGTGGCCAGCGCCCGGATGGCCGGGCGGCTGCTGGAAGCGTCGGACCGCAACTACTGGCAGCCCGACGCGGACACGCTGCACGCATTGCAGAACGCGTCGGACGAACTTGAGGATCGAATGGAAGGGATCGCGGCGGAATGAGCGAAGGATGCACATTCGGACATGCCGTGCCGGGGCTCTGCCCCGGAGCCCCGAGGTATTTTTGGAAAGATGAAGAACGCAACGTTCTTCGGGAAGGTGAGCGATGAGCCCCAGAGACGAAGTTTCGACGCTGCGCGCGGCGGCCGGTGTGCCGAAATTGGGCGAGGACGGCGAAGGCTCGGTCCAGGTGCACCAGGACATGGACCTGGGCTCGACCGGGGCCAAGGTGTTTTCGGTCTATGGCAAGGGCGGGATCGGCAAGTCGACCACGTCGAGCAACCTGTCGGCGGCGTTTTCCATGCTGGGCAAGCGCGTGCTGCAGATCGGCTGCGACCCGAAGCACGACAGCACCTTCACGCTGACCGGCAAGCTGCAGCCGACGGTGATCGACATCCTGAAGGAGGTCGATTTCCACGCCGAGGAACTGCGCCCCGAGGATTTCGTGACCACGGGCTTCAACGGCGTGCAATGCGTCGAGGCGGGTGGCCCTCCGGCCGGGACGGGCTGTGGCGGCTATGTCGTCGGGCAGACGGTGAAGCTTTTGAAGCAGCACCATATGCTGGAAGACACCGATATCGTGATCTTCGACGTTCTGGGCGACGTGGTGTGCGGCGGGTTCGCGGCGCCCCTGCAGCACGCGGATCGCGCGGTGATCGTGACGGCCAACGATTTTGACAGCATCTACGCCATGAACCGGATCATCGCCGCGGTGCAGGCCAAGGCGAAGAATTACGGCGTGCGGCTGGCGGGCTGCATCGCCAATCGCAGCAAGGACACCGACGAGGTGGATCGCTATTGCCGCACGGTGGGGTTCAACCGCATCGCGCACATGCCCGATATCGACGCGATCCGGCGCAGCCGCCTGAAGAAGAAGACCCTGTTCGAGATGCCGGACGAGGAAGACATCGTCCTGGCGCGCGCCGAATACATCCGGCTGGCCGAGACGCTCTACGCGGGCACCGATCCGCTGGCCCCCGCGCCGCTGCCCGACCGCGAGATCTTCGAGCTTTTGGGGTTCGATTGATGGGCTACGAGCCGACCCTTCAGCGTGTCGAGAGCTATTTCGACGCCACCGCGACCCAGGTGTGGGAGCAGCTGACCAGCGACGCGCCGGTCAGCCGCATCCGCGCCACGGTGCGGGCGGGCCGGGAGCGGATGCGCGCGACGATGCTGGGACGGTTGCCCGAGGATCTGACCGGGGCGCGCGTGCTCGACGCGGGCTGCGGCACCGGCGCGATGGCGCAGGAACTGGCGCGGCGCGGCGCGGACGTGGTGGGCGTCGACATCTCGCCGCGGCTGATCGCCATCGCGCGCCGCCGCATGCCCGAGGACCTGGGCGAGCATGTGCGCTTCACGGCGGGCGACATGCTGAGCGTCGATTTGGGCGCCTTCGATCACATCGTGGCGATGGATTCGCTGATCTATTACGGCGCGCGCGATCTGACGGCCGCGCTGGACGCGCTTGCCGCGCGCAGCCACCAGGTCGTGTTCACCGTGGCCCCCCGCACGCCGCTGCTGCTGGCCATGTGGCAGGCGGGCAAGCTGTTTCCGAAAGCCGACCGGTCGCCCGTCATGGTGCCGCATTCGGCGCGGGCGATGGGACGCCGGGTCCGGGGCGATCTGCAGAAGGTCGCGCGGGTGAACTCGGGCTTCTACATCGCCGACTGCCTGGAGCTGCGGGCATGAGCGTGAAGCACCTGACCCTCAGGGCGCTGCCCTTCGCCGATGCGGCCAGCGACGGTCTGCCGCTGGGCCAGCTGCTGCGCCTGTCGCTGTTCCAGGTCAGCGTCGGCATGGCCAGCGTCATGCTGCTGGGCACGTTGAACCGGGTGATGATCGTCGAGCTTTCCCTTGCCGCAACGCTGGTCGCCGCGATGATCGCGCTGCCGGTCCTGATCGCGCCGTTCCGGGCACTGCTGGGCTTCCGCTCGGACACGCACCGCAGCGCCATCGGCTGGAAGCGCATCCCCTACCTGTGGTTCGGCAGCCTGTGGCAGATGGGCGGGCTGGCGCTGATGCCCTTCGCGTTGCTGGTGCTGGGTGGCGACACCGTCCACGACGTGCCCTTCGCGGGCGAGGTTCTGGCGGCGCTGGCCTTCCTGATGACCGGGTTGGGGCTGCACATGACGCAGACCGCCGGCCTGGCGCTGGCAAGCGACCGGGCCGACGACGAGACGCGGCCGCGGGTCGTGGCGCTGCTTTACGTGATGTTCCTGGTGGGCATGGGCGTCAGCGCGCTGATCTTCGGCTGGCTCTTGCGCGATTTCAGCCCGCTGACGCTGATCCGGGTGGTGCAGGGGGCCGCTCTGGCGACCATCATCCTGAACGTGATCGCGCTGTGGAAGCAGGAGCACGTGCGGGTCATGAGCCGCGAAGAGCGCGCCGCCCCGCGTCCCAGCTTCCGCGACGCGTGGTCCGATTTCGCGGATGGCGGCGATGCGGGCCGCCTGTTGGCCGTGGTCTTCGTGGGCACGCTGGCCTTCAACATGCAGGACGTCCTGCTCGAACCCTATGGCGGCGAAATCATGGGGCTGAGCGTGTCGGCCACCACCTGGCTGTCGGCGCTCTGGGCGCTGGGTGCGCTGGTGGGCTTCGGCTGCGCCGCCCGGTGGCTGGCGCGCGGGCTCGACCCGTTCCGCATGGCGGCACGCGGCATCCTGATCGGCGTCACCGCATTTTCGGCCGTGGTCTTCGCCGCGCCCATGGGATCGAACGCGCTGTTCTACGGCGGCGCGGCGGGCATCGGCATGGGCGGCGGGCTTTTCGCGGTCGCCACCCTGACCGCCGCTATGACGCTGCCCGCGCGCGGGCTCGCGGGGCGCGGCCTGGCGCTGGGCGCTTGGGGGGCCGCGCAGGCGACGGCGGCGGGCCTGTCCATCGCGCTGGGCGGCGCCATCCGGGACGGCGTGTCGCAACTGGCCGCCACGGGCGCTCTGGGCGAGGTTCTGGACACCCCGGCGCTGGGCTACACCACTGTCTATCACATCGAAATCGCGTTGCTTTTCGCCACGCTGGTGGTCCTGGGACCGCTGGTGCGCCTGAGCTTCGTCAACCCCGTTCACCCGAACGCCACGGACGGCAAGATCGGTCTTGCCGATTTCCCAACCTGAGAGGATCACATCATGGTCGGTGTCACATTTTTCGGAAACTTCGATCTGGCCAGCCTTGCGATCTGGCTGTTCTGGGGCTTCTTTGCCGTTCTGATCTACTACCTGCAGACCGAAAACATGCGCGAAGGCTATCCGCTGGAAACCGAGGACGGCAACACGGCGCCGAACCAGGGCCCGTTCCCGGTGCCCGCACCCAAGACGGTCTCGCTGCCCCATGGCGGTGGCGAAGTCGTGCTGCCGTCGCAAGAGAACGAGGCGTTTCACCGCCGCGAAGATCTTGCCCTGGCGCGCACGGCGGTCAGCGAAGGCTTCCCGCAAAAGCCCACGGGCGATCCGCTGCTCGATGGCGTCGGCCCCGCGTCCTGGACGCCGCGCAAGGACTCGCCCGAGCTGGACGGCCACGGCAATCCCAAGATCCAGCCCATGAGCGGCAATGACGGCTTCTTCGTCAGCGCCGGGCGCGACCCGCGCGGGCTGCCGGTGGTCTGCAAGGACGACAAGGTCGTGGGCACCGTCACCGATCTCTGGATCGACGAGGCCGAGCAACTGGTCCGCTACGTGGAATTCGAGCTCGAGCCCGAGTTCGGCGGCGCCAAGAAGCTGATGCCGATGTTCATGATCCGGATCAAGCCGCGCTGGGTGGACATCACGTCGCTGAACTCGAACCGGATGACGCAGATCCCCGACATCAAGACGCCGGGCCAGATCACGCTGCTGGAAGAAGAGAAGATCATGACCTTCTTCGGCGGCGGCACGCTTTACGACTGAGACAGACCACCGCGCCCGGCCTAGCCACCGGGCGCGGACCTTTGACACCGGGAACCCAGAGGACACGCCGCCATGCCATACGACGAAAGCTACAAGAACGACCCGGATTTCGCCTTCGAGCCGATCCCCGGCCTGCCCGAGGCCTTGCCGCCCGGGGAACGGGTGCTCTGGCAGGGACGCCCCCAGACGCTGGCACTGGCGCGCGCGTCGATGGGGCTGAGCTGGATCGCGGGATATTTCGTGTTTCTCGCGGGGCTGCGCGTGGCGGCCTCGAGCGCCACGATGGGATGGCTCGGCGCCTTGCCGCTGGCGATCCCGTTCCTTGTGCTGGGCGTGATCTGCTGCGCCATCGTGCTGCTGATCGCGCGGGTGCAGGCGAGGGCCACGCTTTACACGATCACCACCGACCGCGTCGCCATGCGCATCGGGGCGGCGCTGACGCTGACGCTGAACCTGCCCTTCAAGCGGATCGCCAGTGCCGACATGACCGACGCACCCGGTGGCACGGGCACCATCGTCTTCAAGACGCTGGGCGACACGCGGCTTGGCTACATGGTGCTCTGGCCCCATGTCCGGCCGTGGCACATGCGCCATGTTCAGCCCGCCATGCGCTGCATCCCCGATGCCGCAAGCGTCGCGGACATCCTGGGCCAAGCCGCCGAGACTCGCATCAGCCAGCCCGAAATCGCCCGGCGCGCGCCGCAGGCGATGGCGGCGGAGTAGGGGGGATGGCCATGAAACGCGTGGATACAGGACTTTATTTCGACGCCGAAGCCCGCGAGATGGAGCGCCGCGACCGCGAGATGATCCCGCGCACGGCCCTTCTGGGAATGCTGGCGCTTGCGCTCAGCGCGCTGGGTCTGGCAAGCTACGCCTCGATCACCGACCGGATGCCCTCGGGACAACCCGAACCGGCCGTGGTGCTCGCGGAACGCACATTCGTGCTGGACGGCGATGGCGTGGCCGTCAGCGCCGTCCAGCCAGACGGCACCGTCCTACTGGACACCGAAAACGGTGCCTTCATCGCCGTGGTCAACGATGCGCTGGTGCGCAAGCGGGTGGTCCACGGCATCCAGGGCAATCCGCCCGTCACGCTGTCCCGTCTCGCCAACGGGCGGCTTACGCTGTCTGACCCCGCCACGGGGTGGATGGCCGAGCTCACGTCTTTCGGGGCGGGCAATGCCCGCCACTGGAACGTGCTGTTCGAGAACTGAAAGGGAACCGATCCATGGGACTTCTGACCAGATACACCGAAACCGCGCCCTGCACGGTCGAAGTGGTGCATAAATTCGAAGAGCTGTCCGCCCATGTGCGGCTGGACAACGGGGCCGTCATCAATCCAGGCGACACCGTGCTGGTGCACGGCGCGCCGGTCATGGCCGCCTGGGGCGAAGCCGTCAGCGAAAAGCGCATGGCCACGATCACCCGCGCGTCCAAGCTGGAACAGCTCTGGACCCGGCTGACCGGGGACCTGGAATTCATCGAGCTGTGCGAATTCTCGTTTTCCGAGGAAACGCGCGCCACCGGCACCGGGGGGGTCGCGGCATGAACGTCCAGGCGAAACACACCGCCGACGCCACCACGGTCGAAGAAGGCCTGGCCATCCAGCAGGCGCAGTCGAAATTCGACAGCCAAGCCGCCACCGACCTGGCGATGCAGAACACCCTGCTGACCCCGCGCTTCTACACCACCGATTTCGACGAGCTCGACGCCGTGAACGTGGAGCCGGTGCGCGAGGATTGGGACAAGCTGATCGCCCAGATGCGCAGCGACCCCAACAAGGGCCATTTCCGAAAGACGGAAGATTGGGACAAGGTTGACTGGGACGGGATGGAGCCCGAGCTGAAGGCCGAGTTCCTGGATTTCCTGATCTCGAGCTGCACGGCCGAGTTCTCGGGCTGCGTCCTTTACAAAGAAATGAAGCGGCGCGGCAACAATCCCGACATCTGCGAGCTCTTCAGCTTCATGTCGCGCGACGAGGCGCGGCACGCGGGCTTCATCAACGACGCGCTGCGCGAAGCGGGCGTTGCGGTGAACCTGGGTTTCCTGACGCGCGAGAAGAAGTACACCTATTTCCGCCCGAAATTCATCTACTACGCCACCTACCTCAGCGAAAAGATCGGCTACGCGCGGTACATCACCATCTATCGCCATCTCGAAGCCAACCCCGAGATGCGGTTCCACCCGATCTTCAAGTGGTTCAAGGAATGGTGCAACGACGAGTTCAGCCACGGCGAAGCCTTTGCGCTGCTCATGCGCACCGACCCGAAGCTGACCCAGAGCTTCGCCAACAAGCTGTGGATCCGGTTCTTCCTGACGGCGGTCTATTCGACCATGTGGGTGCGCGACCACGCCCGGCCGAAGTTCCACGAGGCCCTGGGCGTCGACATCGACTGGTACGACATGGAGGTCTATCGCAAGACCTCCGAGATCGCGCGCCAGGTGTTCCCGCTCGAGCTGGACATCGACAACCCGCGCTTCGTGTCGGGCTGCAAGCGGATGAACCGCGCGGTGGTGGCGATGGATGCCGCCAAGGCGCGCGGTGGCGTGTCGGGCCTCATGGGCCGGATCGCGGCAGGGGCCAACGCGGCCTTCGCCTTCGCCAATCTCTACACCATCCCGGTGAAGAAGAACGACGTGCCGGACGACGTGCGGCTTGAACCGGCCTATTGAGCGGGGCGCGATTTTTCGTCGAAAAATCGAAACCGGAAGGAGACCGAAGTGACCGACCCCTGGATCGCCGCGCTGATCGCGCTTTTCGCCTGGTGGTTTTCCACCGGGGCGATCCTGTGGGCGGTCAAGCGCGCCGACGGGCAGGGGCCGGGCGCCCACGGGCGCACGGTTCTGGCGGGCCTGCCGCTGCTGATCGGCGGGATCGCGGCGTCGGTCCTGACCCGCGATGCGACCGGCAACGCCGCGCTCTATGGCGGCTTCCTGTCGGCGCTGGCGATCTGGGGCTGGATCGAGCTGGCCTTCCTGACCGGCACCGTCACCGGCCCCGGCCGCGGCCCGATGCCCTTTTGCGTCAACGATGGCCAGCGGTTCCGCGCCGCCTGGCGGGTGCTGGCCTGGCACGAATTGCTGCTGGCGCTCGGCCTCGCCTTTCTTGCGGCGCTCACCTGGGGCGCGGACAACACGCTGGCCTTCTGGACCTACGCGGTGCTCTTCTTCGCCCGGATCTCGGCCAAGCTGAACATCTTCCTGGGCGTGCCGCGCATCAATACCGAATTCCTGCCCGGCCCGCTGGCCCACCTGCCCAGCTATTTCCGCCAGGGTCCCGTCAGCTGGCTGTTCCCGCTGTCGATCCTGGTGCTCACGCTGGCGGTGTTCTGCTGGATCGAGCGGCTGGCCTTCACCGGCGAGACCCGCTTCGCCCTGCTGCTGACGCTGACCGCTCTGGCCCTGCTCGAGCACTGGCTGATGGTGCTGCCGCTGCCCGACGCGAAACTCTGGCGGTGGATGATCCCCGCCCCCAAACCCGACTCGACGCTGCCCTGTGAAAGTGAGAAGACCCATGGATTTTGACGCCCTGTTCCAGTCCCAGTTGGATGCTCTGAAGGACGAGGGCAATTATCGCGTCTTCGCCGATCTCGAACGGCGCTGCGGTGCCTTCCCGAAGGTGCGAAACCATGGCCCGGGGCCCGACAAGGTGACGGTCTGGTGCTCGAACGACTACCTTGGTATGGGCCAGCACCCGGACGTGGTGGGCGCGATGGTCGACGTGGCGCAATCCAGCGGCACCGGCGCGGGGGGCACGCGCAACATCGGCGGCACGGCGCATCACCACGTGGCGCTCGAGGCCGAGTTGGCCGATCTGCATGGCAAGCAGGACGCGCTGCTGTTCTCGTCGGGCTACGTGTCGAACTGGGCGGCGCTGGGCACGCTGGGCAGCCGCATCCCGAACGCGGTGATCCTGTCGGACGCGCTGAACCATGCCTCCATGATCGAAGGCATCCGCCATTCCCGCGCCGACAAGGTGATCTGGAAGCACAACGATCCCGAGGACCTGGACCGCAAGCTGGCGGCCTGCGGCGACCGGCCCAAGATCGTCGCCTTCGAGAGCGTCTATTCCATGGACGGCGACATCGCCCCCATCGCCGAGATCTGCGACGTGGCCGAAAAGCACGGCGCCATGACCTATATCGACGAGGTCCACGCGGTGGGCATGTATGGCCCCCGCGGCGGCGGCGTGGCCGAGCGCGAAGGGCTGATGGACCGGATCGACCTGATCGAGGGCACGCTGGGCAAGGCCTTCGGCACCTTCGGCGGCTACATCACCGGCTCGACCGCGCTGTGCGATTTCATCCGCTCGTTTTCGTCCGGGTTCATCTTCACCACCGCCCTGCCGCCATCGGTCGCGGCGGCGGCGAAAGCGTCCATCGCGCATCTGAAGCAAAGCCGTGTCGAGCGCGATGCACAGAAGCGCCAGGTCGCGCGGCTGCGCGCCAAGCTTGACGCGCACGGCATTCCGCACCTGTCCAATCCCAGCCACATCATCCCGGTGATGATCGGCGATCCGGTCAAATGCCGCATGATCAGCGACATCCTGATGGAAGACTGGGGCATCTACGTCCAGCCCATCAACTATCCGACCGTCCCGAAGGGGACCGAGCGGCTGCGCTTCACCCCCGGCCCGCTTCACAGCGACGCCGATATCGACCACCTGGTCGCGGCGCTGAACGACCTCTGGTCGCAATGCGCCCTTTCGCGACAAGTCGCCTAGTGTGAATTTCGACCGGCGGACGGCTTGTTGCGGACGCTATCCGTGCTAGCTTATGTAAGTCAGGATGTGGAAACAATCCGAACCAACTCTCAGGGAGTACGTAATGAAATCAGTCTTTTATTCCATCGCCGCCGCCGGGCTTCTGGCGATGCCGGTCACCGCTGCCGAACACGCCATGGGCGACGCGTCGGCAGGTGAGGATGCCTTCAGCCAGTGCTCGGCCTGCCACGTCGTCGTGAACGACGAGGGCGAGACGCTGGCCGGCCGCAACGGTCGCCAAGGTCCGAACCTTTACGGCGTGATCGGTCGCCAGGCCGGCTCGGTCGAGGACTTCCGCTACGGCGACAGCATCGTCGAAGCGGGCGAAAACGGCCTGGTCTGGGACCAGGAATCGCTGGCCGCCTACCTGCTGGATCCGACCGGATACCTGCGCGAGGTGCTCGATGACGACCGCGCCCGCGGCAAGATGAGCTACCGCGTGCGCAGCGAAGAGGACGCGGCCAACCTGGCGGCGTTCCTGGCCACCTTCAGCGAAGCTGAAGAAGAAGGCGAAGCCAGCAGCGACAGCTGATCATCTATCGATCGAACTCAAAAAGGCCGTCCCTTCGGGGGCGGCCTTTTCACTTTCCGGGCCTTCAGAAGTACGAATTGACCAGCGCGGTCGAGATCAATGTCCAGCCATCGGCGACTGCGAAGAAGGCCAGCTTGAAGGGCAGCGACACGATGGCGGGTGGCACCATCATCATGCCCATAGACATCAGGACCGCGGCGACCACCAGGTCGATGATCAGGAACGGCATGAAGATCAGGAAGCCGATCTGGAACGCGCGTTCGATTTCGCTGAGCAGGAACGAAGGCACCATCATCGACAGGGGCGATTGCGGCGACAGCACCGGGTTGTCGTCGGGGCGCAGGGTGCTGAGCGTCTCATACGTGCCGGGATCGATCCGCCCGGCCATGAATTCGCGAAACGGGTTCAGCGCGCGGGGCAGGGCTTCTTCCACGGTGATGAGCCCATCGACCAGCGGCGTGACGCCGTCGGTCCATGCGGTGATGAAAACCGGCTCCATCACGAAATAGGTCAGGAAAAGCGCCAGAGTGACGATCAGCATGTTGGGCGGAGATTGCTGCAGGCCGATGCCCTGGCGCAGGATCGACAGCACCGTCACGATGAACGGAAAGCAGGTGATCATGATCGCAAGACCCGGCACCAGGCTGAGCAGCGTGACCAGAACCAACAGCTGTGCGGCGCGCCCCGCCAACGTGCCGTCGCCGCCGAAATCCAGCGTCACTTCCTGCGCCACGGCCGGTCCGCCGACAATCGTGGTTAATGCGACAAGGCACAAAAAGGCGATGCAGCGCCCCACGAATTAAAGCTCGGTCCGCAGGTCGGCCACTTCGGTCAGGCGCACCGCCAATTGTCCGGTCTGGCTGCCTTCGAGCTCTTGCAACTCGCCCCGCGCGATCAGACGATCGCCCATGTAAAGCTCGACCGGATCGTCCACCTGGCTGTCCAGCGGCAGAACGGCGTCCTGGCCCATGCGCAGCAGGTCGCTCAGCCGGGGGCGCGCCTTGCCGACGGCGACGGTGATCTCGACCGGGACATCGGTGAAGGGATGGCGCGCGCGGTCCGTGGCGTCCGTGTTTTCGGTCGTATCGTCTAGGGTGGCGTCATCCATTGGCAAGGGTCTCCTTGTTAAGTGTGTCCAGCGCCTGCAGCGCGTCGTCCAGTCCATCGCGCAGGGCATTCAGGTCGATCTCGCGTTCGCGCGCGCCCATGCGCAGGTGTATTTCGCCCTCGGCGAGCGTGGGATCCTCGGCGACGGCGAAGGGCAGGGCGGTGATCCCGTCGAGCAGATCGTTCGCCGCGGCGGCCTGGCCGGGCGCGACCAGCAGTTCCATATCGGTGCCGTCGACGTCTTCGGCCATGGCCTCGACCTCGGCGATCAGGCGCTGCCCAAGGGTTTTTTGAAGGATGTCGGGCACGGCCTGCCGAACGATCGCGACCAGTAGCGGCTGCAAGCCCCGCATCACGTGGGCGCGCGCCTCGTGATAGGTGAAGGACAGGTCCTGCAGATGCGCGCGCATGGCTGCGTGCGCCTGGTCCTGTTCGCCCCTGGTCGCGGTCTCGGCGTCTTCCCACCCGGCGGCGTAGCCCTCGTCGAAGCTGGCCATGCGGTCGGGATCCGCGCCGCCGCCCTGGTCCGTTTCGGGTCCGAAACCCGCGATGTTGCGATCGAAATCTTCGAGTTCCAGCGCGCGCGCGGTCATGCTTTTTCCTCTTCCTCTTCCATCCAGCTGCGCAGGATCTGCAGGGATTCGTCCTTGCGCTCATCAATCAGGCCGCGCAGACGCTCGACCGCGCTGGCTCCATCGGGCAGCGTATCCCCGCTCGAGCCGACGGCGTTGAGCCGGGCGATGTCCTCGGGCGTGTCTTCGGGGTCGATCTCGCCCGTCAGGGCGGGCCCGCCGGTCGGCGGGGGGCCCAGTTCCGGCAATGGCTCGGCCTTCTGGGTCAGGATCGGGCGCACGACGAACAGGCCGATCAGAAGAGCGATGAGCGACAGGATGCCAAGCTGGGCCAGGCGCATGGCGTCGATATTGAGGTTGCCGCCGAAGCCTGCCCCCGGCTCGGAGCCCGACAGCGGCACCGGTTCGAATTCCATCGTCTGAAGCGAAAGCGAATCGCCGCGTTCCTCGTTCAGGCCGACGGCGGCCGAGACCAGTTCGCGCAGGGCGGCCATTTCTTCGGGCGAGCGTGGCTGCCACGTGACTTCGCCATCCGCATCGCTGGTGCGCAGGCCGTCCACAAGAACGGCGGTCGTGATTCGCCCGATTGCACCGGGGGCGCGCAGGACCTCGCGCTGGATTTCCGAGACCTCGAAATTCGTGCGCTGCCGGGTTTCGGATTGGGAGGCGCGCGACTGGTCGCCGCCGCCCCCGGCATCCCCGTCGGGCAGGTTGCTTGCGACCGTCACGTCGCCCGAGCTGCCTTGCTCCGAACTGGTGCTTTCGGTCTTGTCCTCGCTGATCGCGATGCGGCTGTCCGGGTCGATGCGCCGCTCGGTGATCTGCTCGCTCTCGGTCACGGTTTCCACGTTCACTTCGACCACGGCGTTGCCGTAGCCCACCCGGGCCTCGAGCAGCCGTTCGACGTTGCGCTTCAACTCGGCAGCGCGATCGGACGAATCGGTGCTCGTCGCGTCACCGTCGCTGGAGGACAGGATCACGCCGCCGGTGGCGTCGATGACCGACACGTCCGCCGGTGCAAGACCGCTGACCGCCGACGCGACCAGGTAGCGCAGCGCGCGGGCATGGGCGGCGCTGACCCCCGATTGCGACGGCGTGATGGTCACCGATGCGGTCGGCGTCCCGCCGCGCTGGAAGGGCTTCGAGGCCGGGTTGGCCAGGTGGACCCGCGCGCTCTGGATGGCGGGGCTCGAGACGATGGTGCGCGCCAGCTCGCCTTCCTTCGCGCGCCAATAGGCGGCGTCGAACATCTGGCTGGTGGTGCCGAACCCGGTCATCTGGTCCAGCAATTCGTAGCCCTGGGACGCGTTGGCGGGCAATCCCTCGCTGGCCAGCGTCATGCGCAGCTCG
Organism: Palleronia pontilimi; assembly: GCF_016412875.1. GTDB lineage: Bacteria > Pseudomonadota > Alphaproteobacteria > Rhodobacterales > Rhodobacteraceae > Palleronia > Palleronia pontilimi. The sequence goes on along the minus strand of NZ_JAEKPD010000009.1, from coordinate 71,133 downwards.
TCGCGGCGCGTGGTATCCACGAAGATCGAGCTGCCGCGCACCGAATAGTCGACGCCGCGCGCTTCGAGTGCGGCCACGACATCGCCCGCCGCGCCATTTTCCAGGCCCGCATAAAGAAGCGACATGCCGGGCTGGGTGGCCAGCCGCGTCAACCCGACAGCCACGACGAGCAAGGCAACGACCGCCAGCCCCGCGACCAGACGCTTTTGAAGCGTCAGTTCCGACCAGACCGTTTGTAACTGCTGCAAGACCGACCTCCTGTCACGTTGGGCTTCTGCCCTGTCCCGAGATCGTTATTGATCGCTTGGTCTTAAGAATCGGTTAGTCAAACTGATGTTAAGTGACCCCGGTAGCGAAGAATTCGTGGAAAGGGTTTCGCCTTATGGCCAGCGTGGACGCCGTCGATGAAACGGACGCTCCGGATGCGAAGTCATCCGGGAAGAAGGGGCTTCTGATCGGCCTGGTTCTTGCCGTCGCGGCGGGGGCGGGCGGTTTCTATGCCGTTTCGTCTGGCCTGATCCTGGGCGGCGAATCGTCCATGCAGGCCGAAGAAATGCTGCCCGATCTCACCGACGATCCGCTGCCCGACATCGAGTTCGTGCCGCTCGAAGCGATCACGGTATCGCTGGGCCCGGCCTCGGGGGCCGCACATCTTCGGTTCCGCGGTCAGCTCGAAGTCCCCAAGGGCGAAGAGCAGACCGTCGCCAATCTGTCACCGCGAATCGTGGACGTGCTGAACGCCTATTTGCGCGCGGTCGAGCCCGCGATGCTCGAGCAGTCGGACATCCTGACCCGGCTTCGCGCCCAGATGCTGCGCCGCATTCGCCTTGTCGTGGGCGAAAATCGCGTGCGCGATCTTCTGATCATGGAATTCATCCTGAAATGAGAGGTCCAGAATGGACTTGATTGCCGATATGCTGCTGATCCTTGGCGCGCTTGCCGTCGCCTTCTATTGTTTTGTTTTGTCGCGTCGGCTCAGCCGATTCACCGACCTGGAGAAAGGCGTCGGCGGCGCGGTGGCCGTTCTGTCTGCCCAGGTCGACGATCTGAACAGGGCCGTGGCGCGGGCGAAAAGCGCCAGTGAAGGGGCGGGCGACGATTTGCGTGCCTTGACCGAACGCGCCGACGCGGTGGCCCGGCGGCTGGAACTTCACGTCGCGTCGCTGCACGACTTGCCGGACCTGCCCGCAACTCCGCCGCGGGCGCCGACTGCTGAACCCGCCGCGCCCGAAGCACGGACGCCCGAAGCGCCGAAGTCCGCCGTCGCGCCCTCCGTGCGATCGTATTTCTCCTCGCAGCGCCTTCGCGCGACGGAGATGGGCTGATGGCGCGTCGTGCAGCTGCCGCCCGACTGCGCCGCGCGGGGATCGGTGCGCTTCCGGTCCTGGCCGGCGTCCTGATGGCCTCTGGTCTGATCCGGATCGGCGACGGTCCGGCGGGATCCCTGCTCCGCGAGTTCGGCGCGATTTCGGCAGGCGCGGCCACGGCCATTGAGCCCGCCGATGGATCGGCGCCGCAGGACGAAGTGGCGATCATCTTGGCGGCCCTGAAGGACCGCGAAGCCCAGCTCGATGCGCGCGAAGACCGCCTTGCCAAGCGCGAGGCGACGTTGGCCAATATCGAACAGAAGGTCCGCGCGCAGATGGATGAACTGTCTGCGGCCGAAGAGGATCTGACCGGGCTTCTGAAGCTCGCCCAATCCGCGGCCGACGACGATCTGACCCGCCTGACCACGGTTTACGAGAACATGAACCCCAAGGAAGCGTCGGCGGTCTTCACCGAGATGTCGCCGATCTTCGCGGCCGGCTTTCTCGCCCGGATGCGGCCCGAATCGGCGGCGGCGATCATGTCCGGACTCGATCCCAAGACCGCCTATTCGATCAGCGTCATGATCGCGGGCCGCAACGCCTCATTGGCCCAAGATGGCTGAACATCTCCGCTCAGAAGTGACAGGACCCAAGAAATGATCGGTATCGTCGGAATCATCGTTGTTATCGTCATGGTCTTCGGGGGCTATCTGGCCGCCGGCGGCAAGATGGGCATCATCCTGAAATCGTTGCCTTTCGAGATGACCATGATCGTGGGGGCCGCGGTGGGCGCCTTCATCCTGTCCAATGACACGGCATCCATGAAACATACGCTCAAGGACATGAAAAAGGTCTTCAGTGGCCCGAAATGGAAGCCGGACGATTACCGTGACCTGCTGTGCCTGCTCTTCGAGCTTGTCCGGCTGGCCAAGTCCGCGCCGCTGGAGCTGGAAGAACATATCGAAGCGCCCGCCGATTCGTCCATTTTTGGCCGGTATCCGCGCATTCTCGCGGATCACGAGGCGGTCGAGCTGATTTGCGACACGCTGCGTTCGGCGTCGATGAACTACGACGACCCGCACCAGGTCGAAGAGGTCCTGGACAAGCGCATCGACGCGCATTTCCATCACGCGATGCATCCCAGCCACGCGCTGCAGACCGTCGCGGACGGTCTTCCTGCGCTCGGGATCGTTGCGGCGGTGCTCGGCGTCATCAAGACCATGGGGTCGATCGACCAGCCGCCCGAAGTTCTGGGCAAGCTGATCGGCGGTGCGCTGGTCGGCACGTTCCTGGGCGTGTTTCTGGCCTATGGCTTCGTTGGCCCCTTCGCGTCGAAGCTCAAGACCGTGACCGAAGAGGACGCGCATTTCTACCAGCTGATCCGCGAGGTCCTGGTGGCCAACATGCACAGCCATTCACCCAACATCTGCATTGAGGTCGGACGACAAAATGCGCCGCATCATGTCCGCCCCGGCTTCAACGAACTGGAAGAGGCCCTGAAAGAGGCGAAAGCGGCGTGAGGATCCTGACCACGATAGTCCTGGTCGCTCAGGCAATCGGCTTTGCCGCCTCGGCGCAGGAAATCCTCGTGCGCACCGGCGAGCACGCGACATTCACGCGGATCGTCGCGGACTTGCCCCCGGGCGCCACGTGGAACCTGGAACGCGACGGCAAGAGCCTGACCCTGAGCACTCAGCAAGCGGCATCTTTCGACACGCGCGCCGTCTATCAGCGGATCGCGCGCACCCGCGTGCAACGCATTTCCGGATCCGAGCCGGGCACGCTGACGGTCGAGCTGGCGTGCGATTGCCGGGTCGAAAGCCTGCAGCAGCCGAATGGGTGGGTCGTTCTGGACGTGATCGACGACGGCTCTGTCGTGGACGCGACAGCTGGTTCGCAGCGGAACGGCTTCGGCCCGCGGCTTTCGATGCTGGATGAATTGCGCGACACTCCGATCCGGCTGCCCAGGCCGGACGGTCCGTTGCCCGGACCGCTCAGCCAGGCACTCGATCAATCGGACGCGGCCATAGACCGCCGCGCGGCCGTGGACAGCGCCAGGGCCCAGATCAGCGAACAATTCGCACGCGGCTCGGCGCAAGGCTTGGTCAGGGCCCGATCGCTGCCGACGCTCTCGGACCCACCGCCGGTCCAGACCGAAGCCGACGACCCGGTCCTGGACGAGTTGCAGGCGGGGATCCCCTATCCGAACATGCGCGTGGAAACCCAGCTCGACAGGGACCGTCCGTCGTCCGGCGCGACGGCTCCCCCGAAGGGCGTCTGTCTTCCTGGCGAGATGTCCGATTTCGCCACCTGGGGGGACGAGGCCGCTCCGTTCGAGCGGATTCGCACGACGCTGCCGCAGATCTACGATGAAAACGACAGGCCGGATGCCGAAGCGCACGCCGCCCTTGCCCGCGCCTATCTTTTCGCGACCTTCACGCAAGAGGCCCGCGCGGTCCTGAAAAATGCGCCGTCGGACACGCCGGATCGCGCATTTCTCCTGGCGATCGCGGACAGCCTGGATCCCGCCAGCGCAACCACCGGTCTGGCAAAGCAGATCGATTGCGACAGCAACGCGGCAGTGCTCGCCTTTCTCGCGGAGGACGGGCCGCTCATGGCCGATCCCGATATCGTCCTGCGCCGATTGTCCAATCTTCCGGATCCGATGCGCAGCTACCTGGAACCCCGCATCGCCGAGCGCTTCCTGGATTTCAACATGCGAGAGCAGGCGGAGCTGATCCGGAACGGCTATAGCAGGCGCGAGTCCGCGCCATCGGCCGAAGCCTCCTTCGTCGATGCCAAGCTGAGCGACCCGCAGGATGGCGATATCGCCCTCGCGCTCGAGCCGGTCGTGGAAGAGCGGATGCCACGCGCGGCCGAGGCGCTGCAATTCGTGCTGTCGTCGCGGATGGCTCGCGGCGAAGTTCCCCCCGACCAGATGATCGAACAAGCCCTGGCGCTCAGTTTCGAGACGTCGGATCCCGAACGGGCGTCGCTCGAACGGACGATCCTGCAGGCCTTCGTCAGGGCCGGGCAGTTCGGCCGCGCTATTGACGAGTTGGACAGGCTGCGCGGCCGGTCGCGCGGACCCCATGACGATATCGAGCGCGAGATCTTCAGGGCGATCGCCGACATTCCGGAAGATGCCGACTTCTTGCGTGTCATGGTCCCCTTGGCGGACCGGGAAATTACCGATGACGCGACGCGCCTTGCCATCGTGCGGCGCTTGATGTCGCAAAGCCTCAACAGCCAGGCCGAGCAGATCATCGACGCATCCCGCGCCATTCCCAACCGCGAAGAACGCCTGGTGAGAGCCGCGATCGCCGCCGAGGCGGGCAAGCCCGACATCGCGCGATCCTACCTGGCGGGCCTGGAGGGCGACGACGTCGCCGAGGTGTTGGATCGTCTCGAGGCCGCGCCACCGCCCCCGGTCGCAGGGGCGCCCGTCGAACCCGAGAGCCTGTCACCATCGCGGATCCCCGGGATCGACCGTGCCAGCACGACACTGAGCCGCAGCGCCGAGCTTCGCCAGGAACTCGACGCGCTACTCGATCCCTGACGCTTTCGATCGGACGGAAACCTTTCGGTAAGCATGATTCTCTAACCTGCTATCAATGCCACCCTCGGAAGGTCGGATCATGCAAAGAATTTGCAGCCAACCGGACGCGAATGCGTGCGGTGATGTAGCGGGCCTGGCCCTGGCGTCGGGATCAGTCCGTTGACCCTGTCGTTGCGCACGGTCTTCCAACCGACGATCCTGCTGGCGCTGGCGCTGATGGCCGTCATCGTCATGATGGTTCTTCCCGTCCCTGCCTGGGTGCTGGATGTCGGTCTGGCCATGTCGTTCGCGCTGGCGATCCTGATGTTCACGACGACGCTCTTCATCGAGCGTCCTCTGGATTTCTCGGCCTTCCCGACCATCCTGCTGGCGTCGCTGATGCTGCGACTGTCCCTGAACGTGTCGTCGACGAAACTGATCATCGGCGAGGGCCACACGGGCACCGATGCGGCCGGCGACGTCATTCAGGGCTTCGCCAATTTCGTCATGAATGGCAGCTTCCTGCTGGGATTGGTGGTCTTCGGCGTCCTTCTGATCGTGAACTTCATGGTGATCACGAAAGGCGCCGCGCGCATGGCCGAGGTCGGCGCCCGCTTCGCACTGGACGGCATGCCCGGCAAGCAATTGGCCATCGACTCGGATATGAGCGCAGGGGCCATCGACCACGCCGAAGCCAAGTCCAGGCGCGAAACCGAGCAGCAGGAAACCACGTTCTTCGGATCGCTCGACGGTGCCTCGAAATTCGTGAAAGGCGACGCTGTCGCAGGCCTTCTCATCACCTTGCTCAATCTGGTCGTGGGCCTGATCATCGGGGTAACCCTACATGACATGCCCTTTGGGCGCGCCTTCGAGACCTACGCCATACTGACCGTCGGCGACGGGCTGGTGACCCAGATCCCCGCCGTGATCATCTCCATCGCGTCGGCGCTGCTGCTTGCGCGGGGCGGGGCGACCGGATCGACCGACCTGGCCTTTTTCAGCCAGCTCAGCCGGTATCCCGCCGCGCTCGCGACGGTTTCCGTTCTCTTGGGATTGTTCGCCCTCGTCCCCGGCTTGCCGTTCTTGCCGTTCATGGCCGGATCCGTCGCGCTGGGCTTCTTCGCCGTGAAAGCGGCACGTCGCCCCGATCCGGCGAGCCTGGACGAAATCCCGGTTCAGGATCTTCCCGACGGCACCGCGCTCAACATGGGAGACGTGCTGGATCTGGACGATATCCACCTGGAATTCGCGTCGGACCTGGTGCCGATGGTGCTGGATCCGACCCAGGGACTGGATGCGCGGATCGGCAATATGCGCCATCATGTCGCGTCCCATTTCGGGCTGATACTGCCCGAAATCCGGTTGACCGACGATATGGGCCTTCCGAGCGGCACCTACATCATCCGCATCCAGGGCGTGGAGCGGGTCCGCGACAGGCTGTGGCCGGATCGCGTCCTGGCCCTTCTGCCCGACGATACCTCCGGTCTGCCGGCGGGCGAGGATATCGCCGAGCCTGTTTATGGCGCGCCCGCCCGCTGGGTGCGTGCGGAATCGCAGGAAGAATTGGCGCTGTCCGGCGTGACGATCATCAATCCGCCGGAAGTGCTGGCGACCCATCTTCTGGAGGTCATCAAGCGTGATTTCCCGCGTCTGCTGACCCTGAAAGCGCTCCGACGGCTGCTCGATGAATTCAAGCAGCTCAGCGATCCCGACCGCGCCGCGGCAAACCGCAAGCTCATCGACAGCCTGGTGCCCGACAAGGTGCCGATCGAGCTGCTTCTGGCCGTCCTCAGGCTGCTGCTGGAAGAGCGGGTTTCGATCCGGAACCTGCCCCTGATCCTCGAAGCGATCGCATCGGCGCGCACGGTCGCGGGCACGGCGGAAGCGATCTGCGAAATCGTTCGCCAGCGCTTGGGCTTTCAGCTGGTCGCCGGGTTGAAACGCGATGACGGCACGGTGCCGCTGATCCAGCTCGATCCCGCCTGGGAGCGGCTGTTTGCCAACCACGCGCTCGACGGCGACGAAGCTGGACTGGGCGTCGCCCTGCCGCCCGAGGATTTCAATCGCCTAGCCGGGAACGCCGCGGACCGCCTGAACCAGGTCTCGAACGACGGAGTTTTCGCGGCACTGATCACTTCGGCGCGCCGCCGCAGGTTCCTGCACACTGTCCTGTCCGCACGCGGGATCGCGAACCCGGTCCTGAGCTTCGAAGAACTGGGCGGCGAGGCCCGGCCGTCCCTGGTCGGAACCATCGCCGCATGATCGAATCCCTGATGGACCTGACCGATTTGGCCCGCGCGCAAATCCTGTCCGCGTTCTACGTCTTTCTCAGGCTCGGCGCGGCCATGGCGTTGCTGCCCGCCTTCGGCGAGCGGATGGTGCCGCTCAGGGTCCGGCTGGTCCTGACGCTGGCCTTCACCGCGATCGTGACGCCCGCAGTCGCGCAAGATGCGGTGCCGTCGCAGGTCCTGGGATTCGCCTTGGGCACCGAGGTCGTCATCGGTCTGGCACTGGGCGCAATCCTCCGGCTTTTCGTGCTCGGACTGCAGATCGCGGGCTCGATCGCGGCTCAGTCGGTCTCGCTCGCGCAGATCTTCGGGACGCAGGCGGTCGACGCGATGCCGGCGATCGGCCATGTGATCACACTTTCAGGCCTGACGATTGCCGTCATCGCCGGACTGCATCTGAAGGTCGCCGAGTTCCTTATCCTTTCCTACGAACTGATGCCCCTGGGCCGATTTCCCGAGCCCGAGGATCTGACAAGCTGGGGGGTCGCGCGCACGGCGCAGGCGTTCGGCCTGGGTTTCACGCTGGCGGCGCCTTTTGTGATCACATCCGTCATCTACAACCTCGCCCTCGGCGCCATCAACCGGGCCATGCCGCAATTGATGGTGGCTTTCGTCGGCGCGCCCGCTATCACCGCGGGCGGCCTGATCCTTCTGGCGCTCGCCTTGCCCTTTATGCTGCAGATCTGGCTGTCCGCGATGGACGGCTTTTTCGCCAACCCGTCGGTCGCAAACCGATGAGCGGCGGATCGGGGGGGGACGACGACGACGACAAGCAATTCGATCCGTCGCCCAAGAAGCTCGAAGATGCCAGGCGCAAGGGCGAGGTTGCCAGGTCCGCCGATCTGATCACCACGGGAAGTTTTTTCGGAATGGTGCTGGTCGCCGTGACCGTCGGGCCGGACTCGCTGCAAAGTGTCTTCAGCATTCTTTCGGCCGCACTCGTGCATGCCGCGGCGCACGGCCTTCACAGCACGGTCGGCGGCGGTGCGGTCCTGGGGGGCACGGTGCTGAGCGAAATCGCGATTGCCCTGGCACCCTGGGCGATCGTTCCGCTCGTCATGGCGCTGCTGTCGGTCATTGCCCAACGCGCATTCACCGTCACCCCCAGCAAGCTGGCCCCGAAGGTCAGCCGGATCTCGATCCTGTCCAATGCGAAGAACAAGTTCGGCCGCAGCGGTCTGTTCGAGTTCGCCAAGAGCGCGGTGAAGCTGACGATCTATTGCGTGATCCTGCTGTGGTATCTGACCCTGCAGATGCCGCACATCCTGTCGACGATCCCGCTGGAGCCGCGCCCGATGGTGGCCGAATTCCTGCAGCTGACGGTGCGGTTCATGATGCTGATCGTCCTGATCTCGATCTGCATCGGGGGTGTCGATTTCATGTGGCAGCGCGCCGAGCACATTCGCAAGAACCGGATGTCGCGCAAGGACCTGACCGATGAGCAGAAGCAGTCCGAAGGCGATCCCATGATGAAGCAACAACGGCGGCAGCGGGGATACGATATCGCGATGAACACGATGCTTGCCGATGTGCCCGAGGCCGCGGTCGTGGTCGTGAACCCCACGCATTACGCCGTGGCATTGAAATGGGATCGCAGCGCGCCCGGGGCACCCGTCTGCGTGGCGAAGGGCGTGGACCAGGTGGCGGCGCGCATCCGCGAAGTGGCCGAGCGGTCTGGCGTACCGATCCATCCCGACCCGCCGACGGCGCGTGCGCTTCACGCCTCGGTCGAGATCGGGGCCGAGGTGCGGCCCGAACAATACGCGGCGATCGCGGTGGCGATCCGCTACGCCGAAGACATGCGGCGCAAGGCAGCGCAGCAATGAGCGATCTTCGGGAACAGCAGCTGCGATCCCTGGCCGATCTCGCCCACCTGATCAAGGAGCGCGAGCTCGGCAAGGTGGCCAATATCGTTGCTCACATGAACAGGCTTAAGGCGGATGTCGCGCAGATCGAGCGTGCAAAGGAGACGCGACAAAACCAGACCGACCTGGACGCCGCACGTCTCAGTGGGGCCGAGGTTGCCTGGATGGCGTGGACCGACGCGCAACTTGCCCGCAATCAAGCGCAGCTCGCCGCCTTGCGGGTGACCCACGAGGCTGCGTTGCGCGCAGCCTCGAAAGCGTTCGGACGTTCGGATGTCCTGAGAAAGCTGGCGGATCCCGAGCGAAATCGCTGAGCCTCAGCCAAGATCCTGGCGGTTGATATCGAGGATCAGGATCTCGTGGATGCCTTCGGCGAACTCGGCCGCGGCCACTTCACGAAAACCGCGCCTCAGAGCGTCCATCGAGCCGTTCGACGTGAATGCCCCGTCGAACCCGCCGATATTGGCGTGATCGAGCATGACGCGCAGGAACCCGTCGCGCAGTTTCGGCAGGCGCGAGAAGATCTGTTCTTCCTGGAATTCCGAGATTTCCAGCGTGATGCTCATCACCACCAGCGATTTGACGCGATCCCCGTCCACGACCGGCACGACGAATTGCTCGGGCAGTTTCAGGAATGTGGTCGCGACGGAGTCCTCGGGCGGCGGGGCCGCGACCGGTGTGGGATCCATCCCCGCGGCCAGCGGGTCGCCGCAGGGGCTCGCGGCGGCATCCGCATGCTCGTCGCTCGGCTTTTTCAGGGCGATGCCTGCGCCGACGCCCGCGCCGAGCCCGGACAGGATCAGCACCAGGGGAAGCAGTTTCTTGATCATGGCGCGCTCGTTTCTAGAAGGGAAGAAGGATGTCTGCGATCTGCTGGCCGTAGCGCGGCTGCTGCACATCGGTGATCTGCCCACGTCCGCCATAGGATATCCGGGCGGCCGCGATCTTGTCGTAGGTGATCTCGTTTTGGCGGGCGATGTCTTCGGGACGCACCAGACCGGTCACGATAAGTTCGCGCAGCTCGAAATTGACCCGCACCTCTTGGCGCCCTTCGATCGCGAGGGTGCCGTTGGCCAGCACGTCCGTGACCGTCGCGGCGACCCGCAACGTCAACCGCTCGTTGCGCCGGGTCGAGCCATCCCCCGCGCTGGCGCTGTTCGAGTTCGTCGATACCGCATCCCCCAGCGTCGCGCCCTCGGGCAAACTTTCGTTCACCCGTTGCGGGATGCCGAACAAGGACGGGATGCCCATGCTCTCGGAGCCCGAGCGCGAGCGTTCGGACGTGTTCGAGAACTCGGCCCGATCATCGATCTCGATCACCACCGTCAGGATGTCGCCCCGCGTGGCGGCACGCCGATTGCCCAGAAGCGATCCGCGCGCGCCGGTCCAGAGCGACGCTTGGTCGATCGGGCGCTCGGGCTCGACGAAGCGCGGCAGTCCGGGGCTGCGCATGGCGGCGATCTCGGTGCTTTGGGCCATGGGCGTGAGTTCGGGCGCCTGGCCGACATCGGCAAGACGCGAACACGCGGTCGTCGTGCCCAGCGCCAGGGAGAAAAGGATAAAGCTGGTCGTACGGGTCATTCTGGACCTCCTTCGACGCGGATGCGTCCGTTTGCGATCACGGTTCCCAGGATCGTTTTCCGGGAATGCAGGTTCATGGCGCGCACCCGATCGCCCATTCCGGCCCGCTCGAGCGCACGGCCATCGGTGTGGATCGCGATCGCGCCGGTGGCATAGCTCAGAACGACCGTCTGGTTGCGCTCGATCAGGGCGGGCGGGCCGATATCGCCCGGCCGGATGGGGCGACCCGCGTAAAGCGTGACGCGCGCCTCAAGACCCACGACCTGGGCCGGATCGCTGAGACCGCCCGTGACTTGGCCCGGAACGAGGGCCAGATCGGACGGCCCGAGCACGGTTTTCGCCCGGATGGTCTGCGCCGCGACAAGCGTGTCGGCCGCCGCGGGACAGGCAAGCGCGATCAGGATCAGGCAGAGCCGGGTCATCGGATCTGCGTGGTCGCGCCGAGCATCTGGTCGGCGGCGGTGATGACCTTGGCGTTCAGCTCGTAGCCGCGCTGTGCCTCGATCAAATGGGTGATCTGGCGCACCGCATCGACCGAGCTGTCCTCCAGATAGCCCTGCCGGAAAGTCCCCAAGCCGTCGGTTCCGGGCTCGGCCACCAGGGGCGGACCGGACGCGGGGCTTTCGGTGAAGAGGTTCGACCCGATCGCTTCGAGCCCTTTGACGTTGGTGAAGCCCGACAGGGTGATCTGCCCCAGAAGCTGCGGCTGCACCTGGTCGCGGAAATAGCCGTAAACCTCGCCATCGGTGCTGATCGACAGGGAAATCGCGTCGGCGGGGATGGTGATGTCGGGCGTCACCGGGTGGCCATCGGACGTCACGATCTGGCCCTCGCCGGTGCGCTTCAAGGATCCGTCGCGGGTATAGGCCGCCTGGCCGGACGGCAGCGTCACCTCGATGAAGCCCGCGCCCTCGATCGCGAGGTCCAGATCGCCGCCCGTCTGGATCAGCGCACCCTGCGCCACGTTCATGGACACCGCGGCGGGCCGGACGCCGAGGCCCAGTTGCACACCGGTCGGCAATTGCGTCCCCGTGGTGGACGCGATCGTGCCGGGGCGGCTGACCTGCTGATAGTGAAGGTCGGCAAACTCGGCGCGGCGCGCGTTGTAGCCGGTGGTGTTCATGTTGGCGAGGTTGTTGGAAATGACCTCGACCCGCATCTGCTGGGCCGACATGCCGGTGGCGGCGATGGAAAGGGCACGCATGGGGGGAAGCTCCTGTTATCGGCTGAGGGTGGAGAGCACGTTGCGAATGCGCCCGTCCTCTTTTTCGAGGAAGGACTGGCCAAGCTCGTAGGCGCGCTGGACCTGGATCATTCGGGCGATCTGATAGATGGGATCGACGTTGGATTTCTCCAGAAATCCCTGAAGGATGACGCCGTTTTCGACCGGGATCGGGGGCGCGGTCACGTCGAACAGCACCCCTTCGCGCCTGGACAGATCATTGGGATCGGACGGCTGCCATACGCCGATCCGCGCCAGGGGGCGGCCATCGGCCGACACGGTGCCGTCCGAGGCCACGGCAAGGCCCGTCGCGTCGGGTGGAATGAAGATCGGGGCGCCGCCCGCGTCGAGCACGCGCAGCCCGTCCGGCGTGACCAGCTCGCCTTCGGCCGACGGGGTGAAATTGCCCGCGCGCGTCAGCGCCTCGCCGTCGGGCGTTTCGACCAGGAAATAGCCGGGCCCTTCGATCGCGAAGTCGAAACTGCCGCCGGTCTGCTCCATGCCACCCTGCAAGTCGGACGTGAAATGCGCGTTTCCGGACGCCATCGACAGGGACGGGGCGCCGCCGTCGAGCTTCTTCACGAACTCCGAAAAGACCATGCCCTTTGAGCGGAACCCGCCGGTCGAGGCATTGGCGATGTTGTGCGCGATCATCTGCATTTCGCGCATGAGCCCCGATTGGCGGGTCAGCGAGGTATAGCCAGCGTTGTCCATGTCAGCCTCCGGCGATCATCGGCACAACGGTGCCATCGAAATACGACACCAGCGTCTTGGTCATGAAGCCCATGGTGATCCAGAAGACGCCCACGATGGCGAGCAACTTGGGCACGAAGGTCAGCGTCATTTCCTGGATCGAGGTCAGCGCCTGGAAAAGCCCGACCGTCAGGCCCGCCACCAGGGCCACCGCCAGGATGGGCGTGGACATGATGACCGCGACCCAAAGGCCTTCGCGCAGCACGTCGTAGAAGATCAGATCGCTCATCATGGCCGATCAGACCGGCATACGCAGGATTTCCTGGTACGCTTCCACGACCCGGTCGCGCACGGTCACCGCCGTGTCGACGGCGAATTTCGTCTCGGCCATGGCCTGAACCAGGGTGTGCGTGTCGGCCCCGCCCGTCAGCGCCGCCTTGGCGGTCTCTTCGGTGCGTTGCAGCGTCGACATGAAGTCGGAAGCAGCGGCGCCCGCGGCCTCGATCGTGGGATCGGGGGCCGTTGCAGGGCGGGAGGCTGCGTATTTCTGGGCGGCGAGTGCGGCGTTGATGTCCATTCTGGATACTCCGGTTATCTGAGGTGGGGTTATCGGCGCAGGAGCTCAAGCAGCCCCTGGTTCATCTTGTGGGCCATGTCGAACGCCTTGAGATTGGCCTCGTAGGATCGTTGGGCTTCACGCGAATCGGCGATTTCGACGATCAGATCCACGTTCGATCCCTGGTAGTTTCCGGCCCCGTCCGCCATCGGATGGGACGGGTCATGGATCTGCGGCAGCTCGGCCTTCGATAGGGACGGATCGCCGGTGCGAACACCCCCGTGCTCGAGCGCCGTCTTGAACGGGATCGTCTTGCGCCGATAGCCGGGCGTATCCGCGTTCGCGATGTTTTCGGAGACGTGGCGCAAGCGTTGCGCCTGGGCCTGCATGCCCGAACTGGACACCGCCAACGAGCCGAGAAGATCAGCCATAATGTTTCACCTTTCCTATTTGCGACCCATCGACGTGCGCAGGATTTCCCGGGCGCTCGTGTAGATCGAAATCGCCATATCGTGCTGCGCCTGGACGCCGGTCGCCTGCATGGTTTCATATTCCAGCGACACGCTGTTGCCGTTGGGCGCGGACTCGAAAGGGCGCTCGAAACTCGCACCCGCAGTGGGATCGTCGTCCACCGACAGGTGGGTCGGACGCGTGGCCTTCATCGCGGAAGGGGGCGCGCTGACCAGCTCGCCGAAGTCGGGCAGGTCGGTCGCGCGATAGCCGGGAGTGTCGGCATTCGCGATATTGCGCGCGATATGCTCCTGGCGGTCGGCGGCGTGCCGGGCCGCATCATGCACCATGCGCATCAAACCGATATTATCCATGAAAGGTCACATCCTGCGTTCTGCTGAAACGAAGGCTTAACCCTGATTCCTTTAGAAACAGTTTCAGAAATCGAAAGGGATCGAACGATGTCGCAGATTGGCTATGCAAATGTGGAAGCGCGCGTGACCTCCGTCCGCGTGTCGCGCGCGATGGGACGCGTGCAGGCGATCGGCGGCGGTGTCGTGTCGGTGCGCAACCTTTCGGGAATCGCGGTGCTGGGCGATCTGGTGCGGATGGATGCGGATGGCCATTCGGTCGGTGGCGAGGTGATCGCCATCGATCGCGACACCCTGACGATCCTGCCGGATGGGTCCATCGAGGGGTTGGGCGTCGGCGACCGGGTCATCCATATGGGACCGGCGACGCTCAGCCCCGACGCGTCGTGGATCGGCCGCGTAATAGATCCCATGGGGCGCCCGCTGGACGGCGCTCCGCTGTTGCCGGGCACGCGCCCGCGCGGCATCGACGATGCGCCGCCTGCCCCCGCGCAGCGGCGCGGGCTCGGGCGGCGGCTGTCGACGGGGTTCTGTGCGTTCAACACGCTGCTGCCCTTGGTGCGGGGCCAGCGGATCGGGCTTTTCGCCGGGTCGGGCGTCGGCAAGTCGACGTTGCTTGCGGGCCTGGCCCAGAAGGTCGAGGCGGACGTGATCGTCATCGCCCTGGTGGGCGAGCGCGGGCGGGAACTGCGCGAATTCATCGATCGCGTCCTGGGGCCCGCGGGCATGGCCCGCAGCGTGATCGTGGCGGCGACCTCGGATCAATCGGCATCGCTGCGCCGCCGCTGCGCACCTGCCGCCATGGCGGTCGCAGAACATTTCCGCGATGCCGGGCGGCAGGTGCTGCTCTTGACCGATTCGGTGACGCGGTTCGCCGACGCCCACCGGGAAATCGCGCTGAGCCGGGGCGAGCAGGCGAGCCTCGGTGGCTATCCGCCCTCGCTGGTGACCCAGATCACCGGGCTGTGCGAACGCGCCGGGCCGGGCCTGGACGATACGGGCGACATCACCGCGATCTTCACGGTCCTCGTCGCGGGTGCGGACATGGATGGGCCGGTGGCGGATACGTTGCGGGGCGTTCTGGACGGGCATGTGGTGCTCAGCCGGGCGATCGCCGAGCGCGGCCGGTTTCCGGCGATCGACCTGTTGCGATCGGTAAGCCGCGCGTTGCCCTACGCCGCGTCGGACCAGGAAAACACCCTGATCGCCGAAAGCCGTCGCCTGATCGGAGCATACGAGAAAGCCGAGTTGATGATCCAGGCCGGACTTTACGCGACTGGCAGTGACCGCACCGTGGATGCGGCCATCGCGGCGTGGCCGAAATTGGACCCCTTCATCGCACGCACGGAAACCAAAACGATACAGGACAGCTTCGTCGGGCTCGCAAAATGCCTGTCACGCCGCCCGGTCGTCCCAGAGCCGGCGAAGGCCGGGGCGTCGGAGGTTAGCGATTGAACTGGGCGGCCTGCGTCAGAAGGCTGAGCGCGATGGAGGCGGATCCGGCCGCGGTGTTGCCCTCTTCCAGCTGAGCGCGCACCAGGAAAAGGCGGCGCAGCTCTTCCTGGACCTCGGGATCGGCGAAGCCCGAAACCTCGCTGACGCCGAAGATCTGCTCGCTGCGCTCCCGGAAGGTCGACAGCTGACGATCCAGGTCGAGCGTGCCGAAGGCGACGGGCAAACCCATGGCCTTCTCGAGGACGGACCGCAGCGGCTTGTTGGCCATGACGCTGAACCAGGCCGCGTCATCGCTGAGCCCGGCCTTCGAGTTGATGGTTTCCAGCTCGCGTTCGAGCCCCAGGGCCAACCGCAGGTCGGTGGACTGGTTGCCCACGGCGATCTCGAATTGGCGGGTGTTGTAGGCCTCGATGATCCGGTCGGCGAAGCCGGGATTCGCGGTCGCCGGGCCAAGGGGACTGCCGAAGCCGAAGGCTTCCGAAAAAGCCTGGTAGCGCTTGTCGGCAAAGCGCGACGTCAGCGAGTCGCGCGATGTGGTGTCGGACTCGAGCACCTTCTGAATCAGGTACTTGTTGTTCAGATCTTCGTCCAGGCCGAACGCGCCCAATGCGACCTGCAGAAGGGCGCGATCCTGGATCAGCTCTTCGGCGCTGCCGATGGTGCCGATGCGCTCGCGAAACCTGTCCGTGTTGCGGACGATTACAGCACTCGATTCGAACGCAGCCTGCTGACGGTCCCGGGTGCGCTGCAGGAATTCCCAGCCGGCATTGCCGCCGAACGGAACGACCGGCTGGTAGGTCATTGGGACACCCCCTTCAACAAGACGTCTTCGGTGGGAAGAAGCTTTCGAAGGGATTTCAGGACATAATAGGCCTGCCCGTCCTCGGCCGCGCGGCGCGCGTCGGACAGGGCCACCTGGCTGACTGGATCCAGCAAAGCCTGGGCAACCTGGTCGATCCCCTTCAAGAGTTGTGGTCGCGCCGTGTCCAGATCGGTGTCGCCCGAAAGCACCAGCTGGGCGATGTAGCACAGGCGACGCACCGGCGTGCCCGTCTGCTCGGGGTGAATGGCGTCGCGAAGCCGCAAGATATTCGCCCCCGGCGTCATGATGTTCAGGCGACTGCGCCTGTTGCCGTTTTCGATCACGGCACCGTTGATGAGCACCCGCTCGTTGGGGCCGAGCTTCAGGACAAGCCCGGTCATTTGCCCAGTCCCTGTTGGCGTAATCCCCTCATGATCGAGGTGTTGATTTCGACAAGGATGTCCGGCGAGGCCTCGTCGTTCAACACCTTCGAGGAATGCTGGCGCGTGAACTCGGCCAGATAGAAGATCCCGGCGCGCAGCTCGGTGGGCAGGCCGTTGCCGTCTGTCGCGACGTCCGTGGCCAGGGTCGCCCAAAGTTCGCGGTTGCGGTGAATTGCGGCGGCGCGCGACGGCGCAGTCTCGGCGGAGCGCAGTGCCGAAGTGATCCGGGCGATTGCATCGTATTCCTGGGTCGATGCGGTGCGTACCGAGGAATGGGGTGAGGAATAGGCATTCTGTGCCAGCAGCGATGTATTCACGTCTTGTCCTTTTCGAGACGGGCGTGGTCAGGGCCACGATATGTAGACGGGGGAAACCGGGCGCGACCCGAAGGACGCGCCCGGTCCGGATCGCTTTACCGGAACAGCGACAGGATCGACTGCGGCGCCTGGTTGGCGATGGACAGCGACTGGACACCCAGCTGCTGCTGCACCTGGAGCGCCTGCAGACGGGCCGAAGCCTCTTCCATGTCGGCGTCCACCAGCGTGCCGATGCCCGACTTCAGGGCGTCGGTCAGACCCGAGATGAACTCGGATTGGATTTCGATACGGCCCTGGGCCGAACCGAATGAGGCCGCCGAGTCAATCGTGGTCGAGATCAGATTTTCGACCGCTGCAAGTGCCGCTTTGGCGCCGTTTGCGGAGCTAACATCCATGTCGGCCAAGATCTCAAGGCCGCCA
Organism: Palleronia pontilimi; assembly: GCF_016412875.1. Taxonomy (GTDB): domain Bacteria; phylum Pseudomonadota; class Alphaproteobacteria; order Rhodobacterales; family Rhodobacteraceae; genus Palleronia; species Palleronia pontilimi. Next base: position 53,825 of record NZ_JAEKPD010000009.1, on the reverse strand, counting down.
CCTGCGGTACCACCCGTGGTTACCACAAAGTCGGCGGGGGCGAAAGCTGCGTTGCCCGCAGACCCAGACGAGTTGGTGATCTGGAATTCGGCGGTCCCATCGCCATTATCGACGAAGCTAGCCTGATAATCTTCATCGTATCCGGCCTTCGTCAGAGCTTGATTGACCCGCAGAGCTAGATTTTCTGCAATGTCAGCCGTTGTGTCACCAGCCTTTGCCACGTAGGCGACCGGGTCGCTGATGTCAGTCGCGATACCTGCACCTGCGACCGGAGCCAGTTTGTCGAAGAAGCTGGCGGCGATCGTGTAGGTATCTCCGGCGAGAACGCGATTTCCCCCGCGTGCGGCGGTCGCAGTGTCGCCGTTGATGCCGAAGCTTTCGGTTGCATTGTTGGCAATGGTGGCAGTGTTCGCGGTGACCGCAGTGGCCGCCATCGTGGTGGCGCTGGTCGCGACGGTTCCTGCGGTCTGAGCGGTCTGCGACAGCGATTCCTTAGAGACCGAGATCGAGGACGACGTCACACCCGATGCCGATCGATCAAGCGAAGACAGCACTTTCACGTCGCCATTGGTGCTGTTTTCGATCTGTTGGGCAATGGTGTTCGTGGCGCCGATATTCTCGGGCGTGGCATCGAGCAAGTTTAGACCGTTGAACTGTGCCGCACCAACGACTGATTCTATTTGGCTGCGCAGAGCTTCGATATCGGTCTGGATCTTGTCGCGATCGACGTTGGATTCCTGCGACGCGACGATCTTTTCCTTCATCTGCGTCAGAAGGTCGGTGACGGTTTCGGACGCCTGGCGGGCCACCGACACGGTGGATTCGCCCAGCGACAGCGACGACGAGATCGCCTTGAAGCCCGACACGTCTGATTCCATCACTTTCGAGATGGCCCAGACGGCGGCGTTGTCCTTGGCGGTGCCGACGCTTTTACCGGTCGAGATCTGGTTCTGCACGTTGGCCAGGTTCTTGTTGATCCCCTTCAGCGTCTGAAGGGCCACCATCGCGCTGTTGTTCGTCAGAATGCTAGACATGTTGTCGTTCCTTGTATGCGAAGGGCGCTTTTGCGCCCCGAAGGCCACCCGAAGGGCGGCGGGACAGCGTCATTCTGACGAAATATCCGGTGGGATATCTGTCCTTCTGGACAAGGTCCTTCTTCCAACCAAACGTCTAAGGAATTCCTAAGGCGCGACTGCGGCTTATGTTGGATTTGATCTTAACGGATCCGCATCGCCCAGCCGGATGACCGGGCCTTGCGCGGCCTCGGCGTCGGCGGGATCGTGGGTCACCATGACGACGGGCAAGCCGCGCGCACGGGCCGTGTCGAAGACCATCCGCCGCGTCGCCTGCCTGCGCGCGGAATCGAGCCTCGAGAACGCCTCGTCCAGCAGCAGGGCATCGGGCCGGGCCAGCAGCATCCGCATCAGCGCGATGCGGGCTCGCTGGCCGCCCGACAGCGTTGCCGGATCGCGCGGCCCGAACCCCGCAAGCCCCACCTCGTCCAGCGCGGCGGCGACCTGCGCGTGCCGCCCGGCGCGCGAGCCGCCGCGCAGCCCGAAGCCCAGGTTGCCCGCGACGCTGAGATGCGGAAACAGCAGATCGTCCTGGAACAGGATGCCCAGGTTGCGCTTTTCCGGCGGCAGCCCGGTCAGATCGCGCCCGTCCAGCCGGACATGGCCGGTGGCGTCGAAGGCGGGCGGCAACGTCCCGGTCAGGAAGGCCAGCAGCGTGGACTTGCCCACCCCGGACGGCCCCATGATCGACAGGACCTGGCCAGGTGCGACGCGCGCGTCGATGGCGATCAGCGTCTCGTCGTCCTTGCCGATCGTGATGTCGTCCAGATGCAGCCCGTCAGCCATGCAGCCCCCGCCGATTGCGCCAGATCACCAATGGCAGCAGCGTGGCCAGCGCGAAAGGCAGAAGCGCGGCCAGGGTCTGCGACAGGCCGAACACACCGATGGCGCGCCGGTCGCCGCCCGAGGCCAGCGCGACCGCCTCGGTCGTCAGGGTGGCGACGCGGCCGCCGCCGATCAGCAGGGTGGGCAGGTATTGCCCCACGCTGACCGACACGCCGACCGCCGCCGCCACCAGCAGCGGGCGCAGCAGCATGGGCAGGCGGATGGCCAGCAGCACGCGCGTGGGCGTCGCGCCGAGCGCGGCGCCGACGGTTGCCTGGCGGCGGTCCCAGGCCCGCCACGGATCGCCCAGCGACAGGAACACGTAGGGCAGCACGAAAACCAGGTGCGCCGCGATGACCGGCATCACGCCCTTGTCCGCCCCCACGCGCAGCAGCAGCGTCTGCAGGCCGGGCAGGAAAGCCGTCTGCGGGACGATCAGCGGAAGATAGAGCAGCCACAGCCCGTAGCGGCCCATGGCGCGTCCCGATCGGAACTCGGATTGCAGGCAGCCGATGGTCAGCACCATGGCAAGCGCGGTGGCGGTCAGGGCGACCAGCACCGTGTCGGCAAGCGCATCGTTCAGACCCCGCGCGTGGCGCATCCAGCTGCGCAGGGTCAGCCCGTCGGGCCAGAGATCGGGAAACCGCCAGAGCCCGGCGAAAGACCACAATGTCAGCGCCAGCAATCCCGCAAGGATGGCGAAGGCCGACAGGGCAGCCAGGCCCAGTGCCACGGGCCGTGTCGCATCCAGCGACCGGCCGCGGCCCCCGCCCGATGCCCAGCCGCAGCCCCACCACGCGACCGCCAGCTCGCCCAGCCGCCAGGCCGCCAGCGCGCCCACCACCAGCCCCAGCTGCAGGATCGCGCCGGCCGAGGCCACCAGCCGCATGGACAGGTCCGGGTCCGACATCCAGCGCACGATCTGCGCCGACAGGGTGGCGGGCGTGGACGGCCCGAGGATCAGCGCCACGTCGACCACCGACATGGAATAGGCCAGCACGACATAGACAGGCAGCCGGATCTGCGCGTAGATCGCCGGAAACACCGCCTTCAGCCACGCCGCAACGCGCCCGTACCCCATGGACCGCGCCACCGCCATGGACCGGGTCGCGTTGACCTGGCCCAGCGCGGCCAGCGTCATCAGCAGCAGAAACGGCGTCTCCTTGGCGATCAGCCCGGCCGTCATCGACAGGCCCCAGGGATCGCCGACGACCAGTATATCCGGCGGACGCTCCCAGCCGGTCAGCCAGGGCGACACGGCGCGCACCAGCCAGCCCGACGGCATGATGAGGAAGGCCAGACCGAAGGCGGCGGCGGCATGGGGAACGGACAGAAGCGGCGACAGTAGCCGTTCGAGCGCGCGGAAGCTGCGCGTGCCCCACCAGCCCGCGGTGATCAGGGTGACGATCAGCAGCGAGGCGAGCGTGGTCAGAAGCCCGGTCCCCAGCGACAACGCGGTGGCCGCCCGGATGCCGGGCCAGGCCAGCAGGTTCTGCCACGCGACCAGGGACGGGCCGGTGAACCCCGCCGCGGGCAGATGGCCGAAGGCGGGCAGCAGCGCGCCCCACAGCCCCGCGGCCACGGGGCCGAGCATGGCCAGCAGCGTCAGCGCCGGCAGCGCCCGCAGCAGCGGGGACATCGCGCGCCTATTGGCTGCCGTAGCGAAGGATCCACGCCTCTTCGATGGCATTGGACCAGCTCGCATGGGGTTCGGGCAGCACCGCGCCCAGCTCGGCGGGCGACAGCGTGGCGATCCCCTGGTCGAGCGATGCGAAGGCGTCCTGCATGTCGGGGCTCAGCACGTCGATGTCCAGCACCGTGCCATAGCCCAGCACGTCCGGGTCCTGGCCGCGCAGCTGCGCCTCGGGCGACAGGATCGTGTTGGCGACGACCATGGCCCCGGCCTTCGAGCCCGAATTGAACGGGATCGCCACGAAGCTGGCATTGCCGATGGTGCCGCCCGCGGGCACGAAGGTGCGGATGCTGTCGGGCAGTTGCAGGTTGGCGATGGCGGTCGATGCCTCGGACGGCGACAGCGACGGCGCGATGTCGATCTCTTCGTCCGTCAGCAGCTGGAACTGGGCGGGGCCGGACGCCGGATAGGCCGCGCCACCGCGCCACAGGTTCGGCTGCAGCGCGTCGAGATAATCCCAGAGCGGCGCGGTCACCGCTTCGAAATCGGCCTGGTCCACCGGCTGGCTCAGCGCGTCGCTGTCGACCTGGCTCACCAGCACCTGCTTCAGGAAGGTCGTGCCCAGGAAATCGGGCGGCTGCGGATAGGTGAAGCGGCCGGCATGGGCCTTCGTCCACTCCAGCAGCCCGGCCATGTCGGCGGGCGGCTCGGTATCGGCGCTGTCATACATGAAGACGAATTGCGCCTTGGCCCATGGGCTTTCCATGCCGTCCACGGGGGTGCCGAAATCGGTGGTCACGGCGGCATCGTCGGCCACCAGCGCGTAGTTCGGCAGATCGGTGGCCCAGGGACCGAACAGCAGATCCGCGTCCTTCATGGCGGCGAAATTGGCGCCGTTGATCCAGATCATGTCCACCGCGCCATCGTCCAGCTCGCCCGCCTCGCGCTCGGCCAGCACGCGGGTGACGGCGTCGGCCGTGTCGGTCAGCTTCACGTGCTCCAGCGTGACGCCGTGCTCGGCCGCCTGTTCTCCGATCCACGCGATGTAGTCGTTCGTGGCCGTGGATCCGCCCCAGGCATGCCAGAACACGGTCTGGCCGTCGGCCTCGGCCAGGACCGCGTCCCAGTCGGACGGATCGGGCTGGGCGATCGCCATGGCGGGCAGGCACAACGACAGGGCAAGCAGGGTCTTTTTCATGGGGGGCCTTTCAGGGTTTGAAGATGCGGCGCGCGGCGATCACGCGCAGGATCGCGGTGGCGAAACACAAGGTGCCGAAGATCCAGGCGAAGGGCGCGAAAAGCTGCGGCAGAAGGCAGATCAGGACGAAGAACGCGATGGTCTCGGTCCCTTCCAGGATGCCGTTCGAGAAATACAGCGATTTCTCGCCCTGCGCGTCGGTTTCGATGCCGCGCTTCTCGGCCAGGATGGCGAAGCCCAGGAAACTGGTGCCGTTGACGTAAAAGCTGGTCAGCAGGAATCCCGCGGCAAGCGCGTTCTGCTCCGGTGCGGCGATGGCGAAGGCCAAGGGGATCGTGCCGTAAAACAGGAAATCCGACACGATATCCAGGTATCCCCCGAAGTCTGACGGATGCGTGGCCCGCGCCACGGCGCCGTCCAGTCCGTCGGCCAGCCGCGACAGAAGGATCAGCGCCAGCGCAGGTCCGTAAAGATGCACCGCGATGCACAGGGCGCCGAGCAACCCGAACGCCAAGCCGATCAGCGTGACCCCATCTGCGGTCAACCCCAGCTTCGCAAGACCACGCCCCATGCGGTTCAGGGGCGGATCGATAAGGGGTCTCACACGAGCGTCCAGCACATCCGGTCTCCGAAGGTCGCCCATCTTAAAGCCGAACCCGCGGGTCTTGTGCAATCGCATTGCCGAAAAAGTGAGCGTCCGGCGCGTGTTGCGATCAGGCGTTTACGCGCGTTTCTGAAGCGTGGTCTTCGGCTTTGTGATCATCTGACGCTGGCCCTGCGCCGAGTAGACGTTCACACCGACCCCGTCGCGCAACGCGCGCAGCCGGGCGTGTGCGGATTTCACGCCCCTCTCGGCCGCTTCGATCAGCAGGCGATTGCGGGCCGCGGCCCGTTTGATCGTGGAAATCTGCTCCGGATCGGCGGGCCCCGTCTCGATCTTTCCCAGCAGGCGCGCCTTAAGGTCGCCCAGCCGCGCGGCATTGGCGACATCGCCCGCGATCAGGAAGTCACGTTCGCGGTCCAAAAGTTTCAGCAGGTGTCGGCAGGCCCGCGCGCTCATGTCCGCATCTCGCGGCTGAGCAGGGTCTGGAACAGCTTTTCGGCCAAGCCGATTCCGCCGGTTTCGACCACCAGTTGCGCCTGCCGGTCGCGCAGCATCGACGCGAACTGATCTTCGCCGACGCCGCCACCGAAGGCGCCCTTGCGCGCGCCCAAACCGGCGCCCTTCAGCATTTCCGAAAGGAATGCGGCTTCCAGTTGTTCGGCGACGTCGCGCAACTGCTCGCGGCGGCCCGCGGTCAGCTGGGATGTTTCTGTGGCCTGTGAGATCTGTGGAATCATGCGGACGGTCCTCTCGTTGCCGGGACAGAAAAGCCGAACGCGGTAAAGAAATCGTAACTTGTTTGGCTGATTTTGACCTTCAGTCACGAAAGGACGCCCATGATTCTTCCTGGCTTTGTAACGCCCAAAGGTGACGCGGCGTCGTCCGCTTCGCCCGCTGTGCCGCAGGCTGCGCCCTCGCGAAATTCCGCGGCGGCCGAAGCCTTCTCGTCCGTGCTCGCCGCGCTTCTCTCGCGGGCTGACAGCACCGGATCCAGCACGCGCGATGCGATCGAACCAGCGTCGGACGAGGCAAAATCCGCGAGGGCGGAAGACGGCCCGACGACGGCGATGGAAGACGAAGGTTCGCAAGACGGCGATATTTTGTCCGAAGACCAGACGTTTGGTCAGTCCATGGGCGCGGCGACAGGCTCTCTGGACAGCGATGAAGGCGATTTCGATCTTTCGTCCGAACTGCCTGGCTCAGGAATTTCCCTGTCCGACCCCGGTGTTGTGGCAGGTGATGAGGGGACGGACCCCACGAGCGTCCGCAGCGAAGAAATCCCGCCCGACGCACAGCTATTCCGAAGCGACACCGATGGTCAGACGGCTAACGAGCCGTCGGGAACAAGCATAGTCGATGCCTCGGGTCGCCTTTCCGCCGCTTTTGGCTCCTCGGCAGACGGAACGCGCACGGGGCCGACCGCCGCCACCGATCGGCTGTCCGGCGCCCGTATCTCGGCTGGTCCGACCCTGCCCGACAGTGCAACGGGCTTTGGACCGACAGCCAGGGATACAAGGCTGGAAAACGCACAAATTCCCGCCGCGCAGTCGGCCGGTTCGCATGTGGGCCCGTCTATCCATGCCGCGCAAGTGGAGGGCCTTGGGAGGTCGCGATCCGATCAGATGATGGCGCCCGGAGCCGCGACGCCTGACGATACAGGCACAGCAAAAGCGGGCGCTTCGGAGATTGTCGTCTCGCGCGCGACATCCGCGGCGGCTTTCGGCCTATCCGACAGCGACATCGCATCCGCCCGATCCGCTCAAACGGCGTCCGTCCACGCGGTGCCCCCGGCCCAAGTCGTGGGCGGCGCTTTCATGCAGTCTCAGGGCAAGCCTCTGACGAATTCCGAAGGCGATCGGATCGACGCGCGCCTGACGGGGCTCGAGGACCGTATCCCCTCGGCCCCCGTGATGGCGCAAACGCCTTCGCCCTCAGCCGTCCGAACCGAACAGGTCCCCGTTTGGGCGTCCATCGCGACAGCTTCGGCGCCGACGGGATCCTTGTCTGCCCAAATGAGCCCGATGACCTTGGGGTACGAGCCCGCGCTTTTCGAGCCGGGATCGACGAAGTTCGACATCGGCGCGGCGCCGGGACCGACCCAGACCGCGCCGGGGCTCGGTCCCGCGATGCGCGGGTTGCCGGGTCTGGCGCCCCCTCCGGCCGCGCAGATTGCCCAGGCGATCCGGACGCAGAACACGGGCGTGATCGAGATCTCGCTTTCCCCAGAAGAACTCGGAACGGTGCGCATTTCGCTGCAGCGCTCCGACGGTGCCATGCAAGTCGCGATCTTCGCCGAGCGCGATGAAACCATGTCGCTTTTGCGGCGCCACATCGAGGATCTGGACGCGGCCTTCAAGGATCTCGATCTGGGGCATGTCGATATCAGCTTCGAGCATCGCGAGCGGCAGCAAGGTCGCACTCCGATGACCGAAGGGACGGACACAGCCGGAGTTCCGCAATCCCTGACGGACCGATCGCAGTCACAGCAAACCCCCCGGTCTGCCCTGCACGCCGCGCCCGGCGGCAGGCTGGATCTCAAACTCTAGGAGCATCATCGTGGACATTCCTTCAACGGTCGCCGCGCCATCCCAAAAAGCGCCTTCGCCCGGCCCGGACAAGAGCCAGTCCCCCGAGGCCAGCACCACGATCTCGTCGGACTTCGACACGTTCCTTCAGCTCCTGACGGCGCAGATCCGCAACCAGGATCCTCTCGATCCGATGAAGTCCGAGGAATTCGCGGTCCAGCTGGCGACGTTCTCGAATGTCGAACAATCGGTGCGATCGAACGACCTGCTCGAAGCCATCCTGGCCAGCGGCGGCGGCAATGAATTCACGGCGATGTCGAGCTGGATCGGCCGGGACGTGCGCGCGGCAATGCCGGTGCAGTTCTCGGGCGATCCGATCAGCCTGGACCCGCCGCTGCCCAAAGCGGGGTCCCGACAGGAGCTGGTCGTCTTCAACGAAACCGGCGCCGAGGTCTATCGTCGCCAGGTCTCGTCCACCGGCGCGCCGCTGGACTGGGCGGGCACCACGACGGCCGGTCCCATGGCGGGCACCGGTATCTATAATTTCGCCGTCGAAAGCTTCGAAGCGGGAACCCTCGTCGCAAGCGAAGCCGTGCCCGCCTATGCGCGGGTGTCCGAATTGCGCTCGGGCACGTCCGGCCCGATCCTGGCCTTCGCGGGCGGTGTCGAGATCGCCGGATCGGCGGTAACCGCCATCCGCGAGGCGGGGGGCCAGTGACAGTCCATGTCAGGGGGCTGGGCAGGTCGGGCCCGAGCGGGTAACACGGCGCGCACCTGATATGGGGTGCAGACCGTGTCCGATACGATCACGAACGAATTGGCGCGATGGGTCGAAGCCCGCGATCTGTCCGAGCGCGGCGCGATCTGGCAGCGTCTGGGCCCGACGCGCACCAACCTTGTCTGGCGGGTCACCGGCGCTGGCGGCAACCCGGTGGTGGTCAAGCTATTCGCCCCGACGCGGTCCACGCCACTGTTCCCAAACGATGCCGACGCCGAGTGGCGCGCCTTGGACGTTTTGCAAGGAAGCGGACTTGCGCCCGCACCGATCGCCCGCGCGACGACGCCATGGGGGCCGATCATCCTTTCGACCTTCGTGCCAAGCGCGGGCGAGCCCGGGCCACACGCACTGGGGGCGGGATTGCGCGATCTGCACGGCCGGGATCCGTTGCACGAGCTGCGCAGACTGGCGCTGGACGGACCGGCCCTGATCGCGACCGGTCACGCGATGCTCGACGATTGCGACGTCGACCGCGCCGCCCGGCTCACCGCCCTGGCACCCGAGCCGCCCGCGCCCGAGGGCCCCGGACGGGCATCGTTCCTGCACGGCGATCCGGTGGCGTCGAACGTGCTTGCCAAAGATGGGCGGGCGGTGTTCGTCGATTGGCAATGCCCCGCATCAGGCGATCCGGTCTTCGATATCGCCTGCGCGCTTTCCCCGTCCATGCGCCTGTCCTGCGGCCGAACACCCTTTTCCGAAAGCGAAATCGACGCGGTTCTGCGGGGATATGGCGACGAGGAAACCGGCGGAAGATATCGCCGCTGGAGCGCGGTCTTTGCGTGGCGCTTCGCGTGCTACGCGGCGTGGTGCGGCGCGAACGGCCGCGAGGGACGCGCGTCCGGGTTTCGCGCCGAAATCGCGCTTCTAGAGCGTCTCGGCCAGTAGCACGCCCAGCGCCATCAGGACCGCGCCTGCGCCCATCCCCCCGAGCACCCAAGGCCAGCGGGACGGGACCGGATCCTTGGCGGGAACCGATTGGGCGATCAGCGCGGCTTCGGCCATGGCGGGCAGTTTCGGCCCGAAGCGCGACAGGACGATCGCCGTGCGGGTCAGGTCGCGCAGCAGGGCCTTGGGGCCGATGTTGTCGCGGATATAATCCTCGACGATGGGGCGCGCGACCTCCCAGATGTTGATCTGCGGGTTCAGCGAGCGGGACACGCCCTCGACCACCACCATGGTGCGTTGCAGCAGGATCAGCTCGGTCCGGGTTTCCATGCCGAAGCGTTCCGTCACCTCGAACAGATATGACAGTAGCCGCCCCATCGAGATGCGCGACGCGTCCATGCCGAAGATCGGCTCGCCCACCGAGCGCAAGGCGCGGGCGAACTCGTCCACGTCGCGATCCGGCGGCACGTACCCGGCTTCGAAATGCACCTCGGCGACGCGGCGGTAATCCTTGCGGATGAAGCCGAACAGGATCTCGGCATAGACGCGGCGGGTGTATTCATCCAGCCGCCCCATGATCCCGAAATCCAGCGCGATGATGTCGCCGTTCGCCGCGATCTTCAGGTTGCCCTGGTGCATGTCGGCGTGGAAGAAGCCATCGCGCAGCGCGTGTTTCAGGAACAGCTGCAACACCCGTTCACCCAGCGCGTGGCGGTCGTGTCCCGCGGCCTCGATGGCGGCAATGTCGTTGGCGGGGATGCCCTCGGCCCAGCCCAGCGTCATCACCCGGCGCGACGAGGCGAACCATTCGACCGACGGGACGCGAAAGCCATCGTCGCTTTCGGTGTTGGCCTTGAATTCGGCCGCCGCCGAGCTTTCCATGCGCAGGTCCAGCTCGCCCCTGACGACGCCGTCGAAATGCTCGATCACGTCCATGGGCTTCAGGCGGCGCGCGCCGGGCGCCAGCAGATCGACGCAGCGCGCGGCCAGGTAGAAGGCGTCCACGTCCTTGCGGAAGTCGCGTTCGATGCGGGGGCGCAACACCTTCACCGCCACGTCCTTGCCCGACTCGCGCAGCGTGGCGCGGTGGACCTGCGCGATCGAGGCCGCGGCGACGGGTTCGGAGAAGTGCGAGAACACGGTGTCGAGCTCGATTTCCAGCTCGCGCTCGATCATGTCGCGCGCCTGGGCCCGCGGAAATGGCGGCAGCTTGTCCTGCAACACGCGCAGTTGCGCGGCCAGCTCGTCACCGACCACGTCGGGGCGGGTGGACAGGACCTGCCCGAACTTGATGTAGGCGGGGCCAAGCGCGGTCAGCGCGCGGGTCGCCGGGGGCTGGTTCGGATCGCCCTTGTAGCCCAGCCACTTGAACGGCCAGCCCAGGATGCGCGCGGCCAGCCGCACCGATGGCGGGGCCGAGAACGCTTCGAGCACCACGGGCATGGCGCCCGTGCGCTCAAGCGTGGCGCCGGTGCGGACCAGGCGCCAGATGTTGTGGGGGCCTCTCACGTCAGAGCTTCCAGCCCGAATGCAAAGCGGCGATGCCCATGGAAAGGTTGCGGTATTTCACCTGCCCGAAGCCCGCGGCGCGGATCATGTCGGCGAAGGTTTCCTGATCCGGGAAACGGCGGATCGACTCGACCAGGTACTGGTAGCTGTCGCGGTCGCCCGCGATCATCTGGCCCATGCGCGGGATGACGTTGAAGGAATAAAGATCGTAAGCCCGCTGCATCAGGTCGTTGGGGATCTGGCTGAACTCCAGCACCATCAGGCGGCCGCCCGGTTTCAGGACGCGGTAGGCCTCGGACAGGGCGTCGGGGATGCGCGTGACGTTCCGGATGCCGAAGCTGATCGTGTAGACGTCGAAACTGTTGGCGTCGAAGGGCAGCGCCATCGCGTCGCCCACCACCCAGTCCAGCTTGTCGGCCAGCGCCTCCGCCTCGGCCCGTTTGCGACCCTCGATCAGCATGGGCTCGGTCAGGTCCAGCACCGTGGCCGACGCGGAAGGCGCGCGCTTGAGGAACCGGAACGCGATGTCGCCGGTGCCGCCCGCCACGTCCAGCAGGCGCTGGCCGCGCCGCGGCGCCAGCCAGTCCATCATGGCGTCCTTCCACAGACGGTGGATGCCCACGGACATCACGTCGTTCATCACGTCGTAGCGCGACGCCACCGACGAGAAGACGCCGTGCACGCGGCCCGCTTTTTCGGATTCGGGCACGGTCTGATAGCCGAAATGGGTGGTGCTCTGGTCGTCGGCGTCGCTCATCTTCGGTCCTTCGGGATCGGGTGGCTTGTCATATAGCCCGCCCGCGTCGATATAACGAGACGCCCGATCAGTGAAAGCCTTGCATGCCCGAATTGCCCGAAGTCGAGACAGTCCGTCGCGGGCTGGAGCCCGCCATGGCCGGTCGGACCATCGCGCTGGCCGAGGTGCGGCGCCCGGACCTGCGCTGGCCTTTCCCCGATGCGATGGCCGAGCGGCTGTCGGGCGCCCGCATCGACGCGCTGGGGCGACGGTCGAAATACCTTCTGCTTCATCTCGACCGGGGCGAGACGCTGATCGTGCATCTGGGCATGTCGGGCCGGATGCAGGTCGAGCACCAGAAACTGGGCGTCTTTCACCACGAAACTGCGCCGCTCGCGCAGCATGACCACGTCATCTTCCACATGGATCACGGAAGCCGCGTCGTCTTCAATGATCCGCGGCGCTTCGGCGCCATGGACCTGGTCGCGACGGACCGGCTGGACGACCATTGGCTGCTTGCCAAGCTGGGGCCGGAACCGCTGGGCAACGCCTTCGACGAGGATCACCTGGTCGCGGCCTTCGCGGGGCGCAACACGCCGGTGAAATCGGCGCTTCTGGACCAGAGAATCGTCGCGGGCCTGGGCAATATCTATGTCTGCGAGGCGCTGCATCGCGCGGGGATCTCGCCGCGACGCAAGGCGGGCCGGATCGCCGCCCGGCGCGTGCGCGCGCTGGTCCCGATCATCCGCGACACGCTGGGCGATGCGCTCGAGGCAGGCGGGTCGAGCTTGCGCGACTACCGGCAAGCCGATGGCGCGCTTGGATATTTCCAGCACACGTTCCGGGTCTATGACCGCGAAGGCTCGCCTTGCGTCACGGATAGATGTGGCGGGACAATCAGCCGGATCGTGCAGTCCGGACGATCCACTTTTCACTGTCCGCAATGTCAAAGATAGCTTGAACCGTGCGTTCGCGCTGGTAAGGCTGGCGAACTGACGCAACAGCGAAAGCATTCCCCATGGCCTTCAAGACCATCGTCGTCGATATCGACGACCACGTCGCACTGATCCGCCTGAACCGCCCCGACGCGATGAACGCCCTGAACCAGAAGCTGGTGTCGGAACTGGCGCAGGCCGTCACCGACGCGGACCACAACGAGAAGGTGCGCTGCATCGTCATCACCGGCTCGGAAAAGGCCTTCGCCGCCGGGGCCGACATCAAGGAAATGGCCGAGAAAAGCTTCGTCGAGGTCTTCACATCGGACCTGTTCGGCGCGGACGTCAAGCGGATCGAGGCCGTGCGCAAGCCGATCATCGCCGCCGTGGCGGGCTACGCGCTGGGCGGCGGCTGCGAGCTTGCGATGCTGTGCGACTTCATCATCGCCGCCGACACCGCCAAGTTCGGCCAGCCCGAAATCAACCTGGGTGTGGTCGCGGGCATCGGCGGCACCCAGCGCCTGACCCGCGTGGTGGGCAAGTCGAAGGCGATGGAGATGCACCTGACCGGCCGCTTCATGGATGCCGAAGAGGCCGAGCGCGCCGGGCTGGTCAGCCGCGTCGTGCCCGCCAAGAAGCTGATGGAAGAGGCGATGTCGGCAGCGCAGAAGATCACCGAGAAGTCGATGATCGCGACGATGGCGGTGAAGGAAGCGGTCAACCGCAGTTACGAGACGACGCTCAGCGAAGGCATCCTGCACGAACGCCGCCTGTTCCAGTCGCTGTTCGCCACCGAGGATCAGAACGAGGGGATGAGCGCGTTCCTCGACAAGCGCGAGGCGCAATTCCGCGACCGCTAGGCCTTTACGAACCCGGCGGCGTGCCGTATAGCGCCGCCCACATGCGTGTGAGACCCGCCTTGGTCGGATGTCCCGGTTGCTGAAACCCGGGCGACGGGTTTTGCCACGCAACCAGTTTTGAACAAGACCCGTCCGAAGGAACAGATCCCATGGCAAACACCCCCCAGTCCAAGAAGCGCGCGCGCCAGAACGAAGCCCGCTACCAGATCAACAAGGCCCGCCGCTCGCGCATCCGCACCTACCTGCGCCGCGTCGAGGAAGCGATCGCCTCGGGCGACAAGGACGCGGCCGCCACCGCGCTGCGCGAAGCCCAGCCCGAACTGATGCGCGGCGTCACCAAGGGCGTCTATCACCAGAACACCGCGTCGCGGAAAATGTCGCGTTTGTCCAACCGCGTGAAGGCGCTGGGCTGACCGGAAAGCCACATCGAATGGTTAAGAAAAAGAGCACGCCACGGCGTGCTTTTTTGTTCCCGACCGTCCCGAAAAAAGAGTTTCCGCACGGATTCAACGGGCTAAAAGATTCGGCGCGGGAAACCGCCGAGTCAACTGTCTTAATCCTGTTGCGAGGTCGCTTAACCCCTTGCTACGTTGATCCTGCGATTCACGACTGGGGGGACATGGAAAGGCGAAAGCCAGCGGGATAATCGGCCTATGACAACTCAGGTCGGCGTTTCGTTTCCAACCGTACATATCACAGCGTCTCGGATTTGCTGCTGCCAAGAATCGGCTGCCGGGACGCACAGTGTAAAACGGAAATGTCCATTCGTATTCTGCAGAGGTCGACCGCCGCGCCGCCTATTCGGTGCGAGGGGACTTTTGCATTGCGTTTCGTGAGCTGACGCGACGGGCGGGATCGATTCCCGTCTGCCGGTCGGCTTGCGCGATCCGGTGCCGTGACGGCACAAGGCGGCGCCACATGCTGAAGGGCGTCGTAAAAGGATAGATACGGGGACAAGGCATTTGAACATGACGCAAGAAACCTGGGGCGCGGTACGAGAGCAGCTTAAATCGAAGGTCGGGCACAACAACTTCGCGGCGTGGATCGAACCACTTGAATTTTCCGAGCTCAGGGACGGCGTGCTGACCTTCGTGGTGCCGTCCAATTTCATGGGCAACTGGGTGGACCGCTACTTCCGCGACTCGATCCTGCATGAAGTGAATTCCAACGGGCACACGGTCCGCCGCCTGCAATACCGGGTGCGCGACGCCGCGAACGCCCCCGCGACGCCGGTGGCCTCCGAAACGGCCCCCGCCAAGGCGGCCGCGGCGCCGCCCCCCGCGAAATCCGCCCCCGCTGCGAAGTCGGTCACCTTCGCCGAAACCGGCGCGAAGCTCGACGAGCGGTTCACCTTTTCCAGCTTCGTCGTGGGCAAGCCCAACGAACTGGCCCACGCCGCCGCGCGCCGGGTGGCCGAAGGCGGGCCGGTGTCGTTCAACCCGCTCTTCATGTATGGCGGCGTGGGCCTGGGCAAGACGCACCTGATGCACGCCATGGCCTGGGAGCTCAGCGCGCGCCGCCCCGATCTGCGGATCCTGTACCTGTCGGCCGAGAAGTTCATGTACCGCTTCGTGCAGGCCCTGCGCGACCGCGACATGATGGGCTTCAAGGAGCTGTTCCGCTCGGTCGACGTGCTGATGGTCGACGACATCCAGTTCATCGCCGGCAAGGAAAGCACGCAGGAAGAATTCTTCCACACATTCAACGCGCTGGTCGACCAGGGCAAGCAGGTCATCCTGTCGGCCGATTGCGCGCCCGGCGACATCGAGGGCATGGAGCAGCGCATCGTGTCCCGGCTGCAATCGGGCCTGGTGGTCGACGTGCATCCGACGTCCTACGAGCTGCGCTTGGGCATCCTGCAATCCAAATGCGGCCCGTTCGGCCAGCAATTTCCGGGCGTGACCATCGGCGACGGCGTGCTCGAACTGCTGGCTCACCGGATCACAGGAAACGTCCGCGTGCTCGAAGGCGCGCTGACGCGGCTTTACGCCCACGGATCCTTCATGCACCGCGAGGTCGATCTGGACCTGGCGCAGGAATGCCTGCGCGACCTGCTGCGCCAAAGCGACGTGCGCGTGACCATCGACGAGATCCAGCGCAAGGTGGCCGATCATTTCAACATCAAGCTGTCGGACCTGCTCGGCCCCAAGCGCAACCGCCAATTCGCGCGGCCCCGCCAGATGGCCATGTACCTGGCCAAGCACCTGACCGAACGCTCGCTGCCCGATATCGCGCGCCGGTTCGGCGGGCGCGATCACACGACGATCATGCACGGCGTCAAGAAGATCGACCAGCTGCGCATCGAAGATCGCCAGATCGAAGAGGATCTGACCATGCTCAAGCGCGCCCTGGGTGGGAACTGACCGCGCGCTTGACCATTCCGCAACAATACGGGCACTTTGCGCGCAAATGACGTTGCATCGGGGCGGAAAGCGGATAGCGTGACCGCCCCGACACCTGCCTGGAGTTCAGACATGAAGATCAGCATCGAGCGTGGCGCGCTTCTGCGCGCGGTGGCCCGGGCGCAGTCGGTGGTCGAGCGGCGCAACACCATCCCGATCCTGGCCAACGTGCTGATCGAAGCCGAGGGCGACGAGGCCACGTTCCGCGCCACCGACCTGGATATCGAGGTGGTCGACAAGGCCCCCGCCAAGGTCGAACGCGCGGGATCGACGACCGTGAACGCGGTCACCTTCCACGAAATCGTGCGCAAGCTGCCCGACGGCGCCCTTGTGCAACTGACCGATGACGGCGCGTCGGGGCGGATGAACGTGGAAGCGGGCCGGTCGAACTTCGCGCTGGCGACGCTGCCGAAGCAGGATTTCCCGGTCATGACCTCGACCGAGTACAGCTCGAACTTCAAGGTGGCCGCACCGGTGCTGCGGCGGCTCTTCGACAAGGCCAAGTTCGCCATCTCGACCGAAGAGACGCGCTATTACCTGAACGGCGTCTACATGCATGTCGCCGACGGCGAAGACGGCCAGGTGCTACGCTGCGTGGCCACCGACGGGCACCGCCTGGCCCGGATCGACGCGCCCCTGCCCGAAGGGGCCGATGGAATGCCGGGCGTGATCGTGCCGCGCAAGGCGGTGGGCGAGCTGCGCAAGCTGCTGGACGACGACGACATGGAAATCGCCGTGTCGGTCAGCGACACCAAGGTGCGCTTCGCCACCAACGAGATCACGCTGACCTCGAAGGTGATCGACGGCACGTTCCCCGACTACACGCGGGTGATCCCGCAGGGCAACACCCGCAAGCTGGAAGTGGACGCCGCCGATTTCGCCCGCGCGGTGGACCGGGTGGCCACGGTCAGCTCCGAGCGGTCGCGCGCGGTGAAGCTGCAGCTGGACGAGGACAGGCTGATCCTGTCTGTCAACGCCCCCGATGCGGGCAACGCGGAAGAAGAGCTGGTCGTCGCCTATTCCGACGAGCGGCTCGAGATCGGCTTCAACGCGAAATACCTGCTGGAAATCGCCAGCCAGGTGGACCGCGAGAACGCGGTGTTCCTGTTCAACTCGTCCGGCGATCCCACGCTGATGCGCGAGGGGTCGGACATGTCGGCGGTCTACGTGGTCATGCCGATGCGCGTGTGATTTCGGTGGGACCTGGGGGGCCAGCCCCCCAGACCCCCCTGAGGTATTTCCGGAAAGATGAAGCAGGACGGGCGCGCGGATGTATCTGACGCGTCTGGAGCTGTCGCATTTCCGCTCGCATCGGCGGGCGGTCCTTGATCTGGATGCTCGGCCGGTGGTGATCTATGGGCCGAACGGCGCGGGCAAGACCAATCTGATCGAAGCGGTGTCGATGCTGTCGCCCGGGCGCGGGCTGCGGCGCGCGGCGGCCGATGACATGATGCGCAGGCCCCAATCGGTGGGCTGGCGGATCGGGGCCGAGATCGCCGGACCCGGCGCGGTGCACGAGGTCGACACCCGCGCCGAGCCCGGGCAGGGGCGCACCGTCCGGATCGACGGCAAGGCGCAGCCGCAGGTGGCGCTGGGTCGGCTGATGCCCATGACGTGGCTCGTGCCCAGCATGGACCGTCTGTGGATCGAGGGCGCGGACGGGCGGCGGCGGTTCCTGGACCGCATGACCCTGAGCTTCCTGCCCGGCCACGGCGAGGCGGTGCTGGCCTATGAAAAGGCCATGCGTGAGCGGAACCGGCTGCTGAAGGACCAGGTGCGCGACCCGGCGTGGTACGGCGCGCTCGAGGCGCAGATGGCGGATGCGGGCGCCGACATCATCGCGGGGCGCAAGCTGGCGCTGGCGCGCGTTCAGGCCGCGCAGGAGGATGCCGCGACGGCGTTCCCGGTCTCGGACCTCGCGCTGGTGGATCCCGAGGGCGCGCCGGATTTCGGCGCGGATGCGCTGGCGGCGGGGCGCGGGCGCGACATGGCCGCGGGGCGCACGCTGGTCGGGCCGCACCGCGCCGATCTGCGGGCCGTCTACCGCGCCAAGGGCGTGGAGGCGGCGCAATGCTCCACCGGCGAGCAGAAGGCGTTGCTGATCTCGCTGATCCTGGCCAATGCGCGCGCCCTGCGCGACGACCGGGGCCAGGCGCCCATCGTGCTGCTCGACGAGGTGGCGGCCCATCTGGACGAAGCTCGGCGCGCGGCACTCTACGACGAGATCTGCGCGCTGGGCGTGCAGGCCTGGATGACGGGCACGGGGCCCGAGTTGTTCGACACCCTCGGCGACCGGGCCTTGCGCGTCCGGGTCACCGAAGAAGACGGCGAAAGTCAGATCGTGATCGACCCCTGATCCATGCCGTCCCACCAGGTGATCCGTTCCGCGTCGACCCGCAGCATCACCATGCCCGGCGTGTCGATGCCGTCCTCGAACCAGTATTCCAGGTCCTTGTTCCAGTGGTCTGCGAAGGTCGATTTGTCGTCGATGATCCGGGCGCGTCCCTGCACCGACAGCATGGCGCCGGGTTTGCCGACCAGGCCCAGCACCCCGCCCGAGCCCTGGAACGCCATCCCCACGCGGTCGTCGCGGCGGATATCGGCCACCATGCGGGTATCGTCGCGGGTGAAGAACCAGCTGGACCCGTCGTACTCCACGTCCTTGTTCGTCGACATGGGGCGGGCGGCGATGCGGTCGCCGTCGGTATGCGTCTCGAGCATGCAGAAGTCGATCTTCTTCATCATCTCCGACAGGTCTGACAGGGTCTTGTCGCCCATGGCGCGAAATCTCCGGTTGCTGCGGCACGTCATGCGCCGTCTTCGGTGAACGCGGGGGCGGTGCGCTTTGTTTCCGCCGCCTGGCGGATCGGCGGAAAGGGTCTTGTGGGGCCTTCGCCGGTCTGCATTAGCTCGCCCCCATGACCCTGTCCCCCGTCGACCTGGCGCTTTACGCCGCGGGCCTGTTCGCCCTGTTCCTGACGCCCGGCCCCGTCTGGGTGGCGCTGCTGGCGCGGGCTTTGTCGGGCGGGTTTCACGCGGCTTGGCCGCTGGCGCTGGGCGTCGTGGTGGGCGACGTGCTGTGGCCGCTGGCGGCGATCCTGGGCGTGGGCTGGGCCGTGTCGGTCTATGGCGGCTTCCTTGGCGTTCTGAAATGGGTAGCGTGCCTGGTCTTTTTGGGCATGGGCGCCGCGATCCTGCGCCACCGCGATGCCGATATCGGGCGCGACAGCCGCCTGACGCGGCCGGGCATGGGGGCGGGTTTCGTCGCCGGGCTGGTGGTGATCCTGGGCAACCCGAAGGCCATCCTGTTCTACGCCGGGATGCTGCCGGGCTTCTTCGACCTGGGCGGATTGACCGGCTGGGACATCGCCGTGATCTGCGGCTTGTCGGCGGGGGTGCCGTTGCTGGGCAACCTGGTCCTGGCGCTGAGCGTGGCGCGGGTGCGCCGTCTTCTGGCGTCGCCGACGGCCGTGCGCCGGACCAATACCGTCGCCGGGATCCTGCTGATCTGCGTGGGTCTGGCAATTCCGCTTCTGTGACACCAAATATTGTGTCTATGGCGTGACAAGGTGGCGAAAAACCACTAGAAAATGTCAGCAACAATCACGCAGGCGCACATGACCGAACAGACCCTTCCCCCCGAGGAATACGGCGCGGATTCCATCAAGGTTCTCAAGGGCCTGGAAGCCGTGCGCAAACGCCCCGGCATGTATATCGGCGACACCGACGACGGGTCGGGGCTGCATCACATGGTCTACGAGGTCGTGGATAACGGCATCGACGAGGCGCTGGCGGGCCACGCGGACGCCGTGACGGTGATTTTGCACGCCGATGACAGCGTGTCGGTCAGCGACAATGGCCGCGGCATTCCCGTGGGCATCCACGAGGAAGAGGGCGTCAGCGCGGCCGAGGTCATCATGACCCAGCTGCACGCGGGCGGGAAATTCGACCAGAACAGCTACAAGGTGTCGGGCGGCCTGCACGGCGTGGGCGTGTCGGTGGTCAACGCGCTGTCGGACTGGCTGGAGCTGCGCGTCTGGCGCGACGGCAAGGAACACGTGGCGCGCTTCGAAGGCGGCTACACGACGGAACACCTGAAGGTCGTGGGCGATGCGGGTGGCCGCAAGGGGACGGAAGTGCGGTTCCTGGCGTCCACCGACACGTTCAGCAACCGCGAATACAGCTTCGAGACCTTGGAAAAGCGCCTGCGCGAGCTGGCCTTCCTGAACTCAGGCGTGCGGATCATCCTGCGCGACGAACGCCACGCCGAGCTGCGCGAGACCAACCTGTTCTACGAAGGTGGCGTGAAGGAGTTCGTGAAGTATCTCGACCGCTCGAAGCATCCGGTCATGGCCGAGCCGATCTTCATCACCGGCGAACGCGACGGCATCGGCGTCGAAGTCGCCATGTGGTGGAACGACAGCTACAACGAGATGGTGCTGCCCTTCACCAACAATATCCCGCAGCGCGACGGGGGCACCCACCTGGCGGGGTTCCGGGGCGCGCTGACGCGGACGATCAACCTTTACGCGGGCTCGAGCGGGATCGCGAAGAAGGAAAAGATCAGCTTCACCGGCGACGACGCCCGCGAGGGGCTGACCTGCGTGCTCAGCGTCAAGGTGCCCGATCCGAAATTCTCCAGCCAGACCAAGGACAAGCTAGTGTCGTCCGAAGTGCGGCCCGCCGTCGAAGGGCTGGTGAACGAGAAGCTGGCCGAGTGGTTCGAAGAGAACCCGGCCGAGGCGCGCAACATCGTCACCAAGATCGTCGAGGCCGCTCTGGCCCGCGAAGCGGCGCGCAAGGCGCGCGAGATGACGCGCAAGAAATCGTCTCTGGACGTGGCGAACCTGCCCGGCAAGCTGGCCGATTGCCAAGTGAAGGACCCCGCTCAACGCGAGGTCTTCCTGGTCGAGGGCGACAGCGCCGGCGGCTCGGCCAAGCAGGGCCGGGCGCGGTTCAACCAGGCGGTACTGCCGCTGCGGGGCAAGATCCTGAACGTCGAGCGCGCGCGCTTCGACCGGATGCTGGGCAGCCAGGAGATCGGCACGCTGATCACTGCCTTCGGTACCGGCATCGGGCGCGACGAGTTCGACATCGACAAGATCCGCTATCACAAGATCATCATCATGACCGATGCCGACGTGGACGGCGCCCATATCCGCACGCTTCTGCTGACGTTCTTCTTCCGGCAAATGCCTGAAATCATTGAAAAAGGGTATCTCTACATCGCGCAGCCACCGCTTTACAAGGTGATGCGCGGCAAGTCCGAGGTGTACCTGAAGGACGAACCCGCGCTCGAAGATTACCTGATCCAGCAGGGTGTCGAAGGCGCCGTCCTGCGCCTGAAGGACGGCACCGAGATCGCGGGCAACGACCTGCTGCGCGTGGTGGAAGAGGCGCGCCAGGTCCGCCGCATCCTGCAGGCGTTTCCGACCCATTACCCCCAGCGGATCCTGGAACAGGCCGCCATCGCGGGCGCGTTCGAGGCCGGACAGGCCGATGCCGACCTGCAGGGCACCGCGACCCGGGTTGCCGAACGGCTGGACCAGGTGGCGGTGGAATACGAAAAGGGCTGGCAGGGCCGCATCACCCAGGATCACGGCATCCGGCTGGCGCGGATCCTGCGCGGGGTCGAGGAAATCCGCACCCTGGACGGGGCCGTTCTGCGCTCGTCCGAGGCGCGGCATCTGGGCGAGCAGACCCGCGCGCTGCAGGGTGTCTATCGCGACCCGGCGCACCTGGTGCGCAAGGAGCGTGACCAGCTGATCCACGGCCCGCTGGACCTGTTGAACGCCATCACCGACGAGGGCGAGCGCGGCCTGACCCTGCAACGCTACAAGGGCCTGGGCGAGATGAACCCCGACCAGCTGTGGGAAACCACGCTTGACCCCGAAGCCCGCACACTGCTGCAGGTGAAGATCGACGACGTGGCCGAGGCCGACGACATTTTCACCAAGCTCATGGGCGACGTGGTCGAACCGCGCCGCGATTTCATCCGCTCCAACGCGCTGTCGGTGGAAAACCTGGACACCTGAGCCGCGTGTTCAGAAGTCCAGGAACACCGTCTCGCGCGCGCCCTGCAGGCGGATGGTGAAGCTGTAAGCGGTACCATCGGCGGCCATCACCAGCGTCTCGCGCCGGTGCGGCGGGTCGATCAGCGCCAGAAGCGGATCGCCTGCGTTGTCCTCGTCCCCGAAATACAGCCGCGTGGACAGGCCCACATTGATGCCGCGGGCCAGCAGGAAGACGTTCAGATGCGGGGCCTGCATCCGCGCGTCGCGGCCGGGAACGGGGCCGGGTTTGACGGTTTCGAACCGAATCGCGCCGTCGTCGAAATCCGCGGCGACACGGCCGAAGCCATTGAAATCCTGAGATATGTCCCGGACGCGCGGGTCCTCGGGATGGTTGTAGATGCCGTTCGGATCGGCCTGCCAGATCTCGAACAGCAGATCGCGCACCGGTGCACCCGTCGCGTCGAGCACGCGGCCCGAGACGCCGATCCGCTGGCCGGGGCAGGCGGGACCGGCGATGGCCTGGCCCAGTTCGGGCTCCAGCCCCCGAAAGCCCGCGACCGTCGGCATCGTGCCGATGTGCACGAAGGGGCCGGCGGTCTGGGACGGGGTTTCCTTGGGGTATTCCACCGGCATCACGCGCCCTCGGGCCGGTTTTCGAACGGCGTCTGCCGCCGCCCGCGCAGGGTGATGTCGAAGCGATACGCCAGGCTGTCCAGCGGGATCGACGCGTTCAAATCCAGCGGTGCCACCAGCCGGTCCAGCGCCGCCGGATCGGGAAGGGTCTGCGCGATCGGGTCCTGGTCGCGCAGCGGGTCGCCTTCGAAATACATCTGCGTGACCAGCCGCTGCGCTAGCCCCGCGCCGAAGATCGAGAAGTGGATATGCGCCATGCGCCACGAATTGCCGTGGTTGCGGAACGGGTAGGCGCCGGGCTTGATGGTGCGCAACGTGTAGCTGCCATCGGCGCCCGTCAGGCAGCGCCCGCAGCCCGAGAAGTTCGGATCGAGCGGGGCGAGGTAGCCGTCGTTCACGTGCCGATAGCGCCCGGCGGCATTGGCCTGCCAGACCTCGAGCAGCGCGCCCGCGACGGGGCGCAGGTTCTCGTCGGTGACGCGACCGTGCACCAGGATACGCTCGCCGATGGCAGGCGCGCCGGTGAAATTGTGGATCAGATCCGCGTCCCGCGGACCCAGCGCGGTGTGGCCGAAGGTGGGGCCGGTGATCTCGGATAGGGATTGCTCGACCGACAGCAGCGGAAGGCGCGGACTGCGGGTTACGGACGTCTTGTAGTCGGGCGTATGGGCCGGGGGGTGCCAGCGGCGATCGCGCGGGATGTAGGGCGCGCTCACACCTCGATCCCCATCTCGGCAAAGGTGTCGCGGGCGATCTTCAGCGCGTGGTTGGCGCGCGGCACGCCCGCGTAGATGGCGACGTGTTGCAGCGCCTCGGCCACGTCGCGCGGGGACGCGCCTGTGTTGGCCGTGGCGCGGATATGCATGGCGATTTCATCGAAGTTACCGGTCGCCGCCAGCAGCGCGATGGTCAGCATGGACCGCTCGCGGCGGCTGATGGCGTCCGATGCCCAGACCGTGCCCCAGGCGGCTTCGGTGATCATGTCCTGGAAGGGCGCGTCCAGATCGGTCCGCGCAGCCTCGGCGCGGTCCACGTGGGCATCGCCCAGGACCGCGCGGCGGACCTTCATGCCGGTGTCGTGTCGGTCGCTCATCTGGCAGGGGTCCCTTGCGTCGATGCGCTCAGACTACGCCAGGGCCACGGGTCAGGTCACGCGCGATCTGACGTTGAATTCCGGCGCGCGCCACGTCTCGTCGCGGAACACCGCTTCGATCCGCTCGGCCGCGGCGACGATATCGGCTTCGTCCAGGTAAAGCGGCGTGATCCCGAAGCGCATGATGTCGGGCGGTCGAAAATCGCCGATCACGCCTTGGGCGATCAGCGCCTGGATCGCGGCGTAGCCCTGCTCGTGTGCGAAGGACACCTGCGAGCCGCGCTGCCCCGCGTCGCGGGGCGAGACAAGGCGCAGCATGGGGCAGCGCCGCTCGACCTCGGCGATGAAGCGGTCGCTGAGTGCCACGGATGCGGCGCGGATGTCGTCCATGGACAGCCCGTCGAACGCGTCAA
Organism: Palleronia pontilimi; assembly: GCF_016412875.1. Lineage (GTDB taxonomy): Bacteria > Pseudomonadota > Alphaproteobacteria > Rhodobacterales > Rhodobacteraceae > Palleronia > Palleronia pontilimi. The sequence goes on along the minus strand of NZ_JAEKPD010000009.1, from coordinate 29,709 downwards.
GCGCGGCATCGAGGATCGACAGCTGGATCACCGGCGGGGTGCCCACCCGCAGCCGTTCGGTGGACATGGCGGGCGTGTAGTCCCGCGCCATGGCGAAGGGCTCGGCGTGGCCCATCCAACCCGCCAGCGCGGGCGCCACGCCGTCGATGACGTCGGGCCGCGCGTAGATGAAGGCGGGCGCGCCGGGCCCGCCGTTGAGATACTTGTAGGTGCAGCCCACGGCGAACTCGGCGGCGCTTGCGGTCAGGTCCACCGGTATCGCGCCCGCGCTGTGGGCCAGGTCCCAGATCATCACCGCGCCCGCCGCGTGGGCCGCTTCGGTCACCGCCTGCATGTCGTGAACACGCCCCGTGCGGTAATCGACCTGCGTCAGCATCACCACCGCCACGTCGTCCGTGATCGCGGACACCACGTCCTGCGACGCGGGCGTGACGATCCGGTGGCCGCGACCCATGGTGTCGATCAGGCCCTGCGCCATGTAAAGATCGGTCGGGAAGTTGCCGCTGTCCGACAGGATCACCTTGCGCTCGGGGCGCATCTTCAGCGCGGCGTCCAGCGCCTGATAAACCTTGATCGACAGGGTGTCCCCGGTCGCCACCGAGCCCGGCGCCGCGCCGATCAGCCCCGCGATCCGGTTGCCCACGCGGGCGGGCAGGTCCATCCAGCCCGCGCTGTTCCACGCCCGGATCAGCTGGGTGCCCCATTCGTCCTGCAGCACGCGGGCCGCCCGTGCGCCCGCCGCGCGGGGCAGGGGGCCCAGCGAATTGCCGTCCAGGTAGATCACGCCCGGCGGAAGGTCGAACAGGTCCTTGCGCGGCAGTGATGTCATGGTGCGTTCCCTTGGCTGAGCGTTCCCACCTCCCTATGCGGCGCCGGGACGCGATGCCAGCCGCGCCGGGGCGCCGGTGTTGAAATTCCCGCCCCGAAGCGCCACTTGAGGTGCGGAAAAACACTGGGGACGGATCATGGCAACGGCCGACAGCATCGAGACCGCTTTGGACAAAAGCCACGGCGACGGCAAGCGCGCGGCGCTCTACCGGATGGCGCGTCCGGGGCACCTGTGCCCGTTCGGGCTGAAATCGAAATCCATGCTTGAGCGGTGGGGCTTCACCGTCGACGACAACCTGCTGGAAACCCGCGAACAGATCGACGCCTTCAAGGCCGAGCACGACGTGGCGACCACGCCGCAGACCTTCATCGGCGGGCAGCGCATCGGCGGCTATACCGAGCTGAAGGCGCATTTCGGCTACCGCGTGCTGGGCAAGGGCGACACCACCTATCGCCCGGTGATCGCCATCTTCGCCACCACGGCCCTGGCCGCGTTGGCGATCGTCCTGAACCTGTACGACGGCTTGCCGATCCTGACATGGCTCAAGTGGTTCTTCGCCCTGTCCATGGTGGCGCTGGCGATCCAGAAGCTGCAGGACGTGGAAGGCTTCGTGAACGGTTTCCTGGGCTACGACCTGCTGGCGCGGCGCTACGTGCCCTACGGCTATGTCTATCCCTTCGCCGAGGCCTGGACCGGCATCGGCATGATGGCCTTGATCGGCACCGGCAGTCCGCTGATCTGGCTGGTGGCGCCCGTGGGCCTCTTCATCGGCACGATCGGTGCGATCAGCGTGATCAAGGCGGTCTATATCGACCGGCGCGAGCTGACCTGCGCCTGCGTCGGCGGCGGCTCGAACGTGCCGCTGGGCTTCATTTCGCTCAGCGAAAACCTGGCGATGGCGGGCATGGCGCTGTGGATGCTGGGCGCTTGGGCCGCGGGCTGACGGCTTGCAACCGGCCCCGAGCGGCGCCATGTAGGCCCCAAACGAAGTGCGTGAGGATGTGACATGATCGAACTGGGACAGGGCACCGCCGCCCCCGCCACCGACCTTATCAAGGACGGCTCGGAAGCCACCTTCATGGCAGACGTGGTCGAGGCCAGCCAGCAGGTCCCGGTGATCGTGGATTTCTGGGCGCCGTGGTGCGGGCCCTGCAAGACGCTGGGCCCGATGCTCGAGCAGGCGGTGACCGCCGCCAAGGGCGCGGTCAAGATGGTCAAGATCAACGTGGACCAGGCGCAATCCATCGCCCAGCAATTGCAGATCCAGTCGATCCCGACCGTCTATGCCTTCTTCCAGGGCCAGCCCGTCGACGGCTTCCAGGGCGCTGTCCCGCAATCCGAGATCAAGGCCTTCGTGGATCGCCTGGTGCAGCAATCGGGCGGCGCCCAGGGGGGCGGCGATGACGGCCTGGCCGAAGCCGTGGCCGCCGCCGACGAAATGCTCGAGGCGGGCGAGGCCGTGGACGCCGCCCAGACCTACGCCGCGATCCTGGGCGAAGACCCCAAGAACGCCGCCGCCCATGCGGGCATGGTGCGCGCGCATATCGCCATGGGCCAGCTCGACCAGGCAGAGGCGATCCTGAACGGCGTCGATGCCGACATCAGCCACGCGCCCGAGCTGGAAGCCGCCCACGCCCAGCTGCAACTGGCCCGCCAGGCCGAAGGCGCCGGTCCGGTGGACGATCTGCGCGCCGCCGTCGACGCCGATGCCGACGATCACCAGGCCCGGCTGGAGCTGGCGCAGGCGCTGCACGCGCACGGCCAGACCGAAGAGGCCGTGGACCAGCTGCTCGAGCTTTTCCGCCGCGACCGCGACTGGAATGACGGCGCCGCGCGGGCGCAGCTTTTCACCATCTTCGACGCACTTCCGCCCCAGGATCCCATTGCGCTGAAAGGGCGCAGGAAGCTGTCGTCGATGATATTTGCCTGAGGTCTGACGCGGCCTAGTTCAAGGTCATGTTCAATGCCGCAGACCTGCCCCAGACCCTGGCCGTCTTTCCGCTGCCCGGAGCCTTGCTGCTGCCGCGCGGCAAGCTGCCCCTTCACATATTCGAGCCGCGCTACCTGGCGATGGTCGAAGATTGCATGAAGACCCCGCATCGCCTGATCGGCATGGTGCAGCCCCGCGACGTTCCCGAAGGGGCCGCCCGTCGGCTGCACGCGATCGGCTGCGCGGGTCGGCTCAGCGGATTTTCCGAGACCGACGACGGACGCTACATGATCACGCTGTCGGGCATGTCGCGCTTCCGCATCAAGGCCGAAGTCGAAGGCTTCGAGCCCTACATGCGGTGCGACGTGTCGTGGGACGGGTTCGAGCGCGACCTGGGCCAGCCCGAACGCGATCCCGGCTTTCGCCGCGACAAGTTCCTGGAGCTTCTCGATCGGTATTTCAGTGCCGAAGAGCTGAAAACCGATTGGGGGTCGCTGACCGAGGCCGAGGACGAGCTGCTGATCAACGCCTTGTCGATGCTGTGCCCGTTCGAGCCCGAGGACAAGCAGGCGCTGCTGGAGGCCCCGACCCTTGCGACCCGGCGCGAAACCCTGGTCACGCTGATCGAATTCGCGCTGCGCGGCGGGGACGAAGACCGCCCCCAATGACCGACGCGCCCCACACCGGCCACGACCGCAAGATGCTCGAAGCGCTGGTCTGCCCGCAGACCCAGGCGCCGCTGCATTACGACCCCGAACGGCAGGAGCTGGTGTCGAAGGCCGCGCACCTGGCCTATCCGATCCGCGGCGGCATCCCGATCATGCTGATCGACGAGGCCCGCTCGCTCGAGGATTAGACCCGCCGACCGCCAAGCAGTTTCGGGCGATCCCCGGTCAGACCGGCGGCTTCGCGGATGAACCGGCGGCGAAGGCCGGGCAGCGCGTTCACCAGGCCAAGCCCCGCGTCACGCGCCGCGCGCAGCAGCGGGTTGTCGTTGGAAAACAGGCGGTTGAACCCGTCGGTCGCCAGCGCCAGCGCGTTCACGTCGAAGCGCCTCCACTGCTCGTACCGGGCCAGCACGGCTTCGGTGCCGATATTCTCGCCCCGGCGCCGCGCCAGCGTCAGGACTTCGGCAAGACTGGCCACGTCCTTCAGCCCCGCGTTCAGTCCCTGGCCCGCGATGGGATGGATCGCGTGCGCCGCGTCGCCCACCAGCGCGGTGCGGTCTGCGTAGAAGCGTTGCGCGATGCTCAGAGCCAGCGGATAGGTATAGCGCTTCCCCGCCAGCGAGATCTTCCCCAGGAAATCCCCGAACCGGGGCCGGAGCACGTCCAGATAGGCGTCGTCGGGCAGGTCGGTCAGCGCCTGCGCCCGGGCGCGCTGCTCGGTCCAGACGATCGAGCTGCGATTGTCCTGCAGCGGCAGGATCGCCAGCGGGCCTTCGGGCATGAAGAACTGGTGGGCGACGCCGTGGTGGTCACGCTCGTGCCGGATCGCGGCGACCAGCGCGTTCTGGCCGTATTCCCAGCCCATCCGCTTGATCCCCGCGCGCCGGGCGACGCCGGATCCGCGCCCGTCGCAGCCCACCAGCAGCGCGGCGTTCAGCGTGTCGCCCGTGTCCAGCGTAACCGTGATCCCGTCCGCCGCGGGCTGTTGCGCCACCACCCGCGCGCCGTCGATCGCCGTGATGCGCGCATTCGCCTGCACGGCGGCAAGCAGAACGGGCCGCAGGTTGCGATCCTCGACCATGAAGCCCATCGGGCCTTCCTCGATCTCGGCATGGTCGAATTCCAGCATCAGCGGCGATGGCCCCTGTCCCACGCGCCCGTCGGTGATGCGGATGTCCAGGATCGGCTGCGCACCGGCCTTGAGCTCGGCCCACAGCCCCAGCGCGCCCAGCATCGCCTTGCTGGCGACTGAAAGGGCATAGGACCGGCCGTCGAACCCGCCCGCGCCGCGCGTGGTCTGCGCCACCGGATCGACCAGCGCGACCGACAGGCCGCCCTGGGCCAGGGCCAAAGACAGGGCGCAGCCGTTCAGACCGCCGCCCGCGATGATGACATCGTAATCCATGCGCCAGATATCGGTGCTCGGGCGGGCGTTGTCCATGCGCCGCGGTGCCGCTACCGTCAGGCCATTCGGTTTCGCGGGGTCTTTCATGGACGACATTCTTTCGGCGACGGCCTGCGACCTGGGGCGCGCGATCGGCGCGGGCGATCTTGATCCGGTAACGGTCACGGAAAGCTACCTGGACGCGGCGAAATCCCATCCGCTGAGCGCGCGCATCTACGCGCGGCTCACCGAAACCCGCGCGCTGGCCGAAGCCGAAGCCGCCGCGTCCCGCGCCCGTGCCGGGACGCGCAAGGGACTTCTGGACGGCGTGCCGCTGTCGTGGAAAGACCTTTTCGACAGCGCGGGCGTCGCGACGGAAGCAGGAAGCGCCCTGCTTTCGGGGCGGGTGCCCGAACGCGACGCCCAGGTGCTGCGCCGCGCCACGGCGGCGGGGCTGGTGTGCCTGGGCAAGACGCATATGAGCGAGCTCGCCTTTTCGGGCCTGGGCCTGAACCCGTCCACCGCGACGCCGCCTTGCGTGAACGACCCGGACGCGGTGTCCGGCGGCTCGTCCTCGGGGGCGGCGGCGTCGGTGGCGTTCGGGCTGGCGCCCTGCGGCATCGGGTCGGATACCGGCGGGTCGATCCGGCTGCCCTCGGCGTGGAACGACCTGGTGGGCTTCAAGCCCGGCCACGGCGCGCTGCCCATGGGCCGCGTGGTGCCGCTTTGTCCCAGCTTCGACACGCTCGGCCCGCTTGCCCGCTCGGTCGAGGACGCGGGCCAAGTCTGCGCCGCGCTCGGCGGCTGGCGCGCGCCCGATCTGCGCGGGACATCGCTGGCGGGCAGGCGGTTGATGCTGTTGGAGACGGGCGCCATGCAGGACCTGGCGCCGCAGGTGGCGGACGGGTTCGCGCGCGCGGTCGCGGCGCTGGAAGACGCAGGCGCGAGGATCGAGCGGCGGGACATCCCCTGCGTCGCGACCGCGCTAGACCAGAGCGGGCTGGTCTTCGCGCCCGAAGCCTACGGCCTCTGGAAGGACACGATCGAGGCCGATCCCGACGCCATGTACCACCAGATCCTGACCCGCTTCCGGGCTGGCGCGGATGTCTCGGCCCCCGATTTCGTCGCGGCCTGGCAGGTGCTCGAAGACGCGCGGCGCGACTATTCCGCCGCGACGGCGGGGTTCGACGCGGTGATACTGCCGTCCTGCCCGATCCTGCCGCCGAAACGCGCACGGCTGCAGGACGACCGGGACTATTACGTCGAGAAGAACCTAATGACCCTGCGCAACACCCGGATCGGCAACCTGCTGGGGCTTGCGGCGATCAGTCTGCCCACCGGCGTGCCCTCGACCGGGATCCTGATGCAGGTGCAAAAGGGCCATGAAAGCAAGCTCTTGCGCCTGGCGCACGCGGCGGAACGGGCGCTGGCCTAAAAGCCACAGCGCCCGCCACCGCCCCGAAAAACCCCGACGCGCCACTGGACCGGACGCCCGCCCATCGGCTACGCTCTTGGCAAATGGGGCAAAAGACCCCTGATTTGAGGCGATAGATGCAGCTCCCAGCGCGGTTTCAGACCCTGCCGGACTACGCGTTCCCGCGTTTGCGGGGGCTTCTGGACGTGCACGCGCCGGGTGGCGACATTATCCACATGACCATCGGCGACCCGCGCCACGACCCGCCGCCTTTCGTCATGGACGAGATCGCGGTCCACGCGGCCAGCTTCGCCAACTATCCCCAGAACGACGGCACCCCGGCGCTGCGCCAGTCCATCGCCGGGTGGCTCAAGCGGCGCTACGGGGTCGAGGTCGCGCCCGAGACGCAGATCCTGCCGCTGAACGGCACGCGCGAGGGGCTGTTCAACGCCGCCGTGGCACTCTGCCCCGAGCAAAAACACGGTCGCGTGCCCTTGGTGCTGACGCCGAACCCCTTCTACCAGGTCTATGCCGTGGCAGCACTTGCCATGGGCGCCACCCCGCATTACGTGCCCGCCACGGCGCAGACCGGGTTCCTGCCGGATTATGCCGGGCTGCCCGCGGACGTGCTGGACCGGACCGCCATCGCCTATATTTGCTCGCCCTCGAACCCGCAGGGCGCGGTGGCCGACGAAGCGTATTGGCGCAGACTGTTCGAGCTGGCCGAAAAGCACGATTTCCGCATCTTCGCCGACGAATGCTATTCCGAGATCTACTGCGGCACGCCGCCCCCCGGCGCCATGCAGGTCGCGTCGCATATGGGGGCCGACCCGGAACGGCTGGTGATCTTCCATTCGCTGTCCAAGCGGTCCAACCTGGCGGGCCTGCGCTCGGGCTTCGCGGCTGGGGGCGTGCAAAGCATCACCGCGCTGAAAACCCTGCGCAACTACGCGGGCGCGCCACTGCCCACGCCGCTGCAGGCCGTCGCCACGCGCGCCTGGGCGGACGAGGCGCATGTGGAGGCCAGCCGCGCGCGATACGTCGCGAAATACGAGATCGCCGACCGGGTGTTCCGGGGCATCCCCGGCTGTGCCGCGCCGGATGCGGGGTTTTTTTTGTGGCTGCCGGTCGATGACGGCGAAGCGGCGGCACTGAAGCTGTGGCAGGAAACGGGCGTGCGGGTGCTGCCGGGCGCCTACCTGTCGCGCGATACGCCAGCGGGCAATCCGGGCAAGGGATACATCCGCGTGGCGATGGTGGCGGATGAAGAAGAAATGGCGCGCGGACTGCGATTGATCCGCGACAGCCTGTATAAATGAGGACGAGGTAACAATGGCTTATCAGACACGCGGGCGCGATCCCCTGTTCGACAGCACCACCCAGGCGGCGCTGGAAAAACGCGGGCGCGAACTGTTCGGCATGGTCCTGATCGGGCTTGGGATCACGGTCGCTCTGATGCTGGGCAGCTACCAGCCCGACGATCCAAGCTGGCTGTCCGCCACGTCCGAACCCGCGCGCAACATGCTGGGCCGCATGGGCGCCTCCATCGCGTCGCCGCTTTACGTCATCGTCGGCTGGGGCGCGTGGGGCTTCGCGCTGACCTTCCTGGTCTGGGGCGGGCGCTTCCTGTTCCATTTCGGCGACGACCGCGCGATCAGCCGCGCCGTCTTCGCGCCGATCGCCATCGCGATCTTCTCGATCTATGCCTCGACCCACGTGCCGGGCGCGGAATGGGGTCACTCGTTCGGCCTGGGCGGTCTGTTCGGCGACACGGCGCTGGGCACGCTTCTGGGCGTCCTGTCGGTCAGCGGGGCCTTCGGGCTGAAGGTGACGGCCCTGTTCCTGATGGCCGCGTCGCTGGTCATGGGCGGCTTCGTGCTGGGACTGACCCGCGTCGAGCTGCGCCAGATCGTGGCGTGGCTGCTGCGCGGCACGATCATGGTCTATGCGACGATCCTGTCGGCACTCGCCCTTGTGAAGACCGCGCTGTTTCAGGGTCTCGAGACCAGCGCGCGCGGGGCCGCAAGCGCCCGCGCCGCCCGGGCCGAGAAGCGCGCCCTGCGGGCCGCGGCCCAGCGGGCCGAGCGCGACGCCGCGCTGCTCGAGCCCGAAGATCCCGCGCTCCAGCCGCAGGTCCGCCGCGCCGCGTCCGTGCCCGCCCCGCAGCCGGGTCCGGCCTGGGACGAGGACGACGCGGTGGCCGAGCCGCGCCCGTCCTTCCTGGGGCGCCTGACCGGCGCCCTGCGCACGTCCGAGCCCGCGGGTCACATGCCGCCGCTGCCCGGTGTGACCCACGGGGAAGGCGACGACCGCATCAGCTCGAAGATCAGCGACGCGATCAAGTCGCGCGCCCGCGCCCAGCCGATCCTGACGATCGGCGCGACGCGCACCGAACCGCGCGTGACGGGCCGCCACCCCCGCGGCCCCCAGCCCCTGCGCATCGACGCCGTGCCGCCCCTGAGCGCCGCCCCCGAGCCGCAGCAGATGCCCGAGCCCGAGCTGGTCGCCCCCGAGCCGACCCCGCCCGCAAGCTTCGCCACCCAGCGCCCCATCGCCAAGCCGGTGGTGCAGAACAACATCCGCAAGCCCATCAAGCCCTCCGCCCAGGCGCAGGCCGAAGCGCAGCCCGCTTTGGCCTTCGACGACAGCTCGACCGCGTATGAAACGCCGCCCTTGTCGCTGCTGGCCAGCCCCGAGACGATCACCCGCCACGTCCTGTCCGACGAGGCGCTGGAAGAAAACGCGCGGATGCTGGAAAACGTGCTGGATGATTACGGCGTGAAGGGTGAAATCGTGTCGGTCCGCCCCGGCCCCGTCGTCACCATGTACGAGTTGGAACCGGCGCCCGGCCTGAAGGCATCCCGCGTCATCGGCCTCGCCGACGACATCGCGCGGTCGATGTCGGCCCTGTCGGCGCGGGTCAGCACCGTGCCCGGTCGCAGCGTCATCGGCATCGAGCTGCCCAACGAGCACCGCGAGATGTGCGTCCTGCGCGAGATCCTGTCGAGCAGCGATTTCGGCGACGGCAACCAGCGCCTGCCTCTGGCGCTGGGCAAGGATATCGGCGGCGACCCGGTGGTGGCGAACCTGGCCAAGATGCCCCACCTGCTGATCGCGGGCACGACCGGCTCGGGCAAGTCGGTGGCGATCAACACGATGATCCTGTCGCTGCTCTACAAGCTGACGCCGGAAGAATGCCGGATGATCATGATCGATCCGAAGATGCTGGAACTTTCCGTCTATGACGGCATCCCGCACCTGCTGTCGCCCGTCGTCACCGACCCCAAGAAGGCCGTCGTCGCGCTGAAATGGGTCGTGGGCGAGATGGAAGACCGCTACCGCAAGATGTCCAAGATGGGTGTGCGCAACATCGAAGGCTTCAACGGCCGCGTGCGCGAGGCGCTGTCGAAGGGCGAGCTTTTCGAGCGCACGGTGCAGACCGGTTTCGACGACGACACCGGCGAGCCGATCTTCGAGACGGAAGAAACCGTGCCCGAGATCCTGCCCTTCATCGTCGTGGTGGTGGACGAGATGGCCGACCTGATGATGGTCGCGGGCAAAGAGATCGAAGCCTGCATCCAGCGCCTCGCCCAGATGGCGCGGGCCAGCGGCATCCACCTGATCATGGCGACGCAGCGCCCGTCGGTGGATGTCATCACCGGCACGATCAAGGCCAACTTCCCGACGCGGATCAGCTTCAGCGTGACCTCGAAGATCGACAGCCGCACCATCCTGGGCGAACAGGGCGCCGAGCAGCTTCTGGGCATGGGCGACATGCTCTACATGGCGGGCGGCTCGAAGATCACCCGCGTCCACGGGCCGTTCTGTTCCGACGAAGAGGTCGAGGAGATCGTCACCTACCTCAAGGGCTTCGGTCCGCCCGAATACATGTCGGGCGTGGTGGAAGGCCCGGCCGACGACAAGGGCAGCGACATCGACGCGGTGCTGGGCCTGGGCGGCGACGGCAATTCCGAAGACGAGCTTTACGACCGCGCGGTGAAGATCGCGATCCACGACCGCAAATGCTCGACATCCTACATCCAGCGCAAGCTGGCCATCGGCTACAACAAGGCCGCGCGGCTGGTCGAGCAGATGGAAGACGAGGGCGTCGTGTCGTCCGCCAACCACGTCGGCAAGCGCGAAATCCTGGTGCCCGAGCCGCAATAGCGCCAGATCCGTTCCCAGGAATGGGGGCGCACGAAAAAGGCCCGCCGATTGGCGGGCCGTTTCAAGAGCCGGTGGGCCGGGCTACTGCTTGCCGTTGGCGCCGATGAACCAGCAATCCTTGTCGATCTGGCGGCTGATCTCGACGAACAAGTCCTCGGTATCGGGATCGCCGGCCTCGTCCGCCGTCTCGGCGGCCTTGCGGATCATCTCGCCGACTTTCAGGAAGCGGTCCTTCAGCGCGACGATATGGTCCTCGATGGCTTCCATGTCGGTCGGATAGGGCTCCATCGAGCTTTCGGACGCCGCCACTTCCACGGTGCCCTTGGCCTGGCCTCCCAGGATGGTGCAGCGCTCGGCGATCGTGTCCTGGCCGTCCCGCAGCCGGTCGGCCACGTCGTCCAGAAGCTCGTGCACGCCGATGAAGCCGGGACCCTTCAGGTTCCAGTGCGCCTGCTTCACCGCCAGCGTCAGCGCGGTCATGTCTGCCAGCCGCGCGTTCAGAAGGTCGATGACCTTGTGGCGGCTCTGATCGTCTATTCCGGAAACGAATGCTTCGGGCATGGGTATTCTCCTTCAGTCTGTCGCCCCGACAACAGCAGGTGCCCGCCGATTGTTCCCCCATGACGGGTGCGTGATATTGTCTGACATTGGGATTGGCGGGCAGGCTGACTATATCACTGCCAACCTAGCAGACGGAAAGGTTCCCCATGCTGAGCAAACGCCAGTTCCTCGCCACCGGTGCCGCGGCGCTGATCGCAACGCCCGCCTTGGCCGCGCCGATCCCGCTGAACACCTTGTCGGCCTATCTGAACCAGATGCGCACGGCCGAGGCCGAGTTCACCCAGATCAATCCCGACGGCACGATCGCGACCGGCCGGATCTACATCCAGCGGCCCGGACGGGTGCGCTTCGACTACAACCCGCCCGAGCAGACGCTGGTCATGGCGGGCGGCGGGCAGGTGGCCGTGTTCGACGGCAAGTCCAACACCAACCGGCCCGAGCAATACCCGCTGGCGCGCACGCCGCTGAAGATAATCCTCGAGCGCAACGTGAACCTGGCACAACGCAACATGGTCGTCGGACACCGCCAGGACGGCGTGAAGACCATCGTGGTTGCACAGGATCCCGCGCATCCTGAATACGGTCGGATCGAGCTGGTCTTCACCGCCGCCCCCACGCAGCTGCGGCAATGGGTGATCGTGGACGGACAGGGCCAGCGCACCACGGTGGTGCTGGGTGATCTGAAGACGGGCGGCAATTTCCCGTCGCGCTATTTCTCGATCCAGCAGGAAATCACGCGGCGCGGCTGACCCGCCGCGGCCGATTTTCTCGAGAAAATCGTCACGAAATTCTCGAGAATTTCGGCCGTCCTAGAGTTTCCGGCAGGCGCGCAGTTGGCTTTCGTAGCGCGCCGCGCGGCTGGCCACGCGCCCCGACACATCGATCAGCCACGGCTTCGACTGGTAGCTGCCGCGCGAATAGCCCGTCCGCCCCTCGTGGTAGGCCAGGTACTGGTTACGCGCGTCACCGCGGCTGATGCCCAGCCGCTTGGTGGTCTGGTCCATGTACCAGCCCATGAAATCGGTGGCGTCGTCGATGTCGTCGCGCTTGGCGCGGCGCTTGCCGGTCTGCTCGCGGTACTCGTCCCAGGTCCCGTCCAACGCCTGGCTATAGCCGTAGGCCGAGCTTTGCCGCCCCATGGGGATCACGCCCAGCGCGTAGCGCAGCGGTGTGCGGGCATTGCCGATGAACTTGCTCTCCTGGTGGATGGTCGCCATCTGCACCGGGATGGGGATGCCGTAACGCCGCTCGGTCCGGCGCATGGCTTTCAGGTATTGCGGGCGCTCGTCCACGATGGCGCACGCGTTTTCTAGGTTTCGGGGCGCGGTCCGTTCGCTGCTGCCGCATCCCGCGACAAATACCAAAAGGACGAAAGCGCGGAAGGTTCTGCTCATCTGCCGCTCATATGTTTATTGTTTTGCGGAGAGCGTAGCCCAATTCGGGCTTTCGATAAACCGTCAATGACGCCCGTTCAGATCACGAATGCAAGGATCAGCGGCAAGGACACGACGCTCAGAGTGGTCGACGCCACCACCAGCCCCGCCACGGCATCCGCATCGGCGCCGTATTTCTCGGCCAGCAGGTAGCTCGTGACCGCGACGGGCGTCGCCACCTGCAGGACCAGCACCGCGAAGGCCACCGGGGGCATGTCGAACCAAAGCCCCACGGCCCAGGCCAATGCCACGCAGATCACCACCTTGACGCCGCCCAAGGCCAGTGGCGCCAGCAATCCCTTGGGCGACAGCCGCGCCACGGCCACGCCCAGCGTGATCAGCATCAGCGGGATCGCCATCTGCCCGATCAGCTCGACCGTGTTGGTGATCCAGGTGGGCGTCTGCCAGCCTTGCCACAGGAACAAAGCCCCCAGAAGCGTGCCCCAGACCAAGGGCTCGCGCAGCGCTTTCAGCGGCGAGCCGCCGCCCGACACCATCCAGATGCCGATGGTGAACGAATAGATCGCCATGATCGCGAAGACGACCACGGCATAACCCAGCCCTTCGTCCCCGAAGGCGAACAGCGCCAGCGGCAGGCCCAGATTGCCCGTATTGCCGAAGATCAGCGGCGCCAGGTAGGTGCGCATCTCGAGCCCGAAGACGCCCGCCAGCCCCACCATCGCCACCGTCACCAGCGCGTAGGTCGCGACCGTGGCCACCGACAGCGTGGTCAGCGCGGCGGGCGGAATCTCGGTCTGCATCAGCGCCACGAAGATCAGGCACGGGATCGACAGGGTCATGGCCATGCGGGTCACGAATTCGATCTGGTAGGCAAAGCCCGCGCGCACCCAGGCAAAGCCCACCAGCGCCAGGATGAAAACGGGCGCGACCACTTCGCCCACTGTCAGGATCAGGTTCACAGTGTGTTTCCATCATTTCTGGTGAAGTTTCATTGCGTTGGCGGAGCCTTCGAATTAAGATGAGGCTATGCTCAAATCGCGCGCCAGATACCATCTTGGACAGATCGTCCGCCATCGCAAGCATCCGTTTCGCGGTGTGGTGTTCGATGTCGACGCGAAGTTCAACAATACCGACGAATGGTACGAATCGATCCCGGAAGAGGCGCGTCCGGCCAAGAACCAGCCGTTCTATCACCTGCTGGCCGAAAACGAGCAAAGCTATTACGTGGCCTACGTGTCCGAGCAGAACCTGATCGCGGATTACTCTGGCGAGCCTGTGGGCCATCCCGATCTGCCCGACCTGTTCGGCGAGATCGAAGACGGCACCTACCCGCTTCAATTCCAGATGAACTAGTTCCGCTCGACCGGGTATCCGGCTTGCTCCCAGGCCGAGAACCCGCCCGACATTTCGGCGACATTTTCCATGCCCATGTCCTGCAGCGTCTTGACCGCCAGCGCCGAGCGCCAGGCCGACGCGCAGAACAGCACGATCGTGCGGTCGGTGGCGAAGGCTTGCCTGTGATACGGGCTTTCCGGATCGACCCAGAATTCCAGCATGCCGCGCGGCGCGTGGATCGCGCCGGGAATGCGCCCCGTCTTCTGCAGCTCGCGGATATCGCGGATGTCCACCAGCAGGGCGCGGGCCTCGTCGCTCGCCCGGCGCGCATCGTCGAGCGGCAGCGTCGTGATCTGCTCCTTGGCATCGGCCACCAGTTTCGACACGGGCGTGATCGGCATGGTCGGTCCTTTCAATAGCCCAGCGCGCAGCCATCCTTGCGCGGGTCCGACGCGCCTTCCAGCAGGCCGTCGCCGTCGATGCGGATCGCCTGGGCCCCGCCGATGGCGGTGTCGGGGATGACGACCTTGTGGCCCCGCGCGGACAGATCGGCCCGCACGGCGTCGGGATAGCCGCGCTCGACGCGCAGCTCGCCCTGGTCGAAGAAGCTGCGCGGCGCGTCGATGGCCGATTGCGGGTCCAGCCCGAAATCGGCGACGTTGGACAGGAACCGCGCGTGCCCGGTGGACTGGTACGAGCCGCCCATGACGCCGAAGGGCATGACCAGCTTGCCGCCCGCGCGCAGCATGCCGGGAATGATCGTATGCATGGGCCGCTTGCCGCCCCCGGCTTCGTTCGGGTGGCTCTTCTGCAGGGTGAAGCCGGATCCGCGGTTCTGCATCAGGATGCCGTACTTGGTCGACGCGATGCCCGACCCGAAGCTGTTGAAGATCGAATAGATCAGCGACACGGCCATCCGGTCGCGGTCCACGACGGTGATATAGATCGTGTCCTTGTGGACCGTTTCGCTCAGCTCGGCGGGATTTTCCATGGCGCGGCCCATGTCGATCAGACCCGCAAGCCGCCTTGCGGTGTCGCGCGACAGCATGTGGTCGAGCCGGGTCATATGGGCCGGGTCGGCGACGAAGCGATTGCGCGCGTCGTAGGCCAGCTTCGTGGCCTCGGCTTCCAGGTGCGCGCGGTCCGCGCCCCACGGGTCCATGGCGGCCACGTCGAATTCGTCCAGGATGTTGGCCAGCAGCATGGCGCAGGCGCCCTGGCCGTTCGGCGGGTGCTCGACCAGTTCGTAGCCCTTGTAGCTGCCCCGGATCGGCTCGACGTAGTCGCAGGCCGTGGCGGCAAAATCGTCCAGCGTGTGACTACCGCCCGCCGCGCGCAGGCTGTCGACCATGTCCTCGGCGATCTCGCCCTCGTAGAAGGCGTCGCGCCCCTCGGCCGCGATGCGGCGCAGCACCTCGGCCTGGGCGGGCGCGCGGAACAGCTGGCCCGGCTTCGGGGCCGCACCGTCCAGCAGGTAGAAATCGCGCGCGGCGCCCTGCAACGTGTCGGTGGCCAGCGCCCAGTCGAAGGCCACGCGCGGGGCCACGGGCACACCGGCGTCGGCGTAATGGATCGCGGGGGCCAGCGCCGTGGCCAGACCGGCGCGGCCGTGATCGCGCGACAGGCGGCAAAAGGCGTCGACTGCGCCGGGCACGGTCACGGCGTGGGGGCTGGTCGGGGCGATGGTGGCGTGCCCCTCGGCCCGCAAGACCGCGGCGTCCAGTCCGGCGGGCGCCCGGCCCGAGCCGTTCAGCGCGATGATATCCTCGCGGCCCGCGGGCTTCACCAGGGCGAACAGGTCGCCGCCGATCCCGGTCATCTGCGGCTCGGCGATGCCCAGCAGGACCGCGCCCGCGATGGCCGCATCGACCGCGTTGCCGCCCGCCTCGAGGATCTGGATCGCGACCTTCGCGCCGAGCGGGTGGGATGTGGCGCACATCCCATAGGTGGCATAAACGGCGGAGCGTCCGGGTAGGTGATAATCGCGCACGGTTTGTCCTTCATCGCAATGATGCAGGAGCCTAGTGGTAATCCCCCGGAAGGCAATCCGGCTTCGCGCAAGCCCGGCGACGGGGCGTCGGTCAGCAGCTCTGGATCCGGTGCGTCAGGTCCAGGCGAAAGGAAAGCCGGTTGCGGTTGCCTACGCGCTGGTAGCTCAGGTCGCTGCTCAGCTCGCGGATCAGGAACCATCCGAACCCGCCTTCGGACAGCGATGGCGGGGGCTGGTCGGGATCGGGGGGGTGCGGGATCGGCAGGCGCTTGCCGGGCATGGCGCGGCCGCTGTCGAGCGCCACACAGGACAGGCCGCCGGGATCGTGGGTGATGTACAGCTCGATCATGCCCGGCGCATTGTCGGGATAGCCATGCTCGACGATGTTGTTCAGGACTTCGGCCAGGACCAGCTCGATGGTGCTGCGATCCTCGGGGTCGAGCCTGAGATGGCGCAGCCCGTCCATGGTCGAGGCGAGCGCATCGCGCACGGCAAGGGCACCGGACGGGAACAGGATCCGCAGCTCGTTGCGCCAGCTTTCCCGGATAACGTGCGAGGGTTCGCCCCGCGGGTCTGCATCCGGGTCAGACCGCATGGGCCTGGCCCACGGCCCCGTTCCGCGCGGCATCGCACGGGGGCAGGGCGTCATGGATCGGCATCACCGAATCCATGCGGGTCAGACGAAAGACTTTCGACACGGCAGGCGTCAGGTTGGCCAGTTCCAGCTGTTGGTCGGGCATGAGTTGCTTCATCGTCCCGATCACCGCGCCAAGACCCGAACTGTCCAGGAACGTCACCGCCCCCATGTCCAGGATCACCCTGTCCGGACCGTCCAGGGCGGCATCGCGGATCACGTCCTTGAACCGGACGGCTTCGGCCGCGTCGACGCGCGCGCTCAGGATGCGGATGATCAATGCGGACCCGGTGCGTGTCGTTTCGATTTGCATGGTCTTGTCCTATGATAGCTCTGGGTCCAGATTAACGCTCCGCTCTTAAGCATGTGTAAATGCGACCCGGCGAAAGGACATCAGATGAAGGATATCGCGATCCTGGCCGCGCGCCGCACGCCGATGGGCGGGTTGCAGGGCGACTTCGCGTCGTTGTCGGCAAGCGATCTGGGCGGTGCCGCGATCAGGGCCGCGCTGGACGACGCACCCGGCGTGGCGGTGGATGAGGTGGTCATGGGCTGCGTTCTGCCCGCGGGTCAGGGCCAGGCACCCGCGCGCCAGGCGGGCTTCGCGGCGGGCCTGGGCGAAGACGTGCCTGCCACAACGCTGAACAAGATGTGCGGCTCGGGCATGGCGGCGGCGATGATGGCGTTCGACCGGATCGCTGCGGGCCAGTCGACGACAGTCGTCGCGGGCGGCATGGAGAGCATGACCGGAGCACCCTACCTGCTGCCGAAGATGCGCGGCGGCGCGCGGCTGGGGCACGGGCGGGTCCTGGATTCGATGTTCCTGGACGGGCTCGAGGACGCGTATGACAAGGGGCGCCTGATGGGCACGTTCGCCGAGGATTGCGCCGCGCATTACCAGTTCACCCGCGACGCCCAGGACGCCTTCGCGTTGGCGTCGCTGGACCGGGCCCTTGCGGCTGGCGAGGGCGGCGCGTTCGCGCGCGAAATCGTGCCCGTCACCGTCAAGGATCGCACGGGCGATACGGTGGTCGCGCGGGACGAGCAGCCGTTGAAGGCGCGGCCCGACAGGATCCCGCACCTCAAGCCCGCCTTCCGCGATGGCGGCACGGTGACGGCCGCGAACGCGTCGTCGATCTCGGACGGTGCGGCCGCGCTGGTGATTTCGGGGGATCCCGGTGCCGCGGGGCGCGCTTATATCCGCGGATATGCAAGCCACGCGCAGGCGCCCGGCTGGTTCACGACCGCACCGGTCCCGGCGGTGCGCAAGCTTCTGGAGCGGGTCGGCTGGGCCGTGGGGGACGTGGATTTGTGGGAGGTGAACGAGGCGTTCGCCGTGGTGCCCATGGCATTCATGCACGAGGTGGGCGTCGCGCACGACCGGCTGAACGTGAATGGAGGCGCCTGCGCGCTGGGCCATCCCATCGGGGCGTCGGGCGCGCGGATCATCTGCACGCTGCTCTACGCCATGGAAGCCCGCGACGTGACGCGCGGGGTCGCGGCGATCTGCATTGGCGGTGGTGAGGCCACGGCGATTGCCATAGAGCGGGTCTAGGGCCGGTCGCGCGGCGCTGGTCGGCCTTCGGCCGACGCCGCCCCGCCCGCCGTCCCACGTGGGGAGAACTTCAGATGATTGACTACGCGTCCACGTCGAAGACGATCCGTGCCCTGTGCGAGGGCGAGACGAATCCGGTCGCGCTGATGGCGACGGTCGCCTGCGAGGTGCATCACGCCGATGCGCGCTTCGACTGGACCGGGTTCTATCGCGTCGTCGCCCCGGAGCTGATGAAGATCGGTCCCTACCAGGGCGGGCATGGCTGCCTGACCATCCCGTTCTCGCGCGGGGTCTGCGGCGCCGCGGCGCGCACGGGGCAGGTGCAGCTGGTGGATGACGTGGACGCCTTTCCCGGCCACATCGCCTGCGCGTCCTCGACCCGCTCGGAACTGGTGCTGCCGGTCTTCGACGCCGCGGGAACGGTGATCGCGGTGTTCGATATCGACAGCGACCGCCCCGCGGCCTTCACGCGGAAGGATGCGGACGGGATGCGGGCGATCCTGGACGACGTTTTTGGCCATCTGTGACTACGCGCCGCCGGATGCGCCGCCGGAGGTTCTGCATCGCGACGACGACCTGCTGATCGTCGTGAAGCCCGAGGGGCTGCTGTCGGTGCCGGGCAAGGCGCCAGAGCTGGCCGATTGCCTGGAGACGCGCCTGCGCGCCGCCGATCCGCAGGTCCTGCTGGTGCACCGGCTGGACCGGGACACGTCGGGGATCATGGTCTTCGCGCGCAACCGGGCGGCGCAGCGGCACCTGGGTCTGCAATTCGAAAAACGCTACGTGACGAAGCGCTACGTGGCGCTGGTAGCCGGGGCGATGGCCGAACCGGGCGGCACGGTCACGCTGCCGATGATGGCGGATTGGCCCAACAGGCCCCGGCAGATGGTGCATGAGGATGGCAGGCGGGCGGTGACGCGGTGGCAGCGCCTTGCGGTCGACGGCGACGTGACCCGCGTGGCGCTTTGGCCAGAAACCGGGCGGTCGCACCAGTTGCGGGTGCATCTTCTGGCGCTGGGCCACCCGATCCTGGGGGATCAGCTTTACGGCACCAGGGCGGCCGCGCGGATGATGCTGCATGCCGAGGAACTTGGCTTGCGACATCCGACCGGGGGTGCCGTGCTTTCATTCCGGGCGCCGTGCCCGTTCTGAGCGATGCGATCAGACCAGGAATTCGGTCAGGGCGCCCACTTCCGATTGCGGGATTTCGTGGCCGCCGGGGTGCCAGGCGGTCGTGACATCCGCCTTCTGGGCGACGAACCACGCAGCCAGCGCCTCGGTCAGTTCTGGCGGGCAGATCGGGTCCTGCTTGCCGCCGGTGATCAGCACGCGGGTCATGGCAAGGCCCGGCTGCGGTTCGGGCACCCAGGGGATGAGCGGGTGCATGAGCGCCAGCGCGTCGAAGAGATCGGGCTTCACCATGGCGACCGAGGCCAAGATGTTCGCGCCGTTCGAATAGCCGATGCCCGTGACGTGGGTCGACCCGGTCCGGGCGATTTCGCCTTCCACGAACGCCGCCATCGCCGCGGTGCGCTGCGCGAGGTCGTCCATGTCGTAGACCCCTTCGGCCTTGCGCCGGAAGAAGCGCTGGGCTCCGTTCTCGGACACGTCGCCTTCGGGCGACACGATATGGGCGCCGGGCAGCATCGCCTCGGCCGCGCCGTGGAACTGCGCGGCGGTGCCGCCGGTGCCGTGGAAGGTCAGCACCAGCCGGTGATCGGTGCCGTCGGTGCGTTTCGCGTCGTAGGTCATGGGCTTACTCGATCGGTTGCAGGTGGCTTTGCAGCTTTGCACGCAGGTGTTCATGTTGGGCGGGCAGTTTCAAGGCTTCGCCCAGATGCGCCGGGTCCTCGTCGCGGTCGAAGCCGGGCTCGTTGGTGGCGATTTCGAACAGGATGCCGTCGGGGGTGCGGAAGTAGATCGCCCAGAAATAGTCGCGGTCGATGACCGGGGTGACTTGGTAGCCGGTATCCATCAGCGCCTCGCGCACCTCCAGCTGGCGCGCGCGGTTGTCGACCGCGAAGGCGATGTGGTGCACCGATCCCGCGCCGGGACGGGGATCGGGCGCGCCGGGCTGGACGTCGATGTCGATGACGTTCGCGGTGCCGCCGGGTCGGACCATGCGCATTGTGCCGTCGCGCGTTTCGGCGGGCTCGTAGCCCATGAAGCCCAGCAACTCGCGCGTGGCACCGGGGTCGCGGACCCGCAGGCTTGCCGAGTGGAAGCCGCGGATGGCATGGGCTTCGGGCACCGCGTCGGTGGACCAGGGGGCGCGGGTGTCGTGCGCGTCCTCGACCAGGGCGAAGGCGTCGCCGTCGGGGCCAGCGAAGGCGAGACGGCGCGCGCCGAACGGGTCGTCTTCGGCGGTCGCGCGGGCGCCAAGCAATGCGAGCCGCTCGCCCCACCAGTCGGCGCTGCCTGCCGGGATGGCGAAGGCGGTCGTGCCGACCTCGCCCGCGCCGGGCCTGCCGGGGGCGGCGTGGGGGAACGGGAAATAGGTCATCACGCTGCCGGGCGCGCCCGTCGCGTCGCCGTAATAGAGGTGATAGACATCGGGCGCGTCGAAATTCACGGTCTTCTTCACGCGCCGCAATCCCAGCGCATCCGTGAAGAAGGCGTTGTTGGTGCGCGCGTCCGACGCGAGCGAGGTGATGTGGTGCAAGCCCTTGATTTGGTCGAGCATGGCGGCCTCCGGTAAATTGACTGCAGGTTAGATAGCGCCCCGGCGGGCCGCGCAGAAGGCCCCGCATCCCGCAGATCATGTGCGGAATCGAACAGGGACCACGGAACGCCGTCCCTGCGGCACGGCCCGTGCTGGACGGACATCACAGGCCGCGCACGGACGCGAGACGGGCGGACTTATTGTCGGCACACCCTTCGCAAAGGGGCCGATCGGGTTTAATTGAGGGGCATGAGTTCAACATTGGAGGAGACGACCATGGCCCTGCGTATCGGCGACACTGCACCCGACTTCACCGCGAACACGACCGAGGGCGAGATCAATTTCCACGACTGGATCGGCGATGGCTACGCGATCCTGTTCAGCCACCCCAAGGATTTCACCCCCGTCTGCACCACCGAACTGGGCATGATGGCGGGCATGGCCGACGAGTTCGCCAAGCGGAACGCCAAGATCATCGGCATCTCGGTCGATCCGGTCGAGGATCACGTCCGCTGGAAGGACGATATCGCCAGCTATACCGGCAACCGCGTCGACTACCCGATGATCGGCGATCCGGACATGACGGTGGCCAAGCTCTACGACATGCTGCCCGCAGAGGCGTCGGGGGATCCTGCCAACCGCACGCCCGCCGACAACCAGACGGTGCGCACGGTCTTCATCATCGGGCCCGACAAGAAGGTGAAGCTGTCGCTCACCTACCCGATGACCACCGGGCGCAATTTCGACGAGATCCTGCGCGCTCTGGATTCGATCAAGCTGACGGCCGAGCACAAGGTGGCGACGCCCGCGGGCTGGAACCAGGGCGGCGACGTGATCGTGACGGCGGCGGTGTCGGATGAAGAGGCGAACGAGAAGTTCGGCGGGTTCGACAAGAAGCTGCCCTATCTGCGGACGACGAAGCAGCCCACGTCGTGACCGGGCGCCGGGCTGCCCTGCGGGCGGTGCGCCGGGTATTTGAAGACCAGTGATGCAAGGGGCCGCGCGCGAGGGGATCGGGCGCGGCCCCTTCGCGTTCCGGCAGAGGGGGCGGGCGCGCCGTCACTTCCCGCGGGACATTTGCGGGCGGTGCTGGCAGGGTCCGGCGCATGGGCGACCGCTTGATCCCGACACGCGTGCGAACGCATCCGCTTTACGGGCTGGCGCTGGCGCTGGGCGCGTCGCTTCTGCTGTCGCCCGACACGCTGCTGATGCGGATCTCGGGCCTGAGCGGCGTGCAGATGTTGGCGTGGCGCGGGCTTTTGATGGGCGCGGTCATGGTGCTGGTCTGGGTGCTGTTCACGACCGATCGCAGGACGGATCTGCGCGCGCTGGCCAGCGGGGCGGGCGGGTTGGCGATCGTGTTGCAGGCGCTCAACGCGATCCTGTTCGTGACCGGCATCGCCGCGGCGCCGGTGGCGGTCGTGCTGTTCGCGGTGGCCACGACCCCGATCTGGGCGGCGATCATGGGCTGGGTCTTCCTGGGCGACAGCGTGGGCCGGGCGACGGCGGCCACCTGCGCGGCGGTCCTGGTCGGGATCGGCCTGTCGGTCACCGGCGGCGCCCATGGCGGCGGCGGGGGCAATGCCGCGATCGGCGCGCTGTGCGGGCTGGCGGTCGCGGTGTCGCTGGCGGGCAGCTTCAACATCTATCGCGCGCGCCCCGACCTGCCGATCCTGTTGGCCGTGGGCATCGGCGCGGGCATCGCGGGGGGCGTGGGATACGCGCTGTCCGACACGCTGGCCGTGGGCGGCGCGCGGCTTGCGGCGATTTCGCTCACGGGTCTGGTGATATTGCCCCTGTCCTTCTTCCTGCTGTCCAGTGCGTCGCGGCACACGAGCGGTGCGAATGTCAGCCTGTTCCTGCTGCTCGAGACGGTGCTGGGCCCCGTTTTCGTCTGGGCGGCTCTGGGCGAGGCGGTGCCGATCCAAGGCATCGTGGGCGGCGGAATCGTGGTGGCGGCGCTGGCGGTCTATCTGAACCACCGGCGCCGCAAGGGATCACAGGATCATCAGCCGGATGCCGTAGGCCACGATCCCCAGCGCCGATACGCTCAGGGTCCAGATCAGGACGAACCAGCCAATCCGCTTGAGCATCAGTGATATCCGTCGCCGACCTTCATCTTGCCGCGGAACACCCAGTAGGCGTAGCAGGTATAGGCAAGGATCACGGGCACCAGGACGACCGCGCCCACGAACATGAAAAGCTGTGACTTATAGGGGCTCGCCGCATCCCAGAGCGTGACTTCGGTCGGGATCACGTAGGGCCACATGCACACGCCGAGGCCCAGGAAGCACAGGCCGAAAAGGCCCAGCGTGATGACGAAAGGAGCCCAGTCGTTGCGCTCGTCGAAGAGCTCCTTGGCGAGCCAGAAGGTCAGCCCGATCACGGCGATGGGGATGGGCGAGACTTCCAGGATCTGCGGCCACGCGAACCAGCGATCGAAATAGGCGGGTTCCAGGAATGGCGTGGCCAGGCTGACGGCGCCGATGAAGCCCAGCGTCGCAAAGCCCAGGATCCGGGCCAGGACGCGCACCTTGTGCTGCATGGGGCCTTCGATCCGCCAGTTGAGCCAGCAGGCCCCCAGAAGCGCGTAGCCGAACACGACCGCGACGCCGCAGAGCAGGGTGAAGGGGGTCAGCCAGTCCAGCCAGCCGCCGCCATAGGCGCGGCCGTCGACCTCGATCCCCTGCAGAAGCGTGCCCAGGATCATGCCTTGGGTCAGGGCGGCGGTGACCGAGCCGCCGATGAAGGCCCAGTCCCAGAAGAACTTGGAAAACGTCTTGCCCGCGCGCCAGCGAAACTCGAACGCCACCCCGCGGAAGATCAGCCCCAGCAGCATGGCGATGATCAGCGGATAGACCGCGGGCATGATGATCGCGTAGGCCATGGGAAAGGCCGCGAACAGGCCGCCGCCGCCCAGGATCAGCCACGTCTCGTTGCCGTCCCAGACGGGTGCGACCGTGTTCATCATCAGGTCGCGGTCTTCCTTTTCCGGGAAGAAGGGATAGAGAATCCCGATCCCCAGGTCGAAGCCATCCAGCACGACGTAGATATAGACGGCGAAAGCCAGCAGGACGGCCCAGGCGACGGTGAGATCGAAGCTGATATCCATGGCCGGTTACTCCGCGGGTTGAACGTCGGCGTCGGGCGTCTCGACCGCGGCGGGGGTGAGGCCTTGGGTACGGGTCGGACCCGGCTCGGATTCGTATCCCCGCTCGAAGGTTTCGGGCGGCTTACGCATGAGCTTCAGCAGATAGACGATGCCCGCGCCGAATATGGCGAAGTAGATCACGATGAAGGCCAGCAGCGACGCGCCCACGGCACTGGCGCCCAGCGGGGACACGGCGTCGGCGGTCAGAAGCTCGCCGTAGACGACGTAGGGCTGGCGACCGACTTCCGTGGTGATCCAACCGGCGATCACGGCGACCAGTCCCGACGGACCCATGACCAGCGCCGCGCGGTGCAGCCAGGTGTCGTAGTAGAGGTTGCCGCGCCAGCGCGACCAGAGCGACCAGAGGCCCACGCCCATCATGGCAAGGCCGATGGCGACCATGATGCGGAAGCTCCAGAACACGATGGCCACGGGCGGCTGCTGGTCGATAGGCACCGTGTCGAGCCCGTCCATCGACGCATCGAGCCCCTTTTCAAGGATCGGGCCGCCGAGACGCGGGATCGAGATCTCGTAATCCATGCGTTGCTCTGCCTGGTTCGGAATGCCGAACAGGATCAGCGGGATGCCGTCATCGTGGGATTCGAAGTGCCCCTCCATCGCCAGCACCTTGGTGGGCTGGTATTCGTAGGTGTTCAGCCCCTGCTCGTGGCCCGCGACGATCTGCAGGGGGGCCACAATGGCGGCCATCCACATGGCCATGGAGAACATGATCTTGACGCCGCGGTTCTCGAGCCGACCTTTCAGCAGGTGCCACGCGCCCACGCCACCGACGATGAAGGCGGTGGTCAGGTAGGCGGCGGTCAGGGTGTGCCACAGGCGGTAGGGGAAGGACGGGTTGAACACGATGGCCCACCAATCGTCGGGCAGGAATTGGCCGTTTTCGCCCATGACGAAGCCCGCGGGCGTGTGCATCCAGCTGTTGACCGACAGGATCCAAGTGGCCGACACCGCCGTGCCGCCCGCGACCATGAGACAGGCGAACATGTGCAGCTTGTCGCCGACCTTCTGGCGCCCGAAGAGCATGATGCCGAGGAAACCGGCCTCGAGGAAGAAGGCGGTCAGCACCTCGTAGGCCATGAGCGGCCCGACCACGGGGCCCGCCAGATCCGAGAAGACGGACCAGTTGGTGCCGAACTGGTAGGACATGACGATGCCCGACACGACGCCCATGGCGAACGAGATCGCGAAGATCTTGATCCAGTAGCGGAAGAGCCGCAAATACGCTTCGTCCCGGGACCAGAGATACAGGCCGTTCAGCACCGCAAGGTAGCTCGCAAGGCCGATCGAAAACGCCGGGAAGATGAAGTGGAACGCAACGGTGAAGCCGAATTGAATGCGCGCCAAAAGCGTGGCGTCCAGACCGAAAGACAGATCCATTGCGAGCCCTCATATGATCGTGTTTCACGTCAAATAAGCCGAAGCCCCGACAATTCCACTGCGACCCAATGACTTGCTCAGGCGGGATCCATCAGCGCCGTGCGGATCGCCGGGGGCAGATGGTCGCCGAATTTGTCGACCAGAACGGCCAGGACCCGGTCCCGGGACGCGGGCGGCATGGATTCGAGACCCTGGACACAGGCGAAGGGGGTGTAGCCGTCGCGGATCTGGGACAGCACGGGCTCGACATCGCCCGACATCCGGTCCCGCAGATAGGCCACGTCGTCGCGCAGGCGGGGCTCGGCGCCGCCCGCGATCTCGGCGTGGTTGGCAAGGGCGACGGGCAGGTATTGCGCCCGGTCGCGGAACCGGTAGCCGACTTGACGTTCGAGCAGGCCGGGATGCGCCGCGAGCGCGCGCCGGATCGTCGAGACGCGCAGCGGATGGGGCCGGTGCGGCACCCTGAGGAAGGTCCGCCGAAACCCGGCCAGCCGCGCCGCGGTTTCCTGGGCGACAAGGTGGCTGGGGCGCGTGTCAGGGCGGCCGATCAGCCGCCGGGCCAGGGATTTCAGCCGCGCGGCGGGCCGTCTGTCCGAAAACGCCACCATGCGACCGCTGAGCAGGGGCCGCCCGTCCGGGTCGAACAGGTCGCCCGGCGCGCAGGGGCCGTTGAAGAACATGTCGTCATTGAGATAGACGAACCGCTCGGAAAGATCGGGGATCCGGTGCAGCGCGGCTTCGATGGCGCGCGAGTTGAAATTCGGGCGCGCGGCGGGCAGTCCGGCGAAGATCGCGTCATGATCGACCACGCGGATCCGGTCCGGTGCGCAGAGACCCGCCTGCGCGAAATGGGGCAGCAGGGCGGGGCGCTGATCGTCGGTGACGATGTGGATCCGGCGCACGAAAGGCGCGTGTTCCAGGATCGACGCCAGGGCGACATAGATCTCACCCGTCTCGACGAAGCGCTGGTCGCTGCCCGATTTGCCCGCGTCGCCGAAGGCCGCGCGCTTGGCGCGGTGGGCCGGATCGGCGCCGTCGACCCAGGCGATGACGGCGTCGATCTGCAAGGGCGTCAGCCCATCTTGGGATAGAGCGTCACCGGCGTCTGCAGCGGGACCTGTTCGTAGAGAACCTGGATGTGCTCGTTCGTCAGGCCCGCGCAGCCGTTCGACACCGCGCGACCGATGGTGCCCGGCTCGTTGGTGCCATGGATGCGCAGGAACGTGTCGCCGCGGCCCGGCTGGAACAGATACAGCGCCCGGACGCCCAGCGGGTTGGCGGGACCGCCGGGAATGCCGTCTTCTTCGTACTGGGCATATTTCTCGGGCTCGCGCTCGATCATGCCGGGGGTCGGCTTCCAGGACGGGTTCACCTTCTTGGCGCCGACGAAATATTTGCCCGGCTCGTACAGGCTGTCGCGGCCCACGCGGCAGGCATAGCGCACCGCCAGGCCGTCGGGCCGGGTGTGGTACAGCTTGAAATGGTCGGGAAAGACGTGAATCTGGCCCGCGGGCAGCGGCACGCGCATCTGCACCAGCGTGGGCGGCGGGATGGCCGCGGCCTGTGCTTCGGCGCGCATCCCCGTCGCGCTCAGACCGAAGGCGGCCAATCCAGTCATCATGAAATCGCGTCTGTTCATCTTCTCGTCTCCAAAAGTCGTCCCCAATCCGGGGGGTAACGCAAAGCGCGTCGCTTTTCCCCGGCGCTCACGGCGATTTGACCGGATCGCGCCCCGATTCGCACGGTCGAAACGCGCGCCTGCGGCATCGGTGCCGCATTTGTGGCGCGATCGTCGCGTATCGGCTTGGCAACCGCGACACAAGCCGCTGGATCGCTAAAATCGCGGCAAAAAGGGGCAATGACATGGAAAGACGACACTTCATCGCCGCGTGCGCGGCAAGTCTTCTGGCGACGCCCGCGCTGGCGCAACGGCGCGTGGTGCGCCTGCCGCGCGCCTTCATGCCGCAGGAGGTGGACGTGCAGCCCGAGCTGCCCGCGGGCCGCGTCTACGTGATGACCGAGCAGCGGTTCATGTACTGGACGCTCGGGGGCGGGCGCGCGCGGCGTTACGGCATCGCCGTGGGGGCCGCGGGGCGCAACCTGAAGGGCGAGGCGCGGGTGGGGCGCAAGGCCGAATGGCCGTCGTGGATCCCGACCCGCAACATGATCCGGATGGAGCCGCATATCTATTCCAAGTACGCGTCGGGCCTGCCCGGCGGGCACGAGATGAACCCGATGGGCGCCCGGGCGCTGTATCTCTACCGCGGCGATCGCGACACGATGTATCGCATCCACGGTACGCCGCAGCCCTGGACGCTGGGCCGCGCGCAGGGATCGGGCTGCGTGAGGACGCATAACGACTGGATCGTGGATCTCTACGAACGGGTGCCGGTGGGCACGCGGGTGTGGGTCGTCTGACGCAGGCACAGGTCCGCGCCACGCCGGTCATTCCAGGTCTTCTTGCCGCCGCAGGTGTCAGCTCGTCGGTGCCGTCGCCCTCGGGCAGCAACGCCCGACCTGTGCCGCCGAATAAATCCAGAACGGCGCGCGCCCGGGCGGTCCGGCGCAGATCCGGGTGCGTGAGCATCCACAGGTCCACGTCAAGCGCGTCGGTAGTCGCCCCAAGGCGTTGCAGGTCGGCATCCTGCCCGGCCAGGTAGCTGGGAAGAAGTGCGACGCCGACACCGGCCCGAACAGCCGCAAGCATGCTCAGAACACTGTCCGTCTTGCAGACGCAGGCAGGATCCAAGCCCATGCCGCGCATCCATGCGTGGAGCTGGGGGTAGGGCATGAAAGGGCTCGGGCCGATCCAAGGGAGCGCCGCCCAGTCCCGTTGACCGACGTCGCCCAGTTCGAACGTCCGTGACGCATAGACGGCCTGCCGGATGCGGCCCATGCGGCGTCCGACAGGATGCTCTTCGGGGGCCGCAGCGGGACGGATCGCGATATCCGCCTCGCGGAACGACAGGTCGGAGATCTCGTTCGACACGCCGAAATCGAGCGTGTTGTCGGGCTCCGCCACCCGAAGGCGAGCAACCCCGTGGGCCAGCAATCCCCAGAAATGAGTATACTTCGTCGCCCCACCCGCACGACGCCCGAAGGCCGCAGGTCGCGGCCTTCCACGCGCCTTTCGGTCGCGTTGGTGAGCTCTTCCATCTCGCGTGCGGTCGCGGCGACCTTTTCCCCCGCGGGCGTCAGCCGACAGCCTGTGCGGAGCCTTTCGAATTGCCGCACCGCCAGCTTCTGTTCCACCGCGTTGATCCTGCGAAACAGGGTCGGGTGGCTTGACCCGATCCGATGGGCCGCCGCGGAAAGCGACCCCGCCTCGGCGATCCGAAGGACGGTCTGGTAGTCGTTCCAGTCGAGCTTCAGTTCCCGCTGTGGTGGCACGGCCCGCCAGCGATCCTGAAAGGCTGGATGGACCGGGTCTTCGTGAGCGGGGGCCTTTACACCAGCCGGATGCGCTACGGCACTGGCTACTTCCGGGGGCGACGCGCCATCGTTTCCGTGACCACGGGCGCGCCGCGCGCCGCGTTCGGCCCCGGCTGCCGGGGTGGCGACTTCGACACGATGCTGTGCCCCCTTAACTATTCGATGCACTACATGGGCTTCTGGGTACTGCCGCCTTTCGTGTCCTATGGCGTGCAAGGGTACGGCAACAGCCACGAGGACCAGGGCCGCGTGGACGAGCGATTGAGGGGAAACCTGGCGGCGTGGACCTCGCACCTGTCCGGGCTGGAGAAGGTCGCGCCCCTGTCGTTTCCCGACTGGTCCGATTGGAACCCGGACGGCAGTGCGACCGGATAACATTGCCGTTGGCACGTGCAGCACGGCGGGAGGCGGGGCAGGGCAGCAGACTCATGATCGGCGCATATAGGTTGTGTGCGCGTAACAGGCGTAACGATGCGCCCAAATAAAAAGGGTGGTCCGCGCTCTGTGTTGGCGCGCTTCGGCTTCGCGCAAAACGGCCAACCTTCTTCCGTGAAGCCCACGGAGGACACCCGTTGCAACACCACGATTTTCGACGTCTCCTGGATGCACTGGAAGATCTGAACCCTGCTCAGACCGAGCATGCGCAAATGAAGATCATGGATCTCCGACGAAAGACGGAGATGATCTCTGGGATTGAAGCGCGCGCAAGCCACGAAGCACCTTGACCGCTCTGCGGTATCGTCGACCGATAGAATTGGGGAAGAACGCGCACCGGTGTTCAACGTTACCGGTGCCAGGGATTCGGGAAAACCTACTCGGACCGGACTAGCTCCGTTATAGACCGTATCCACAGACCTGACCTGTTCATGGTTGCGCATCGGGATATTCTGGGCACTGCGGCGCCGCGGTCGGTGCGAAAGCTAGCGGGATAGCTTGGGCTCGATAAATACACGGTCTGGCGATGGCGGATGCTGGTGGTATAGATCATCGGCCAGGGCGAAGAGACGGCCTTTTCCGGGATCATCGAGGCAGATGAAACACATCCCGCTTTTCCACGAGAAAAAGCAGATAATATCGCAAGGCGCTGACTTGGCTTAGCTTTTTCGCCATCTCGCCGCATTTTGCGCGATTTTCCGGGTTCCTTCTTCGCAGAAGACGTGCCGGGCCAACATTGCTCGGTTGGCGGAACGAGCGGAGAGCCCTGA
>NZ_JAEKPD010000008.1 GCF_016412875.1 Palleronia pontilimi | reverse complement strand
AGTCCAGTTCGCAATGGCCCGGATACCGGGGAGAAGGTCAATTGGCTCAGTCCGGTCGGAAGGGCTTACCAGCCCCCAGAAGACGTGGTGGGGGTTGTCCTCGTCGGTCGGCGCGGGGGCATTCTGGCGGATGTAGGCGCAGAGGATCTTCATGATTTGCACGTGGTCGCGGTGGCTGTCCTCGGCGATGCGGGCGAGTGCGTAAATGGCACCAATGCGGACTTCTAGATTGGGTTGTGTCTTGCTCAATACTTCCCAATTTTCAGTTACTTCCCAATCGAGTTCCCGCGTATCATTCTCGATTTGCGGATCATCGCTCCACTCAAATTCCCACCGAAAATTCTCCTTGGACTTTTCACCCTCGTACCAGCCTACATATCGACCAAACCGCGAGACATTTTTATCCTCGCCGAGGTTCTTCACCGCGGCGTTGATGCGGTCGGTGATGTGGCCCTGTTCGGCTGTGACGGTCTGGCGTTCGGTCGTCCAGACCCGGATGAGGGCAAGAGGGATGCCGAGAAGGCCACCGAGTGCTGTCAGAAGGCCGACAAGAGCCAGAACGGACCAGCGCAGATCGTCGGCGTCTTGGTCGCTGATCGAGTTGCCGGTTCGCAGCAGCGCGTAAAGGATGAACAGAACAAGGATCAGCCAGATCGGGCTGAAGATCAGCGCCATCCACTTCACAGCGCCGAGTTGCCAATTGTGGTTGAGCGCCTCTTTCCCGGTCAGGATCCGAAGCGCGCGGTCGCGCGGAAGCATTGCCAGCGCAGCGCACGTCAATGCAACGATCGCCCAGATTAGGTATATCATTTCGCGCACTCACCCTACTTGTCACACTGCGGCCACTTTGACCCGCCGAGGGCAACTGGACAAGCCACGCGGGCGCGGATAAGCACGACGCGATTTGATTGGGGGCGCGCGCGCCCTGCACCAGACCAAGGATATCGACCATGTTTGCCACTCCCGCCTATGCGCAGGCCGCCGGGGGCGCCGGGGGCGCGTTCGCCAGCTTCGTGCCGCTGATCCTGATCTTCGCCATCATGTATTTCCTGCTGATCCGTCCGCAGCAAAAGAAGGTGAAAGAGCACCAGAAGATGGTCGAGGCGCTGCGACGGGGTGACCAGGTCGTGACCGCGGGCGGGCTGCTCGGCAAGGTCGTGAAGGTGGACGAGGGCGAAGCGACGGTCGAGCTGGCCGAGGGCGTGAAAGTGCGCGTCATCAAGTCCACGATCGCGCAGGTGCGGTCCAAGACCGAGCCCGCCGACGCCTGACCTCTCGCCCGAAAGGCGTTCGACATGCTGCAAATCCCCACTTGGAAGCGCGTCTTCATCTGGGCCTTGGTGGCGCTGGGACTGATCCTGGCGCTGCCCAACGCGTTCTACAGCCGCGTCGAGCAGGCCAACGATGCCCGCGCCGAGATCGAGACGATGGGTTCGACCGAGGCGCGCGAGGCGCAGGCGGGCCAGTGGCCCGATTTCCTGCCCTCGGGGCTGGTGAACCTGGGGCTGGACCTGCGGGGCGGTGCGCATCTGCTGGCCGAGGTGCAGGTCGAGGACGTGTACGAGGGCCGCATGGACGGCATCTGGCCCGAACTGCGTGACGCCCTGCGGGACGCCCGCGACGAGGTGGGCACGATCCGCCGGGTGGATGAAGGCGGCGACGCGCTGGTGGTGCGGCTGAACGACCCTTCGGGGATGCAGCGCGCGCTGGAAATCGCGCGCGGACTGGCGCGGCCCGTAGCCACGCTGACCGGTGTCGGCGCGCAGGACCTGGACGTGTCGGGGGAGGGCGATCTGCTGACCGTGCAATTGTCCGAAGAAGAGCGCGCGGCCACCGACGACCGCACGATCCGCCAGAGCCTTGAGATCATCCGCCGCCGCGTCGACGAGGTGGGCACGCGCGAGCCCACGATCCAGCGGCAGGGCAGCGACCGCATCCTGATCCAGGTGCCCGGCATCGGGTCCGCCGAGGAACTGAAGGCGCTGATCGGCACCACGGCGCAGCTGACCTTCAACCCGGTGATCAGCCGCTCGGGCGATCCCGACGCCGCGGTCTCGTCGCGGCAGGTGGTCTATCCGCTGCTGGACGAGCCGGGCGTGTTCTACACGCTGGAACGCTCTCCCGTGGTGTCGGGCGAGGATCTGGTGGACGCCCAGCCCAGCTTCGACCAGAACGGCCGCCCCGCCGTGACCTTCCGCTTCAATCCCACCGGCGCGCGGGCCTTCGGCGACTACACCGCCGAGAATATCGGCTCGCCCTTCGCCATCGTGCTGGACGAGGAAGTGATCAGCGCGCCGGTGATCCAAAGCCACATCCCCGGCGGCAGCGGCATCATCACCGGCAATTTCACGGTCGAGGAATCGACCCAGCTGGCCGTGCTGCTGCGCGCGGGCGCGCTTCCGGCCGAGCTGACGTTCCTGGAAGAACGCACAATCGGCCCCGAGCTGGGCCAAGACAGCATCGACGCGGGCCGCATCGCGTGCCTCGTGGCCTTCGGGGCGGTGCTGGTCTTCATGGCGCTCAGCTACGGGCTGTTCGGGATCTTCGCCAACATCGCGCTGCTGATCAACGTGGGGCTGCTGTTCGGTCTTCTGTCGCTGATCGGCGCCACGCTGACGCTGCCGGGCATCGCCGGGATCGTGCTGACCATCGGCATGGCGGTCGACGCCAACGTGCTGGTCTTCGAGCGCATCCGTGAAGAACTGAAGACCGCCAAGGGGCCGTCCCGCGCGATAAGCCTGGGCTACGAGAAGGCGCTCAGCGCCATCGTGGACGCCAACATCACCACCTTCATCGTGGCCACGATCCTGTTCATGCTGGGCTCGGGTCCGGTGCGCGGCTTCGCGGTGACGCTGGGCCTGGGGATCCTGACCTCGGTCTTCACGGCGATCTTCGTCACGCGGTTGCTGGTCGTCACCTGGTTCGACCGCCGCCGCCCCAAAACCATCGAGGTCTGACATGCGCCTGCGCCTGGTTCCCGACGAGACGAATTTCGACTTCTTCCGCCACGCCAAGGTGACCTTCGGCGCGTCCTGCGTGGCGATGGTGCTGTCCATCGTGGTCTGGTTGGTGATGGGCCTGAATTTCGGTATCGACTTCCAGGGCGGCACCACGATCCGCACGCAATCGGTCCGAGCAGTGGACGTGAGCGCCTATCGCCAGGCCATCGCGCCGCTGGAGCTGGGCGATGTGTCGATCAGCGAGGTCTTCGATCCCGGCTTCGAGGACGACCAGAACGTGGCCATGGTCCGGATCCAAGCGCAGGATGGCCAGGAAAGCGTGGCCGCCGATACTATCGCGGCCGTCGAGGCCGCTTTGCAGCAGGTCGACCCGTCGATCACTTTCCCGTCGGTGGAATCGGTGGGGCCCAAGGTGTCGGGCGAGCTGATCAAGACCGCGTTCCTGGCCGTCGCCGTGTCGTTGGGCGCGATCCTGATCTATATCTGGCTGCGCTTCGAATGGCAGTTCTCGGTGGGCGCGGTGGCCGCGCTGTTTCACGACGTGATCCTGACCATCGGGCTGTTCTCGGTGCTGCAGATCCGCTTCGACCTGGCCACCATCGCGGCGATCCTGACGATCATCGGCTATTCGATCAACGACACGGTGGTGATCTTCGACCGGCTGCGCGAGAACCTGATCAAGTGGAAACAGCGCCCCTTGAAGGACGTGATGAACCTGAGCGTCAACGAAACGCTGAGCCGTACGATCATGACCTCGGGGACGACGCTGCTGGCGCTGATCGCGCTGCTGGTGCTGGGTGGCGACGTGATCCGCGGCTTCGTCTTCGCCATCACTTGGGGCATCATCGTCGGCACCTATTCATCGGTGTTCGTCGCCAAGAACATCGTGCTGTTTCTGGGGGTGAAGCGCGACTGGTCCAAGCCGGACAAGACCGAAGGCAACCAGTTCGCCAATATCGATCCTTGAGCGTGCGGGGCCCGCGCGGCCCTGACGCCCAAGTGCCTCCATGCTGAGCGCCATCGCGCACCAGCCCGGTCTGGGGTGGCTCGTTGCTGCCGCAATCGCCGCAGGCGTCGTGCGCGGTTTTTCGGGGTTCGGCACGGCGATGGTGTTCCTGCCCGTGGCCGGTCAGGTGATGCCGCCGGTGCCCGCTCTGGTCACGCTGCTGGCGATGGATCTGCTGGGGCCGCTACCGAATGTGCCTGCCGCGTGGCGGGTGGCCGAGCGGCGCGATCTGGGGCGGCTGGCGCTGGGGCTCGTCGCCGGATTGCCGCTGGGGCTGGGTCTGCTGGTGCTGCTGCCGGGCGAGGTGTTCCGCTATATCGTGTCGATCACCGCGCTGGTCCTGTTGGTGCTCCTGGTGGCGGGCTTTCGCTATCGCGGTGCGATGGGGCCGCGCCTGATGCTGGGCACGGGCGGTATCGGGGGCCTCTTCGGCGGGGCTGCGGGCATCGCGGGCCCGCCGGTGATCCTGCTCTACATGGCATCCGATAAGCCGGTGGCCGCGATCCGGGCAAACCTGCTATTGTTTCTGGTGATCGTGGACATTGCGGCGCTGGTGCTGCTGGGCCTGTGGGGGCGGCTTGGAGCCGCGCCGCTGGTTCCGGGGCTGGCGCTCTGCGCGCCTTACCTGCTGGCGAACGTGGCGGGGGCCGCTATGTTTCGGCCGGAACGGGCGCGGGCGTATCGGCTTGTGTCCTATGGCATCATCGCGGCATCGGCCCTGACGGGTCTGCCGATCTGGGATTGAGGAATGTAATGGAACTTCAGGACATGCCGTTCGAAGGCGAGCGGCCGATCGACGGCTATGGCCCCGGTTTCTTCCGCGTGGGTGGCCAGGTGCACGAGGGTGCGATCGCCGTGCTGCCCGATGGCGTGCGCGCCTGGGGCGGGCTGGGGGACACGGCGACCTTGCTGGCCGCGGCGGGCGAGATCGACGTGCTGCTGATGGGCATGGGCGCCGAGATCGCCCACGCGCCCGCGTCTCTGCGCACCGCGCTGGAAGCGGCGGGCGTCGGGGTCGAGGTCATGGCCTCGCCGCCGGCGTGCCGGACCTACAACGTGCTTCTGAGCGAAGGCCGCCGCATCGGCGTGGCCCTGTTGCCGGTCCTGTGAGCGGCCTGGCCGCGCGCGATCTGGCGGTGGCGCGGGGCGGCGTGCCGCTGCTGGCGGGCCTGTCCTTCGACGTGGCCCCGGGTTCGGCGCTGGTGCTGACGGGGCGCAACGGGATCGGCAAGACGACGCTGCTGCGCACGCTCGCTGGCCTGCAGCCACCGCTGGTCGGCGAGGTGACGCCGGGGGGCGACCGGATCGCCTATGGCGCGCATGCGGACGGGATGAAGGGCACGCTGACGGTGGCCGAGAACCTGGCGTTCTGGGCGAAGATGCACGGCGCGGGCGACATCGCCGCGGCGCTGGAGGCGTTTCAACTGAGCGCTCTGCGCGACCGGGCCGCACAGCACCTGTCGGCAGGGCAGCGGCGCAGGCTGGGTTTGGCGCGGATGCTGCTGACCGGGCGGCCGATCTGGCTGCTGGACGAGCCCACCGTGTCGCTGGACCGCGACAGTGTCTTGCGCTTCGCCGACGCGGTGCGGGCCCACCTGGGCGGCGGCGGCATCGCGGTGCTGGCCAGTCACGTGGATCTGGGCATCGAGGCGCAAGTGCTCGAGCTCGAGGCGTTTCGCGTACGTCCCGGCACGGTGCAGGGCGACGTGTTCGCGGGCGAGGCGGTGGAATGATCCGCATCCTGGCGCGGGACCTGAGGCTCGCGGTGCGCGCGGGCGGCGGCTTCGGCCTGAGCTTGGCCTTTTTCCTGATTGTCGTGGTGCTGGTGCCCTTCGCGATCGGCCCCGAAACCGCGCGCCTGTCGCCTATCGCGCCGGGCGTGCTGTGGATCGGCGCGCTGCTGGCGTGCCTGTTGTCCCTTGACCGGGTGTTCGCCCTGGACCGCGAGGACGGCGCGCTGGACCTGCTGGCCACGGCGCCGGTCCCGCTCGAGGGCGTGGCACTGGCCAAGGCGGCGGCGCATTGGTTGACCACCGGGCTGCCGCTCAGCCTGGCCGCGCCGTTCCTGGCGGTGCTGCTGGGGCTGCCTTGGCCGGGCCATCCCTGGCTGTGCGTGTCGCTTCTGGTGGGCACGCCGGCATTGTCGCTGATCGGAACGTTCGGCGCGGGCCTGACGGTCGGACTGAAGCGGGGCGGCCTGCTTCTGAGCCTGCTGGTCCTGCCGCTCTACGTGCCGACGCTGATCTTCGGAGCGGACGTCGCCCGGCGGGGGGCGGAGGGGCTGGATCTGGGCGCGCCGCTGTCGCTTCTGGGGGCGGTGACGGCGGGATGCGTGGCCCTGCTGCCCTTCGCAACTGCCGCGGCGCTGCGGGTCAACCTGCGCTAAGGCGTCACGTCTGTGTCAGCGCCGCTTGAGACGCGCGCGGGCGGGCGATAAAGGAAAGCCATGTCGATCTGGACCTATGCCAACCCCGCCAAGTTCATGGCTACGACCGCCCGGGCGGTGCCGATCCTTTCGCTGCTGGCCGGGGCCTGCCTGCTGGGCGGGCTGGCCTGGGGCTTCTTCTTCACGCCCGACGATTACCGGCAGGGTGCGACGGTCAAGATCATCTATCTGCATGTGCCGTCGGCGCTGATGGCGATCAACGCGTGGCTGATGATGCTGGTCGCGTCGCTGATCTGGCTGGTCCGCCGCCATCACGTCAGCGCCTTGGCCGCAAAGGCCGCGGCGCCAGTCGGCGTCACGATGACGCTGATCGCGCTGGTCACCGGCGCGGTCTGGGGCTCGCCCATGTGGGGGACGTATTGGGCGTGGGATCCGCGGCTGACGTCGTTTCTGATCCTGTTCCTGTTCTACATTGGCTACATGGCGCTGTGGTCCGCGATCGAAGACCCCGACACCGCCGCGGACCTGACATCGGTGCTCTGCCTCGTGGGGTCGGTCTTCGCGATCCTGTCGCGCTATGCGGTGAATTTCTGGAACCAGGGTCTGCACCAGGGGGCGTCGCTGAGCCTGGACAAGGAAGAAAACGTGGCGGACGTGTTCTACTATCCGCTGTTGGTCTGCATCGCGGGTTTCGTGCTGCTGTTCGTGGCGCTGGTGTTGGCGCGGACGCGAACGGAAATCCGGGCGCGGCGTCTGCACGCGCTGCAACTGCGCGAAAGGATGGCGTGATGCCGGATCTGGGCAAATACGCGGCCGAGGTCGGAGCGGCCTACGCGGTTTCGGCAGTTCTGCTGCTGGGCATCGTGGCGCTGACTCTCTGGCAGGGCGCGCGGGTCAAGCGGGCCTTGCGGGCGGCCGAGGGGCGCAAGGATGCCTAGGATCCCCGTTCTCGCCCTGATCCCGCCTGCCGCGTTCCTGGGCCTCGCCGTGCTGTTCTTTGTGGGCATGCAGCGCGAGGATCCGGATGCGTTGCCATCGACCTTCATCGGCAAACCGGCCCCCGCGCTGGCGCTGGTGCCGCTGGGCGACCTGCCGGGCTTCACGAATGACGCGCTTCAGGCCGAGGGCGTGAAGCTGGTGAATTTCTGGGCCAGCTGGTGCGGGCCGTGCCGTGTGGAACATCCGAACCTCGAGGCGCTGGCCGCCGAAGGAATCCCGATCTACGGGATCAACTACAAGGATCGGCCCGAGAATGCCCTGAGCTTCCTGGAGGAGCTGGGCAATCCCTATATCGCCGTGGGCGCGGACGACAGCGGCGGCACGGCACGGGATTGGGGCGTCTATGGCGTGCCCGAGACCTACGTGATCGACGGGCAGGGCCGCGTGCTGGAACGGCTTGCAGGACCGATCACCCAGCGCACGCTGGACGGCCAGATCCGGCCCGCCATCGAGGCGGCGCGCG
The DNA here is from genome assembly GCF_016412875.1 of Palleronia pontilimi. GTDB lineage: Bacteria > Pseudomonadota > Alphaproteobacteria > Rhodobacterales > Rhodobacteraceae > Palleronia > Palleronia pontilimi. Next base: position 279,340 of record NZ_JAEKPD010000008.1, on the reverse strand, counting down.
GCGAGTAGCCCGATCTAGCCGAAGATCAGCGACACGAACGCAACGACGCAGATGCCGGTTTCGAGCATCGGCAACGGAAAGGCGAATTTGCGCGTGGTGGCGCGGATGGACGAGTACATGTTCATTGCCCCCCAGCAATCACGGGCAATCCTTAACGAATTGCTGCGATTCGCCCAGAAAACACTTTGTTTCCTTTGAATCGCCGCAATTGGGGCCTTGAGACGACGAAGGCCGGGGACAATGCCCCGGCCTTCGCGCGATTGTTGCTGGTTGGTGGTCAGGCGGCCTTTGCCGTATCCGCGAGACGCCTCAGCACGTAGTGCAGCACGCCGCCGTTCTTCACGTAATCGACCTCGATCGCCGTATCGATCCGCGACTTCAAGGTGATCTCCTTCTCGGTACCGTCGGCGTAGGTGATCTTGCACTGCGCCTCGCCTCCGGGCTTCCAGTCGCCTTCGATGCCCGAAATATCGAACGTCTCGTCGCCCTTCAGGCCCAGGCTTTTGGGCGAGTCGTCGCCGGTGAATTCGAACGGCAACACGCCGAAGCCCACCAGGTTCGAGCGGTGGATCCGCTCGTAGCTGGACGCGATCACGGCCTTGACGCCCAGCAGCGCGGTGCCCTTGGCGGCCCAGTCTCGGCTTGAGCCCGCGCCGTATTGCTCGCCCGCGACCACGACCAAGGGCGTGCCCTGTTCCTGGTACTTCATCGCGGCGTCGAACATCGACATCTGCTCGCCGTCGGGGCCCTTAGTATAGCCACCTTCGACTCCGTCCAGCATCTCATTGCGGATGCGGATGTTGGCGAAAGTGCCGCGCATCATCACCTCGTGATTGCCGCGGCGCGACCCGTACGAGTTGAACTCGCGCGGGGCGACCTGGCGCTCGGTCAGGTATTGGCCGGCCGGCGAGCTTTCCTTGAACGAGCCCGCGGGGCTGATGTGGTCGGTGGTGACCATGTCGCCCAGCAACGCCAGCATCCGTGCGCCGTGGATGTTGGTGATCTCGCCCGGCTCGGTCCCCATGCCTTGGAAATAGGGCGGGTTCTGAACGTAGGTGGAGGTGGGCGGCCAGTTGTAGGTCTGGCTGTCGGTGGTCTCGACCTCTTTCCACTTCTCGTCGCCGTCGAACACGTCGGCATACTTCTCCTGGAACATCTCGCGGGTGACGGTTTTTTCCACCAATTCCGCGATCTCGTGCTGCGACGGCCACAGATCCTTAAGGAACACGTCGTTGCCGTTCTTGTCCTGGCCGAGCGGCTCGCGCGTGATGTCCACGTTCATGTCGCCGACCAGCGCATAGGCCACCACCAGCGGCGGCGACGCCAGGTAGTTGGCGCGCACGTCGGGGCTGATGCGGCCTTCGAAGTTGCGGTTGCCCGACAGGACAGAACACGCGATCAGGTCGTTCTCGGCGATGGCCTTGCTCAGCTCCTCGGGGATGGGACCCGAATTGCCGATACAGGTGGTGCAGCCATAGCCCACCAGGTTGAAGCCGATGGCATCCAGGTCGTCCTGCAGGCCGGTCTGCTCGAGATAGGAGGACACGACCTGCGATCCCGGCGCCAGCGAGGTCTTCACCCAGGGCTGCCGGTCGAGACCGAGCTCGCGCGCCTTGCGGGCCACAAGCCCCGCGCCGATCATCACGTAAGGGTTCGACGTGTTGGTGCAGGACGTGATCGACGCGATGACGATGGACCCGTCATGCAGGGCGAAGGTTTTTTCCTCGCCGTCGATATCCGTCATGGTGACCTGGGTCTGCTTGTGCTTGCCCTTGTCGCCGGGGATCTTCTTGGGGGCGGGGGGGCCGCCCTCGGCTTCCCAGCGCGTCGCCTCGCGCTCGGTCGTTTTCTGATTGTTGCGCTGGCCGTCGATATAGGCGTGGAACTTCGCCGCGGCGTCGTCCAGGTCGATATGCTGCTGCGGATGCTTGGGGCCCGAGATGGCGGGCTTCACCGTCGACATATCCAGCTCGAGCGTGTCGGTGAAGATCGGCTCGGCGCCCGGCTTGCGCCACAGGCCCTGCTCCTTGGCGTAGGCTTCGACCAGCGCTATGGTGTCTTTGTCGCGGCCGGTCTGGGTCAGGTAGCGCAGGGTTTCGTCGTCGATGGGGAAGAAGGCGCAGGTGCCGCCGAATTCGGGGCTCATGTTGCCGATCGTGGCGCGGTCGGCCAGCGGCACGTTGTCCAGTCCGTCGCCGTAGAATTCGACGAATTTCTGCACCACGCCCTTTTCGCGCAGCATCTCGCAGACGCGCAGCACCAGGTCGGTGGCGGTGGTGCCCTCGGGCATGGCGCCGCTCAGCTTGAAGCCCACGACCTCGGGGATCAGCATCGATACGGGCTGGCCCAGCATGGCGGCTTCGGCTTCGATCCCGCCGACGCCCCAGCCCAGCACGGCCGCGCCGTTGACCATGGTGGTGTGGCTGTCGGTGCCCACCAGCGTGTCCGGGTAGGCGACCATGTCGCCATGTTGATCCTTGTCGGACCAGACGGTCTTGGCCAGGTATTCCAGGTTCACCTGGTGGCAGATGCCGGTGCCCGGCGGCACGACGCGGAAGTTTTCAAACGCCTTCTGGCCCCATTTCAGGAACTGGTAGCGTTCGATGTTGCGCTCGTATTCGCGGTCCACATTCTGCTGGAAGGCGCGGGGGTTGCCGAATTCGTCGATCATGACCGAGTGGTCGATGACCAGGTCGACAGGGTTCAGCGGGTTGATCTTCTGCGCGTCGCCGCCAAGCTCTACGATGCCGTCGCGCATGGCTGCCAGGTCCACGACGGCCGGAACGCCGGTGAAGTCCTGCATCAGCACGCGGGCCGGGCGATAGGCGATTTCGCGGTTGGTCTTGCCGCCATTGGCCGCCCAATCCGCGAATGCCTTGATGTCGTCGGTGGTGACGGTGTTGCCGTCTTCGAACCGCAGCAGGTTCTCCAGCAGCACCTTCATCGACACCGGCAGATTCGAGAAATCACCCAGCCCGGCGTCGGACGCGGCCTGGATCGAGTAATAGGCATAGGAACTGCCCGTGGCCTGAAGCGTCTTTCGGGTCTTATTGGTATCTTGTCCAACCTCGATGGGCATGGGGCTCTCCTTGTTGAAATGCTGGGGCTGTGCGCGTCCTCGGCGGGGGCGGTCGCACCTCTTGCTGATACAAGTAGGCGGGTGCCACCTAGGTGTCAATTCAGTATTGTATGCAACAGTATGCAGTTCTATTTATTTCGCGGGACTCGCAAAACCTTGATTGGCAGGGACCACACGGTCGGGATAGCAGTGACCGGGCAAAGATGACGGAGCAGCACATGGGTTACAGGGCGGCGATTTTCGGGGCCATGGTCGCAGTTCTGCCGCCCGGGGCGCAGGCAGGCGACCAGCCCGTGGTGGTCGAACTCTATACCTCGCAAGGTTGTTCCAGCTGCCCGCCCGCCGATGAACTGGTCGGCAAGCTTGCGGGTCATGCCGACGTGTTGGCGCTGGCGCTGCACGTGGACTACTGGGACTACATCGGCTGGAAGGACATCTTCGCCGACCCGGCCCATACCCGTCGCCAGAAGAATTACGCCCGCGCGGCGGGACAGCGCACGATCTATACGCCGCAGATGGTGATCGGCGGCGTCGATCACGTGGTCGGCTACGAGCCGATGCAGGTGATGGACCTGATCCAGAAGCACAAGCGCCGCCCGGACCTCGTGCCGCTCAGCGTCAAGCGTCAGGGTCCGACCTTGCAGATCAGCGCGGATGCCGCGCCCGGGATCGATGGGGCCCTGACGGTCAACCTCGTCCAGTACACGCCCCGTGAGACGGTGGCGATCCAGCGCGGCGAAAACGCGGGGCGCAGCCTGACCTATTCGAACATCGTGACCGACTGGCAGGTGCTGGGGCAATGGGACGGCACCGCGCCCCTTGAGATCGAGACGCAGGCGGACGGGCCCGGTGCGGTCCTCCTTCAGCGGCCCGATTTCGGGGCGATCGTGGCCGCCGCGCGGATCGACTAGGCCGCCGACCGCGCTTTCTTGCCGCGGCGCTTGCGCCAGGGCTTCCAGCGGCGGTGAATCCAGAACCACTGCTCCATGTGATCGCGCACCAGCGCTTCGAGCCCGTCGTTGATCGTCTGCGTCATGGCGACGGGATCGCCCAGCGGGATCGGTTCTTGCAGGCGAATGTCGAAGGTCAGACCGTCGGGCTTGCGCAATCCGTAGCACGGCACCACGAGCGCATCGTATTTCACGGCCCATTCGCAAGCCGACGTGGCGGTGGGAGCGGGCTGGCCGAAGAATGTCACATCCGCGCCCTTCGACGAATACACATCCGTCAGGATGCCGACGATGCCGCCCTTGGCTAGGTGCCGCACGAAGCCCGCGACACCCGCGCGGTCCGACGCGAACAGCGGCTCGCCGATGGCGCTGAGGGCGGCGACGTAATGCTCGTTAAACGCCGTATTGCGCATCCGCCGATAGAGGCCCGCGATCACGTGGCCTTCCGCCGTCAGCGCGGCGCGCAGGCTGTCGAAATTGCCCAGGTGGCCGGTGATCAGCACGACGGGTCGGCCCTGGGCACGGGCTTCGCGGAACGGGGCGAGGCCGGGCCCCGAAAGCGGCGTGCCAAGGACATGATCCTTGAACTCGGCACCCGAATAGATCTCGATCAGGGTTCGCCCCACGTTGTTCGGGACCGCGCGGGCCAGACGCTCGACTTCGGCATCCGGCAGATCCGGACAGGCCAGCGCCAGGTTGGCGCGCACGCGCTTGCGCCAGCCCGCAATGGGTCCCAGGATATGTGCGCAGGTCCAGCCCATCAGGCGCACGCGGGTGCGATAGGGAAGCGCCAGAACCAGCCCCAGAAGCGCACGGATGGCCGCGTCCTGGACCTTGTCGAACGGTCGAGCTTCAGGATTGGACGCCAACGGGCTCTGCCTTCATCTGCGAACGGGCGCGCTGCGCCTGCAGCCCGCAACAGCAGACATAAAGCCCGGCAGATGCGATCACAACCATGCCCGCGACGGTTCGGTCATCGGGGGTCTCGGAAAGAAAAAGTTGTCCCTAGAAGGTTGCGAAGGTCCGGCCGGTATAGTCAAAGGACGCGTTCTGGACCGCCTCGGCCAACTGCACCGGATAGATTGGCAAAGACTGCTTGCCCGCAGTGATACCGCCGAAAAACGGCATCCGGAACGCGGTCTTGGCATTGGGTGCGGACCGATGGAGTGAATCGGTACGCTCGATACCACCGTCCCGCAAATCGCGTTGCAAAGAAGAGATGTCGAAATAATACGTGCTGTCGCAGATCATTAGCACGACCAGTTCTGCGGAGTCACCTCCTCGGTACAGGGGGGTGCGGACATCGAGGAAGAACACATGTTGGCCGTGCTGTCGTGGACGTTGACAGTCATGGTGTCGGGCAGGGACAGGCCTTATTCGACCAGCACGCTGGGGCAGGCACCCAGGCACCGTACGGCTACGATTGACAGGCGGCGTGCCTAAGTCATGCCGCCGATCCAGCGGGTCGGGCGGAAAGGAAGAAGCGGCGTGCACATGATTAGGGTTCATGATGAACGATCTCGGTGTTTTCGGCTGCGATCAGTCGCAGCGGGCTGATGTCGAAGCCGAAGGCTTTGGTTGCGATGCCGACATCGACCAGCAGTGCGTCGCGAACGGCTAGGTCCGTCCAGTCTCAGGGCCGATCTCCGCACCGATTGCGCGGCGACGGGCGTCCATGGCTGTTATCTGGGATGCCACCATGAACCGCATTCGATCAGCGATTTCGGGGTGGGTATTTTCACTAATTAACAGAAGGTTGTGAATAATTATTGATCCAGTTCTTAATAGTGGAAAAAGGGATCTAAGCATCTGTTGGGGAGTAGTCGGGCTTCAGTCCGGGAGTCATGGATTTCTGCGACGAGCGCCTTTTCGGAGACGTCATCCAAAGGCTCGGCCATGGTGAAGCGCTCGCGATAGAGCCGCTAGCGCGCGTAGTGTAGGCCGATTGTTTGGGGTTTGATCAAGAGCCCAACGTGCGTTCTACCGATCCGGTGCGGCCATGCAGATCGGTGGGAGTTCGGACGTCATCGAAGGCATTGGTGCCTGGACGCGGACTTCGTCACCGAGCCTAAGGAAGGTTTACATCGCCTCAGATAGGGCCGCGCTGCGGGAGTAGTTTTCCATATTAGCGTCGAGTTCTTTAGGGGTAAAATTGCCCAACTCGATCAGATCATGGTTCACCGACGCGATCCAACGTTCGAGAAGGGCAATCGACTCAAAACTATCTTCGCCCAGGGCTTCGAGCAAGCGACGCAAGCTGCCCACGTTGAGGTGGCCGTTTGCGTTCATGAGGTCCTTAGCCGAGTCGGTACGCTTATCACAAACCTGGAAATCGTTCTTTTTGCCGGGTGTGGTATCGGCGGCCTCGCGACCCATGTCACTCCAGCGTTTCCGGTGAAGCTGTCCATGCGTCAGGCCTCGCGCAAGCGGCAGCGTCCGACCAGATGTCCGTCAACCCTCGTCGCCACCTTCGTCGGGGTCGAGCATGCGGATCTCACCTGCGTCCACCGCGTCGCGGATGGCCGAGACGACGGCGGTCTGCGCCTTCTCGGCCTTGGCGGCGGGCACCTGTCCCAGTTCGGCGGCTTCTTCGCGCAAGGTGTCGGCCAGGCGCTGCGACATGTTTTTCAGCAGGTAGTCCACCGCGTCGCGCGTGCGGTCGTCGGCGCCGGCGATGGCGATGACCAGGTTGTCCTGGTCCACGGCCTTGGTGATGTTGGGCACGTCCTTGACGCCGATGCGGGCGGGGATGTCTTCGAAGGTGAAGATCGCCTTGCGCACGCGCTGGCCCAGATCGGCGTCCTCTTCGTCCAGCCCTTCCAACACGTCTTCGCGCGTGACCGAGGGCGAAACGTTCAGGATCGCGCCCAGCCGTTCCACGGCGGCGGCGGGGAAGGCGCGGGGCGGTTCGGCTTTAAGCTCGGCGGCCAGTGCCACGCCGATGCGGTGCACCATTTCGGGCGCGACGTCGGCCGTCTCGGACACGGCCAAGGTCAGGCGGCGCGCGGTCTTGCCGGGCAGTTTCGACAGCAATTCGGCCGCCTTGCCCACCTTCAGCTTGGACAGGATCACCGCACCCACTTCCGGGCTTTCGCGTTCCAGCAAGGGCATCAGCTGTTCGAGCTTGAATTCGACGATGGTGTCCCAGGGATCATCGGCCCAGATCGCGCCCGATTGCTTGCGCAGCCGCGCGGCCAGGTCGGGATTGATCGCCCCTTCCAGTATCGCGAGCGTGTCTTCCAGCCCGCCCGGGAAGCTCAGGCCGATACTGTCCAGCTCGGTCGCGAATTCCTCGATCACGTCGCGCAGGGTCGCGCGGTCGACGAAGCGCATCTGGGTCATTTGCGTGGTCAGTTCGGCCTGCAGCATCTCGGGTAGGTCCGACAGGGGCAGTTGCGCGCCTTCGGCCAGCAGAAGGCGCACCACGATTGCCGCCTTCTGGCGGCGCGACAGGCTTTTCGCCGTGGGTGCGCCGGGCAGGGGCCGGGCGGGCACGGGTTGGGTATTGGTCCGCAGCGCAACTTGGCCAGCCATCAAGGTCTCCGTGATTCCGGGTATGACACCTGATTAGGCCAAGGCGGTTAATCCTTTGCGAATGGCGGGCGGATCAGTAGCCGCTGAAGCGTCCGGTCTCGATCGCGGCGCGCAGGGCGTATTCCGGCCAGGTTCCGCGCCCGCCGCGCTGGCGGATCTGCGACAGCTCGGCGCTGGCCAGCGTCGCCTCGCCCTGCAGGATATATGCCTGGCCGCGATAGGATCGGGCCATCAGGTTGTCGGGGTTCTGCTTGAGCGCGCGATCATAGAACGCCATCGCCGCTTCCATGTCGCCGGATTTCCGGGTCGCGAAACCGAGATAGGTCAGGACGCGGTCGCTGTCCTGCTCGGACATGGTGGACAGGACGGCCAGCGCGTCGCGGGGCCGATCACGATAGGCAAGCTCGCGCGCAGCGTCGAAGCGCGCGTCATCGTCAAGACGGCTGTCGCGCGCATCCACGCAAGTCTTGGTCTTTTCGTCAAAGACCTGAGCGCCCTTGCACTCGGTCGTGGTTTTGGTCGTTGCGGGGGGCGCGGATGAGATTCCCGCGGCGTAGCCCGCCACGGGAAGGGCCAGCACAAGGCTGGCAGCCAGGAGGTGACGCACGGGTCTTAGCTGGAGACCGGCACGCAGCCTTGCGCTTTTTCGTCGTAAACGGTGCCATCGGCGCAGGACATCGAGGCCTGCTTGCCGTAGCTGCACTGGGCCAGCGCCAGACCGGGGGTCAGGGCCAGCACGAAGGCGGACAGGGCGATCTTCAGCGACATGGGGGGCTACTCCATCGGGTTGCGACGTGCAGACGATAGCACGCCCTGCGAACCTGTCACGCGCCGCGATTGCGACAGATCGGAGCAGGCTATGCTTCGCCAAAAACCCGCGCGAAGATCGTGTCCACGTGCTTGGTGTGATAGCCCAGATCGAATTTCTCGTTGATCCCCTCGACCCCGAGTGCCGCCACCACGTCTTCATCGGCCAGCAATTCCTCACGGAAATCGGTGCGTTCTTCCCAGACCTTCAGCGCGTTGCGCTGCACCATGGCATAGGCGTCTTCGCGGCTGACACCGGCCTGGGTCAGCGCCAGCAGCACCCGCTGGGACATGACGAGGCCGGGGAACTTGTTCATGTTGTCCAGCATGTTTTCGGGAAAGATCAGCATCTTGTCGATCACGCCCGTCAGCCGGTGCAGCGCGAAATCCAGCGTCACGGTGGCGTCGGGCGCGATGCCGCGTTCCACCGAGGAATGCGAGATGTCGCGCTCGTGCCAGAGCGCCACGTTTTCCATGGCCGGGATCACGGACATGCGGACCAGACGCCCCAGGCCCGTCAGGTTCTCGGTCAGGACCGGGTTCTTCTTGTGCGGCATGGCCGAAGACCCCTTCTGGCCCATCGAGAAGAACTCGGCGCCTTCCAGCACTTCGGTGCGCTGCATATGGCGAATCTCGGTGGCGATGTTCTCGATGCTGGAGGCCACGACGCCGAGCGCCGCGAAGAAGGCGGCGTGGCGGTCGCGGGGGATCACTTGAGTGCTGATCGGCTCGGGGGTCAGGCCCAGCTTGGCGCAGACATGCTCTTCCACGCGCGGATCGACATTGGCGAAGGTGCCCACCGCGCCGCTGATCGCGCCGGTGGCAATTTCTTCGCGCGCGGTCTTCAGGCGGCGCAGGTTGCGGTCCATCTCGGCGTAGAAGCGGGCGAAGGTCAGGCCCATGGTCGTGGGCTCGGCGTGGATGCCGTGGCTGCGGCCCACGCGGACGGTCATCTTGTGCTCGAACGCGCGGCGTTTCAGCGCCGCCAGCAGGGCGTCCACATCTGCGATCAGAATGTCGGCGGCGCGCACCAGTTGCACGTTCAGGCAGGTGTCCAGCACGTCGGAACTGGTCATCCCCTGGTGCACGAAGCGCGCATCATCGCTGCCGACATGCTCGGCCAGGTGGGTCAGGAAGGCGATGACGTCGTGCTTGGTCACGGCCTCGATCTCGTCGATGCGGGCCACGTCGAATTCGACATCCTTGGCCTTCCAGACGGCTTCGGCATTCTCGCGCGGGATCACGCCCAGATCGGCCATGGCGTCGCAGGAATGGGCTTCGATTTCGTACCAGATGCGAAACTTCGTGGCGGGCTCCCAGATCTGGACCATTTCGGGGCGGGAATAGCGGGAGATCATGGGATGGCCTTTCGCAGGAAAGCGGTTTCGGGCGGGTCATACGGCCTGAACGGGACTGCGGCAAGGCGATGCTGCCGACGCGAAAAAGGCGCGAGCTTGGGGGCCCGCGCCTTTCAATGGCGGCAAGAAGAAAGGTCGGTCATGCGTCGTAAACCGCCCGGCGGGCGATCGCATCGGTATCGCGGCCATTCAGGTCGAGGTCGATCTGGGTCTCGAGCGGCAGATGGCGTAGTTCGCCCGCCGTGCGGTTGTATTGCGCGCGCTTGGAGATGATGTCTTTGAGTCGTTCGATCATGGTCATTGGAAACTCCGTTCCTTTCGGTGCGCAGGCCTTGCTGCCTACACCCCCGATATGACCCCGATGTTAGCGCCCAACAACCGGGCGAGGATCAACCCCGCCATGCGCCGATTGCATGCCTTCGCACGGGTCGCGCGGGATCGGCCGGGCCGCCACAATCTCAATGAACGGTGGCGATCAACCAGTCGAACATGCCGGACTTTTCAAGGTCGCGTCGTCCTAGGAAGTCGAGCGCGGCCGGTAGGTCGTTGAATGCCGCGATGCTCGCGCCCCGAACCCGCATGACCTCTTCGACGATCCGGTTGGCGGTCGCCCGGCCAATCCCGGATGGCGCGACCATCGCCTTGCGGCTTGGGCCGGATTTACGGGTGCTGATAAGGCGGATCATGTCGAGCAGCTTCAGCTGGTCGCGCACGGTGATTTTCAGCTCGGTGAGATCTTTCAGGCAATCCAACTCGTAAATCCCGTCCCTAAAATGCGGATCGGATTCGATGGCGTCGAAAAATTCCAGGACTTCACGCACGGTGATGGCGCCCCTGTATTTCTTTACGATCAAATTTTCGCGCGGATGGATTTGATACATGCAGGGCATGGCGGGTCGCCTGAGGGCTATACTGCGTTGTAACCTAGACGAGTTTAGCCGAATTGTCAGCAGGACTGTGAAGAAGCGCGCGGTGTGCCGCACCTTGACACTCGAAATTGCCTTCGCGCGGTCCGTCCCGCACGAATTCGCGGCCCCGGCGATATGCCGGGGCGCGCAGGGATCGGATTAAAGCTTGCCCATGGCGACCGCGGTGTCGGCCATCCGGTTCGAGAAGCCCCATTCGTTGTCGTACCAGGTCAGGATGCGGCACATCGTGCCTTCCATAACCTTGGTCTGATCCATGTGGAAGATCGACGAATGCGGATCGTGATTGAAGTCCGAGCTGACCAGTTTTTCGTCCGTGTATCCCAGAATGCCCTTCATGGGACCGTCGGCCGCGGCGCGGATGGCATCGTTGATTTCCTGCACGCTGGTGTCGCGATCGGCCTCGAAGGTCAGGTCGACAACCGACACGTTGGGCGTGGGCACGCGGATCGCCACACCGTCGAGCTTGCCGTCGAGTTCGGGCAGCACCAGGCCCACGGCCTTGGCGGCCCCGGTCGAGGTGGGAATCATGTTCAGCGCCGCGGCGCGCGCGCGGTAAAGGTCCTTGTGCATCGTATCCAGCGTCGGCTGGTCGCCGGTATAGCTGTGGATCGTGGTCATGAAGCCGCGCTTGATGCCGATGGTGTCGTTCAGGACCTTGGCGACGGGCGACAGGCAGTTGGTGGTGCACGACGCGTTGGAGATCACGGTGTCGTCCGAGGTCAGCGTGTCGTGGTTCACACCGTAAACGATGGTCTTGTGGGCCGATCCGCAGGGCGCCGAGACCAGCACGCGGTCCGAGCCGTTTTCCAGGTGCAGCGAGGCCTTTTCCAGCGACGTGAAGATGCCGGTGCATTCCAGCGCGATATCGACGCCGTCCCACGGCAGCGCCTTGGGGTCGCGCTCGGACGTGACCTTGATGTGGCCGCGGCCCACGTCGATCCAGTCGTCGCCGGTCGTCACCTCGGCCGGGAAGCGCCCATGCACGCTGTCGTAGCGCAACAGGTGGGCGTTGGTCTCTACGGGCCCCAGGTCGTTGATATGCGTGACCTTGATATCGGTGCGGCCCGACTCGACGATGGCGCGCAGCACGTTGCGTCCGATGCGGCCGAAGCCGTTGATGCCAACCTTGACTGTCATTCGATGAAATCTCCCGTCTGAGTTCGCGACCCGGTGATCGGGTCCGTTATGTCGGTTTCAATGTATTCCGCGCGCGCCGTCAACCGGGCGCGCCTACCGCCAGAAGGCAAGGGTATGGATCAGGTCGACCAGCCGGGCGGCCAGGAAAAGGCTCGCGCCGAAATCGTTCAGCGCGTAGTCAGCAAGAAGAAGGGCCGCGATGAGCAGGCCCAGGCTTGCGGCAATCGTGTTGGTCATCGGCTGGCGTCCCGGTCTGTCCCGGCGCCACGATGGCAGGCCGCGCGAAAGAGGGCCAGACCAGGTGAGCCGTTATTTGCAGATCGTCGGGCGGGTCCTGCTGGCCGCGCTGTTCGCGGCGGGCGCCGTGCAGAAGGCCGTCGATCCGGGCCAGGTCGAAGGGCTGTTGCGGGGCATGGGCCTGCCGGGCTGGCTGGTCTGGCCCGCGCTCGTCTTCAACGGGCTGGGTGCCGTGGCGCTCGTCGCGGGGCTGTGGCTACGCCCGGTGGCGCTGTTGCTCGCGGCTTACTGCATGGTGACGAGCGTCTTCCATTTCATCCCCGCCGATGGCTGGCAGATGTCGATCTTCGTCAAGAACTGGGCGATCGCCGGGGGGCTTCTGGTGCTGGCGGGATCGCAGCCGCCCCGATAGGACGGCCCCGGCGGATCAGTCACGCGCGATCGTCAGGCGGCTTTTCGCCTCGACCGCGCGCCAAGGCTCCTGCGTGCCGTCGGGCCAGGTCACGCGCAGCTCGGCCCGATCGGCATCGCCCAGTCCGAAATGCGCGGCCACCGCGCTGCCCGAAGCGTGGCCGCCGCCCACGGTGATTTCGCGGGTGTGCAGGCGGTCGCCGATCCTGAGCTCGATGACGGCGCCCACCGCGCGCGGATTGCCACCCGGTTGCGCCAGCTCGACCTCCAGCCAGTTGCCGGTGTCGGGCGTGGCGTTCTGCCAGATCTCCAGCGGCGCGCGGCGGTTCACCACCACGAGGTCCAGCCGCCCGTCGGCGTTCAGGTCGGCGATGGCCGCGCCGCGCGCCCGATGCGGGGTTCCGATACCCGCCAGGTCGCCCCGTTCGGCGAAGGTGCCGTCGGGCTGCTGCATCAGCAGATTGTTGGGATCGGCCATGGCAAGGCCCAGCATCTGGTCCACGTTGCCCTTGGCGATGAACAGGTCCAGCCGCGCGTCGTTGTCGAAATCGGCGAACTCGGCGTGCCAGCCGGTCGATGGGCGCCCGTCATCGCCTGTGTAGGGCCGCGCGGCATAGGTGCCGACGCCGAAGGGCAGGGCGGTGAAGCGCTTGCCGTCGTTCGTCTGGATCAGCTGGTCGCCCATGGATGTCAGCACCACCTCGGCCAGCCCGTCGCCGGTGATGTCGGCGCTGGCGATGCCCATGCCCCAGAGCCGCAGGCGCGGCCAGTCGTCTGAAATCTCCCATTCCCGCAGGGGCGAAAGATCCCACATCTGCTCGTAGCCACGATTGATGTGGTAGTGCCGGTCGTTGGACATCCGCAGCAGCGGTGTGCCGTCGCGCCGCCAGTCCGAGATCAGCATCGACAGCGGACAGAAGCTGGGCGCGATCGGCTCGGCCGCACCGTAACGGTCGCCCTCGGGCCGGATCAGCCAGCTGTCGTCGCACGTGCCAAAGGGGCCGTCGGGATCATCCGCGTCGACGTAATTGCCGATGGCAAGGGTGGGCCGCGCCTGGCCGTCCTCCCACGTCGCACTAAAAGCCGTGGTCCAGGCGCTGTCCTGCGGCAGGCCCAGCGCGGCGGTGCCATCGGTGAAGGTGCAATCACCATTCCCCAACAGCGCCCGGTTCACACCGTTGCGGAGCACGAACAGGTCGATATTTTCGTCGCCGTCCAGATCGAGCGGGTAGGCGCCCGTGACGCCCGTGCGCGGGCCGATCGGCACAGGCTCGAAGGCGATGTCGCCGCCGGGCGGGGTCACGTTGCGGGCCAGAAGCGCCGGAGCCTCGCCCCCGGCGGCGAACAGATCCGGGCGTGTGTCGCCGTCGCAATCCATCAGCGCCACCCCGCCGCCCACGAAATGCGCCCAGCCACCGGAATAGACGTGGGGTGCGGGCAGGGCGCCCGCGCGGTCGATGAAGATCGGGTCGGCCAGCGCCGGGGTCGCGGCGAGACACAGAAGGGCCAGGCGGATCATGTATCCTCCAACACACCCGGCGCGCCCAGGCGCTGGGCTGTCAGCTGGCTGAGCGCCAGGGCCGCGGCGCCCCGCGCCCAGATCAGGTCGCCCCAGGCATGTATTTCGACCCGCGGGGCCGGGCGGTCCACCTGGATCGCGGCGCGTGCCATTTCGGCCAGAACCTCGTCGGCGTACAGGAAGTCGTACTCCATCCGCTCGCCGGACAGGATGATAAGTTCGGGATCGAACAGGTTGATTACGTTCGCCAATCCCACGGCCAGGTAACGACCCGCGCGGCGGAAGATCGACGTCGCCGCAGGGTCGCCGGACTTGGCGTGCTCGTAGAGCTGGGCCAGCATCCGACCCGATCCCACAAGCTCGGACGGATCCCAGTCCAGCGCGGTCGAGGCCTCGCGCACCAGCGCGTAATCGGCCACGTAAGCCTCCAGGCAGCCGCGCTGCCCACAGCGGCAGAGCGCGCCGTCAAGCTGCACCTTCGTGTGGCCGAGCTCGGTCCCCAGCCCGCGAGCGCCGCGGAACAGCCGGTTGTTCAGAACCAGCCCCATGCCCACCCCGTGCTCGATCGTGACGACGGCGAAATTACCCATGGCGCGGCCATCGCCGAACCACAACTCGGCCAGCGTCAGCAGGTTGGCGTCGTTGTCGATGACCACAGGCACGCCCAGCCGCGTGGCCAGCCGGTCCCGCAGATCGACGGGCGCGGTGTCCAGCAGCGCGGACCACAGCACAGTGCCCGCCGCGCTGTCGATGAAGCCAGGCAGGCCCAGGCCCACGGCATGCACTTCGGCGCGGGTGCGGCCCGCACGGTCAAGAAGCGTGGTCAGAAGGGTGTCGGCGATGGAATCGAAAGCGTCCGGCGAGACGGCATTGCCGACGCCCGGCTCGGTCACGTCGGCAATGGCGTTGCCCGCGAAATCGTGCAGTACCGCCGAATTGGTCGCGGCAGCGATCTTCAGGCCCGCAACGAGCCCGGCACCCGCCTGCACGGCCAGCGCCACGGGCGGACGGCCGCGCACCGTCGGTTCGGCATCGCGGCGCGGCGCGGTGATTTCCTCGAGATAGCCGGCTCCGATCAGCTCGTTGGCGGCCGACGTGACCGATGCCGGGCTGACGCCGAGATTGCGGGCAATCTCGACCCGGCTGAGCGCGCCTTCGGCCCGGACCGATTCGAAGATCAGCTGGCGCAGGGGCGCGACGGACGCGTCCGAATCCCCACGCAGCGGATGCAAAGGGCCACATCCACGTCGCTGCGCTGCAGCGGTGTCGTCGCTTTCCGTCGCTATTCTTTCATTGCCCATATTAATTCCTGCTGCATGTGCAAAATGATCCGCATAATGCGGCAGCGCAGAACAGCTTTCCTGCGCAGAGTATGGAAAAATAGGCATTTGGCAAAGGATTTATTTTGACAGGCGAAATAAATATCGCCATGCTTCGGCTTACGCAAGAATCTGGTCGTCGGCTGAACCGGCGAAACAACATCTGGGAGGATTACATGCGTCTTTCACTTCTGGCGGCCGCCGCGCTGTCCACATCGCTCACCTCGGTGGCGTTCGCCGCCGAACACGAAGGCCCCACCGTGGGCGTCAGCTGGTCCAACTTCCAGGAAGAGCGCTGGAAAACCGACGAGGCCGCGATCAAGGCCGCGCTGGATGAAGCCGGTGCCAAGTACATCTCGTCCGACGCGCAAGCCTCGGCCGCCAAGCAACTGACCGACATCGAGGCGCTGATCGCCCAGGGCGCCGACGCGCTGATCATCCTGGCCATGGACAAGGACGCCATCGGTCCTGCGATCGACCAGGCCGACAACGAAGGCATCCCGGTGGTGGGCTATGACCGCCTGATCGAGGATCCGCGCGCCTTCTACCTGACCTTCGACAACAAGGGCGTGGGCAGCATTATCGCCGAGACCGTGATGGCCGAAGCCCCCGAGGGCAACTACGCCATCATCAAGGGTGACTCGGGCGATCCCAACGCGCTGTTCCTGCTGGAAGGCATGATGGAAGTGCTGTCGCCGAAGATCGAAGCGGGCGACATCACCATCGTCGGCGAAGCCTTCACCGACGGCTGGAAGCCCGAGAATGCCCAGCGCAACATGGAGCAGATCCTGACCGCCAACAACAACGAGGTGGACGCGGTCCTGGCCGAGAATGACGGCATGGCCGGCGGCGTCATCGCGGCGCTGAACGCCCAAGGCCTGGATATTCCCGTGGGCGGGCAGGACGGCGACCTGGCGGCGCTGAACCGCGTCGCGCGCGGCACGCAGACCGTGTCGGTGTGGAAGAACTCCAACGACCTGGGCAAGGCCGCCGCCGAAATCGCGGTTTCGCTGGCCGACGGCACGGCGCTGGCCGAGGTCGAAGGCGCCGAGACCTGGTCGGGTGGCGAGAAGGGTGTCGAGATGAACGCCATCTTCCTGCAGCCCACGCCGATCACCGCAGACAACCTGAACCTGGTGATCGATGCGGGCCACATCTCGAAAGAGCAGGCTTGCGAAGGCGCCATGGACAGCGTCGAGGCCTGCCAGTAAGCGGCCTTCCCCGTCGCCGCATCCTTTTGGGGCGGCGACGGGATCCCTGTTTCTTGCGGTGTCCGGCGCAGACCGTTTCGACGGCATTCCGGTCCCCGCGATCCCTGGACCGACCCGCGCGAGGTTTCCCCCATGAGCGATGCCACCCAAGACGCCCCCGCCCATCCCGGCACCACGCAGACGGGCAAGACGGCCTGGACAAAGTTCCTGACCGCGACCGAGATCGACACCCGCCTGATCGGCATGGTCGCCGCCCTGCTGATCATCTGGACCGGCTTCCATCTCTACGGCGTGATCGTGAATGATTTCGGCGCCTTCCTGACGCCGCGCAATCTATGGAACCTGAGCGTCCAGACCTCGTCCATCGGGATCATGGCCTGTGGCATGGTGCTGGTCATCATCACCCGCCATATCGACCTGTCTGTGGGATCGATCCTGGGGTTCTGCGCCATCATCATGGGCACCGTGCAGGTGAACATCCTGCCGCAATTTCTGGGGCTGGGGCATCCGGCGATCTGGATCATCACCGTGCTGGTCGGCATCGCGATGGGGGCCTGCATCGGCGCGTTCCAGGGCGCACTGATCGCCTATGGTGCGATCCCGGCCTTCATCGTGACACTTGGCGGTCTGCTGGTCTGGCGCGGCTCGGCCTTTCTGGTCGCGCGGGGCGAGACGATTTCGCCAGTGGACGAAACGTTTTCGCTGCTGGGCGGCGGGCCTTACGGGGCAATCGGCGCGACCGGCAGCTGGATCGTCGGTCTGATCGCCTGCGCGGCCGTGGTCTTGCTTGTCCTGAACGGACGCCGTCAGCGAACCAAGTTCCGCTTTCCCCAGCACCCGGTCTGGGCCGATACCTTCATCGCCGTCGTCGGCTGCGCGGTGGCCATCGGCGCCGTGCTTCTGGTCAATTCCTACCCCTGGCCGCGCGGCATCGTGCGCCGCTACACCCAAGCCGAGGGCATCGAGATCCCCGAGGGCGGCCTGTTCATCAGCCACGGCTTCGCGATCCCGGTTCTGATCCTCCTGGCGGTGGGCATCGTCATGACCGTCCTTCTGCGCCGCACCCGGTTCGGCCGCTACGTCTTCGCCATCGGCGGCAACCCCGAGGCGGCGGCATTGGCGGGGATCAATACCCAATGGATGACCGTGAAGATCTTCGCCATTATGGGCGGCCTGGCCGGTCTTTCGGCCGTGGTCGCGTCAGCGCGCCTGAACTCGGCCACCAACGCACTTGGCACACTGGACGAGCTTTACGTCATCGCCGCAGCCGTCATCGGTGGCACGTCGCTGGCTGGTGGCGTGGGCACGGTCTTCGGCGCTATCTTGGGCGCGCTCGTGATGCAGTCCTTGCAATCGGGCATGGTGCTGATCGGCTTTGACGCCGGCATGCAGCAGGTGGTCGTGGGCTCGGTCCTGGTGCTCGCGGTGTTCCTCGACATCCTCTATCGCCGCAACTCGAAATAAGGAGAGCGATCATGGCCAAGAACCAAGGCACACCGCTGGTCGATCTGCGAAACATCTCGATCTCGTTCGGGGGCGTGCAGGCGGTCGATGACGTCTCGATCGACCTCTATCCCGGCGAAGTCGTGGGATTGCTGGGCCATAACGGCGCGGGCAAGTCGACGCTGATCAAGATCCTGGCAGGCGCCTACCGGATGGATTCGGGCGAAATCTGGATCAACGGCGAGAAGGCCGACATCAAGACCCCCGCCGATGCGCGCGACTACAACATCGAGACGATCTACCAGACGCTGGCGCTTGCCGACAACCTGGACGCCGCCGCCAACTTGTTTCTGGGGCGCGAGCTGACCACCCGGCTGGGCCTGGTGGACGATGCCACGATGGAATCCGAGACGCGCAAGATCATGGCGCGGCTGAATCCCAACTTCCAGAAATTCAGCGTGCCGGTGTCGGCGCTGTCGGGCGGCCAGCGGCAATCGGTGGCGATCGCGCGGGCGGTGTATTTCGACGCCAAGATCGTCATCATGGACGAACCCACCGCGGCGCTGGGCGTGCACGAGACCGAGATGGTGGCCGAGATCATCAAGGAGCTGAAGGCCCAGGGCCTGGGCATCTTCCTGATCAGCCACGACACGCGCGAAATGATGGCCCTGTGCGACCGGGTGTCGGTCATGAAGAACGGCGCGCTGGTCGGCACCGAGCGGGTCGAGGACGTGACCGAGGACGACATCCTGTCGATGATCATCCTGGGCAAGAACCCCAAGCGCGAGGCCGCGTGAGGGGCGCAGATTAGCCAACATAATCTGAGTCAGATCATCGGAGATAATTTGGTCTCAGAACTGGCGGGCCGCTGCTGACACGCGGGACAGTGAGAGGGAGCGCTGCCCCCCTTTTCGGACGCCCCGGGATATTCCCCATAGAAAAGCAAGCGGCGGTCAGCGAGCGGCCTTTTCGTCAAGTCCAGACTGGATGCTGCGGCTGATCAACTCGTTTTCGATGTCGCTTAGCCTGACGTCACGGGCGATACACATGACCAATAAATGATAGAGGGTGTCGGCGGCCTCTGACGTCAGGCGCGCGCGGTCGCCCTTGACCGCTTCGATGATCGCCTCGACCGCTTCCTCGCCGAATTTCTCGGCGCATTTCTCGGGACCCCTGGACAAGAGCGCCGCGGTCCAGGAGCTGTCTGGATCGGCGGATTTGCGCGCCTCGATCGTCGCGGCGAGGTCGTGAATGATGCTCATGTCAGCCTCATGGGGATGCCCGCGGCGGCCATGTGCGCCTTGGCCTCGGCGATGGTGAAATCGCCGAAATGAAAGATCGACGCGGCCAGCACCGCCGACGCGCCGCCCTTGGTGACGCCTTCGACCAGGTGATCGAGAGTTCCGACGCCGCCCGACGCGATCACCGGGACCGACACGGCATCGCTGATCGCGCGGGTCATTGGCAGGTTGAATCCCGCCCGCGTGCCGTCGCGGTCCATGGAGGTCAGCAGGATTTCGCCCGCGCCCTTGTCCACGACCGTCCGCGCGAACTCCACCGCGTCGATTCCGGTCGGGCGGCGGCCGCCATGGGTGAAGATCTCCCACCGGTCGGGCGCCACGGCCTTGGCGTCGATGGCCACCACGATGCATTGCGACCCGAAGCGGTCGGCGGCTTCGGCCACCACGTCCGGGTTCGCCACGGCGGCGGAGTTGAAGCTGACCTTGTCCGCACCCGCCAGCAGCAGGGCCCGCACGTCGTCGTGCGTTCGCACGCCGCCGCCGATGGTCAGCGGCATGAAACAATGCTCGGCCGTGCGGGTGGCCAGATCGAACATGGTGCCGCGGTTCTCATGCGTGGCGTGGATGTCCAGAAAGCACAGCTCGTCCGCGCCCGCCGCGTCGTAGGCGATCGCGGCGTCCACGGGATCGCCCGCGTCGCGCAGATCCACGAAATTCACGCCCTTGACCACGCGGCCGTCGGCCACGTCGAGACAGGGGATGATGCGGGTCTTCAGCATGCGCCCGCTTCTAGCGCGCGGCCGCGCTGTGCGCCAGTGGGGGAACAACGCGATCCATGGTATGTTGATGGCCAAAGGGAGATTTGCTCATGAAAACGATCTGGATGACCGCCGCCTGCCTTGTCGCCGCGCCCGCCTTGGCCGACTACCAACGGATGGAGGCGCAAGGATCCGTCGCCGACGCCATGGCCCGGCTGGAAAGCGCGGTCGAGGGCGCGGGCGCCACGGTCTTTGCCAAGGTGGATCACGGGGCAGGCGCCGCCAGCGTCGACATGGACCTGCCCGACAGCCAGCTTCTGATCTTCGGCAATCCCATGCTGGGCACCCCGGTGATGCAGGCCGACCCGTTGGCAGGTTTGCAGCTGCCGCTGAAGATCTTGGTCTACGGCGACGGCGACGGGCAGACCTGGGTCGCCTACGAAGAAGTCGATGAGACTTTCGACGACCTGGACGTGGACGACGACCTGGAAGTTCTGGGCAAGATGGAAGGGGCGTTGAGCAATTTCGCGACCGCCGCGGCGGGCGGATAGGCGAGCCGCCGCCGATCACGCGGGCGCGCGTCGCCATGGGGCCCGGCAGGGACTACGTTGCTCTGCAGCCCCGGACCATGGCGGTACGGGGCGTTTGAGCCAATGCAAGGAACGCTGCCATGATATTTCGCATGATCCCGATCTTCGCGCTCGTCTCGATCCTCGGTCTGGCTGCTTGCCAGGAAGAGGGCGGTGACGCCGGCGGCACCGAGACCGAGAGCGGCACCACGGAAGAGACTGGAACCCAGTAACCCCATTCCGGCCTGAAACGATCGTTCGCGCGCCTTCACTGGCGCGCGGCGACCCTTACCGGCTTAGAGCGTCCAGCGCGGCGGTAAGGTCCAGCGCGCCGTCGTAAAGCGCACGGCCCGAAATCGCGCCCGAAATCACGCCGGTGTCGCGCAGGGCCAGAAGGTCGTCCATGGATGACACCCCGCCCGACGCGATGACGGGGATGTCGGTGGCGCGGGCCAGCGCCGCGGTCGCGGGCACGTTCGGGCCCTTCATCGCGCCGTCGCGGTCGATATCGGTGTAGATAATGGCCGCCACGCCCGCGTCCTGGAACGATTTCGCCAGGTCGGTGACGAGGATATCCGTCTCGGTCGCCCACCCGCGGGTCGCGACCATGCCGTTGCGCGCGTCCAGGCCCACGGCCACCTTGCCCGGGAAGGCCCGCGCGGCTTGCCGTACCAGGTCGGGGTCTTCGACCGCCACCGTGCCCAGGATCACGCGGGCAAGGCCCTTGTCCAGCCACATCTCGATGGTTGCCATGTCGCGGATGCCGCCGCCCATCTGGGTGGGCACGTCCACGGCGGCCAGGATCGCTTCGACCGCGCCCGCGTTGACGGGGCGGCCCGCGAAGGCTCCGTTCAGATCGACCACGTGCAGCCACTGGCAGCCTGCGTCCTGGAACGCGCGCGCCTGGGCGGCCGGGTCTTCACCGAAGACCGTCGCGTTCTCCATGTCGCCGCGCAGAAGTCGCACGCAGTGGCCGTCCTTCAGGTCGATGGCGGGGTAAAGGATCATGGCGCGGGCTCCGGTCTCTTGCCTTCTGTCGCGGGCCTTTTGCCCAGCCGGGCGGCCAAGCGCAATGGGACCCAACGTCAGACTTGCGCGGATCGCGAAACCGCAGCCATGTTCGGCGCATCATTTCGGGAGGTTACGAATGAAACACTTTATTCTGGCC
This sequence comes from Palleronia pontilimi, assembly GCF_016412875.1. GTDB lineage: Bacteria > Pseudomonadota > Alphaproteobacteria > Rhodobacterales > Rhodobacteraceae > Palleronia > Palleronia pontilimi. The sequence goes on along the minus strand of NZ_JAEKPD010000008.1, from coordinate 257,670 downwards.
GCAATTGCCGGTCTTTCGCTTGCCGCCACCGCGGCTCAGGCCGACCCGGCTGAGGGCATCTGGCAGACCGAGGTCGACGACGGCGCCTATGCCCACGTCCAACTCGCCCCCTGTGGCGGCGCGGTGTGCGGCACAATCGTGCGCACCTTCAACGCGAGCGGCGAATACAACTCGCCCAACAAGGGCAAGCAGATCGTGCGCTCGATGGCGCCCCAGGGCGGCGGCGCCTACGAAGGGCAGGTCTGGCGGCCGTCCAACAACAAGATTTACCTGGGCAAGATGACGCTGGCGGGCGAGCGGTTGCAGCTGAAGGGCTGCATCGCGGGCGGTCTGCTGTGCTCGAGCCAGACCTGGGCGCGCGTCCAGTAAGGAACGCGTTTCGCTCTGCCCCGTTGGGTTGTCATGCGACACGCTCAACGGGGGGACGCGATCCATGCCGACCATTCAAACCACCGACGGAACCGAGCTTTACGTCAAGGACTGGGGCGCGGGTCGCCCAGTGATCCTGATCCACGGCTGGCCGCTGAACGCCGATAGCTGGGAGCATCAGGCGGTCACCCTGGCCGAAGCGGGCTTTCGCGTCATCAGCTACGACCGTCGCGGCTTCGGCCGGTCGGGCCAACCCTTCGGCGGATACGATTACGACACCATGTCCGACGATCTGGGCTCGGTCATCCAGGCGCTGGATTTGCGGGATGCCACCATCGTCGGCTTCTCGATGGGCGGCGGAGAAGTCGCGCGTTACATCGGGCGCCACGGCACCGCCAAGCTGCGCAGCGCGGTGCTGATCTCGTCCATCGTGCCCTACATGCTGCAGACCGACGACAATCCCGACGGCGTGCCCGCGGATGTCTTTGCCGGGATGAAGGACGGGCTGCGCAAGGACCGGCCGCAATTCCTGCGCGACTTCGCCACCGGATTTTACGGGCAGGACACCGACGCGGGCGGCGTCAGCCAGGGTGTCCTCGACTGGACGTTCGGCATGGCGATGATGGGCTCGCCCAAGGCCACGCTGGACTGCGTGGATGCGTTCGGGAAGACCGATATGCGTGACGATCTAAAGGCGTTCGACATTCCCACCTTGGTGATCCACGGCACCGGGGACCAGATCGTGCCCATCGCGCCGTCGGGCCGACAGGCCGCAAGCATGATCAAAGACGCGACCCTGATCGAGTACGAAGATGCGCCCCACGGGGTGCTTGCGACCCATGCCGAGCGGGTGAGCCAGGATCTTCTGAAATTCCTGGGCGACTGACTTAGGCACATCTTAACCGACCGATGCCACACTCGCGGCCATGAGGTGTTCGATTATCATCTTGGCGTTGGGCCTGGCGGCGTGCGGGGACGCACGGCGCGTGCCCCCTGCGCAAATCGTCCAGATCGATACCTACCTCGCGACGCCCGTTCCGGGTCAAGCGACGCGCGCCGCCGCAAGGCGTGCCTGCCGACAATCCGGCAAGCGCGCGGAGTTCAAGGAAACCCGGCGCGACGGCGGTGTCGGATTTCGGCACATCTATCACTGTATTCGGTAACTTACGGGCGCCAGTTCAGAAAGTTCGCGATCAGCCGCAACCCCGCGCTTTGGCTTTTTTCGGGGTGGAACTGGGTGCCGATGCGGTTGGCGTTCGCAACGATGGCCGTAATGTCGCCGCCGTAGTCGCAATGGGCCAGCCGCTGCGCGGCATCGTCCATCGCCATGTGGTAGGAATGGACGAAATAGGCATGATCGCCGGTGGCGATGCCGTCCAGAACCGGGTGCGGTCGGTCAATGACCAGATCGTTCCAGCCCATATGCGGCACCTTCAGCGCGGGGTCCGATGGGGTGATCCGGACGACCTCGGCCGCGATCCAGCCCAGGCCCGGAACCTCCTCGTATTCGTGGCCTTTTCGCGCCATCAACTGCATTCCGACGCAGATCCCCAGGAATGGGCGCCCCCGGCGTTCGACCGTGTCGATCAGCGCCTCGTAAAGCGCGCGGCGATCGGCGAACAGAGCCCGCTGGCAGGCCGGGAACGCACCGTCGCCCGGCAGCACGACACGGTCGGCGCGCGCGACGTCCTCGGGCTTCGACGACACGAGAACGGTGCCGCCATCGACCTCGCGGGCCATACGTTGGAAGGCCTTTTCGGCCGAGTGCAAATTGCCGCTATCGGTGTCGATCAGCACGGTCAGCATGACGGGACAACACCGGTTTCCACCGCGCGCGCCATGACCGTGATGTCGCTCACAGCGTGCCCTTGGTCGACGGCACGGCGCCCGTGCGCCGGACATCGGGCTCGACCGCCTGTCGCAGCGCGCGAGCGACCGCCTTGAACGCGGCCTCGACGATGTGGTGACTGTTGAAGCCGCGCACCCGGTCCAGGTGCAGGGTGATGCCGCCATGGGCGCTGAGCGCCTGGAAGAATTCGCGCACCAGTTCGGTGTCGAATGTCCCGATCTTGGATGTCGGCATCTCGACATTCCAGCCCAGCCACGGACGCCCCGACAGATCGAGCGCACATTGCACCAGCGTATCGTCCATCGGCAAGGCGCATTGCCCGTAACGCGTGATGCCGCGCTTGTCGCCGAGCGCCTGGGACAGCGCCTGACCCAGCGTGATGCCCACGTCTTCGACCGAATGGTGATCGTCGATCTGCAGATCGCCCGCGCAGGATATCTTCATGTCGATCAGCGAATGCCGCGCCAGCTGGTCGAGCATGTGGTCGAAAAAGCCGATGCCGGTGGCCATGTCGGACGTGCCGGTGCCGTCGAGATCGACCATGACGGTGATGTCGGTCTCGTTGGTCTTGCGGGTGATCGACGCGCTGCGCATGGACCCAATCCTTCCAGTATGATGCCGGGCAGGCAGAGCTATACGGCGATGGCGCCATATGGGAAAGGACCGCTGCGGTCGGCCGACGCATTTCGTTGGAATTTGATCTTGCCCGGCAACAGCTTGTCGGTTCCGGCGATCGTTTTGCCGGGTCGGGCGTGCGGTTTCTGGACGAGGGCTCTAGGAGGTCTAGGTCCCACCGTGGTATTCGTCGCGTTGGGAGGCGCGCGGGCTGCATCCATCCTTATTCCCCCTTGAGTTCGGGGGCGCACCCGTCCTTTCCGACCGCTAGATTTCGCGCTGACGCAAAGGGACAAGGCCATGAAAGACAACCCCTCGGACATCGATCCAGTAGAATCGAAGGAATGGCAGGAGGCGATCGAGGACGTGATCGCCCGCGACGGGCCCGATCGCGCGCATTTCCTGCTCGACAAGGCCGTGCAGCAGGCCCGGGCGGCCGGCGCGCAACTGCCCTTCAGCGCGACGACCCCTTACCAGAACACCATTCCGGCCGACGAGCTGCTCGAAATCCCCGGCGACGCCGAGATGGAAAAGCGCATCCGGTCGATCAATCGTTGGAACGCCATGGCCACGGTCGTGCGGCGCAACAAGGAATCGTCCGAGTATGGCGGCCACATCGCCAGTTTCGCGTCCTCGGCCGCGATGTACGATATCGGCCTGAACCACTTCTGGCGGGCCAAGTCCTCGATCCACGGCGGCGACCTGGTGTTTTTCCAGGGTCACATCATCCCGGGCATCTACGCGCGATCCTTCATGGAAGGGCGCATCAGCGAAGAGCAATTGATCAATTTCCGCTCCGAAGTGGCCGGCAACGGCCTGTCGTCCTATCCGCACCCGTGGCTGATGCCGGATTACTGGCAGTTCCCCACAGTTTCCATGGGACTGGGACCGCTCATGGCGATCTACCAGGCCAGGTTCATGAAATACATGCACAACCGCGGCCATATCGACATGGGCGACCGCAAGGTCTGGGCCTTCCTGGGCGACGGCGAGATGGACGAGCCGGAAAGCCTGGGCGCGATTTCCCTGGCCGCGCGCGAAGGGTTGGACAACCTGATCTTCGTCATCAACTGCAACCTCCAGCGGCTCGACGGCCCGGTGCGCGGCAACCACAAGATCGTGCAGGAACTGGAAGGCAGCTTCCGCGGCGCGGGCTGGGAAGTCATCAAGACACTCTGGGGCCGCGGCTGGGACGACCTGCTCGAGCGTGATGTCTCTGGCAAGCTGCGCCAGCTCATGGACGAGACGGTGGACGGCGACTACCAGACGCTGCGCTCGAAGGACGGCGCCTATATCCGCGAACATTTCTTCGGCAAGTATCCCGAAACCGCCGCCCTGGTCGAAGACTGGAGCGACGAGGATCTGTGGCAGCTGCGCCGCGGCGGCCACGACCCGCAGAAGGTCTATACCGCCTACAAGCGCGCCACCGAGGTCGAGGGCAAGCCCACCTGCCTGCTCATCAAGACGGTCAAGGGCTACGGCATGGGCAAGGCCGGCGAAGGTCAGAACACGACCCACCAGCAGAAGAAACTGGACGACGAGCAGCTTCTGGCGTTCCGCGATCGCTTCAAGATCGACCTGAGCGACGAGGACGCGAAGAAGGCGCCCTTCATCTCGCTCAACAACGCGCAGAAGGCGTACCTGGCCGACCGCCGCAAGGAACTTGGTGGACCGTTCCCCGCACGCTTCACCGACAGCCCGTCGCTGGAAATCCCGAAGCTCGACGCGTTCAAGCGCGAGTTGCAGGACAGCGGGGATCGCGAATTCAGCTCGACCATGGCCTTCGTGCGCGTGCTGACCACGCTGCTGCGCGACAAGAAGATCGGCGAGCGCATCGTGCCCATCGTGCCAGACGAATCGCGCACCTTCGGGATGGAGGGTCTGTTCCGCTCGGTCGGCATCTACAATCCGCTGGGCCAGAACTACACGCCCGAAGATCGCGACCAGATGTCCTACTACAAGGAAGCGCTGGACGGCCAGGTGCTGCAGGAAGGCATCAACGAAGCGGGCGCCATGGCCGACTGGATCGCGGCGGCCACGTCCTATTCGACCCACGGCGTGCCGATGATCCCGTTCTACATCTACTACTCGATGTTCGGCTTCCAGCGCGTGGGCGACTTGGCCTGGGCCGCGGGCGACAGCCGCGCGCGCGGCTTCCTTCTGGGCGGCACCGCGGGACGTACCACGCTGAACGGCGAGGGCCTGCAGCACGAGGACGGTCACAGCCATATCCTGTCCTCGACCGTCCCGAACTGCATCAGCTACGACCCCACCTTCGGCTACGAGGTCGCGGTGATCGTGCAGAACGGACTGCAGCGCATGTTCGTGGATCAGGAGGACGTGTATTTCTACCTGACCCTGATGAACGAGAACTACCACCACCCCGAAATGCCCATGGGCAGCGAGGAAGGCATCCTGAAGGGCCTTTACCGCTTCAGGAAGACCGACAAGCCCGGCAAGAAGCACGTCAACCTGATGGGCTCGGGCACGATCCTGGTGCAGGCAATCAAGGCGGCCGAGATGCTGAAGGAAGATTTCGACGTCACCAGCGACATCTGGTCGGCCACGTCCTTCACCGAACTCGCGCGCGAGGGGCAGGATTGCGTCCGTCAGAACCGGCTGAACCCGTTCGCGGACCCCAAGGTGCCGTACGTCACGCAGACCCTGCAGAACGCGAAGGGCCCGATCGTTGTCGCGACCGACTATATGAAGAACTTCGCCGAGCAGATCCGCGGCTTCGTCGAACAGCCCTTCACGGTTCTGGGCACCGACGGCTTCGGTCGGTCCGACAGCCGCGTGAACCTGCGCCGCTTCTTCGAGGTGGACAGCAACCACATCGCGGCCTGCGCGATGCACGAGCTCTACAAGGAAGGTCACGTGACCAAGAAGGACATGGAGAAGGCGTTGAAGAAATACGAGATCGACGGCGACAAGCCCAATCCCCGGCTGGTCTGAAGACACCAATAGGTAAAGGAAAAAAAAGATATGGCGACTGAAGTTAAAGTTCCAGATATTGGTGATTTCGACGACGTTCCCGTGGTGGCCGTGCTGGTCAAGGAAGGCGACAAGATCGAGAAGGAAGATCCCCTGATCGAGCTTGAATCCGACAAGGCGACGATGGAAGTGCCGTCAAGCCATGCGGGCACCGTCAAGGAAATGAAGCTGAAGGAAGGCGACACCGCCCAGGAAGGCACGGTGATCCTGCTCATCGAAGAAGCCGATGAAGGCGGTGGCGACAGCGGCGATGCCAGCGGCGGAGGCGAGGAAGAGGAGAAGGAAGAAAAGGCCGAAGCCAAGGGCGGCGGCCAGGAAGGTTACGGCGACGGCGGTCAGAAAAGCCAGTCGGCCGCGCCCGAGCCGCAAAGCAACACCGTCGTCGACACCGGAAGCGACAAGTTCCACGCCTCGCCCAGCGTCCGCGCTTTCGCGCGGCATGTCGACGTGGATCTGCGGCAGGTCAACGGCACCGGCCGCAAGGGCCGTATTCTGCGCGAAGACGTTGAAAAGGCGTTGAAAGCGCAGTCCGGCGGCCAGGCGGCCGCGGGCGGAAAGGGCGCCCAGGGCGGCATGGGCATCCCGCCCATCCCCGAGGTCGATTTCAGCAAGTTTGGCCCCGTCGAAAACGTCGAGATGACCCGGATCCAGAAGATCTCGGGCCCCGCGCTGCACCGCTCGTGGCTGAACATCCCGCACGTGACGCACAATGAAGACGCCAATATCGACGTCACCGACGACTACCGCAAAGAGCTCGACACCCAGGCAAAGGAAGAAGGCTACCGCGTCACGCTGCTGTCCTTCGTCGTCAAGGCCAGCGTGTCGGCGCTGAAGACGCATTGGCAGTTCAACAGCTCGCTCCATCCCGACGGCGACAAGCTGATCAGGAAGAACTTCTACAATATCGGCTTCGCGGCGGACACGCCGAACGGGCTGATGGTCCCGGTAATCAAGGATGCCGACAAGAAGGGCATCGTCGAGATCAGCAAGGAGCTGGGCGATCTGTCGGCGGCCGCGCGCGACGGCAAGCTGAAGGGCGACGACATGAAAGGCGCGACCTTCACGATCTCGAGCCTGGGCGGCATCGGCGGCACCAGCTTCACGCCTATCGTCAACGCGCCCGAAGTCGCCATCCTGGGTCTGACCAAGTACTGGATGAAGCCCATCTGGAACGGCGAGGAATTCGTGCCGCAAAAGACGCTGCCGATGAGCCTGAGCTACGATCACCGTGCGATCGATGGCGCCCTGGCGGCGAAATTCGCCGCGCGCCTGGCCTACCTGATGGCGGATCCCCGCCGTCTGATGCTGTAAAGAGGGAAGCGACAGAATGGCAGATATCAAACTTCCCGACATCGGCGATTTCAAGGATGTGCCGGTCGTGGCCGTCCTGGTCAGCGTCGGTGACAAGATCGAAGCGGAAGACCCGCTAATCGAGCTGGAATCGGACAAGGCCACCATGGAAGTGCCCAGCCCGCAGGCCGGCACCGTCAAGGAGATCAAGGTCAAGGAAGGCGACACCGTCACCGAAGGCGACGTGATCATGGTCTTCGAAGAGGCCGAAAGCGGCTCGGACAGTGGCGGCGGATCGGGCGGCGGCGACGCCAAGCCCGAGACATCCGAGAAGAAGGACGACACCCCCGCGCCCAAGGCAGCCAAGGGCACGTCCTCGGGGTCGGGCGACATGCATGCCGAAGTGGTGGTGCTGGGCTCGGGTCCCGGTGGCTACACCGCTGCGTTCCGCGCGGCGGATCTGGGCAAGGACGTGATCCTGATCGAACGCTACTCGACCATCGGCGGCGTCTGCCTGAACGTGGGCTGCATCCCGTCGAAAGCCCTGCTGCACGCCGCCAAGGTCATTACCGAAACCGAAGAGATGTCGCAGCACGGCATCAGCTTCGGCAAGACCAAGGTCGACGCGGACGAGCTGCGGTCGTGGAAGGATGGCGTGGTCAAGCAGCTGACCGGCGGCCTGAGCGGCCTCGCCAAGCAGCGCAAGGTGAAGATCGTCAATGGCTGGGGCGAGTTCTCGGGCGCCAATTCCATCGACGTCCAGACCGACGACGGCACCAAGACCGTGACCTTCGACCAATGCATCATCGCCGTGGGCTCGACCCCCGTCGAGCTGCCGTTCATCCCCCACGACGACGAGCGGATCGTCGACAGCACCGGCGCGCTGGAGCTGGATCCGATCCCCAAGAAGATGTGCGTGCTCGGTGGCGGCATCATCGGCTTCGAGATGGCGACGGTCTATGACGCGCTCGGCTCCGAGGTGACGGTCGTCGAGATGATGGACCAGATCCTGCCCGGCGCCGACAAGGACGTGGTCAAGCCGCTGCACAAGCGGATGGAAAAGCGTCTGAAGGCGATCAAGCTGAAGACCAAGGTCACGGATGTGAAGGCCCAGAAGAACGGGCTGAAGGTCATGTTCGAGGATGCCGACGGCAACGAATCGTCCGAGATGTTCGACAAGATGCTGGTCGCGGTGGGTCGCCGCCCGCTGGGCGCCACCTGCAAGGCGGAAAAAGCCGGCGTGAAGGTGACCGACCGCGGCTTCATCGAGGCCGATCACCAGCAGCGCACCAATGTCAACCACATCTTCGCCATCGGTGACGTGGTGGGCCAGCCCATGCTGGCGCACAAGGCGGTGCACGAAGGCAAGGTCGCCGCCGAGGTCTGCGCGGGCCACAAGCGCGCCTTCGACGCGATGGTGATCCCGTCCGTGGCCTATACCGACCCGGAAGTGGCCTGGGTCGGCGTGACCGAAAACGAGGCCAAGGAAAAGGGCATGAAGATCCACAAGGGCGTCTTCCCCTGGGCCGCGTCGGGCCGGGCCTTGTCGAACGGTCGCTCGGAAGGTCTGACTAAGCTGATCTTCGATCCCGAAGACGACCGGGTCATCGGCGGCTCGATCGTGGGCACCAATGCGGGTGACCTGATCTCGGAAGTGGCGCTGGCCATCGAGATGGGGGCAGATGCCGTTGATCTGGGCCACACCATTCACCCGCACCCGACCCTGTCGGAAACGGTGAACTTCGCGGCCGAGATGTTCGAGGGCACCATCACCGACCTGATGCCGCCCAAGAAGAAATAGAGCAGTCCGGGGGCGTGCACCGCTTCGACGCGCGCTCCCAAAGCTTTGCCAAGCTGTTGATTTTGCTTGCATGCGCCCTACCATTACAAGGGTAAATCAGTGGCTTCTTGCCGCATCGACCAACCAAGACAAAGAAGGACAGACACCATGGCCGAACACAAAAACCCCTTTGACATGAGCCAGTACATGAAGGCGTTCGATCCCGAGCAGATCCGCAAGATGTGGGATCCGCAGAACATGATGGCCGCCTTCCAACAGCCCCAGCAGAACATGTTCGACATGGAAGAAGTGATCCGCGCCAACCAGCGCAACTTCGACGCCATGGCCGATGCCAACAAGGCCGCCGCCGAGGCCTACAAGGACATGATCGACAAGCAGATGGACGTCTTCAACCAGATGACCGACAAGGCGCGCGAGCAGTATGACTGGATCGAGAAGAACGCGGGCCCCGAGCAGATGAAGGCCAAGACCGCCGCCATGAACGACGCGGTGGAAGAGGCGCTGAAGATGATGCGCAAGATGGCCGACGAGGCGCGCAAGTCCAACGAAGAAGCCTTCAAGATGGTCCAAAGCCACATGAGCGACGCCGCCAAGAAGGTCGAAGAGACCGCGAAAAAGGCGGTCAACAGCGCCAAGAAAGCCTGACCGAACCACCGCGGCATACCGCTGTATTCCACTAAGTCATGGGAAACGCTGAATTTTCAGCGTTTCCTTTTCGTCTTTCCGGCATAGGTTCATGCAAAGCGACTTAGCCCGGAAAGCGATGCCATGCCCGCCATCAAGGATCATCCCCTGCGATACGCGCTGGCCAACGAGCTGCACGCGCGTCCGTTTCCATCCCTGAACGCCCCGTGTTTCGCCGCCTACCTGGCGATCAAGCAGCCCGAAGACGCGGCCAGCCGCGACCGTGCCGCGGACCGCGCGCACCTGATCGCGCTTCTGGACCGGTTCGGCGCGCAGCACCCCAAGGAAAACGCCACCCACTGGTTCGGCCAGATCGGCAAGTTCGAGCTGAAATGGGAGCAGCATACCGAGTTCGTCACCTACACGATCTTCGGGAACGGTGTGGCAGACCGGCCCTTCGATCCAGGCGTGTTCGATGTCTTCCCCGATGACTGGTTGGCCAACGCGCCGGGCGCGCGGCTGACCTCGGCGCTGATCCGGGTGGAAGAGCGGCCCGACGACGAAACCGTGAAACGTCACCTGGCGGACTGGTTCGTCCCCGAAAGCCTGGCGGCCAGCCTGGTGCTGGACGACAGCGCCCTGATCGCCAGCGATTTCCGGGTCGATTCGGCCGGGCACATGCGCATGGCGGTGTTCACCGCGCCCGACATCGGCTCGCGCCGGGTGGGCCGCGTCGTGCAGCGGCTGTGCGAGATCGAGACCTACAAGGCCATGTCCATGCTGGGGTTGCAACGGGTCCGCGACCTGTCGCCGCTGCTTGGTGCGCTGGACCAGAACCTGACGCGGCTGATGGACGACATGACCGGAAAGGATGCGCGGTCCGAGGCGACGCTGAAGGCGCTGCTCGAAGTCTCGGCCGAGCTAGAGACGATCCTGGCGCAGACCTCGTTCCGGTTCGGTGCGACAGGCGCCTACGAGGCGCTGGTCAACCAGCGGATCTCGGTGCTGCGCGAACGGACGCTGGGCGGGCGGCAGACCTTCGCCGAATTCATGATGCGCCGCTTCGATCCGGCCATGCGGACCGTCACGGCCACCCGCAGCCGCCTGCACGAGATGTCCGAACGCGCGCTGCGCGCGGGCGACCTGCTGCGCACCCGGGTCGATGTCGAGCGCTCGGCCCAGAACCAGCATCTGCTGGAAAGCATGGACCGCCGCGCGGATCTGCAGCTGCGCCTGCAGCGCACGGTCGAGGGCTTGTCGGTGGTGGCGATCAGCTACTACGCGCTGAGCCTGGTGGTCTATGTCGCCACGCCGGTTTTCGACGCGGGCGGCGTGTCCAAGGCCGTCGGCACCGCCTTCCTGGTGCCCGTCGTCGTACTGGGGGTCTGGTATCTGGTACGCCGGGTCCGCCGCAAGATCGAGTAGCTTAGGTATCGGTTGCCTTGGCAAGCCTGTCGCCGGGCACGCGGACGACCGCCACGTCGAGGCCCAGGATCCCGGTGGCGCGAGTCAGGATCAGCGCGGCGCAGGCGGCGACCACGTTGGCCGTGGCGGCGGCGATGGCAATGCCGGTGAACCCCATCAGCGCGACCAGCGCCCAGGCCAGCGGGATGTAGAGCAGGAATATGCGCCCCAGGCTCAGACCCATCGAGAACGTCGCTTTCGAGCGCGCATTCATCGCTGCGTTCGCCGTCACGAGCACGCCGTAGCCGAACAGGCTGAACCCCACGATCCGCAGATAGGTGGTGGCGAAGGCGGTATCTTCCGGGCCAGAGGCGATGAAGCCCGCGAAGGTTTCACCGAAAATCAGCAAGGTGGCGCCAAGAACGGCTCCGTAGCCCAAGCAGATCAGGAAGGTGAAGCGCATGGCACCGCGGACACGGCTCTTTTCGTCCGCGCCCCAGTTCTGGCCGATCACGGGCCCGATGCCCGATGACAGCGCCAGCATCGGCACCAGCGCCAGCGTCTGGATGCGGGTGGCCGCACCATACCCTGCGACCGCAGCTTCGCCCAAGGTCGCGACGGCCGCCGTGACGGCGGCCATGCCCATAGGGTTGATCGCGTTCGAAAAGGCGGCGGGCAGGCCCACCTCGAAGATCTGTTTCGCGCTGGACCAGAGCCCCTTCATGGGCTTGGTGCAGATCGTGATATAGCCCTGCCGGAACGCCCAGATCAGCCCCCCGATCACCGCCAGCAGCCGCGCGAGCAGCGTGGCCAGTCCTGCACCACCGGTGCCCATTTCCGCGAACGGTCCAAGCCCGAAGATCAGCACCGGGTCGAGCGCGATGTTGAAGACCGACTGCGCCGCCATGATGATCGACGCCGTGATGGCGTTGCCATGGGCGCGGAACATCGACCCCAGCAACATCGACGTCACCAGCAACGGGAAGGACAGGCACCAGTAGAACATGTAATCCGCTATCTCGGGCAGCGTCGCGTCGGTGGCACCCATCAGCCGGAAGATCCAGCCGTCGACCGCCCACAAAGTCAGTCCGACAAGGGTGGCGATGGCCAGCCCGAGCCCCAGCGCGTGGAACGCGACGCGGTTCGTGTGGCTGTCCTCCTCACCGCGCCCGATGGTCTGGCTCAAGGCGGCGTTGACGCCTGCGCTCAGACCGATGGACAGGGACGTGACGGCCGTGGCGACGGGGAAGAAGAAGCCGACCGCGGCCAGCTCGGCCTGGCCCACGCGGCCCAGGAAATAGGCATCGGCAAGGCCCACCGAGATCACGCCGAGGATGCCGAATACCATCGGCAGCGACACCACGACGACGGCGCGGCGCACCGATCCCGTGGTCAGGTCTCTGTCGCCCTTGGCCATGCAATTTCGTCCTTCGATATCCACGCGACCTGGCCGCGTGCCGGGACGTTGCATGGCAACGCCGGGCGGGCCATGGTGTTCCGATGCGCATCCCGTCCGGCCCCGTCTCCCTAAATCAGCCGCCCGAGCATTCCGGCCCGCTGCCCGGTGCCGCCGACCTTGTCGTCATCGGCGGCGGCGTGGCGGGGGTCATGTGCGCGTGGTTCGCGGCCAAGGCGGGCGCAAGGGTTGTCTTGTGCGAAAAAGGCCGCGTGGCGGGCGAGCAATCGTCGCGCAACTGGGGCTGGATCCGCCAGCAGGGCCGCGACCCCGACGAGCTGCCGCTGGTCATGGAAGCGGTGCGCCACTGGCAGGCGATTCAGGCCGAAACGAACGAGGATCTCGGGCTGCGGCAGACCGGAACATTCTACCTGATGCGCCACGCGTCGGACCAGGCGCGCTACGAGGCCTGGTTGCCCCATGCCAGCGCGCATGGGCTGGATACGAAGATGCTTGGCGCGGCCGAGCTGCGCGACCGGATGCCCGGGGCGGCCGAAGGCTGGCGCGGCGCGCTCTGGACCGCGTCGGACATGTGCGCCGAGCCGTGGGTCGCGGTGCCCGCCCTGGCGCGCGCGGCGGTGCGCGCGGGTGTGACCATCGTCGAGGATTGCGCGGTGCGGCGGCTCGACGTGACGGACGGGCGGGTGCGCGGCGTGGTGACCGAACGGGGGCGCATCGCCTGCGACCGGGCGGTGCTTTGCGGTGGCGCGTGGTCGTCGCTGTTCCTGCGCGCCCACGGGATCGACGTACCGCAACTGTCGGTGCGGGCCACGGTCTGCGCCACCGAGCCGGTGGGCGACGTGTTCGGCGGACAGGCGGCGGACGACCGCGTGGCATTTCGCAGGCGCGCGGATGGGGGGTATTCGCTGGCCGCCTCGGCGCAACACGACTTCCTGATGGGGCCGGACGCGCTGCGGCATATGGGCAAGTTCTGGCCGGTGGTGAAGGACGACGTGTTGTCCACCGGGCTGCGGCCCAAGGCACCGGCCGGTTATCCCGACGCATGGGGCACGGCGCGAAGCTGGTCGGCGGACGACGAGACGCCGTTCGAGCGGATGCGCGTGCTCGACCCGGCGCCCAACGCCGCGCATGTGAAAGGCGCGCTCCGTCGCTTCCGCCAGGCGTTCCCGAAGCTTCCGGCCGTGAAGGTGAAGCGCGCCTGGGCGGGAATGATCGATTCCATGCCGGACCTCGTGCCGATCATCGACGAAGCGCCGGACTTGCCCGGCCTGGTGGTGCTGACCGGCTTGTCGGGGCACGGCTTCGGGATCGGTCCGGGGGTGGGACGCGTCGCGGCGGATTTGGCTCTGGGCCGCGATCCGGGGCTGGACCTTAGCCGCTTTCGCATCACCCGGTTCAGTGACGGCACGCCGATCCGGCCCGGCCCCCACTTGTGAGCGCGGGCGGGCTGCTTCATCCTGCCCGCCAAAGGAGCCGCGCCCATGCCCATCAAGAACCGCTTCGCCGAAATGCTGCCCGAGATCATCGAATGGCGCCACGATCTGCACCGCCACCCCGAGCTGCAGTTCGACACCCAACGCACCGCGGGACTGGTCGCCGAACGCCTGCGCGCCTTCGGTTGTGACGAAGTGGTCGAAGGTTTGGGGCGCACCGGCGTGGTCGGGATCATCGACGGAAAGGGGCCCGGCGACCGCACCATCGGGCTGCGCGCGGACATGGACGCGCTGCCGATCCAGGAACAGACCGGGGCCGCCCATGCCAGCCAGACCGATGGCAAGATGCATGCCTGCGGCCATGACGGGCATACGTCGATGCTGCTCGGGGCGGCGAAATACCTGGCCGAGACACGCAATTTCGCGGGGCGCGTGGCGGTCATATTCCAGCCCGCCGAAGAGGGCGGCGGTGGCGGGCGCGAGATGGTCGAAGACGGCATCATGGAGCGGTGGGACATCGAAGAGGTTTACGGGATGCACAACTGGCCCGGCATGGAGGTGGGCAGTTTCGCGATCCGGCCGGGACCGTTCTTCGCGGCGACGGACGTGTTCGACATCGTGGTCGAAGGGAAGGGCGGCCACGCCGCCAAGCCGCACGAGACCGTGGACAGCACGTTGGTGGCCAGCCATATCGTCACCGCCCTGCAATCCATCGCATCGCGCAACGCGGACCCGGTCGACCAGATCGTGGTCAGCGTCACGTCGATCGAGTCGTCGTCCAAAGCCTACAACGTCATCGCGCAACGGGTGGCGCTGAAGGGCACGGTGCGGACCCTGTCGGACAAGATGCGTGACCTGGCCGAAGCGCGTCTGACGGCGATCTGCGATGGCGTCGCGGCGGGCTTCGGGGCTACGGCGCGCGTGGACTACCAGCGCAATTACCCCGTGATGGTCAACCATGACGCGCAGGCGGCCTTCGCGGCCGAAGTAGCGGCCTCCGTCGCGGGCACCTGCGACGAGGCGCCGTTGGTGATGGGGGGCGAAGATTTCGCCTTCATGCTGAACGCGAGGCCCGGCGCCTATATCCTGGTGGGCAACGGCGCCACGGCGCCGGTCCATCATCCCCAATACGATTTCAACGACGACGCCATTCCCGCGGGCTGCTCCTGGTGGGCCGGGATTGTCGAGCAGCGTTTACCTGTCTCGTGAAACCGGTCCTCGTGTTGCAGGGACGGCCCGAGGATCTGGCCGCCGACGAGGAATTCGACGCGATCCTGACGCGCGGGGGATTGTCCGCGTCCGACACATTGCGCGTCCGGCTCGAGCGCGAAGGGTTGCCGGACGGGCTGTCGCTGGACGACGTGTCGGCGACGATCATGGGCGGTGGGCCCGCATGCGTGTCGGATCCGCAATCGGTCCAGTCGGACGAGGAAGCAAGGATCGTGGCGGCGCTGCGGGGCCTTCTGACCGAGATCTGCGGCCGCGACCTGCCGTTCCTGGGTATATGCTACGGGATCGGCGGGCTTGCCGATTTCCTGGGCGCGCGCGTGTCGAAGGACCGCTGGTCCGAGCCCGTGTCCATCGCCCGCTGCGAGGTGACCGAGGACGGCCAGGCAGACCCGCTGCTGGCAGGTGTGCCGGATCGTTTCGGCGCTCTGGTGGCCCACAAGGAAGCGGTGCAGGAATTGCCCGAGGGCTGCGCCCACCTCGTGAGCGCAGATGCCTGCCCGTTCCAGATGATCCGCTTTGGCCGACACGTCTACGCCACGCAATTCCACCCCGAGGCCGACGGCGACAGCTTCGCGCTGCGGATCGGGGTCTACGCGGATCGCGGCTATTTCGCACCGGACGAAGCCGAGGCAATGATCGCCGTGGCGCGGTCGGAACCCGTGGACGCATCGCACCGGGTGCTGGCGAATTTCACGCGGCGCTATTGCCGCGCGGATGTCGGTTAGCGGATAGGGCGATTGCGAAAGGGTCGTGCACAGCTCGACATGCGGTTCAGGTTGCCGGTGGTGCGCCGGGATATTTGGAAGAACAAAGATGGGGAAGGGCGCGCCGCGCCCGGGATCGTTGCGCCGGGAGGATCAGACGCGGGCGAGCAGATCGCGGTAGAGCGCGATCAGGGCGTCGGCCTCGGCCTGCAGCGTGAAATGCTCTGTGACATGGGTGCGGGCCGCGTGGCCCCAACCCGCCATGCGCGCGGGATCCGCCAGGGCGTCGTGGATCGCCGCCTCCATGGCGGCGGGGTCTTCGCTGGGGATCAGGCCGCCCGTGGTGCCGTCCAGGATCATCTCGTCGAAAGCACCGACGCGGGTGGCGATCACGGGCACCGCGCAGGCCATCGCTTCGAGCGGGGTCAGGCCGAAGCCCTCCCACCGCTGGGGGGCGACGTAAAGGTCGAGCGTGGCGTACCAATCGGCGATCTGGTGAACCGGCACCTCGGGCAGGAAGCAGATGCGGTCGGACAGATCCGCGGATTTCACACGCGCCCTCAGATCGTCGAGGAAAGCGCGGTCCTTCTGCGTGGCACGCCCCATGACCAGGGCCGTGGCGTCCGCATGATGCGGCAGCGCTGCGATCATGGCATCCACGAAAAGGTCCGTGCCTTTCGAGGCCCGGATGCGGCCGTAGCAGCCGATCAGTGTGCCGCCGGGCAGGTCCAGCCGAGCGCGAAGCGCCGCGCGGTCCGGTGCGGGCGCAAAGGCATCGGTGTCGATGCCGTGGCGGATGACCGTGGCGGTGCGGTCGAGATAGCTTGCGGATTTATCCGACGTGGCCACGATCGCATCCATCTGGTCGATCAGCCGTTTGGTCAAACCGGTGTGGTCGCGTTGTGACGCCGAAGTGAAGAGCAGCGCCAGACGTTTCCGCAGCAGGTGGCGCAGGGCAAGGCCACCGATCATCTCGACATTGCGGCGGGCGTGCCAAACGCGCGGTGCGCGGCGCGGCAGGAACGCCAGATGCGCCAGCGGGATCTGCGGGACGTTATCGGGCAGCGCAGGGGCGGCGGCGCGGATGGCGATCTGACGGGCCTGCAGCGGGACAAGGCGTACGACCGTCGCGGTGACGCCCGACAGGCGGCGTTTGAAATTGGGTGCGATGACGCTGGGGGGCGCATCCGGCGGTGGCGCGTCCATCAGCGCGAGGGGCTTGGCCGCTATGGCGTCGGCGTCGCCGTCCTGTTCGGGCGGCGCGATCTGCTCCGCGTGCAGCCGTGCTGCGATCGCGTCGGACAGCGCGTCGGCGGACGCGATGACCCTGGCCGCATCGGTGGATTGCAGGGTGTCGTAGGCGTCGGCGAAATTGGTGATCGACGGACCCGAGACCGGAAAGCAGCCCAGTTGCGCGGCCTCCAGCGGGTTGTGGCCGCCCATCTCGGAGAACGAGCCGCCGATCAGCGCGACCTTCGACAGGCGGAACCACAGGCCTAGCTCGCCCAGCGTGTCGGCCAGGTAGATCTGGGTCGCCCGCTCCAGCGTCATGCCTTTCGATCGCTGGGCGACTTGCCAGCCGTCGCGGCGTAGCTGCGACGCGATTTCGTGACCGCGTTCGGGGTGCCGGGGGGCGAGAATCAGCAGCAGATCCGGGTATTGCGCGCGCAAGCTGCGGTGGGCGGCCGCGGCGATCGCCTCTTCCCCCGGATGGGTCGATGCGGCGACCCAGACCGGGCGGGCTCCGATGGTGTTGCGCAAGGCGGCAAGGGCTGCTGGATCGGCGGGCAGGGGGCTGGCAAGGGTCTTCAGGTTGCCGGTGACCTCGAGCTTCCCAGCGTCAAGGCCCAGGGAAAGAAGCCCGTCCGCCGTGCGCTGATCCTGGGCCAGGACCAGCGACAGGCGCGAGAGCATGTGGCGGGACAACGGCTTCAGCTTACGCCAGCGCGCCAGCGAGCGGTCGGACAGCCGTGCGCCGATGAGCGCCACGGGAATGGCGCGGTCATGGGCCAGCGTGATCTGACGGGGCCAAAGCTCGGATTCGGTCAGGATCAGCAGATCGGGGCGCCAATGGTCCAGGAAGCGGTGCGTGGCCGCCGCGGTATCCAGCGGGGCGAACTGGTGGATGATGCCCTTCGGCGCGCGTTCGGCCACGATACGGGCAGAGGTGGCGGAGGTCGTGGTCAGCACCACGCTGGCCCGCCGGGAAAAGGCGGGCAGGAGGGGCAGGATCGACATCGCCTCGCCAACGGATACGGCGTGCAGCCAAATCACCGGGCCGTCGGGGCGCGGCCGCGACGCATGGCCCAGGCGTTCACGGCGGCGCGGCGCGGGCACGCCCGCCTCGGCCAGTTTCGCGGCATCACGGCGCGCCAAGACGGGCGCGATCAATCGGGTCAGCGCGCGGTAGCCCGCATAGGCAAGCCTCATCCGCCGGTATGGCTCATATGGCGGGTCATCTGTCCGTCCGCGCGCTGCCGCGAATAGTCGAAATCGTGGCCCTTGGGCTTTAGCGAAATCGCGGCGCGGATCGCGTTTTCCAGCACCGCATCGTCGTCCGAGGCCCGCAGCGGCGCGCGCAGGTCGGCCATGTCTTCCTGGCCCAGGCACATGTAGAGCTCGCCCGTGCAGGTCAGCCGCACGCGATTGCAGCTTTCGCAGAAATTGTGGGTCAGCGGCGTGATGAAACCGATATCCTGGCCGGTCTCGGCGACCCGCGAATAGCGGGCGGGGCCGCCGGTGCGTTTCGGGATGTCACTCAGGCTGTAGCGGGTCGCCAGTTGAGCGCGCAGGTCGTCGAGCGCCCAGTACTGGCCGACGCGATCCTCGCCGCCCAGGTCGCCCATGGGCATGACCTCGATGAAGGTCAGGTCCATGCCGCGGCTGGCGCACCATTCGGTCAGGGTGAACAGCTCGTCCTCGTTGAAGCCCTTCAGCGCCACGGTGTTGATCTTGACCTTCAGACCCGCCTTTTGCGCCGCGTCGATGCCCTTCAGCACCTGCGGCAGACGGCCCCAGCGGGTCACGCGCGCGAACTTCGCCTCTTCAAGCGTGTCGAGCGACACGTTCACCCGGCGCACGCCTGCAGCGTAAAGATCATCGGCAAAGCGGTGCAGCTGCGAGCCGTTGGTGGTCAGCGTCAGCTCGTGCAGATCGCCGCTGTCGAGATGGCGCGACATCGAGCGGAAGAAGGTCATGATATCGCGCCGGACCAGCGGCTCGCCCCCGGTGATGCGCAGCTTCTTCACACCCAGCCGGATGAAGGTGGCGCACATCCGGTCGAGCTCTTCCAGGCTCAGCAGTTCCTTCTTGGGCAAGAACTGCATGTTCTCCGACATGCAATAGACGCAGCGGAAGTCGCAGCGGTCGGTAACGGACACGCGCAGGTAGGAAATGGCACGCTGGAACGGGTCGATGAGGGCTGTTTTCATGGGCTGTCAAAGTAAGGGGGGCGAAGGCCCGCCGCAAGCCTCCTTTGGTCGTTGGCAAGGCGTCGTCTAGTGCATAGTCTCGGCACCATGAACACACGTATTTTGTCCGGCGCACTGGCGCTTTCCATGGCTCTGTCGGGCTGCGCGCAGCTTCCCAACCCCTTTGCCGCAAGGCCCGTTTCGGGGCCTGCCCCGACGGTGGAAGATACGCCGCCCCCGCCCGAAGAAATCGCCGCGATCGTCAGCGCGCCACGGCCCGCAGCGGCCGCGCGCACGGTGGATCAGTTCGACACCACCACCCAAGAGCAGAAAGCCGCCGCCACCGCCGCACCCACGGGCGGCGAGACGCGGCTGGGCGAGGTGGTGGCGTCGCTTGGCGATCCGACCGAGCCGGGGCTGTGGATCAAGACGCCGCTTGTCACCGAACAGCGATCGGGGCGGCTGGAATATCCCGGCTCGGGCAAGAGCGCCGTGGTGGAATTGCGGCCCCTCGCCGGCGACGGCGGATCGCAGGTGTCGCTGGCGGCCATGCGATTGCTCGAGGCACCGCTGACCGATCTGCCGACCCTGATCGTCTATGCCAACTGAGAGCACGGGGCGCATGAGCCTGGCAGCCTTCCGGCGACAGACACAGTCAGGCTGAAGCGCGGCGCAATAGCGTGCTGCGCTGCTGCGCGCTATTCCACCGTCACGGACTTGGCTAGGTTGCGCGGCTGGTCCACATCAGTCCCCTTGGCGACCGCCGTGTGATAGGCCAGAAGCTGCGCCGGAATGGCGTAAAGTAACGGACCCCACAGATCTGGAGCGTGCGGCATCTGCGCGCTGTGCCAGCTTCCGGGCTGAGCTTTCAGCCCCTGCGCGTCGCTGACCAGCACGACCCTGCCGCCTCGGGCCATGACCTCTTGCATGTTGCTGACGGTCTTGCCGAACAGATCGTCCGAGGGCGCGAAGACGATCACCGGCACACTGTCATCGACCAGCGCGATGGGCCCGTGTTTCAGTTCGCCAGATGCATAACCCTCGGCGTGTATGTAGCTGATTTCCTTCAGTTTCAGAGCGCCTTCCAGGGCCAGGGGGTACATGGGGCCCCGGCCGATGAACAGGATGTCGCGCGCCTCGGACAGGTCGCGGGCGATATCGCTCAGATCGTCTTCCAGGTTCAACGCCTGGGCGATCAGCGCGGGCACGCGGGTCAGGTCTTCCAGATGGCTTCTGATCTCGGCTGCGCTCAGCGTTCCGCGATCCTGCGCGGCCTTCAGCGCCAGCACGCCCAGCACCGCAAGCTGGCAGGTGAACGCCTTGGTGGATGCAACGCCGATCTCGCGGCCTGCCAAGATCGGCAGCGCCACGTCGGACGCGCGCGCGATCGACGACGTCTCGACATTGACCACCGACACGATCCGCGCGCGGCCCTCGCAATAGCGCAGCGCGGCCAACGTGTCCGCCGTCTCGCCAGATTGCGACACGAAGATCGCAAGCGTACCATCGGTGATCGGCGGTTCGCGATAGCGGAACTCGGACGCCACGTCGACTTCGACGGGCACGCCCGCCAGGCGCTCGATCCAGTATTTCGCCGTCAGACACGCGTAGAACGCGGTGCCGCAGGCGACCATGACGATGCGGGTGACATCGCTGAAATCCACGTCGCCTTCGGGCAGACGAATGGCCCCATCGTGGATGTAATGGGCCAGTGCGGTGTCCAGAACGGCAGGCTGTTCGGCGATTTCCTTGGCCATCCAGTGACGATGGCCACCCTTCTCGACCCGGCCCGCCTCGGGCGTGATCGATTCGATCGCGCGGGTGACGGGCGCGCCCGTCTCGTCGAAGATCTGCATCGAATGACGCGTGAGCACAGCCAGGTCACCTTCCTCGAGATAGGTCAGGTGATCGGTCATCGGGGCCAGCGCGATCGCGTCCGAGCCGACATAAGCCTCGCCGTCGCCCAGGCTGATCGCCAGCGGCGAGCCGCGGCGCGCGGCGATCATCAGGTCATCGTGGCCGTCGAACAGGAAGGCCAGCGCGAAGGCGCCTTCGAGCTTGGCGAGCGTCTTCGCCACCGCCTGTTGGGGGCTGTCGCCCGCCTGCAGAAAGGATTGCGTCAGAAGGGCGACGGTTTCGGTGTCGGTGTCGCTTTCGGGGCCCAGGTTCTGGGCGCGCAGTTCATCGCGCAGCGCGGCGTAGTTCTCGATGATCCCATTATGGACGACGGCCACGGGGCCGGCGCGATGGGGATGGGCATTGGTGACACTCGGCGCCCCATGCGTGGCCCATCGCGTGTGGCCGATGCCGGATTTGCCCGGCAGCGGCGAGCGCACCAGGTGATCGGACAGGTTGATGAGCTTGCCGACCGCGCGGCGCCGGTCGAGATGGCCGTCATTGACCGTGGCGATGCCGGCGCTGTCATAGCCGCGATATTCAAGACGCTTGAGCGCCTCGACCAGCAGGGGCGACACTTCGTGCTTGCCCAGGACGCCGACGATTCCGCACATCTCAGTTGGTCCTTTTCTGTTTCGCAGCCCGCAGCCTGGCCATCAGCTTGCGGGCGAAACCTTCGCGATTTTCCTGCCGGGCACGCGCCAGGGCCAGCGCGCCATCCGGCACGTCGGCGGTGATGACCGAGCCCGAGCCGGTCATGGCATCATTGCCGATCGTGACGGGCGCCACCAGCATGGTGTCCGACCCGATGAAGGCCCGCGCGCCGATATGGGTGCGGTGCTTGAAGACGCCGTCGTAGTTGCAGGTGATGGTGCCCGCGCCGATGTTGGCGGCCTCGCCCACATGCGCGTCGCCGATATAGCTCAGGTGGTTGACCTTCGCGCCTTCGCCGATCTCGGCGTTCTTCGTCTCGACGAAGTTGCCGATCTTCGCGCCGTTGCCCAGTTCGGTTCCGGGTCGCAGGCGGGCATAGGGGCCGACGACTGCATCCGCGCCCACATGGCATCCTTCCAAATGGCTGAAGGCGCGGATCTGCGCGCCCGACTCGACCGTGACACCGGGGCCGAAAACGACGTGCGGCTCGACGACGGCGTCGCGACCCAGATGGGTGTCGTGGGCGAAGAAGACCGTGTCGGGTGCGGTCAGGGTCACGCCGGTCTCGAGCGCCTCGGCCCGTTTGCGGGCCTGGAAAAAGGCTTCCGCCCTGGCGAGTTCGGCGCGCGTGTTGATGCCCATGGTCTCGGATTCGGGGCAGGTCACGGCGGCGGTTTCCAGCCCTCGGGCGCGGGCGTGGGCCACGATATCGGTTAGGTAGTATTCCTTCGACGCATTGTCGTTGCCCACCGCGTCGATCAGGTCGAAAATCTGTTCCGCGTCCGCGCAAATCACGCCGGAATTGCAGAGCGTTATGGCGCGATCTTCATCCGATGCATCCTTGTGCTCGATGATGGCTTCCAGCGTGCCGTCGACCACTTTCAGCCGACCGTAGCGGCCCGGATCGGCGGCCTCGAAACCCAGCACGACGACGGCGGCACCCTCCGCGCGGGCGTCGGCCATCGCGCGCAATGTTTCCGGTCGTATGAAGGGGGTGTCGCCGTAAAGAATGAACACGTCGCCCGTCGCACCGGCAAGCGCTTCGCGGGCCTGGGCGACGGCATGGGCGGTGCCAAGCTGCTCGGTCTGCAGCACGATATGCAGGTCCGGATCGATTTCGGCCGCCACGGCGCGCACCCGCTCGGCGCCGTGACCCGCGACAAGGATGCGCCGCTCGGCGCCCAGACCCTCGGCCGCATTCAGGGCATGCGCGAAGAGCGGTGCGCCGCCCACTCGGTGCAGGACCTTGGGCAGATCGGACTGCATGCGCGTGCCCGCGCCCGCGGCCAGGATGATCAGGTGGGATGGCATGGCGGAAAGCCCCCGTTTCGTTTGGTGTTGTCTGTCACGAGCCGCGGGCCGGGCGCAATCCCGCTTGCCTTCACATCGGGTTTCGCAGAGTTACCGGCCACATGGATACGCGCAGGAAAACGGTCATTCTTGATCTGGACGGCACGCTGGTGGACACCGGCGCGGACCTGATCGCGGCGGCGAATGCGTGTTTCCGCGAGCTGGGCCATGGCGACCTGCTGGACCCCGAGGCCGACAAGGCGACGGCCTTTCGCGGCGGACGCGCCATGCTGCGGCTAGGCTTCGCGCGACTGGGTCTCGGCGGCGAGGCGCGCGTGGACGCGCAATACCCGCGGCTTCTGGAGCATTACGACGATGCGGTCTGCGTGCACTCGGCCTTCTATCCCGGTGCGGTGGACGCGGCGCAGGCGCTCGCCGCGCGCGGCGACGCGGTGGGGATCGCCACCAACAAACCCTACGGACTTGCCGACAAGCTGCTGCGCGCGCTCGGCCATCGCGACACGTTCGGCCCGCTCATCGGCGCGGACACGCTGGCGGTGCGCAAGCCCGATCCCGCGCATTTCTTCGAAGCGGTGGACCGTGCGGGCGGCGACCGCGCGCGGGCCGTGCTGGTGGGCGACACGGAAACCGACCGCACAACCGCGCGCAACGCGGGCGTGGCGTCGGTGCTGGTCAGCTTCGGCCCCGAAGGCGAAGCGGTGGCCGAGCTCGCGCCCGAGGCGTTGCTCGACCGCTTTTCGGATTTGCCGCTGATCGTCGACAGGCTCCTGGGCTAGGCGGCAAATTTTCGACGAAAATTTGCGCCCGGCGGCACCGTCGCTAGAGTGATGCAACGGCAGGGGGATGCGCAAATGTTCACGGGCTCGATGACATTCGATCTGGGCGACGACATCAACGCCATGCGCGAAATGGTGCATGGCTGGGCGCAGGAGCGCGTGAAGCCGCTCGCGGCCGAGATCGACCGCGCAAACACGTTTCCGCCCGAGCTTTGGCCCGAGATGGGCGCGCTCGGCCTGCTGGGCATCACCGTGCCCGAGGAAGACGGCGGCGCGGGCATGGGCTACCTGGCCCACGTGGTCGCGGTCGAGGAGATCGCGCGGTCCAGTGCCAGCGTTGGCCTGAGCTACGGCGCGCATTCCAACCTGTGCGTCAACCAGATCGCGCTGAACGGCAGCGCGGACCAGAAGGCGCGGTACCTGCCGAAGCTGATCAGCGGCGAACACGTGGGCGCGCTGGCGATGTCCGAAGCGGGCGCGGGCAGCGACGTGGTGTCGATGAAGCTGCGCGCCGAGAAGCGCAACGATCACTACCGGCTCAACGGCACGAAGTACTGGATCACCAACGGCCCCGATGCCGACACGCTGGTGGTTTACGCAAAGACCGACGCCAAGGCGGGCTCCAGGGGCATCACCGCCTTCCTGATCGAGCGGACCATGACCGGGTTCACCACGAGTGCGCATTTCGACAAGCTGGGGATGCGCGGCTCAAACACCGCCGAGCTGATCTTCGACGACGTGGAAGTGCCGTTCGAGAACGTGCTGGGCGAAGAGGGCGGCGGTGTGGCCGTGCTGATGTCGGGGCTGGATTACGAACGCGTGGTGCTCAGCGGCATCGGCACCGGCATCATGGCCGCCTGCCTGGACGAGATCATGCCGTATCTGGCCGAGCGCAAGCAGTTCGGCCAGCGGATCGGGGATTTCCAGCTGATGCAGGGCAAGATCGCCGACATGTACACCGCGATGAACAGCGCGCGGGCCTATGTCTATGAGGTCGCGAAGGCCTGCGATCGCGGCCGTGTCACCCGCCAGGATGCGGCGGCCTGCGTGCTCTACGCCAGCGAAGAGGCGATGAAGGTGGCCCACCAGTCAGTGCAGGCCATGGGCGGTGCGGGCTTCATGGCCGACAGCCCGGTCGCACGGCTGTTCCGCGACGCCAAGCTGATGGAGATCGGCGCAGGAACGTCCGAGATCCGGCGCATGCTGATTGGCCGTGAACTGATGGCCGGGATGCAGTGATGCGCGGGCCGGTCCTGCTGGGGTTGGTGGCGGTGTCGCTCGCCGCCTTGGCACTGGGTCTGACGGCGGGATTGCGGGTGATGCGCCTGGACGAGGGCGCGGTGATCGCCGACCGCGCGGCGCGCTACGTGGCCGAGACCGGCGGGCGCGCGGGCGACTGCATCGGCGTGCCGGGGCAGGGCCGGGTCTGGATCCGCGTGATCTGCGACGGTGACGCGCGCCGGGTCTATGGCGTATCGCGCTGGGGCGGCGACGTGGCCGTACCGGAACCGGGCGGCATCTGAGCGCAGGGGCGTGAGGATCAATGGGTGGGCCGTCAGACTGCCTTTGCGACAAACTATTTGTAGAACAGTGATAACAAGCGCCGGATCGCTTGCCGGTCCGGCGGGGCGCGCCTAGGCTCGGGGCGGATATCCGCGCCGTAAGGACCTGCCGCCCGTGAAGCTTCAATCGCACATCCTGACCGGCGCGGCCGAGTTCAGGGAAAACCGGGCCCATCACCTGGACCTGATCGACCAGATGCGCGCGGCGGCGGAGACGGCCATGGCGGGTGGCGGCGCGCGGGCCCGTGCCCGCCACGAGGCGCGCGGCAAGATGGCGCCACGTGACCGGGTGGCCGGTCTGCTCGATCCCGGATCCGCGTTCCTCGAGGTCGGGCTGACCGCGGCCCATGGCATGTATGGCGGCGATGCGCCCGCGGCGGGCGCCATCGCGGGGGTCGGCACCGTGTCGGGGCAGCTCTGCATGGTGCTGGCCAACGACGCCACCGTGAAGGGCGGCACGTATTTCCCGATGACCGTGAAGAAACACCTGCGCGCCCAGGAGATTGCCGAGCAGAACGGTCTGCCGTGCATCTACCTGGTCGATTCCGGCGGCGCGAACCTGACGTTGCAGGACGAAGTCTTCCCGGACCGCGACCATTTCGGGCGCATCTTCTACAACCAGGCGCAGATGAGCGCCAAGGGCATCGCCCAGATCGCCGTCGTCATGGGGTCCTGCACGGCCGGTGGCGCCTATGTGCCCGCCATGTCCGACGTGACGATCATCGTGCGCGACCAGGGCACGATCTTCCTGGCCGGCCCGCCGCTGGTGAAGGCCGCGACGGGCGAGGTCGTCACGGCCGAGGACCTGGGCGGAGGCGACGTGCACACCCGCCTTTCGGGCGTGGCCGATTACCTGGCCGAGGACGACGCCCACGCGCTGGCCCTGGCGCGGCAGGCCGTGGCGTCGCTTGGGGCGGGACAGCACGTCTCCCCGCGGCAGGCGTCCGAGGATCCCGATTATGATCCGGACGAGGTGCTTGGCGTCCTCCCAAAGGCGCTGACCACGCCATATGACGTGCGCGAGGTGATCGCGCGGATGGTGGACGGCTCACGCTTCGACGAATTCAAGGCCCGCTTCGGCGACACCCTGGTCACCGGCTTTGCCCATGTGGACGGCTGGCCGGTGGGGATCGTGGCCAATAACGGCGTGCTGTTCTCTGAAGCCGCCCAGAAGGGCGCGCATTTCATCGAGCTCTGTTCCCAGCGCCGGGTGCCGTTGGTCTTCCTGCACAACATCACCGGCTTCATGGTGGGCCGGAAATACGAAAACGAAGGCATCGCGCGGCACGGCGCCAAGATGGTGACGGCGGTCAGCACCACGGCGGTGCCGAAGATCTCGATGCTGATCGGCGGCTCGTTCGGGGCGGGCAATTACGGGATGGCGGGGCGGGCCTATTCGCCGCGCTTCCTGTGGTCGTGGCCCAACGCACGCATCTCGACCATGGGCGGGCCGCAGGCGGCGGGTGTGCTGGCCGATGTCACGCGCGCCCAAAGGGAAAAGCGCGGCGAGGAGTGGTCGGACGCCGACGAGGCCGCGTTCAAGCGGCCCATCATCGAGCAGTTCGAGCGGCAGTCGCACCCGCTCTACGCCAGCGCGCGGCTCTGGGACGACGGGGTGATCGACCCGCGAACCGCGCGGCAGGTGCTGTCGCTGAGCCTCGCGGCGGCCTGCAACACTGCTATCGGCGAGACCAGGTTCGGCGTCTTCCGGATGTGACGACCTGCCGTGCCGGTGGATTCTGCAAATCACGCGCGCCACTTATCCGAAACGGTCCGCAGCGGTCTGTTGCGTCACGGAAACGCCCTGCGTCAATTCGCTTTTCAAAGCGCTTGCAGCCTTGGGCGAAGCCGTGCAAACGCTGGGGCCAAGGCGGGAAAGGTTACCGCTAACTCCCCCAGTTACGGCCTGCTTGGGCCGCATCCCGAAAGATAGCTCGCTATGACCACCAAGACGAAACTTCGCGACGACATCCTGCGTCACCTGAAATATTCGCTGGGCAAGGACGAATCCCACGCCCAGATCACCGACTGGCGGCTGGCGCTCAGCTACGCCATTCGGGACAGGATCGTCGATCCGTGGTTCGCCTCGACCCGCGCGACCTACGCCCAGCAAGGCAAGCGCGTCTATTACCTGTCGATGGAATTCCTGATCGGGCGTCTGCTCGAGGACGCGGTGGTGAACCTGCGCCTGTTGGACGAGACGTCCGAGATCTTCGACGGGCTGGGCCTGTCGCTGGACGACGTGCTGGGCGACGAGCCCGACGCGGCGCTCGGCAATGGCGGGCTGGGACGGCTCGCGGCGTGTTTCCTGGAATCGTTGTCGACCATCGGTTGCCCGGCCTATGGCTACGGCATCCGCTACGAGCACGGCCTGTTCAAGCAGAGCTTCGAGGACGGTCGCCAGATCGAGGCGCCCGAGGACTGGCTGACCCAGACCCACGCGTGGGAATTCGAGCGCCCCGAAGCGTCGTTTTCCATCGGGTTCGGCGGCACCGTGACGGATCTGGGCGGCAAGACCGTTTGGACCCCGGACGAGGCCGTGGTGGCCGAAGCCTTCGACACGCCCATCATCGGCTGGGACGGAAACTGGGCCAACACGCTGCGGCTCTGGGCGGCGGTGCCCGAGCAGGTCTTCGACCTCGACCGCTTCAACGCGGGCGACTATTACGGCGCGGCGCAGCCCGAGAACACAGCGCGCACGATCAGCCGCGTGCTCTATCCCGACGACACCACCGAAGAGGGCAAGCGCCTGCGGCTGAAGCAGGAATTCTTCTTCACAGCCGCGTCCCTGCGCGACATCCTGCGCCGGTTCGACAGTGAATACGACGACCTGACCCTGCTGCCTCAAAAGGTCGCGATCCAGCTGAACGACACCCACCCCGCCATCGCCGGGCCGGAACTGGTCCGCCTGCTGGTGGACGAGCGTGGCCTGGCGCTGGAGCAAGCGATCGAGATCGCGCGCGGCTGCCTTAGCTACACCAACCACACGCTGCTGCCCGAGGCGCTCGAGCGGTGGGGGATTGAGCTGATGTCGGACCTGCTGCCGCGGCACATGCAGCTGATCGAGGCGATCGACAAGGCCCACGCCGCCGAGCATCCGGACCGCCAGGTCACCATGACCGACGAGGGCGACGTGCTGATGGGCCCGCTGGCCTTCGCCATGGCGCACAAGGTCAACGGCGTGTCGGCGCTGCATACCGAGCTGATGAAGGAAACCGTGTTCGCCGAGCTGCACCGCCTGCATCCCGACCGGATCGTGAACGAGACGAACGGCGTCACGCCGCGCCGCTGGGTGCTGTCGGCCAATCCGCGCCTGAGCCAGCTGATCACGCAGGCCATCGGCAAGGGCTGGGTGGACGACCTTGAGCGGCTGAAAAAGCTCGAACCCATGGCCGACGACCGCACCTTCCGCGATGCCTATGCCGCCGCGAAGCGCGCGAACAAGGCGGACCTTTCGAATTACCTGGGCGAGCGGGGCACCGACGTGGACCCCGACGCCATGTTCGACGTGCAGATCAAGCGCATCCACGAATACAAACGCCAGCACCTGAACATCCTGGAAACCATCGCCCATTGGCTTGAGATCAAGGACAATCCCAACGCCGACTGGGTGCCGCGCGTGAAGATCTTCGGCGGCAAGGCGGCCCCCGGCTACGTCTTCGCCAAGGAAATCATCCATCTTATCAACGCGGTGGCCGACGTGCTGAACCGCGATCCGCAGACCAGCCAGTACCTCAAAGTGGCCTATCCCGCCAATTACAACGTCACCCTGGCCGAACGCCTGATCCCGGCGGCGGAGCTGTCCGAGCAGATCAGCACCGCGGGCAAGGAAGCGTCGGGCACCGGCAACATGAAGTTCGCGCTGAACGGCGCGCTGACCATCGGCACGCTGGACGGCGCCAACGTGGAAATCCGTGACCTCGTGGGCGCGGACAACTTCTTCCTGTTCGGCATGACCGCGCAAGAGGTGGTCGAGCGCCGCGAGGTCGCGAACCATGCGCAAAAGGCGATCGAGGCCGATCCCCGCCTGAAGCGCGCGCTGGACGAGATCCGCAAGGGCACCTTCGGTGACAGCTTCGACGGCATCGTGGGCAATATCAGCGGGCCGGATTACTTCCTGGTTGCGTCGGATTTCACCGATTTCTACCGCGCACAGCGTGACGTCGAAAAAGCCTATGCCGACCAGGACGACTGGACCCGGATGGCGGTGCTGAACACGGCGCGGTCGGGCTGGTTCAGCTCGGACAGGACGATCCGGGGGTACATGCGCGATATTTGGGACGCCCAGGCGCTCGTGGCCGGCTAAATTCCCGCTCGGGACGGTTGCGGTAATGCTCAAACGGCCTAGGCTAGGGCGTATGAGCACAACCGACAAAACGCCCGCCAAGTCCGCCATTTCCCAAGACGCGGCCCGCGCCCTACAGGCCGGACAGCACGGCGATCCCTTCGCCGTGCTGGGTCCGCATTCCGTGAATGGCACACGCCACGTCACCTGCATCGATCCCGGTGCCGAAGAAATGTTCGCCATGACCGATGACGGCACCGCGCATCCCCTTGCGCGGGTGGCCGACGGGACGGGCGTCTTCTCGGGCCCGGTGCCCGGCGATGGCCATTACTGGCTGAAGGGCCACGTCGACGGTGCCGACTGGGAATACGAAGACGCCTATCGCTTCGGTCCCGTCATGGGCGAGATGGACGAATACCTGCTCGGCGAAGGCACCCATCGCCGCATCTGGACCGTCCTGGGCGCTCACGTCATGGAGCGTGAGGGCCAGTCCGGCACCCATTTCGCCGTCTGGGCGCCGAACGCGCAACGCGTCAGCGTCGTGGGCGGCTTCAACCACTGGGACGGGCGGCGCCATCCCATGCGGCTGCGCGGCGCCACCGGTGTGTGGGAGATCTTCATCCCCAACGTGGCCGAGGGCGAGGCGTACAAGTACGAGATCCTCGGCCCCGGCGGCACGCTGCAGCCCTTGAAGGCCGATCCGGTCGGCTTCGGCTCGCAGCATCCGCCAGAAAACGCGTCCATCGTGCGCGACCTGCGCGGATATGGCTGGAAGGACGCCGAGTGGATGAAGACGCGCGCATCGCTCAACGACCGCGCCTCTCCGATTTCCGTTTACGAAGTGCATCTGCCGTCCTGGAAGCGCCGCGTGGATGAAGGCGGGCGGTCGCTGTCCTACCAGGAAGCGGCCACCGAGCTTGTGGAATACGTGGCCGACATGGGCTTCACCCATATCGAGCTGCTGCCGATCAGCGAATATCCCTTCGACGGGTCCTGGGGTTACCAGCCCGTGGGCATGTTCGCGCCCACCATCCGCCACGGCACCCCGCACGAATTCCGCGACTTGGTGGAAGCCGCCCACAAGGCGGGGCTGGGCATGATCCTGGACTGGGTTCCGGGTCACTTCCCGGTGGACGCGCATGGGCTGGCCAAGTTCGACGGCACCGCGCTTTACGAGCACGCCGACCCGCGCGAAGGATTTCATCCCGACTGGAACACCGCGATCTACAATTACGGTCGCACCGAGGTCGCCAACTATCTGATTTCCAACGCGCTGTACTGGTTCGAGGAATACCACGTCGACGGGCTGCGCGTGGATGCGGTGGCCTCGATGCTCTATCGTGACTACAGCCGCAAGGAAGGTGAGTGGATCCCCAACAAGGATGGCGGCCGTGAGAATTATGAAGCGATCGCGGTGCTGCAGAACACCAACATCGCCGCCTATGGCGAGCATCCGGGCATCATGACCGTGGCCGAGGAATCGACCAGTTTTCCGGGCGTGTCGCACCCGGTGGATCAGGGGGGGCTGGGCTTCGGCTACAAGTGGAACATGGGCTGGATGAACGACACCCTGTCTTACATGGAAAAGGATCCGATCTACCGCCAGCACCACCACCACCAGATGACCTTCGGGCTGCATTATGCATTTTCCGAGAATTTCATCCTGCCGATCAGCCATGACGAAGTGGTGCATGGCAAAGGCTCGATGCTGTCGAAGATGCCGGGCAACGAGTGGGAGAAATTCGCCAACCTGCGCGCCTATTACGGCTTCATGTGGGGCCATCCGGGCAAGAAACTGCTGTTCATGGGCTGCGAATTCGCCCAGCCGCACGAATGGAAGGCCGCGGGGCAATTGCCGTGGGACCTGCTGGACGACCCCAAGCACGACGGGGTGCGCCGCCTCGTGCGCGATCTGAACACGCTCTACCGCGACACGCCCGCGCTGCATCAGCTTGATTGCGACCCCAAGGGCTTCCAGTGGATCGAGGCGAACGATTCGAAACAGTCCAGCTATGCCTGGATCCGTCGCGGCAAGGACAAGGACGCGGCCGAGGTCGTCGTCGTGTGCAACATGACCCCGGTCGAGCGGACCGAGCACATCCTGCCGCTGCCGCAGGCGGGCCGGTGGCGCGAGGCGCTGAACACCGATGCGGGCGTCTATGGCGGCAGCGATCGTGGCAACATGGGCGGCATCGATGCCACGCCCGAACCGCTTCACGGACAGCCTGCGCAAGCCAAGGTCGTTCTGCCGCCGCTCAGCACGCAGATCTTCATCAAGGACTGACGCCCGACGACAACAAGAATAACTTCTGGGAGGGAGAGACGAGGGATGGACCGACCGAACTCGAGACTGACGAACCGCACGCTGGCCTTCGTGCTGGCCGGCGGGCGCGGATCGCGGCTGAAGGACCTGACCGAAATGCGCGCCAAGCCGGCGGTCTATTTCGGCGGCAAGACCCGGATCGTCGATTTCGCGCTGTCGAACGCGCTGAACTCGGGCATTCGCAAGATGGCCATCGCCACCCAGTACAAGGCGCACAGCCTGATCCGCCATTGCCAGCGCGGCTGGTCCTTCTTCCGCGCCGAACGGAACGAATACCTGGACATCCTGCCCGCGTCGCAGCGAGTGGCCGAAGACAAGTGGTACGTGGGCACCGCGGATGCGGTCACGCAAAACATAGACATCATCGACAGTTACGGGATCGAATACATCCTGATCCTGGCGGGCGACCACATCTACAAGATGGATTACGAGGTGATGATCCGCGAACACGTGGACACCAAGGCGGACGTGACCATCGGCTGCCTGACCGTCACCCGCGAACAGGCGAAAGCCTTTGGCGTCATGGACGTGGACGACAAGTGGCGCATCACGTCCTTCCTGGAAAAGCCGGACAATCCGCCCGGAATGCCAGGCAATCCGAACCAGACGCTGGCCTCGATGGGCATCTACGTCTTCAAGTGGACTTACTTGCGCGAGCTGCTGCTCAGCGACGAGGACAAGGAAAGCTCGAAGCACGATTTCGGCGGCGACATCATCCCCTACATCGTGGAAAACGGCCATGCGCAGGCGCACCGCTTTTCCGATTCCTGCGTGCGCCACCGCGAGGACGCGCCCGCATACTGGAAGGATGTGGGCACCGTCGATGCGTATTGGCAGGCCAATATCGACCTCACGGATTTCGACCCCGATCTCGACCTGTGGGACACCAACTGGCCGGTCTGGACCTATTCGGAAAGCACGCCGCCCGCCAAGTTCATCCACGACGCGGAAGGGCGGCGCGGCCACGCGCTGTCGTCGCTGGTGTCGGGCGGATGCATCATCTCGGGCACCGAGATCCGCGAATCGCTGCTGTTTTCCAAGGTGAAGACCAACAGTTTCGCCAAGCTGAACCAGGCGGTGATCCTGCCAAGCTGCAATATCGGGCGCTCGGCCGAGCTGACGAAATGCGTCGTGGACCGCGGCGTCGAGATCCCCGAGGGCCTGAAGGTCGGCACCGAGGACGCGCCCGAGCACCTGGATGCGCAGGGCAATCCGATCTTCTACGAAAGCGACGGCGGCGTGACGCTGATCACCAAGCCGATGATCGAGAAGTGGCTCGCCACGCAATGATGCGGGTGCTGTCGGTCGCGTCCGAATGCGCGCCGCTGGTGAAGACCGGCGGCCTTGCGGACGTGGCCGGCGCGCTGCCGGGGGCGCTGGCGGGGCAGGGCGTGGACATGCGCGTGCTGCTGCCGGGCTACAAGCCGGTCATGGCCGCGCTTGACGCACCGATCGAGTTGACGCGTGTCGACGATCTTTTCGGCGCCTCGGCGCAGGTGCTGGCGCAGACGGCCAAGGGCGTGCCCGTGCTGGTGCTGGACGCGCCGCATCTCTACGAACGCGATCACGGCATCTATCTGGACGGCAATGGCCAGGACTGGGCCGACAACCCCCAGCGCTTCGCCGCCCTGTCGCTGGTGGCCGCCCGCATCGCGCGCGACGGGCTGGGCGACTGGCGGCCGGACGTGGTGCATGGCCACGACTGGCAGGCAGGCTTCGCGCCCTATTACCTGCACAAGCTGCGCGTGGGCGTGCCGTCGGTGATGACGATCCACAACATCGCCTTCGCCGGCCACGCCGATCCGGGCATGATGGGCGAGCTTTTGCTCGACCCCGCCGACTACACGCCCGAAGGGTTCGAATTCTGGGGCCGCGTGTCGTCGCTGAAGGCCGGTCTGAACTATTGCGACAAGATCACGACCGTCAGCCCGACCTACGCGCGCGAACTGACCACCGATACCTTCGGGATGGGCTTCGAAGGGCTGATCCGCGCGCGGCAGGACGATTTGACCGGCATCCTGAACGGCATCGACCTTGCGGTCTGGGATCCGGCGAACGACACCGTGGCACCGCATTACAAATCCCTGAAAGGCAAGGAGAAAGCCAAGAAAGCCTTGCGCGCCAAGATGGGTCTGCCAGACGCCGACGGGCCACTGGCCGTCGTCGTGTCGCGCCTGACCGAGCAGAAGGGGCTGGACCTGACGCTGGACGGGCTCGAGCCGTTCCTGTCGGATGGCGGGCAGATCGCGCTTCTGGGATCTGGCGCGTCCGAGCTGGAACGCGCCTGGGAATTCGCAGCCGCGCGCCACGACGGCCTGGCCGTGCGCATCGGCTATGACGAGGATCTGGCACACCTTCTGATCGCGGGCGGCGACGCGGTGCTTGTGCCCTCGCGGTTCGAGCCCTGCGGGCTGACCCAGCTTTACGGTCTGCGCTACGGCACCATCCCCGTGGTCGCGAATACCGGCGGCTTGGCCGATACCGTGATCGACGCCAACGACGCTGCCGTGAAAGTGGGCGTTTGCACGGGGATTATGCACACGGCCGGTCGTGGCGACGCCACAGCCCACGCGATGAAAAGGCTTTTGGACCTTTACGCCGACCGAGATACTTGGTCGAAGATGGTGAAAAACGCGATGCGCCATCCGGTCGGCTGGGACAGCTCGGCCGCTGAGTACGCCGCCTTATACAGAAGTCTGATCTGAACACATGAGCCTTGATCACGTGATGACCGAGGGCCGCGCGGCCCCCATCGGCGCGACCTTCGACGGGGATGGCGTGAATTTCGCCATCTTTTCGGAAAATGCCACCCGCATGGTGCTTTGCCTTTACGACGAAGGCGGGCGCGAGACGCTGCAGATCGACCTGCCCGAACGCGATGGCGATGTCTGGCACGGCTATATCTCGGGTCTGCGTCCGGGCCAGAAATATGGCTACCGCGCACATGGCCCCTATCGCCCCGAAGAAGGGCACCGCTTCAACCCGCACAAGCTGCTGATGGATCCCTACGCCAAGCGGCTGACCGGGCACCCGACTTGGCACGACGCGCTGCAGGGCTACAAGGTTGGCCACAAGGACGCCGACCTGGCGATGGATACCCGCGACAGCGCGCCCTACATGCCACGCTCGGTTGTCGAGGATCCGGCGTTTTCCTGGGGTGACGACACGCCGCTGCGCACGCCGATCCAGCAATCGGTGATCTACGAGGCGCATGCCAAGGGTCTGACCATGCGGCGCGGCGACCTGGACGATGCGGGCACCTTCCTGGCCCTGTCGTCGGACCGGATGCTGGACTACCTGAGCGATCTCGGCATCACCGCGATCGAGCTTTTGCCGGTCCATGCCTACCTGACCGACCGGTTCCTGCACGAAAAGAACCTGAGCAATTACTGGGGCTACCAGTCCATCGGCTTCTTCGCGCCCGAACCGAAATACATGGCCCGGGCCGAGATCTCCGAGTTCCAGCAGATGGTGGCCCGCTTCCATTCCGCCGGGATCGAGGTCTTGCTGGACGTGGTCTACAACCATACCGGCGAGGGCAACGAGCTGGGCCCGACGCTGGCCTTCCGCGGCCTCGACAATGCCAGCTACTACCGCCTGCAGCCCGACAACCCGCGCTTCTACGTGAACGATACCGGTACCGGCAACACGGTGAACGTGGATCACCCCATGGTGCTGCGCATGATCATGGATTCCTTGCGCTACTGGGTCGAGACCATGCACGTAGACGGGTTCCGCTTCGATTTGTGCTCGACGCTGGGTCGGCAGAACGAAGGTGGCTTCGATCGCGGCGCCGCGTTCTTCGACGCGATCCGCCAGGATCCGGTGCTCTGCGACGTCAAGCTGATCGCCGAGCCCTGGGATATCGGCCCCGGCGGCTATCAGCTGGGGGCGTTTCCGCCGCCCTTCATGGAATGGAACGACAAGTACCGCGACACGGTGCGCCGCTTCTGGCGCGCGGATCCGGGCGAAGCTCCGGCGCTGGCCGACCGGCTGACCGGCAGCGCGCTGCAATTCGACCATTCGGGACGGCCCGCCACCGCGTCCGTCAACCTTCTGACGGCCCATGACGGCTTCACGCTGATGGATACGGTCAGCTACAACGAGAAGCACAACCTCGCCAATGGCGAGGACGGCAAGGACGGCCATGGCGAAAACTATTCCGACAACATGGGCGTCGAGGGCGAAACCGACGACCATGACATCCTTGCGGCCCGCGCCCGCAGGCGACGCAACATGATGGCGACGCTCATGCTCAGCCAGGGCACCCCGATGATCCTGGCGGGCGACGAGATGGGCAACAGCCAGGGCGGCAACAACAACGCCTATTCCCAGGACAACGAGATCAGCTGGATCGATTGGGACAGCTTCGATCACGATTTCCACGATTTCACCCGCATGATGATCAAGTTCCGCAAGGATCACCCGCTTCTGCGCCAGAAGCTGTTCCTGCACTCGCGCGAGCGCAGCGTCGACGGGATCGAGGACCTGTTCTGGTGGCGTCCCGACGGCAAACCCATGAGCGACGAGGACTGGGGCAATCCCGACCTCTGCTGCGTCGCCATGGAGCTGCGCATGGCCAGCGGCACCCCCGACTACGCCGAGACCGAGACGGCCATCTTCGCCGTGTTCAACGCAGGCCACGCGACCGAGATGGTGATCCCAGATCCGCCGCAGGGCACCCATTGGGTCTGGCGCATCGACACGTCCCGGCACGGCAAGCACACCGACGTCCCGGACGGCCGGGTGACGATCTCGGGGGCGTCGGTGTCGGTCTTCCTGCTGGACATCCACACCGGATGAGCGATCCGCGCGATCAACTGGCCGCCCGCTTGGGCGTCGTGGCGTCCTACAAGGACCAGGTGGGCGCGCATCACGATCTGACACCGGCATCGCGTGATGCGATGCTCGTCGCGATGGGGGCGCCGACCGACGCCGAAGCGGCCGCGAGCCTTCTGGACCGCCTGCGGGCCGAAGACGCCCTGCGGCCCGTGCCCCCATGGATGGTGATCAGCAGCGAACGCGCGCACGAGATCGACGCGCTGGACGGCATAGACTGGCTGCTGGACTTCGACGACGGCGGCAGGCGCGACGGATACGGCCGCACGCTGGGGGATCTGCCCATGGGCATCCACCGGCTCAGTGCGCCGGGCTGGCACGCGTGGCTGCTATCGGCGCCGCCGAAACTGGATTTGCCCAAGCCCGGCTGGGGCATCACGCTGCCGCTTTACGGGCTGGGCCAGGATGGACGGGTCGGCAGCTACGGCGATCTGGGCGCGGCCGTCGCATCGCTGGGTGCCGCGGGCGCGGATTTCGTCGGCGTGAACCCGATCCACGCGGGCTTTCCCACGGATGCCAGCGCCATCAGCCCCTATTCGCCCTCGCATCGCGGGCGCCTGTCGACCCTGCATGTCGATCCGGCCAGCCCGCCCCCGGCGCCCGGCGGCCCGATGGTCGACTACGCGGTGGACCAGCCCGCCCGGCTGGCGGCGCTGCGGCAGGAATGGACGGGCGATGGCGGTCCCGGCTTCCAGGACTGGCGCGTCCTGCAGGGTGCGGATTTCGAGCGGTTCGCGCTGCACCAGGCGCTAGCCGACACGCTGGGGCCGTATTGGACCGCCTGGCCCGAAGCCTATCGCAATCCCGGCAGCCCCGAGGTGCGCGCCTTCGCCCATGACCACGCCGATGCGGTCGGCTTCCACGCTTGGCTGCAATGGCGGGCAGAGATGTCGTTGGCGCAGGTGGCGCGCAAGGCGGACGCCGCCGGTATGCGCTTCGGGCTTTATCTGGATCTGGCGGTGGGCACCCATCCCAGCGGCGCCGAGACCTGGGCGGACCCCAAGCTCTTCGCCAGGGGCGTCTCGCTGGGCGCGCCGCCCGATGCGTTCACGGCCAATGGGCAAAGCTGGGGGCTGGCGCCAATGCGGCCCGACACGCTGGCCGAGCGCGGCTTTGCACCCCTGGCCGCGATCCTGCGCGAACAGCTAAGCCACGCGCGCCTGCTCAGGATCGACCACATTCTCGGGTTCGAGCGCGCATTCTGGGTCCCCGACGATCCGGCGATCCCCGGCGCCTACATCCGGATGCCGCGCGACGCGTTGCTGGCGGTGGCCCGGATCGAGGCCGCGCGCGCGGGCGCGACCATCGTGGGCGAAGACCTGGGCAATATCCCCGACGGGCTGCACGACGCGCTGGAAGCCTCGGGCCTTCTGGGCTGCCGCGTGGCGCAGTTCATGCAGGACTGGGACGCGGCGGTGCCGCGGTTCACCCCCGCGAAGGAATACGACGAGCACGCGCTGACGTCCTTCGGGACCCACGATCTGCCGACCTGGGAAGGCTGGAAAGCCGGGCGCGACCTGGAATGGCGGCGCGACCTGGGCGACATGGACGATGACGCGTTCGAGAAGGCGCGCGCTCGCCGCCGCGACGAGGTGGCCGCGTTGGTCACGCTGATCGGCGGCGACAGCGCCGAGTATCTGCACCGCTTCCTGGCCGACACGCCCTCGTGCCTGGTCGCGGTCCAGATCGAGGATCTGCTGGGCCAGATCGAGCAGCCGAACCTGCCCGGCACCATTTTCGAGCATCCCAACTGGCGGCGCAGCCTCGGGGTGGCGGCCGACGCGCTCGGGTCGCTTGACGCCGTGCGCGCGGTGGCCGAGTCTATGCAAAACGCACGAAGATAGGGACTGACGCCATGGAAATTCTGACGATCGAGACGCAGCCCATCGACGGCCAGAAGCCCGGCACGTCCGGCCTGCGCAAAAAGACGCGCACCTTCATGGCCCCGCATTACCTGGAAAACTTCATCCAGGCGATCTGGGACGGCATCGGCGGCGTCGCCGGAAAGACTCTGGTCCTGGGCGGCGACGGTCGGTATTTCTCGCCGCAGGCCGCACAGGTGATCCTGCGCATGGCCGCGGCCTCGGGGGCGAAGCGCGTGATCGTCGGGCAGGGCGCGCTGCTCAGCACGCCCGCCGCGTCCAACCTGATCCGCACGCGCAAGACCGATGGCGGCATCATCCTTTCGGCCAGCCACAATCCCGGCGGCATCGACGAGGATTTCGGCGTCAAGTTCAACACCCCCAACGGCGGTCCGGCCGCCGAGGACGTGACGGGCCGGATCTTCGCGGCGACGAAGACGATCACCGCCTACAAGATCGCCGAGGCGCAGGATGCCGACCTGTCGTCGCTGGGCGAGCACGCCATGGGCGACATGGTGGTCGAGGTCGTGGACCCGGTCGCCGACTACGCCGACCTGATGGAGCAGCTCTTCGATTTCGACGCCATCCGCGGGATGATCGCGGGCGGCTTCCGGATCTGTTTCGACGCGATGCACGCTGTGACCGGGCCTTATGCGAAAGAGGTGCTGGAAAACCGGCTGGGCGCCAAGGCGGGCAGCGTCAAGAACGCGATCCCGAAGCCGGATTTCGGCGGCGGACACCCCGACCCCAACCCGATCTGGGCCAAGGAGCTGATGGAGATCATGCATGCCGACGACGCGCCCGATTTCGGCGCGGCCAGCGACGGCGACGGCGACCGCAACATGATCATGGGGCCGGGCACCTATGTCTCGCCCTCGGATTCGCTGGCCGTGCTGGCCGCCAATGCCCACCGCGCGCCCGCATATGCCAACGGGCTGGCGGGCGTGGCACGCTCGATGCCCACCAGCCGCGCGCTGGACGCCGTGGCCGAGAAAAAGAAGCTCGACTGCTACGAAACACCCACCGGGTGGAAGTTCTTCGGCAACCTGCTCGATGCGGGCAAGATCACCCTTTGCGGCGAGGAAAGCGCCGGCACCGGCAGCAACCACGTGCGCGAAAAGGACGGGCTTTGGGCGGTGCTGCTGTGGCTGAATATCCTGGCATCGACCGGCAAGGGCGTGGTCGAGCTGCTGCACGACCACTGGGCCGAGTACGGGCGCAACTTCTATTCGCGCCACGATTTCGAAGGGATCGAGAACGACAAGGCCGACGCCATGTTCGACGCGCTCACGCTGAAGATCGAAGACATCGCGGGCGAAAGCTTCGCCGGGCGCAAGGTGATCGCCGCGGATGACTTCACCTATCACGATCCCGTCGACGGCTCGGTCGCCGAGCACCAGGGCATCCGCATCATGTTCGAAAACGGGGGCAGGGTGGTCTACCGCCTGTCGGGCACGGGCACCGTGGGCGCCACGCTGCGGGTCTACCTGGAAGATGTGAGCGATGCCGCGGATGCCAAGGATCGCGACGCGCAGGACGCGCTGTCGGACATGATCGCGGCCGCCCATGAAATCGCCCGGATTGAACACCACACGGGCCGGACCGAGCCCGACGTCCGCGCCTGAGGAAGGAAGACCATGATCTTGAGTGAGCGCGTCACCGCCGATACCGGCGTGGCTGAAGGGCTGGCCCATAAGTGCCGCCAATTGTTGAACACGTCCGAGACGGCATTTGACGCCCATATGGCGATCGCGCGGATGCTGGGCGGTCATGTCGACGGCGACATGGCGCATTTCGGTTTCTGGACGCCCGAGCTGCTGGACGCGCGGGTGCCCGATGGCGATATCTTCCTGGAAGTGCTGTCACCCAAAGGGCCGCTGGACCTGACCCGGTCGCACCAGGATGTCACGTTCGAGCGCACGTTCCTGCCCGTCGCCCGCTACGAGGCCCATACCTTCGCCGCCGCCAAGGGGATGCGCGCGGGCTCGCGCGAGCAGGGGGGCGATTTCTACTGTCTCGTTTGGCGCGACGCGCAGGATACGTGGCATCGCATCCTTGATCCGCTGGCCATGTCGCTGCCCTTCGGCGCCTTCGCGCCCGCCGAGCTTTACGACCTGGCACAGATGCAGAAGCGACGTGGCGACCGCGCCTATTTCGAAGCGCTGGCGGGCGACGCGCCCCACAAGTTCGGCCCGCCCGTCAACATCCTGCAGATCCACGTCCCCACCGCGACGGCGGGCGGCACGCTGGCCAGCCTGACGCGCCAGTTCGAGCGCCTGTCCGAGCGCGTGGCGGGCGGGCTCAGCCTTGATCCGCTGGACCAGATCTTCCTCGGCTACGACGCCGTGCAGCTGCTGCCCGTCGAGCCCACGACCACCTACGAGGTCGGTCCGGGCTTCTGGCACGAAACGGCCGGCGACACCGAATCCGAGGTCAAGGTCAGCCTGACCCGCCCCGACACGACCAACTGGGGCTACGACATCGTAATCTCGGGCATGGGCACGGTGAACCCGGTGCTGCTGGAATCGGGGCGGCCGGACGAACTGGTGGCCTTCGCGTCGGTGTTGCACAATTTCCCGACCCGGCCCAAGAAACTGATCCTCGACGTGGTGTTCGGTCATTCCGACAACCAGGGGCTGGACGCGCTGAACTCGCATTTCTTCGCCGGGCCGAACATGTACGGCCAGAACATGGACTACAAGAACCCCGCCGTGCGCGCGATCATGCTGGAAATGCAGCGCCGCAAGGTGGATTTCGGCGCCGACGGCGTGCGCGTCGACGGCGCGCAGGACTTCAAGTGGTGGGACGCGGGCGCGCAGATGCTGCGCCACGACGACGAATACCTGCAGCTCATGTCCGACATGGTGCAAGAGGTCGCGGGCACCCGCTACCGCCCCTGGTTCGTGTTCGAGGACGGTCGCCCCTGGCCGCAGGAAGACTGGGAACTGTCGTCGAACTACCGCGCCGTGATCGAAAAACAGCACGACCCCGACGTGTTCCAGTGGGGTCCGCTCACTTTCGCCCACAACACGCCCTTCATCTACGGCTTCTGGCTGTCCAAGTGGTGGCGCATCAAGGAAGTGCTGGCGGTGGGCGCCAACTGGATCTCGGGCACCGCAAATCACGACACGCTGCGCCGCGGCACGCAGGTGAACCCCAAGCTCAACATCAACACCCGGCTGGGCGACACCCAGATGGAGATCCTGGAAAAGGCCTATGACAACCCGGCGGTGTCGATGCTGACCTATGCCGCGTTGCCGGGTGTGCCGATGGATTTCCTGAACGCCACCGCGCGGGCCAACTGGGGCTTCATCCGCAACCAGGATGACAAGTACGGCGTCAAGGTCGTGGCCGAGGAAGCGATCAGCCTGAAATGGCAGGTGGACGAATACGAATACTCGGTGCCCGGAAACTTCAAGCGCCTGAAGGACCTCGGCTACGAGACGCGCGGCGACCTGGCGCGGTTCTTCGAATTCCTGCCGGCACTGGTCGAAGTGACCGATTACGACCTGGACCACATCGCGAAGCTGCTGAACGGGGTCGAGCCCGCGCTTGCCGGACCCGATCACTTCACCGTGCCGGATCTCAAGCAGATCGCGCGGGCGTGGATGGACGACATGCACGAATATTGCAACGTGTCCAACTCGATCTCGGCGCTCGACCCGACCCAGACCGAGTTCATGCTGTCGCTGCGCAGCTTCCGCCGCGACAATCCGTGGCTGCGCGACAACCTGGGCCCCGACGATCATTTCGACTACATTCAGCCCGTGGACGGGCGAACGATCTTCACCAGCTACCGCAAGCACGAGGGCCGCGAGGTCTATTGCATCACCCACATGGAAGGCGGTCCGTCGGGCGAATTCGATCCCCTGCGACTGCCCATCCCGGGGCTGAAGGGCGCGGGATGGAGCTGCGCGTTGCGCACGCCGGGGATCGGCGGCGAATACGTGTCGGGGCCGATCGTTCTGCGCGACAGCATGGGCCTGGTCTTCACCCGCGGTATCTGAAAACCGCCCAGAAATCACGCGAACGTCCCTTGCCCTTCGGGGCCCTGAGGCGGCATTGTGTGCCACGTTCACGCCGCAGGAGGCCTCAGTATGAAGCGCATCGGATCCATGGAACGCTACGGGATATGGGCGGGCGCGGTCGCGCTGACCATCGTCTTCTTTGGCCTGACCTGGGTGTCCGCCGCCTTCTGGCTGGGGGTCGTCTTCTTCGGCATCTTCGCGTTCATGGGTCTTTACGACGTGATCCAGGATCGCCACGCGATTACCCGCAACTACCCGGTGATCGGGCGAATGCGCTTCTTCTTCGAAAAGATCCGCCCCGAGATCCGCCAGTATTTCCTGGAAGGCGACCAGGACGAAGAACCGTTCTCGCGCGAGGATCGCTCGATCGTCTACCAGCGGGCCAAGAACGAAGAAGCCGCGCGCCCCTTCGGGACCAAGGAGCGCGTCTATGAAGGCGGCTACGCGTGGATGACCCATTCCATCGCGCCCACGCATCTGGACCGCCACGATTTCCGCGTGACCATCGGCGGCCCGGACTGCAAGCAGCCCTACGAGGCGTCGCTTTACAACATCTCGGCCATGTCCTTCGGCTCGCTGTCGGCGGCCGCGATCTCGGCGCTGAACAAGGGCGCCAAAGCGGGCGGCTTCGCCCAGGACACCGGCGAGGGCGGCATCAGCAAGTATCACCGCGAGGGCGGCGGCGACCTGATCTGGGAAATCGGATCGGGCTATTTCGGCTGCCGCACCCACGAAGGCGCCTTCAACCCCGAGACCTTCGCGGAAAAGGCGGTGGATCCGCAGGTCAAGATGATCGAGATCAAGCTGAGCCAGGGCGCCAAGCCCGGCCATGGCGGCATGTTGCCCGCGGCGAAGATCACCAAGGAAATCGCCGAAACCCGCGACATTCCCATGGGTCAGGACTGCATCTCGCCCGCCGGTCATTCGACCTTCTCGACCCCGCGCGAGCTGTGCCAGTGGATCGGCCAGCTGCGCGAGCTGTCGGGTGGCAAGCCCGTCGGTTTCAAGCTCTGCATCGGCCACCGGCGCGAGTTCATGTGCATCGTCAAGGCGATGATCGACACCGGTATCTATCCCGATTTCATCGTGGTGGACGGCAAGGAAGGCGGCACCGGTGCTGCGCCGTTGGAATTCGCCAACCACGTGGGCATGCCGCTGGTCGAGGGCCTGACCTTCGTGCACAACACCCTGCGGGGCG
Organism: Palleronia pontilimi; assembly: GCF_016412875.1. GTDB lineage: Bacteria > Pseudomonadota > Alphaproteobacteria > Rhodobacterales > Rhodobacteraceae > Palleronia > Palleronia pontilimi. The sequence continues at coordinate 213,796 of NZ_JAEKPD010000008.1, read as the reverse complement.
CCGATATTCGCGACCGCATCCGCGTCGGCGCGGCGGGCAAGCTGATCCACGCCTTCGACATCGCCCAGGCCTTCGCCATGGGCGCGGATTGGTGCAACTCGGCGCGGGGCTTCATGTTCTCGATCGGCTGCATCCAGGCGCAGGTCTGTCACACCAACCATTGTCCCACGGGCGTGACGACCCAGGATCCGTTGCGCCAGCGCGCGCTGGTGGTGTCCGACAAGGCGGTGCGCGTGGCCAATTTCCACCGCAACACCATGCGCGCGCTGGCCGAAATGGCCGGCGCGGCGGGACTGAACGACCCGCGTGATTTCCTGCCGCATCACTTCATGAAGCGCGAGGCCGACGGCGACATGGTCGAGGCATCGGACAGCTGGCCCTACATCCCGCCGGGCCATCTGATCGACAACGCCAACAGCGACGTTGACGATGTCTATCTCAAGCGGTGGCGCCGCGCCTCGCCCGACACGTTCAACCCGCCCGAACCTTACGGGCGCTCGCAAAAGCGCCGGTCGGCCGAAAAGGCGGCGGCCGAATAGGTCCGCCACGCAATTGACCCTAGGGCGTATCCGCGCCCGGGGTCATCAGCCCTTCCAGATGCCGTGCGCAGCCGGTCAAGGCGGCGTAATCGTCCTCGACCCCCCAGACGGCGAACTGCACCATGAAGTCCGAAAACCGTCCCTTGCCGCGAAACGCCTCGTCGAAACCGAAGCGTGCCAGGTAGGGCGTCAGCGCGCGGGACATGCCGCCGATCATGTAGATGCCGCCGAAGGGCAGGTGGGTCAGCGCCAGGTCCCCGACGACGCGGCCCATGGCCTGCACGAAGGCGTTGGCCGCGCGGATCGCCACGGGATCGTCATCGGCTTCCAGTGCCGCCATGATCGAGGCCGAGTCGCGCCTGGTGTCGGTGCCGCTGGCCCAGGCATAGGTCCGCTCGAACCCGCGGCCGGAGAGCACGTCCTCGACCCCCGGAAATCCGTGCGCCGACGAGACGTATTTCGCCAGCGCCATGTCGTCATCGCTGAGCACTGGAAAGGTCACGTGCCCGCTTTCGCAGGGCGGCACGTATCGCCCGGTCTCGGTCCTGAAGACCGGCACCGCGTTGAAGCCGGTGCCGATCCCCACCACCATCTTGGCGTTGTGGGGCTGAGCCTTGGGGCCTGGGATCAGCACGCGCAAGTTTTCCTCCGCGATGTGATCCATGGCGTGGCCCTGCGCCTGCAGGTCGTTCAGGATCGCCACGTGGCCCGCCCCGGTGCAGGCGGCAAGATCCTCGCGCGTCATGGTCCAGCCGACATTGGTCAGGCGGCCCACGCCGTCCATCACCGGTCCCGCCATGGCGATGCAAGCGCCCGCGCAGTCGGGATCTCCCTGCTCGGCAAGGTAGTCGGACAGGATGTCGCCCAGCCCGGACCGGCCTTCGTTGCGAAAGCGCCGGATCGTGTCCGGCCGAACCGCGCCATCCAGCGCCAACGCCGCGCGCGTGTTGGTGCCCCCCACATCTGCGACGACCGTTGTGACTGGCTTTGGGGACATGGCACGGGATCCATCTGCGGCGGGCGGGGTCGGGCTCGATCCCTGATAGGACGCTTTGCGCGCGCGCCGCAAGCATGCTGCGTTCAGGGCCCGGGGGCGGGGCCGCAGGACTGGCCGGTCAGGAACTCGGCCTCGAGCAGCTGCTGGCGTGGCGCGGGCCCGGGGTCGACGATCTGCGCAAGCAGCATCTCGGCGGCGCGGCGTCCGTGCTCGCGCATCGGGCTGCGCAAGGCGGTGAAATAGGGCGTATCGCGGCCGTTGCGGAAGTAGCCCAGGTCATCGTCGTGGGTGACGATCGAGATGTCGCGCCCCAGGACCAACCCGCGATCCTGGCAGGCCCGCCGTGCGCCGATGGCCACGATCAACGATGACGTGAGAAAGGCGGTGGGCGGGTTCGGAAGCGCCAGCATCCGCGACGCGGCCTCGAAGCCGTAATCCTCGGACATCTCGGCACTGTCGTGCAACGCCGGATCGGCGGCAATGCCGCGCGCGGCCAGCGCGTCCAGGTAGCCCTGCTTGCGGCGAAGCGCGAAATCCATCCGTTCCAGCCCGTTCAGCAGCGCGATCCGGAGGTGGCCCAGGTCGAGCAGATGGGCTGTGCCGCGGGCAAAGGCGCGGCGGTTGTTCATGTCGAGCCAGGCATAGGGCGGGCCATCCGATCCGCTGCGGCCATGCACCACGAACGGCAGCCCCAGCTCCGACAACAGCGCGATCCGGCGATCTTCGACCAGCGGCGCGTGGACCATCACGCCATCGACCGAGCGGCGCGCGGCCAGCGTGCGATAGGCCGTGATTTCCTGATCCGCGGGCACGATGGACAGAAGCATGTCGTAGTCGGCCCGGGCATAGACCTCACCCGCGCCGCCGATGAATTCGGCGAAAACCGGGTTCAGCACCTCGTGTCCCGACGACATGGGCAGCACATGGGCGATCGCGCGGGCCCGGCCCGTCGCCAGGCCCTGCGCGCGGGCGTTCGGGCGGTAATTATGCGCGATGGCGGCGGTCTGCACGCGGATGCGCGTGGCTTCACTGACCTCGGGATACCCGTTCAGCGCGCGGCTGACGGTCGTCTGGCTCAGGCCCAGGATATGTGACAGCTCCCTCAGGTTCATGGCGTGGTGCAAGACGTTCCTTACGGCAACAAAGCTTTCCAAAGCGGTTTGGAATTCTGTCTTTGGATACGCCATCTGCCCCCCGGCTGTCAAAACCGCCGATGCTGCGCTGCCGCATAAATCGGTGGAAAATCACTTGTTTTCGAACGGTTTGGGGGCGATTGCTTGACTCTTGGGGGTGGGTTTGATTGTCTTGCGATCAATGCCAAAGCGCTTTGGCATCGCCGGGCGCTCGCGACACACCACCAAACATGGCCCCCAAGCCGTGGAACGATAAATCCGGGAGGACACCACATGAAACATATTCTTTACGCAGGTGCGGCCAGCATCGCGCTCAGCGCTGGCATGGCCCACGCCGCAGGACACGTGAACCTGGTCTTTCCCAAGGGCGAAGGCGCCTTCAGCTGGGACAGCCTGGAAGAATTCGCGGCAAACACCGACCTGAGCGGTGAGACCGTCGATATCACCGGCCCCTGGACCGGCGCCGACGGCGACCTGGTGAATTCGGTCATCGACTATTTCGAGGACGCGACCGGCGCGACCGTGAACTACTCGGGTTCCGAAAGCTTCGAGCAGGACATCGTGATCTCGACCGAAGCGAACTCGGCGCCCAACATCGCCGCCTTCCCGCAGCCCGGACTGGTCGCCGATCTTGCCGCGCGCGGCTCGATCACCCCGCTGGAGCAGGAAACCGCCGACTGGATTGCCGAGAACTACGCCGCGGGCCAGTCCTGGGTGGATCTCGCGACCTTCGCCGGGCCCGATGGCAACGAGGCGATGTACGCCTTCCCCTACAAGATCGACGTGAAATCGCTGGTCTGGTACTCGCCCGAGCAGTTCGAGGAAGGTGGCTACGAGATCCCCGAGACCTACGAGCAGCTGAAAGAGCTGACCGCCCAGATGGCCGAGGACGGCGTGACGCCGTGGTGCATCGGTCTGGGATCGGGTGCCGCCACCGGCTGGCCCGCGACCGACTGGGTCGAGGACATCATGCTGCGCACGGTGACCCCCGAGGAATACGACGCCTGGACCACCAACGAGCTGCCGTTCAACGATCCCAAGGTCGTCGCCGCGATTGAGGAATACGGCTTCTTCCTGCAGGACGGCTACGTGAACGGCGGCCGTGAAGCCGCCGCCACCACCGACTTCCGCGACAGCCCGGCGGGTCTCTTCCAGTTCCCGCCCGAATGCTACATGCACAAGCAGGCGACCTTCATCCCGACCTTCTTCCCCGAAGGCACCGCCGTAGGCGAGGACGTGGATTTCTTCTACTTCCCCGCGCCTGAAGGCCAGGACAAGCCGGTTCTGGGCGGTGGCACCATGTTCGGCATCACCAAGGACAGCGAAGCGACCCGCGCGTTCATCGACTTTCTGCAACTGCCCATCGCGCACGAGATCTGGGCCGCGCAGGGCGGTCTGCTGACGCCGCACACGGGCATCAACCCCGAGGTGTTTTCGTCCGACTCGACACGCGCGACGAACGACATCCTGCTGAACGCGGACACGTTCCGCTTCGACGGCTCGGACCTGATGCCGGGCGAAGTGGGCGCCGGCGCCTTCTGGACGCAGATGGTCGAGTTCACGACCGGCAGCCAGGACGCCGAAGCCACCGCCAACGCGATCCAGGAGCGCTGGAGCTCGCTCAAGTGAGCCGAGCATCTACGACTTAAGAATGGGGGCGCGATCCAACGGGGTCGCGCCCTTCTTTTTTGGCGCGATCAGCGGCTCCCGGCATGCGCGGTCCCGCATCGACCGATGACAATCAACGGTTGCGTCCGCGCCCGGTGTTATCGCAGACTTGACCAAACGCGACCGCCAGATGTCGCTGTCTATTCAGGGGGGAAAAGAGATGCCAGTCATCTTGCAAGGTCTGCTGACCATCGTCATCGGTGTGTCCGGCTGCGTGGCTTACTTCTACTTTTCGAACCTGGTGCTCGATAAGGTGATCTTCCCGCCGAAGGGACCGAAAGCGGGCCAGAACATCAACCGCGCCAACCAGGTCCGGCCCTGGCTGTTCCTGTTTCCCGCGATCTTCGTTCTGGGGCTTTATCTGGTCTATCCGGTGATCGGCTCGTTCGTCCGCTCGCTTTACGGGCGCAACCCGGACGATTTCGTGGGGATGGGCAATTATATCTCGCTGGCCGGATCCCAGGATTTCCGCACCTCGTTCATCAACAACTTCCTCTGGGCCATCGTGGTGCCCGCGGGCTCGACCTTCTTCGGGCTGCTGGCCGCGCAGCTGACCGACAAGCTCAGCTGGGGCAACTTCGCCAAGTCGCTGATCTTCATGCCCATGGCCATCAGCTTCGTGGGCGCGTCGCTGATCTGGAAATTCGTCTATGCCAACGACGCCGATATCGGACTGATCAATGCGATCCGGGCCATGGTCGGCTTTGAGAACCCCATCGACGTGCTGCAGATCCCGTTCTGGAACAACTTCTTCCTGATGGTCATCCTGATCTGGATCCAGACCGGCTTTGCCATGGTGATCCTCAGCGCGGCCCTGCGCGGCATCCCCGAAGAGACCATCGAGGCCGCGATCCTGGACGGCGCGAACCCGTGGCAGCTGTTCTTCCAGATCAAGGTGCCGCAGATCATGCCCACCATCGTCGTGGTCTGGACCACCATCACGATCCTGGTGCTGAAGGTCTTCGACATCGTCTACACCATGACGGGCGGCAATTTCGGCACCGAGATCCTGCCGTCCTACATGATGGATTTCATGTTCCGCGACGACGGGCGCGCCACCGCGATCGCCTTCGTCATCATGCTGGTCGTGCTGCCGGTGATGATCTGGAACATCGTGCAAGCCCGCAAGGAGATGCGTTGAGATGGACAATATCGCAGGCACCAAATCCTCGCTCACCTGGGCCACACACCTGTCGGTGCTGGTCCTGGTCCTTCTGTGGCTGATCCCGACCATCGGCCTGTTCGTGTCGTCGTTCCGCGACCGCGACCAGATCAGCGCGTCGGGCTGGTGGGAAGCGCCGTTCCCGGTCGAGCTGACCGCGCGCGGACGCACCGCGACCGAAGCCACGCTGGAAGGCGACGTTTATGTCGTGACCGGCAACATCTATGACGACCCCGAAGCGCAAAGCTATTTCCCCGGCGGCGGCGGCGAAGTCGTCGCCTTCGGGACCTCGGGGCGCGAGCCGGGGGCCTTTCCCGCGGGCGAGCCGGTCGAGATCGGCGATGGCGAGACGCTGGTGGTGAACGCCGACGGCACCTACGAATGGCGCACCACCGAAGAACCGGATCGCGGCCAGCGGGTCTATTTCGCCGCCGAAAGTCCACCGGATTTCACGCTCGACAATTACGAGCAGGTGTTGACAGCTGACAACATGACCCAAGCCTTCGTAAACACGTTCATCGTGACGGTGCCGGCGACGATCATCCCGATCCTGATCGCGGCCTTCGCGGCCTACGCGCTGGCCTGGATGGACTTTCCCGGACGCGGCGTGCTGATCGCGCTGGTCGTGGGCCTGCTGGTGGTGCCCTTGCAGCTGGCGCTGGTGCCGATGCTGAACCTGCACAACAAGATCGGCATCGGGCAAAGCTTCATGGGCATCTGGTTCGCGCATACGGCCTTCGGGATGCCATTGGCCGTGTATCTCTTGCGCAACTACATGGTCGGCCTGCCGCGCGACATCATCGAGAGCGCCAAGGTCGACGGCGCCACCGATTTCGAGCTGTTCGTGCGGATCATCCTGCCGCTCAGCCTGCCGGCCCTGGCCGCGTTCAGCATCTTCCAGTTCCTGTGGACCTGGAACGACCTGCTGGTGGCCAAGGTGTTCCTGCCCTCGGACGATGCATCCAAGGTGATGACCGTGAAGATCGCCGACGATTTGCTGGGCTCACGCGGGGGCGATTGGGGTATCCTCGCCACCGCCGCCTTCGTGTCCATCGCGGTGCCGCTGGTGGTCTTTTTCACCATGCAGCGCTTCCTGGTGCGCGGGTTGCTGGCGGGTTCGGTCAAGTAGCGATGAGTTTCCTGTCGGAAATGGCGAACCCCGTCGTCCGTCCCCAGGGGCCCGTCGACAAGGATTGGTGGCGCGGGGCGGTGATCTACCAGATCTACCCGCGCAGCTACCAGGACACCAATGGCGACGGCATCGGCGATCTGCCCGGCATAATCCACCGGCTGGACCACATCGCCGAGCTTGGCGTGGACGCGATCTGGATCTCGCCCTTCTTCAGATCCCCCATGCTGGATTTCGGCTACGACGTCAGCGACTATTGCGATGTCGACCCGATGTTCGGCACGATCCGCGATTTCGAGGCGCTGGTTGAACGCGCCCACGCGCTGGGGCTGAAGGTGCTGATCGACCTGGTTCTGTCGCACACGTCGGACCAGCACCCGTGGTTCCAGGAAAGCCGCGCAAGCCGCGACAACCCGCGTGCCGACTGGTACGTCTGGGCCGAGGCCAAGCCCGACGGCACGCCGCCCAACAACTGGCTGTCGATCTTCGGCGGGTCGGCCTGGCAGTGGGACGGCGAGCGGATGCAGTATTACCTGCACAACTTCCTGTCCGAACAGCCCGACCTGAATTTCCACACCCCCGCCGTGCAGGACGCGCTGCTGGACGTGGCGCGGTTCTGGCTGGACAAGGGCGTGGATGGCTTCCGGCTGGACACGGTGAACTTCTACGTCCACGACAAGCAGCTGCGCGACAACCCGCCCCTGAACCCAGAGGAGCGGAACGAGAATACCGCGCCCGCGGTGAACCCCTACAACTTCCAGGACCACCTCTACGACAAGACCCAGCCCGAGAACCTGGATTTCCTGCGCCGCCTGCGCGCGCTGATGGAAGAATACCCGGCGATCACCAGCGTGGGCGAGGTGGGCGAGTCGCAGCGCGGGATGGAGACCCAGCGCGACTACACCGCCGGCGACGACCTGCTGCACATGGCCTATGATTTCGACTTTCTGGGGACGATCTATCCCTCGGGCAGCCGCATCCGCGAAGTGCTGGAGCGGTTCGACCGGATCGTGACCGACGGCTGGGCTTGCTGGGCGTTTTCCAACCACGACGTGCAGCGCTACGCCACCCGCTTCAACCTGAGCGAGCCCGCGCGCAAGCTCTATGCCGCGCTGCTCATGTGCATGAAGGGGACCGCGTGTCTTTACCAGGGCGAGGAGCTCGGCCTGACCGAGGCCTATGTCCGCTACGAGGATCTGCAGGACCCCTACGGCAAGCGGTTCTGGCCCAAGTTCAAGGGCCGAGACGGCTGCCGGACACCGATGCCGTGGAACACCGGGCGGAACGCGGGCTTTTCGGACGCGCAGCCCTGGCTTCCGGTGGCGGTCGAGCATGTGGAGCGCGCCGTATCCTTGCAGGATCAGCAGCCGGACTCGGTGCTGAACTTCTACCGCGCGTTCCTGGCCTTCCGCCGCCAGCACCCGGCGCTGGCCAAGGGCGATCTGAAGATCGTCCGCGCCGATGACGATGCGCTGGCGCTGATCCGCGACGGCGCGGGCGAGCGGCTGTTCTGCGCCTTCAACCTGACCGACAAGGCGCAGCAGGTGGCCTTGCCCGACGGCGATTGGGCGGTGCTGGACACCGCGCCCTTCGCGTCCGAGACCGCCGAAAAGACAATAACGCTTCCGCCGTGGCAGGCCGCCTTTGCCACGCCAAGGACAGCATAAAGACCAACAGGGAGAGACCCATGGCCGATCTGAAACTGACGGATGTCGAAAAAGCCTATGGCAGCGTCCAGGTGCTGAGCGACATCAACCTGGACATCAAGCAGGGTGAGCTGATCGTCTTCGTCGGCCCGTCGGGCTGCGGCAAGTCCACGCTGCTGCGCATGATCGCGGGGCTCGAGCGGATCACCGGGGGCGAGCTGCAGATCGACGGCCAGGTGGTCAATAACGTGCCGCCCGCCCAGCGCGGCATCGCCATGGTGTTCCAGTCCTACGCGCTCTACCCGCACATGACCGTGCGCGACAACATGGCCTTCGCGCTGAAGATCGCCAAGAAGTCCAAGGACGAGATCGACGCGGCCATCTCGAAAGCCGCGAAGATCCTGCAGCTCGAACCCTATCTCGACCGTCTGCCCAAGGCCCTGTCGGGCGGCCAACGCCAGCGCGTGGCCATCGGGCGGTCCATCGTGCGCGACCCCAAGGTGTATCTGTTCGACGAGCCGCTGTCGAACCTGGACGCCGCGCTTCGCGTGGCCACCCGGATCGAGATCGCGCAGCTGAAGGAGAACATGCCGAATTCGACCATGATCTACGTGACGCACGACCAGGTCGAGGCGATGACGCTGGCGTCACGCATCGTCGTGCTGGCGGGTGGCGGGATCGCGCAGGTCGGAACGCCGCTGCAGCTCTACCAGAAGCCCGAGAACGAATTCGTGGCGCAATTCATCGGCTCGCCCGCCATGAACCTGCTGGAAGGCAAGATCACCGGCACCGGCGACCGGACGACGGTCGAGGTCAAGGGCGGCGGCACGGCGGTGTCGGACTACCCGTCGACCGACGCCGACATGGGTGCCGAGGTGAAAGTGGGCGTGCGGCCCGAGGATTTCGTCACCGCCGAGGGCGACCAGTACATCTTCGAGGGCAAGGTGGATATCATCGAAGCGCTCGGCGAGGTGACGCTGCTCTACTTCGAAACCGGCGATGCCGACCTGGAAGACCTGGAAAAGGGCGATGCGGCGGTGATCGCGAAGCTGGCCGGGATCCATAAGGATCTGCGCGGCAACCAGGTGAAGCTGGGGGCGGACCCGTCGAAGGTTCACGTCTTCAAGGACGGGATCTCGTTGCTCTATCGCGAGGGCGGGCTGGCGCGCACGGCCACGATGAAGGATTTCAACGTCTCCAAGCACTGAGACCGCGCGCGGGCTGCGGGCGCTGCGCCGGGATATTTTCGAGAACAAAGATGGGCAGGGCGCGCGCCGGTGCGGCCGGGGCGTTCAGCGGATGGTAACCATGTTCTGACAGGGTTCGTGCCATGTATTGGCGCTTGAACGATCTGGACCGGGATGCCTGGGAAGCCGCTGCGCGCGATGCGCCGTTCGAGCAGTCCTGGCTTTACGGCGCGGTGGCCGAGAGCTTCGGCGCGCGACTGGCCCGCTGGCGGTTGGTGTCGGGCGGACAGACCGTGGCCCTTGCGCAAGGGATCGAGCGCGGGATCGGGCCCTTTCGCGTCCTGTGGTTTCCGCGGGGCGTGCACGGGGTAGCGACGGCCGAGATGACCGACCTGCGCCGCGCGCTGCCCGGGCACCCCTTCGTGCTGTCGCCCGAGGCGGGCCGCATCGTGCGGCAGGTCGCCGATCGGGCCGAGCTGGTCCTGACTTCTGGATTGCGGGCCGGGCTGGGCAAGAAGTGGCGCAACCGATTATCGGCAGCAGAGCGCGCGGGCTTGCAGGTTTGCCGGATGCGCGGGCTGTCGGACTGGCTGATGGATTGCGAATTGCGACAGCGGCGGTCACGCGGCTATCGCGCTTTGCCCGCCTTGTGGGTGAAGCGCGTTGCGGCGCTGGATCCCGACTGCGTCGAGACGCTCATCGCCTGGAAGGACGGCGTGCGCGTGGCCGGCGTGACCTGCCTGAGGCACGGTCGGCAGATGCGCTACGAGTTGGGGCACACGACCGAGACCGGGCGCAAGCTGTCAGCGCATAACCTGCTGTTATGGCGGGCGATGCGGGACGCCGAGGAACGCGGCGACGCGCGCATGGACCTTGGGATCGTGGATGCAACGCGTCTGCCGGGCCTGACGCGGTTCAAGCTGGGCACCGGTGCGCGGCAGGTGGCCGCGCCGCCGATGCGGTTGCTGACCCCGTGGGCTCAGGCCAGTGACGGCAGCCAGAGCACGATGGACGGGAAGGCGACCAGCGTCGCGATGGTCACCGCATCGGCCACGAAGAACGGCATCACACCTTTGAAGACGTCCTGAACCGAGATATCGGGCCGCACGCCGGCCACCACGAAGCAATTCAAGCCGATGGGTGGCGTGATCAGGCAGAACTCGGCCATCTTCACCACCAGGATCCCGAACCAGATGGCGCACATGGGCCCCGACATGCCGAAGGCGCTGTCGGCGGCGCTGACGAATTCGCCCCCGTTCAGCGCCATCACCGCCGGGTAGACGACGGGAAGCGTGAGCAGCAGCATCCCGATCGCGTCCATGAACATCCCCAGCACCGCATAGGCCAGCAGGATGAAGATCAGCGTCAGCATGGGTGATTGCTCGAGCGACGTGATCCAGTCGGCAAAGGCGCCGGGCAGGTCCGCGAAGCCCAGGAATCGCACGTAGATCAGCACGCCCCAGATGATGGCGAAGATCATGGTGGAAAGCTTGGCGGTCTCGATCAGCGCGTCCTTCAGCTCGGGCCAGCGCATCCCGTGCAGCAGCGCCATCAGGAAGACGATAAAGGCGCCCACCGCGCCGCCTTCGGTGGGTGTGCCCCAGGCGTCGCCGCCGAAGGGATTGTAGACGAAGAAGATGATGATCACGACCACGGCCAGGATCGGTAGCGCGGGCGGCAGAGATGAAAAACGCTGGCGCCAGGTGAAGCCCGTGACGGGCGGGCCGAAGCCCTTGATCGTCAGCGCCAGCAAGATGATGAGGCCCGCGTAGATGAAGGCCGACACCACGCCCGGAATGAAGCCCGCCAGCAGCAGCTTGCCCACGTCCTGCTCGACAATAATGGCATAGATCACCAGGATGGCCGATGGCGGGATCAGCGACGCGAGCGTCCCGCCCGCCGCCACCACGCCCGCGGCGAAGCGCTTGTCGTAGCCCACTTTCAGCATCTCGGGGATGGCGATGCGCGCGAAGACGGCGGCCGTGGCGACCGAGGCGCCCGACACCGCGGCAAAGCCCGCGGTGGCAAAGACGGTCGAGACGGCCAGGCCGCCGGGAACCCAGGCGATCCAGCGTTTGGCGGCTTCGAACAGTGCCCGCGTGAGGCCCGCGTAATAGGCGAGATAGCCGATCAGGATGAAGGTGGGGATCAGGGACAGCGCCTGGGACGCCACCTTGCCGTGGGGCACCTGTCCGGCCGTCTTGATGGCAACGGTCAGGGCCCAGCCCAGCTCGGACGGGTCGTAGCCCTTCTTGGACCAGAAGATCCAGATCAGGCCCACCAGCCCCGCGAAGGCGGCGGCGAAGGCCACGCGCATGCCCAGAACGACGAGGACCAGCAGGCCGCCGGTGACCCACAGGCCGATTTCGATGCTGTCCATCAGTCACGCCCCTCGATATGGCTGGCCTCGAGTTGCGCCTGTTCGGCGGCCGACAGGATCAGCGGCACCGCGACCGGCTGGTCGTCACCGCGCACGAACGCGCGGCCGAAGCCCCAGAGCTGGATGAGAAGGCGCAACAGCAGCACGCTGTAGGCCACCGGCACGATCAGCTTGGCGGGCCAGATGGGCAGGCCGATGTCGATGGTACTGTCGCGCGACCACAGGGGCGATCCGAAGTCGAAGCTGCGCTGGAAATGCGCCCAGCTGCCCCAGATCAGGGCGGCGATCACCAGCATGATCGCCAGCGTGGTGACGAATTCGGCGGCCCACAGGACGCGGCCCTTCAGCTGGCCCACGACGATATCCATGCGGATGTGACCGCCCAGCCGCTGCATGTAGGATATGCCCAGGAAAGCGATCAGCGGCATCGCAAGCTCGATCCAGTCCACGTAGCCGGGCAGGGGCTTGTTGAAGAACTGCCTCCCCGTGACCGAGACGACGGCAAGAACCATCAGGCCGAACACGCCGAAGCCCGAGATCAGGGCCATCAGCCGTTCCAGCGGCACCAAGGCGCGATCGACGCGGCTGATCGTGCTATCGTCTTCCAGTATCGCAGCCCCACCGGCCATGGCACCCTCCTTCTAGCGGAACGCCGCACCCCTGTCAGAGCGCGGCGCGTGGCCCCGGCGCAGGGCCGGGGCGGATTCAGGCGCGGTTCAGCTGCCGGACTTGGCTTCGGCCAGGGTCTTTTGCACCAGGTCGTACAGCTCTTGGGCGGGCATGCCCTGCGCCGACATGGTCTCGATCCATTCGGCGTGGATCGGGTCGGCCACGGATTTGAACTCGGCCAGCGTCTCGTCCGAGATCTGCACCTTGTTCACGCCCTTTTCCTCGAGCACCGTGTCCCAGCGGGCCAGGAGCTCGCCGTAATTGGCCAGGTAGTAATCGATCGCTTCGGGCACCGAGCTGTCGAGGGCTTCGCGGTGCTCTGGGCTCAGCGCCTCGTAGGCGTCGATGTTGACGACCACGGGGCAGTTGACGGTGCCGGGGTTCAGGTTGGCGGTCCACCAGTCGGCTTCGTTGATGGTGCCGAAGGAAAGGTGGGCGTGCTGGGCGAAGGCGACGGTATCGACGACGCCGGATTCCATCGCCTGGTAGGCCTCGGACGAGGTGACCGAGGTGGGCACGGCGCCCACGGCGGCGAACGCGTCGCCCAGGCCGCCCGTGGCGCGAACGCGCATGCCTTCGAATTCCGACAGTTCGTCGCGCGGCTCGCCGGTGCCGACCAGGTTGTATTGCGGCATCGGGCTGGTCATCAGCATCTTGGCGTTCCACTGGGCCATTTCCTCGGCCACGGCGGGGTGGTCGTAGACCGCGTGGCTGACGGCCACCTCCTGGTCCAAGTTCTCGACGCCCAGGAACGGCAGTTCCAGCACGGTGATCGCGCGGTTCTTGTCGCGGTGGTAGCCCGCGCAGAACTGGGCCATCTCGAACGCGCCGATTGAGATACCATCCAGGTTCTCGGTGTTCTTCGACAGCCCGCCATAGCTGACATTGATGGTGAACTCGCCGTTGGTCTTTTCGGCGACCAGCTCGGCCAGCTTTTCGACATGCTCGGTAAACGCGCGGCGCTTGCCCCAGAGCGAGGCGTTCCATTCGGTGGCCATGGCTTCGGTGGCGAACGCAGTGGCAAGCGCGGCCAGGGCCACGCGGCTCATCATGTTGGACATGTCAGTCTCCCTTGGTTTCGTGCGGGCGATTAAGTCGCCTCGGATGTTTGTGCGCGTATCATCGGGGCTGGGCGCGGGGGATCAAGTGGCAAATGGTGCGGGATGGACGACACCGCGCAAACCGTTGATCGGAGGGGAGATTTCGGAGTGAGTTTCTTCGCCTCCGTCACCGCGCGTGCGAGTTTCCACACAAATTCCGCGCAAAGCAGCTTTCGCGCCGGGTGTCCTGCGCATAGCATCGCGCGAGTTTAGGAAAGGATGGTGGCCATGCCCGCGCCCGAAAACCGCGTCAAGTCCGCGATGAAAGCCGGTCACGTCCAGTTCGGGCTTTGGCTTGCCTCTGCGAACCCCACCATTGCCGAGATCGCGTCGCGCGCGGGTTTCGACTGGTGCCTGATCGATGGCGAGCACGCGCCCACAGCTCTGCCCTTGGTGCTGGCGCAGCTTCAGGCGATGGCGGGCGGCGACGCGGCGGTGGCCATGCGCCTGCCGGTGGGCGACGTGCGGCTGGTCAAGCAGGCGCTGGACCTGGGCCTTCAGACCCTGCTGATCCCCATGGTCAACACCGCGGAGCAGGCGCGCGAGATGGTACGCGCGACCCGCTATCCGCCGCATGGCATCCGCGGCGTGGGCGCCGCGATGGCGCGCGCGACCTCCTATGGCGCGAACACCGACTACCTGCCGAATGCCTGCGACCAGATCTGCCTGATCGTGCAGGCCGAGACCGTCGAGGCGCTGGACAACCTGGACGACATCGCCGCCGTCGACGGGGTGGACTGCGTTTTCCTGGGCCCCGCCGATCTGGCCGCGTCGCTGGGTCACCTGGGCAATACCGGGCACCCGGAGGTCCAGGACGCCATCCGCGACGCGGTGCGGCGGATCAAGGCGGCGGGCAAGGCCGTGGGGCTGATCACCTTCGACGAGGCGGCGATCGCTGGCCTGGTCGAGCTGGGCGGCGACTTCATCGCTGTCGGCGGGGATATAGCACTTCTGGCGCACGCCATCCACCGGCGCGCCGAAACGGCGCAGTCGCTGAAGCCGCGCTAGGGCTTTCCAATCCCCGCGGTCCGTGAAATAGCAGGGCGTCAATCGAAGCCTCCCAAGGAGATCATCCCATGGAGATTCGCGAGGCCCTGACCTTCGACGATGTTCTGTTGCTGCCCGCCGCTTCCACCGTGATGCCTTCGACGGCGGATACCCGGACGCGCGCGACGCGCGACATCACCATGAATATCCCGCTGCTCAGCTCGGCCATGGACACCGTGACCGAAGCGCGGATGGCCATCGCCATGGCGCAGGCGGGCGGGATCGGCGTGATCCACCGCAATCTGGACGTGGATGCGCAATCCGACGAGGTCCGGCGCGTGAAACGCTTCGAAAGCGGCGTGGTCTACAAGCCCATAACACTCACCCCCGATCAGACCCTGGCCGACGCAAAGGCGCTGCAGGAAAAGTATCGCGTCACCGGCTTCCCGGTGGTCGATGCGCGGGGCCGGGTCGTGGGAATTGTCACCAATCGCGACATGCGCTTCGCCAGCGACGATCGCACGCCGGTCAAGGCGATGATGACGTCGGATAACCTGGCCGTGCTCAACGAGCCGGCCGACCTGGAAGAGGCCAAGAGCCTGATGAAGGCGCGCCGGATCGAGAAGCTGCTGGTCGTCGATGCCGACGGCAAGCTGACCGGTTTGCTGACCCTGAAGGACAGCGAGCAGGCCGTGCTGAACCCGCAGGCCTGCAAGGACCGGCTGGGTCGCCTGCGCGTCGCCGCTGCGACCACCGTGGGCGATGCGGGCTACGAGCGGTCCGCCGCGCTGGTGGATGCGGGCGTCGACATCGTCGTGATCGACACGGCCCACGGGCACAGCGCGGGCGTGGCCGAGGCCGTGCGCCGCGCCAAGTCGCTGTCCAACGAGGTGCAGATCATCGCCGGCAACGTGGCCACCGCCGAAGGTGCGCGGGCGCTGGTCGATGCGGGCGCGGATGCGGTGAAGGTGGGGATCGGGCCGGGCTCGATCTGCACGACGCGCATGGTCGCGGGCGTGGGCGTGCCGCAGCTGACCGCGATCATGGATGCGGTCCAGGGTGCCGGAGATGTTCCGGTGATCGCCGATGGCGGGATCAAGTTCTCGGGCGATTTCGCCAAGGCCATCGCCGCGGGCGCATCCTGCGCCATGATCGGCGGCATGATCGCGGGAACGGATGAAAGCCCCGGCGAGGTCATTCTGTACCAGGGCCGCAGTTTCAAGAGCTATCGGGGCATGGGATCGCTCAGCGCGATGGCCCGCGGCTCGGCGGATCGGTATTTCCAGAAGGACGCGGCCAGCGACAAGCTGGTGCCCGAAGGGATCGAAGGCCAGGTGCCCTACAAGGGGACGGCCAGCGCGGTGATGCACCAGCTCGTGGGCGGCCTGCGCGCGGCCATGGGCTATACCGGCAACGCGACGATCGACGAGATGCGCCGCAACTGCCGCTTCGTGAAGATCACCGGCGCGGGGCTGAAGGAAAGCCACGTCCACGACGTGACGATCACGCGGGAATCGCCCAATTACCGGCTCGGCTAGGGGTGTCGGCCCATGCGGCAGAGTTGACTGAATCCGCCCTGAGATCCTTAAAGTATGGGGTGCAATCCGCTGATTTGAATACGGATTATGGGGTTTTGAATCCTGATCTGGCCCTTGCGGCGGGCGGTTGGTTCGGTGAACGTATCCCACTTCGCCTGACGCCCGCCACGGGCCGCCGCCAGGCATGACACCTGCGGCCCGTGTCCAGACGGCGATCGAATGCCTGGATCTCGTCACCCGCGGCGAGCCTACCGAGCGTGTCCTCCTCCGCTGGGCGCGGGACGCGCGCCACGCGGGCTCGAAAGATCGCGCCGCCGTGCGCGATCTCGTCTTCGATGTGGTGCGGCGCTGGTGGTCCTCGGCGGCCTTGGGTGGCGGCGAGACGGGGCGCGCCCGCATGCTCGGCTATCTGCGCGGGATCGGGGAAGATCCGGCAACGCTTTTCACCGGGCAAGGCTACGGTCCGGCGACGCTCGGCGAGGCCGAAATAGCAGCGGGCGCTGCGCCCGACCCCTTGGCGGCATGCGATTGCCCGCCCGACTTCGCCGAAGACCTGCGGGCCAGCCTGGGCGCCGAGTTTGACCCGGTCATGGAGCTTCTGCGCAGCCGCGCCCCGGTCTTCCTGCGCGTCAACCTGTTGAAGGCCACACGCGACGACGCACAATCGGCCCTGGCCACAGAAGGCATCGAGACGGTGCCCCATCCGCTGTCGCCCACCGCCTTACTCGTCACGGCCCGCCCGCGCGCCGTCGCCGGATCGCGGGCCTTCGCGCAAGGCCTGATCGAGCTTCAGGACGCCGCCAGCCAGGCGCTGGTGGACGCCCTGCCGCTGGCGGGCACGCGGCGCGTGCTGGACTATTGCGCGGGCGGCGGCGGCAAGACACTGGCGATGGCCGGACGGCACCGGGCGCTTTACCACGCCCACGACATCTCGGCCGCACGGCTCCAGCCCCTGTTGGCCCGCGCCGAGAGGGCAGGCGCATCTGTGACCTTGCGCGGCGCAGACGAATTGGCGGCCGAGCCCCCTTACGATCTGGTCCTCGCCGACGCTCCGTGTTCGGGATCTGGGGCGTGGCGGCGCAGCCCCGAAGGCAAGATCCGACTGAGCCGCGCGGATTTCGACGCGCTGTTGGTGCAGCAGCGGGCAATCCTGCACGCGGCCGCGGACAAGGTAATCGCGGGCGGCGTGCTGGCCTATGCGACATGCTCGCTGATGCGGGCCGAAAACGACGCGCAGGTTGAGCTGTTCCTGGCGGATTGGCCCGCGTTCCGGCTGGAGACGGTCAGGAACTGGACCCCGCTCGACGGCGGTGACGGATTTTTTGCAACCATCCTGCGCAAAGGCGCGTCATAGCACTTCCAAAGGTTGTATCCGGGCGCGATCCCGCTGAAGGTTTTGTTTGGTTAATCCGGCATTAACCTCGGCCGTGCCATGAACGTGCGAGCTTCAGATCGAAAGGAATTGCGTGTCCGATACCCGCGTGCCATCGACCCGCGTGCTGCCCGGCCTTGCCCCGTCATTGGCAGGGCTGACAGCCGTGGCTGCGCTCTGCGTGGCTGCCGCGTTGACGGTGCAGGGCGGTCCTTCGGGGTCCTTCCTGGCCGCGGGCGCGGTTACCCTGGCCGGTGTCGTCACCATCCTGGCCGTTGCCACCGGTCTGCGCCGCGCGTCGCCCCTGCGCGTGGACAGGCATCTGCGCACGCTCTTCCAGGCGGATCAATCGCCGGTTTTCGTGACCGATGCCCAGGGTGTTGTCCTGTGGCGCAACGCCCGTTCCAGCACGGCCCTCGGGATCAGCGACGGGCTCGAGATCCTCGATGCGCTCGCGCGTCCGGATCTTGATCTTCAGCCGTCCGTCGCCGTGCTTCTGGGTCAGGCCCGGTCGTCCGGGATGGCCCGCGGGGGTATTCGCCTGGATGGCGCCGCGCGGACGCTCGCGCTGACGCGGGTTTCGTCCGATCGCGTGGTCTGGCGGCTCGAGCCGGAAACGGGACAGCGGGCAGGGGCGGCCTGGCAGCTCCGGTCGGATGGAGACGGCAATATCATGTGGATATCGCCGGATTTGCTCGATCAGCTCGACGCATCGCCCCTTCTTTTAGCGGATCTGTTCGTGGATCCGCCGCTGCGCCCCGACACGACCCAAGGGGTGCGGTTGGCCAATCGCAGCGTCCAGGTCTACGCGACCCGCCGCGAGCTTGGCGACGGCCTGCAAGAGATCACGTTCACCGAAGCCCGCGACGAAGATCCGTCGGGTCAGTTCGAAAGCCTTCCGGTTCCGCTTCTGCAACTGGAACGCGACGGCTCGGTGACCCGCGCGAACCGCCTGGCACGCCAGCTGCTGCTGCTCGAACCCGGCGAAGTGGCGACGCTGCAGTCGTTGGTGGAAGGCTTGGGGCGCCAGGTGGCGGACTGGCTGGCCGATGCGTTCGACGGCCGCGCGCGCGGTCGCCCCGAGGTCATGCGCGCCTCGCGGGCGGTTGGCGATCTTTTCGTGCAGGTGACGCTGGACCAGGCGGGCGACGGCTCGGACGGCCCGATGATGGCGGTCCTGAGCGACGCGACCGAGCTGAAAACACTGGAAGCGCAGTTCGTTCAAAGCCAGAAGATGCAGGCGATCGGGCAATTGGCCGGCGGCGTGGCGCACGATTTCAACAACCTGCTGACGGCCATCAGCGGGCATTGCGACTTGCTGTTGCTGCGCCACGATCCCGGTGACCAGGATTTCGCCGATCTCGAGCAGATCAACCAGAACGCCAACCGTGCGGCATCGCTGGTCGGCCAGCTTCTGGCCTTTTCGCGCAAGCAGAACCTGCGCCCCGAAACGCTGGATCTGCGCGACATCCTGTCGGATTTGACCCATCTGCTGAACCGTCTCGTGGGCGAGCGGGTCAGCCTGTCGATCTCGCACGATCCGAACCTGCAAATGGTGCGGGCCGACAAGCGCCAATTGGAACAGGTCATCATGAACCTGGTGGTGAATGCCCGCGATGCCATGCCCGAGGGCGGCACGATCCAGATTCTGACGCGGATGCTACAGCTCGATCTTCCCGAACCCCATGGGCGCGTGGATGTTCCCGCCGGCCGATATACCATCGTCGAGGTCATCGATCAGGGGATCGGGATCCCGGATGACAAGATGCCGAAGATCTTCGAGCCGTTCTTCACCACCAAGCGCACGGGCGAGGGCACAGGCCTGGGCCTGTCGACGGCTTATGGAATCGTCAAGCAGACCGGCGGATACATCTTCGCCCGCTCCGAAGTCGGCAAGGGCACGACCTTCAGCCTTTATTTTCCGGCCAGCGCGGCGCCGTCATCCGCCAGGCGGGTCGAGATTGCGCCACCGAAGGTCGCGTCGACCGGGCGCGAAGGGCGCATACTTCTGGTCGAAGACGAAGCGCCCGTCCGCGCATTCGCGGCCCGCGCGTTGCGCCTGCGCGGCCACCAAGTCATCGAGGCCGAGCACGCCGAGGCGGCGCTTAAGATCGTGCAGGACCCGTCTGTCCGGATCGATGTCTTCGTGACCGACGTCATCATGCCGGGGCGCGACGGGCCATCGTGGGTGCGCGAGGCCCTGGTCCAGCGACCCGACACGCGGGTGATCTTCGTTTCGGGCTACGCCGAGGAAAGTTTTGCCGAGAACCAGGCCGCCATTCCGCAGTCGCGTTTCCTTCCCAAGCCGTTTTCGCTGGTGGACCTGACCTCGGCGGTCGAAGCCGAGCTGTCGCTGGCCGCGCAAACGGAGGACGCATGAAGAGTGATCGGAGAAATCCGGGCGCACCGAACGATTTTTGTTGAAATGTTCTTATTTTGTGCCAGAACTGGAAGGGAACAATAATAGAACATCAAGGCGCGTTGTCGCCGACGCGCGTGCATGAAATAAGGAGCAGAGATATGGGCAAGGCTGGACTTCTGGACATGGCTGAAAAGCAGAACACTGACAAGCAAAAGGCGCTCGACTCGGCGCTGGCGCAGATCGAACGGCAGTTCGGCAAGGGCTCGATCATGAAACTGGGCGGCGACAATCAGTTGCCGGACATCGAATCGACCTCCACCGGCTCGCTGGGCCTGGACATCGCGCTGGGGATCGGCGGCTTGCCCAAGGGACGTATCGTCGAGATCTACGGCCCCGAAAGCTCGGGCAAGACTACGCTGACGCTGCACTCCGTGGCCGAAGAGCAGAAGAAGGGTGGGGTTTGCGCCTTCGTCGACGCCGAACACGCGCTCGATCCGCAATACGCGCGCAAACTTGGCGTGAATCTCGATGAGTTGCTGATCAGCCAGCCCGACACCGGCGAGCAGGCTCTCGAAATCACCGATACACTGGTCCGGTCCGGCGCCGTCAGCATGGTGGTGGTCGATTCGGTCGCTGCGCTGACTCCGAAATCCGAGCTCGAGGGCGACATGGGCGACAGCTCGGTCGGCGTCCACGCACGCCTGATGAGCCAGGCGATGCGAAAGCTCACCGGCTCGATCAGCCGCACCGGCTGCACGGTGATTTTTATCAACCAGATCCGCATGAAGATCGGCGTGATGTTCGGCAGCCCCGAGACGACGACGGGCGGCAACGCATTGAAATTCTACTCGTCGGTCCGCCTGGACATCCGTCGCATCGGATCGATCAAGGATCGCGATGAAGTCGTGGGCAACCAGACCAAGGTCAAGGTCGTCAAGAACAAGGTCGCGCCGCCTTTCAAGGTGGTCGAATTCGACATCATGTATGGCGAGGGGATTTCGAAAACCGGCGAGCTCTTGGACATGGGCGTGAAGGCCGGGATCGTGGACAAGTCGGGTTCGTGGTTCTCTTACGGGGATGAGCGGATCGGCCAAGGTCGCGAGAACGCGAAGACGTTCCTGAAGGAAAATCCTGCCATGGCGCTCGAGATCGAGGACAAGATCCGCGCCGCGCACGGGCTGGACTTCGACGGGGCCGGGCCCTTGGATGACGGCGACGACCTGATGGAAGACTGATCGTCTTTTCGGCTTCCGAACTATTGATTTGAGGGCTTGCCAAGATCCGGTGAGCCCTTTTTTGTACGATACAACAGGGCCGGGCAGGAGTAATGCCCAGTTGGATCTGCACGGCCTTGAATACAGATGGCAGGATCAAAACGCTCGCATTGCTCTTCGTCCGCCATGGTGACACGCTGCTTCGCACATACGCATGAAAGGACCGCCATGCCTGCCCTTTGGATCGCCCATGTCCGTGTCTCGGATCCCGAGGCCTACGGACGATACGCCGAGCTCGCAACCGACGCGATCGCGGCCCATGGCGGCGAGTTCATCGCGCGAGGCGGGCGCTATGTCCAACTGGAAGGACCTGACCGGCCGCGCAACGTGGTCGCGCGCTTTCCCAGCGTCGAAGCCGCCGAAGCCTGCTACCGGTCGGAGGCTTACCAGGCGGCCATGAGCCACGCCAAAGGAGCGGCCGAGCGCGAGCTCTGCATCGTCGAGCTCGATCCCTAGAACGGGTGCTCGACATCGAAATGGATGTTGCCCCGCATGATCTGGTCCACGAACTCGCAAGGCGCGTCGCGCTGGGACAGGTGCAGCCACGCCTTTTGTGAGAACTTGTCCGGTGCCATCAGCAGGAAGACGGGATTGATCTCGTCGCGCGAAATGTCCCGGTCATAGGTGAAGTTCGACGTGACCGCGGCGCGCGCGGCTGGCGGCAAGGTCTGGATCTGCATCGCGTAGGCTAGGTATTCCGTGGTCGCCAGGCAATTCTCGAACGGGCAAGGCACGCGGTCATAGGCGGCATGGGTCATTTCGTGCGCGATGACGCTGGCGAATTCCAGGTCCGGCGAAAGGAACCGAAGGGGGCGGTCGGGGCGCGCGATCGAGGCAAGGTGATCGGGCGTGGCCACCAGGATTTCCTTGGTCTGGCAATCGTATAGCCCGGCGCAATCGACCGGAAGATCCGTCGTGGCGGTGATCCGCAGGGGCGTCGGCACGCGGATGTTGCACGCCGCAAGAGCCTTGGCCTTTTCGCTGGCCGCGGCGCAGATCATGCGTCGCACCGCGGGGTCATCCGCCACGGCGGTCACGTCGATCTCGGGGCAGACTTCCGATGCGGCATTCGCCCCATTGGCGATTGTCAAGCTCAACAAGACTAGGCTCAAGACGCGCATCGCGAAGCCCCCCACGTCGGAACAGGATCACCTGATCTTGGACGCAGGGGCCCGTGTTTTCAACCTGTCAGGCGGTTGCCTTGGCCTGGCGCTTGCGCTCGTGCGGGTCGAGATGGCGCTTGCGCAGACGGATCGCGTTGGGCGTGACCTCGACAAGCTCGTCGTCGTCGATATAGGCGATGGCCTGCTCCAGTGACAGCGTGACGGGGGTTGTCAGGCGCACGGCTTCATCGGTGCCCGAGGCGCGGACGTTGGTCAGCTTCTTGCCCTTCAGCGGGTTGATCTCGAGGTCGTTGTCGCGATTGTGCTCGCCCAGAATCATGCCGGTATAGACGTCTTCCTGCGCGCCGATGAAGAACTTGCCGCGGTCTTCCAGGTTCCAAAGCGCGTAGGCCACCGAGACGCCGTTCTCCATCGAGATCAGTACGCCCTGGCGACGACCCGGGATCGGGCCCTTGTGCGGGGCCCAGGCGTGGAACACGCGGTTCAGAACGCCGGTGCCGCGGGTGTCGGTCAGGAACTCGCCGTGATAGCCGATCAGACCGCGCGACGGTACATGGGCGATGATGCGGGTCTTGCCCGCACCGGCCTGCTTCATCTCGACCAGCTCGCCCTTGCGCGCGCCGGTGATCTTTTCGATGACCGCGCCCGAATATTCGTCGTCCACGTCGATGGTGGCTTCCTCGATGGGCTCATGCAGGACACCGTCGATGTCGCGCAGCAGCACCTGGGGGCGCGAGATCGACAGCTCGAACCCCTCGCGGCGCATGTTCTCGATCAGCACGCCCATCTGCAATTCGCCGCGACCCGCGACCTCGAAGGCCTCGCCCCCGGGCGTGTCGCTGACCTTGATCGCCACGTTGGTCTCGGCCTCTTTCATCAAGCGTTCGCGGATGACGCGGGACTGCACCTTCTTGCCGTCTCGGCCCGCAAGGGGGCTGTCGTTGATGCCGAAGGTGACCGTGATGGTGGGCGGATCGATGGGCTGGGCGGGCAGGGCTTCGTCCACGGCCAGCGCGCAGATCGTGTCGGCAACGGTGGCCTTGGACATGCCCGCCAGCGACACGATATCGCCCGCGACGGCTTCGTCGATATCCTGCTGGCCGAGGCCGCGGAAGGCCTGGATGCGGGTGACGCGGAACTGCTCGATCTTCTGGTTCGACCGGCTGAGCGCCTGCACCGTGGCGCCGACCTTCAGGCGGCCCGACTCGACCCTGCCGGTCAGCAGGCGGCCTACGAAGGGGTCGGCGCCCAGCGTCGTGGCCAGCATGCGGAAATCCTCGTCCGCGCGCTTTTGCTGCGCGGGCGGCGGCACGTGGCGGACGACCAGGTTGAAGAGCGCGTCCAGGTTCTTGCGCGGCCCGTCCAGCTCGGCGTCGCACCAGCCGTTCCGGCCCGAGGCGTAGAGATGCGGGAAATCCAGCTGATCCTCGTCCGCGTCGAGATTGGCGAAGAGGTCGAACACCTCGTCCAGCGCGCGGTCGGGCTCGGCATCGGGCTTGTCGACCTTGTTCAGCACCACGATGGGTCGCAGCCCTAGGGCCAGCGCCTTGGAGGTGACGAACTTGGTCTGGGGCATGGGACCTTCGGCGGCATCGACCAGCAGAACGACACCGTCAACCATGCTCAGGATGCGCTCGACCTCGCCGCCGAAATCGGCGTGGCCGGGCGTGTCGACGATGTTGATGCGCGTGCCCTTCCATTCCACGGACGTGTTCTTGGCCAGGATCGTGATGCCACGCTCGCGCTCCAGGTCGTTGCTGTCCATGGCGCGTTCGGCCACGGACTGGTTTTCGCGGAACGCACCGGACTGTTTCAGAAGCTCGTCGACCAGCGTGGTTTTGCCGTGGTCGACATGGGCGATAATGGCGATATTGCGCAGATCCATGGGGGATTGCCTTTGCGGACAGATGTCAGGGTTGCGCGGGCCTTACATCGCAGGCGCAGCATTGACCAGCGGTTCCTGACGTCGCACCCGCGAAACCGAAAATCAGATATTCTTGTCCCCGTCTGACCCTGAGCTTTGCTGCACGATCGTCAGCGGCTCCTTAAAGGTCAGCGTCTGGTAGGGGAACGGGATCTCGACGCCCGCGTCGTCCAGCGCGCGCTTGACCGCCGCCACGACCTTGTCGCGCGAGCGGCGGATGTCGAGCGGCGTCGATCCGGTCCACCAGGTGATCTCGAAATTGATCGAGCTTGCCGCGAATTCCTGAGCGAAAATCTGCACGTCGCGCACGTCGTCGCGCACCGAATCCACCTGCTTGACCGCGTCGATGATCACCTCGCGGCAGTGATCCACGTCTTCGCCATAGGCGACGCCGCAGATGACGGTGGTGCGGCGCAATGCGGTCGAGGTGCGGATGGTCACCGGGTTCTTGAAGAACATGGCGTTTGGCGCAACGACCATCTGCCCGTCGGTTTGCCGCACATGGGTGTCGCGGATCGTGATCTCTTCGACCTGGCCGTCGATGCCTTCGCATTCGATAAAATCATCGACCGAAAACGGCTCGCGGATCAGCAGCAGGATGCCCGCCAGGAAATTCTCGAACACGTCCTTGAAGGCGAAACCGATGGCCACGCCACCCACGCCAAGGGCGGTCAGCGCTTTGCCGGGCGTGATGGTGGGCACCGCGATGGTCAAGGTGATCAGCGCGGTAAACAGCCAGAAGCCCACCGTCAGCAGCATCACGATCACATCGCGCAGGGCGCGCCGGACATGGGCCTTCTTTAGGGATTTCGGGACGATCCATTGAACGATGCGGATCACGATGAACATGAACGTGAAGAACACCACCGCCGCGACCAGCTGCGGCAGGATCCGCCAGAACCCGACGGTGTAGTTTTCCAGCTGGTTGCGCATGGGCTCGGGGAAGATTTCCCAGAGCGTGTTGAGCCACTCGAACATCAATCAGATCCTTGCCGTCGCCTTCGATCAGGTGGCGATATAGCGGTCGCGCCGGTGATTGACAGCGATGATCAGGTTCAGCACGACCGCGCCCAGCAACGAGTAGAACACCAGGCTGGGCGGAAACAGGAAGGCGGCGACCGAGAAGAGCGCGGCATCGAAGCCCAGTTGGACGTATCCCGCCTTCAGCCCGAAGCGGTCCTGCAGGTAAAGGGCCACCACGCCGATTCCGCCCAGGCTGCCGCCATGGCGAAACAGCGCCAGCAGCCCCGCGCCGGTCAGCGCACCCACGATCAGCGCGCCCAGCGCGGGCGTCACATGCGCCAGCGTCAGGCCCGCTGGCAGAAGCTCGACCATGCCCGACAAAAGCGTGACCGAGATCAGCGACTTCACGGTGAAGATCCGGCCCATGCGCTGCCAGGCCAACCAGTAGAAGGGCAGATTGACCACGAAGAACACCGCACCGAACGGCCAGCCGGTCAGGTAGGACACGATCACCGCCAGCCCCGCGGTCTGGCCCGTCACCAGACCCAGGAAGGTCAGAAATTGCAGACCCAGCGCGCACATGAAGGTGCCGAAAACGATGCCTTGCGCGTCTTCGATCCATGTGTGGCTTTTCGTCTGGGACGCAGTGTCGATCATGGTCTGCGTTCTGGCCCGCCGCGCGGATCGAGGCAAGCGGTGCCGACTGCGGTCACTCGACGATGATGCGGCCGAACACCTCTTTCGGCGGGATGGATTGATCGCGCACGTAGATCGGATAGACGCCCTTGCGCATGGGGTGGAAGCTGAAGCGCGCCGTGCCCGCATCGTCGCATTCGATGGCCCGGAAGCTCAGCCCTTGCATGTAGAATTCCAGGTCCGTTTCGGCCACGGACAGGACCCGGATATGGGCGTTTTCCAGAAGCTCCGTCGCCTCGAAGTGAAAGCCGGTCTCGGATGTCAGCTCTTCGGGGCAGACCAGGTTGAAACGGTAATAGCCGCCATGGGCGAGGGTGAATTCGTCCTGGCTGAGCACGGGCGCACCGTCGTCGCCGTGGGTCACTTCCATGAAGATGTCCTCGGGGGCGCCGGATCCGACCCGGCCCGACTCCTGCGTCTGCGCCAGTGCGGGTCCGGCAAGGAAAAGGGCGAGGGCGGCGGCGATTGGTTTCATGGTCGGTCCTTTGGTTCGGTTCGCGGCCATGATCGCCAACGCCGACCGCGGGGAAAATGCGCCAAAGGTCGCGTTGCGCGATGTTGCGCCGGGACGCGATAGTCCCGCAACCCTAAAGGAGTCGCCTGCCATGCGGATGTTGCTGCCGATCTGCCTGCTGGTGTCGATGCCCGCTCTCGCCGCGGCGCCCGGCGCGGTCGAACGCCTGCTTGCCGAAAACCAGTGCCGCGACTGCGACCTGGCCGACGCGGATCTGAGCGGCGCGGACCTGCGGGATGCCTACCTGACCTACGCGGTGTTCGACGGCGCGGACCTGTCGGGGGCCGACATGCGCGACACGTTCATGCCCTTCGTCCGCTTCCGGAACGCGGACATGCGCTGCATCGCCTTCGACCGGGCCAACGCGCGCGGATCAGACCTGTCGGGCGCGAATCTGGTCGGTGCGTCGATGGTGGAAGTGGCGTTGCCCAAGGCGACACTGAGCGGCGCGGACCTGGGCGGCGCCGATCTGACGGGCGCCTTCCTCATGGGCGCCAACCTGCGCGACGCCAGCCTGGTGGACGCGGTCTTGCGCGGCGCGGACCTGACGGGTGCGGTGCTGTCGGGGGCCGATCTGAGCGGTGCGGATCTGACAGATGCAATCTTGCAAGCGGCGGGGCTGAGCGGGGCGGTCTTCTGCAAGACCGTGATGCCGGATGGGGCGATGCGCGACGACGGCTGCCCGTAATGAGAAGGGGCGGCGCCGCGATCGGCACCGCCCCCGAAGCTGCCTTAGGACAGCGCCTTCTGCAGGTTCTCGTCGACCTTGTCGAGGAACCCGGTCGTGGTCAGCCACTTCTGCTCGGGGCCGACCAGCAGCGCCAGGTCCTTGGTCATGTCGCCCGATTCCACGGTGTCGACGACGACCTTTTCCAGCGTCTCGGCGAATTGCATCAGCTCGGCGTTGTCGTCCAGCTTGGCGCGGTGCTTGAGCCCCCCGGTCCACGCGTAGATCGACGCGATCGAGTTGGTTGAGGTCTGTTCGCCCTTCTGGTGCTGGCGATAGTGGCGGGTGACGGTGCCGTGCGCGGCTTCGGATTCGACGACCTTGCCGTCGGGCGTCATCAGGGCGCTGGTCATCAGCCCCAGCGATCCGAAGCCCTGCGCCACCGTGTCGGACTGCACGTCGCCGTCGTAATTTTTGCAGGCCCAGACATAGCCGCCCGACCACTTCATCGCGGCCGCCACCATGTCGTCAATCAGGCGGTGCTCGTAGGTCAGGCCCGCTTCCTTGAACTTGTCGGCGAATTCGGCGTCGAAGATGCGCTGGAAGATCAGCATGAACTGGCCGTCATACTGCTTCAGGATCGTGTTCTTTGTGGACAGATAGACCGGGTAGTTGCGCTTCAGGCCGTAGTTGAACGATGCGCGGGCGAAATCCTCGATCGAGCTGTCCAGGTTGTACATGCCCATGTAGATGCCCGAGGACGGCGCGTCGAAGACTTCTTCCTCCATCACGGTGCCGTCTTCGCCCACGAATTTCATCGACAGCTTGCCGGGGCCGGGGAATTTCATGTCCGTGGCGCGGTACTGGTCGCCGTAAGCGTGGCGTCCGATGATGATGGGCTGGGTCCAGCCCGGCACCAAGCGCGGCACGTTCGAGCAGATGATCGGCTCGCGGAAGACGACGCCGCCCAGGATGTTGCGGATCGTGCCGTTGGGGCTGCGCCACATCTTCTTCAGGCCGAATTCTTCCACGCGGCCTTCGTCCGGCGTGATCGTGGCGCATTTCACGCCGACGCCGATTTCCTTGATCTTGTTGGCCGCGTCCACCGTGATCTGGTCTTCGGTGCGGTCGCGCTCTTCGATTCCGAGGTCGTAATACAGCAGGTCGATGTCGAGATAGGGCAGGATCAGCTTCTTCTTGATGAAATCCCAAATGATGCGGGTCATCTCGTCGCCGTCGAGTTCGACCACGGGGTTGGCGACTTTGATCTTGGGCATGGGGGAACAGACCTTCCTGTTGATGCGGTGATTTACCGTGCCTCATAGACCAGCGCGCCCGGTTAGGGAAGGGTATGCAGCGGTATACCGGGAATGGAGCGGAACAATCGACTGGGTCGGCCATTGGCGGCGAAAGGAGTCACCATGGACATCATCCGCATCATCGTCGCGATCCTGCTGCCGCCGCTTGGCGTTTTCCTTCAGGAAGGCCTTGGCAAGCATTTCTGGATCAACATCCTGCTGACCCTTCTGGGGTATTTGCCCGGGATCGTCCACGCCCTGTGGATCATCCTGAAACGCTAGAGCGCGCGCATCGGCCCTCCGGTGCGATGCCGCACATCAAGTGATCGTGCGTGCGCCGTTTCCAAGGGGCCCGCACGACACCACCTAAGATGCGGTATAACCGCTGACATAGGAGAAGACCCATGGCCGATCCCAAAATCCTTATTCTGTTCTATTCGACCTACGGCACGAACCACGCGGTGGCGCTGGCCGCGGCCGACGCCGCGACGGAGGCGGGGGCCGATATCCGCGTGCGCCGCGTCGCCGAAAGTGCCCCAAAAGACGTCGTGGAAAGCCAGGACGCCTGGAAAGCCCAGCTCGAAAAGATGCAGGACATCCCCGAGGCGACACCGGACGACATGGAATGGGCCGACGGCTATTTCGTCTCCGCGCCAACCCGGTTCGGCGTCGTGGCCAGCCAGCTGCGCGTCTTCATCGACACGCTGGGCGGGCTTTGGCAGAAGGGCGCGCTGGCCAACAAGACCTTCACCGCGACCACGTCTTCGAATTCGTCCCATGGCGGGCAGGAGGCGACGATCCTGTCGCTCTACACCACCGCGATGCATTGGGGCGCGATCATCGTAGCACCGGGCTACGCCGATCCCATCAAGTTCGAGGATAACGGCAACCCCTACGGCTTCTCGATGGCCGCGGGCGAGCTCGAGGATGTGCATCGCAAATCCATCGGCTACCAGGCGACGCGGCTGGTCGAGATGACGCGGAAGCTGGTGGGCTGACACCGACGCGGCAGTCCGCACGGGCTGCCGCACATTTAAATTAGACGGCGGAAAGCGCCATTCACTACACCCCGACGCGAACGGGCCGCTCGTGGCGTTTTACGATGAGCTGCAGGGGATTCAACAACCGGGCGGCTTGGTCGCGGATCAACGCGATGTTTCGGTCAACCGGCGTTTCACGTAATCCTGCACCAGGCCGATCATCGGCTCCATGTGCGGATCTTCGAAGAAGTGGCCCGCGCCTTCCATTTCCTCGTGCGTGACGGTGATGCCCTTCTGCTCATGCAGCTTGCCCACCAGCGTGTGCGTGTCCTTCGGCGGGGCCACGCGGTCATTGGTGCCGTTGATGATCAGGCCCGAGGACGGGCAGGGGGCGAGGAAACTGAAATCGTACATATTGGCGGGCGGACTGACCGAGATGAAGCCGGTGATCTCGGGGCGACGCATCAGAAGCTGCATCCCGATCCACGCGCCGAAGCTGAAGCCCGCGACCCAGCAATGCTTGGCGTTGTTGTTCATCGACTGCAGGTAGTCCAGAGCGGCGGCGGCATCCGAAAGCTCGCCGATACCCTGGTCGTATTCGCCCTGGCTGCGGCCCACGCCGCGGAAGTTGAAGCGCAGAACGGTGAAGCCGAGCTCCAGGAACGCGTAGTGCAGGTTATAGACCACGCGGTTGTTCATGGTCCCGCCGAACTGGGGATGCGGATGCAGCACGATGGCGATCGGCGCGTCGCGCATCTTCTGCGGGTGGTAGCGGCCTTCCAGACGGCCTTCTGGGCCGGGAAAAATTACCTCGGGCATCGGCGATGGATCTTTCCTGTGTCGCGGCGCCCGGCCATTGTTGACGAAAAGCGTCGGGCACCTTAGAAGCATTCTAATCTGGCAGGCCAAAGGCGTGCCGGTTGACTTGTCAGGTAGTGGGCGGCGCGTGTCGCGTCAACACTCGCGCGGTTTTGGGGATGGCATGAAGCTCAGCACGAAGGGACGCTATGCGATGGTCGCGCTCAGCGACCTGGCGTTGCACGGGCGCGACGGTCTGGTGTCGCTTTCCGAGCTGTCGAAGCGCCAGAGCATTTCGCTGCCATACCTCGAACAGCTCTTCGTGAAGCTGCGCCGCGACGGCCTTGTGGAATCGGTGCGTGGTCCGGGCGGTGGCTACCGGCTGGCGCGCCCGGCCTCGGAAATCCGCGTGTCCGAGGTCCTGGGCGCGGTGGATGAGACGGTCAGCGCCATGCATCTGGGCGCGGGCGCGTCGGGCGGCACGTCGGGAACCCGGGCGCAATCGCTGACCAACCGGCTTTGGGAAGGGCTGAGCGCGCAGGTTTACGTGTATCTGCACCAGACCCGCCTGTCGGACGTGGTGGGCAACGACCTGGCCCCGTGTCCCGCGGTTCCGACCTTGTTCGAGGTCGTGGATGATGGTTGATCGCGCGCCATACGGGGCTCTGCCCCGCCGCTGCGCGGCTCCCCGAGGTATTTGGGGAAAGATGAAGGGGCAGGGCGCGTGAGCGGGCGGGTCTATCTGGACTGGAATGCCAGTGCACCGCTGCGCCCCGAGGCGCGCGCGGCGATGCTTGCGGCGCTCGACGTCGCGGGCAATCCGTCGGCGATCCATGCCGAAGGCCGCGCGGCGCGCGCTTTGGTCGAGCGGGCGCGGGCACAGGTGGCCACGGCGATGGGGGCCGAAGCGGCGGACGTGGTCTTCGTGTCGGGCGCGACCGAGGCGGCGGCGCTGGCCTGTGCGGGGCGCGGATTGGTCTGCGCGCCCGTCGAGCACGAAGCCGTGCTGGCCTGGTGCGACGCGTCGCTCGGCATCGACGCGCGCGGCGGCGTGGTGGTCGCGGATCCGTCCGTGACGGCTTTGCAGGCCGCGAATTCCGAGACGGGCGTGGTGCAGGACCTGCCGCAAAGACTGGCGCTGGTCGACGCGACGCAGGCCTTCGGGAAGATCCCGTTCGCCTTCGACTGGTCCGGCGCGGACATGGCGATGGTGTCGGCGCACAAGATCGGCGGGCCGAAGGGCGTGGGCGCGCTGGTGATCCGGCGCGGGCTGGACGTGGCCGCGCGGATCCGCGGTGGCGGCCAGGAGATGGGGCGCCGCTCGGGCACCGAAAACGTCGCGGCGATCGCCGGATTCGGTGCCGCGGCCGCGGCGGCGGCACGGGATCTGGACGCAGGCGTGTGGAATGACGTGGCGGGACGGCGCAATGCGTTCGAGGCGCATCTGGCAGATCACGCCGAAGGGCTTATCTGTGTAGGGCAGGATGCCGCGCGTCTTCCCAACACATCCTGCCTTGTCACGCCCGGCTGGAAGGGCGAGACGCAGGTCATGCAGATGGACCTTGCGGGGTTTGCGGTCAGTGCCGGCTCGGCGTGTTCCAGCGGCAAGCTGCGCGGCAGCGGCACGCTGGCGGCGATGGGTTTCGACGAAACGGCGGCGGGATCGGCCCTGCGGGTGTCGATCGGGCCCGACACGAGCGACGAGGATTTGGCGCGGCTGGCCGATACATGGCTGGCGGCGCGGCAGAAATACCGGGCCCGGGCGGCCTGAGAAGGAGAAGAACCATGAGCGAAGACACCATCCTGCACGAGAAGGTGAAAGAAGGCGTCGACCAGCAGACGGTCGATGCCGTGGCGCAGCTCAGCGGCACGTACAAGCACGGCTGGAACACCGAAATCGAGATGGATTTCGCGCCCAAGGGCCTGACCGAGGACATCGTGCGCCTGATTTCCGAGCGCAACGACGAGCCCGAGTGGATGCTCGATTGGCGGCTGGAGGCCTTCGCGCGCTGGCAGAAGATGGACGAGCCCGACTGGTCCATGCTGAAATACGCGCCCGTGGACTACCAGGAGCAGTATTACTACGCGTCGCCCGCGTCGATGAAGGACAAGCCCAAGTCGCTGGACGACGTGGACCCCAAGCTGCTGGAAACCTACAAGAAGCTGGGCATTCCGCTGAAGGAACAGATGCTTCTGGCCGGTGTCGAAGGGGCCGAAGACATGCCCGCGCCCGATGGCGAGCGCCGCGTCGCGGTGGATGCCGTGTTCGACAGCGTCAGCGTCGGCACGACCTTCAAGAAGGAGCTGTCGAAGGCGGGGGTCATCTTCTGTTCGATCTCGGAAGCGATCCGCGAGCATCCCGAGCTGGTGAAGAAGTATCTCGCGTCGGTCGTCCCGGTGCAGGACAACTATTTCGCCACCCTCAATTCGGCGGTCTTCAGCGACGGATCCTTCGTCTATATCCCCAAGGGGGTGCGCTGCCCGATGGAGCTGAGCACCTATTTCCGCATCAACGCGGAAAATACCGGCCAGTTCGAACGCACGCTGATCATCGCCGACGAAGGCAGCTATGTCAGCTACCTGGAAGGCTGCACCGCCCCCATGCGCGACACCAACCAACTGCACGCGGCGGTGGTGGAGATAGTCGCGCTGGACGATGCCGAAGTGAAGTATTCCACAGTCCAGAACTGGTATCCGGGCGACGAGAACGGCAAGGGCGGCATCTACAACTTCGTCACCAAGCGCGCCGATTGTCGGGGCGACCGCTCGAAGGTGAGCTGGACGCAGGTGGAAACCGGCAGCGCGCTGACGTGGAAATACCCGTCTTGTATCCTGCGCGGAGACGACAGCCAGGGCGAGTTCTATTCCATCGCCATCACCAACAACTGGCAGCAGGCCGACACGGGCACCAAGATGATCCACCTGGGCAAGAACACCCGGTCGCGGATCGTCAGCAAGGGCATCAGCGCGGGCCACGCGCAGAACACCTATCGCGGGCTGGTGTCGATGCATCCCAAGGCCAAGAACAGCCGCAACTATACCCAGTGCGACAGCCTGCTGATCGGCGGCGAGTGCGGCGCGCATACGGTGCCGTATATCGAGGTCAAGAACAACAGCAGCCGGGTCGAGCACGAGGCGACGACGTCCAAGGTCGATGACGACCAGATGTTCTATTGCCAAAGCCGCGGCCTGGACGAGGAAGAGGCCGTGGCCCTGATCGTCAACGGCTTCTGCAAGGAAGTCCTGCAGGCGCTGCCCATGGAGTTCGCCATGGAAGCGCAACAGCTTGTCGCGATCTCGCTAGAAGGCTCGGTGGGCTGACCCGATGGCGCGCAACGTGCAAATTAACGATGAATCGTGGGGGCTTGACCCCACGTTATGGCGCGCCACCGCCATTTCCGTGCCCTTGTTTCGCCGTTTTGCCCCGGCATTACTGAACTTGGGGAAACGGGAAAGTTTCGGGGAGTGGTCTCTTGCACGGCAAAGCTGCGACACAGAACAAGTCTTTCGAACAGCGCCTTGCGCTGATCGCGAAAGGTGCGTCCGGGACGATGCAGAAGCAGATCTCGGCACATCCCGAGGGCGGCGCGCAGCTGCGGATCAAGAGCGCGTCCAAGAAGATCCCGTTGCACCGGCTGGCCTTCGCGCTGGCCATCGGCGCCGCGTCGATGATTGCCGCACGCGCGGCGTTCATCCGGGTGGAGCCATTGCTGGGAACGGACATGCCGACCCTCAGCTGGGCGGTCCTGCTGCTGGGCGACCTGGGATTGGCCGGGATTGCAGCCGTGCTTGCCATGATCGCCCTGCGTCTCGACAAGCCCGCGCTGCAAGGGGCGATGGCGGTGGGCGTGGGCGCGATGTTCCTGGGCGACGCGCACATGGCGACGCTGTTTCCCGAAGCGTTCGCAACGCTTTACACCGACACCTATGCGAATCGCGTGATGCTCGAGCACGGACCCATCCTGGCGGCCTTCGCCAACTGATCCTATCCTGTGGGACCGCGGCATGAGCGGCCTTGACCGCATCCGCGTGCCCGAATCGAAGCGCTGGATCGCCAGCGTTATCATCGGGGTGGCCACGGTCATGGGACTGATGGTCAGCGCGTCGTGGTGGATGGCGGCATCGTTCCTGCATTTCATCGTCGCGGCGGTCGTTTCGGCCGCCATCGGCGTCGCCATTTCCGTGCTGTTCCTGCGCGACAAGCGGCGGCGCTGAGATGGCGGGGCAGGCGCAGCACTATTTCGATGCCGACCGGCTGGTCGACCTGCTTCGGCCCGCGCGCAAGACGCGCGTCGTCGATGTGGGCGCCAACCCCATTAACGACAATCCCTACGCCAACCTGCGCGACGCGGGCCATTGCCACGTCTGGGGCTTCGAGCCCGATCCGCGCGCTTACGAGCGGCTGACCAGCAAGCCGGACGAGACCTATCTGCCCCACGCGGTGGGCGACGGGCAGCGGCGCAAGCTGCACGTGACGCGGATGCCGTCGCTCACGTCGCTGCTGGAGCCGAACCCCCCGGCGCATGCCTATCTGCAGCGCATGTCCAAGCCCATTACGGTCGAGCAGGAGATCGAGTTCGACACCGTCCGGTTGGACGACCTGGATGAGCCCGACGATTTCGACCTGCTGAAGATCGACGTGCAGGGTGGCGAGCTGCTGGTCTACGACGGCGCGGCGCAAAGGCTGTCGACTGTCTGCGCCGTCATCACCGAGGTGGGCTTCCTGCCGATCTACAAGCACCAGCCGCTTCTGGACAGCCAGATGGCGGCGCTGCGCGGCCACGGCCTGATGCTGCACAAGTTCCTGTTTCTCAAGGGCTTGTCGCTGCGCGGTGGGCTTGCCACCCGGCTGGACAAGCGCCGCCACCGCAACCAGCTGATCGACGGCGACGCGATTTTCATCCGCGATCTGCTCGAGCCCGATGCCGTGGACGACGAGAAGCTGAAGCACCTGGCGATCCTGGCCGACGGCGTTCTGGAAAGTTTCGACCTGGCCGTGCGCTGTCTGGATTTGTTGATCGCGCGGGGCCGGGTCGCGCAGGAAGCCGCGGAACGCTACGTGGACCTGCTGCCCATGCTGGGCGAGCCCGCGCGCGCCCGCAGCGCATGAAGTTCCGGGCGCGCGCGAAAGCGCCCTTTAGACCCGAGCCGGTCCTTGATAGGACCACACCGAAATGGACCCGGCCCGACCGGAGACCGCAGACGAAAGAGACGAGACATGCTTGAGATCAAGAACCTGCACGTGAAACTGGAAGAAGAGGATAAACAAATCCTCAAGGGCGTGGACCTGACGGTCGAGGCCGGCAAGGTGCACGCGATCATGGGCCCGAACGGTTCGGGCAAGTCGACGCTGAGCTACGTCCTTTCGGGGCGCGGCGGCTACGAAGTGACCGACGGCACGGCGACGCTCGAAGGTGAGGACATCCTCGAGATGGACCCCGAAGAGCGCGCGGCGGCGGGCATGTTCCTGGCCTTTCAGTATCCCGTCGAGATCCCGGGCGTGGGCAACATGACGTTCCTGCGCACGGCGATGAACGCGCAACGCAAGGCCCGCGGCCAGGACGAGATCAACGCCGCCGACTTCCTGAAACTGGTGCGCGCCAAGGCGAAGGAGCTGCAGATCGACGCCGACATGCTGAAGCGCCCGGTCAACGTGGGCTTCTCGGGCGGCGAGAAGAAGCGTAACGAGATCCTGCAGATGGCCATGCTCGAGCCGAAGATGTGCATCCTGGATGAGACCGATTCGGGTCTTGACGTCGACGCGATGAAGCTGGTGGCCCAGGGCGTGAACGCGCTGCGCGACGAAAATCGCGCATTCCTGGTTATCACGCATTATCAACGTCTTCTGGATCATATCGAACCCGATGTCGTCCACATCATGTCCGACGGCCGGATCATCAAGACGGGCGGTCCCGAACTGGCGCTCGAGGTCGAGCGCAATGGCTATGCCGATCTGTTGGCGGAGACGGCTTGATGGCGCTGGCGAAACCCAAGCAGGACGCTACCGACGCCCGTCTGGCGGATCTGTCGCTGCCGACCGACACGGGCTGGAGCCTTGGCGCCCGGCAGGAAGCGGTGGGACGCCTGAAGCAGATGGGCCTGCCGCAACCGCGCGACGAGTACTGGCGCTTCACCAGCCCGCGCGATTTCAACGCCGTCGCGCCGGTGGCGGCCGCGCCCATGGACGTGTCCGACGAAACCCCGCTTTACGCGGACAGGGACACGCTGAAAATCGTGTTCGTGGACGGCGTGTTCAACGCCGATGCGTCGGACGCGCTTGCGCTCGAGGGCGTCGAGATCGCGCGGCTGGCCGATGCGGGGCAAGCCGATATCCACTGGGCGCGCGAGCTTTACGGCCACCTGGAAGCCCGTGGCCAGAACCCGGTCGAACGCCCCCTGACGGCGCTGAACACCGCTTTCGCAAGCGATGGCGTTCTGCTGAGGGTCACGGGCCGGGTCAGCCGTCCCGTCCAGATCGTCTATGACCACCGCGACGCGGGATCGGACGCCATCCTGCACCACGTGGTGCAACTGACCGAGGGCGCCGAACTGACGCTGCTCGAATCCGGGCCGGTCGCCGCGCGGTTCAACACCGTGCTCGAGGCGGACATCGCGGATGGTGCGACGCTGCATCACGTCCGCACCCAGGGCCGCAACCACGACCGTCGCGCGGCGACGGCGTCCTTCGCACGGCTGGGGGCGAATGCCACGTTCAAATCCTTCACTCTGACCGCCAATGGGGCGCTGACCCGCAACGAGCACGTCGTGGAATTCCTGGGCGATGACAGCGTGGCCCACGTGGCGGGCGCGGCCATCGGCGATGCCAAGACGGATCCCATGCATCACGACGACACCGTCTTCGTCACCCACGACGCGCTGCGCTGTGAAAGCCGCCAGGTGTTCAAGAAGGTGCTGAAGAACGGCGCCGTGGGCGTGTTCCAGGGCAAGATCCTGGTGAAGAAGGACGCCCAGAAGACCGACGGCTACCAGATCAGCCAGTCGCTTCTGCTGGACGACGACAGCCAGTTCCTGGCCAAGCCCGAGCTCGAGATCTACGCCGACGACGTGGTGTGCTCGCACGGCTCGACCACGGGCGCCATCGACGAGGATGCGCTGTTCTACCTGCGGTCGCGCGGCGTGCCGAAGGCCCGTGCCGAGGATCTGCTGGTCCTGTCCTTCCTGGCCGAGACGCTGGAAGAAATCGACGACAAGGACATCGCCAGCGAGATCGCGGAGCGGCTTGACGCCTGGCTCGCGCGGCACGCGGGCTGAGGTGGCGCTGACCGGCGACATACTGGCCAGCTACCGCGGACCCGGACCGGTGCTGCGCCGCAGGATGGCGGGCACCGGTGACGGTCGCGGCGAGGCGCGGGCGCTGGTCACGCTGATGTTGGCCTGCGGGCTGATCTTCGTGGGCCAATGGCCGCGCCTATCGCGCGAGGCGCATCTGTCCGGCCAGGAGCTGGACATGCTGGTGGGCGGCGCGCTTTTGGGCTGGCTCTTCATCGCGCCGCTGGTCCTTTACGGGATCGCCGGGATCAGTCACGTCATCGCGCGGCTGTTCGGCGGCAAGGCGACTTACCTTGAAGCGCGAATGGCGCTCTTCTGGGCATTGCTGGCGGCGGTGCCGTTCTGGCTGCTTTGGGGCCTGGTCGCGGGCTTCATCGGCGCCGGTGCGGCCCTGAACCTGACGGGACTGGTGGCGTTCGTGGCGTTCCTGGCGCTTTGGCTGGCCGGGCTCTACGCGGTCGAATTCGGAGACGCGGCATGAGCCTTCTGTCGATCCCAAACCTGGCCGGGCTCGTGCGCGACACGCTGCGCGCACCCCGTCCGACCTTCGCGCGGCTCATGGCGCTGAAGATCGACCGCGTCACGCTGTGGCAGACGCTGCTGCTGGTCGTCGTGCTGTCGATCTTCGTGGGCGAAGTCAGCAACCTGGTGCTGGTCGCCATGCTGCCTGCCGACGGAGCCCGCCCGCTTTTGTTGACGCCCCTGACATTGGGACTGATCCAGATGGCGATCCTGGTGGTGTCGGTCTTCCTGATCGACTGGATCGGCCGCTCGTTCGGCGGCAAGGGCCGCTTTCCCGACGCGATCCTCGCCGTGGCCTGGGTGCAGTTCATCATGATGTGCCTGCAGATCCTGCAATTCGTCGCGATGCTGCTGGTGCCGCCACTGGCGGGCCTGATCCTGCTGGCGGGCATGGTCCTGTTCTTCTGGCTGCTCACGAACTTCATCGCCGAGCTGCATGGCTTCGACAACTTGGGCAAGGTGTTCGGAATGATCGTGATGGTGCTCATAGGTGTGGCACTTGGCCTCTCTTTCCTGCTGACGCTGGTGGGCGTAACTGTCCCCCGGTAGGAGGTTCTTCCCATGCTAGATATCGCCCGCGTCCGCGCGGATTTCCCGATCCTGTCGCGCCAAGTGAACGGCAAGCCGCTGGTCTATCTGGACAGCGGCGCGTCCGCGCAGAAGCCGCAGGTGGTGATCGACACGATCACCCGCGCCTATTCGGAAGACTATTCCAACGTGCATCGGGGGCTGCACACGCTGTCGTCGATTTCGACCGAGAATTACGAGGCGGTGCGCGGCAAGATCGCGTCCTTCCTGGGCGCGGCCAGCGAAGACAGCATCGTGATGAATTCGGGCACCACCGAGGGCATCAACACCGTCGCCTATGGTTGGGCCATGCCCCGGTTCGAGCCAGGCGACGAAATCGTGCTGTCGATCATGGAGCATCACGCCAACATCGTGCCCTGGCATTTCCTGCGCGAGCGGCAGGGCGCGGTGCTGAAATGGGTCGATATCGCGGCCGACGGATCGCTGGACCCGCAGGCGGTGATCGACGCGATCGGGCCGAAGACCAAGCTGATCGCGATCACCCACATGTCCAACGTGCTGGGCACGGTGGTGGACGTTAAGACGATCTGCCAAGCCGCCCGAGAACGCGGTGTCGCCGTCCTGATCGACGGAAGCCAGGCGGCGGTGCACATGACGGTCGACGTGGAAGACATCGGCTGCGACTTCTACGCCGTCACCGGCCACAAGCTTTACGGGCCCTCGGGATCGGGCGGGATCTATATCCGGCCCGAACGCATGGCCGAGATGCGCCCCTTCATGGGCGGCGGCGACATGATCCGCGAAGTGCGGCGTGACGGCATCGACTACAACAGCCCGCCCATGAAATTCGAAGCCGGCACGCCCGGCATCGTCCAGCAGATCGGGCTGGGCGCTGCACTGGATTGGATGACAGCTCTGGGGATGGACAATATCGCGGCGCACGAGGCGGATCTGCGTGATTACGCCTCCCAAAGCCTGGCGGGTCTGAACTGGGTGTCGGTGCAGGGCACGGCGCCGGGGAAGGGCGCGATGTTTTCCTTCACGCTCGAGGGCAACGGCCATCCGCACGACATCTCGACGGTGCTGGACAAGCGCGGCATCGCGGTGCGCGCGGGCCAGCATTGCGCCGGGCCGCTGATGGATCACCTGGGCGTCGCGGCCACGACGCGCGCGTCCTTCGCGGTCTACAATACCCGCGACGAGGTGGACGCGCTGGTGGATGCGCTGCATCTTTGCCACGAGCTTTTCGCCTGACTTTGCCGTTGCGGGCCTGGGCGCCCGACGCTAGGAAGACCTGCAAGGACCATTAGCTCAGCTGGATAGAGCGCTGCCCTCCGAAGGCAGAGGCCAGAGGTTCGAATCCTCTATGGTCCGCCACCATCCCAAATGATCTCGCAGCGCACCGGTCAGTCCGGCGCGATCAGTCCCAGTCCGCGCAGGTAGATGCCGATCCCGGCTTCCAGCAGATCCTCGGGCGGGTAGGGCACGTTCGTGCCGGGCGAGTTGCGGGCGAAAAGTTCGACGACGCCGTGCGACAGGGCCCAGATATGGGCGCTGAACATCTGCGCCGGCGGGCGGCGGTCGGCCGGGATATGCTGCGACAGGTCGGCGGCGGCGCGTTCCAGCACACCGTTGGCGCGGGCGGCGACCGCGTGCAGCTCGGGGTGGCGCTGCACGTTCAGGCTGCTTTCGAACATCGCGACGTAGTGGCCGGGATGTTTGCGAGCGAAGGCCAGATAGGCGCGTCCCGTGGCCTCGAACGAGGCCAGCGCCGAGGGCTGGCCCGAGTTGTAGGCGTGCTCCATCAGGTCACCGAAGATCTCGTAGCCCTGGCGGGCGCATTCGGCGATCAGCTGTTCGCGGCCCTCGAAATGGCGGTAAACGGCGGCCGGGGTGACGCCCGCCAGCTTGGCCGCTTCGGACAGGGTGAAGCCAGTGGGGCCCTTTTCCTCGATCAGCTTCAGCGCCGCATCGACCAGGGCCTGCGCCAGGTTGCCATGATGGTAGCCGCGTTTAGCCATTCAGATCGAAGGGCCAGATCTCCGGCCCGCCCGCGATCTTGTCGTCGGGGGATCCCACGATGCCGTCATCCCTGCCGTCATAGTCAACCCGGGACAGCACCGCGCGGATCGCGGCCAGCCGCGCGCGGCGCTTGTCGTCGGACCGGATCACCGTCCAGGGCGCGGTGTCGGAATGGGTGCGCTGGAAGGTCTCGCCGATGGCGTGGGTGTAGGATTCCCAGCGGTTCAGCCCTTCGACGTCGATCCAGCTGAGCTTCCACTGCTTCAGCGGATCGCGTTCGCGCGACAGGAAGCGGCGCAATTGCTCGGCCCGGCTCACGTTCAGCCAGAGCTTGACCAGCGTAACGCCATCGCGGACCAGCATGTTCTCGAAATCGTCCACCTGGTCGAAGAAGGTGGCGCGCTGGTCGTCGGTGCAGAAGCCGAACACGTGCTCGACCACGGCGCGATTGTACCAGGATCGGTCGAACAGAACGATTTCACCCGCCGTGGGAAGATGGCGGATGTAGCGCTGGAAATACCATTCGCCCGCTTCGGTTTCGGTGGGTTTGGAAAGGGCCACGGTGCGCGCGA
Organism: Palleronia pontilimi; assembly: GCF_016412875.1. Taxonomy (GTDB): domain Bacteria; phylum Pseudomonadota; class Alphaproteobacteria; order Rhodobacterales; family Rhodobacteraceae; genus Palleronia; species Palleronia pontilimi. The sequence continues at coordinate 172,755 of NZ_JAEKPD010000008.1, read as the reverse complement.
CGCGCGGGTTCAGGTTCTCGCGGAACCGCTTGATCGTACCGCCCTTTCCGGACGCGTCGCGGCCTTCGAAGACGACGACCACGCGCTTGCCGGTCTCTTTCACATCCGCCTGGAGGCGGACCAGTTGGTGTTGCAACGCCGCCAAATTGTCTTCGTAGGACTTCCTGCCCATGCGCCGCGCGTAGGGAAAGTCTTGGGCGAGGATGTCTTTCTTGTCGGCGGATGCCAGTGCGTCGCGAATGGCTTGGGGTGCGGACGCGTCGTGGAAGCGGCTGATCGCGCCGTCGAAGGGCAGGGACATGGGCAGTGCCTTGGATTGCGGATGTCGGGCGAGCCTAGGGGCCGCGCGCGCCTAGCGCAATCCGGCGCGGAAAGCGGCGCGGTCGATGGCGTCGACCACGGCCGGCATGGCGACATGGTGCGGCATGTGGCCGATGCCCGGCAGGCGATGCAGGGTCGCGCCCTCGATCTGGTTCACCAGCTTTTCCGAGTGAATGTGGATCGGCACCACCTCATCGGCCGTTCCGTGGACGATTTCCACCGGCAGCCGTAGCTCGGGATAGCGCTGCGACATATGGATGACGTGCGGCTTCAGGGTGTTGACCTGGCGCGCGTTGGCCCGGAAGGAATCCGCCCGCAGCGTCAGGGGGGCGCCGATGTGGTCCAGGTAGCCGTCGGGCGGCTCTTGCGGATCGAAGATCCCCGCGACCGCGCCGCGCACCACGTTGTCGGTGGTGAAGGCCGAGATGAGCGGCACGACCACCGAGCCGCCGAATTTCGAGCCATTCACGGTATAGAGCGGTCCCAGGCCGCCTTCCCAGGGTTGCGTCGCGCCGGACACGACCACCACCGCGGATGGAGCATGGTCGAGCGCCCAGGCCATCGCCACTGCCCCGCCGTAGGAATGGCCCAGCACGATGGGCCTGTCCACGCCGATGGCGCGCGCGGCCGCGGCCAGTAGGCTGGCCTGTTGAAGCGGCGCTTCGCCGTCATTGCCCCACGGGTCGCGCAGGTTCGGCGCAAGCTCGGTATATCCAAGGCCGGGACGGTCGAAGACGGTGACGCGGTAGCGGTCCTTCACCTGATCGACGAAACGGAAGGTGAATTCGCGCAAGTTGCCGGATGCGCCGTGGAGCAGCACCAGGTCGGGGCCGTCGCCTTTCTGCACGTAATGGACGCGGCGGCCTTCGACCTCGGTGAATTGCCCGATGGGGGGAAACTGGGCCTCGGCCTCGGCCTCGCGCCGGTCGGTCCGTGTCGACACGATCGCGCTGCAGCCCGCCACGAGCAATCCCGCAACGGCAGTCTTAAAGGCCAATCTGGTCAGGGTCATAGGGCACCGACTGGTAAATCTCGTTAATCCAATTTCCATATAGGAGATGCGCGTGGCTCCGCCACCGATTGAGCGGCTGCAACAACGGATTGTCATCGGGGTAGTAGTTGCCCGGCACGTTGATCGGCACGCCCGCGGCCACGTCGCGGTCGTATTCCTGCTTCAGCGTGTCGTCGTCATACTCGAAATGGTTGAAGATATAGGTGGAGCGGTGATCCGGGTCGGCCACCAGCGCGGGCCCCGCCTCGGGGCTTTCCAGCAGGGTCCGCAAGCCCGGCGCGCGGTCGATATCGGCCTGGCGCATCTCGGTCCAGCGGCTGACGGGGATCACGCAATCGTCTGAGAAGCCGCGCAGAAGCGGCGTCGTCGGATCCAGGTTGCGGTGCCGGAAACAGCCGAAAAGCTTGGCGTCCAGCAGGTGCTTCGGCACCCCGTGGAAATGGTTGATCATCGCCATGCCCCCCCAGCAGACGCCGAACGTCGCGTGCACGTTGGTCTGGGTCCAGTCCATGACCTGCCGCAGCTCGTCCCAATAGGACACGTCTTCGAAGTCCAGGTGCTCGATGGGCGCGCCGGTGATGATCAGCCCGTCGAACTTCTCGTGCTGCACGTCCGTGAAGGGGCGATAGAACGCTTCCATATGCGCGGCGGCGGTGTTGCGGGTCTGGTGCTCGGACATGCGGATCAGGTTCAGGTCGATCTGGATCGGCCCAGCACCGATCAGGCGGGCGAACTGGTTCTCGGTCTGGATCTTCTTGGGCATCAGGTTCAGAAGCCCGATCTTCAACGGACGGATATCCTGGCGCGCGGCCTCGCGCTCGCCCATGACCATGACCCCTTCGTTGCGCAGCACGTCGAAGGCGGGCAGGTCGGAGGGCAGCTTGATGGGCATTTTTGGGCTCGGTCCGGTGAGGGAATGTGGGTTCAGGTAAGGATCACGGACGCGATCTCAAGCCTGCGCCTGAGCGTCGATCGCATCAGCGATCAGCGTCACAACCGATTCTGGCGTGTCGACCCCGCTCAGCTGATCGACCTCGATCGTCAGCCCTCGCTCGGCCATGGCCGCGTATCTGGGCTGGCGATGCTCCAGCGCGCGGGCATAGGTCCAGCGCACGAAATCGTCGGGATTGACCCGGTCTGGCGGGTCGCCGGACAACGCGCGGTAATCGCTCCAGGCCCGCGCCAGGAATTGCGGCTGATAATACATGGGCTTGGGCGCGCGGTCGAAGCGGCGGACAAGCTCGGCCGTGTGGGCGGGCGTGCCCTTCAGCCAGACCATGAGCAGGTTGTCGGCCATCGCGCTGAGCGTGAGGTCGTCGGGATCCGATGGATCCACGATTTCGCAGACCGAGCCCGAGCTGTCGCAAACGAAATTGTCGTAGCCATAGATCGTTCGGGCCCGGTCGATGAACGGCACCGTGTCGGCCATGGCCGCCAGTTCGGCGTCGCGGTGCTGGGCCTGGCGCGTGACGTATTCGGTGTAGTCAAGACCACCGCGCGCGGGATCGCCCGGCTTGCCCAGGTAGGTCGACAAGGGGGCAAGATTGTCGAAGGTGATGTTCGACGCGACATAGATCGAATCGCTCATCAGCAATTCGCGCAAAAGCGGCACCTTCATCGCTTCGCGCTTGAAGTTGTCCGCGATGTGCTCGCCCATGTAGCGGGTGCCGATGCGGTAATCGACCGAGTAGTGAAACCACCCGCCCGCGTCGCGCAACATCTTGGAAAGATAGGTCTTTCCAAGCCCCGACATGCCGAAGAACAGCACGCGCTTGGCGGGGGCGTTCAGCCAGTCCTGTCCTGTCTTGTAGATCATGGGCGCCTCTTAGCGCGGGGCGCGGACGCTGGCTAGGGGCGTCGCGTCCGGGCCGATACGCCCGGATATCCGGCGCGGGGTACGAAACGAAACGGGCCCCGGCGCGTGCGCCGAGGCCCGTATTCTTGCGTCGGAAGTCGATCTTAGAAACTGTAGCCGATCTTCATGCCGATCGCGACCACGTCGTTGTCGTCGAAATCCGCAACTCCATTGCCGCCGGGGGCCGAGGTCGCGTCGCCCAGGCGGGCGTAGCGGATGCCGCCGGAAACCTTGAACTGCTCGGTCACGTTGTAGGACAGGCCCAGTGCGATCGACTTCAAGCCGTTTGTCGGCGCCAGGGGCGACACCAGGTCGTCGCCCTTGGGCTCGTATCCGAACGACACCGAGCCGCTCAGCTTGTCGTTGAAGCGACGGCCGACGCCGATGTTCAGGGCATAGCTGTCTTCGATATCGGTCAGCGACCGCGTGCCCGAGCCGTCGGAATTTCCGAAGACGAACGGCGACACCTTCGTGTCTTCGTACCAGGCGTAGCGGATCGAGCCGAACAGAAGCGTGTCCGCTGCGATGCCGGTCTGGAAATCCAGGTTCACGGACTCGGGCGCCTCGACCTCGGTCACCGATTCGGGCGCGACCTGGAAACCGTTGATGGATTCAATCGTCGGCAGCCTGTGGGTCGTTCCGCTGAAATAGGTCAGGGCGACGCGCAGCGCGATTTCGGGACGCTCGTAGGCGGCGCCGATCAGGTAGCCGATATCGCCGTCATCGTCGAACCGGGCATTGTAGCCGTTCAGGCCATTGCCGATGACCGCGCCGGTGGCGGGATCGCGCTGCAGGTAGGCGGCGCCGGCAAGCGTCACGTCGGCCTGGATTTCTTGGTAGCGCAGGCCGCCATGCACGCTGAAATTGTCGTTGATCTTGTAACGCCCCAGCGCCTGCACCGCGCGGCTGTCGACGGTCGCCGATGTGCCGCCCAGCAGGATCGAGCCTTCGCTGCCGTCGAAGACGGGATAATCGACGTTCGAGCCGTAGGGCTGGTCGAAGGACACCGACACCGACACCTTGGGGTTCACGTCGTACTTCACGCCAAAGCCGACCTGGCTGTAATTGTCGGCGACATTGCCGCTTTCGGGCCGTCCGGCGGCCGAAACGGCGAAATTGTCCTGGCCGTCGACCGACGGAAACACGCGACCGAAGCTCAGCTCGGCGACATTGCCATCTTCGAACAAAAGCGAAACGGGCTGGCCGGAACGGTCCAGGCCCAGTGCGCTGGCCAGTCCGGGGGCCAGAGCGACGATGGCGACGGTGCCGAGAAGTTTTTTCATTTACAAGACCTATGCAGCGGGTAGGGGTTGACTTCGACCGCTTATGACCATGTTTGCGCGCTGCTCAAATAGTGACCCTGCGTCACGGGTTTGGGTGCTGAATTCGCGGGTATTTTAGGCAACACCGGGACGTCGGCTCTCGGTCCACAGGTTGGCGTAATTCGCCGCGAAGATGATGCCCGCGCCGATCATGACGTAGATATCGAACGGCTCGCCATAGAGAAGCATGCCGATCGCGGCGATCACCGGCAGCCGCAGGAAGTCGAACGGAATGACCAACGTGGCGGGCGCGATGGTGAGCGCGCTGGTCAGGCAGAAATGCGCGGCAAGCCCGGCGCACCCGATGACGATCAGCCACGCGGTGACCTCGCCATGCGGCACCGCGATGCGCCCGTCCACGCCCGCGCAGAGCAGACCGAAGACCGCCTGCATGACGGTCAGCCAGAACAGGATGCAGGTGATCGAGTTGCGGCGGGTCAGGATCTTCGTGAAGACCGCCGAGCCGGCGAAACCGATCGCCGCCGTCGCCGCTGCCAGTTGCCCCGCTCCGAACCCGTCCAGGCCGGGCCGCGCCACCACCAGGACACCCACGAACCCGAGTAGTGCGGCCAGCATCCGCATCCGGGTCAGCCGTTCTGCCAGAAGAAGCGGCGCGGCCAGCGCGACCCAGATGGGCGACGTGAATTCCAGCGCGAAGACCTGCGCCAGCGGGATGACCGTGATGGCATAGAACCACAGGTTCTGGCCCGCGAAGTGGAACAGGTTGCGCACGGCGTGCAGGCCCAGCTGGTGGGTCGTGATCTGCCGCAGGCTGCCCGCGATCGCTCCAATCGTCACGACCAGCACTATACCGACCAGCGAGCGGTACATCATCAATTCGAACGTATCGAGCTGAATGGACACGGCCCGGCCCGCCACCGCCATGGTCGTGAACGACACGATCGCTCCGGACATCCACAGCGCGGCGCGCACCAAGGGGGCAGGTCCGGTGTCAGACACGCGGCGGGCGGGCCCGTGCGTCGGGGCGCGTCGAACTCGGTATCGCGCTGTCCGCGGCCACGATCGCCCGCAGGATCACAGGCAGATCCGTGCGCATGGCGTCATTCCCACTCGATCGTGCCCGGCGGCTTCGACGTGATGTCGTAGGTGACGCGGTTGATGCCCGGCACCTCGTTGATGATCCGGGTCGCCGTTTCGCCCAGGAACTCGTGGGTGAACGGGTAGTAATCGGCGGTCATGCCGTCGACCGAGGTGACGGCCCGCAGCGCGCATGCGAAGTCGTAGGTGCGCCCGTCGCCCATGACGCCCACGGTCCGCACCGGAAGGATGGCGACGAAGGCCTGCCAGATCTCGTCGTAAAGCCCGTGCTTGCGGATCTGGTCGATATAGACCGCGTCCGCCTCGCGCAGGATATCGAGCTTTTCGCGCGTGATCTCGCCCGGGCACCGGATCGCTAGACCCGGACCGGGAAAAGGATGGCGGCCGATGAAGGATTGGGGCAGGCCCAGTTCGGTGCCGAGCGCACGCACCTCGTCCTTGAAGAGCTCACGCAACGGCTCGACCAGCGTCAGGCCCATCTTTTCGGGCAGGCCGCCCACGTTGTGGTGCGACTTGATGGTGACCGACGGCCCGCCGCTGAACGACACCGATTCGATGACGTCGGGATAGAGCGTGCCCTGCGCCAGGAAGCGCGCATCGGGGATCACGTTGGCGTGCTTCTGGAACACGTCGATGAACAGACGACCGATGATCTTGCGCTTGGTTTCCGGGTCGCTCACGCCGTCGAGCTCGCCCAGGAACAGGTCCCGCTCGTCAGCGTGGATCAGCGCCATGTTGTAATGGTCGCGGAACATGGTGACGACTTCCTCGGCCTCGCCCTTGCGCAGCAGGCCGTGGTCTACGAAGACGCAGGTCAGCTGGTCGCCGATAGCCTCGTGGATCAGGACGGCGGCGACCGACGAATCCACGCCGCCCGAGAGCCCGCAGATCACGTGCGCATCGCCCACCTGGTCGCGGATGGCGGCGATCGCCTGCTCGCGGTAGGCGCCCATGGTCCAGTCGCCGGTGAAGCCCGCGATCCGCACGAAGTTCTCGTAAAGCTTCGCGCCGTTGGGGGTGTGGTGCACCTCGGGGTGGAACTGCACGGCGTAGAAATGCCGGTCGGTGTCGGCGGTTACGGCGAAGGGCGCGTTGGGGGACGTACCGCAAACCTCGAAGCCGGGCGCGATCTTGGCCACGTGGTCGCCGTGGCTCATCCAGACCTGTTCGCGCCCGCCGTCGAACCAGCCGTCCAGCAGCTTCGTCTGCGCCGCGGCGGGCGTCACGTAGGCGCGCCCGAACTCGGCGGTGCCGTGGCCGCGTTCGACCTGGCCGCCCAGCATCTGCATCATCACCTGCTGGCCGTAGCAGATCCCCAGCACCGGCACGCCCATCTCGAAGATCCGCATGGGCGGGCGGGGCGATCCGTCGTCCCGCACCGATGCCGGTCCGCCCGACAGGATCACCGCCATCGGCTGGAAACTGTCCAGAAACGCGTCGTCGACATTCTGAAAGGGATGGATTTCGCAATAGACGTTCAGCTCGCGCAGACGACGCGCGATCAGCTGGGTGACCTGGCTGCCGAAATCCACGATCAGAAGCTTCTGGTGGTCGGCCTGATGTGCGGGGGCGATTGCGATATCGGACATGGTGCGCTGTTAAATCGTTGCCTGCGCGCCCGCAAGCCGCGGCAGTATCGCCCGGCGATGTCGTTTCCCACCATCAGGCGGCGCAAACCGGCGATGGGGCGCAGATCGAAAGACGTATGGGTGAAAAACATCGATCATGAGGGTGGAACATGTCTGAAGCAGCAACACGCAAACGCGGGCGCGGGGCAGGGGGCGGGGCTGCGCGCCGGGCCGAGCGCAGCGCGGTCAGCTTCGAGACCGCCCGCTTCATCACCCGCAACATCCCCGATTTCGAGGTTCTGACACCCGAAGCCATCGAGATCATCGAATCCAACGCCGAGATCCTTCTGCAAGAGATCGGCGTCAATTTCGTCGAAAACCCCGAAGGTCTGCAGCGCTGGCGCGACGCGGGTGCCGACGTGGACGGCGAGCGGGTCCGCTTCCCCAAGGGCCTGGTGCGCGGGCTCTGTGCCACGGCGCCCGCATCCTTCACCCAGCACGCCCGCAACCCCGAGCGCAACGTCGAGATCGGCGGGCGCAACCTGGTGCTGGCCCCGGTCTATGGCCCGCCCTTCGTGCGCGACGCCGCGGGGGGCCGCCGTTACGCTACGCTGGCCGATTTCCAGAACTTCGTGAAGCTCGGATACATGTCGAAGTGGCTGCACCATTCGGGCGGCACCGTCTGCGAGCCGACCGACATTCCCGTCAACAAGCGCCACCTGGACATGCTGCACGCCCACATGACGCTGTCCGACAAGCCCTTCATGGGCTCGGTCACCGAGCCGAGCCGCGCGCAGGATTCGGTCGAGATGTGCGAGATCCTGTTCGGCAAGCAGTTCGTGCAGGACAACACCTGCATGGTGTCGCTCATCAACGTGAACTCGCCGCTGACCTTCGATGCCACCATGATCGGCGCGCTCGAGGTCTATGCCGCCAACAACCAGGCCTGCATCCTGTCGCCCTTCATCGTCGGCGGGGCGATGGCGCCCGTGTCCGTCGCGGGCACGCTGACGCAGGTGCTGGCCGAGGTGATGGTGGGCGTGGCCTATTCCCAGCTGATCCGCCCCGGCGCACCGATGATCGCGGGTGCGTTCGTCACGTCCATCGACATGAACTCGGGCGCGCCCACTTTCGGCACGCCGGAAGCCGCCAAGATCACCTATGGCGCGGGTCAGCTGATGCGCCGCCTTGGCCTTCCGTACCGGTCGGCCGGATCGTTCTGCGATTCGAAACTGCCCGACGCTCAGGCCGCCTACGAGACGGCGAATTCGCTGAATGCCGGACTTCTGGCGGGCGTGAATTTCATGCTCCACGCCTGTGGCTGGCTCGAAGGCGGGTTGGTGTCTTCCTACGAGAAATTCGTCATGGATGCCGACCAGCTGGGTGTCCTGCACGGTCTCGCCGCGGGTGTCGATATCAGCGAAAACGGCCAGGCCATGGACGCGTTTCGCGAGGTCGGGCCCGCGGGTCACTTCCTTGGCTGCGCGCATACCCAAGCCAACTTCAAGGACGCCTTCTGGCGCACCGAGATCTTCGACCACAAACCGTTCGAGACCTGGTTCGAAGAAGGCAGCCGCGATACCCAGACGCTGGCGACCGCGCTGGTCGCCAAGCGGCTGGCCGAGTATCGCCAGCCGGACCTCGATCCCGAAATCGCGGGCAACCTGCGCGAATACATCGCGACGAAGAAGGCCAGCATGAAAGACGCGTTCAGCTAGACGCGGCCTCCAGCATCGCCGCGTTTTCGGCCAGCAACGCCACCAGAAGATCCACGTGGCGCGCGATCGAATAGCGCGCGTCCCTCTCCTTGCGCCGATCGTTCTGGGCGTCTTCCAGCGCAACCAGATCCGCCAGATACCAGCGCCCCTCAAGCGGTGCGGGACTGCCCAAGATCCGGCGCAGGGCCGTCGCGCGGTCGTAATCCGACAGGCCGTGCCGCGCCGCGCTGATCAGAAGCTTGGGGCGGCGCAGCGATTCTAGGGGGGAGGCGAAGTGTTTCATGGCAGGCTCCTGCAAAAAGTTATGCACAAGACCTGACACAACCTGAAGTAGTGTTGCGTGGCGACAATGTCGAGCGTTCGCATCTGTTAAATTGTGTTAATATTGTGTCACCAATGTGGCCAATACAGGCAATTCGCCGCCAATGATATCCACACGGCAACCTCAGGTTGTAGGATGATTCTTATACATACGGCGACAAACGCTGTGGACAACTTGGCCGAATGGCTGTGCTGAACAGGGGAACGGACCTATGACGAAATTCGCTCACAGCCCGGTGCCGGGCTGGGTGCCAGAACAGGCGCGTGTCTATCTCAGCCACGTGGTGGACGGCGTGCCGATCAGGGCACTCGCGCGGCAATCGGACTGCCACGCATCGACCATCCTGCGACAGGTACGAAGATGCGAACAGCTTCGGGACGATCCTCTCATTGACCACGCGCTGCAACGTCTCGGACGTCAGCGCACCCCCGCGTCAAACGGGGTTGTGAGCATTGGAGCTGCTTCCATGAAGATGACGAAGATCGACGACGCGCCCAGCGAAGAGCTGATCGCCAACGAGGCACGCCGCATCCTGCGCCGCCTGTCCGAGCCGGGCGCCTGCCTTGCCGTGGCCGACGGCATGGAGAAGGCCGTCGTCGTCCGCGAACAGAAGGATGGCCAGACCGTCCGCACCGGCACGGTCGACACCATGATCGCCGAGGCCATGGCGCTGAAGGGATGGATCGCGTCCCAATCCAACGGCCGCATCGCGCGCTATCACATCAAGCCCGCGGGCCGCGTGGCGCTGAAGGACCTGCTGACGGACGCGCCCGTCACCAAGGCCCAGCCCGAGGATCGCGACGCGCGCGGGATGCGCTACGGCACCGTGGAAAGCCCGCTGATGATGCTGTCGCGTCGCCGCGACAAGGACGGCAACGTGTTCCTGACCGAAGATCTGGTGCGGGCTGGCGAACGGATGCGCGAGGATTTCGAGATCGCCGAGATGGCGGGCACGCCCGAGCAGAACTGGGACGACATGATGAACGGCCCCGAGACGCCGACCATCGGCGACGACATCGCCCATGCCCACGGCCCGGACGCCGCCCGTGCGCGGGTCCATGCGGTGATGCACGACCTCGGCCCCGGGCTTGGGGACGTGGTGCTGCGCGCCTGCTGCCACCTGGAAGGCATGGAAAGCATCGAAAAACGCATGGGGTGGGCAGCGCGCTCGGGCAAGATCGTGCTGCGAATCGGCCTGCAGCGTCTTCAGCGTCACTACCGCGAAACCCAGGGCGCGCTTGGCCCGATGATCGGCTGAGCCCACGCGGCGCAGTGCCGCGACGCAAATGCTTGCCGGGGCTTGGACTTTCGGGCGCTCCTCCCCTAACTAAAGGGCAGGAGGACCGCCCATGCCCCGCGATCTGAAACTGCCCGACCAGCGCCACCCGGAAAAGGCCCACAGGCCCGACACCCCGCGCTTGAAAAAGCCCGACTGGATCCGGGTAAAGGCGCCGTCGGGCGACGGCTACAAGGCCACGCGCGAGATCATGCGCGAGCACAAGCTGGTGACGGTCTGCGAAGAAGCGGGCTGCCCCAACGTGGGCGAATGCTGGTCCCAGGGTCACGCCACGATGATGATCATGGGCGACATCTGCACGCGCGGCTGCACCTTCTGCAACGTGGCGACGGGGCGCCCCGACGCGCTTGACGTGTTCGAGCCGGGCCGGGTCGCCGATGCGGTGAAGAAGCTCGGGCTGAACCACGTGGTCATCACCTCGGTCGATCGCGACGACGTGGATGACGGCGGTGCCGCCCATATCGCGCAGACCATCCGCGCCACGCGGCGGCAATCGCCCGGCACCACGATCGAAGTGCTGACGCCGGATTTCCTGAAATGCGGCGCGGACGCGCTGGAAGCGGTGGTCGCGGCGCGGCCCGACGTGTTCAACCACAACCTGGAAACCGTGCCCGGCCTCTATCCCGAAGTGCGCCCCGGCGCGCGCTATTTCCATTCGCTGCGCCTGCTCCAGCGCGTCAAGGAACTGGATCCGTCCATGTTCACCAAGTCCGGCATCATGGTGGGTCTTGGCGAAGACCGGCAGGCGGTTTTGCAGGTCATGGACGACATGCGCGCGGCGGATGTGGATTTCATCACCATCGGCCAATATCTCCAGCCCACGCCCAAGCACCACGCCGTTGCCCGCTATGTCACGCCCGAGGAATTCGCGGGCTACGAAAAGGCGGCCTGGGGCAAGGGCTTCCTGATGGTGTCGGCGACGCCGCTCACCCGGTCGAGCTATCACGCGGGCGACGACTTCGCGAAGCTGCACGCCGCGCGCCAGGCAAAACTGGGGCGCGCCTGACGGAACCCGCAGGCGGGGTTGGGGTTGGACAGGCAAGGAGTGCCCATGCCCCAAAGACCCGCCTGCGTTGCGTTCGACATGGTCGAAACGACCTTTTCGCTGGAAAAGCTGCGTCCGCGCTTCGAAGTGGCAGGCCTTGCGGGACACCGGATGGAGACGTGGTTCGCCGGTCTTCTGCGGGATGCCTTCGCGCTCGACACGATCGGGCAGTTCACGCCGTTCCCCGATCTCGCAAAATCCTCGCTCGCCGCCTTGGGCCTGTCGGACGAGCAGGTGTCCAACGTCATCGACGGCTTCGCCACGCTCGACGTCCATCCAGACGCCGCGCCCGCCATGACGCGGTTGCGCGCTGCCGGGATCCGGGTGCTGGCGCTGACCAACGGCAGCGAAGACGTGACGCGAAAGATTCTGGAGCATAACGGCTTGGATTCGCTGGTCGAACGGGTGATCTCGATCACCGAGATCGGGCGCTGGAAACCCGCCCCCGAGGTCTACGAGCATGCGGCGCAGGTCGCCGGTGTGCCGACATCGCAAATGGCGCTTTTCGCCGTCCATCCCTGGGACTGCGCGGGCGCCGCGAATGCAGATTACACCACCGGGTTCGTGTCGCGGCACGGCGAAGGCTGGCCGTCGGTCATGGCCCGCCCTGACGTGACCGGCACGTCGTTGGTCGAGCTTGCGGACGGGGTGCTGGCTTGGGACTCAGCCTGAGCCAAACGAAAATGCCCGCGACCTGTGGCGCGGGCATCCATACTGTCAGGGGGGCAGGGTGTCCTTACCGACCCCAGCTGCGGACCGGGCCGCAATCCATGTGGACGAAGTTGGACGACGAATACCGTCCCACGCCACCCGCGGCGCAGGCCGATGCCGCGCGGTACATCTGGTTGACCGAGCGCGCGTTCATCCGCAAATCGGCCGCTTCGCCCTTCAGGTGACGCGAATTCTTGGCCACGCCGTTCGAGCGCGAGCGCAGCATCGCGTTGGTCTCCGGCGAGCGATAGCCCGAGATCAGCTGGTAAGGCTCAGTCGTGTCCATCAGGTTGTGGGCAGCCGCCATGATGTCGACCGTGCGGGTATCGATGCCCCGAACCTTGTTGTTGCGCCAATCGCGCATGAAGTGGTTCACCTCGTCCAGGGCGTCCTTGATGTAATTGCCCTCGACCCAGTAGATCGTGTCCATGTTCTCGCCGGTTCGGCCGTTATACATCTTGATGCGGCGGATGTCGCCAGCACCGCGAAGTATCCCGAACGCGTTGGAATATGTCGGCGCTGCCACGAGCGTGGTTGCAGCGAATGCGCCAAGAAGACCGCGCCGCGTGAGGCGCGTCGTGCTGTTGCTTGCCATGAAGAGTGCGTCCCGTTTCCGATTTTCCTGCCAGCCGCGTTAATCGCGACTTTTATCTAGCCTCGTGTCTCGTGACGACGTTATGCCACGACTTCGTCCGGCAACCAAGGTCATGAAGGTCGTAATCCCATTTGGTTCCATCACTTCGGCAATAACTTGCTTAAATCGGTAAGGTTAACGCCGCGTGTACGTTCGGACAAAAATGTTGCCGCAAGGTCACTCGCAATTGTGTGTATGGATCGCGGACCCGAATTGCTGTCTTGTGAGTTCAAAGGATGCAGGCCAAATCAAGCACTTGGGGTTCTGCTGTTCGATTTGAGGATGACCAGATGTTTGATGCCGAAAAACCGCGTCGCCTTGTGGCGAGCATGCTCCTGCTGACGGGGCTGTCGCTGGCCCCGAGTGTTGCATTGTCGCAGGTCACGGCCTTCAAACAGGCGGTCGCGGTGTCCGCCGCCGAGGATGACACGCTGTCGGCCTTCTACCGCGAGACCGGATACGAGCCCCTCTGGACGGGTCGTGATTCGGACGACAAGGCCCGGCGTGAAGCGTTCCTGTCCATCGTGGCGAAGGCTGATCTGCACGGGCTGCCGCGCGGCCTTTACGACGAAAGCATCTTGCGCGACCTGATGGCCAGCGCGCGCTCCGAGCGTGACCGCGGCCGTGTCGAGGTCGCCCTGAGCCGACTGTTCCTGCGTTTCGCCCGGGATATCGAGACCGGGATCCTTGCCCCGAACCAGGTCGACGGCAACATCAAGCGCGAAGCCCCTTTGCGCGACGGGCTGGAGCTGTTGCGCAGTTTCGAGCGCGCGCGCCCGAACACGTTCCTGGAAGCACTGACGCCCGGCTCGGTCGAATACACCCGACTGGTGCGCGAAAAGGTGCGACTCGAGCAGGCGATCGCCCGGGGCGGCCTCGGTGCGCTGATCCCCGATATCAAGATCGAGCCGGGCCAGAGCGGCCCCGCCGTAGTGTCGGTGCGCGACCGCTTGATCGCGCTTGGCTATCTGGGCCGCAGCGATACCAGCCTGTTCGACGACGAGATGCGCCGCGCGGTCGAGCGGTTCCAGGCCGATCACGGCCTGGCCGAGGACGGGATCGTGGGCGGCAACACGTTGAGCGAACTCAACCGGTCGCCGGTGGATCGCCTGGGCCACGTCCTTGTGTCCATGGAGCGCGAACGCTGGATGAACCGCGACCTGGGCCAGCGCCACGTCTGGGTCAACCTGACCGACTTCAAGGCCAAGATCGTGGTCGATGGCGAGACGTTCTTCGAGACGAAGTCGGTTATCGGCAAGGACCAGGAAGGTCGCCGCACGCCCGAATTCTCGGACGTCATGGAACACATGGTCATCAACCCCAGCTGGTACGTTCCGCGCTCGATCGCGGTCAACGAATACCTGCCCACGCTGAAGCGCAACCCCTACGCGCTCAGCTATCTCGAAATCACCGACCGTCGCGGGCGCAAGGTGAATCGCGGCGCCGGGTTCAGCCAGTTTTCCGCGCGCAGCTTCCCGTACTCGATGCGCCAACCGCCCAGTTCGCAGAACGCGCTTGGGCTGGTGAAGTTCATGTTCCCCAACAAGTACAACATCTATCTGCATGACACGCCTGCCAAAAACCTGTTCTCGAACGACGTGCGCGCGTTCTCGCATGGCTGCATCCGGCTGAACGATCCGTTCGAATTCGCCTACGCGCTGCTGTCGATGCAGACCGACAACCCCGAGGCCGAGTTCCAGCGCCACCTGCGCACCGGACGGGAATCCCGGGTCAACCTCGAAAACCCGCTGCCGGTCCACCTGGTCTATCGCACGGCCATCGCCAAGCCCGAGGGCGGCGTCGAATATCGCCGCGATGTCTATGGTCGCAATGCGCGAGTGCTGAACGCGCTGCTTGCGGCCGGGGTGGTGCTGCCGGGCGCGGGCAGCTAAGCCTGACGCCGGAACCTTCCCGGCAAAAGGACGGCTGCATGGCCCTCACACTCGGCAAGATCGCGGACGGGCTGGGCGCCCGGCTGGTGGGGGATGCGTCGCTCAAGATCACCGGGGCAGCCGAGCCTGCCGATGCCGGGCCCACCGACCTGGCCCTGGCGATGAAGCCCGAATACGCCGAACGGTTGGGCGAAGGCAGCGCGCAGGCCGCGATCCTGTGGGACGGCGCGGACTGGCAAGCGCTGGGATTGAAGGGCGCGCTGTTCGTGCAACGTCCCCGGCTGGCCATGGCCCATCTGAGCGCCATGGTCGATCCCGGCCCCGACCTGGCCCCCGGCATCCACGACAGCGCGGTGATCCACCCCAGCGCGCGGATCGGCGCGAACCCGGCCATCGGGCCGTTCGTGGTGATTGGGCGCGATGCGGTGGTGGGTGCGAACGCCAGGATCTCGGCCCATTGCGTGATCGGCGCGGGCGTCCGGCTGGGCGATGACGCGTTGCTGCACCCCCACGTGACGCTGCAGTACGCCGTCACCATCGGCGATCGCTTCATGGCGCATCCCGGCGCGGTGGTGGGCTCGGACGGGTTGTCCTTCGTGACCCCCGAAACCTCGGGCGTCGAGCGCGCGCGCCAATCGCTGGGCGACCAGGGCGAGATCACGCAGCAGAGCTGGACCCGCATCCATTCGCTGGGTGGTGTCGAGATCGGCGACGATGTCGAGATCGGCGCGAACACCACCATCGACCGCGGCACGATCCGGGCAACGCGGATCGGAAGCGGCTGCAAGCTCGATAACATGGTGCATATCGCCCATAACGTCGTGATGGGGCGGGACTGCCTGTGTGCCGCCCAGACCGGCATCGCCGGATCGACCGTTGTGGGCGACCGCTGCGTCTTCGGCGGGCAATCGGGCGTCGGCGACAACCTGAAGGTGGGCGATGACTGCATCATCACCGGCGGCACGGGCGTGTTGTCGAACGTGCCCGATGGCCGCGTCATGGCCGGGACGCCCGCGGTGCGGATGGATCAGCATGTCGAGATTTACAAGGCGCTGCGCCGCTTGCCCCGCATGATGCGCGATCTTGCTGCAGGGCAGAAACGGGTTTTAAATCCGGACGCGAATGACTAAATCTTCGCCCGAAGCAGAAGGGCGGACCCATGGCCGATGACGTCAAGCAGAAGGTGATCGCGATCCTGGCCGAGCAGGCGATGCTCGAGCCGTCCGATATCAAGCCGACCCAAAGCCTGGAAGACCTGGGGATCGACAGTCTGGGCCTGGTCGAAGCGATCTTCGCCATCGAAGAGGAATTCGACGTCTCGGTGCCGTTCAACGCCAACGATCCGAAAGCGGGCGATTTCGACATCTCGACCGTGGCGGCCATCGTCGGCGCGGTGGAGGGCCTGAAGGCGGCGCAAGAGGCGTGAGGCGCGTCGTCATCACCGGCGCGGGGACGATCAACGCCCTGGGAACTTCGGTCCCCGAGACGCTGGAGGCCATGCGCGAGGGCCGGTGCGGGATCTCGCAACTCGACATCCGCGACGTGGACCGGCTGTCGGTGCAGATCGGCGGTCAGATCCACGGCTATGACGAGGCCGAGCATTTCAACCGCCAGCAGATCGCGCTTTACGACCGGTTCACCCAGTTCGCCCTTCTGGCCGCGAACGAGGCCATCGCCCAGTCCGGCCTGACCTTCGCGGGGGATCTTGCCGCGCGGTCTGGCGTCGTCATGGGCACTTCCGGCGGGGGGCTGAATACCCAGGACGAAAATTACCGCGCGGTCTACGAAGAGGGCAAGAACCGGGTGCATCCCTTCGTGGTCCCGAAGCTGATGAACAACGCGGCCACCAGCCACGTGTCGATGCAGCACAACCTGAAGGGCCCCAGCTTCACGGTGTCCACGGCGTGCGCGTCCAGCAATCACGCCATGGGCCAGGCGTTCCACATGATCCGCACGGGGCTTGCGGACGTGATGGTCACCGGCGGCACCGAAGCGATGCTGTGCTTTGGCGGCGTGAAGGCGTGGGAAGGTCTGCGGGTCATGTCGAAGGATGCGTGCCGCCCGTTCTCGGCCACGCGCAACGGCATGGTGCAGGGCGAGGGCGCCGGCATGTTCGTCTTCGAGGAATACGACCACGCGAAGGCGCGCGGCGCCGAGATCCTGGCCGAGGTCGCGGGCTTCGCCATGTCGTCGGACGCAGCCGATATCGTGATGCCCTCCAAGCAGGGTGCTGCGCGCGCCATCGCGGGGGCGGTGAAGGACGCGGGCGTCGCGCTCGAGGACGTGGGCTACATCAACGCCCACGGCACCGGCACGGCGGCCAACGACAAGACGGAATGCGCGGCCGTGGCCGATGTGTTCGGACGGCACGCGAACGAGCTGATGATCTCGTCCACGAAGTCCATGCACGGTCACCTGATCGGCGGCACCGGCGCGGTCGAGCTGCTGGCCTGCATCATGGCGCTGCGCGACGGCGTGATCGCACCCACGATCGGCTACGAAGAGCCCGATCCCGAATGCGCCCTGGACGTGGTGCCCAATGTGGCGCGCGAGGCGCAGGTGTCGGTGGCGCTGTCGAACGCGTTCGCCTTCGGCGGGCTCAACGCGGTGCTGGCCCTGAAGCGGGCCTGAGGCCGCGCGCGGGCGATCCCGCGCGCGGCAGTCGCGCTATTCCTGGGCGCGGGTCGGGTTGTCGGCATTGGCCGCGCTGACCGCGTCGTATCCCGCCGTGAAGCCGGACAGCGAAATGGTCAGGTTGATCGTCTGATCGGGTGCGGCCGCGGGCACGATGGTCAGCTGCGCCTCGTTGCCGCGCTTGAACGCGGACACTTCTGCGGCGGTGAAGCCCACGCGGGCAAAGCAGCCTGCTTCGGCGCAGAAGTCGAACGGGTAGCGCTTGGCTTGCCCGCCATCCACGCCGATGGTCACCTGGCGGGTGAGCAGCGTTTCGAGCGGCGTGATGATGGTCGAGCCCGCTGCGGCCTGCTGACCCGGGGGCAGGGCGAAGATGCTCATTTCCGCGACGGCGTTGCCGTTGCTGTCCTTCAGAAGCTGGTAAAGCTGGCAGGGATCGGCACCATCGGCGGTGCGGACACAGCGCTGCTCCCAGTCGCCGAAATTCGCGGCGACGAAGGACCGGCCGACGGCATTCGCGTCCTCGACGCTTTCGCCCATGTTCAGATCGGGCTCGGCCGGGGCCGCGTCCGCGCCCTCGGCTGCGGGCTCAGCGGCGGCGGCGGGCTCGTCCGCGGTGTCGGTGGCGGCCGCGTCGTCCTGCGCCAGCGCGACTGACGCTCCGGACAGGGCCATGAAAGCGATCATCGTCAGGGTTTTGGTCTTCTGCAACATGTCTGGTCCATCGTTGATCGTGTGAGAATGGGGCTGCTCTAGCAGTTTCGGGAAGGACTGTCAGGCCCGATTTCCGGCCCCGTCCAGACGTGAAAAAGGCCCCGGCAAGGGGGCCTTTGTCGATCGTCGCGTTCTCCCTGCTGGACTGGCCAGCTTGTTATTGCGGCGACGCTAGAAGCAAACACTGTGCCCGTCAACACACAATTTTTCGTTGCGTCACTTGGGCTGTCCGCAATGTCTTTTGACATGCCCGACGCCCAAAAAAAAGGCCGCGCCATGGGGCGCGACCAGTCCATCAGGGAGGTGCCGGGCCACCAAATCTGGACGCCCGACACACACATACTGGCACAAATTGATTAACCATGTATTGATTTCGGCGCATATTGGCTGGACGGGGGATTTGGGCGCATGACCGAGACCGACATCTTCGTGGGCGGCGCCGGCGAAGGTTACGCCGCGCCCCAGGTGCTTCGCCTGCGATACGCCAACCGTCACGGTCTGATCGCGGGCGCCACGGGCACCGGCAAGACGGTGACGCTGCAGATCCTTGCCGAAAGCTTCTCGGCGCGCGGCGTGCCGGTCTTCCTGGCCGACGTGAAGGGGGATCTCTCGGGCCTGGCACGGGCGGGTAGCCCCGCCTTCAAGCTGCACGACGCCTTCACCAGCCGCGCTGCGACCATCGGCTTCACCGATTACAGCTACGCCGCCTTCCCGGTCACCTTCTGGGATCTTTTCGGCCAGAACGGCCACCCGGTGCGCACCACCGTGGCTGAAATGGGCCCGCTTCTGGTGTCGCGGCTGCTGGACGCCACCGAGGCGCAGGAGGGCATCATCAACATCGCCTTCCGCATCGCCGACGAGCAGGGGATGCCGTTGCTGGACCTGAAGGACCTGCAGGCGCTGCTGGTCTGGGTGGGCGAGAATGGCGACGCGTTGAGCCTGCGCTACGGCAATGTCAGCAAGGCGTCCATCGGCGCGATCCAGCGGCGGCTTCTGGTGCTGGAAAACCAGGGCGGCAAGCAGATCTTCGGCGAACCGGCGCTGGAGCTGTCCGACATCATGCGCACCGACACCGACGGGCGCGGCCGGATCAACATCCTGGACGCGGGCACCCTGATGTCGTCGCCCAAGCTCTATGCCACGTTCCTGCTGTGGCTGTTGTCCGAGTTGTTCGAGGAGCTGCCCGAGGTGGGCGATCCCGACAAACCCAAGCTGGTGTTCTTCTTCGACGAGGCGCACCTGCTCTTCGACGACGCGCCCAAGGCGCTGGTCGACAAGGTGGAACAGGTGGCGCGGCTGATCCGGTCCAAGGGCGTCGGCGTCTATTTCATCACCCAGACCCCCGACGACATCCCCGAAGACGTGCTGGGCCAGCTGGGCAACCGCGTTCAGCACGCGCTGCGCGCCTTCACCGCGCGCGATCAGAAGGCGCTGGCGCGCGCCGCCGACACCTATCGCGACAACCCCCGTTTCGACACCGAAGTCGCCATTCGCGAGGTCGGCGTGGGCGAGGCGGTCACGTCCTTCCTGGTCGAAAAGGGCGCCCCGGGCGTGGTCGAACGCACGCTGATCCGCCCCCCGTCGTCGCAGCTGGGTCCGATCACCGACGCCGAGCGGCGCGCGGTCATCGACAACTCGCCCATCGCCGGGAAATACGAAGCGGTGAAGGACCGCACCAGCGCCTTCGAGATGCTCACCGCCCGCGCCGAGCAGGCCGCCCAGGAAGCCGCCGCCGCCGAGGCGCGCGAACAGCAGGCCGAGGCCGCCGAACGCGAATTCCGCGCCGGACGCCGCTATTCCGGCACGGCGGTCGAGCGCTCCACCTCGCAGTCCACGCGCCGCACCGGCCGCGGCGACAGCTTCGGCGAGGCGATGACCAAGGTCGTCATCAAGGAACTGAAAGGCACCACCGGGCGGCGCATCGTGCGCGGGATCCTGGGCGGGCTGTTCCGGGGGCGCTAGGATCAGAGGACCATGTCCGAACACGGTCACAGCCACGACGAGATCCGCACCCGCATCGAAGCGCCGCGGGGCCGCGGCTACCTGCGCGACGTGGTCTATGGCGCCATCGACGGCGCCGTGACCACCTTCGCCATCGTCGCGGGCGTGGCCGGGGCGGGCCTGTCTCCCTTCGTCATCGTGGCGCTGGGTCTGGCCAATGTCTTCGCCGACGGCTTTTCCATGGCGGCGGGCAATTACTCGGCCACCAAGGCCGAGGTCGACGACATCAAGAGGCTGCGCGCGATCGAAGCGCGCCACATCGCCACCGACCCCGAAGGCGAGCGGCGCGAGGTGTGCGAGATCCTGCGCCAGAAGGGGTTGTCGGGGCAGGTGCTTCAGGATGCGACGGCCCAGATCACGTCCAGTCGCGAAAACTGGCTGAAGCTGATGCTGGACGGCGAATACGGACTAAGCTCGGTCGAGCCGCACCCAATGCGCGCGGCGCTGGCGACATTCGGCGCCTTCATCGTGGCGGGACTGGTGCCGCTCTTGCCGTTCTTCGTGGGGCTTGACGACGCCTTCCGGGTATCCAGCGTGATGACCATGGTCGTTTTCTTCGCCATCGGCGCCGCGAAAAGCCACTGGTCGCTGGCACCCTGGTGGCGCTCGGGCGCAGAGACGTTGGCCATTGGCGGTGCCGCGGCTTGCGTCGCCTACGCGATTGGGTCGCTCTTCTAATCCGGGGGCGTCAGCGTGGTGATGCCGACCGACGCCGCGCGCGCCAGGTCCGGATCCAGCGCCATGGGGATATATTCGCCCCGTCGCCACAACTCGCCCAGATCGTCGTAATGCCGCGACAGCGGATGGCCCGACTGGCCCGTCGAGATCACGAACAAAGACGAATCCGGATCCGCGAAGTCGTAAATGCCGCGATACCCGGCGCCGCTGACGTTCAGGAACGGATCGGGGCCGGTGCCCTTGGTGCGACCGCGGCGCAGGGTATTGTCGCCGCCCGAGGTGGACTGGCGGATGTTGACCAGCCACGACAGGCCCGCGACCTCGCCCAGCACGGGATGCTCGTGCAGCGCTTCGTGCGCGTCGCCCCAGCGCAAGCTTTCCAGCGCGGTGCCGTAGCGCTCGGAAATCCAGATCAGCGCGTCGTCCAGCGACAGGCGCGCCATGTCGGTGCAGGTCTCGACCCGCGCCGATTGCTGCACGTCGCACCAAACCGATGCGCCGTCGATGTCGCGGAACACCCGCTCGATGAAAAGCGGCTCGAGCCGGGAAAATTCATCGGCCAGCGGCCCCAACTCGTCGCGGATCAGCCGCTCCTGCAAGGCGCGCATCCACGCTGCATAAATCAGCGGCTCGGGCAGGTGTTCGTTCATCTCGCCGTTCCAACTCGCCAGCAACTCGAGCGCGCGCTGGCTCAGACGCTCGGGCGTGCCGTCGGGCGCGGCTTCGCCGGTAAACCACAGATCCGCGCCCACCAGCGGCAGAAGCGAGCGCGCGGTGAAGCTGACGGTGTCGAGCTGCGCCTCCATGAACGACTCGCGGGTGTGGACCTCGCGGCTTTGCATGAGGCGACGCCAGCGCTGCACGCGCTGGGTGTCGCCCCACTTATAGGACACGTGCAGCGGAAAGGGGCGGTCGACAATCTTGTTGTTGGTGTTGCCGACGATGCCGCCCTCGGGGGCCACGAATTCGGGGTTGGTCGTATAGGCCAGGCGCCCGTCCCAGCGGTTCGCGGCGATCCAACCGGGCGTCGGCAGGCGGCCCTTGGACTGGTGCGCGTCGTCGCGCTGGGGGGCCGCGCCGACCATCTTCATCGCGATCTTGTCGCGGTCGACCAGCGTCAGGTTCTGCGACGGCGCGATGAAGCCCTCCATCGCCGCGATGGCGTCGTCCACCGAGCCCGAGCGCATCATGTCCAGCCCCGCCGAAACCGACGTGTCGCGCGCCGACAGAACCGTCCACGACACCGATGTCAGGTGTCCCGGCGGCGTGATGGTATCCAGGTCGAAATGCCGTCCGGGCAGGATCGGGCCGTTATCGGACCACCGCAGCTTCAGGGTGATCGGATCGGCGTCCTTGATGTTCACGATGGAGGTGCGCGTGCGCATCTTCTGCCAGCCCGACGGCGTCAGAAGCTCTTCGGGATTGTCGGGGTTGAGCCGCTCGATATGCACGTCCACATCGTCCAGGTAGGACGACGTCAGGCCCCATCCCAGGGTCTGGGACCGGCCCAGCAGCACGGCCGGCGTGCCGGGCAGGGTGCCGCCGATGACCCCGCCCGACTGCAGCTCGAGCCGCGCCAGGTACCACACCGACGGCGCGCTCAGCTTCAGGTGCGGGTCGTTGGCCATGAGCGTGCCGCCGGTGGCCGCGCGGTCGGGGGCCGCCGCCCAGGCGTTCGACGCGCCGCCAAGGCCCGCGGGCTGGACCGGGTTCAGCGGGTCGCGCGGAGCTTCGGCATAGCGCAGACCCGTCGCACCGGGTGCGAGGGCGGCGTATTCCGGCAGGGCGGCGATGCCGTTGCCGCTCGGGTTCGGCATGATATCCTCGACGCGCGCATCGTCCTTCAGCAGAAGCGACGCGCGGGCGCGCAGCACCTCGTCGGGCAGATGCGAATTCAGCTGCAGCGCCATGATCTTTCCCAGCGCGATCGAGTCGGCGGGCTGCCACGGCGCGATCGACGGCGAGAACAGGAAGAATTCGGGCGCGCCGCGTCCGCGCGCGCCCGTGTTGACCTCGTCCACCCAGGCATTGACCCCGGCGGCATAGGCCCGCAGGGCGCTGAGCGCGTAGGGGCTTTGATGCTCGACCGATCGGACGGACAGGTTGTAAAGATCGAGCCTGCGCAACAGCTCGTCGGTGCGCGCGGTCCGGGCGCCGAAGATCTCGCTCAGACGCCCCTGGGCGGTGCGCCTGAGCAGCATCATCTGCCACAGTCGATCCTGCGCATGCGCAAAGCCCAGCCCGAAATAGACATCCGGGTCGGTCGCCCCGAAGATATGCGGCACGTTCGAGTTGTCGCGCACGATCTCGACG
This sequence comes from Palleronia pontilimi, assembly GCF_016412875.1. Lineage (GTDB taxonomy): Bacteria > Pseudomonadota > Alphaproteobacteria > Rhodobacterales > Rhodobacteraceae > Palleronia > Palleronia pontilimi. Next base: position 149,659 of record NZ_JAEKPD010000008.1, on the reverse strand, counting down.
GGCCCCGATATGCCGTCGACGGTAAAGCTCGCGCTGTAATCGGGCAGGCTGCGCGACGCGAACCAATAGGCGATGGTCAGCGCGACGCCCACCAGCACGGCAAGACCCAGGAACAGGCGCAGCGACCAACGGAAGACGGAAATCATGAAGCCTCGGACGCGATCAGGACAGGCGGGCGTCCGCGTTTGACGCTTGGCCCGCGCGGGGTAGGTTAGGCCATAGACAATTCTCAGGCAGAGGTGAAGGCATGGCCAAAGTGGCATTCGTAGGGTTGGGGGTCATGGGCTATCCCATGGCGGGCCATCTGAAGGCGGCGGGGCACGAGGTCTGCGTCTACAACCGCACGTCGTCCAAGGCCGAGTCATGGGTATCCGAGCATGGGGGCGACCACGCGGCCACGCCGCGCGAAGCGGCGCGGGATTGCGATTTCGTGATGACCTGCGTGGGCAATGACGACGATCTGCGCTCGGTCGTGCTGGGCGACGACGGGGCCTTCGCCGGGATGGAAGCGGGCGCGATCCTGGTGGATCACACCACGGTGTCGTCGATGGTCACGCGGGAGCTGGCCGAGATCGGCCGCGACAGGGGGATCGGCTTCGTGGATGCGCCGATCTCGGGCGGGCAGGCGGGGGCCGAGAATGGTCAGCTGTCGATCATGTGCGGCGGGGCCCAGGACGATTTCGACCGCGCCCTGCCGGTGATGGAGGTCTACGCCAAGATCTGTCGGCGCATCGGCGACAGCGGCGCGGGCCAGATGACGAAGATGTGCAACCAGATCGCCATCGCGGGCTTGGTGCAGGGCCTGAGCGAGGCGCTGAATTTCGCCGAAGTGGCGGGCCTTGACGGGCGCGCGGTGGTCGAGGTCATCAGCCAGGGCGCGGCCGGAAGCTGGCAGATGCAGAACCGCTACGAGACGATGCTCGACGACGATTTCGACCACGGCTTCGCGGTGGACTGGATGCGCAAGGATCTGGGCATCTGCCTGGACACCGGCGACGAGATCGGCGCCGCGCTGCCCGTGACCGCCCTGGTGGACCAGTTCTACAAGGACGTGCAGGCCTTGGGCGGCGGTCGCTGGGACACGTCGGCGCTGATCCGGCGTCTCAGGGCGCTGAAAGCGGACGCTGCGCGCTGACCCGATGTCCCGAGCGCACGTTTTGGTGCACCGGGATATTTGAGAGAACAAAGATGGAGCAGGCGCGCGCGGCGGATCGGCCGCGGCGCCCTTGAAAGACGCGGGGTTGCCCTGAAAAGCCCGCGCCGGAACCCGTGACAAGCAGGGCGGGTCCAGCTTCGTTCTGCGGTCATCGGCGTCCCCGCCTGTACCGCTTCCCGATCTTGCACCGGCAAGGTTAACGAGACCCTACTGCCATCTTTGTTCCTGTAAATATCCAAAACCGACGCCGCGACCGGCGCGCCGTCAGCCCTTGTGGATCCACCCGCCGCCCAGGACCCGACCACCATCGGGTGCGTAGAAGACGCAGGCCTGGCCGGGCGACACGCCTTCCTCGGCCACCAGCAACTCGACCTCGGCCTCGGTGTCGCTGGTCGGGCGGATCACCGCGTCGCGCGGCGGGCGGGTCGAGCGGACCTTCACGCCCATCTCCCATGCATCCCTTGACGTGAAGGGCGCGTCCCCCAGCCAATTGATCTCGCGCACCGGAACGGTGCGGGTCGACAGCATGTCTTTCGGGCCGACGATCACCTGGCGCCGCTCGACATCGAGCTTCACGACATAAAGTGGATCGCTCAGCCCCCCGATCCCCAGCCCCCGACGCTGGCCGACCGTGTAGTGGATGACGCCGCGATGCTCGCCCAGCACGCGCCCGTCGGCGTGAACGATCTCGCCCGGATCGGCGGCGCCGGGGCGCAGTTTTTCGATCACGGACGCGTAGTCGCCATTGGGCACGAAACAGATGTCCTGGCTGTCGGGCTTCATCGCCACGCTCAGCCCGTGCTTCGCCGCCAGGGCGCGGGTTTCGGCCTTGGTGCTCAGGTGACCCAGGGGAAAGCGCAGGTAGTCCAACTGTGCGGCCGTGGTCGAGAACAGGAAATAGCTCTGGTCGCGCGCGGCATCGGCGGCGCAATGCAATTCGGGCCCGTGCACGCCGCTTTTGCGCTGGATGTAGTGCCCGGTCGCCATGCAGTCGGCGTCGAGATCGCGGGCCGTTTCCAGCAGATCCTTGAATTTCACCCGCTCGTTGCAGCGGATGCAGGGCACCGGAGTCGCCCCGGCCAGATAGCTGTCGGCGAACTCGTCGATCACCGCCTCGCGGAAGGTGTTCTCGTAGTCCAGAACGTAATGCGGGAAGCCCATGGTTTCGGCGACGCGGCGCGCGTCGTGGATATCGCGGCCCGCGCAGCAGGCCCCCTTCTTGGCCAGAGCCGCGCCGTGGTCGTAAAGCTGCAACGTCACGCCCACCACGTCGTAGCCCTCGGCGGCCAACTCGGCGGCCACGACCGAACTGTCGACACCGCCGGACATGGCCACCACCACACGGGTCTGGCTGGGCGGCTTGGCGAAGCCGAGCGAATTGAGCGGGGCGTCGAGCGCCATGGCGAGTGTCCGGTTCATTGGGGATTTGCACCGAAATATAGGAAAATGCCCCGTACTCGCAAGCGTGGGTTTCACCGCTCCTTAAAGGACCGGCCTTAGACCGGCCGCATGGGAAGAGGATGGGGAATGAACATGTATCTCAAGAAAATCGACGGACCGCGGGCTGTGACCTTGCCCGGAGGGGAAGTTATCACGCGGGCGGACCTGCCCGATGTCTCCACGAAGCGATGGGTGGCAAGTCGCAAGGCCATGGTATTAAAGGCGATCACGGCCGGTCTGATCTCACATCAGGATGCGTGCGACATGTACGATTTATCCGACGAAGAGCTGGAAAGCTGGGCGCGCGCGGTCCATCGCCACGGTGAGGCCGCGCTGAAAACCACGCGCTTGCAAAAATATCGACAACTTTAGGTTGTTAATATTCATAATCGTGTATCCTTAACCGAGCGGTAACTCGGCATTAACCTTTCTGTCGCAATCTCCGCCCCAATGAATGGAACCGGAGTTTACGATGCGGGTACTGCTTGTCGAAGACGATCCCACCACGTCGCGCAGCATCGAATTGATGCTGACCCACGCGAATCTGAACGTGTACTCAACCGATCTGGGCGAGGAAGGGATCGATCTGGCGAAGCTGTACGATTATGACCTCATCCTTCTGGACCTGAACCTGCCGGACATGCACGGCCACGACGTGCTGCGACAGCTTCGGCTCGCCCGGATCAACACGCCGATCCTGATCCTGACCGGCTCGGACGACACCGAAACCAAGATCAAGGGGTTCGGCTTCGGGGCGGACGATTACCTGACCAAGCCCTTCCACCGCGAAGAGCTGGTCGCACGGATCCACGCGATCATCCGCCGCTCGAAGGGTCACGCGCAATCGGTCATCCCGACCGGCAAGATCGTCGTGAACCTGGACGCGAAGTCGGTCGAGACCGAGGGCAAGCCGATTCATCTGACCGGCAAGGAATACCAGATGCTCGAACTGCTGAGCCTGCGGAAGGGCACGACCCTGACGAAAGAGATGTTCCTGAACCACCTCTACGGCGGCATGGACGAGCCGGAACTGAAGATCATCGACGTGTTCATCTGCAAATTGCGAAAGAAGCTGAGCCAGGCCACCGGTGGCGACAACTACATCGAAACCGTCTGGGGCCGTGGCTACGTCCTGCGTGACCCGGACGCGGCGGCGGAAAGCGCGCGGGTGGCCGCCGCAGGATAGCGCTGCTGGACGTGCCGGGGGCCGCACCCTAAAACCCGATCTGGAACGGTCGGGACGGGAACGCGGATGGCAGTCGAGAATTCTGAAGGGCCGAGCGAGCCGACGGACGACGACGCGGCTTCTGCGGATGTGCCCGTCGACAGGCTGAGCCAGGATCAGGCGGCTCAAGAATTGCAGCGTCTCGCGTCGCTTCTGAGCCGCGCCAACACGGCCTATTACGCCGAGGACGCACCCTTCATCGACGATGCCGAATACGACCGGCTCAAGCAGCGAAACCTCGCGATCGAGACGCGCTTCCCCGCGCTCACGCGGCGGGACTCGCCAAGCGGCCAGGTCGGCGCGGAGCCGTCGGAAGGCTTTTCCAAGGTCCGGCACGCGGTGCGGATGCTGTCCCTAGGAAACGCCTTCGACGAAGGCGATCTGCGCGAATTCGACAAGTCGGTCAGAAGCTATCTGGGATTGGGCTCGGACGCAGCCCTCGACTACACCGCCGAGCCCAAGATCGACGGTCTGTCCCTGTCGCTTCGCTACGAGCGTGGCGTGCTGGTACAGGCCGCAACACGCGGCGACGGCAGCGTCGGCGAAAACGTCACCGCCAACGCAAGGACCATCGCCACGATCCCCGAAACCCTGAGCGGCGCGCCCGACATCCTCGAAGTGCGGGGCGAGGTCTACATGACCCACGCGGACTTCGCCGAACTCAATCTTCGCCAGGAGCAGGACGGCAACAAGCCATTCGCGAATCCACGTAACGCGGCGGCGGGATCCCTGCGGCAGTTGGACCCGAACGTCACCGCCGCGCGCCCGCTCGCCTTCTTCGCCTATGCGTGGGGCGAGCTTTCGGCATCCATCGGGGACACCCAGATCGCGGCGCTCGAAACGCTGGCGGAACTGGGCTTCACCGTGAACGATCACACCAGGCTTTGCCGATCGCTGGACGAGCTGCTGGCGCATTACGCCAAGATCGAGGAAGAGCGCAGCGCGCTCGGCTACGACATCGACGGGGTCGTCTACAAGGTCAACGATCTCGATCTGCAACGCCGCCTCGGCATGCGCTCGACCACGCCGCGCTGGGCCATCGCGCACAAGTTTCCGGCCGAGCTGGCCTGGACCCGGCTCAACGCCATCGAGATCCAGGTGGGACGCACCGGCGCGCTCAGTCCCGTGGCGCGCCTGAACCCCGTGACCGTCGGCGGCGTGGTCGTGTCGAACGCGACCCTGCATAACGAGGACTACATCGCCGGGCGCGACAGCCAGGGCCATCCGATCCGCGATGGCCGCGACATTCGCGTGGGCGACCTGGTCCAAGTGTATCGCGCGGGCGACGTGATCCCGAAAGTCGCGGATGTGGACCTGTCGAAGCGCCCCGCCGATGCCGCCCCTTTCGCTTTCCCCGATACCTGCCCGGAATGCGGATCCGCCGCGATCCGCGAGGCGGGCGATTCGGTGCGGCGGTGCACCGGTGGGCTGATCTGCCCCGCCCAGGCCGTCGAGAAGCTGAAGCATTTCGTCAGCCGCGCCGCCTTCGACATCGAAGGGCTGGGCGCGAAGCTGATCGAGGAATTCTACCGCGACGGCTGGATTTCCGAGCCCGCCGACATCTTCACGTTGGAAGACCGCCACGGCCCCGGGCAGCTGACACAGCTGAAAAACCGCGAGGGCTGGGGCGAAAAGAGCGCCCAGAAGCTATTCCGATCCATCGACGAAAAGCGCCGCATCCCGCTGGCGCGCCTGATCTTCGCGCTGGGCATTCGTCATGTCGGCGAAGTCGCCGCCACCGACCTGGCCCGTCACTTCACCAGCTGGGAGGCCCTGCGCTCCGCCTGCGACGCCGCCGCGCCCGCCGCCGATAGGTTTACCAAGGTCGAAGACGCCGTGGTCGAGGAACGCGCCCGCGCCGAGCGCGAAGACCGGCGCGCGCAGATCAAGGCCACCGCGGATGCGATCTGGAGCGAGGCCCCCGACATCTCGACCGCGCGCGCGGCCTGGGACGAGATCACGTCGATCGACGGGATCGGCACGGTCGCGGCCCATGCCCTTGTCACCACCTTCGCCCAAAGCCGCGAGCGTGCCTCGATCGACCGCCTTGTGGCGTTCCTGGACATCCAGGAAGCCACCGCACCCCGCAGCGCCGACAGCCCGGTGGCGGGAAAGACGGTCGTGTTCACCGGCGCGCTCGAGACGATGACACGGGCCGAGGCCAAGGCCCGGGCCGAATCCCTGGGCGCCAAGGTGTCGGGCTCGGTATCCTCGAAGACGGACCTGGTCATCGCGGGGCCCGGGTCCGGCTCGAAGGCCAAGAAGGCCGCCGAGCTCGGGATCGAGACGCTCGACGAGCAGGGTTGGCGGAACCTGATCGGCGACGCATGAGCCGCCCCGAAGCCCTGTTTCCGCTTTTCGCGGACCTGACCACCCTGGACGGGATCGGCCCGAAAGGCGCGCAGACCCTGGCGCAGCTCCGCGTCGCGACCCCGCGCGATCTGCTGTTCACCTTGCCGCATTCTGGCATCGACCGCACCCGCCGCGCCAGCATCCGCGATGTCACTCCGCCCGCCACCGTCACCGTCGAGGTCGAGGTCGGCCGCCACGTACCGGCCAAGGGCAAGGGCCCCGCGCGGGTCGAGGTCCGGGATGCCGAAACGTCCTTCTTCGTCGTCTTCTTTCACGCGCGGGGCGACTGGCTGTCGAAGCAGCTTCCGACCGGCCAAAGGCGCGTCGTGTCGGGCAAGCTGGAACTGTTCGACGGCGTGGCGCAGATGGTGCACCCCGATCACATCGTCGCGCCCGAGCACGCCGACACGATCCCGGCGTTCGAGCCCGTCTATCCGCTGACCTCGGGCCTGACCAACAGGACGATGACACGGGCCGTGCAGTCGGCGTTGGACCGGGCGCCGCATTTGGCCGAATGGATCGATCCCAACCTGATGGCGCGCGAAGGCTGGCCCGGATGGCGGGCCGCCATGCAGCAGGCCCACACACCGGTTTCGGCCGCGGATCTGTCACCGTCCAATCCGGCGCGCCTGCGGCTGGCCTATGACGAATTGCTCGCTCATCAGCTGACGCTGGCCCTTGCGCGGGCCAATCGACGGGCCCGGCCGGGCCTCGTCAGCAGGGGCGATGGCAGGCTGCGCCAGCGCGTGCTCGACACGCTGGAATACCGCCCGACTGGCGCACAGACGCGCGCCGTGAGCGAGATCGCCCACGACATGGAATCGCCACAGCGGATGAACCGCTTGCTGCAAGGCGACGTGGGCTCGGGCAAGACGCTGGTCGCGTTCCTGGCCCTGCTGATTGCGGTCGAGGCGGGCGGGCAGGGCGCCTTGATGGCCCCGACCGAGATCCTGGCGCGCCAGCATCTCGAAGCGCTGCAACCCCTGGCCGAACGGGTCGGCGTCGTGCTGGAGATCCTGACCGGACGCGACAAGGGGTCCGAGCGGCGCGCCAAGCTGGCCGCACTCGCAGCGGGCGATATCCAGATCCTCGTGGGCACGCACGCGGTGTTCCAGAAGGACGTCGTCTTCCACGATCTGCGTCTTGCCATCGTGGACGAGCAACACCGCTTTGGCGTGCGCCAGCGGTTGGAACTGGGGGCCAAGGGCGTCGCGGCGGATGTGCTCGTGATGACGGCAACGCCGATCCCGCGCTCGCTGAGCCTGGCGCAATATGGCGACATGGACGTGTCGGTGCTGGACGAAAAGCCCCGGGGCCGCAAACCCGTTCAAACCGCGCTGGTCAATACCGAGCGGACCGATGCCGTGATCGACCGGCTGCGCGCGGCTATCGCCGAAGGACGCCAGGCCTACTGGGTCTGTCCGCTGGTCGGCGAGTCCGAGGTCAGCGACCTCGTCGCCGCGGAAGATCGCTTCAAGAACTTGCGCGCGGCCCTGGGTGCGGACCACGTGGGGCTGGTCCACGGGCAGATGCCGCCCTCGGAAAAAGATGCGGCCATGGCCCGCTTCGTGGCGGGCAAAACCGCGGTGCTGGTGGCGACCACGGTGATCGAAGTGGGCGTGAACGTGCCCAACGCGTCGATCATGGTGATCGAGCGGGCCGACAGCTTCGGCTTGGCGCAGCTTCACCAGTTGCGCGGCCGGGTCGGGCGCGGCGATGCGGCGTCGACCTGTCTTTTGCTCTACCAGGCCCCGCTGGGCGAGACGGCGCGCCGCCGTCTGGAAATCCTGCGCGAGACCGAGGACGGGTTTCGAATCGCCGAAGAGGATTTGGCGCTCAGGGGGGCGGGCGACGTGATCGGCCACGCCCAATCGGGCCTGCCACGTTTCCGCGTGGCCGATCTGGAACGGCAGGCCGGGCTGATGAAACTGGCCCAGGACGACGCGCGGGCGAGCCTTGCAGCCGACCCGTCGTTAACCTCTGACCGGGGGAAAGCGATCCGCACGCTTCTGTGGTTGATGGAAAAGGACAAGGCAATCCGTTTGATATCAGTCGGTTAGCCAATCCGTTACGTTTTGTTCACAAATGTTCCGTTAAAGTTCTTGATCCCGAAAGGTTAATATGAGAACAAAGTGACAACACCAGTCGGAGGACGCGAGATGATCCAGCAAATCAGGAAAACGGTCAAACGGTGCGATACGTTGCTCGAGGACGTGATCGGACTGGCCGCACTGGTCGCGCTGCTGCTGGCCGCGCTGCACTTCCCGCCCATCGTCTGAGCTTTCAGTTTCTGCCTGCGTAATCGTTCAAACCGGTCCCGCATCGACCCCGTTCCCAACACCGATGCATCTGTCCCAATCCCGTCCGGGACACGCCCATGTTCCCGGATCGACCGGTCCGAATTACGCCCCTTCCGCCGCCATCCCGTCCCGGATGCGCGGCGGTTTTTTTTGGGCACGATGAAGCAATGCGGGGGGCGGCGTCCCCTTCGGGCCGGGATCTTCGAAGACGAAAGGAAGCGGAGCGTGGGCCGACGCGTCAGGCGCAGGCGCTGGCTTCGGCCTGGGCAAAGGCTTCGGTGGCGGCGTCGAGGGTCAGCAAGATCGACGCGTGGCGATTCTTGTAATCCTTGGCCGGCTGCAGGACTTCCAGACCGTCGAAGGGCGCGTCCGGCACTGGGCCGTCGGATTTCAGCATGGCTTTCAACTGGTCGCGCGCGGTTTCAAGCTCGGCCCGGGTGCGTCCCAGGATCGCGTGTCCCACGACGGCGGCGCTGGCCTGTCCCAGCGCGCAGGCCTTGACGTCCTGGCCGAATCCCGTGACCCGGCCGTCCGCGACGTTCAGGTCCACGGTCACCGACGAGCCGCATAGCGGCGAGCGCTTCCGCACGGTCGCATCCGGCGAGTCAAGCCGCTCGGTGAACGGGATATCGGCGGTCAATTCCAGGATCCGGCCCGAGTAGAGCTTGATCATGTCGCTGTCGGCCATGGCTTTTCCTTTTTGGCTCTCGCCTTTAGATAGGGCGTTCCGCGCCCCGGGAAAAGGAGAGCTTGGAATGACTTTCGACCCCGACACCCTGACCTACGACGCCCGCGGACTGCTCCCCGCCATCGCGCAGGATGCCGACAGCGGCGACGTTCTGATGCTGGCATGGATGAACCGCGAAGCGGTGGCGCGCACGCTGGAAACCGGACGCGTGACATACTGGTCGCGCTCGCGGCAGGCCTTCTGGGTTAAGGGCGAGACAAGTGGTCACACGCAGTCTCTGGTCGAAATGCGCGTGGATTGCGACCGCGATTGCCTGCTCGTGCTGGTCTCGCAGCAGGGCCCGGCCTGCCACACCGGGCGAAGATCGTGCTTCTTCACGGCGATCCGGGACGGCGACGAGACCGAGATCATGGCGCCAGAGGCTTAAGGGGCAGGGCGGGCAGCAGCGCGATCACGTCGGCGCGGCTCAGGCCTTCGCTCCGGTATTTGGAAATCGCTTTCGAGCGGTCGATCTTGGCCAGGCGCCGCCCGGTATCGTCGCGCACCAGCGCGTGGTGGTAATAGCGCGGCACGGGCCATCCCATGACGGTCTGGATCAGGACGTGCAGCGGCGTGCTGTCCCACAGATCCGCGCCGCGAATGACGTGGGTGACGCCCTGCAGCGCGTCGTCATGGGGGCAGGCAAGATCATAGGCGATGTCGCGCGTCATGCGGCGGCGCAGGACCGGGTCACCGATCTGGCGCACCAGGTCCTCGGGGTCCGGCCGGTATGCGCCCGCGTGGAGCGGGCCCAGTTCGCGGAACGACGGCAGCGGCCCGGTCCGCTCCAAGGCCTTCGCGACGTCCAGGCGCAGCGCATCGCCCGGTTCTGCCTCGCGCATCGGGCGGCCGCGGCAGGACCCGGGATAGACCAGACCCTGCTTGCCCGCCCGCGCACCGGCATCGGCGATGTCGCGCCTCGTGCAGCGGCACGGATAGAGCAGCCCGAGCGCGGCCAGTAGCTCCAGGGCCGCGTCATACTCCGCGCGGTGCTTGGATTGGGTGCGCACAGCGCCGTCCCAGCGGAACCCCAGCCAGTCGAGATCGTCCAGGATTTGCGTCGCGAATTGGGGGCGCACCCGGGTGCTGTCGGTGTCTTCCAATCGCAGCAGAACGTGACCGTCGCCCGCCAGTCGCTGGATCACCAGCGCCGAATAGGCGTGGCCCAGATGCAGCGGGCCTGTGGGCGAAGGTGCGAAGCGCGTGACCAGCATGACGCGCCTATTCGGCGGCGGCGCGTCCAGTGTCACCCGCGGCCAGCCAATCGGTCCAATCGGCCTTGGCCCGATCGGTATAGGCCTTGTAGCGCGCGGGCCGGTTCCGGCGTCCGCCCTTCAGATCCACTGGCGGGAACAGCCCGAAATTCACGTTCATCGGCTGGAAGGTCTTGGCCTCGGCCCCGCCGGTGATATGCGTAACCAGCGCCCCGGTGGCGGAGGTTTCGGGCACCGGCGGCAGGGCCGTGCCGACGATCTCGGCCACCGCAAGGCGCGCGGCCAGCAGACCCATTGCGGCGGATTCCACATAGCCTTCGACGCCGGTGATCTGGCCCGCGAACCGGATATGCGGGGCCGAGCGCAGGCGCATCTGCGCGTCCAGCAAGGTCGGCGCGTTCAGAAACGTGTTGCGATGGATTCCGCCGAGCCGCGCGAAACGCGCGTCCTCAAGTCCCGGAATGGTCCTGAAAACATCGGCTTGCGCGCCGTATTTCATCTTCGTCTGGAAACCCACGATATTGTAGAGCGTGCCCAGCTTGTTATCGCGGCGTAGCTGCACCACGGCGTGGGGCTTCACGTCCGGCGCGTGCGGGTTGGTCAGGCCCACGGGTTTCATGGGACCGTGGCGCAGGGTCTCGCGTCCGCGCTCGGCCATGACCTCGATGGGCAGGCAGCCGTCGAAATAGCCCGCCGTCTCGCCCGCGTGGAACTCGGTCTTGTCGGCGGCCAGCAGCGCGTCAATAAACGCCTCGTATTGGTCGCGGTCCATGGGGCAGTTCAAATAGGCCGTGCGCTCGTCTTCCGTGTCGCCCTTGTCGTAGCGCGACTGCATCCAGGCTTGCGACATGTCGATGCTGTCGTAATGGACGATGGGCGCTATCGCGTCGAAGAAGGCCAGCGCTTCGGCACCGGTCTCGGCGCGGATCGCTTCGGCCAGCGCGCCCGAGGTGAGCGGGCCGGTGGCGATGATCCAGTGACCGTCGCGGGGCAGGGACGTGATCTCGCCCGTCTCGACGCGGATGCGCGGGTGGGCGTGCAGCCGTTCGGTCACGGCCGCGGCGAAGGCGTCGCGATCCACCGCCAGCGCGCCGCCCGCGGGCAGCTTGTGGGTGTCGGCCATCTGCATGATCAGGCCGCCCGCCGCGCGCATTTCCCAATGCAGAAGCCCCACCGCGTTCTGCTCGTCGTCGTCCGACCGGAACGAATTGGAACAGACCATCTCGGCCAGGTGCCCGGTCTGGTGCGCGAACGTTTCCACGTGCGGGCGCATTTCGTGGATGACCACGTCTAGCCCCGCATTGGCGGCTTGCCACGCGGCCTCGGATCCGGCCATGCCGCCGCCGACGATGTGTAGGATAGGTGCCATGCTGCGGATGTATGCCACCCGCGCGCCCAAGGGAAGGGTGGCTAGATCGCCATTTCGCGGAAGATGTTTTCCGGCTCTTCGGTCTGGGGGCGGGGCCGGGCGCGCGACAGGCCGGGCTTGACGACCGTGTTGGCCGCTTGGCCCAGCGTCGTGCGCCCGTCGAACGGGTTTGTGCCGACGCGGACCCGGCGCGGCGTCTTTCGCTTCAGCCGCAGGCGCACCGAAGACGGCGTGGTCGCGGCGATCAGCAGGACCGAGCCCACCAGCGCCATGTCGCGCCAGAACTCGGTCAGGTTGTGGAACGAAAAGGTGGCACTGTGCTGGATGAAGCTGGACCAGAAGAAGAAGATCGCCAGGATCAGCGCCGCGGGCCGCACGAAAAGCCCCAGCATGACGCTCAGGGACGTGGCATAGAGGACCGAGGCGGTGAAGACCTGCGCCACGCGTTCGGGCACGAGGGCCGACAGGATATCGACGCTGCCGAAATTGTCGATCAACCCGATGCTGGCAAGGAAGTAGGACCCGATCAGGATGCGGATCACGGGCAGGGACAAGCTCGAGATGGGCGAATGTGGCAGCATTGCAGACTCCTGACAGGTGCCCCTGCTTGTCCGCTCAAAGGGGCGATTTCGTGGCCTGTCGGGTGCGAATTCATGTTCCCGCAGCCAAGTGCCGCCCGTCGCGGGATGCTTGGCGGATCCGGGGATCGTCCGCGCGGGATTCGACGGGCCGTCGCGTCCTTGCCAAACGGCGCCGCGACCGTGATACTCCGACATGCAAATCAGGATCAGGCGTGACTGATGCAATACCTCGTCTATCGCAGCACGGCCTTGGTGCATCCCGCGTCAGATGCCTGCCGGAACATCGTGGACACCTCCATTCGCAACAATGCGCGCGTCGGTCTGACGGGCTTCCTGCACGCCGAGCACGGCTGCTTCGTCCAGTACCTGGAAGGGCCCAGCGACAGCCTGTGGCAGCTTTACGACCGCCTGGGCCACGACCCGCGACACACGGACCTGGTCCTTCTGGGCCACGGAAACGTGCTGGCGCGGCGCTTCGGCGATTGGCGCATGGGATATTCCGAGGCCGGCGTCCTGTCGCTGGCATCCTTCATCGCGGAAGTCACGGGCGACACGGACCGGACCCGCCCCACCGAGGCCGAGGCGATCTATTTCCTGATGGCCGCGTGCCAGCGCATCGACTTAGGGATCGCGCCCGCCCCATAACAGGGCCCCGGGCGCGGGCGATCAGTCGTCGCCCGCCTCGTCCAGATCCTGTTCGCCCTGGTCGGCGATCCACGCGACGCTGACGACCTCTTCGCCCTTGCCGGTGTCGAAGACCTTCACGCCGCCGGCCCCGCGCGAGCGGAAGCTGATGCCGTCGACCGGCACGCGGATCGACTGGCCCGTGGACGTCGCCAGCATGATCTGGTCGTCCATCTCCACCGGGAAGCTCGCCACCAGCTTGCCGCCGCGCATGGCCTTGTCCATCGCCATGACGCCCTGTCCGCCGCGGCCGCGCACCGGGTAGTCATGGGACGACGACAGCTTGCCCGACCCACCCGCGGTGATGGTCAGGATCAGATCCTCGGCCGCCGACATCTCGGCGTAGCGTTCCTGGCTGAAATCCTGCGCCTCGTCGGTGGTCTCGTCCTCGTCCACCTCGAGCTCGGCATCGTCGCCAAGCCCCGCCATGGCGCGGCGCATCTTCAGGTAGGTCGTGCGCTCGGCCGGGGTCGCTTCGAAATGGCGGATCACGGCCATGGACACCACCTCGTCGCCCTTGGCCAGCCGGATGCCCCGGACGCCCAATGAGCTGCGCGAGTTGAACACGCGCACATCCGTCGACGGGAACCGGATCGCGCGGCCCATGGCCGTGACCAGCATCACGTCATCGTCGGGCGACGCGATGCGCGCGTTGATCAGGCGCAAATCCGCGTTCTCATCCTCGAACTTCATGGCGATCTTGCCCGCGCGGTTCACGTTGGTGAAATCGCTGAGCTTATTGCGCCGCACGGTGCCCGCGCTGGTCGCGAACACGATCTGCAGCTCGTCCCAATCCGCCTCGTCCCGGTCCACCGGCATGATCGCGGCGATGCTGACACCCGCCGGGATGGGCAGGATGTTGACGATCGCCTTGCCTTTCGACGTACGCCCGCCCAGCGGCAGGCGCCAGGTCTTCAGCTTGTAGGCCATGCCGTCGGTGGTGAAGAACAAAAGCTGCGTGTGGGTATTGGCGACGAACAGGGTCGTGACCACGTCGTCGTCCTTCATGGTGCCGCCCGAGACACCCTTGCCGCCCCGCCGCTGGGCGCGGAAATCGGCCAGCGCGGTGCGCTTGATCCAGCCTGACTGGGTCACGGTGACGACCATGTCCTCGCGCTCGATCAGGTCCTCGTCTTCCATGTCGCCGGACCAGTCGACGATCTCGGTGCGGCGCGGCACGGCGAACTGGTCGCGCACCTCTTTCAGCTCGTTAGAGATGATCTCCATGATCCGTTCGCGCGACCGCAGGATATCCAGGAAATCCTTGATCTTGCCCGCCAGCTCTTCCAACTCGTCGGTGACTTCCTTCACGCCCAGCTGCGTCAGGCGCTGCAGCCGCAGCTCCAGGATGGCGCGGGCCTGGGTTTCCGACAGGTTGTAGGTGCCGTCGTCGTTCATCGTGTGGCCGGGATCGTCGATCAGCCGGATGAAGGGGGCAATTTCGGCGGCGGGCCAGCGCCGCTCCATCAGCTTGACGCGCGCTTCGGGCGCATCGGCCGAGGCGCGGATGGTCGCCACCACTTCGTCCACGTTGGAAACCGCCACGGCATAACCGCAAAGCACGTGGCTCCGCTCGCGCGCCTTGCGCAGGTCGTGCGCGGTGCGGCGGGCAACAACTTCCTCGCGGAAGGTGATGAAATGGGTCAGGAAATCGCGCAGCGTCAGCTGCTCGGGGCGGCCACCGTGCAGCGCCAGCATGTTGCAGCCGAAGCTGGTCTGCATGGGCGTGAAGCGAAACAGCTGGTTCAGCACCACCTCGGCGGTGGCGTCCTTCTTCAGCTCGACCACCACGCGGACGCCCACCCGGTCGGATTCGTCCTGAACGGCCGAGATGCCTTCCAGCTTCTTTTCCTTGGCAAGATCGGCGATGCGCTCGACCAGGGTCGCCTTGTTCACCTGATAGGGGATTTCATCCAGAACAATGGCATAGCGGTCTTTCCGGATCTCTTCGATCCGGGTCTTGGCGCGCAGGATCACGCTGCCGCGCCCCTCAAGATACGCCTTCCGCGCGCCCGACCGTCCCAGCATGATGCCACCGGTGGGGAAGTCCGGGCCCGGCACGATCTCGAGCAGCCGCTCGGTGCTCAGGTCCGGGTCGTCGATCAGCGCCAGCGTGGCGTCGACCACTTCGCCCAGGTTGTGCGGCGGGATGTTGGTGGCCATGCCCACGGCGATGCCGCCCGCGCCGTTGACCAGCATGTTCGGAAAGCGCGCGGGCAGAACGGTGGGTTCTTGCTGCTTGCCGTCGTAATTGTCCTGGAAATCGACGGTGTCCTTCTCGATATCGGCCAGAAGGAACTTGGCGGGCTTGTCCATCCGCACTTCGGTATAGCGCATGGCCGCGGCGTTATCGCCGTCCATGGACCCGAAATTGCCCTGGCCGTCCAGAAGCGGCAGCGACATGGAAAAATCCTGCGCCATGCGCACCAGCGCCTCGTAGATCGCGCTGTCTCCATGCGGGTGATACTGGCCCATCACGTCGCCCACCGGCCGCGCCGACTTGCGGTAGGGCTTGTCGTGGGTGTTGCCGGTTTCGTGCATGGCGAACAGGATGCGCCGGTGCACGGGCTTCAGGCCGTCGCGCAGGTCCGGGATCGCACGGCTGACGATGACCGACATGGCATAGTCCAGGAAGGACGTCTGCATCTCGTCGACGATGTCGATCGACGGGCCCCTGTGCTCCGGCCCCTCGGGGCCGGTTTCTTCAATGTTTTCGGGGGGATCGGTGCGGTCGGTCACGGGAGGATCCCTTCCTGCGCGGCTGCTCTAGATATTGTTGTCGGGACTATATCAGCACATGGATATGGGGTGCAATGCTTGCTGTCCCAACGGCCCGGCAGCCATGCCGCCCGTGTGATAACAAACTGTTTTCTTTGATCTTTAATCTTTTTCGGGCAGGCTTGCCGAAGGGGGAGCACTCCGAGCAGGAGATCGTGCCGTGAACGAAACGGAATTGATGTTGCAGGGATACGGGCTGACGACGGCGGAATTCCTTTACCGGATGCCGGATTATCGCCACGTGTTGAATACCTATGTCTGGCAGGAATACGACCTGGCGCCGGACTATCCGAAGCTGTTCGAATTCGTGGAATTCTGGCAGCGCGAGATCGAGGGACCGCTGCACTCGGTCAGCTTCATCCACAGAAAGCTGATCGCGCCGGGACAGTGGCGCAACCAGGTCGGCGAATTCACCGTCAACTAGGCCTGCCTGTCCGGCGGTGGCCGCCGAAGACGATCCTCAGTCGCGCAGCAGCGCCTGGACGTAGCCGGGCAGGGCAAAGGCGGCCAGGTGAACTTCGGGCGTGTAATACCCGAACTCCAGCCCGCTGGCCGCGACGCGGGCCTGCAGGACCGGCAGCGTCACCTGCCGCGCGTCGCCATCGCTGCCCCAGCCGAAGGCCATGGGGCCGCCGGCATAGGTCGGCACACCGGCCAGGTAGCACGAGGCGTCCGCGAACAGGCTGCGGAACGCCCGGATCGTGCCCGCCAGTTCGGACCCCTGCATGAAAGGGACGCCGTTCTGGGTCACAAGGATGCCGTCCGGCGCCAGCGCGCGCTTGGCGTGGCCGTAGAAGTGATCGGTGAACAGCACTTCGCCCGGACCCACCGGGTCGGTGCTGTCGACGATGATGACGTCATAGCCGCCCGCGGTCGCCTTGATGAACTCGGCCCCGTCTGCGATCTGCAGATCCAGCCGCGGATCGTCGAAGGCCCCCGCGCTGATCGACGGCAGATATTCCTTCGAAAAATCCACCACGCCCGAGTCGATCTCGACCATGGTCACCTGGTCCAGCGGATGGCGCAGCGCCTCGCGCGCCATGCCCCCGTCGCCGCCGCCGATGATCAGCACCCGCCGCGCGGCACCGTGGGCAAACAGCGGCACATGGGTCAGCATCTCGTGGTAGATGAAGTTGTCCCGCTCGGTCACCTGCACCACGCCGTCCAGCGTCAGGACCCGGCCGAACGTGCCGTTCTCGATAACCCGCAGCCTTTGGTGATCGGTCTTGCTGTCGTAAAGGACGCGATCCTCCTTCAGGGCCTGCGCGTAATCGGCGTGCAGCCGCTCGACGCTCCATCCGGTCATGTCGGTCATCGGGATCCCCCTAGCGGTATCGTCGCGATCCGTTCCCACGGTCCGCCGCGGTAATGCCACAGGATCAGCCGGTCCAGAAGCCCCTCCCACGGCGTGAACCCGGCGCGCAACGCCGCCTGAGTCGATTTCGCGGTCTCGCGCTCCACCTTGTTCTGAACGGTGACGTGCAGCTTGCGCTTGCGGTCGTCGCTGTCGGTCAGGATATCGGCCCAGCCGCGGCGCAAGGATTGCTGCAACGCGACACCGTCGGGACAATCCAGGTCCACCGCGGCACCGCCGCCGAAATCTAGGATACCCGTGGCCCTGAAGGGCAGGGCGGGGGTACGCCCCGCCTGCGCAAGATCCGCAAGGATGCGCGACTGATGGTCGTCGGGCAGCTGCTGGAACAGGGTGACGTGCGCCGGGATGAAGTTGCGCGCGGCCGGGAAATACCGCTCGCGCAAGGGCGCCAGCCGGGCGAAGCTGGCCGCGTCGAAGCCGAAGGTCAGGATCATCGCCATGCCATGCCCCCCGGGCGGCGAACGCGCTTGCAAGCGCGTTCGGGAAGGGCCTTGAAAGGCCCCTCCCGCGCGGATGTCAGGCCGCGACCACTTCGTTAACGACCCCGTCGCCGCGCAGCAGCTCCTTGACGCGCACGTCGGGCGTGCCGAAGGCCTGCTTCAGCACGTCGACCGCCAGCCAGGGCCGGGCGTCGCCGCACATGAACACGTCGAAGGCGCCGTAGCCGATCTCGGGCCAGGTGTGGACCGAGATGTGGCTTTCGGCCAGCACCGCCACGCCGCTGACGCCCTGGGGCGAGAACTTGTGGGTGTGGATGTGCAGCAGCGTCGCGCCGCAGGTCGTCACGCAGTCGCGGAACGCCTGCTGGATGCGGGCTTCGTCGTCCAGACCGTGACCGTTCACCACCTCGATAATCAGGTGGCGGCCCGCGAACACGCGGCCCTCGTCGTCACGAATGAAGTGATCGTCGCGATCGTCCGCAAAGATATCGCGAACGGTGGAATCTTCCGTTTGGGCGCCTGTCTCCAGACCAGTCCCCAGTTGGAAGAGGTTGGCTCCGTCCATGGAGTGCCCCTTTCAGCCAGTAGATTGAATCCGTGGGTCCTTAGCGCCCCCCCAGGTCGTATCGAAAAGCGTCGCCTGAAGTTGGGATCGTCCCCGCTTGTGAGCCGCCACCTAAAGCCCATGGAGCCCGCGCGCAAGGGGCAATGTTCACAAAGATTGAGCAATGGGCGATATGCGCCGCTACGTCTTAGAACTGGGTGGCGAAAAATCTCCGTCAAACTTGGGGTATTGATATACCTTATTTGCAAGCCTCTGTCTTAAATGGATAAAACGGCGAAGCACGCCATTGACTGCGCCGCGCCCCTCCCATAGAACCGCGCCATTCCGGATCAGGGACAGGACGCGCTGCGGCCTGTTCCACGAAATCTACAGGACACGATATGAAAACCTTCACCGCTACCCCGGCGGATATCGACAAGAAGTGGTTCCTGATCGACGCCGAGGGCGTCGTTCTGGGCCGTCTTGCGTCGATCATCGCCATGCGCCTGCGCGGCAAGCACAAGCCGTCCTTCACGCCCCATATGGACATGGGCGACAACATCATCGTCATCAACGCCGACAAGATCCAGCTGACCGGCAAGAAGCGCGACAAGCCGAACTACTGGCACACCGGCTATCCCGGCGGCATCAAGTCGCGCACCACCGGCCAGATCTTGGAAGGCAAGCACCCCGAGCGCGTGGTCATGCAAGCCGTGAAGCGGATGCTGCCCGGCGGCCCGCTGAGCCGTCAGCAGATGACAAACCTGCGCGTCTATGCGGGCGAGCAGCACGGGCACGACGCCCAGAACCCCGAGATCATCGACATCAAGGCGATGAATTCGAAGAACACGCGGGAGACCAAGTAATGGCTGAAGAAGTCACCTCGCTCGAAGAGCTGAACCAGGCCGTTGCAGGCACCTCGGCCGAAATCGAGATGGAAGCCCCGCGCGAGCCCGTCCGCGACGAGCTGGGCCGCTCCTATGCCACTGGCAAGCGCAAGGACGCGGTCGCCCGCGTCTGGATCAAGCCGGGCTCGGGCAAGGTCGTCGTGAACGGCAAGGACGTGAACACCTATTTCGCGCGTCCCGTTCTGCAGATGATCCTGAAGCAGCCCTTCAGCGTTGCCGGCGTCGAAGGCCAGTTCGACGTCATGGCCACCGTCAAGGGTGGCGGTCTGTCGGGCCAGGCCGGCGCCGTGAAGCACGGTGTCAGCAAGGCGCTGCAGCTCTACGATCCCAGCTTGCGCGGCGCGCTGAAGGCCGCCGGTTTCCTGACCCGCGACAGCCGCGTGGTCGAGCGCAAGAAATACGGCAAGGCGAAAGCCCGCAAGAGCTTCCAGTTCTCGAAGCGCTAAGTCCCGCCGAAGAAACAGCATCGGGGAAGGCCAGCCATCGCGCTGGCCTTTTTCGTTTCCGCTGGGCACAGTTGGACATCCCCAAGTGCTAAGGAAGACGTCATGCCCATCAGGTTCGCAGCAACGATTGGCCTTGTCGCCCTGGTGGCCTGCGGCGGTCCGCCGCCCGCGCCGATCGAGACGGTGACCGGCCCAAACCCGCAATTGCCCGCCCCCCGCCAGACCTTGCTGCCCACGGTCGACATCGCGCCCGCGCGCGGCTGGCCCGAGGGGCGCACGCCGGTCGCCGCACCCGGTCTTGCCGTCAACGCCTTCTACCAGGGTCTTGATCATCCCCGCTGGATGCACGTCCTGCCCAATGGCGACGTGCTAGTGGCCGAATCCAACAAGCAACCCAGCGCGCCCAAGGGCCTGCGGGGCCTTGCCGAGCGGATCGTCATGGGAATAGCGGGCGCCGAGACGCCCAGCGCCGATCGCATCAGCCTTCTGCGCGACGCCGATGGCGACGGCGTGGCCGAGGGCCGGACGATCCTGATCGACGACCTGACCTCGCCCTTCGGCATGGCGCTGATGGGCAATCATCTGTTCATCGCGAACACGGACGCGCTTGTGAAGGTGCCGTTCCGACCCGGACAGACGAGGATAGAATCCCCGCCCGAAATTGTCGCGCGCCTGCGCGCGAATGCGCCCAATCGGCACTGGACCAAGGGACTGATCGCCCGGGACGACCGGCTTTACGTCTCGGTCGGCTCGAACTCCGACCACGCCGAGAACAGCCTCGAGGCCGAGCAGAACCGCGCCGCGATATGGGAGATCGACCCGGCCACGGGAAGCGCGCGGATTTTCGGCCGGGGTCTGCGCAATCCCGTGGGCATGGATATCGAGCCCGCGACGGGCGCGCTCTGGACCGTGGTCAACGAGCGTGACGAGCTGGGCGACAACCTGGTGCCCGACTACCTGACCCGGGTGCGTCGCGGCGACGATTACGGCTGGCCCTGGATCTATTACGGCGACAACCGCGACCCCCGCGTCGACCAGGCCGGTGCGCCAAGCGCCGCGAAACGGCCCGACTACGCGCTCGGGGCGCATGTCGCGCCCCTTGGACTGAGCTTCGCGGACGGTGCGCGGCTGGGACATGGCGCGGGGGCCTATGTCGGGCTTCACGGGTCGTGGAACCGCAAGCCGCCATCGGGCTATTCGGTGGTCTTCGTGCCCTTCCGCGCGGGGCAGCCGAACGGCCAGCCGCGCGACATCCTGACCGGATTTCTCGATGTCGGCGGCAATGCCCTGGGCCGCCCCGTCGGCGTTGAGGTCGCGCGCGATGGCGCCTTGCTGGTCGCGGATGACGTGGGCAACACGATCTGGCGCGTCGCGCGGCGCTAGACGCCGCGCGACCGCGATTTCTTTGAAGAAATCGTCACGGAATTTTCGAAAATTCCGGTGCCGTCGGCCGGATCAGATCACCATCACGTCCAGCGGCGGGAAGCCGTTGAAGCCGACCGACGAATAGCTCGACGTGTAGGCGCCGCAATTGCGGATCACGACCCGGTCGCCCGCGCGCAGGCTGACCGGCAGCGACACGGGCCGCTTTTCGTAGAGCACGTCGACCGAATCGCAGGACGGACCGGCCAGGATGCAGGGGCCCGTTTCGTCCTCGTCGCGGGCGGTCTCGAACTGGTAGCGGATCGCCTCGCCCTCGGTTTCGGCCAGGCCCGAGAAGCGGCCCACGTCCAGGTACACCCAGCGGTGCAGATCGTCGTCGCTCTTGCGGCTGACCAGCAGCACCTCGGCGGCGATGGCGCCGGCATCGGCCACCATGGCGCGGCCCGGCTCGGCCATGACCGCCACGTCGCCGAAGCGCGCGCGGACCTGCGCCATGACGTCCGTGGCATAGGCCTCCAGCGGATCGACCGCGTCGCCGTGGAAGGCCGGGAAGCCGCCGCCGATGTTCAGCAGCGACAGGCCGAAGCCCGCATCCTGTGCCTGCGCCCAGACGGCCGCCACCTGGTCCAGCGTGTGCGACCACATGGTCGCGTGGCGGGTCTGCGAGCCCACGTGGAACGACAGCCCGACGGGGTCGAGCCCCAGGTCGCGCGCAACGCCCAGAAGGGTCAGCACACGGGCAGGGGCGCAGCCGAACTTGCGGGTCAGCGGCCAGTCGGCGCCGTTGGGCTCGACGATGACGCGCAGATAGACCGACGCGCCCGGCGCGTGCTCGGCCAGCTTGTGCAGCTCTTCCTCGGCGTCGGCGGCGAAATGGGTGATGCCCGCCCGGTACGCGAAGGCGATGTCAGTTGCACGCTTGATGGTGTTGCCGAAGCTCACATGCTCGGGGCGCGCACCCATGCTCAGGCAGAGCTCGATCTCGCCACGGGACGCGGCGTCGAAATGGCACCCCAGGGTCGCCAGGCGCTCGATGACCTGCGGCGCCGGATTGGCTTTCACCGCGTAGTGGATGGACGCGTCGCCGAGGCCGCGCTGCAGGGCGGCGAAATTCTGTTCGACCACGTCCAGGTCCAGCACCAGGGTCGGACGGTCGAACGTGGTGGCGGCGATCGCCGCGTCCAGTTTCAGGGTGACGGAAGGGTGGCCGCGCAGAACGCGGTCGTCGGCAAGGGCGGTCATGGGAGCATCTCCAGTGAACCCGGGGGAGGATGACCCCCGAAAGTGACAACGGAGACGTTACCGTCGCTGCGTGAGGGTGTGTCCCCGACAGAGGCGCGTGCGTTGGCGTCTTGGGCGGGCATATGCAATGCAAAGCGGGTTCTGGCAAGGGGGCAGGGACGGGAAAACCCGGATAATTATTCACAGGTGTGGCCCGCGCGCATGTGGGCGATTGACACCGCCCGCCCAGCCCATAGGTGACTGCCCCATGGCAGAACAGACCTACATCACCATGGGCGGCGCGCCGGAAGGCTTCGACGCCGCCCTGATCCTGCGCGAATTGCGCAAATCCGACGGCCACCTGGTCCACGTGGCGCGCGACGACAAGCGGCTGGCCGCGCTGCAGCAGGCGCTGGCATTCTACGATCCGGGCCTGCCGGTCTTCACCTTCCCGGCCTGGGATTGCCTGCCCTACGACCGGACATCGCCCAATGCCGACATTTCGGCCCAGCGGATGGCCACGCTGGCGGCACTCGCCCACGGGATGCCCAAGCGATTCGTGCTGTTGACGACTGTCAACGCCGCGACCCAGCGGATCCCGGCCAAGGCGACGCTGAAGGACGCGGCGTTCATCGCCCAGGTCGGCAAGCGCATCGACGAGGACGCGCTGCGGACGTTCTTCGTGCGGATGGGCTTCACCCAGGCGCCCACGGTGATGGAGCCGGGCGACTACGCGATCCGCGGCGGCATCATCGACGTCTGGCCCCCGGGCGAGGGCGGGCCGGTGCGGCTGGATCTCTTCGGCGACACGCTGGACGGCGCGCGGCGGTTCGACCCCGCAACGCAGCGCACCACCGACAAGCTGGACCAGGTCGAGCTGGCCCCGGTCAGCGAGGTCATCCTGGACGAATCCGCGATCACCCGCTTCCGCCAGGCCTACCGGATCGAGTTCGGCGCCGCGGGCACCGACGATCCGCTCTACGAGGCCGTGAGCGCGGGCAAGAAACACGCGGGCATCGAGCATTGGCTGGGTTTCTTCCAGGACGATCTGGAAACCATCTTCGACTACCTGCCCGACGCCACCATCTGCCTGGACGACCAGGTGACGCCCGCGCGGCTGGCGCGCTGGGAAATGGTCACCGACGCCTATGACAATCGCCACGATGCGATGACCAAGAAGGGGCGGGTCGACTCGGTCTACAAGCCCGCGCCGCCGGGCCTTTTGTACATGGATGATTCCGCGTGGGAGGCAGCGACATCCGGCCATCGCACCTTGCGGTTCCATCCGCTGCCGCAGGCCAGCGGGCCGGGCGTGGTGGATGCAGGCGGGCGCATCGGCCGCAACTTCGCGCCCGAGCGTCAGCAGGAAAACGTCAGCCTTTTCGGCGCCTTGGCAGACCATATCGAGGCAAAGCGCAAAGTCGGGCAGGTCGTCGTCGCGTCCTATTCCGAAGGGGCGCGCGAACGGCTGAGCGGGCTGCTCGAGGACGAGGATCTGTCGGGCATGACCGAGATCAGCGATTTCCGCGACGTGCCGGACGGCAAGGGCGGCCTGTTCCTGGCCGTCTGGGGGCTCGAGCACGGCTTCGAAGGGCCCCATGGCGATGCGCGGCTGACGGTCATCAGCGAGCAGGACGTGCTGGGCGACCGCCTGATCCGCAAATCGCCGAAAAAGCGGCGGGCCGAGAATTTCCTGACCGAGGCGCAATCGCTGTCGCCGGGCGATCTGGTCGTGCATGTGGATCACGGCGTGGGGCGCTACCACGGGCTCGAGATCGTGCAGGCCCTGGGCGCGGCCCACGAATGCATCCACCTGGAATACGCCGAGGGCGCGCGGCTTTACCTGCCGGTCGAGAATATCGAGCTGCTCAGCCGCTACGGCCACGAGGAAGGATTGCTCGACAAGCTGGGCGGCGGCGCGTGGCAGGCCAAGAAGGCGCGCCTGAAGGAACGCATCCGCGAGATCGCGGACCGGCTGATCCGCGTGGCGGCCGAGCGTCTGCTGCGCAAGGCCCCGGTCCTCGACCCGCCCGACCACGCGTGGGAAGATTTCAGCGCTCGCTTCCCCTATGACGAGACCGAGGACCAGATGCGCGCCATCGAGGACGTGATGGCAGACATGGCGTCTGGCACGCCCATGGACCGGCTGATCGTCGGCGACGTGGGCTTCGGCAAGACCGAAGTCGCCATGCGCGCCGCCTTCATCGCCGCCATGTCGGGCACCCAGGTCGCGGTGATCGCGCCGACGACACTGCTGGCACGCCAGCACTACAAGTCCTTCAGCGAACGCTTCCGCGGCTTCCCGGTCGAGGTGCGCCAGCTCAGCCGTTTCGTGTCGAAGAAGGACAGCGACCTTGCCCGCGAACGGATGGCAAGCGGCCAGTGCGATATCGTGATCGGCACCCACGCGCTGCTGGCGAAATCGGTGAAGTTCAAGAACCTCGGGCTGCTGGTCATCGACGAAGAGCAGCATTTCGGCGTGAACCACAAGGAACGGCTGAAGCAGCTGCGCAGCGATGTGCACGTGCTGACCCTGACCGCCACGCCGATCCCGCGCACCCTGCAGCTGTCGCTGACCGGCGTGCGCGATCTGTCGATCATCGGCACGCCGCCCGTCGACCGACTGGCGATCCGCACCTATGTCAGCGAATTCGACGCGCTGACCATCCGCGAGGCGCTGCTGCGCGAGCATTACCGCGGCGGGCAAAGTTTCTTCGTTGTGCCCCGCATCAAGGACCTTCCCGAGATGGAAGAGTTCCTGAAGACCGAGGTGCCCGAGGTGACCTATCTCGTCGCCAACGGACAGATGGCGGCGGGCGAGCTCGACGACCGGATGAACGCCTTCTACGACGGCGCCTATGACGTGCTGCTGGCGACGACCATCGTCGAATCGGGTCTCGATATCCCGACCGCCAACACCATGGTGATCCACCGCGCCGACATGTTCGGGCTGGCCCAGCTCTACCAGATCCGGGGGCGCGTGGGGCGCGCCAAGACGCGGGCCTACGCGTATCTGACCACCAAGCCCCGCGCCAAGCTGACCGCCACCGCCGAAAAGCGGCTGCGCGTGTTAGGGTCCCTGGATTCGCTGGGTGCGGGCTTCACGCTGGCAAGCCAGGACCTCGACATTCGCGGCGCCGGAAACCTGGTGGGCGAGGAACAGTCCGGCCAGATCAAGGAAGTCGGCTACGAGCTCTACCAATCCATGCTGGAAGAAGCGATCGCCAAGCTGAAATCGGGCGAGCTGGAAGGCATCGACGGCTTGGGCGACGTGGGCGACTGGTCGCCCCAGATCAACTTGGGCGTCGCCGTCCTGATCCCCGAGGCCTACGTCCCGGACCTGGACGTGCGGCTGGGGCTTTACCGCCGCCTGTCGGATCTGACCACGAAGGTCGAGCTCGAAGGCTTCGCTGCCGAGCTCATCGACCGTTTCGGCAAGCTGCCCAAGGAAGTGAACACCCTGCTTCTGGTCGTGCGCATCAAGGCCGAGTGCAAGCGCGCGGGCATCGCCAAGCTGGATGCCGGGCCCAAGGGGGCCACGATCCAGTTCCACAACGACAAGTTCGCCAATCCCGAAGGCCTGGTGAAGTTCATCAACGACCAGGACGGGCTGGCCAAGGTGCGCGACAACAAGATCGTGGTGCGCCGCGACTGGAAGAAAGACAGCGACAAGATCAAGGGCGCCTTCGCCATCGCCCAGGACATGCGCCGTGCGCTGGACGTGGGCAAGGACCGGCCGCAGAAGACCTGATCGGGCTGGTTTGGCCCCACCCAACCTGGCGAGGTGCTCCCACCCGGTGGTGCGTGTGTTCTAGTCTGCCCGACCAGGGACGGCGACACGGACGGCATCCCAGGCGGCCGCCGTCGCCGTTCACTCCTCCACGGTGCGCCGCATCAACAGGAAGGCCAGCGCCGAGCAGACGCCCGTGCCGATCACCAGCGGCAGCGGCGTTCCGTCGAAGGCCAGCCCGATCGGCACCGCGATAAGGACACCCAGCACGGTCGAAATCGCCCCGATCACCGACGCGGCCGTGCCCGCGATATGGCCCAGGGGCTGCAGCGCCAGCGAGTTGAGATTGCCGAAGGTCAGTCCCACCATGAAGAACACCGACACCGACCACGCAAAGAAGAACGGCAGCGCCGCGCCCTCGGGCACCAGGTCCAGAAGGTGCGCCAGGATCAGCGCCGCCGAGATCAGAGCCTGCGCCGCGTAGGCCGTGATGGCCAGCCGCCGCATTCCCAGTCGCATCACCAGGGCCGCGTTCACGATCGTGCCGGTTCCCGCCAGGATGGCGGTGGCCATGAACCACCACTGGAAGCTGTCCGCCAGGCCCAGCGCCTGGTCATAGACGGGCTGGACCGAACTGATCAGCGCGAACATCTGTCCCGTTCCCAGCGTCAGCACCGCGATGTAGATCCGCACATCCGCGCGCGACAGGGTCTCTTTCAACGCCAGCCAGACCACGCCCAGGCGCAACGGGAACCGCGCCTCGGACGGCAGCGTTTCTGGCTGTCGCAGTGCCAGCCAGGTGCCGCCGATCAATCCGAACAGCACGAAGCTCCAGAAGATCGCGCGCCAGCCCGCCAGGTCGATCACGAAACTGCCCGCCGCGGGGCTCATGGCGGGCACCAGAATGAAGATCATCATGACGAAGGACATGATCTGCGCCATCTCGCGGCCTTCGTAGCGGTCCCGGATCATGGCCTGGCTCACGATCCGCGGACCGGCCGCACCCAGGCCCTGGACCACCCGTGCCGCCATCAGCGTCTCGAGACTTTGGGCCTGGACGGCAAGCACCGCCCCGAAGCCGTAGATCGCCAGCCCCCCGAGGATCGCCGCCTTGCGTCCGACTGTGTCCGAAATTGGCCCGGCCAGCAACGTGCCGACCCCCATCCCGAAGATGAAAGACGTGACGACCAGCTGCGCGCGATTGGGCTCGTCGGGGGACAGCCGCTCGGCGATCTGGGGCAGGGCCGGCAGCATCGCGTCGATCGAGAACGCGATGGTCGAGAACAGGACCGCCACCATGGCCACGAACTCGACCCGTCCGGGCTGGCGGCTCGGGCCAAGGCGCATCAGAAGAACCTGACCCGGTCCGCGTAATCGGCAAAGCCGGGATGGGTGCGCGCCATGTGGCGATCCTCGACCACGCTGGCATAGACAAGCGCCGCGCTGCCCGCCACGGCCGCCAGTCCCGCCCAGGCCGACCCGCCCAGCAGCGCCAGGCCCAGAAGCGACAGAACCTGGCCTGCATATTGCGGATGGCGCCGATGCGCGTAGGCCCCCGTCGTCACCACGCCCACGTCCCAGCCGCTGGTGCCCTTCAGGCCCAGGTCGGTGATGCCGCGCCCCTGCACCCAGGTGGCCGCGATGCTCAGGCCCACGCCGCCGATCCCCCAGCGCAACCAACCCGGCAGATCCAGCGCGTTCCAGTCGGCCGTCGCCGTGCGGATCAGGCCCATATAGATCGCGATGGTCAGCAGCCAGGCCGCCGCGCCGGTCCATATATTGCCCTCGGCGGGCGGCCAGATCTGCGCGATGCCGCGATCGGACACGAACAGCACCACGCCCCACAACGCCGACGCGCCCAGCGACACCAGAAGCCACGTCACCATCGCGCGCAGAACCCCTGCTTCACCTGTCCGGAAATACCTCGGGGGAAGTCCGAAGGACGGGGGCAGAGCCCCCAGTCGACGCCGCCCCTCACTCGGGCGCCTCGGCCGCCTGGCGCTCCAGGTCGTCGAGCACCCGGTTCCAAAGCTCGGGTGGCTGCGCACCCGGCACGGCGTGTTGGTTCGCGATGATGAAGGTCGGCACGCCGGTCACGCCGCGTGCGCGGGCATGGGCGTCGCGCGCCGCGATCTCGTCGCGATCCGCGCCGCTGTCCATCAGCCGTTCGATGAACCCGCGATCCAGGCCCACATCGCCCGCCAGCCCGAGCAACACGTCGCGCGAACCGATATCCTGACCGGCGATGAAATAGGCGTGGAACAGTGCCGCCACCATCGCCATCTGCCGCCCCTCGAGCCCCGCCCAGTGGATCATGCAATGGGCCGACAGCGTGTTGGGCGTCACCGCGATCTTGTCGAAGGCAATGTCCAGCCCCGCGGCCTGCGCTGCCTCGACGACCGGGGCATAGGCCTTCACGGCGCCCTCGCGCCCGCCGAATTTCGCCTCCAGGTAGTCCCGCCGGTCCATCCCGCCTTCGGGCATGTCGGGGTTCAGCTGGAACGGATGCCACTCGATGTCGAAGGGATGGCCGGGTCGCTCTTGCAGGACGCGATCCAGGTTGGCCTTGCCGATATAGCACCATGGACAGATCGGGTCCGACAGGATATCGAGCTTGATCATGGGCGATCCTCATCAGTCTTGGCCAAGGCACGGCGCATCAACTTGCCGTTCGCGCTGCGCGGCAGGGCGTCGACGCGCTCGAAGACCCTCGGCTGTTTGTAACGCGCCAGCCGGGCTTCGCAATGGCGCGCCAGCGCCGTTTCGTCCAGCGCGCGGTCGGCTGCGTAGCAGAGGGCAATCACGCTGACGCCCGCGCGGACCTCGCGCGTGATCGCCGCCGCTTCGCGCAAGTCCGGGAAACTTTCGGCCACGGCTTCGATCTCCAGCGGGGAGACCCGAAAGCCGCCCGCGTTCAGCAAATCGTCCATCCGGCCCAGGTAGCGCACCCAGCCGTCCCGGTCGATCTGGCCCCGGTCGCCGGTCAGAAACCAGCCGTCGCGATGGCGCTCGGCGGTGGCGGCGGGATCTCCCAGATAGCCCAGCATCAGGCCCGGATCGTCCGCACGGATCGCCAGTTCCCCGGGCGTGTCGGCCGACAGCGGCCCGTCGAGCCCCAGCACCGCGACGGCGCGTCCGCCTTGGGCGCGCCCCAGCGTGTCCGGCGGGGCGGGACCATGCGGCGCGCCCGAGATGAAGGTCGAGCACTCGGACTGGCCGAACGCCTCGTGCAGGTCGGTCCCGGTGGCCGCCCGCCACGCGTCGCGCAGCGGCTCGGTCAGCTTCTCGCCCGCGCAGAGCCCGTGGCGCAGGTCCGGCAGTTCCGGCACCGGGTGCCGCAACATCTGCCGGTAAACCCCCGGTGCCGCGGCGAAAATCGTGGCGCGCGCCGCGGACAGAAGCACCCCCAGCGCGTCGGGCCGCGCCGGGGGTGCGGCGATCAGGGCCGTTGCGCCGACCGTCCAGGGATCCATCAGGCCGGTGCCCATGGTGTAGGTCCAGTTGAAGGCACCGGCATGCAGCACCCGGTCCGTGGCACGCATGTCGGCCCAGTCGCGGATCATCGCCTGGCGCGCCCAGACCGCGCGGTGGGCATGCAGCACCGCGCGCGGCGTCTTCGTCGTCCCAGAGGTGAACACGATATAGCCGGGCCGATCCGGATCGCCCATGGCGAAGGCGGCAGGCGGCAGCGAGCGCCACGCGGCCAGCCTGTCCGGTCCCACGACCGGCGCCGCGATATCCGGGGCGGCCAGCGCGGGATCCTGCACCACCAGTGCGGGGGCGACGTGGCGGGCCATCGGCGTCAGTTCAGCTGCGGTCAGTTGGGACGATACCGGGATCGGCACCAGGTCGACCGCCAGCGCGGCCAGGTGCACCAGCGGCACATCGACCGAATGGCCCAACCGGATCACGACGCGGTCGCCGGGGCGCAGACCCATCTCCAGCAGGCCCGACGCGACGCCGCCCACTGCGCGCGCGAGCGCCGCGTAGGTCCAGCGCTCGGGCGCGTCGCCCAGCACTTCCAGCGCGATCTTGTCGGGCGCGGTCCGGGCGTGCTGCAGGACGTGGGCAGCCATGTTGAAGGGGGCGGGGCAGGGTGGCAGGCTCATGGCACAGACTTACCCAGACCGGCGCGCCGCCGCAAATCGCGCGCGCCGTTTCCCCATCACTGTTCTTCAAATACTCGAAAAACCCGACGCGGCCAGCGTCGCGCCGCCCGCATCAGGTATTGCGGCCGATGGGGCGCTCGGTCTTGTTGTCGTCGCCGAAATCCTTGTCGTCGGCATAGACGTCTTCGCCCACGCCGATATGGGCCGCGGACGCGCGGATGTTCTCGCCGTCGCGGCTTTCATCCATCACCACGTCGGCCGGTGCCGCGCCCTGCATCCAGTCGTTGACCTGGTCGCGCGCATCGGTTTCCGACAGGCCCTCGCGTTCGACCAGGTAGGCCTCGAACCGATCGCGATTGCCGTCCAGCGTCAGCAGGTCGTTTTCCTCGGTCTTCTCCCAGCGCTGCATGATCGGCGCGATGAAGGCGGACCAGTTCTGTTTGATCGTGTCCCATTGCATGGCGTAAAGCTCCCTTTCTGCTCGAAAGGGCCAATGCGCCAGCCGGGGCGTTGTTCCGCGCGCTAGAACGGCGCGGTCGCCAAGTCGATCGTCGCGTGGCCCATGGCACCGACGACCTTGACGGGTGTGCGGATCAGCGCGCAGCCCGAAAGCGAGACGATCAGGGCCAGAAGGATCAGCTTATTCATCTTCATCGTACCACCATACGTCTGGAAGGAAGCCCAGGTAGTCACCGTAGGCCGGAAGGGTTTCGGGATATTTCAGCGCGGCGCTGTGGGCGATCAGGCTGTCGGGACGATACCACAGCGGAATGACGTAGCGCCCCGCCGTCATCACCCGGTCGAGCGCGCGCACGGCCGCGATGTAGTCTTCCTGGCTTTCGGCCGTCAGCAGCGCGTCGATCATCGCGTCGACCACGGGGCTTTGCACGCCCATCCAGTTGCGCGACCCTTCCTGGGTCGCGGATTCGGAGCCCCAGTAATACCGCTGCTCGGTCCCGGGACTCAGGCTCAGGGCGCGGGCGTATTCGGTCATGTCGAAATCGAAGGCATCGGTGCGGGCCTTGAACTGGGCGTCGTCCACGCGGCTGACCCGCGGCTCGATGCCCAGGCGCTGCAGGGCCGAGACGTAGATGTTGATCGCCTGCTCGGTGCCCGCGACCAGGTCGCCGTTGGCCAGCAGGATCTCGAAAGTCAGCGCCTTGCCGTCCGCATTCACCAGCGCGCCGTTCTCAATGGTGAACCCTGCCTCGGTCAGCAGGTCCATGGCGCGGGCCAGGCCCTTGCGGTTGCGCTCGGACCCGTCGCCGGTCGGCTGGGTGTAGCCCTCGAGCGTGCCGGGCAGAAGCTGGTCGCGGAACGGCTCGAGCAGCTCCAGCACGCGGCCCTCGGCCGGCCCGGGCCGCATCCCCAAGTCCGAGTTCGAGAAGTAGGAGGTGACCCGCGGCAGCTTGCCGCCGTTCAGCACCTGGTTCATGAACTCGAAATTGAACGCCTCGGTCAGGGCCTGGCGCACGCGCCAGTCGTCGAAGGGCGCGCGGCGGGTGTTCATCACGAAGCCGTAGATCCCCGACGGGCGCTGGTGCGGGATCACGGATTTCACGATCTCGCCCGACTGCACGGCGGGGAAGTCGTATTGGGTGTCCCATTTCTCGGCGCTGTTTTCGCGGTAGACGTCCAGCGCGCCGCCCTTGAAGGCCTCGAACATGGCGGTGCCGTCGGCGTAGAATTCCATGCGGATCTCGTCCAGGTTGGCCTGGCCCCGCATGAAGGGCACGTCCGCGCCCCAGTAATCCGGGTTGCGCTTCAGCGTGACGGAGCGGCCCGGCTCGAAATCATCGATCACGTAAGGCGCGGACGAGATCGGGATCTCGTCCAGGCTGCTATCGGCGAAATCCTTGCCCTCCCACTGGGCCTTCTTCAGGATTGGGCGCATGCCCATGATCAGCGCCAGTTCGTCGTTGTCCTCGTTGAAGGTGAAGCGGACGGTGCGCTCGCCCACTTGCTCGACGCGTTCGACCTTTTCCCAGGCGTTGCGATAGCGCGGATGGCCTTCGGTCCCCAGCATCTCGTAGGACCAGATCACGTCGTCGACGGTCACCGGGCTGCCGTCGGAAAAGCGCGCGGCCGGGTTCAGCGTGTATTCGACCCAAGAGCGGTCGTCGGCCACATCGACCGATTCGGCCAGGACGCCGTAAAGCGTGAAGGGCTCGTCGTAGGAGCGTCCCATGAGCGATTCGTGGGCCAGGAAGCGCAGCTGCCAGGGGGCTTTTCCTTTCAGGATATGCGGGTTAAGCGAATCGAATGTGCCCACTTCGCCCTGGACCATCCTGCCGCCCTTGGGCGCGTCGGGATTGGCATAGGGCAGCGCGTCGAAATCCGCGGGCAGCGCCGGGTCGCCATACATCGCGACACCATGACTGGGCGCGGCGACGACAGGGCCACCAGATATTGCGCAAACCAGGACGGCCAGCGCCAGGCCGCGCCGGAAAAACTGTGTTTCCATAATGGGTCCTGTTCGATTGCTCGTTTGTTCTTTGCCCCAGATTACGTGGGCTTGCGGGCAACAGCAAACAAAATGGATTTGATTTCGGCGTGGGATCGCTTATAACAGGGGCACTGCTCGATAGGTTTCTTGCCTGTATGAAACCTGCCTCAATGACTTAACGCCCGCCTTGTGCGGGCGTTTTTTTATGGGGTTTCGGCGGCGATGACCAGCCAGCATCCCCGGTGATTCCCCGTTCGGGGGGAATCACCCCCGCAGCACGGGATTCCCCGTTTGCGTCTGACCCCTTCGCAGGTGCAGAAAGTCGGCAAGCATGTTTCATCACGGAGAGCGCATCATGACGCTGAAGGGAAAGACCGCCATCATCACCGGATCGAACTCGGGCATCGGGCTGGGCGTGGCGCGCGAACTGGCGCGCGCGGGCGCGGACGTGGTCCTGAACTCGTTCACCGACCGCGACGAGGATCACAAGCTGGCCGCCGACCTGGCCGAGGAATTCGACGTGGTCGCACGCTACATCAAGGCCGACATGTCGAAGCCCGAAGAGTGCCGCGCGCTGATCACCCACGCGGGCGCCTGCGACATCCTGGTGAACAACGCGGGCATCCAGCACGTGGCCCCGATCGAGGATTTCCCGACCGAGAAATGGGACGCCATCATCGCCATCAACCTGAGTTCGGCCTTCCACACCACCGCCGTGGCGCTGCCGCTGATGCGCAAGGCGGGCTGGGGCCGGGTGGTCAACATCGCGTCGGCGCACGGGCTGACCGCGTCGCCCTACAAATCGGCCTATATCGCGGCCAAGCACGGCATCGTGGGCCTGTCGAAGACCGTGGCGCTCGAGACCGCGAAAGAGCCCATCACCTGCAACGCGATCTGCCCCGGCTACGTGCTGACCCCCCTGGTGGAAAGCCAGATCCCCGACACCGCGAAGAAATACGGCATGACGGAAGAAGAGGCCAAGCAGAAGGTCATCCTGGAGCGCCAGCCCAGCAAGGAATTCGCCACGGTCGAACAGATCGGCGGCACGGCGGTGTTCCTGTGCTCGGACGCGGCCGAGCAGATCACCGGCACGACCATCAGCGTGGATGGCGGCTGGACGGCGCTATGACGCGCGCGCGGCACCGGTCGCAGCCGTCGCGCCGTCAGGTATTTATGGAAAGATGAAGCCAGGGGCGGGATCCCGAAAGACGGAGGACGCACCATGACCAAACCGAAGATCAACCTGGCGCTGCAGGGCGGCGGCGCGCACGGGGCCTTCACCTGGGGCGTTCTGGACCGGCTGCTGGAGGGCGGCGAGGTCGAGATCGCGGGCATCAGCGGCACCTCGGCGGGGGCCCTGAACGGCGCGGCGGTGAAAGCGGGACTGGTGCGCGAGGGGGCCGAGGCGGCGCGCGCCAACCTGGACTGGATGTGGGACCGGATCGGTCACCTGAGCAGTCTGCACGTGCCCGCCTGGATGGAGATGTTCCTGCCCTCGACGCCGTATCTGAGCCAGTCCATCGAATACTCGCCCGGCTACGCGTTCAGCGACTGGCTGTCGCGCGCGACGAGTCCCTATGGCCTTGGCCCGTTCTACCAGAACCCGCTGGCGCCCATCGTGCGCGAGCTGCGCTACAACGAAGTCTGCGCGGCGCAGGGCCCGGACTTCTTCGTCTGCGCCACGAATGTGCGCAGCGGGAAGATCCGCATATTCGAAGGCGACGACATCACGCCGGACGCGCTGCTGGCATCGGCCTGCCTGCCCACGTTGTTCCAGGCCGTCGAAATCCCCGATGCGGACGGCAATCTGCAGGCCTATTGGGACGGCGGCTATTCAGGCAATCCGGCGCTGTTTCCGCTGTACCCGATGCATCTGCCGGACGACGTGGTCATCGTGAACATCAACCCCTTGCGCCGCGAAACGCTGCCCTATTACCCGCAAGAGATCCTGAACCGCATCAACGAGGTCAGCTTCAACGCCTCGCTGCTGGCCGAACTACGCTCGATCGCCTTCGTGCACCGGATGCTGGCCGACGGAACCATCGAGCCCGGCACCAAGAAACGCGTCCTGGTCCACATGATTTCCGACGACGCGCTCATGTCAAATCTATCGGTGGCCACGAAGACCGTGCCCCAGCCGATCATCGTCGCGCGCCTGAAAGCAGCGGGCCGCGCCGCCGCCGAGCGCTTCCTGGACGACCACCTGGACAAGGTCGGCAAGACGTCGTCGGTGAAGCTCGAAGAGCTTTACGGCTGACTATTCGGCCGCCTCGGCGGGGGTGCGGACGGGCTGCGACGGATCCTTGGCATTGGGGTAAACCAGCCCCGCCGAGATCACTAGTTTCGCCGCGTCTTCCACGGTCATGTCCAGCTCGATCAGGTCGCGGCGCAGTACGAACAGCAGGAAGCCCGATGTCGGGTTGGGCGTGGTCGGTAGGAACACCGACACCTTGTCGTCGGGAGACGGAATGCGCCGGTCGATTTCGCCCTTGGCCTCGGTGGACACGAAGGCGATCGCCCAAAGACCCTTGCGGGGATACTCGATCAGGACCGCCTTGTCGAAGCTGCTTTCGGATTGCGCGAAGACCGTTTCCGCGATCTGTTTCAACCCGTTATAGACCGAGCGCACGATCGGCGTGCGATCCACCAGGCCCTCGGCCCATCGGATCAGCGAGCGGCCGATCAGGCCCTTGGCCATCCAGCCGACGAGGATCGTGAAGACGAGAAAGAAGATCACGCCCACGCCGCGCAGGTTGATGCCGTAGAGCTCGGGCTTGAAGCGGTTCGGCACGAAGGGCAGCACGACGCCGTCGATCCAGCCGATCACCGACCAGATCAGCCAGACGGTCAGCCCGATGGGCGCGATCACGACCAGCCCGGTCAGGAAATTCGCGCGAAAGCCCGCCAGGAACGACCGGCGCTTGGGTGTTTCGTCTTGGGGCAGCATGGATCCGGGTGCCTAGATGTTTCAGCTTATCTAGGGCCATCCACCGGGGGCTACAACATGGCCGGGATGCTTCAGGCCATTTCGCGTCGGATCGCGCTGATTTCGCGGGCAATCGCGGCACCCAGGCGCGCATTGTTCAGCACCAGCGCGATATTCGCCTCCAGCGAGCGGCCATCGGTCAGCTCGAAGATCCGCGCCAGAAGGAAGGGCGTCACGGACTTGGCGCTGATCCCCGCGATCTCGGCATCGTCCAGTGCCTGCTCGATGATGGGGGCCAGGTCGTCGGCGGGGATCTCGTGCTCGGCGGGGATCGGGTTGGCGACCAGCTGGCCGCCCGGCAGACCCATGGCGCCGCGCATCACGTGCGCCGCGGCGATGTCGGCCGCGCGATCCATCCGCAGGGGCGCTGGGTGCGGCGACGCGGCGGACCAGAAGGCAGGCAGTCGGTCCTGGCCCACGGCGATGACCGGAACGCCCAGCGTTTCGAGCACTTCCCAGGTCTTCGGCAGATCCAGGATGGCCTTGGCGCCCGCAGCGACCACCGTGACCGCGGTCTGCGACAATTCGTGCAGGTCCGCCGATATGTCGAAGCTGAGCTCGGCCCCGCGATGCACGCCGCCGATGCCGCCCGTGGCGAAGACCTCGATCCCCGCCAGCCGCGCGCCGATCATCGTGGCTGCGACGGTCGTGGCACCCGTGCCGCCCGTCGCCATGACCGCCGCCAGGTCGGCGCGGCTGAGCTTGGCGACGTCTTCGGCTTCAGCCAAGGCGTCAAGCCGGTCCGCGCCCAGCCCCACATGCAGGGTGCCGTCGATCACCGCGATCGTGGCGGGCACGGCATCGTTCGCGCGGATCTCGGCCTCGACCGCGCGCGCGGTCTCGATGTTGCGGGGCCAGGGCATTCCGTGGGTGATGATGGTCGATTCCAGCGCGACCACGGGGCGCCCGTCGGCCAGCGCATCCGCGACCTCAGGCAGGACGGAAAAGGGTTCGGTCATACGGGGCTCTCTCCGGAAACATGGGCGGCGGCGGCGGCCAGCGCGGCGTGCAGGGCAGGGGCACCGCGCGCCCCCGACAGCTCGGCGGCGATATGGGCGGCCATGAAGGTGTCGCCCGCGCCGGTGACGCGAGTGACCGTGACGAGGGGCGGCGGCTCCTGGAGGACGCCGCTCGCGTCGGCCATGGCGCAGGGATCAGCGCCGTGGGTGACCAGCGCCCGCGAAGCCCCACGCGCCACAAGCGCCCGGGCGGCGGCGGCGGTGTCGGGCTGCGGCGCGCCCAGCATCAGCCCCGCCTCTTCGAGGTTGACGTAGAATACCGCGCTCGGGTGGCGCAGCAGCGGCAAGAGGCGCAGCGCCTTGCCGGGCGACGCGGGCGCCACGCGCAGATCCGCCCGCGCCAGCCACGGCCCGTCGGCGATATGGGCCAGCAGATCCTCGGACAGGTTGCCATCCAGCGCGGCGACGCCGTCGAAGGGCGTGTCGGCATCGCCCAGCCGCCCGTCCACCAGCGGCGCCAAGATCTTGTCGCCCGCCGCTTCCAGCGAATGGGCGTCCGCGACGGCCGCGATCAGCCCGTTGCCGCCTTCGATCGCCATGTAGCGGTCGGTGGGCAAATCTTCGGAGACGTAGACCAGATCGCAGCCGACGCCGCGCACCCGCGCCGCCTCCAGGATCGCCTGGCCATCGACATCACGTCCCACCGCGCTCAGCAGCTCGGGCGACGCGCCCAGCCGCGCCAGACCCACCGCGATGTTCAGCGCGACGCCGCCGGGATCGCGGGTGATGTATCCCGCCACGTCGTTGCCCAGTCCCAGCGTGCGGGAGGTGCGGCCGATCGTGTCCCACAGGACCGATCCGATGCAGATGACGCGACTATCCATGCCGCGATGTGTTGCGCCACCGCCGGGCCAAGGGCAAGCCCCGCCCCATCTTTGTTCTCATAAATATCCCGGCGCATCCTCGGCCTTCCCCGAGCCCCTTGCAAAGCGGCGCGTTCCGGTCTAAGTCGCGCGCACTTCACAGGCGGGGCTCGGGTCCTCGGGGGAGACATCCCCGAACGATCCACCGGTTGGGACGACAGTCCTGAACAGTTCCGCCGAGGCTTGAAACCGGAAAAGGATAAGCAAATGGCTCTTCCCGAGTTCTCTTTGCGTCAGCTGCTCGAAGCTGGCGTGCACTTCGGTCACCAGACCCAGCGGTGGAACCCCCGCATGGGCGAATATATCTACGGCGACCGCAACGGCATCCACATTCTCGACCTGACGCAGACCGTGCCGATGCTCGACAAGGCGCTGCAGGTCATCCGCGACACCGTGGCCAAGAACGGCCGCATCCTGTTCGTGGGCACCAAGCGCCAGGCGCAAAAGCCCATCGCCGACGCCGCCGAGCGTTGCGCGCAATACTACATGAACCACCGCTGGCTGGGCGGCACGCTGACCAACTGGCAGACCGTGTCGAAGTCGATCCAGCGCCTGAAGGAAATCGACGAGCGCATGGCCGAAGGCGCCGAAGGCCTGACCAAGCGCGAGCGCCTGTCCATGGAGCGTGACCAGGCCAAGCTGAACGCCAGCTTGGGCGGCATCCGCGAGATGGGCGGCGTGCCGGACCTGCTCTTCGTCATCGACGTCAACAAGGAAGACCTGGCCATCGCCGAAGCCAAGAAGCTCGGGATCCCGGTCGTGGCCGTGGTCGACACCAACTGCGCCCCTGACGGCATCGACTACATCATACCCGGCAACGACGACGCGGCGCGCGCCATCGCCCTTTACTGCGACCTGATCAGCCGCGCTGCACTTGACGGCATGTCCGCCCAGATGTCGGCCGCCGGTGTCGACATGGGCGCCATGGAAGACGCCGCCGAGGAAGCCCTCGAGACGCCCGTCAACGCCGAGGAACCCATCGCCGTCACCGACGAGGCCGTGGCCAACGACGCCGTCGTCAAGGACGCGCCGCTGGATCTGGACAACAAGGAAAAGGGCGAGGTCTGAGACCCGCGCTGATCCGACGGACCAAGGGGCGGGCAAGGGTCCGCCCCCAATCATTCAAATGACAGACGAGGAGAGCCCGAGATGGCGATCACCGCAGCAGACGTGAAGAAACTCCGCGAATCCACCGGCGCGGGCATGATGGACGCCAAGAAGGCGCTGACCGAGAACGACGGCGACATGGACGCCGCCGTGGACTGGCTGCGCACCAAGGGCCTGGCGAAGGCCGCGAAGAAGGCCGACCGCACCGCGGCCGAAGGCCTGGTGGCCGTCAAGGTCGAAGGCGGCAAGGGCGTCGCCGTGGAAGTGAACTCGGAAACCGATTTCGTGGCGAAGAACGAGCAGTTCCAGTCGCTGGTCGCGGGCATCGCCGACGTGGCGCTGACGGTCGACAACGTGGCCGCGCTGGCCGAGGCCCACATGGACGGCAAGCCCGTCAAGGAACAGCTGACCAATGCCATCGCCAAGATCGGCGAGAACATGACGCTGCGCCGGATGGAGACGCTGGAAGGCGCCAACGTGGCCGCCTACGTGCACAACGCCGCCGCCGACGGCATGGGCAAGATCGGCGTCCTGGTCGCCTTCACCGGTGACGACACCGCCCTCGCGCGCCAAGTCGCCATGCACATCGCCGCCGTCAAGCCAGCCGCCCTGAACGAGGATCAGCTGGACCAGTCGATCGTCGACAAGGAAAAGCAGGTCCAGATGGACATCGCGCGCGAAAGCGGCAAGCCCGAGCAGGTGATCGAGAAGATGATCGAAGGCCGGATGAAGAAGTTCCTGGCCGAAGTCACGCTGGTCAACCAGGCGTTCGTGGTGAACCCCGACCTGACCGTCGGCGCCGCCGCCAAGGAAGCGGGCATCGAGATCACCGGTTTCGCCCGCGTCGAAGTGGGCGAGGGGATCGAGGTCGAGAAGGAAAACTTCGCCGCCGAGGTCGCCAAGGCCGCCCAGGGCTAAGCCCCATGCGATACACGGAAAAGGCGCCCACTTGGGGCGCCTTTTTTGTTGAAATACGTCGTTCTATCCACTGATATGAAACGAAAATCCCTCAGTTCGCCAAGCGGTACGCGACCTGGTTGATCGCCAGCAGGTAGCCGTGCGTGCCGCAGCCCACGATGATGCCGTCCGCGCGGGCCGAGATGTGGGAATGATGGCGAAATGCCTCGCGCTTGTGGATGTTCGAGATATGAACCTCGATCACCAGGCCGTCGAACAGGCTCAGCGCGTCGAATATCGCCACGGACGTATGCGTGTAGGCGCCGGCGTTGATGACGATCGCCTCGGACGTGCCGCGCGCTTGCTGGATCGCATCGACCAGTCCGCCTTCGGAATTCGATTGCAGGCAGTCGACCTCGAAGCCCAGCTCCGTGCCCAGGGCCTGGCAGGCGGCTTCGACGTCGGTCAGCGTCTCGGACCCGTAGATCTCGGGCTGGCGCGTGCCCAGCATGTTCAGGTTTGGTCCGTTCAGGATCAGGATCTTCGGCATGGCGGAACCTCTCAAGTCATCTGGCGTCGCTTATCGACCCGCAGCCGCATCAATGCAATCATCGGCCTGCAGGGGATCCGTCCGGCCCACCCTTAAGTCCGGTAATCCTGATTATGTAATTACTGCATTCACGCTGGTCAGCCTCGACCGACTTCGGTAGCACTTCGGTAAAGCCGCAGCATTTCAGGGATTTGCCATGACCGCCTCGTTTTTTCCGATCGACACGCCGATCCCGTTCGAAGGCCCCGACAGCACGAACCCCCTGGCGTTTCGCCATTACGATCCGGATCAGATCGTCATGGGCAAACCCATGGCCGAGCATCTGCGCTTCGCGGTGGCCTATTGGCACAGCTTTGTCTGGGACGGCAGCGATCCCTTCGGCGGCCAGACCTTCCAGCGCGACTGGTTCCCCGGCGACACCATGGACAAGGCCAAGCGCCGCGCCGATGTGGCGTTCGAGATGTTCCGCCTGCTGCGCGTGCCGTTCTTCTGCTTCCACGACCACGACGTGCGTCCCGAAGGTGCGTCCTTGCAGGAAAGCCACGCGCGCCTGAACGAAATCGCGGATTACTTGGAGCGCAAGATGGACGCCACCGGCGTCAAGCTGCTCTGGGGCACCGCCAACCTGTTCTCGCACGCGCGCTGGATGGCCGGTGCCGCGACCAATCCCGACCCGGATGTCTTCGCCTACGCCGCGTCCACCGTGCGCGCCTGCATGGACGTGACGCACCGCTTGGGCGGTGAAAACTACGTGCTCTGGGGCGGCCGTGAAGGCTACGAGACGCTGCTCAACACCGACTTGGCGCGCGAGCTGGACCAGATGGGCCGGTTTCTGAGCATGGTCGTGGAGTACAAGCACAAGATCGGCTTTCCGGGCCAGATCCTGATCGAGCCGAAGCCGCAGGAGCCCACGAAGCACCAATACGACTACGACGTGGCGACGGTTTACGGCTTCCTGCGCCGCTACGGGCTCGAGGGCGAAGTGCGGGTGAATATCGAGCAAGGCCACGCCATCCTGGCGGGCCATTCCTTCGAGCACGAGATCGCGCTGGCCCAGGCGCTGGACATCTTCGGATCGGTGGACATGAACCGCAACGATTACCAGTCCGGCTGGGACACCGACCAGTTCCCAAACAATGTGCCCGAGGTGGCGCTGGCCTATTACCACATCCTGAAGGGCGGCGGCTTCACCAGGGGCGGCACCAATTTCGACGCGAAGTTGCGCCGCCAATCCATTGATCCCCAGGACCTTTTGATCGCACACATCGGCGGCATGGACACCTGCGCGCGGGGCCTGAAAGCAGCCGCCGCGATGATCGAGGACGGCGCCCTGCAAGGCCCGCTGGATGCGCGCTATGCCGGTTGGGACAGCGACGCGGCACGCGCCATGCTGCGGCCCGGCGCCGCGCTGGACGACATCGCGAACCGCGCCGAAGCGCAAGGCCTGTCCCCTGCCCCGCGGTCAGGCCAGCAGGAACTGCTGGAAAACATCGTCAACCGCTACATCTAGGACGCGCCCGGCTGCCTGTCCTGCGACGCCGCGACCTCTTCCAGGTCGGCGGTCGTTGCGTTCTCGCCCATGTTCGAGATCACCAGCACCCAAAGGACCAGCGGAATCGCGATGAAGCCGCCCAGCGGCCCCCAGAGCCACAGGAAGAACACCAGCGACACGAACACCATCAGCGGGTTCAGAGACAGCGACGCGCCGATTGCCGCCGGTGTCAGGAACTGCGCTTCGATCAGGTTGAGCGCCAGGAAACTGAGCGCCGGGGCCGCCGACATCGCCCCCTCGAAGACGACGACGCCCGCGATGCAGAGCGACACGAACAGGACCGCCGGGCCCAGGTAGAGCACGAAGTTCAGCAAGGTGGTCGCCGCGCCCCAGATATAGAAGCTGGGCATCCCGATCAGGTAGAAGATCAGCGCGACCGCCAGGCCGAAGACGATATTGACCAGCGATATGGTCAGGAAATAGCGGGCGACCTGGCGTTCGGCCAGAAGCAGGCGCAGGGCCGTCGTCTCCTCGGCCCCTTTGGGTGCCAGGCGTCGGGCGACCCAGCCGTAGATGTCACGCCGCGTCAGCACGAAGAAGAACAGCACACCGGCGAAGGTGATCGTCTGGCCCGCGACCGATGGCGCAAGAAACAGCGCGTCGGTGGTGCTGGGGATGGAAAAGCCACCATCCCCGTCGCCCTCGTCCTGCCCGTCGCCACCCATGGCGCGCTCCATTTCCTCGCCCGCATCCTCGATCCCGCGCAACGTGCCCTGGATTTCGAACATGAAGCCGCGCAATTCCGCGCGGATCACGGGCCACGCATCCACCACCTGGCCGATGATCGGCAGCATCAGGGACGCGATCAGCGCGATGATGGAAAGGGTCAGAAGCAGGCTGATCAGCGCGCCCACCGCGCGGGGTGCGCCGATCCGCTCCCAGAAGTCGGAAATCGGCGACAGCACGATGCCCACGACGAAGGCCAGGATCGTAGGGGCAAGCACGTTCTGCGCGACACGCATGGCTGCGGCCACGGCGATGACGCCGATCACGATCAGGCAGACATGGGCGGCGGTGCGGATCCGTTCGGTTTGAAGCGTCTGCATCACGGCCAACGCGGACAGATTGTCGCGGGTTCCGACAGCGCCCGATCAGCCGAGCGCGTAGCCCGAGCCGCGCACGGTGCGGATCGGGTCGTCGTGCCCGTGGGCGGTCAACGCCTTGCGCAAGCGGCCCACATGGACGTCGACCGTGCGGCTATCCACATAGATGTCGCGGCCCCAGACCCGGTCCAGAAGCTGATCGCGTGACAGCACGCGGCCCGGCGTCTCCATCAGCGTCGTCAGAAGCCGGAACTCGGTCGGGCCCAGTTTCAGCTCGGCCTCGCCGCGATAGGCGCGGTGGCCTTCGGGATCCAGCGTCAGGTCGCCGACCTCGAGCCGTGCGCCCACCGCCGCGGGCCTGGTCCGGCGCAGATGCGCCCGGACGCGCGCCATCAGCTCGGCCACGGAATAGGGCTTGGTCACGTAATCGTCGGCGCCAGTTTCCAGCCCGCGCACGCGATCCTGTTCCTCGGTCCGGGCCGACAGCATGATCACGGGCACGTCGCGTCCGCGCCCCGCGCGCTTCAGCTGGCGACAGATCTCGATCCCCGAGACGCCCGGCAGCATCCAGTCCAGCACCACCAGGTCGGGATCGACCTCGCGAAACATCTCCATCGCCTCGTCGCCGGTTTCGGCATGGCTGACGGCATAGCCTTCGGCTTCCAGGTTATAGGCCAGGATATCGCGCTGCGATGCGACGTCCTCGACGATCAGGACACGCGGTGTCGCGACAGGCATCGGGTCTATTTCTCGAACGAGGCGGTCGAGGTAATATCGCCCTTGCGGCGCGATTCCTCGGGCTTCTGGCCGGTGACGGAATACACGATCTGGTCGGCGATCGACGTGACGTGGTCGCCCATCCGCTCGATGTTCTTGGCGATGAAATGCAGGTGCATGCAGGCGGTGATGTTGCGCGGATCTTCCATCATGAAGGTCAAAAATTCGCGGAACAGCGCGTTGTACATCTGGTCCACATCCGCGTCGTGATCGCGCACCTCAAGCGCCAGATCCGCGTCGCGCTGGATATAGGCGTCGAGCACGTCGTGCAGCATCCGCTGCACTTCGCGCGCCATGCGGCGGATGGCCTGGGGGGCGCCGTCCTGCGGCGGCAGCTGGTTCAGGACCGTGGTCCGCTTGGCCAGGTTCTTGGAATAGTCGCCGATGCGTTCCAGGTTGGCGCTGATCTTGATGACGCTGAGCACCAGCCGCATATCCGACGCGATGGGCGCGCGCAGCGCCACCAGCTTGGCGGCCTCGTCGTTGATCTGCTCTTCCAGCTGGTCGATGGCCTTGTCGCCCTCGCGCACCTTCATCGCAAGGTCTTCGTCGCGGGTTTCCAGCGACTTGGCGGCTTCCATGATCGCTTCTTCGACCAGTCCGCCCATCTTCATCAACAGCGCCTGGATCGCTTCCAGGTCACGGTCGAAGGCAGAGGAAATATGGGTATGGGACATGGCTTATCCGATCCGTCCGGTGATGTAGCTTTCGGTCTTGGGGTCTTGGGGGTTGGTGAAGATCTCGTCGGTGTCGCCGTATTCCACAAGGTTGCCCAGGTGGAAAAAGGCGGTCTTCTGGCTGACCCGGGCGGCCTGCTGCATGGAATGGGTGACGATCACCACCGAATAGTCGCGGCGCAGCTCGTCGATCAGCTCTTCCACCTGGCCCGTCGCGATGGGGTCGAGCGCCGAGCACGGCTCGTCCATCAGCAGCACCTCGGGCTCGGTGGCGATGGCGCGCGCGATGCACAGGCGTTGCTGCTGGCCGCCGGACAGGCCCGTGCCCGGCGCTTGCAGGCGATCCTTGACCTCGTCCCAGATGGCGCCGCGGCGCAGCGCCTTTTCCACGATATCGTCCAGGTCGGCGCGCGTATGCGCCAGCCCGTGGATTTTCGGCCCGTAAGCCACATTGTCGTATATGGATTTCGGGAACGGGTTGGGCTTCTGGAACACCATGCCGACCTTGGCGCGCAGCTGCACCGGATCGACCCGCTTGTCGTAAATGTCTTCGCCGTCGATGCGGATGTCGCCGGTGACGCGCGCCGAGTCGATCGTGTCGTTCATCCGGTTGAAACACCGCAGGAACGTGGACTTGCCGCAGCCCGACGGGCCGATGAAGGCGGTGACGGTCTTGTCCTGGATATCCACGCTCACGTCCTTGATCGCGTGGGTGTCCCCGTAATGCACGTTCACGCCCTTGGCTTCGATCTTGATATCCTGGGCGGTCACGGCGTTCTCCGGAAAAGTCCTGTCGTACATGGTCTTACCCCTTTCACCAGCGACGCTCAAACTTGCGGCGCAGAAGGATTGCGATGGCGTTCATGGCGAACAGGAACACCAGCAGGATGATGATGCCGCCCCAGGCCCGTTCGTAATAGGCCG
This sequence comes from Palleronia pontilimi, assembly GCF_016412875.1. Classification (GTDB taxonomy): domain Bacteria; phylum Pseudomonadota; class Alphaproteobacteria; order Rhodobacterales; family Rhodobacteraceae; genus Palleronia; species Palleronia pontilimi. Next base: position 104,836 of record NZ_JAEKPD010000008.1, on the reverse strand, counting down.
GGTCGGCACGCTTGGCCCATTCGTAGATCTGCGCGGGCATGGCCGAGTTGGGATCGAGGAATCCCGACGAGATGCCGTCGGGATAATTGGTGGCGATATAGCCCACCATGCCGATCAGCAGCAAAGGCGCGGTTTCGCCCAAAGCCTGCGCCAGCCCGATGATGGTTCCGGTCAGGATGCCCGGCATGGCCAGCGGCAGCACGTGGTGGAACACCGACTGCATCTTGCTGGCGCCCACGCCCAAAGCCGCGTCGCGGATGCTGGGCGGAACCGATTTCAGCGCGGCGCGGGTCGAGATGATGATCGTGGGCAGCGTCATCAGCGTCAGCACCAGGCCGCCCACCAGCGGCGCGGATTGCGGGAACTCCATGAACTGGATGAACACCGCAAGGCCCAGGATGCCGAACACGATGGACGGCACCGCGGCCAGGTTCGAGATATTCACCTCGATCACGTCCGTCAGCCGGTTCTGCGGCGCGAATTCCTCTAGGTAGATCGACGCGGCCACGCCGATGGGCAACGACAGGCCCAGAACCACCAGCATCATGAAGAACGAGCCCAGCATCGCCACGCCCATGCCGGCCTGCTCGGGGCGGGACTCCGAGGCGTCGCTGCCCAGGATGAAGTCCCAGTTGAAGCGTTTCACCACGTCGCCTTCGGCACGCAGCGCGTCGACGATGTCCAGGTGCCCGGCGTCGATGTTCTTGTCGCGCGCGACGCTGTCGCGGCTGACGCGGTCCTTCAGGTAGCCGTCGACCCGGCTGGCGGCGAGGATGTTGAAGCTGACCGTTTCGCCCACGAGGTCCGGGTTGGCCAGCACCCGGTCGCGCAGCTGCGCCACCGCCGAGCTGGAAAAGAGCGCGTCCATGTCGCCCGGCGCGATCTCGGTCTCGATCCCGCGCTCGGTGACCAGTTCCGCCATCGCCTCGATCAGCAGGGGCTTGTAGCCGAAGGTGCTGACCTTCGCCATTTCCTCCGGATCGCGGTTGCCCTCTTTGTCCACCTTCGCGGGGTCCAGGTACACCGGCACCTGGATGAAGGTCTGCTGGAACGCGGTGACCCCGTTCAGCAGGATCGAGCCCAGCAGAACCACCAGGAACACCATGCCCGCCGCGATCGCCGCGATCCCGTAGGCGCGGAAGCGTTTCTCGGCGGCGTTGCGCTTTTGCGTACGGTCATCGACGGTGATGATCGATTTTTTCGGGGCGAGCGCTGCCGCGGCGGTTGCGTCGGTCATTCGTACTGCTCCCGGAATCTGCGCACGATATAAAGCGCCAGGACGTTCAGCCCCAGCGTCAGGACGAACAGGGTCATCCCCAGCGCAAAGGCCACCAGCGCCTCGGGCGACGAGAAATCGGCGTCGCCGGTCAGCTGGCTGACGATCTTGGCGGTGACGGTGGTCATCGCTTCGAACGGGTTGCCCGAGATGCGGGCCGCGGCCCCTGCCCCGAGCACCACGATCATCGTCTCGCCGATGGCGCGGCTGGCGGCCAGAAGGATCGCGCCCACGATGCCCGGCAACGCGGCGGGGATGATCACATGGCGGATCGTCTCGGATTGGGTGGCGCCCAGCCCGTAGGATCCGTCGCGCATGGCCTGCGGTACCGCGTTGATGATGTCGTCGCTGAGCGATGAGACGAAGGGGATCAGCATGATCCCCATGACCAGACCCGCGGTCATCACGGCCGTGCCCGCCTGCATCCAGCCCAGTCCCCCGTCACCGAAGACCTTCATCAGCATCGGGCCCACGGTCAGCAGCGCGAATAGGCCGTAGACGATGGTGGGGATGCCCGCCAGGATCTCAAGCGCGGGCTTGGCGACCGAGCGGACCCGTTTGCTGGCGTATTCCGACAGGTAGATCGCGGCCAGAAGCCCGATGGGCACCGCGACGGCCAGCGCGATCAGCGAGATATACATCGTGCCCCACAGAAGCGGCAGGATGCCCAGCTGCGAGCCGCCGCCGAAGGACGGCGACCAGGTGGTCGAGAAGAAGAACTCGGACGCAGGATAGATGCGGAAGAACTCGATCGTGTTGAAGACCAGCGACAGAACGATCCCGAGCGTGGTCAGGATCGCGATGCAGGCGGCGCCGATCAGCAGGCCCCGCACGCCCTGCTCGACCACGTTGCGGGCGCGGAAGTCGCCGTCGGTTTCGCGCAGCGACCAGCCCAGGCCCAGCAACGCGACGGCCAGCACCGCGACGGTGCGGGTCAGGTCGGCGCGCGCGGACAGGGTGCGATACCGCTGGGCGGCGGCCAGGACCGGCGCGCTCACATCCGAGCCCAGCGCCACGCCCGCGTCGCCCAGCGTGTCGCGGATCGTGCCGCTGTCCGCGGTCAGGCTGGCCGCGTCCGCTTCGCTCAGCACGCCCGCGGCGACGGCGGTGTCCAGCCCGTTGGCCACGCGGCGCACGTCGACCATCACGAGGGTCTGGACGCGCGTATCGGCCACGTCCGTTCCGGCCACCAGGTCCGAGACGCGCCATTCGACGATCACCGGTTGCGCGATCAGCCAGACCACCAGCAGTCCGAGCGCGGGCGTAAGGGTCTTCATCGCGACGTTGATGCCATAATACTTGCGCAGCGAATGCAGCTTGCGCCGCTCGCCGCCCACGCTTGCCACCGCGCGGTGTCGCCCCAGGAAAAATCCCAGCGCCGCCAGGCCCAGTATGGTCGCCAATGTCCAGTAGAACGGCATGTCGCGCTGTCCCCCACAGCCAGTACGCAATGCAACGGGACGCCCCGCAAGGGACGCCCCGCCGCTTATGGATTTACGATCAGGAGCCTTCGCCCATGGTCGTCTCGTTCTCGATCTTCTCTTGGGTCGCGGCCAGTTCCGGATCGGGCACCAGGCCGTATTCGGCCAGCGGCCCGCCATCGCCGGCGACCTCGTCGGCCACGAAGAACATGGCGTAATCCTTCAGGCCCGGGATCACGCCCAGGTGCGCCTTCTTGATGTAGAAGTACAGCGGACGCGACACCGGGTATTCACCGGAGGAAATCGTGTCCACGTTGGGCTCGACGCCGCCCATGGTGGCGACCTTCAGCGTGTCGGTGTTGTTCTCGTAGAACGCCAGTCCGAACACGCCCACGCCATCGGGGTTCGAGCTGATGCGGGCCAGCGTCTCGGTGTAGTCGCCGTCGATATCGACCGACGCCCCGTCGGTGCGCACCGCCATGCAGGCGGACTCGACGGCGTCTTCTTCCATGCCCATGTCCATCATGGCCTGCATGGCACCGGTATCTTCGCAGCCTTGCAGCAGCACCTTTTCCTCGAACACTTCGCGGGTGCCGTGCTTGGTGCCGGGGATGAAGGCGGCGATGTCGACCGCCGGAAGCTCGGCGTTCACGTCGGACCACTGGGCGTTCGGGTTGGTCACCATGGCGCCGTCCTGCGGCAACTCGGCGGCCAGCGCCAGGAACCAGTCCGACGGCTCGAACGCGGTGAATTCGGGGCCGTCGATCTGGCTGGCGAAGACGATGCCGTCATAGCCGATCCGCACTTCGATGATCTCGTCCACGCCGTTGGCGGCGCAGGCTTCGATCTCGCCTTCGCGCATGGCGCGCGACGCGTTGGCGATGTCGATGGTGTTCTCGCCCACGCCTTCGCAGAACCGCTTGAGGCCGGCCGAAGAGCCGCCCGATTCCACGACCGGCGTGGGATAGTCGAAATTCTCGCCGAAGGCTTCGGCCACGATGGATGCGTAGGGCAGCACGGTGGACGAACCTGCGATCTGCACGTTGTCGCGGCTTTGCGCCAGCGCGGCACCGCTGGCTGCCAGCGCGATCACGGTCGAAGCTGTTGTAAGCTTGGTGATGGACATGATGTCTCCTGTGGTCATCTCGGGCCGCGCGTCCTCGGCGGCTGTGACTGCGTAGTTAGGGATCATTGGAAACGCTTCTGTAACAACCGTGTAACGGTTTTATGACAAATGGCCCGCTCAGGCGTTTTTCAACGGCAAAAGAACCGAGAACCGGCTGCCCTGACCGGGTTGGGACGAGATTCGCAGCCGTCCCCGGTGGCGATTCAGGATGTGTTTCACGATCGCAAGCCCCAATCCCGTCCCCCCCACTTCGCGCGAGCGGTGGGTATCGATTCGGTAGAATCGCTCGGTCAGGCGCGGCAGATGCACCGGATCGATGCCGCGTCCGTTATCGGTCACGTCGACGCGCACGCCGGGGCCGCGGAGCACGCGCATCTGCGGATCGCTCGACAGCGTGATCCGCACGGTGCCGCCGCCGTATTTGATCGCGTTCTCGGTCAGATTGACGAAGACCTGGCGCAACTGGTCCCCGTCGCCTGCGACGGCGGCGGCCTCGACGTCGCAGTCGAGCGTGATGGTGGCGCCCGCCTCGTCGGCGATGGTGCGCAGCAGGCCCACCACCTGCTGCAGAAGCCCGACCAGTTCGACGGTCGCCGTGGGGCGCACGCGGGCATCGGCCTCGACCCGGCTGAGCGACAGCAGATCGCTCACCAGCCGGTTCATGCGCTGGGCCTCGCGCGCCATGGTGTCCAGGAAGCGCGCCCGCGCGACGGCATCGTCCTTGGCCGGGCCCTGCAGCGTCTCGATATAGCCGATCAGCGCCGTCAGGGGCGTACGCAGCTCGTGGCTGACATTGGCCACGAAATCGCGGCGCATCTGCCCGACCTCTTGCGCGGCCGTGCGATCCTCGAAGCTCAGCAGCAAGCCCACGCCCACCGGCGCCACGGTGACGTTCCATGTCGTGTCCTGCGCGCCGTCATGGGCAAGGTATTCCACCTGCCGCGCGATGCCGCTGGCGCGCGTGGCCTCGACGGCATCCAGCAGGCCCGGCTGGCGCAGCGCGGTGATGTAGTGCCGTCCTTCCAGCCCCGTTCCCAGCAGGGTCGTGGCGGGCAGGTTCATGCGAAGCACCCGCTCGCTGGGTCCGATCAATACCGCGGGCAGTGGCAGCGCGGCCAGCAGATTGCCCAGCGCCTCGACATCCATCTGACGCTAGTCCCGCGCCGCCGCGCGCACCGCTGCCTCAAATTCCGTGCAGAGCAGATCCGCAGGCTCGACCCCCACCGAGACGCGGAACGAGCCCTCCGACAGCCCCAGGGCGGCGCGACCCTCGGGCGTCAGGCCGCGATGGGACGACGTTGCGGGGTGCGACAGCGTGGTGCCGATATCGCCCAGCGTCGGCGCGAAGGCGATGTTGCGCGCGGCGCGCACCAGCCGGTTGGCGGCATCGCGGCTACCCTCGATCTCGAACGTGACCATGTTGCCGGTACGCGATCCCAGAAGCCCCTGGACCCGGTTGTGGTCGGGGTGGTCGGGGCGGCCCGGATAGATGACGCGCGTCATCCCCGGCAGCCCGTGCAGATGGTCGGCCAGCGCGCGGGCGTTTTCCTCGGCCCGGTCATAGCGCAGCTCGAACGAATAGAGCCCCCGCTCGGCCAGCCAGCAATCGAACGGGCTGGCGGTCAGACCCAGGGTCTGTGCGACCCCCAGCATCGCGTCGTTCAGGTCGGCATCGCGCGCGCCCACATAGCCCAGCGTGGCGTCCGAATGGCCCGCCAGCAGCTTGGTGACCGAATGGATGACGATATCGGCGCCGTGCTCCAAGGGCCGCACCGCGCGCGGCGTCGTGAAGGTGTTGTCCACCGCCAGCACTAGCCCGCGCCGCTTGCACAAAGCCGCGATGCCCTCCAGATCGGCCACGCGCAGGGTCGGGTTCGACACCACTTCGATCAGGATCATCCGCGTCTCGGGGCGGACCGCCGCCTCCATCGCCGCAACGTCCGTGGGGTCGGCCAGCGACGTGGCGATGCCCATGCGCGGCAACTCGGTGGACATCATCCGCAAAGAGCGCCCGTAAAGCTGGTTGCCGCCCAGCAGGTGATCGCCCGCCTTCAGCACGCCCAGCAGCGCGGCGGTCACGGCGGCCATGCCCGATCCGAGCACGATCCCGCCCTGCACCCCTTCCATGCCGTCCAGCTTGGCGGCCAGCACGTCGGCGTTGGGATGCGCTTCGCGCGCATAGGCGTAGCCCTCGGCGCGGCCTTCATACATGTCGTCCAGCGCGTCGGGCGATTCGGAGGCATACACCACCGACGGCTGCAGCGGCGTGCAGACCGGCCAGCTGTCGCTGGCGGGCCAGGGCGTGCGGCGGACCAGGGTCTTGTCGGTCATCGACCATCCCCCAGCGCGGTCAGACCCTTGGCATAGCGGGCGGCGTTCTGCTGGTAGTGCAAAGCCGACGCTTCCAGCCCCGCGATGGCATCGTCATCGAGCTGACGGACCACCTTTCCCGGCGCGCCCATGACCAGCGATCCGTCGGGGATCTCCTTGCCTTCGGTCACCAGCGCCCCGGCCCCGATCAGGCAGTTCCGACCGATCTTGGCGCCATTCAGGATCGTGGCGCCCATGCCGATCAGCGAATTGTCCCCGATCGTGCAGCCATGCAGCATCGCCTTGTGGCCGATCGTGCAGTTCGTGGCGATGGTCAGCGGGAAGCCCATGTCGGTGTGGAGCACGCAGTTTTCCTGCACGTTCGACCCGGCGCCCACGCGGATTTCCTCGTTGTCGCCGCGCAGCGTGGCGCAGAACCAGACCGACGCTTTCGACCCGAGCACCACCTTGCCGATGATGTTGGCGTCGGGCGCGATCCAGACGGTGCCGTCGGGGTCGATCAATGGGGTATTGCCATCCAGGTCGTAGATCATGGGCGGTCCTCGAATTCGGCCTGCAGTTTGCGCACATGCTCGGTCAGCCGGGGCTGCTGCGTGCGGCGCAGACGCGCGGCGGTGATGATGGATTTCAGTTTTTCTTCCGTCGCTTGCAGGTCTTCGTTCACAAGGACGAAATCGTAGCCGTCCCAATGGCTGATCTCGTCCCAGCTTTTCTGCATGCGCCGGTCGATGGTGGCGGCGTCGTCCTGGCCGCGCTCTTCCAGCCTGCGGCGCAGCTCGCGGATCGACGGCGGCAGCAGGAAGATCGACAGGGTGTTGGTATCCAGGGGCGAGTTGCGGATCTGCTGCGCGCCCTGCCAGTCGATGTCGAACAGCACGTCGCGGCCCGCCCCGATGGCCGCTTCCACCGGACCGCGGGGCGAGCCGTAGAAATTGCCGAAGACATGGGCATGCTCGAGCATTGCGCCATCGGTGACCGAACGCTTGAACTCGGGCTCGCTGACGAAGAAGTATTCGCGGCCGTGCTGCTCGCCCTCGCGCGGCTTGCGCGTGGTGGCCGAGATCGAGAACTCGATGCTCGGATCCCAGTCGCGCAGCCGCCGTGCCAGCGTCGACTTGCCCGCCCCCGAAGGCGAGCTGAGGATGATCAGTAGCCCGCGCCGGGCCGTTTTCTCAGCCATGCATCATTCCACGTTCTGGACCTGCTCGCGCATCTGGTCGATGACGGCCTTCAGTTGCAAGCCGGTGGCGGTCAGCGCGGCGTCCTGCGCCTTGGCGCAGAGCGTGTTGGCCTCGCGGTTGAACTCCTGCGTCAGGAAATCGAGCTTGCGGCCCGTGGGCCCGTCGCCCGCCAGGTGATCGCGCGCGGCAGCGACATGGGTCCGCAGACGATCGATTTCCTCGGTCACGTCGGCCTTGACCGCCAGCAACGCGAGCTCTTGCGCCACGCGGTCTGGATCGGCGCCGTCGGTGTTGTCCACGACCCGTGCCAGCGCCGCTTTCAGGGTTTCGCGCACCTGCGGCAGGCGGGCTTCGGCCTGCGCGGCGGCGGTATCGGTCAGGGCCGCCACCTGCGCGACTTGGTCGAGCAGCACGGTCTTCAGGGCCGCGCCCTCGGTCGCGCGCATCGCAAGGAACGCGGGCAGGATCGTCGCCTCGAACTCGGCCAGCAGCGCGGCGCGCAGGGATGCCACCTCGTCCGGGCTCGACTGGCGCGGCCCCTGCCCCGCGCTCAGCTCCAGCACGTCCGCCGCCGAACACGGGGCCAACGACATCCCCTGCGCCGCGGCGCGCCCCTGGACGGCGGCGATCCGCGCCAGTGTCAGGTCGATCGCATCGGCATCCGGCCCGTCCTCGGGGCCCGTGTCCCGGATCAGCCTGAGGCCCAGCGTCACCGATCCCCGGGACAGCCCCTTTTGCAGCAGGGCCCGCAACCCCGGCTCGAGCCCGTCGATCCAGTCCGGGACCCGGATCCGCAGGTCCAGCCCGCGCGCGTTCACGCTGCGCAGATCCCACGTCCAGCTCAAGCCGTCCCGCGCACCGGTTCCCGACGCGAAGGCCGTCATCGAATGGATCATCGGGTGTTAACCTTTTGAACAAAATAAGGCGGAAATCCGGCGCAAGACATTATATGGTCACATTCGGGGGCGGCATTCAGTATCGGACCAGCGTTAGCAGAGCCTTCAGCGCACGACAACGCGGGTCCACCCGGAAAGAGACAGGGGATAGGCATGTTCGGATACACGCCCGACCACGGCAAGGACGACAAGATCGTCGCGCTCAATTCGCGCCGTCCGAAGGCGGACGGCATCGACTGCTTCCACGCGCTGGAAACCTACTGGACCGCGCTTTCGGCGGGCCGCATCATGCCCTACCGCGACGAGGTCGATCCGCGCGGGCTGGAGCAGACGCTGGACCAGACCTTCCTGCTGGAACGCATCGCGCCCGGCATGGCCCGGTTCCGGCTGGCCGGGCAGCAGGTCTCGTCGCTGCTGGGCATGGATCTGCGCGGGATGCCGTTCTCGGCGCTGTTCACGCCCGGCGCGCGGGACGAGCTGAAGGACAGCCTGTCGGCCATCTTCGATGAACCCGCACGGGTCGAGCTGGTCCTGCAGAGCCGTCGCCAGGGCCTGCGCGGCCGACTTGCCGCGCGGATGCTGCTTTTGCCGCTGCGCGACCGCGCGGGCGAGGTCAGCCGCGTCATCGGGTGCATGAGCGCGGGCGGCAAGGACGTGCGCGCCCCGCAGCGCTTCGACCTGGTGGGCCAGGATCGGCGGACGCTGCTGGGCTACGGCTCGCGTCCCGATTTCGGCCCTGCCACGCCCGGGCCGGATTTCACCGCAGCCGATGCCGCGCGCGACCGGCTGCGGGATCGCGACCGGATGCGGGGCAAGCTGACCGTGATTTCCAACGACGCCTGACGGCGCGCGGGCCGCGCTGTCAGCCCGCCGCGCGCTGACGCTCGGCGTCGCCGCGGTTGCGCAGCTCTTCGGCCACCAGGAACGCCAGTTCCAGCGACTGGCTGGCATTCAGACGCGGATCGCAGGCGGTGTGATAGCGGTCCGACAGATCCTCGTCCGTGACGGCACGCACGCCACCGGTGCATTCGGTCACGTCCTTGCCCGTCATCTCGAAATGCACGCCGCCGGGGATGGTGCCTTCGGCATTGTGGACGGCGAAGAACTCCTGCACCTCGCGCAGAACGCTGTCGAAGGGCCGGGTCTTGTAGCCCGACGCCGACTTGATCGTATTGCCGTGCATGGGATCGCAGGACCAGACGACGTTCGCGCCCTCGTCGCGCACCGTCTTGATCAGGCGCGGCAGGTGATCGCCCACGGTGCCCGCGCCGAACCGCGCGATCAGGGTCAGTCGGCCCGGATCGTTGTCGGGGTTCAAGGTCGCCATCAGCTTCTTCAGATCGTCCGCGGTCATGCTGGGTCCGCATTTCAGCCCGATGGGGTTCGACACGCCCCGGCAATATTCCACGTGGGCGCCGTCGGGCTGCCGCGTGCGGTCGCCGATCCAGATCAGGTGCCCCGAGCCCGCGATCGTCTGGCCCGAGGTGCTGTCGACCCGCGTCAGCGCCTCTTCGTATTCCAGCAGCAGCGCTTCGTGCGAGGTATAGAAATCCACGGTCGACAGCTCGGCATTGTTGTCCGAGGTCAGGCCCGCCGCGGTGATGAAATCCAGCGTGTCCTGGATGCGGTTCGCCATGTCGCGGTACTTGCCGGCCTCGTCGTCGTCGGTGAAGCCCAGCGTCCAGGCATGCACGCGGTGCACGTCGGCGAACCCGCCCTTCGAGAACGCGCGCAGCAGGTTCAGCGTGGCGGCCGCCTGGGTATAGGCCTCGAGCATCCGGTTGGGATCGGGGATCCGCGCTTCGGGGGTGAAGTCGAAGCCGTTGATGATGTCGCCGCGATAGCTGGGCAACTCGGTGCCCTGCACCGTTTCGGTGGGCGCGCTGCGCGGCTTGGCGAATTGCCCCGCCATGCGGCCGACCTTCACCGTGGGCACCTTGGCGCCGTAGGTCAGAACCATCGCCATCTGCAGCATCACCTTGAACGTGTCGCGGATCGTGTCGGCGGCGAATTCCGCGAAGGACTCGGCGCAATCGCCGCCTTGCAGCAGGAAGGCCTCGCCGCGCGACACGGCCGCCAGCTCTTCGCGCAGGGTGCGCGCCTCGCCCGCGAAGACCAGCGGCGGGAACTTGGCCAGCCGCGCTTCGACCGCCTGCAGCGCGGCCGCGTCGGTGTAATCGGGCATCTGGATCCGCTCGCGGGTGCGCCAGGACGATTTCTGCCAATCAGCCATGGGATGGCTCCTTCGGAGGTGTTTTGCGTAGAATAGGCTGTATAGGCCGATCCATTTGCCTTGCAAACCGCCAAAACGCATCGCCGCGATCGGGCCCGCGGGTCGGAAATTCTTGCGGGGCAAGGCGATAGGTGTATGGATTCCGGGCAACACTGCATCCAAGGACCGGGGCGCAAGCCGACATGACCCACGCGACCGACGCCACGATCAATCCCGCCACGCGACACGTCGCCTTCACCCTGCTGCCGAATTTCAGCCTGATCAGCTTCGCCGGCGCCATGGAATGTCTGCGCATCGCCAACCGGTTATCGGGAAAGACGCTGTATCGCTGGACGCTGGTGGGCGAAGGCGGCACCCAGATCGCCTGTTCGGCGGGCACGTCCTTCGTGCTCGACTCGGACCTGCCGGATCTGGGGCGCGATTCGATGATCGTGCTGTGCGGCGGCGTGGACATCGGTGCTGCCACCACCCGCAAGCTTTTGAACTGGCTGCGCCGCGAGGCACGGCGCGGCGTTTCGGTCGCGGCGCTGTGCACGGGATCCTTCGCGATGGCGAAGGCCGGTCTTCTGGACGGCAAGCGCGCCACGATCCACTGGGAAAACCAGGACAGCTTTCTCGAAGATTTCCCGGACGTGACCCTGACGCGGTCGGTCTTCACCACCGATGGCAACCGCATGACCACGGCGGGCGGCACGTCGTCGATCGACCTGTTCCTGAAGCTGGTCGCCGATCACCACGGCGAAGACCTGGCAAACGGGGTGGCGGACCAGATGATCTACAGCTCGATCCGCACCGACCAGGACACCCAGCGGCTGAGCGTGCCGACCCGCATCGGGGTGCGCCACCCCAAGCTGGCCCAGGTCATCCAGATCATGGAGGCCAGCATCGAAGACCCGATCAGCCCGGCCACCCTGGCACGCGACGTGGGCATGAGCACCCGGCAGCTGGAACGGCTGTTCCGCCGGTATCTCAGCCGCAGCCCAAAGCGGTATTACATGGAACTGCGCCTCCAGAAGGCGCGCAACCTGCTGATGCAGACCGACATGAGCGTCATCAACGTGGCGCTGGCCTGCGGCTTCACCTCGCCGTCGCATTTCTCGAAATGCTACCGCGCCCATTACGACAAGACGCCCTATCGCGAGCGGGGCAGCCACGCGGCGTCGGCCTGATCGGCAGACCCGACCTTGGGTCACCTGGCCATCGGGACCGATTGCAAAACCACATCAAAACTGCCAATCATCCGCCCGCAAACAAAAAAAGACAGGGAGTCTTTGCAATGAAGAAACTGCTTATGGCCTCGGCCGTAACCGCCGTCGCGGGCACCGCCGCCTTCGGCGCAGCCCATGAGAACGTCATCAAGCTCGGGATCATCCTGGGCTTCACCGGACCCATCGAATCCATCACCCCCAGCATGTCGGAATCGGCTCAATTGGCCGTGTCCGAGATCAACGACGCGGGCGGCATCCTGGACGGCAAGATGATCGAGGCCGTGACCGCCGACAGCACCTGCGTCGACGCCGCCGCCGCCACCGCCGCGGCCGAACGCCTGATCACCTCGGACGGCATTTCCGGCATCATGGGCGCCGATTGCTCGGGCGTGACCGGTGCGATCCTGGCCAACGTGGCCGTGCCCAACGGCATGGTCATGATCTCGCCCTCCGCCACGTCGCCCGGCCTGTCGGAAGCCGAGGATAACGGCCTGTTCTTCCGCACCGCGCCCAGCGACGCGCGCCAGGGCGAAGTGCTGGCCAACATCCTGGACAGCAAGGGTGTCACCGAAGTCGCCGTGACCTACACCAACAACGACTACGGCCAGGGCCTGTCGGACAGCTTCATCGCGGCCTTCGAGGCCAATGGCGGCACCGTGACGCTGAATGCCAGCCACGAGGACGGCAAGGGCGACTATTCGGCCGAAGTCGGCGCGCTGGCCTCGGCCGGTGGCGACGTGCTGGTGGTGCTGGGCTATGCCGACCAGGGCGGCCAGGGCATGATCCGCGGCGCGCTGGACTCCGGCGCGTTCGACACGTTCATGATGGGCGACGGCATGTATTCCGAGGATCTGCTGGCCTCGATCGGGCCGGATCTCAACGGCTCGTACGGCGCCGTGCCGTGGTCGGAAGGCGAAGGCACCGAGGCGTTCGCGGGCCTGGCCGATGCGGCCGGTTTCGATCCCGCGTCGTCCTACACCCGTGAAAGCTATGACGCCGCCGCGCTGATCGCGCTGGCGATGCAGGCCGCCGGTTCGTCCGATCCCAACGAGTACAAGGCGTCGATCCTGGACGTGGCCAACGCACCGGGTGAGCCGATCCTGCCGGGCGATCTGAAGAAGGCGTTCGACATCCTGGCCGAAGGCGGCGACATCGACTACGTGGGCGCCACCAATGTCGAGCTGATCGGGCCGGGCGAAGCCGCCGGAACCTACCTCGAATACACCGTCGAGGACGGCGCGTTCAGCCAGGTGGAAATCCGCTAAGTCCTTCCTGGCAGACAAGGAACAGCCCGGCACGCGAGCGTGCCGGGCTGAACTGCGACAGGGCTTGGCCAAATGCACCGATCGGGACAAATCGGACCCCAGGGGGAGCAGGGAAAATGATCGTCGTTACCGACGTCCATAAGCATTTCGGGGGCTTCCGCGCCGTCGATGGAGCAACCCTGGAAATCAAGGAAGGTTCCATCACGGGATTGATCGGGCCGAACGGCGCCGGCAAGACGACCCTGTTCAACGTGATCGCGGGTGTGCTGCCCCCGACCAGCGGCAAAGTGACCATGGCCGGCGACGATATCACCGGCCTGCCGCCGCACACCCTGTTTCACAAGAGGCTGCTTCGGACGTTCCAGATCGCGCACGAGTTCGGCTCGATGAGCGTGCGCGAGAACCTGATGATGGTGCCGGGCGGGCAATCCGGCGAAGGGCTGATGGCGGCATGGTTCCAGCGCGCGCGCATCGCAGACGAGGAACGCGCGCTTCTGAAGAAGGCCGACGAAGTGCTTGATTTCCTGACCATAGATCACTTGAAGGATGAAAAGGCAGGCAACCTCTCGGGCGGCCAGAAGAAGCTGCTGGAACTGGGCCGCACCATGATGGTGGACGCCAAGATCGTGTTCCTGGACGAGGTCGGCGCGGGCGTGAACCGCACGCTTCTCAACACCATCGGCGACGCGATCCTGCGGCTCAACCGCGAGCGCGGCTACACCTTCTGCATGATCGAGCACGACATGGATTTCATCGGTCGTCTTTGCGATCCGGTCATCGTCATGGCCGAGGGCAAGGTGCTGGCGCAGGGCACCATCGACGAGATCAAGAATAACGATGCCGTGATCGAGGCCTATCTGGGCACCGGTCTGAAGAACGAGGTGCCCGCGTGAGCGCACCCTTCCTGATCGGCGAAGCGATGACCGGCGGCTACGGCAGCGGCGCGGACATCCTGCATGACTGCACGATCGCGGTCGAGGATGGCGAGATCGCGGTGATCGTCGGTCCCAACGGCGCGGGCAAGTCCACCGCCATGAAGGCCGTTTTCGGGATGCTGAACCTGCGATCGGGGTCCGTGCGGCTGGGCGGCGAGGATATCACCGCCCTGAAGCCGCAGGAACGCGTCGCCAAGGGCATGGCCTTCGTGCCGCAGACAAACAACATCTTCACGTCCATGACGGTCGAAGAGAACCTGGAAATGGGCGCGTTCCTGCGCCGTGACGACATCGCCAAGACCATCGAGCAGATCTACGAGCTGTTTCCGATCCTGCGCGACAAGCGGCGGCAGGCGGCGGGCGAGCTGTCGGGCGGCCAGCGCCAGCAGGTGGCCGTGGGCCGCGCGTTGATGACCCGGCCGCGGGTGCTGATGCTGGACGAGCCCACGGCGGGGGTCAGTCCCATCGTCATGGACGAGCTCTTCGACCGGATCATCGAGGTGGCGCGGACCGGCATCTCGATCCTGATGGTCGAGCAGAACGCGCGCCAGGCGCTGGCCATCGCGCACAAGGGATACGTGCTGGTGCAGGGCGCCAATGCCTTCACCGGGACGGGCGCGGAATTGCTGGCTGACGACAATGTGCGCCGGTCGTTTCTGGGGGGCTGAGGGACGGACGCTTGAGGGGACGGGATTTGGATATTTGGAAGAACAAAGATGGGGGTGGCGCGGCGCTTATGCTGGGTGCCGCGCTTTTGGCCGCGGCGACGGACGCCCCCGCGCAAGAGGCCGGTTCGGCCATTACGTTCTCGTGTGCCTTCAAGGTCGAATGCCTCGCACCTGGCGGGTGCAGTGACACGACCTTCGAAGCCCAGCTGGCGGTGGATCCGCGGCTGACCGGATCTGCACCGGATGCGGTGCTGTCGAGCGTGTCCGGCTCGGTCGACCTGACGCTCTACGCGGATGCGTTCGGAGACATGGCGCAGACGGGCGCCACCTTCGCGGGCAAGGGCGCGGGCGCGTTCCACACCATCGCCCGCGAACCGGACGGCGACGCGGTCTACACCGTGACGATGGAGGACGGGCCGCTGGTCATCACCTATCTCGGCCGCTGCGAGGCGCCGGAATGATCGATTTCCTGAACGGGCTGGTCGCGCTGCTGAATTTCGTCGTGATCCCCGCCACCGCCTACGGCGCGCAGCTGGCGCTGGGGGCGCTGGGGGTCACGCTGATCTACGGCATCTTGCGGTTTTCCAACTTCGCCCATGGCGACACCATGGCTTTCGGCGCGATGTCCACGATCCTTGTCACGTGGCTCTTGCAGGGATGGGGCGTGTCGCTGGGCCCCCTGCCCACCGCGCTGCTGGCCCTGCCCTTCGGCATCGCGATCACCGCGCTTCTGGTCCTGGGCACCGACAAGCTGGTCTATCGCTTCTACCGTCGACAGAGGGTCGCGCCGGTGATCCTGGTGATCGTGTCCATGGGCGTGATGTTCGTGACCAATGGCCTGGTGCGCTTCATCATCGGGCCCGACGACCGCAACTTCGCCGATGGCGCCCGCTTCCTGATCTCGGCGCGCGATTTCCGCGAGATCACCGGGCTGGACGAGGGCTTGGCCTTCCGCACCAGCCAGGCGATGACCATCGTCACGGCGGTGATCGTCGTGGCGGCGCTGTTCTGGTTCCTGAACCGCACCCGCACCGGCAAATCCATGCGGGCGTTTTCCGACAACGAGGACCTGGCCCTGCTCTCGGGCATCAATCCCGAGCGTGTCGTCACCATCACCTGGGTCATCGTCGCGGCGCTGGCCGCGGTCGCGGGCGTGCTTTACGGGCTCGACAAGTCGTTCAAGCCGTTCACCTATTTCCAGCTGCTGCTGCCGATCTTCGCGGCGGCCATCGTCGGTGGCCTGGGCTCGCCCATCGGTGCCATCGCGGGCGGATTCGTGGTGGCGTTCTCGGAGGTCACGGTCACCTACGCCTGGAAGAAGGTGCTGGAATACTGGCTGCCCGGACCGCTCGAGCCGGACGGGTTAGTGCAGCTTTTGAGCACCGACTACAAGTTCGCCGTCAGCTTCGCGATCCTGGTGATCGTGCTGCTGTTCCGGCCCACCGGGCTATTCAAGGGGAAATCGGTATGAGAGCCGTCCTGCTGTTCGCCGCCGTGTTCGGCCTGATCGCCCTGACCGGGTTTCTGCAAAGCTGGAACGTCGCTCTGGGGATCATCAATATGGGGCTGATCAGCGCGATCATGGCGCTGGGGGTGAACCTGCAATGGGGCTACGCGGGTCTGTTCAACGTGGGCATCATGGGCTTCGTGGCGCTGGGCGGTCTTGGCGCGGTGCTGATCGGCATGCCGCCCGTGGCCGAGGCCTGGGCGGCGGGCGGCGCACGGGTGATCGGCGGTCTGCTGGTCGGGCTGGGGGTCATCGTGGGCGCGGTCGTGTTGTGGGGCCGCATGGCGCCGGGACGCGCGCGGGCGCTGGCGATGCTGGTGCTGCTGGTCGCCGGGTTCTTCGTGTTCCGCTTCGTCTTCGACGCGGGCGTGACGGCGGTCGAGGCGGTGAACTCGGCCACCCAGGGCTACCTGGGCGGGCTGGGACTGCCGATCCTCATCGCCTGGCCCGTGGGCGGTGCGCTGGCGGCGGCCGCGGCCTGGGCGATCGGCAAGACGGCGCTGGGGCTGCGCAGCGACTACCTGGCCATCGCGACGCTGGGCATCGCCGAGATCGTCATCGCCGTGCTGAAGAACGAGGACTGGCTGGCGCGCGGCGTGAAGAACGTCATCGGCCTGCCCCGCCCCGTCCCCTACGAGGTCGATCTGCAGCAATCCGAGGCCTTTTTGCAGCGCACGGCCGAGATCGGCGCGGACCCGGTGCTGGCGTCGTCCATCGCCGTGAAGCTCGGCTATTCCGCGCTCTTCGCAGTGGTGCTGGTGGTGCTCTTGTGGCTGGCACAGGCTGCCCTGGCGTCGCCCTGGGGCCGGATGATGCGTGCCATTCGCGACAACGAGGTCGCGGCCGAAGCGATGGGCAAGGACGTGAAGGCGCGGCACCTGCAGATCTTCATCCTGGGCTCGGCGATCTGCGGGCTGGCGGGTGCCATGATGACGACGCTGGACGGGCAGTTGACGCCGTCGAGCTACCAGCCCCTGCGCTTCACCTTCCTTGTCTGGGTCATGGTGATCGTCGGCGGCTCGGGCAACAACCTGGGTGCGATCCTGGGTGGTTTCCTGGTCTGGTTCCTGTGGGTGCAGGTCGAGCCGATCGGCATCTGGCTGATGGAGACGCTGAGCGCCGGGCTGTCGGAAGGGTCGGTGCTGCGCGCACGGATGCTCGAGTCGGCCGCGCATATGCGGCTCTTCACCATGGGGATCCTGCTGTTGCTCGTGCTACGCTTCTCGCCGCGGGGGTTGATCCCGGAACGCTAGGTCGGGATCTGAGTATTTGAAGAACAGTGATGGACCAGCCATGGCGCCGCTGCAGATCGCCGTCCTGGCGGCGGGGGCATCGACACGGATGGGGGCCAGCGACAAGCTGGCCGAGACGCTGCAGGGCGTCCCCTTGCTGCGCCTCATGGTCGAGCGGGCCTTGGCAACGGGCCAGCCGGTGCTGGTGACGGTGCCGGGCCCGGGTCCACGCCGCGACATGCTGGAAGGTCTCGATGCGCGGCTGATCGAGGTCGCCGACGCCTCCGACGGCATGGCGGCGTCGTTCCGCAGCATCGGTCCGCAGGCGCGCGGCCAAGCGGTGATGATCGTGCTGGCGGACATGCCCGAGATCGAGACCGGGGATATGCTGGCCCTCATCGACGCGTGGCGGGAACAGCCCGACCGACCGGTGCGCGCGGCGACGGAGGACGGGACGCCGGGTCAGCCGGTCGTGTTCCCCGCGCGGCTGGTGGCGCGCTTCGGCACGCTTGCGGGCGATGCCGGCGCCCGAACCCTGCTCGAAGGCGAGCGGCCGCGACTTGTCCCCCTGCCCGGTCGACGTGCCGTCACCGATCTGGACACGCCCGAAGACTGGGCGGCGTGGCGCGCCGCGACCGGGATCGCGGATTGACAAGGGCCGCGCGACGGATCGTCGGCGGCCCCGTTCCGGTTCTGGATCGCGCGGATCAGTCGATCACGCCTTCCTGGTGCATGGCGCGCGCGTAAAGCCACAAAAGCAGCGCCATGACGCAGGCCCCCGCCATGACGGCAGCGCCCGGCCAGCCTGCGATCTCGGTCAGGGACGGATCCGACACGGTGACGAGCCAGATCGTCACGACCAGCGTCGCGATGAAGCTGATCGACAGGACCAGCGGCGCGAAGTTGGTGCGGAACGCCGCCAGGATCACGCCCAGCAAACCGCTCCAGACCGCGATGGCCCAGCCACCGTCGACCCAGTCCGGCATGCTGTCGATGAAGGTCAGCTGACGCTCGGTCGCCATGGCCAGCCAGAATTCAAGCTCGTACTGGGTGGCGGTGTAGTCGATGACGCCGACCAGGTGCCAGATGAAGGCGACGGTCAGAACGGGCCAGAAGTGCCAGGGCGTGTCGTAATACATGGGGAAGCTCCGTGTGCGGTTCGGGGCAATCTGCCCCGGCGCGCGCGGAAGGTCCAGTGCTCAGGCGCCCGCGACCAGCTGCGCCTCGAAACGCTTCAGCACCCGGCGCGCGGGCGCGCCATGGCCGTGGGCCACGCGGCGCGTCTCGGCGCTTTCGGTCCAGCAGCCATCGCAGAGCATGACTTCGTGGAAATCCAGCACGATCGACAGAAAACCGCCCTCGGGCGCGTCGCTCCAGGCGAAGCCGGGCTGGCCGACCATGTCGCGCGCCGCGACCAGCACTTCCGTGTCGTCGAGCAAAAGGTTGGCGCGCTCGGAACAGATCAGCAGCCGGTGGTCCGGCGACACGACCATGTCCTGTTGCGGCAACCCGTGACCCAGCGCGCCCGCTTCGATGCAGACCGCGGATCTCGCGCCCATCTTGGCCCCCATCCGCTCGATCCGGCGGATCGGCTGGGCGCCGTTGTCTCGAGTGAAAACCTTGTCGCCCACCGCCAGATCGGCCGCCTTGCGCTCGCCCGTCATCGTGGCGACCAAAGTGGAGCCCGCGATGCCCGTCGCGCGCGTCAGCTCACCGGCGAAAGCCGTGGTGTCGGCAGCTTGCGGGGCGATCTGGGACAGGGGCATCAATGTCTTCCTTTCGGGGTCGGGACCGAAGCATCCCGCAAGGTCCGTCGAATTTTCGTTGAATTCGTTCTAGCTGAAATGGGGCAGCGGGGGCCAGAAAAGTGTCACGATTGTGGTGCGCGCTCGGTCGCGGCC
The DNA here is from genome assembly GCF_016412875.1 of Palleronia pontilimi. Taxonomy (GTDB): domain Bacteria; phylum Pseudomonadota; class Alphaproteobacteria; order Rhodobacterales; family Rhodobacteraceae; genus Palleronia; species Palleronia pontilimi. Next base: position 85,656 of record NZ_JAEKPD010000008.1, on the reverse strand, counting down.
GCCACAATTGCGCCCGATTTCATCCGAAATCGCGTCGATTGTCGCCAATTCGCTCAATAATTTAGAAAAGTTCGCAGGATTTAAGACCGTGGATCGACAGTGCAATGTGGCAGGCGATGGGGCAGTTGTTTCCATCCGGGAACACGCAGGGCACGACCGGGACGATTGTTTCGCCGAAAGCGCCTTGCAAAGACGAATCGCGCGGCGCAATCCCCGGCCCTTCGGCGAATGGGGCGAAATCGGGGCAGCCCCAGCGCCGTCGTCGTGCCCCACCCCGCGCAAAGAAAAAGCGCGGGCGGAAAGATCACCGCCCGCGCCATTTCACGAAGCTACATGCCCCCGAAAGGCTACTTCAGCAGCAGCTTCGCCTCGTGCCGTTTCAGGGTCCGGCGGGCGGACTGGTAGCCCTCGATTCCTTCGTGATGCTCGAGCTCGGGGAAGAGCTTCAGGATCTCGTCGCGCTGCGCGTCTCCGATGCCCTTCAGCGTGTAGTCGCCCGGCTGGAAGCTTTCCGACCACGTCCCGTCCGACAGCACCACTTCGTGCTGCTCGAACATGAAGTGGATGTAGCTCACCCCCAGCGCCTGGACCTGGTCGATCCCGGCGCCGCCGGTCAGGTGCTTGGCGGCCACCAGCACTTCGCGTTCCTCGAAGTAAAGCGCCGTCTTGTCGTTGGCGACCAGCATCCGGTGGTTCGGGCTGACCAGCATGTCGCGCTCGGGCAGGCCGTTGCCCAGGCTGCCCGCCTGGATCAGCACGGGCTTCAACTCGGGCTGCTTGGCAAGCTCGCCGCGGGTCAGGCGCTTTTCGCCCATCCAGCGGATTTCCTGGATGCCGTTGTCGCGGGTGATGACCCGGTCGCCCTCGCGCAGATCCTCGACCCGACGCTCGCCCTTCGGCGTGGCGATCAGGGTGCCCGGCGTGAAGCAGGGGATGATCTTCTCGATATTCTCGAAGGTCAGGGTCCCAGTGGACTTGCCGTCGGCATCGAAAAACCGGATCTCGCCGTCGAAGCCGTCATTGGGGCCGTCGGTGTTGTCGGTGTCGCCGGGATCGTCGTCATCCGTCAGGTTGACGATCTTGTACGACCCGCCGTTCAGCGACCCGGTCAGGTCGATGACGTCGAAATCGGTCCCGGTATTGCCGCCGACGATGCTGTCGCCCGGGCCCACCCCGAAGAAGGTGTCCTGGTCGGCGCCGCCCAGCATGGTGTCCTTGCCACTCCCGCCGGTGATGGTGTCGTCGCCGTCGTTGCCTTCCAGCAGGTCGTTGCCGCCGAAGCCGTCGATCCGGTCGTTCCCGGTGCCGCCGGTGATCGTGTCGTCGCCGGTGCCGCCGATGATCGTGTCGTTGCCCGCGCCGCCGTCGACCGTGTCCCGGCCGCCGCCCGCGTCGATGCTGTCGTCGCCATCGCCGCCCGAGATGCTGTCATCGCCCTGGCGACCCGAGATCGTGTCGTTCCCGGCACCGCCCAGAAGCGTATCGGCATCCAGCCCCCCCGAGATCACGTCGTCGCCGTCGCCGCCGTCGATCAGGTCGTCGCCGCTGCGGCCGAACAGGCTGTCGTTGCCGCTGCCGCCCAAGATGGTGTCGTTGCCCTCGCGACCGGTGAGCAGGTCGTCGCCGTCACCGCCGTCGATGGTGTCGTTGCCGCCACCGCCGATGATCGTGTCGTTGCCCCCATCGCCCGACAGCAGGTCGTCGCCGTCGCCACCGTCGATCGAGTCGTCGCCGTCGCCGCCCACCACGGTATCGTCGCCCTGCCCGCCCAGGATGGTGTCGTTGCCATCGCCGCCGTCCAGGTAATCCTCGTCGATACCGCCGTCGATATAATCGTCGTCGGCGCCGCCATAGATGGTGTCGTCGTCGTCTTCGCCGAACAGCACGTCATTGCCCGCGCCGCCGATGATCAGGTCGGTGTCGTTGCCCGGCTCGGGATCATCCGCGTCCACCACCTCGTCGATGAGGCCGGGAATGCCCGGGGTCGGACCGAAGCCGCCATAGATCGTGTCGGCCCCCGCATCGCCCCGCAGCGTGTCGGCGCCGTGGCTGCCGATGATGCTGTCGTCGCCGTCGCCACCCGACACCTCGTCGTTGTCGATGCCCGCGTCGATCACGTCGTTGCCGGTGCCGCCCAGGATCGTGTCGGCATCGTCGCCGGTGGTGATGGTGTCGTTGCCATCACCGCCATCCACGAAATCGCGCCCGTCCCCGGTATTCGGATCCCCGACACCCGCGAAGGGGTTCGGCGTGCCATTCGGCAGGGTCGGCTGGTCGTTCGCGAAGTCCGAGAACGTGTTGGTTCCCGCGTTGATCACATCGTCGCCGGCGCCGCCCAGGATCGTGTCCGAGCCCTGGATGTCGATGATGGTATCGTTGCCGTCGCCGCCCAGCACCTCGTCGTCGTCGATGCCGCTTTCGATCGAATCGTCGCCCGCGCCCGCGTCGATGAAGTCGGCGTCGTCGCCGGTCAGGATGGTGTCGTTGCCCGCGCCGCCCAGGACCGTGTCCTTGTCGTTGCCGGGCTGCGGATCTTGGTCGAAGGGCGTCGGCACCAGCGGCGCGTCCGTGTCGATGGACGGATCATGGCCCGAGGTGTCGATGAAGTCGGCCCCGTCGCCCCCATCGGCGAAGTCCGAGCCGTTGCCGCCGGTGATCGAATCGTCGTCGGCCCCGCCCAGCAGGACGTCGTCGCCGTCCTGCCCCGCGATGGTGTCCTTCCCGTCGCCGCCATTGACGGTATCGTTGCCGTCACCGCCGTGGATCGCGTCGTTGCCGGTGCCGCCATCGATGCTGTCATCACCCGCGCCGCCCGACAGTTCGTCGTCGCCCGCACCGCCATCGACGGTGTCGTTGCCCGGACCGGCGCTGTCCACGGTGTCGTTGCCCGCCCCCGCCAGGATCAGGTCGTCTTCCGACCCGCCACGGATGCTGTCGTCGCCGTCGCCGCCATCGAGCGTATCCTTGCCGCCGCCACCGCGCAGGGTGTCGTTGCCCGCACCGCCAAAGATCAGGTCGCCCTGGCCGCCGCCCACAAGGCTGTCGTCGCCGTCGCCGCCGTCGATCGTGTCCGCGCCCGACTGGCCGTCGATCGTGTCGTTGCCCGCGTCGCCGCTCAGGCTGTCGTCGCCCGCGCCGCCCAGGATCGAATCGTCCCCGTCCTCGCCCTTAACGGTATCGTTGCCCTCGCCCGCCAGCACCGTGTCGTTGCCGCCACCGGCCAGCACGATGTCGTCGTTCGAGCCCGCATTGCCCAGGATCGCGTCGTTGTTGTCGATGAAGTCGCCGTTCGGATCGCCGTCATAGGCGGTGTCGATCAGCGCGGCCTCGTCGCCGTTGGTCACGATCCCGTCGGGCCGGATCGTGTCGTTCACGGTCACGGTGACGGTCCCGGTGTCGGTGCCGCCCTTGCCGTCGCCCACGGTGTAGCTGAACGTATCGTCGCCCGAGAAGCCCTTGTTGGGCGTGTAAGTCACGGTCCCGTCGCCGTTACCGGTCACCACGCCGTTGGCGGGCTGGTCGAAGCCGACCAGCTCCAGCGCGTCGCCGTCCACGTCGGTGTCGTTGCCGATCAGGTCGATCTTGACGGGCTGCTGCTCGTCCGTCGTGGCGCTGTCGTCCACGGCGACCGGGTCGTCGTTCACCGGGTTTACGGTGACGCTGACGGTCGCCTCGTCGGTCAGGCCGTCCGCGTCCTCGATCGTGTAGGTGATCGTGTCCTCGCCGTTGAAATCCGCGTCGGGCGTGTATGTCAGGGTGCCGTCCGCGTTGATCGCGACCGTGCCGTTCTCGGCGGTGGCGGCGATCACCTTCAGCGCCAATGCGTCGCCATCGGGGTCGCTGTCATTGCCCAGCACGTCGATGTTGGACAGCGGCGTGTCCTCGTCGGTCGTGGCGCTGTCGTCATTGGCGATGGGCGCCTCGACGCGGCCCAGGAAGTTCTCGATCTCGAAATAGTCGAACCTGCCGGTCTCGTTGCCGTCGGCGTCGAGCAGCACCACGGTGCCGTTGAAGCCGTTGCCGTTGCCGTCGGGTGTCTCGTCGATGATCTTGAAGTTACCCACACCGCGCAGGTCCAGCGTGTCGTCATCGGTGTTCAGCAGCGGATCGTCCGAGAATCCGCCCGCGCCGCCGTCGATGATGTCGCCGTCGGTGCCGCCCAGGATCGTGTCGGCATCGGCGCCGCCGAAGATGTGGTCCTTGCCCTCGCCGCCATCCAGGACATCGGTCCCGTCACCGCCCTTCAGTGTGTCGTCGCCGTCGCCGCCCTCGATGGTGTCGTCGCCCGCGCCGCCCTCGGCGCTGTCGTCGCCCTTGCCGCCGATCAGCACGTCATTGCCCGCGCCCACCTCGACGATGGAATTGACGGTCTCGAGCGGGTTGAAGGCGATATCGGTGATGTTGATGCCGCTGTCGTTGCCGTCGATCTGCTCATGCACGACCGAGACCGACGTGACCGGGCCCGCGATGTTGACCAGCGTCGAGTATTCTTCCGACGAATCCGGCAGGTAGCCGCCCTTGGACGTGACCGTCTGGTTACCGTTCGACAGCGTGAGCCGGCTGCCGGGTGTCAGCGTCACGGTCACCGGACCGTCGGGTCCCATGGCGGTGATCGTCACGCGGCCGCCCCCGTCGATGTCGTTCACGCGGAACTCGACATCGGCCACGGGCGCGTCGAAGGCGAAATCATAGCGATACTTGTCACCTTGGTCTTCGAGCTCGGAGTTGAACGAGCTGCCTTCGGACACGACCGCATCCAGGTCCGAGGTGTTCTGGTGCGTCGTCTCGTATCGGTGCTGCGAGTCGCCGTCGCTGTCCTTCAGCCGCGTGGTGGTGAAGCTCACCTTCACCGCGCCGGTGTCCTGGGTGAAGTTCGGCACGTCCCTGCGGTCGCCGAAACCGGGACCCTTTTCCCAGTCAAACAGCGCGCGCTCACCCAACACGGTTGATTGCTCCAGGTCGGCGTCCCCCAGCAGCGTGTCGTCGCCGTCGCCGCCCAGCAGCGTGTCGTTGCCCGCGCCGCCCAGCACCTTGTCGTTCCCGGTGCCCGCATCCACCAAATCGTTGCCCGCACCCGCAAGCACAAGGTCGTCGTCCGACCCATCGGCGCCGAAGACGCCGCCGATGGCGTCGCCCGAATCGATCCTGTCGCCCTCGGGATCGCCGGTATAGGCCGCGTCGATCACGTCGTCGCCCGCGGTGCCTTCGACGATGCCGTCGAGCTGGGCGGGGGCCACGATGGACGAGCCGTCGACGCTCTGGTTGGAATACCAGCCGCGGAAGTTCGTGCCCGTCGCGTGGTCCAGGGTGATCGACGAGATCTTCAGGTTGTCGATGGTGCCGCCGTTCAGCAGGTCGCTGATGAACACGTCGCCATTGGTGGCCTGCACCACCAGCACTTCCTCGGTGAGGGTCGAGCCATCTGCCAGGGTCAGCGTCGCCTGGAACGTCATGGTGCTGTCGGTGGTCGCCTTGGTTGTGACGCCGTTCAGCGTGTAGGTGAAGCGGTCATGGGCGTCGCATTCGTCGTCGTTGATGACGCCGTCGTGCTGGGGGTCGGTCGTCGTAACGGCGACGATCTTGAGCGTGGTGAAATCCGCGGTCTTGGCGTTCAGCAAAGAGGCATGTTCGGACTTGTAGTCGCCTTCGTGCACGTCGGTGCTGGCGAACTTGCCGAAATAGATGAGGTTGATGTTCGTCGTGGCAGTCATGTCTTACCCCTCGTCCGCTGGTCGCCGAACCCGGATAAGGGTGCCGAACAGCTGATGCCTTCATTTCCCCGTCAACCCGGCACACGGAACCCACGAGACAACCCGCTCTGAACGAGCGACCTCTCTTTAGGCTGTGAGTGTTTTGCGTCCTTGGCAGACTCTCTTCGCAAACAGAAACGGACGTCCCCAAACGACCGGTCGGCTTTCCGACGACTGTCTTTTACGGCCAAGTTCGGGGCGGACATAGGGATAAATTGAATGAACCGGGGCACATGCGCCAAGCGATCGCCACACTCAGGATCCGTTAACCTTTTTTCCGCCACGTTATTGTTCATGACACCCGCGGGCGAACTTCCGCCGGAATGTCGGAAAATGCGAATAAAATTTGACTATTTCGGAGTTCCCACTCCCAGGTGCGGATCAAGCCGCAGCGGCGATTGTTTCCCGAACCTGAACGATCACACATTTGTGCAGCGGTTCCCGCCGTCCGGATCGTGGCAAGATCATGTTCCCGGATTGTCCACGATTCGGCCTCAATGGCGGCCAAACAGGCTGGATTTCGCTTCCGTCGGGGCTGAATCACGAATCATCGCCGGTCCCGTCCAGCCGGAACAACGGCCGCCGGATCGCGATCTGACACTCCAAACCACCCGCGACGGACGCGAAATCGCTCAAGGACGATGGCCAGACGACATCCTGCCCGCAAATCTCGACCGCGCGCCCCGCGCCCTGCGCGTTCCCAAGTCGCGCGGGCAGGATCAGCGCATCGGGCGCGTGCAGGCGCTCGGCGCGCATCACGATGGCGCTTGCCGGATCAATCACCAGCGACCACCGCTCGGCGGCCCGCATCGCTTGGGACGGACGCAAGACCTGCGCGCCCAGGCGACGCGCCATGTGATCGTCCGGGATGTCGTCCAGGCGCAGCGCCAGCGGGCGGCGCGCGGCGCCGGTGATCCGGCCACCATCCATCGCCAGGTGCCGGTCCGCCAGGCGCAGGCTTTCTTCGAGATCATGGGTCACGAACAGGGCTGGGCACCCGGCCGCACGGATGGCGCGGGACAGGTAGGGCAGGATCTCGTCGCGGCGCGCAGCGTCCAGCCCGCTCAGCGGCTCGTCCAGAAGCAGCAGATCCGGCGACGCGGCCAGGGCCCGCGCCAGCGCCACGCGCCGCGTCTCGCCGCCCGACAGGCGGGACACGGAGCGCCCCATCAGCGGCCCCAGGTCAAGCGCCGCCACGATGCGCGCGACCGCGGCGGGATCGGTGCCGCGCCGCCGCGCCCCGAAGCCGATATTGCCTGCCACGTCCATGTGGCCGAACAGACGCGCGTTCTGGAACACCACCGCGACCCCGCGCTTGTGCGGCGGCAGCGGGTGCAGGGCGCGGCCGTTCAGCGTGACGTGGCCCGCCGCCGCTTCCAGCCCCGCGATGGCCTGCAGCAGCGTCGTCTTGCCCGAGCCCGACGGACCCACCAGCGCGGTGATCCCCTGCCCCGGCAGATCCGCCGATGCGCTGAGCGTGAAGCCGGGGTGCCCCAGCGCCAGGTCGAATGACAGCCCCTCAGACACGCCAGCGCCCCCGGTTCCAGCCATAGACCACCAGCAGGACCAGCAGCGACGACACCAGCAATCCCGCCGACAGGATATGGGCGGTGCGATAATCCAGCGTCTCGACGGCCGAATAGATCTCGACCGAAATCACGCGCGTGCGCCCGGGGATGTTCCCGCCCACCATCAGGACCACCCCGAATTCGCCCATGGTATGCGCGAAGCTCAGCACCGCCGCCGTCAGCACACCCCGCCGCGCCATGGGAAGGGCCACCGACCGGAACGCGTCGAAGGGTGCCGCGCCCAGCGTGGCCGCGGCCTGCAGGATGCCAGGCCCCACCGCGACGAACGCGGTCTGCAGCGGCTGGACGGCGAAGGGCAGTGAATAGAGGCACGACGCCACCACAAGCCCGGCGAAGTTGAAGGTCAGCGTGTCGCCGGTGGCGCGCAGCCAGAAAGCGCCCAGCGGTGCGTCGGGGCTCATCAGCAGCAGCAGGTAGAAGCCCAGGACCGTCGGCGGCAGCACCAGCGGCAGGGCGGTCACCGCCTCGACCAGCGGACGCAGGCGCGACCGGGTCGTGGCCAGCCACCACGCCAGCGGCATCCCCAGCGCCAGCAGGATCAGCGTCGTCAGCGCCGAAAGCCGCAAAGACAGCCACACCGCGTCCCAGATCATGGGGCGGGCACGTCGTAGCCGTGATTCGACAGGATGCGCGCGGCCTCGGCACCGCCGAACCAGTCCCAGAACGCCCGCGCGGCGGCGCTGTCGGCGGCACCGGCCAGCCAGACGGCATCCTGCGCGATGGGCGCGTGGGCCGAGCTCGGCACCGGCTCGATCACCAGCGGGCCGCGCGCCTCCAGGCCGGGCACCAGCGACGCGGCCAGGAACCCGTATTCGGCATTGCCGGTCTGCACCCAGACGGCCACCTGCGCGACGCTTTCGGCCCAGAGCACGGTCATGGCGGCCGGATCGACGCCCGCGCCCTCCAGCACCTCCATCGCCGCGACGCCGTAGGGCGCCAGCGCCGGATCCGCAATGGCCACCCGCCGCCCGACCAACGTCGCCGCCAGCCCGTCCGCCCGGATGGCGTCCCGCCCCACCAGGACCAGCCGCCCCAGCGCATAGGTTCGGCGCGCATGGCTCAGACCGCGCTGTTCCAGCGCATCGGGCCGGGCCCGGTCGGCGGCCAGGAAGACGTCGAACGGCGCGCCTTGGGTGATCTGCGTGAAAAGCCGCCCCGTGGCCCCATGGGCAATGCTTGCGCTATGGCCGGTCGCCGCGGCGAAGGCGTCGGCCAGGTCGCGGGCGGCGGGCAGCATGTTCGACGCGACGGCCAGGCGGACCTCGCCCGCCTGCCCGCAGACCGGCAGCAGAAACGACAGGATAAGGGCCAGCGCGCGTAGCATCCCAGCGGTTTAGCCACGCGTCCCGGGGCGATGCAACTGCGCAGATGGTCTGGTGCGGGCGGTGGGACTCGAACCCACACGGGGCTACGCCCCAACAGATTTTAAGTCTGGTATGTCTACCATTCCATCACGCCCGCATGGCGCTTGGTGTTCCACAGCGACGCGGCCGGGGACAAGGGCAAAAACGGGGCGGTGGTACCCGTGGCCGGACTCGAACCGGCACGCTGTCACCAGCGGGGGATTTTGAATCCCCTGCGTCTACCATTCCGCCACACGGGCACGGGATAGCCACCGAAGCGGGGTGTATCGAAGCTCGCGCTGTGAGAAAAGGGGCAAAGACTTGGGTTGGGCAGCCGACATGGCCGATTTTCCGAAACTGGGCGCGATGGCCGTGGTCCTGCACGCGGGCCGCGCGCTTCTGGTGCGCCGCTCGAAGGCGCCCGACAAGGGGCTTTGGGGCTTTCCCGGCGGCCATGTCGAGCCGGGCGAGACCGCGTTGGCCGCCGCCGCGCGCGAATTGCTCGAAGAAACCGGCGTGATCGCGACCCCGCGCGGCTACCTGACCAATCTCGACATCATCCGGCGCGGCGAAGACGGCGCGCTCCGCCATCACTACCTGCTGGCGGGGGTGGTCTGCGACTACGTCTCGGGCACGCCGCGCGCCGCGGACGACGCGCTCGAGGCCGCGTGGATCGCACCGGACGCGCTGGACGGGATGCGCTGCAGCGCCCACGTGGCCGAGATCATCGCGCTCGCCACGCGCGCCACGCCCACCGCCCCAGGCGCGGTGCCCCTGGTTCACCTTTCCAGAAATACCTGAAACCGGCGCGTCACAGCCGCTCGGCGCTGAACGTGTCGCAATCGGCGATCCGGCCGCTGTCGAACCCGGCGGCAAACCAGCGCTGGCGCTGCTCGGACGTGCCGTGGGTGAAGCTTTCGGGCCGCGGCACCTGTCCCGCGCCGCGCTGCAGGGTGTCGTCGCCGATACTGGCCGCGGCGTTCATCGCTTCCTCGACATCGCCGCGTTCGAGCGAGCCGAACTGCTCTTGCGCCGCGCGCGCCCAGATGCCCGACAGGCAGTCGGCCTGCAGCTCAATCCGGACGCTGATCGCGTTGGCCTGCTCCTGCGAGGATTGCGCGCGGATGCGGTTGGCCTGACCCAGGATGCCCAGCTCGTTCTGGACGTGATGCGCGATCTCGTGCGCCACCACGTAAGCCGCCGCGAAATCGCCCGACGCCCCCAACCGCTGCGACAGCGTGGTGAAGAACGCGGTGTCCAGATACGCCTTCTCGTCGGCGGGGCAGTAGAACGGGCCGGTCGCGCCCGAGGCCCCGCCGCAAGGGCTTTGCGTGACCCCCTTGAACAGCACCAGCGTGGCGGGCTGGTAAAGTTCGCCCACCTGTTCACGGAAGATGCCGTCCCAGACCTCTTCGGTGTCGGCCAGCGTGACCGACACGAACTCGGCCGCCTGCTGGTCGGCTTCGGTGATCTCGCCGCCGCCCTGGGGCTGGCCGACCTGGATGGCGCCGTCCCGCAGCAGCGGCGTCAGGTCGATGCCCAGGAACCAGCCGATGGCCACCACCGCCAGCAGGCCCAGCCCGCCCGCGCCGCCAAGGGCCACGCCGCCACCGCCGCGCCGTCCGCGACGGTCCTCGATATTCGCGCTTCCGCGCCGCCCGCGCCATTTCATCGCCGAAAGCCCCCCTGACGGATCACACCAGTCTGAGCCATAGCGCGCCACAGGCCAAGCGGGTTCCGCTTGACCGTCCCGCTGGCTGCGTGTTGATGGGCGCCATGATCAGACGCCTCTACGACTGGACCCTGTCCTTGGCCGCCCACCCCCACGCCATGTGGGCGCTGGCCATCGTCGCCTTCATCGAATCGAGCGTCTTTCCGATCCCGCCGGACCTGCTGCTGATCCCCATGGTCATCGCGCGGCCGAACCGCGCCTTCGTCATCGCGGCGCTCTGCACAGTGTCCTCGGTCGTGGGCGGGCTGGCAGGCTACTGGATCGGCTTCGGCCTTTTCGAGCAGGTGGGCCGACCGGTGCTGGAATTCTACGGCAAGGACGCGCGGTTCGACGAGTTTTCCCAGACCTACAATGCCTGGGGCGCCTGGGCGGTGCTGATCGCGGGGCTGACCCCTTTCCCATTCAAGGTCATCACCGTCCTGTCGGGGGCCACGGGGCTGTCGCTGGGCGTGTTCCTGGTGGCGTCGATCGTGGCGCGAGGCGCGCGCTTCTTCATCGTGGCCGCGTTGCTGTGGAAATTCGGCCCCGCCATCCGCGACTTCATCGAGCGGCGGCTGGGCCTGGTCTTCTCGGCCTGCCTGGTGCTGCTCTTGGGCGGCTTCGCGCTGGTGAAATTCGTATGAGCGCGAAACGGTTGATGCTGGCGGCGGCCTTCGGTTCGTTCGCGCTTCTGGCGGGGGCCTATCTGTTCCAGGCGCTGGGCTACGCACCGTGCAAGATGTGCCTGTGGCAGCGCTGGCCGCACTGGATCGCCATCGGCCTTGGCCTGCTGGCCTGGTTCGCCCCGACCTGGCCCGTGGCCGCGGCGGGCGGGCTGGCCGCGCTGACGACGGGCGGCATCGGCGTCTTTCACACCGGGGTCGAGCGCGGCTGGTGGCCCGGCCCGTCGTCCTGTTCCGGCGGCAGCGATCTAGGCGGGCTGTCGGGGACGGATCTTCTGTCCACGGACGTGCTGGACAAGGTCGTCATGTGCGACGAGGTCAGCTGGGCCTTCCTGGGTCTGTCGATGGCCAGCTGGAACGCGGCCCTGTCCTTCGTCCTTGCGGCAATCTGGATCGCCGCCGCGGTCAGGTCGGTCCGGGCGTCGCATGGCGTGCCGGGATATTTCTGAGAACAAAGATGGGCAAGACGGCACCTCGGGCCGTCCCGTCCCACGAAAGGAAAGCGTGATGGCCGACATAACCCTTCTGGGCGTGCCCCTGGATTGCGGAAAGGCGCGGCGCGGCTGCCTGATGGGGCCCGATGCCTACCGCGTGGCCGACCTGGCGGGCGCCCTGGCCGAGCTTGGACACGACGTCCACGACGCGGGCAACCTGACGCCCGCGCCCTTGCGGGACGTGCGCGGTCCGGACCATCTGGTCGCCCTGCCCCAGGTCGTCGCCTGGACCGAGGCGCTCATCACCTGGGGCGCCGAGGCGACAGGCATGCCGATCTTCATGGGCGGCGATCACGCCCTGGCCATGGGCAGCGTCGCGGGCATGGCCGCCCGGGCCGAGCGGCGCGACCGGCCGCTCTTCGTTCTGTGGCTGGACGCCCATAGCGACTTCCACACGCCCCAGACCACCGCATCGGGCAACCTGCATGGCTGCCCGGTGGCCTATTTCACCGGCCAGCCCGGCTTCGACGCGTTCCCCGCACCGCCCGTGCCGGTGCCCGCCGACCGGGTCTGCATGATCGGACTGCGCTCGGTCGATCCGGCCGAGAAGGACGCTCTGCAAAGCGCCGCTGTCGCCACCCACGACATGCGCGAGATCGACGAGACCGGGATCGCGCGGCCGTTGCGGTCGTTCCTGGCCCATGTGCAATCGGCCGGGGGCGATCTGCACGTGTCGCTGGACGTGGATTTCCTGGACCCCGCCATCGCGCCCGCCGTGGGCACCACCGTCCCCGGCGGCGCCACGTTCCGCGAGGCGCACCTGGTGATGGAGATGCTCAGCGAGGCAGGCGTCGTCACGTCGCTGGACCTGGTGGAGCTGAACCCGGCGCTGGACGAGCGCGGGCGCACCGCCGCGCTGATGGTGGACCTGACCGCGTCGCTGATGGGGCGGCGCATCTTCGACCGGCCCACCCAGAGTTTCGGAGGCTGACATGGCCCTGACCCCGTCCCCGCTGGCCTATGTGCCCTTCGTGTCGGTCGCCAACATGATGAAGCTGGTGCATCACGTTGGGATCGAGACGTTTTTGCTGGAACTGACCGACGCCATGGAGGCCGATTTCCGCCGCTGGGAGAGCTTCGACAAGACCCCGCGCTTGGCGGCCCATTCGGAAGAAGGCGTGATCGAGCTGATGCCGACCTCGGACGGCGAATTCTACGGCTTCAAATACGTCAACGGCCACCCGAAGAACATCAAGGAAGGCCTGCAAACCGTTACCGCCTTTGGTCTTTTGGCGTCCGTAGGCACCGGCTATCCGATCCTTCTGTCGGAAATGACGGTGCTGACCGCCCTGCGCACGGCGGCGATGTCGGCGCTGGCGGCGCGCCATCTGGCCCCCGAAGGCGCGGCCTGCATGGCGATGATCGGCAACGGCGCGCAGGCCGAGTTCCAGGCGCTGGCCATGAAGGCCGTCTGCGGCATCGATACGGTGCGGCTTTACGACATCGACCGGGCGGCGACGGACAAGGTGCTGCGCAATCTCGACGGGCTGGATCTGAACCTTGTGGCCTGCGACACCGCGCAAGAGGCGATGGAGGGCGCGCAGATCGTCACCACCTGCACCGCCGACAAGCAGTTCGCCACGATCCTGACCGACAACATGGTGGGCGCGGGCGTGCATCTGAACGCGGTGGGCGGCGACTGCCCGGGAAAGACCGAGCTGCACCGGGACATCCTGATGCGCAGCGACATCTTCGTGGAATACCCCGAGCAGACCCGGATCGAGGGCGAGATCCAGCAACTGGACCCGGATCACCCCGTGACCGAGCTGTGGCAGGTCATCACGGGCGCGAAACCCGGGCGCACGGGTCCCGGCCAGGTGACGCTGTTCGACAGCGTGGGCTTCGCGATCGAGGATTTCACCGCGCTTTGTTACGTGCGCGACCGGCTCGAAGGCACGGATCTCTACGAAAAGCTCGACCTGCTGGCCGATCCGGACGAGCCGCGCGACCTGTTCGGGATGCTTCTGCGCGCGGCGCCGTGATCGGCCTGATCGGCACCGGCGACCTGGGCGCGGCCATCGCGACGGGCTGGTTGCGCTCGGGCGCCGTGGCCGCCGGGGATCTGATCCTGCTCAATCGCAGCGGCGACTGGGCGGGCGCGGCGGACTGGCCCGCGGTCGCCGTCACCACCGATCTCGTGCGCGTCGAGCGGGCCTGCGACACCGTGCTGCTCGCCCTGCCCCCCGCCGCGATGGCCACGTTCCGGGCGGCGCTGCCGGACCGGCTGGTCCTGTCGGTGATGGCGGGCATTTCGCTCGCGCATCTGTCGGACGCAAGCGGCGGCGCACGGGTGATCCGCGCCATGTCCAGCCCCGCGGCGGCTGCCGGCATGGCCTATTCCCCGTTCTGCCCCGGCCCGTCCGCGACCGGCGCCGACATCGCGACCGCCGAACGGCTGCTGGGCGCACTCGGCCTGACCGACCGCGTCGGGGCCGAGGATCTGCTGGACGTCTTCACCGCCATGACCGGCCCGGTGCCCGGTTTCGTCGCCCTGTTCGCCGCGTCCATGGCCGATTACGCGACCGCGCAGGGCGTGCCGGAGGCCATCGCCCACCGCGCTATCCGGCAGCTTTTCGCGGCGGCGGGCGACAGCCTGTCCGGATCCGACGCGCCCCCCCGCGCTGCCGTCGACGCGATGATCGCCTATGCCGGGACGACGGCTGCGGGGATCGAAGCCATGGAGGCCGCGGGTCTGGGAGATGTCGTCGCCACCGGGCTGGAAGCCGCGCGCCGCAAGGCGCGCCATATGGGTCAGGACGCGTCGGGCGGGATCGAATAGGTCAGCGAGGCGCGAGCCACCGGCGCCGCCTGCCCGTCCGAATAGAGCAGCACATCGCCCACCGCCAGCACGCGGCCCAGCTTCAGGATGCGGGTCCGCGAAAACAAGTCACGCCCGGCGGCGGGCTTGTTCATGAAGTCGATCGAGCAATTCGTCGTCACCGCCAGCGCCTTGGGGCCGATCCGGCTGAGGATGGCGAGGTAGACTCCCACATCCGCCAACGCGAACATCGTGGGTCCGGACACCGTCCCGCCGGGACGCAGGTGCCGGTCGGCCACGACCAGGCGCACGACAAGCTCGTCCTCGGTCACCGCGGCCACCTCGTAATCTGTGGCCACCTGGGGGAACTCGGCACGCAGGAAGTCGGTCAGCGCGGCGGCATCCATCACGATGGGCATGTCGGTTCCTTTCCCCGTTCCGCCGCAAGGATTGGACCGAGGGGCGCCCGGGGGCAAGGCGGCAATCCCGGGACCGGCCGCACCGTGGGAATTTCTTGCGCGGCGATGGGCTCGACTTGTCCCGCGAATCCCTGTTCTTGAAATACACATGGCGCAGGATCGGTCCCGGCCGGGCGGGACTAGAGGTCGTGGAACGCGCGGGCCTGGCGGGCGGTCCAGTGGACGGTCAGCGCGGTGCCGTCCTCGGTCTGTGCCTCGTCCTCGACCACGCCCTGCTCGTAGAGCCAGGCGCGGCGGCGGCCGGCTTCGAATGGCAGGGTCAGCACCTTGCGGGTCCGGGTCTCGTCCAGCACCACCACGATCGCATCGGCCAGCGCGTCCATCCCTTCGCCGGTCAGCGCCGAAAGCGTCAGCACATCGTCCCGCCGCGCGGCAATGGCGTGGGCGGCTGCGCGCGCGTCGGGGTCCAGCAGGTCGATCTTGTTCCAGACCTCCAGCTGCGGCGTCGCTTCGTCCACGCCGAGCTCAGACAGGATCGCGCGCACGTCGGCGGCCTGTTCTTCGGTCTCGGCGTGGCTGATGTCGCGCACATGAACCACCAGGTCGGCCGCCAGGACCTCTTCCAGCGTGGCGCGGAAGGCGGCGACAAGCTGGGTCGGCAGATCGCTGATGAAGCCCACCGTGTCCGACACGATCACCCGTTTGCCCGACGGCAGATCGACCGCGCGCATGGTCGGGTCCAGCGTGGCGAAGAGCATGTCCTCGGCCATCACCTCGGCGCCGGTCATGCGGTTGAAGAGCGTGGATTTCCCGGCATTGGTATAGCCCACCAGCGCCACGATGGGGAACGGTACCTTGGCACGCGCGGCGCGGTGCAGCTCGCGCGTTTTCACCACCTTGGCCAATTGCTTGCGCAGGCGGTTCAGCTGCTCGTCGATGGCCCGCCTATCTGCCTCGATCTGCGTCTCGCCCGGGCCGCCCACGAAGCCCAGCCCACCGCGCTGACGCTCCAGGTGGGTCCAGGCCCGCACCAGGCGGGTGCGCTGATAGGACAAAGCGGCCATCTCGACCTGCAACGCGCCTTCGCGGGTGCGGGCGCGGTCCGAGAAGATCTCAAGGATCAGACCGGTGCGGTCCAGCAACTTCACGCCCCAGGCTTTTTCCAGGTTGCGCTGCTGCACGGGGCTGACCGGACCGTCGATCAGGACCAGCCCGACCTCGTCCGCCTCGAGCCGCGCCTTGATCTCGTCCAGCTTGCCCGAGCCGAACAGGTGGCCGGGATGCGGACGCTGCAGGCGCACGATCTCGCTGCCCGAGACCACGAGGTCGGGCAAGGCGGCGGCCAACGCCACGGCTTCTTCCAGCGCGGGGGCTGCGTCGCGGCGGGATCGGTCGGCTGTAAATTCGGGGTGGATCACCCAGACGCGCATCATGCCCGGGTAACGTCAGCGGTCACGCGGCGGTTCAATTCCCGTCATCGCCTTCGTAAAGCTGGATCGGCTGCGATGGCATGATCGTGGAAATCGCGCCCTTGAAGACCAGCTGCGACTGGCCGTCGCGACGCAGCAGCACGCAGAAATTGTCGAACCAGGTGATGACACCCTGCAGCTTGACGCCGTTGATCAGAAAGATCGTGACCGGCACCTTGGTCTTGCGAACGTGATTGAGAAATGTCTCCTGCAAATTCTGCTTTTCGGAAGCCATCGAATAAGTCCCTGATTACCAATTGTTCTTGGCGCCAAACTTGAAATCGGCGCGGCTTTGCAGGCGCAGTATGAAGATCAAGCGCGCGACATACCAGACGTAAAAGACGCATCCCGCGCGGGTGGGTCAATCGCGCCAGAAGTCCCGGTTGAAGAGCGCGATGAAGGCCAGCGTCTCCAACCGGCCCAGCACCATGGCCAGCGCCAGGATCACGCGGGCCGCATCCGTCAACGTGCCGTAAAGCACGGGCGAGGCCGGCGCCGAATGGGCCAGCGGGCCGGTGGTGCTGAGCGACGCCACGGCCAGCACGATGGCCTGCTCGAATCCCGATCCCACCAGCGACAAGGCCGCCGTCACGACCGCCACGGACATCGCGAAAAGCATGAAGAAGATCCAGGCCACGAAGGCCCCTTCGCGCCTGAGCCTGCGCGCCGTCGAGCCCGAGCCACCGACTGACGAGGGATGGATCAGACGCTCCATTTCCCGCGCGCCATGGCGATAAAGCGCATAGACGCGCAGCAGCTTCACCCCGCCCGCGGTCGTCGCCACGCCGCCGCCCATCAGGGCAAGGCCCATCAGGATCAGTCCCGGCGTCTCGAGCCCCGACCAGTTGCGCGCGTCCACGAAGGCAGACGATTCGAAGCCCGTCGTCGTCAGGTAGCTGAGCGTGGTGAACACGCCGCCCCAGAGCACGCGGATCCCCTGGCCCAGGCTTTCCTGCCCGGAATATTCGAACGACGCGATCCAGTGCCGCAGAAACAGGAACACCGGCACCAAAGCGATGATGGTCGCCGCCAGCCGCACCTCGGGATCGCGCCAAAGATAGCCGGGCGTGCGGCGCATGTTATCGGAGCTGAAACTCAGCCGCGAAATCGCGAACAGCAGGAAGATGAAGATGAAGAACTCCGATGCCAGGCTCGTATCCGTGGCGGGCCGCAGGATGATCCCCGACGTCGACAGCGTCGACATGGCGTGGATCGCCCCGCGCAGGGGCGTCATTCCAGTTGCGACCAGCATCACCCAGAGCGTCAGCGTCAGCGCGACGTAGATCGGCACCAGCCGCGTGAAATAGCGCCCCAGCCGCTGCGAGGCATCGCGCTGACGGGTTTCGCGCAGGCGCGCGCGCGCGGCGTTGCTCTGCTCGGCGGCGACCACTTCGAAGCCGCCCAGGTTCAGCGGCGCGAAGATCGCCAGTGCCGACACCCAGAACAACAGCCCGCCCAGCCAGCCGACGATCCCGCGCCACAGGTGCAGCGATGGCGGCAGCCGATCGGCGCCCGGATACATCGTGGCGCCGGTGGTTGTTAGCGAGCTGACCATCTCGAACCACGCGTCGAGCAGGGTGATATCGGTGCCCGCCTGCTGGAACGGGATCGCCAGCATCACCGGCAGCACCATGAGCGCACCCACCAACGCCATCAGATCGTCGCGCACCGGCCGGTCGGGGCGCGCGTCGCCCACGGCCAGGGCCAACAGGACCGTCAGCACCCCGAACAGGCACGCGCTGTAGAGAAACGAGCGCGCCACGTCGAGATCGCGCACCTGGTAGGCATGGATCGCCGGCACCAGCATGGCGAAGGCGCCGATGCCCATGAGCACCAGCAGAAACGGCAGACGCTCGATCCGCGCGAACATCCTAGAAGAAGTCGATCGAGACTTGGAACAGGCGCTCGACCGCGGGCACGTCCGAGGTCAGCGCGAACAGCACGATCACGTCGCCCTCTTCGATCCGCGTCGTGCCCGTGGGCCGCACGACCTTGCCGCCCTTCTCGACCGCGCCGACCAGCACCCCTTCGGGAAAGTCGATGTCGCGGATCAGCTCGCCCGAGATCGGCGACGTGCTGAGCACCTGCGCCTCGATCACCTCGGCCTCGGCGTCGCCGATGGAATAGACGCTGCGCACCCGGCCGTGGCGGATATGGCGCAGGATCGAGCTGACCGTCGTCGAGCGGGGATTGATGAAGGCGTCGATATCCAGCGGCTGCATCAGCGGTTGCAGCGTCGGGTCGTTGACCAGGCAGATCGACATGCTGCACCCCGCTTGCTTGGCGCGGACCGACGCCAGCAGGTTCACCTTGTCCTCGTCCGTGACGCACAGGACCGCGTCGGCGCGGGCGATATTGGCCTCGTTCAGCAGCTCGATATCCATGCCGTCGCCATGCAGCACGATGGTCCGCTCCAGCGCGTCCGCGGCGCGCTCGGCGCACAGTCGATTGCGCTCGATCATCTTGACGCGGATCCGCTTGGTGCTGGCCTCCAGCGCCCTTGCCACCGCCAGGCCCACATTGCCGCCGCCGATGATGACGACACGCTCGTGGGTGTGCGATTGCTTGCCGAAGATTTCCAAAGCGCGCGGCACGTCCTCGCGGTGCGAAATGATGTAGATCTGGTCCTCGGCGAACAGCTGGTCGTTGGGGCTGGGCGCGAAAAGCTGCCCACCGCGGCGGATGCCCACAACCAGCGTCCGCAGCGTGGAAAAGAGGTCGGTCAGCTGCTTCAGCGGCGTGTTCAGCACCGGGCAGTCCGCCTCCAGCAGGATGCCCAGAAGCTGCACCTTGTCGCCCACGAAGTTCTGCGTATCGAACGAATTGGGCGCCGACAGCCGTCGCAAGGCGGCTTCCGCCACCTCCTTTTCGGGCGAGATCACGACGTCGATGGGCATGTGATCGCGCCGGTACAAATCGGAATAGATCGCGTCCAGGTAGCTCTGCGCCCGAAGCCGCGCGATCTTGCGCGGCACGGCGAAGACCGAATGGGCCACCTGGCAGGTAACCATGTTGACCTCGTCGGAATGGGTGGCGGCGATGATCATGTCGGCGTCGCGCGCGCCCGCCCGTTCCAGGATGTCGGGATAGGACGCGTGACCGGCGATGCCCTGCACGTCCAGCGCGTCGGTGGCCTGGCGCACCAGCTCGGCATTGTTGTCTACGACCGTCACGTCGTTGCGTTCGCCCGCCAGGTGCCGCGCGATCTGCCAGCCGACCTGGCCCGCGCCGCAGATGATGATCTTCATGGGGATTCCGCCACGCGCTGCTTCTCAGACGCCGTTGTGACACGCGGGCCGCGGCGGCTCAAGCGCCGCTCGGGTCAAGAAAGCGCGCAAGTTCGGGGTTGAAGAGATCCGGCCGCTCGCGCATGGGCCAATGGCCCGTGGGCAGCTCCAGGTAGCGCACATCGGCGATCTTCGGCACCGCTGCGCGCGCATGGCGCACGGGCACGACCCGGTCGGCGGCCCCGTGGACCAGCAGCGTGGGCTGGCTCAGCCGCGACAATTGCGCGCTCAGGTCGGATTTCAGCCCGTTCGCGTCCATCTCGGCCTCGAGAAACGCATCGAACGTGCGGCGCTGGCGCTGGTCGCGCGCAACCGCCATCAGCTCGGCCACCGCGCGCGGCGTCACCCGCTGCCGCTTGCCGTAGGACGCGCCCAGACCCAGCCGGGCCAGCATGGGCGATTGCGCCGCCCCGCTGTAGATCACCGACGACAGCCCCGAGCGTGCGACGAAATGCGCAAGCCGGTGCAGCGGCACGCGCTGCATCAGCCCGTAGGAGCCGACCGGGACCAGCTTGCGCACCCGTTCGGGATGCTCGAGCGCCAGCCACAGCGCCATGCCGCCGCCCATGGACACGCCCGAGATGTCGACCGTCTGAAGCTCCATCGCGTCCAGGAACGCCACCAGCCAGCGCCCCAGCCGCGGCAGGTCGTGGGGGCCGTCGAAGCCGGGCGAGCGGCCATAGCCGGGAATGTCGGGCACCACCAGCCGGAACCGGTCGCGCAGGTCGCGGGTGGTCAGCCGCCACGTCAACTCGGCGTGGTCGAAGCCGCCGCCATGCAGCAGCACCACCGGCACCGCCGCGTCGCGTGGACCTTCGTCCACATAGGCCACCTGCCGCCCCTCGACGGTGATGAAGCGGTCGGTATAGGGCATGGCCTAGTCCGCCGAGTTCTCCAGGTAGGCGACGCGGCTGCCCTGCTTGTTCGACGTCACGACCCCCAGCGATTTCAGCTTGCGGTGCAGCGCGCTGCGCTCCATGCCGACGAAGCTGGCGGTGCGGCTGATATTGCCACCGAACCGGTTGATCTGGGTCAGCAGGTATTCCCGCTCGAAAAGCTCGCGCGCCTCGCGCAGCGGCAGCGTCGCAAGCGAGCCTGCCAGCACCACCCGGTCGCCGTCGCCGTCATCCGGCGTCTCGGATCCCGGCAGCTCGGACGACGCGATATCGCCCTTGCCGTCGCCCAGGATCAGCACCCGTTCCATCATGTTCTTCAACTGGCGCACGTTGCCCGGCCAGACCATCGTCTGCAAAAGCGCCGCGGCCTCGTCGCCCAGCTTGCGGACGGGCAGACCTTGGGTCTTGTTGAACAGCTCCAGGAAGAACTCGGCCAGCAGGGGAATATCCTCCCGCCGGTCGTCCAGCGACGGCACCTCGACCGGCACCACGGCCAGCCGGTGATACAGCTCCTGGCGAAAATTGCCCGCCGCGATCTCGGCGGACAGGTCGCGGTTGGTCGAACTGATGACGCGGATATCCACGCGCACCTTCTCGGTGCCGCCGACGCGCTGGAAGGTCTGGTCCACCAGCACGCGCAGGATCTTGGACTGGGTGCCGGGCGGCATGTCCGCCACCTCGTCGAAGAACAGGATGCCGCCATCGGCCTGTTCCAGCAGGCCCGGCTCGACCGTGCCGTCGCGCGATTCGCGGCCGAACAGCACTTCTTCCATGCGGTCCGGCTCGACGCTGGCGGCACCGACGCTGACGAAGGGCTTGTCGGACCGGCCAGAATTGGCGTGGATGTAGCGCGCCGCCAGTTCCTTGCCCGAGCCCGCGGGGCCGGTCAGCATGACGCGCCCGTTGGACTTGGTGATCTTGTCCAGCGCCGATTTCAGCGACTTGAACGCGGCGCTCTGGCCCACCAGGACGGCCGGTTCGGCATCGCGGCGCTTGAGCTGCACGTTTTCCTCGCGCAGGCGCGACGTTTCCATGGCGCGGCCGATCACCACCATCAGCTGGTCGATGTTGAACGGCTTCTCGATGTAGTCGTAAGCGCCCTGCTTGATCGCGGCCACCGCGATCTCGATATTGCCGTGGCCCGAGATGATGATGACGGGCACACCGGGATAGTCGCGCTTGGCGATCTTCAGGATGTCGATCCCGTCCATGTCGCTGTCTTTCAGCCAGATATCCAGGATCATCAGGCTGGGGGGCGCGCTTTCGATCTGGGCCATGCATTCCGAAGACGTGCCGGCCAGCCGCGTGGTGTAGCCTTCGTCCTTCAGGATGTCCGAGATCAGTTCGCGGATGTCGCGTTCGTCGTCAACGATCAGAATATCGCCCATTATGCTGCGTCCTCTTCGGTCAAAGTCTTTGTATGCCTGTCGGCTGTCAGGTCGCCCGCCACGTCAAGCGGCAGGCGGATTTCGGCACGCGCGCCGGGATGCGCGCCGGTGGAAAACGGCTTGGCATCGGTCAGCACCAGGGTGCCGCCATGCTCTTCGATGATCTTGCGCACGATGGGCAGACCCAGCCCGGTGCCCTCTTCCCTTGTGGTCACGTAGGGCTCGAACAGCCGCGCGCGGTCCTCGGGCAGACCGATCCCGTTGTCAGAGATGAACAGGAAGGCCTGGCCGCGCCGCGCCTTCAGGCTGACCCGGATTTCGGGCTGGTAGCCTTCGGGCGCGCCCTGCCGGATCCGCGTCTCGGTCGCCTCGCCCGCGTTCTTGATCAGGTTCGTCAGCGCCTGGCCGATCATCGTCTCGTCCAGGTCGGCCATCAGCGGCGTGTCGGGAAGGTCGGCCGAGATCTTCACCCCTTCCTGGCCCGATTGCTGCAACAGGACCGCCTCGCGCACCAGCGCCACCAGGTCGTGTCGCCGGCGGTCGGGCTCGGGCATCCGGGCGAACTGGCTGAACTCGTCGACGATGCGGCGCAGTCCCTCGGTCTGGCGCACGATGACGTCGGTCATCTGCTCCAGCGCGGCGGAATCCGCGACTTCGGGTCCGAACTTGCGCCGGATGCGCCCCGCGCTCAGCTGGATGGGGGTCAGCGGGTTCTTGATCTCGTGCGCGATGCGCCGCGCCACGTCGCCCCAGGCCGCCATGCGCTGCGCGGCCACAAGGTCGGTCACGTCATCGAAGGCGACCACGTAGCCTTCCAGCGTGCCGTCCTCGGATTGCCGCGTGGCCATGCGCACCAGCAATGCTTCAAGCGCGCCGTTGCGGCTGACCTTCACCTCGCCCTGCACAACGTCCGATGCCCCTTCGACCAGCTTGTCGTACATCGGCCCGAACTCGGGCACCGCCACCGACAGCGGCACCGATTGACCGGCGCCCTCGTCCAGCTGCAAAAGCCGCTCGGCCGAGCGGTTCACGAAGGCCACCCGCCCGTCTGCGTCCAGGCCGACCACGCCCGACGTGACCGAGCCCAGGACCGAATCGAACAGCCGCCGCCGCCGTTCGATCTGGTCGGTGGTGGCCAGAAGCGTGTCGCGCTGCGCCTTCAGCTGGGTGGTCATCTGGTTGAACAGGCGCCCCAGCATCGAGATCTCGTCGTCACCGTCTTCCTCGCGCACGCGCACGTCCAGATCGCCCGCGCCCACCCGCTGGGCGGCCCCGGCCAAGCGGCCCACGGGCCGCGACAGTCGCTCGGCGAACCACAGGCCCACCCAGATCGCCGCCAGGATCAGGATCACCGCGAAGCCCAGATACAGCAGCCCGAATTCGAACAGCAGCCGCCCGCGATCGGCTTCGAGCTGGTTGTAAAGCTGCACCGATTCCTGGGTGTCATCGAGCAGCGCCAGAAGATCGCCATCGACCGCGCGGCTGACATACAGATAGCGGTCGGCCAGCCCCTGCAGCCGCACCAGCGCGCGAAATTCGTTGTTGTCCCAGTCCTCGATGATGACCGTCTCGCCGTCGGCGGCCAGATTCAGCGCCTCGGCGGGGGGCTCTTCGTAGTCGAACAGGTAGGACCGTTCGCCGCGTGCCGCGATCTCGCCGGCGCCGTCGATGACATAGGCTTCGCGCAGGCCCCGCTGGATCTGCGCCTGCCCCTGGCTCAGAAGCTGGCGCAATTCGCCGTCGCTGAGCAGGAACGTGTTGGTCCGTGCGCCGCGCAGGAAATTGGCCAGCGCCTCGGCGTCGGTGGACAGGTCGCCGCGGTGTTCTTCCTCGTAGGCCTCGGCGGCAGCCAGCGACGCGCCGACCACGCGGCTGACTCGCTCGGAAAACCAGCCTTCCAGTCCGAAATTGATCGATAGGGCCGCGAAGACGGCGACCGTCACCGTGGGCACCAGCGCGATCAGTGCGAAAACGCCCGTCAGCCGCAGATGCAGGCGCGACCCCGCCGATTGCGCCCGCCGGGCGGCGACGACGCGGGCCAGCGCGCTCAGCACCAGCGCGACCAGCACGATGACGTAGATCAGGTCCGCCAGGATGACGAACCTCAAGGCGACGGACGAGCCGCCTTGGCCCAACGGGCCCAGCACCAGATACGTCGCGAACGCCAGCAGCGGGCCGAGAATGCCCAATCCCACTGTCGCCGCGTTCTGCACCCGCCTCTGCCGTCGCAGGCGGGCGAGCGTATCCCAGTTCAGCATCCTGCGCGGATGCACCATGGGGAACCTCCGAAATACCGTGGCGCCTGTTCCGGCGCCCACCGCTCTGGCGTGATCGTTCTGTCGGACTTTGCCCGACTGCCACGCTTCTGTTGCGCTTTTACATCAATTTGCGGCGCCGTGTCACGCGGATATCGAGGTCGGTGATCTTTTTGCGCAGCGTATTGCGATTGATCCCCAGCAGATCGGCGCATTTCGCCTGGTTTCCGCCGGTGGCATCCAGCGCGATCTCGATCAGCGGCGCTTCGACTTCGCGCAGGATTCGCTGGTACAGCCCCGCGGGCGGCAGCACGCCGCCATGCAGATCGAAATAGCGGCGCAGGTGCTGGTGGACCGAGGCTTGCAACCGGTCGCCCTGCCCGCCGCTGCGCAGGGGCTCCATGGCAGGCTGGTTGCCCAGCACGGTTTCGACTTCTTCGCGGCTGATGCTTTCGTGGCTGGCGGTCAGCAGCAGACGGCGCACTGTGTTTTCGAGCTGGCGCACGTTGCCGGGCCACGAATAGCGGCGGATCAGGGCGGTTGTCTCGTCGTCCATGGCGCGCGCGGGCAGGCCGTCGCGCTCGCCGCGGGCCAGGAAATGCTCGGCCAGAAGCGGGATGTCCTCGACCCGGTCGCGCAGCGGCGGCACGCTCAGCGGCACGCCGCTCAGCCGATAGAACAGGTCCGCCCGGAATTCGCCGGTCTCCAGCCGATCCGACAGATCGCCCTGGCTGGTGGCCATGACCCGCGGCGCGTCGTCGGTGAAGCTGTCCAGCATCCGCACGATCCGGGCTTGCGCGTCTGCGTCCAGGTCGCCCACCTCGTCGAACAGGATGGTGCCCAGCCGCGCGCGCGCCACGATCGCCGAGATGGCGTCAGGTTGCGCCAGGTCGGCGGCCCCGACGACGACGAAGGGCTGGTTGCGGCGGTCCGAAAAATCGTGGATCGCACGCGCCATCAGCGATTTCCCGGTGCCCGATTCGCCAGAGATCAGCACCGGCAGATCGGTGTTCATCACCTGCGCCACCAGCCGGTAAAGCGCCTGCATCGCCGGTGTGCGCCCCACCAGCGGCAGATCGCCGTCACCCGCCTGCACGTCGCGCGGCGGGCCCGGGGGCGCGACGCGGCGGGGCGTGTCCAGCGCGCGGGCGGCCCGCTTCATCAGGTCCGGCAGATCGAAGGGCTTGGGCAGGTAGTCGTAGGCCTCGGCCTCGGCCGCCTGGATCGCGGTCATGATGGTGTTCTGCGCCGAAATGACGATCACGGGCAGGCCCGGCCGCCGCTCGCCGATCTGCGGCAAGGCCTCGAGCCCGTTGCCGTCGGGCATGATCACGTCCGAGATCACCAGGTCGCCCTTGCCCTCGTCCACCCAGCGCATGAGCGTCACCATGGACGACGTGGCGTGGACCTTGCAGCCCGCGCGGGTCAGCGCCTGGGTCAGAACGGTTCGGATCGTGCGGTCGTCATCGGCGACGAGGACTGTGCCATCCATCGTTTGGGTCCTTTCCTAGGAAGACGCGTCTGACCGCGGGGCCATCGGCAGGGATATCCGGAACGCGGTGCGCCCCGGACGGCTTTCGACCGAAATCAGGCCGTCGTGTTCGCTGATGATCTTGCTGACCAGTGCCAGGCCAAGGCCCGTGCCATTCTCGCGTCCCGACACGAAGGGATCGAAGATGGCGTCGGCCAGTTCCTGCGGCAGCCCCTTGCCATCGTCGATAACCTCGAGCTGCAGGGGCAGCGCGGCGCCGCTGCCATCGCGGCGGCGCAGGCGGAGCGAATGATCGTAGAAGCTGCGCACCGTGATGGTGCCGCCTTCGGGGCTGGCCGCCTGGGTTGCGTTGCGGATCAGGTTCTCGATCACCTGCTGGATCTGGTCGGCATCGACATAGGTCAGCGGCAGCGACGGGTCGTAATCCTGCTTCAGCTTCATGTGCGACGCGAAGCCCACGCCGGCGATCCGCAACGCCCGGTCGGTGATGTCGTGGATATTGGCCGGTCGGCGCTGGGGCGGGCGCAGGTTGCCGAATTGCTCGACCTGCTCGAGCAGCGCCACGATGCGCTTCGATTCCGCGACGATCAGGTCCGTCAGCTCTAGGTCGCCGTTGCTCAGACCCATGGACAGAAGCTGTGCGGCGCCGGTGATGCCCGCCAGCGGGTTCTTGATCTCGTGCGCCAGCATCTCGGCCATGCCGATGGCCGAGCGCGCGGACGACCGCGCAGTGCCCGCCTGGCTCAGACGGCCCGCCATCTGGCGCGGCGTGAGCATCACCAGGACGCCCCCGTCCCGTCCGTCCAGCGGTGCGATCTGCAGGTCGCATGTCTCTGGCGGGCGATTGCCGCCGCCCGCGTCGACATTGTTGATGAAAAGGGCCGCGCGGTTTTCGCGGACGCGCCGGAACGCGTCGTCGAGCGGCGCGTCGACCAGCAACCGGTCGAACAGCGGCTGGCCCGCCAGGCTGCGCGCCGAGCTCATCAGGAAGTCCTCGGCCACCGAATTGACGTCGGTGATGCGGTCCTCGGCATCGACCAGCAGGATCGGGACCGGCAGCGAATGCCAAACGATCTGTCCCAGGTCGCTCATGCCGCCTGCCGTTCGGTGTCGAAGGCCAGGTCCAGCAGGCCGTGGCAGGCCAGCGGATCGGGCCCGGTCAGAACCTCGCGGCGCAGTTCGGTCGGCGTGCCCGCGTGGTCCATGTACCATCCCAGGTGCTTGCGCACGACGCGGGTTCCCAGCGCGCGGCCATAGAAACGGCACGAGGCCTCGACATGGCCCGCCACGAGATCGGCAAGTGCGCCGCCCGCGGGGATCAGCGGACGCGGCGTGCCGTAAAGATCGGCCGCGATCCCCGCCAGCGCCCAGGGCCGCCCCTGCGCCCCGCGGCCCACCATCACGCCGTCCGCGCCCGACGCCGCCAGGGCCGCGCGGGCGGTGTCGGCGTCCGTGATGTCGCCATTGGCGATGACCGGGATCGACACCGCGTCCTTGACCGCCCGGATCGCCGCCCAGTCCGCGCGACCCTTGTAGAACTGGCAGCGCGTGCGCCCGTGGATGGTGATCATGGCGATGCCCGCGGCTTCGGCCCGGCGTGCAAGCGCGGCGGCATTCCGGGACGCATCGTCCCAGCCCAGCCGCGTCTTCAACGTCACCGGGACCGATACCGCGCCCACCACCGCGTCGATCAGCGAAAGCGCGTGATCCAGATCGCGCATCAGCGCCGAGCCGGACGCGCCGTTCACCACCTTCTTGGCCGGGCAGCCCATGTTGATGTCGATCAGGCGCGCGCCCGCCGCCTCGATCCGGCGCGCGGCCTCGGCCATCCAGTATGCCTCGCAGCCCGCCAGTTGCACCGCGCCCTGCCCCCGGCCGCGGCCCGGACACGCACGGGCCACGACCCCCACGCTGTCGCAGACCATCTCGCGGCTGGCGACCATTTCGGACGTGACCAGGCCCGCGCCGAATCCCGCGACGATGTCGCGGAAAGGCAGATCCGTGATGCCTGCCATCGGGGCCAGCAGCACGGGCGGCGTCAGATCGAGGGGTAGCGGCATTAGACCGGATGACTTTGCGCAAGAAATAAGCAATTGCTGACTTTCGTATCGTCGCCCGCGCCTTTGTTCAAACCTGACGAGCCGAAAACTGCCCGAAATCTCATCCTGCCTAAAAATAAGGCGCCTGCCGGGTCGATCGCGTGGGATTGTCAGCCACAGTGACAATCCGTAGAAATTCCGACCGAAGAGTGGGGGGTCTTTCGACATGGCAGAATACCGGACCACGGCGCTGATCGTGGCCGCGGGACGCGGGACGCGCGCGGGGCCCGGCATCCCCAAGCAATGGCGCATGCTGGCCGGACGCACGGTGCTGGCCCATACGCTGGACGCCTTCCGGAGCATGGCGCGGATCGACGACATCGTGCTGGTGCTTCACCCCCAGGACATGGACATGGCCGCGGCCTACACCGCCCATGGCGACGTGGCGGTGGTCAGCGGCGGGCAGACCCGGGCCGCGTCGGTCCGCGCCGGGCTCGAGGCGCTGTCGGACCATCCCCCCGCCCGGATCCTGATCCACGATGTCGCCCGCCCCTGCGTCAGCGCCGAGCTCATCGACCGCGTGATCGACGCGCTCGACACCAACCGTGCCGCCGCCCCGGCCCTGCCGATCCGCGATGCGCTCTGGCGCGGCGAGCGGGACCGCGTGACGGGCCTGCATGACCGCGACGGCCTGTTCCGCGCCCAGACGCCCCAGGGCTTCCATTTCGACGCGATCCTGTCGGCCCACCGCGCCCGGCAAGGCGACGCCGCGGACGATGTGGGCGTGGCCCGCGCGGCGGGGCTTGAGGTCGCGATCGTGGCGGGCGATGAAGACAATCTGAAGATCACCGGGCCCGAAGATTTCGCCCGTGCCGAAGCTATCCTGGAGCGCCGCATGTCGCAGATCCCCGATATCCGCATGGGCAACGGCTTCGACGTGCACGCGTTCGGGCCGGGCAATTCCGTCACGCTCTGCGGCATCGCGGTGCCCCACAGCCACGGGCTGACCGGCCATTCGGACGCCGATGTGGGACTGCACGCGATCAGCGATGCGATCTACGGCGCCTTGGCCGAAGGCGATATCGGACAGCATTTCCCGCCCTCGGACGACCGCTGGAAAGGCGCGGACAGCGTTGTTTTCCTGGACCACGCGCGGGATCTGGCCGCCGCGCGGGGCTTTGCGATCCGGCATGTGGACCTCACGCTGATCTGCGAGCAGCCCAAGATCGGGCCCCACGCCGCCGCCATGCGGGCGCGCGTCGCAGAATGCTTGGGGCTGGACATGGGCCGCGTCAGCGTGAAGGCCACGACCTCCGAGCGCCTGGGCTTCACCGGGCGCGGCGAAGGCATCGCGGCGCTGGCGACCGCCACGCTGGTGGGCGCATGAACCGGCTGGTCACCACCTTCTTCTACGCGGGCCTCCTGAAACCCGCGCCGGGAACCTGGGGCTCGGCGGCGGCGCTGCCGGTGGCGTGGCTTTTGCATGTCGTCGGGGGGCCGTGGCTGTTGGCGCTGGGTGCGGGGGTTGCGTTCTTTTGGGGCCTGAAGGCAACGACGACCGAGGTCGCGCGGCTCGGGCAGGAAGACCCTTCCGAAATCGTCATCGACGAAGTCGTGGGCCAGTGGATCGCGCTGCTGCCCATCAGCATCGGCGCGGCCCATGCCGGGGTCGCGATCACCGCGCTCTGGCCCGGCTGGATCGCGGCCTTCGCGCTGTTTCGCCTGTTCGACATCCTGAAACCCGGCCCCGTGGGATGGGCAGACCGGCGGGGTGATCCGCTGGGGGTGATGCTCGACGACGTGATCGCGGGCGTCTTCGCGGCCCTGGGCGTAATCGCCCTGGCGGCGCTGGCCCACGGAGTTCTTGCATGAGCCTCGCCGCGCAAATCCTTGAGGCCGCGCGCAAATCCCGCGCAACGATCACTACCGCCGAAAGCTGCACCGGCGGCATGGTCGCCGCGGCCCTGACCGATCCCCCGGGGGCGTCGGACATCTTCGAGCGCGGCGTCGTCACCTATTCCAACGCGGCCAAGGTCGCGCTCCTGGGCGTCGCCCAGGCAACGCTCGACGCCCATGGCGCGGTCAGCGAGGACGTGGCGGCCGAAATGGCGCAAGGCGCGCGCGTCCGGGCGGGCGCGCAGATCGCCGTGGCGATCACCGGCATCGCGGGCCCGGGCGGCAGCGCGCAAAAGCCCGAAGGCCGGGTCTGCTTCGCACTGGCATCGCCCGACACGCTTCGCCTCGAGACGGTGGAATTCGGCCCACTGGGACGCGACGCGGTGCGCCGCGCGGCCCGCGACCATGCGCTCGGCCTGATCCTGAAGGCCCTGACCGAAAGCGACTGAGCGCACCACCCGTCCCATTCGCGCGCACGAATCGGGCGGCGACCCAATTTTTCGCCGAAAAATTGTGCGCTTCCCAGATAGCCCGATTCTTGTGCAACCGCTGCCTTCCGTTCGACCACCGGCCCAAGCCCTATGCGCCGGGAAAATCAATTCGGAGGAACTCAACCATGGTCGGAGCCGATACCGCCTGGATCATCGTGGCCACCGCGCTCGTGCTGTTCATGACATTGCCGGGCCTGGCGCTGTTCTACGGGGGGCTGGTGCGCGCGCGCAACGTGCTGAGCGTGTTCATGCAATGCTACGCCATCGCCTGCCTGATGAGCGTGCTGTGGCTGGCCTTCGGCTACACCATCGCGTTCGGCGACGGGGGCGCGCTCTGGGGGGGCTTGGGCAAGATGTTCCTGATGGGCGTCGACGCCGACAGCCTGTCGGGCACCCTGCCCGAGGTGCTGTTCTTCGCCTTCCAGATGACCTTCGCCATCATCACCCCCGCGCTGATCGTCGGCTGCTTCGTCGAGCGGATCAGCTTCGGCTTCGTGCTGCTTTTCTCATCGTTGTGGATGCTGCTGGTCTATGCACCCGTGGTGCACTGGATCTGGGGCGGCGGCATGCTGTCGGATGGCGGCATCCTGGGCGCGGTCGGCGTGAAGGACTTCGCGGGCGGCGTCGTGGTGCACGAGACCGCCGGTCTGGCCGCGCTGGTCATCGCGGTGATGCTGGGCCCGCGCTCGGACCGCAGCAAGCCGCCGCACAATCCCGGCATGGTGATGATCGGGGCCGCGATGCTGTGGGTCGGATGGTTCGGTTTCAACGGCGGCAGCCAGCTGGCTGCCGATGGCGGTGCCGCCATGGCGCTGACCGTCACGCATATCTCGGCCGCCACCGCGTCGCTCAGCTGGGCGCTGTGGGAGCGGATGAAATACGGCAAGGCGTCGCTGGTGGGCATCGTCACCGGTACCATCGCGGGGCTCGCGTCGATCACGCCCGCCTCGGGCTTCGTCGGCCCGATCGAGGCGCTGGTGATCGGCGCGGTCGCGGGCGTGCTCTGCCAAGAGGCCGTGAACCTGATCCGCAACCGCTTCGGCATCGACGACACGCTGGACGTCTTCGCGGTGCACGGCGTGGGCGGCATTTTCGGCACGATCATGATCGCGGCCTTCGGCGCGGGCGCGTGGTTCGCCCAGTTGGGCGCGCTGGTCATCGTGGGCGCCTTCACGGTCGTCATGACGGTCGTCCTCGTCCAGGTGGTCAGGATGTTCGTGCCCATGCGCGTCGATCCCGAGATCGAGCGTTCGGGCCTGGACATCGCCGTGCACGGCGAGCGGGCATACGACATCGCGTCCTGAGCCACGCCGCTGAAGCGCTCGCACGAAAAAGGCCCCGGATCACGTCCGGGGCCTTGTCCTGTCCGACCCGGATGGTCAGCCGACCATGTTCAGCGACTCGGGCTGTTCGGGCGGGCGCGCGGCCTCTACCCCCTCGTTGTAGACGATGTCCAGGATGGGTCCGCCCGGCGCCGGGGGCCCGAAGACCGGGTCGGCCATGGCCTGGATCTGCAGGACCGCCTGGGTTTGCAGACGCATCTGGCTGGCCGCCGCTCTCAGACCGAAGCCTGCCGCGGGGGCCAGGTCCGGCGCGATACCGAGGCCATCCGCCTCGGCGGAGCGGGCCGTCGCATCCTGTGTCGCGGGATAGCCGAAGGTCGCGCCGGCACCCGTCGTGTCGGTGCTGGCCTCGACGGGTTTGGTCCCGGTCGACGTATCCGGCCCTTCGGCAGGCTTGGTCTGCGGGTCGCTGGTGCCGTCGGTCTGATCGGTCCCGCTGTCGGCTTTCGGCTCGTCGCTGCCATCCGTTTCGTTGGTCGTGTCGCTGGGCTTGGGCTGCGTGCCCCCATTCGTGCCCAGGGTAATTCCGCCAATCATCGTTTCACTCCTTTTTACGCGTTCGATTGCCGCCGGGTTTTGGTGGCGAAATCCAGCAGGAATGTGGCGCGAAAATGATTTGCGAACAGTTGGTTAACGGCCGCTCTTCGATCCGTAGAGCGCATCCGCCCGCCGCTCGAAGGCGCGCACGATCCGCTGCATCGCGTCATTGAAGAACATGTTGGCGGCCGATCCCAGGATGCGGCTCTTGAATTCGAAATCGACGTGGAACCGCACTTCGCAACCGGAGCCCAGATCCTTGAAATTCCACGTGGAATTCATGTGCTTGAAAGGGCCTTCCACATATTCGGTGTCGATCTGCATGGTGTCGCGGTGCAGCACGACGCGGCTGCCGAACCGCTCGCGGAAGACCTTGAAGCTGATCACCAGGTCGGCCTTCAGGACCTCGCCGTCGGGCGTCTCGCGCCGTTCGCGGATTCGCGCGGCGGCGGTCCAGGGCAGGAATTTCGGATAACTTTCGACATCGGCCACAAGATTGAACATTTGCTGCGCGCTATAGGGCAGCTTGCGGGTCTCGTGGTGGCTCGGCATAAGTCTTCTCGCGTTTCCCCTGGGGCTAGATGTCACCCGGGCGCCGCGGATTTCAAGGGGGCGATCATGTCACAGCCGGCCTATGTCATCGACGAGTTGATCTCGGCCAAGCGCATCGCCGCCCGGATCGAGCAGCTGAGCCACGACATCCACGACCATTTCAAGGGCACGAACAAGCTGGTGGTCGTCGGTCTGCTGCGCGGGTCCTTCGTGTTCATTGCGGATCTGGTGAGGGAGCTCGATCTGCCGGTCGAGGTGGATTTCCTGGAAGCGTCTTCCTACGGCGATGCCATGAAATCCAGCCGCGAGGTGCGGATCCTGAAGGATCTGCGCGGCGAGATCGCGGGCCGAGACGTGCTGGTGGTCGAAGATATCGTCGATACCGGTTTCACCCTGCACCACGTGCTGGGCCTGTTGCGCGCGCGCGAACCGGCCCGGCTGGAAACCATCGCCCTTCTGGACAAGCCGTCCCGGCGCGAGGTCGACGTGAAGGCCAGTTGGACCGGCTTCGAGATCCCCGACGAATTCGTGGTGGGCTACGGCATCGATTACGCGCAGCGCAACCGCAACCTGCCCTTCATCGGGACGGTGCGGTTCCTGGACAAGGCCGACGACGCATGAACTTCCACTGGATGATGCGCGCCAAGCGCTGGGCGCAGAACCCGCCATCGGCGAAACAGGTGAAGCTCGTGCTGGTCGTCATCGCGGTCTGCATCGCGCTCTTCGCCTACGAGCGGGTGATGGGCTGGCCCGACTGGCTGACCCCGGACCCCGTCGGCCGCGCCCCGCGCTAGCCGCCGCGCCGCTAGCCGACGCGCCGCTAACCGCCCAGCGGGCCCACATTCATGTTCTGGTACATCCCCCACACGGCGGTGACGAAGATCGACACCATGCCGATCACCTGCACCATCTGGCGGTGACGGGTCAGGCGCAGGCGCAGGGCAGCACCGCTCAGATCCGCCATCTCGATCAGCCGTGCGGTCGACAGGCTCAGCAGGCCCACCAGCGTCATGGGGGCCGCGATCAGGAACACCGCCTGCGCGAATTCGACCTGATAGACGAAGCCCAGGATCATCAGCGCCGTCAGGATCGCCGCGCCGAACCCCACGATCCACAGCCCGGACACACGGGCGATGAACAGCAGCCGGTTGACCCTAATCCGCACCAGCGTTTCCAGGTCGCGCTCGGACTGGCCGCCATGTTTCGCCGCGCGGCCGACCATGTCGAAGGGCACGCCCAGCACGTAATGGCTGGTCGTGGACCAGACCGCTGCGAGGGCAATCCAGAACCACAGGTTCGAGAACGAGCGCATGTCGATCAGCTCGAAGACGATTTCGTACCAGTTCAAGGGAGGCCTCGTTCGGGGTCTTGTGGGTCGGACTTACACTTGAGCCACGGGGAAATCCATGCAACCCACGCTCGGAAACCGGAATTCGTTGCATATGGATCAGATAATGACGCAGGCCCCCTTCCCCGCCACCCGCTTCCGCCGTCTGCGCCGCACGCCCCAGCTGCGCGCGATGGTGCGCGAAACCGCGCTTGGCACCGGGGATCTGATCTGGCCGGCCTTCGTGCGCGACGGCCACGCCGAGCGTGACGCGGTGCCGTCGATGCCGGGTGTCGAGCGGCTGAGCATCGACCTGCTGGTCGACGCGGCGCGCGAGGCGGCATCGCTCGGCATCCCGGCGATCTGCCTCTTTCCCTATACCGACACCGCCCTGAAATCCGAGACCTGCGAAGAGGCCTGGAACCCCGACAACCTGTCCAACCGGGCCGTCCGCGCGATCCGGGACGCAGGCATCGACATCGCCGTGATGACCGACGTGGCGCTCGACCCCTACAACGCCAACGGCCATGACGGCATCGTGCGCGACGGCGTGATCGTCAACGACGAGTCGGTCGAGGCGCTGGTGAAGATGGCGCTGGCCCAGGCCGCGGCGGGCGCCGACATCCTGGGGCCGTCCGACATGATGGACGGGCGCATCGGCGCCATGCGCACGGCGCTCGAATCCGAAGGGCACACGGATGTCACGATCATGTCCTACGCGGCCAAGTACGCCAGCGCCTTCTACGGGCCCTTCCGCGACGCGGTGGGGGCATCGGGCGCACTGAAGGGCGACAAGAAGACCTACCAGATGGATCCGGCCAACAGCGACGAGGCCATGCGCCTGATCGCCCGCGACCTGTCCGAAGGCGCGGACATGGTCATGGTGAAGCCGGGCATGCCGTATCTGGACATCTGTTCGCGCGTGAAGCGCGAATTCGGCGTGCCGACCTTCGCCTACCAGGTCAGCGGCGAATACGCGATGCTGAAGGGCGCCGCCGAGCGCGGCTGGCTCGACGGCGAGCGGGTCATGCTGGAAAGCCTGATGGCGTTCAAGCGCGCGGGCTGCGACGGCATCCTGACCTATTTCGCCCCCGACGTGGCGCGGCTTCTGAACGCCTGATCCCGGCCGTTTGACCCGTTCGGGCTTCCGGGTAAGATGCCCCCAGGGAAGCGGTTGGGGCAACGGCCATGAGACACCTTCGCAAGCCTGCCATCTGCGGGGCATTGGCGATCTTTCTGGGTCTGTCGGGCGCCGCCCACGCGCAGGACGCGCGGCTTCTGAAACTGCTGAGCGAGGATTTCGCCCGCAGCTCCCACGGACATCTGACGCGCTGCGACCGGGGCACGGCGATCATCGACGCGTTGCGCGGTCTTCCCGCCGACCCTTCTGCCGACGACATGCAGACCTTCGACGCGGCCGCCCAGGCCCTGCTGAACGCGGTGGGGTCCCGGGCGCTGCGCATTCCGCGGACATTCAGACAGATCACTTCCGTCAGCCCCGACGGACGGCGCGTCTTCGCGGGCGAGCAACGCTTCGACGCGGCGGTCGAGGACGGCCAGCCCTGGTCGCTGTTCGACCCGCAGACCGGTGCTCTGGTGGCCGACCTGGTCCCGTTCGACGAAGCAAACGACACCGGCGTGATGCTGTCCGAGCCCCCGGTCTTTTCACCAGACGGTAGCCTGATCGCGGTCCCGGTCATCTCGGATGCCAGCATCCGGCTCTTTGCGGCGGAAGACGGGCGCGAATTGCGGCGCCTGACGGGCCTGCAGAAGCGCGGAAATATCGGCGCGACCATCCTTCCGGTCGGCTTCAACGGCGACGGCTCCCGCTACGCGGCCTACGGCATCGGCATGATCCTGGTCTGGGACGTGGCGACGGGGCAGATCGTCGTGCAGCACGACGTGCCGCTGTCGAACGATCCGTCCATCTATCCCGTCGGGTGGGATCACCTGGACCGATTGCTGGTCAGCGTCCAGTCGGGGCGCTCGGACGATCAAAGCTACACCAGCCAGGTGATCGAGATCTGGGACGACACCGGGGCCCGTCAGCCGCTGCTGGATTTGTCCTCGGCCGTCGAGCAGACCGTGGGCCCGCTCTTCACCCACCTGTCGCCCCGGACCGCCCACATGGCCATCCCGGTCGGCAGGCCGGTCCTGCAAACCTGGACCCTGGACGGAACGCGGATCGGTGAAGTTCCCATGGGGTTCGGCTACGTGGTGTTCACGCCGGACGGCAAGGGCGTGACCGCCTGGAACCCGGACGCGGCCGATGCCCGTGTCCGGCGGTTTTCCCTGATAGACGGATCCGAGGTCCCGGTGCAGCCACACGATTCCATCCCCTTCCTGCATTATGTCTGCGACATGGACGGCGAAGGCCTGGGGATCGGGCTGAACCGGTTCGGGAACGCCACCTACACGGGCGCCGATCTGCCCACCGGCCGCGCGCTCTACGATTTCGTCTGGACGAACCTGCCGCAACAGGTGCGCGATCTGGTCGAAAGCGATCGCTTGCCGGGCCAGTAGCGGCACGTCCCCGCCGAAAAAAACCATTTGGGATGACAGAGCGGCTTCCCGCCGATATAACCTTCACCAGAGCGGTCGCCCAAGGCCGCCACCTGAGGCTATCGGCAGTAACAAGGGACATCCCATGACATTTCCAACCCGCCGGGCGGTTCTGGCCGGAGGTGCCGCCATGGCACTGGCCACCGCGGGCTGCGGCAACGGCGTCTCCAGCCGCGGCAGCGCCCAGATCGACGCGCGCGTGCAATCCACGCTGAACTATCTCTACTCCACCTATCCCGCGACGCAGGATCTGCGCGACAAGGCCAGCGGCATCCTGGTCATGCCGCTGATCACCAAGGCGGGGCTTGGCGTGGGCGGCAGCTACGGGCGCGGTGCGCTCTTGGTGAACGGCTCGCCCATCGACTACTACTCGGCCACGCAAGCTACGCTGGGACTGCAGATCGGCGCGCAGCAATACGCGCACGTGCTGTTCTTCATGACCAACGACGCGCTCTACGATTTCCGCAATTCCAGCGGCTACGAGGCCGGCGCCGACATCGAATACGCCTTCCGCGACCAGGGCGGCAACCTGTCGGCCACCACGACATCGTCGCTGACACCCGTGATCGGCGTGGTCTTCGGACAGGCCGGTGCCATCGCGGGCGCGTCCGTCGAAGGCACCAAATACACCCGCATCATCCCCTGATCGGCGGCTGATCTTGCGGGCCGCCCCAAGGCCCGATAGACCGCCCGCAACAAGAATTTCGGGCGGAGTGATCGACCATGGCCAAAAGCGGCGGCAACGCGGTGTCCAAGGGCATCGTCTGGGTGATCCTGCTTTTGCTGATCGTGGGCCTTGCGGGCTTCGGCGCGGGCAGTTTCGGCGGCTCGGTCCGCTCGCTGGGCAGCGTGGGCGACACCGAGATCGACATCGACCGCTACGCGCGCGCGGTGCAGCAGGAAATCCGCAGCTTCGAAGCGCAGACCGGCCAGCGCCTGACCTTCCAGCAGGCGCAGCAATTCGGTCTGGACCGGATCGTGCTGCAACGCATGGTGGCCCTTGCGGCGCTCGAAGACGAAGCCGACGAGCTCGGCATCTCGGTGGGCGACGCCGAAATCCGGCGCGAAGTCCTGCAGACAGAAGCGTTCGAGGGGCTCGACGGTCAATTCGACCGTGAAGCCTACGAATTCGCGCTGGACCGCGCGGGCGTCAGCGTCGCCGAATACGAGCGTGACCTGCGCGACGAGATTTCGCGCACACTGCTGCAGGGCGCCGTCGTGTCCGGCATCCAGCCGCCCGATGCCTTCGTCGACGCGCTTTACGACTACGCCCGCGAAACCCGCGATCTGACCTTGCTGCGCCTGGGCCGGGCCGATCTGGACACCCCCATCGGCGAGCCGTCGGACGCCGATCTGCAGGCCTATTACGACGCCAATCCCGACCAGTTCACCCTGCCCGAACGCAAGCGCATCACCTACGCGTGGCTGCGCCCCGAGATGCTGGTGGACGACGTGGCGGTGGATGACGACGCCCTGCGCCGTCTCTACGACGAGCGCGCCGAGCTCTACGACCGCCCCGAGCGGCGGCTGGTCGAGCGGCTGATCTTCGAAAGCGACGAGGCCGCCCAGGCCGCCGCCGACTCCATCGCCGCGGGCGACACCGATTTCGACCAGCTGGTCGATCAGCGCGGCCTCGAGCTGGCCGATATCGACCTGGGCGAGCTGACCCGCGACGACCTGGACGGCGCCGCGCGCGACGCAGTGTTCGACGCGGAAACGGCCGGAATCGTCGGGCCGGTCGACACCGACCTGGGCCCCGCGCTCTTCCGCATCAACGCCATCCTGCAGGCGGTCACCACCCCGTTCGAGGACGTGCGCGACGACCTGCAAAGCGAATACGCGCTGGACGCCGCGCGCCGCATGATCGAAGACCAGATCGACCCGGTCGAAGACCTGCTGGCGGGCGGCGCCACGCTGGAAGAAATCGCCGACGAGACTCCGTTCGAGGCAGGCGAGATTCTGTATTCCCCGGAAATCGCCAGCATCGCGGGCGACGATATCGACGCCTACGAAGAATTCCGCAGCGCCGCCGCCGCGGCCGAGGTCGGCGACTTCCCCGAGCTGGGCGAGCTGGCTGATGGCGGTCTTTTCGCCCTGCGCGTGGACGAGGTCGTGGACCCGACCCTGCATCCCCTGGACGAGGTCGAGGTGCAGGTGATCGAAGCCTGGGATAGCGCCCAGCTGACCGAGCGGTTGCAGGCCAAGGCCGACGAAATCTTCGCAGCCGTGGGCGACGGCGCGGACCTCGCGTCGCAGGGCGGCGTCGAGATCCGGGAAACCGGCGTGCTCCGCGACGCCTTCCTGGAAGACACGCCCACCGACCTGGTCCTGACGGCCTTCGAGATAGAAGAAGGCGCTCTGCGCGTGATCCCGACCGACGGTGGCGCCCTGATCCTGCGCGTGGATGCGATCAACCCGCCCGCGGGTGACAGCAACGAGGCCCAACAGATCAAGGACAGCGTCCGTCAATCCGCCGGGCAAGGCATCGCGCAGGACATCACCGAAGCCTTCACCAGCGCGCTCGAGAGGCAGAAAGGCATCCGGCTGAACAGCCAGGCGGTGCAGGCCGTCAACGCGCAGTTCAACTGATGCGCCTCACGCCCGAGTTCGACGCGTTCCAGGCGGCTTTCGACGCGGGCCAGTCCCAGGTGGTCTATACACGGATCGCCGCCGATCTGGACACGCCGGTGTCGCTGATGCTGAAGCTGGGACAGGCCGGGCGCGATACGTTCATGCTCGAGTCGGTCACCGGCGGCGAAGTGCGCGGGCGCTACTCGATCATCGGCCTGAAGCCGGACCTGGTCTGGGAATGCCGCGGCACGTCCAGCCGGATCAATCGGCAGGCGCGCTTCGATCCGGACGCCTTCACCGATCTGACCGGCGATCCGCTGGCGACCCTGCGCGGCGTGATCGCGGAAAGCCGGATCGACCTGCCGTCCGAGCTTCCCGCCTCGGCCGCGGGGCTGTTCGGCTACCTGGGCTACGACATGATCCGGCTGGTCGAACATCTGCCGCACGTGAATCCCGATCCTCTGGGCGTGCCCGACGCGATGATGCTGCGCCCGTCGGTCGTGGCGGTGCTGGACGGCGTGAAGGGCGAGGTGACCGTGGTCGCGCCCGCCTGGGCCGGGCAGGGCCTGTCGGCGCGCGCGGCCTACGTGCAGGCCGCCGAGCGGGTGATGGACGCGTTGCGCGATCTCGACCGCCCCGCGCCGGTCGAGCGCGACCTAGGCGACGCGGTCGCCCTGAGCGAGCCGCGCTCGAACTTCACCCACCAGGGCTATCTGGACGCGGTGGCGCGCGCCAAGGACTACATCGCGGCGGGCGACATCTTCCAGGTCGTGCCATCGCAGCGCTGGACGCAGGATTTCGACCTGCCGCCCTTCGCGCTCTACCGCTCGCTCCGGCGCACCAACCCGTCGCCCTTCATGTTCTTCTTCAATTTCGGCGGCTTCCAGGTGGTGGGCGCATCGCCCGAGATCCTGGTCCGCGTGATGGACGGCGAAGTGACGATCCGCCCCATCGCGGGCACGCGGCCCCGTGGTGCCACGCCCGAAGAGGATCGGGCGCTCGAAGCCGATTTGCTGTCCGACGAGAAAGAGCTGGCCGAACACCTGATGCTGCTGGACCTCGGCCGCAACGATACCGGCCGGGTCAGCAAGATCGGCACCGTGCGCCCCACCGAGGAATTCATCATCGAGCGCTATTCCCACGTCATGCATATCGTGTCGAACGTCGTGGGCGAGCTTTCGGACGAGCACGACGCGCTGTCGGCGCTGCTGGCCGGTCTTCCGGCGGGCACCGTATCGGGTGCGCCCAAGGTCCGCGCCATGCAGATCATCGACGAGCTCGAGCCGGAAAAGCGCGGCATCTACGGCGGAGGCTTGGGCTATTTCAGCGCGCGCGGCGACATGGACATGTGCATCGCGCTGCGCACCGCGGTGGTCAAGGACGCCACGCTCTATATCCAGGCGGGCGGTGGCGTCGTCTATGACAGCGACCCCGAGGCGGAGTTCCAAGAGACCGTGAACAAGGCCCGCGCCCTGCGCCGCGCGGCCGAGGACGCGGCGCGCTTCGCGGGCGGGCGCAATTCCGGCTGATCCGCCCTTTGCGGGCCTGGCACCGGGATATTTGGAAGAACAAAGATGGGGAAAGGTGTCTAGGCAGGGCGGGCGTAGCCCTCAGCCCAGCCCGTCCAGAACGGCGCGGGCGGCGCGCAAGCCGGGCGGATCGCCGCCTTCGCCCAACGCATGCATGGTCTGCTCGAGCGCCCGTTCCTGGGATGTCGGATCGTCCATCAGGGTGCGCAGCGCGTCGGCGATCGCTTCGCCCTTGCAGGCGGGTCCCAGGAATTCCGGCACCACCTTTTCGCCCACCACCAGGTTCACCAGTGTCACGGTGTCGATCAGGGCCATGCGCCGCATGATCTGCCAGCTGAGCCAGCTCATGTCGTAGGCCACGACCATCGGCGTGCGGGCGCGGGCCAGCTCCAGCGACACCGTTCCGCTGGCCGCGAGGGACAGGTCGGCGGCGGCGAAGGCGGCGCGCTTCAGCGCGGTATCGGAGGCGTCGATCACCCGCGTCTCCGGCCAGTCGGCAAGGTGGTCGCGGATCAGTCCCGCCACGTGGGGAACGGCGGGCAGGACGATGCGCAGATCTGGCCGGTGGGCCTTCAGACGCCCGAGCGCGTCGCCGAAGACCGGCATCAGGCGGCTGACCTCGGATTTTCGCGACCCGGGCAGCGCCAGCAGCAGCGGGCCGTCGCCGAAGGCGGCCACGAGGTCTGCGTCGGCGTCCGGTCCCGACACCACCGGGTGGCCCACGAAATCGCAGCGCATCCCGGCCGCTTCCATGTAAGGCGGCTCGAACGGCAGCAGGGCCAGCACCTGGTCCACATGCGCCGCCATCTTCCGCGCGCGCCCCGGCCGCCAGGCCCAGACCGATGGCGCCACGTAATGCACCGTCCGGATGCGCGCGGATCTGCGCACGCGCGCGGCCACCCGAAGGCAGAAATCGGGGCTGTCGATGGTGATCAGTACGTCCGGGCGCGCGTTCAGGACCGCATCGGCGGTCTGAATCATGCGGCGGCGCAGGTGCAGGTATTGGGGCAACACCTCGGTCAGTCCCATGACGCTGAGCTCGTCCATGGCGAACAGGCTTTCCATGCCCTGCGCCTGCATCAAGGGCCCGCCCACGCCGTCAAAGGTCACGTCGGGCCGCAGGCTCTTCAACCCCTCCATCAGCGCCGCGCCAAGCCGGTCGCCCGAGGCTTCGCCCGCGATCACGAAGACCTTCATGCCGGACGCACCCAGACGAACAGGCCCGCCGCGCGCGCCGCCTCAAGCGTCGCGTCGCGGTCGACGATCATCACGCCGCCAGCTTCGATCACCACGCCGCGCAACCCGGCCTCGGCTGCCGCGCGGACCGTTTCGGGACCGATCGCGGGCAGGTCCACCCGGCGGTCCTGCCCCGGTTTCGGCCCCTTGTAGAGGAGCCCCCCCTCGGGCAGCCGAAGGTCGCCGCGGCGCGCCTGCGCCACGCTGCCCAGCATCCAGTCCGTACCCGGCATCGCCTCGATCGCCAGCGCCTGGCCGCCCGCCACGACGCAGGCCTGCCCCACATCCGCCTGCCCCATGGCCGCTACGATGGCGGCCGCGCGGGCGGCATCGCGTTCGGCCGTTTTCGGCAGCGTCCCGACAAGCACACCCGCGGGCGGCAACAGGTCGGGCACCAGGTCGTGCGCGGCCACGGGGGCGATCCCGGCATCTTCGAACAGGGACAAGACCAGCCGCAGCGCCGCATCGTCGCCCTGCCCCAGCACTTTCAGCATCCTCGGCACCAGCGGCAGCGTCGCCGCGTCGACCTTGGCGGGGTTCAGCGCCGGGCGCCGGATCGCCCCGGCAAAGCAGATCCGAGTGATGCCGTCGGCCTTCAGCCCCTTGATGAAGCCGCCCAGCGTTTCGACCCGGAAGCTGCGCGCCACCTCCAGCCCCTCGGGCGCGAACCCTTCGACGGCCGCGATCAATTGCGGCCGGGCACGCTCGGCCAGCACCTGCGGCAGGCGCCCCTGCCCGGCCACCAGGCACAATGTCATGACGGTGTCAGGAAGCCGCGGTCGCTGGGCGCCAGGATGAAATCGGTGATCAGGCGCACGTAGTCGCTGTCCGTCTCGTCCGAAAGCCGCCTCGCGCGGTCCTGGAACGCGCCTTCCCCCTGCTTGAGCATCTGGAACGCGGCCCTGAGGGCGGTGATGTCGCTGCGATCCACGCCCCTGCGCTTCAGCCCCACCAGGTTCAGCCCGTCCAGCTCGCCGCGCGGCCCTTGCACCAGCGCGTGGGGGATCACGTCATGGGTAACCATGGTCACCGCGCCGATGATGGCGCCGGTGCCGATGCGCACCCATTGGTGCACGCCCGAAAGCCCGCCGATGATCACGTCGTCGCCGATACGGCAATGCCCCGCCACGGCCGAGTGGTTCACGATGATGACCCGGTCGCCGACGATGGCGTCGTGGGCCACGTGGCAGCCGGTCATGAACAGGCAATCGTCGCCCACCTTGGTCAGCCCGCCGCCGCCCTCGGTGCCGGTATTCATGGTCACGTGCTCGCGGATGCGGCAGCGCGCGCCGATTTCCAGCCGCGTGACCTCGCCCGCGAATTTCAGATCCTGGGGGATCTCGCCGATGCTGGCGAAGGGAAAGACGACCGTTCCCGGGCCGATCCGCGTCTGGCCCGTGACGACCGCATGGCTCTTGATCTCGACGCCCGCACCCAGCGTGACCTCGGGACCGATCACCGCGAAGGGGCCGATCTTGACGTCATCGCCGATATCCGCGCCATCCTCGACCAGGGCCTGGGCGTGGATCTGCGCGGTGGGCGAGACGGTCACTTCGGCAGGTCCATCATGGCGGTGAACTCGGCTTCGCAGGCCAGCTCGCCCTCGACCTCGGCGCGGCCGTGGAACTTCCACACCTTGCCGCCGCCGCGCTTGGTGGTGATGTGCATCTCGAGCCGGTCACCGGGGATCACCTTGCGGCGGAACTTGGCACTGTCGATGGCCATGAAATAGACCAGGAAATTCTTGTCGGCCAAGTCTTGGGCAACCCCCACCATCACGGCCGCGGTCTGCGCCATCGCCTCGATGATGGTGACGCCCGGCATGATCGGGCTGCCGGGGAAGTGTCCCTGGAAATGCGGCTCGTTGAAGGTGACGTTCTTGATGCCGCGGGCGCTGTCATGGCCTTCGATATCTTCGACCCGGTCAACCAGCAAAAAGGGATAGCGATGCGGAATGATCCGCTGGATCAGGTGGATATCGGCCGATTGCGTCATGGAGACCCCTTTCGCGCGGTGGCATGGCTGCGCATGGGTAGCAAGCGCCATGCCGGGG
The DNA here is from genome assembly GCF_016412875.1 of Palleronia pontilimi. Classification (GTDB taxonomy): domain Bacteria; phylum Pseudomonadota; class Alphaproteobacteria; order Rhodobacterales; family Rhodobacteraceae; genus Palleronia; species Palleronia pontilimi. The sequence continues at coordinate 41,986 of NZ_JAEKPD010000008.1, read as the reverse complement.
CGCAAGAAACGCCGGGTCGTCTATTCCTGCGTCTCGTCGGGCACGCCATCGCCGATTTCGGCGTCGATCCGGCGGATCGCCAGCGGCGTGATATCGGCGGCATCCACCGCCGACAGGACGGCCCGCCGGTCCAGCAGCACCAGCGCGCCGCGCTCGGCCAGGATCTGGCGCAGGACGTCCCCGATAAGCCCGTAAAACGTCTGGCGCGCTTCGTCCCGCAGGCGGCTGACGGCGCGCAGCTTGGCATCCTGTTCGGCGCGAAGCTGCGTCACGCGGGCATCGAACGCGGCGGCACGGGCGCGAAAGACGTCCTGCGACACGGTCTTGCGCAGCTCGGTCAGCGCGCGTTCCTCGGCGGTCAGCTCGGCCTCGATCCGGCGGTTCTCGGCGGCCAGCTCTTCGCTGCGGCTGTCGATCTCGGCCAAGACGCGCTGGCCGTATTCGCTGTCATCGAAAAGCCGCTCCTGGTCCACCACGACCACCGGCAGGCGCAGCGGCGCGTCGGTCTCGCGCGCATCCTGTGCCGCAGCCGTAACGCCGGATGCAAGCGACAGGCACAGCGCGGCGGCCAGGCGGCGGAAGGACCTAGAACGTGGTCTGGACACTGACATTGAACGACTGCGTGCGGTCGTAATCCTCTTTCTTCAGCGCCTTCGAGAAGTTGAAGCGCAGCGGTCCCAGCGGCGTGGTCCAGAACACCGACACCCCGGCCGCGACCCGCACGTTCAGATCGTCGTCGACCTCGACACCGTCGAAACCCGTGGTCTCGTCCAGCGACCAGACGGTGCCCGCATCCAGGAAGACTCCGCCCGAGATGCCGTATTCCTCGGGGATGCCCAGGGGGAAGTCGGCCTCGAAGCGGGCCACGGCGAAGGCGTTGCCGCCCAAGGCATCCTCGTTCGGCGCGGCCAGATCGCGCGGGCCAAGCCCCAGCGGCTCGAAGCCGCGCATCTGGCGCGAGCTCAGGAAGAAGCGGTCGATGATCCGGTTGTTGCGATCCCCGAGCGAATTGATCGTCCCGGCCTCGAAGATGGCGCGCAGGGTCACTTCCTCGTTCCAGACCTGGCGCTGGGCGCGGGCGGTCAGGGTCGTCTTCAGGTATTCCGAGTCACCGCCCAGCCCCGCCAGGTCCTGGCCGAAGCGCAGCACCACGCCGCTTTCGGTATCCAGCCCCGTGCGGCGGCTGTCCCAGGTATAGGTGTAGCCGATGGACGAGTTGTATTCCGACCCCTCGTCGGCCTGGATGATGGGCGAGCTTTCCTCGTCCACGTCCAGGATCGATTCCTTCGCCAGGCGATAGCGCAATTGCAGCCGCCCGTTATCGCTGACCGGGAAGCTCAGCGCCGGGCTGAAGCCCGCCACGCGGGTGTTGTAATCGGCCTCGTCCAGATCGGTGGTCTCGTAGAAGACGCTGATCCGAGCGGACAGGTCGCGGCCCAGGAAGTAGGGCTCGATGAAGGTCAGCTGCGATTGCTGGCTGTTGGCGCCGGTCGAGATGTCGAAGGCCAGCGTCTGGCCGCGGCCCAGGAAGTTGCGCTCGGAATAGCCGACATTGAACCCGATGCCGCTGTCGGTGCTGTAAGCGCCGCCCAGGGTCAGGCTTCCGGTGGGCTGCTCTTCCACGTCCACGTCCACGATGACCTGGCCCGGCGCGGTGCCGTCGCGCGCCTCGACCTCGGCATTCGCGAAAAACCCGAGGGCCCGGATCCGTTCGGCCGCGGCGCGGATTTCGCGGGGATTGAAGGGGTCGCCCTCGACCACGTTGAATTCGCGGCGAATGACCCGGTCCAGCGTGGTGGCGTTGCCCTCGATGTCGATGCGCTCCACGAAGATCCGCGGCCCGCGTTCCAGCTCGAAGTTCACGTTCAGGATCAGGTTGCGCTGGTCCCGGGTGATCTGCGGCGTGGCGCGGATGAAGTTCAGCCCCTTGCGGATCGCCAGGCGCTCCATCCGGGTGATGGCGTTGTCGATCGCCTGGGGCGAATAGGTCTGGCCGCGCCGGATCTGGGCGACGGCCGCGAATTCCTGCGGATCGATCCCCGGCACCTGCGACGACGCGGTGATCGACCCGAAATCGTAGCTTTGCCCTTCCTGCAGGTTGAAGGTGATGAAGAACGCGCCGCGATCGCGGGCGAATTCGTTGTTCACCGACAGGATGCGGAAGTCGATATAGCCGCGCGAGCTGTAGAAATCCGTCAGAAGCTGGCGGTCGAACTGGATGCGGTCGGCCACGAAGGTATCGCGGCCGATGATCCGGCGCAAAAGACCCGCCTGCTTGGTGGCCAGCACCCGGCGCAGGCGCGCGTCGGAATAGTCGCGGTTGCCGACGAAGGACAGGCGCTCGATCTCGACGACGCCGCCTTCGGCCACTTCGAACACCAGGTCCACGCGGTTTTCCGAGCGACGGATGATGCGCGGCGTGACGCTTGCCGCCAGTCGCCCGCGCTCCTCGTAGATGGCCGCGATGGCCGCTGCGTCGGCTTCGGCCTGCGACGGCGAATAGATCCGACGGGGCGTCGTCTCGACCACGGCCAGAAGCTCTTCGTCGTCGAGCCGGGAATTGCCTTCGATGTTGATGCGGTTGATGACGGGCCATTCCGCCACGCGCACGACCAGCGTGCTGCCCTGCGGCGCGATCTCGACCGTCTCGAACAGCCCCGAATTGACCAGGCGCTGGTAGGCGGCGTTCAGATCGCCCGCGCTGACCGCCTGCCCGCGCGGAAGGTTCAGGAACGACAGGATCGACGCGTCCTCGACCCGGGCGTTGCCTTCGATCGAGACGTTCGAGAAACTGAAGGACTGCGCTTGCGACGGCAGGGGCGTCAGGCTGACCAGCGCCAACAGCAAGGCTCCAAGTCCAGCGCGCCACAAACCGTTGAAATCCAGACCTTTGCGGCCGCCCGCCCCCATCGCAGTCAGCATGTATAAATCCAATTCTGACGTCCCTGTCATTGGTTGAGTAGCGGGATTGTCAGACCTTGTCAAAACGGCAAGCACCCCGTCGGTGCAAGCTGCGACGGGGTGTGTTTTTGGGGCCGATCGGGGAATGGCGCGCCTGGGCGCCTGAAGTCAGAGCGAACCGATGAACGCACCGAAGCACAAGGCGAAGGCGATGGTCGCCGGGTAAAGCAGCCGGTCGAAATTGATCCGGTAAAGCAGTGACAGACTGCGAGATCCCGCCTGGATATATTCCATGATCTTCCCCTAATCCCCGTTTGGGCGTGGAGTCGGGTCTATCGGGCGATTGTGACAAGATTTAGACCGCTTCTGGTCACGCCCGTGGCTCAGGGGCAGAAAAGATCGTTGAAAATCGCGAACAGCATCAGGGTGCCCAGAAGCGCCAGGCCGATGGCCATCAGCACGTTCAGCGCCCAGTCGCCTGGCGGTTTTCCGCGCACCGCCTCGTAGGCGTGGAAGACCAGGTGCCCGCCGTCGAGCACCGGGATCGGGAACAGGTTCAGAAGGCCCACCGCGGTGCTGAGCACGGCGATAAACCACACGAAGCTGGTGGCGCCCTGGCTCGCCATGGCGCCGCTGGTCTGGGCGATGCCGATGGGTCCGCGCAGGTTGCAGCTGCTGATCGCGCCCACGGCCATGTTATACAGCCCCGACAGCGACGAGCGCACGATATAGACGGTCTGCTCGACACCGTAGCTGACCGCCTCGAACGGTCCGGGCGTCACGGTCCGCGGCGAGAAGTAAAGCCCGCCCGAAATGCCGATCAGCCAGCGCGTCTCGAACCCCCCTTCGGGCAGGGGCAGGTCCATCCGCTTGGGCGCCATGGTCAGGGTCAGCTCTTCGCCCTGCCCGTCCTCCGTGGGACGCCAGATGGTCAGATCCAGGGGCTGGCCGTCCGAGGCGCCGACCGCCTCGCGCAGTTGCGAGAAGGCGAAGATCTCGCGCCCGTTGATGGCGGTGATGACGTCGCCCCGCTCGATGCCCGCGTCCAGCGCGGCCGATTGCGGGGTGATGCCGCCGACCAGCGGCGGTTCGGGATAGGCGCCCTGCACCACGCGCTCGGCGCCGCCCCGCAGGATTTCGTAGTCCAGCACCGGCTCGACCGGAAGCGACGCGATATAGCCGTTCATCTCTTCCAGGGGCGGCGTTTCGATTCCGGCGATGGACAAAAGCCGGTCGCCCGGCTGCAGGCCCTCGACGGCGTTCGGAAGGGGACGCACCTCGTCGATGGTCAGCGGATCGCTGGCGACACCGCGAAACAGCAAGACGGCCGCGAAGATCAGGAAGGACAGGATGAAGTTGAAGACCGGGCCCGCCGCCACCGTCGCCGCGCGCGCCCATAGCGGCGCGCCGTGCATGGTGTTGCGCGCGGGCTTGCCGTCCTCGGTGTCGGCAGCGGCCGCCTTGCCCACGCTGGCCGCGTTGGCGTCGCCCGCGAACTTGACGTAGCCCCCGAACGGCAGGGCCGCGATCTGCCATTGCGTGCCGCGCTTGTCGGTGCGTTTGAACAGCACCGGACCGAAGCCCAGCGAAAACACGTCCGCATGGATCCCCGACCACCGGCCCACGATGTAATGGCCGTATTCGTGAATGGCGACGATGATGCTCAGGGCGACGATGAAGGCCGCAATGGTGTAGGCGGCCGAGCCGAAGGTCGGGATCAGTGTCGCAATATCCATGAGAGCTCTTACCCGTGACCGTTCTTACAATTGGTTAACGACCGAGGATGCGCAGTCGCGCGCCCGGCGATCGGCGTCCAGCACCATATCAAGGGTCATCACGGCATTTCCAAGACCCGTTGACGACAGTTTGACAAGCGTCTCTTCCACGACCTCGGCCATCTGCATGAATCCGATGCGGTGCGCGATGAACGCGTCGAGCGCCGTTTCCTTCGCCGCGTTAAAGATCGCGCCGGCCAGGCCCCCGGCCTCCATCACCTCGCGGGCAAGGCGCAAGGCGGGATAGCGGGTCTCGTCGGGGGCCCGGAAGCTGAACTGCCCCAGCGCCGCGAAATCCAGCCGTTCCACCGGCAGGTGGCGCCGTTCGGGATGGTTCAGCGCGAAGCCGATGGCGTGGCGCATGTCGGGCGGCCCGATATGGGCCATCAGGGCGCCGTCGTTGAAGCCGACCATGGCGTGGATCATCGATTCGGGGTGGATCAGGGCTTCTATCCTGTGCGGCTCGATCCCGAAATATTCATGGGTCTCAATCAGTTCCAACGCCTTGTTGAACAAGGATGCCGAATCGATCGTGATGCGCTGACCCATGTCCCAATTGGGATGGCTCGACGCCTGCTCGGGCGTGGCCGCGCGCATCCGCTCCAGCGGCCAGTCCCGGAACGCGCCGCCCGATGCGGTGATGATGACCCGCTCGACCGCCGCCAGGTCTTCGCCGATCAGCGCCTGGAAAACGGCCGAATGCTCGCTGTCGACCGGCAGGACGATGGCGCGGTTTTCACGCGCCGTGGCCATCAGAAGCGGGCCCGCGCAGACCAGCGATTCCTTGTTGGCCAGCGCCAGCGTCGCCCCCTGCTTCAAAGCCTCCAGCCCCGGTGGCAGCCCTGCCGCGCCGACGATGCCCGACATCACCCAATCCGCGGGGCGGGACGCGGCCTCGGCGATGGCCCCTGCCCCGGCAGCGCAGGCCAGCCCCGTGCCGTCCAGCGCCGCGCGCAGATCGCCAAGCCGGTCTTCGTGGGCGGTGACCACCAGTTCGGGGCGGTGCCGACGGGCCAGTTCGGCCAGCCCGGCGATGTTGTGCCCGCCGGTCAGAACCACCACCGCGAAATCGTCCGGGCGCCGCGCGACAAGATCAAGGGTGTTGCCACCGATCGAGCCGGTGGCACCGAAGACACTGATTCGCCTCATCAAAAGCCCGTCACCGTGCCCGGCGGGAAATCGATGATGGCGGCGGTCATCAGCAGGAAGACAGACGCGCCCAGCATGCCGTCGAAGCGGTCGAACAGCCCGCCATGCCCTGGCAGAAGCGACGAGCTGTCCTTGACCTGCGCGCGCCGCTTGATGGCGGATTCCGCGATATCGCCCAGCTGCGACGCCATGGACAGCGCCACGGCCAGACCGATCAGTTGCCCGTTCGCATCGGTGATCTGCAAAAACACGATGGCCACGACGACCGCCCCCAGCCACCCGGCAATGGTGCCCGACCAGGTCTTCTTGGGGCTGATCCGCGGCCACATCTTCGGCCCGCCCAGGAACCGGCCCGCAAAATAGCCCATGACATCGGTGGCGATGACGACCAAAGCCATCCACAGCATCCAGGTGGGGCCGTATTCCTCGCGGATGGAATACATCCCGAAGCCCGCCAGCACGATCATGAGCGTGAAGATCGAAAAGGTCGCGCGGTGCCGTTTCAGCTGACCGATGCCCACGAAAATCGGCGCCAGCACCAGCGGCAGCGCGTATCCGGTCGGCAGCAGATCGGCGATCAGCAACGCCACGCCCGACGCACATGCCAGCGCGACGGCGGGCGCTTCGGGGTCGAGCATCCGCACCAGTTCCCACACGATCACGCCGCTGATGAGCACCGTCAGCGCCAGGAACGCCAAGCCGCCAAGCCACAGGCAGATCAGGCCGACGGCAGCGATCAGCGCGCCGACCCCGAAGCGTGGACCCAGATCCGACCAGCGCGTGGATGCGCTCATGCGCGTATCGCACCGAAGCGCCGCTCGCGCGCACCATATCCGGCCAGAACGCGGGCAAACTCGGCGCGGTTGAAGTCGGGCCAAAGCGTGTCGATGAATTCGTATTCCGCGTAAGCCGACTGCCACAGCAGGAAGTTAGAAATCCGCGCTTCGCCCGAGGTGCGGATCACCAGGTCCGGATCGGGCAGGACGTGGGTGTCCAGAAAGCGCGCCAGCGTGGTTTCGTCCACGTCCGCAGCGCTCAGTCGTCCGGCGGCGACTTCGTGGGCCAGGCGCTTGGTGGCGCGGCCCAGCTCGTCGCGTCCGCCGTAATTCAGCGCGATGGTCAGGTGGACCTTGTCGTTCGAGCTGGTCAGAAGCTCCAGCTCGTCCATGAGCCGCACCAGCTTGTCATCCAGGCGGATGCGGTCGCCGATGAACCGGACCCGCACGCCTTCGGCCAGAAGATCGCGCGCTTCCTTCTGGATATAGCGGCGGAAAAGTTTCATCAGTCCGGCCACTTCGGACTGGGTGCGTTTCCAGTTCTCGGTCGAAAAGGCGAAGATCGTCAGGTACTTGACACCGAAATCCGGGCAGGCCCGGACGATTTCCTTCACCCGGCGCGCGCCTGCGTGGTGACCGAACAGGCGCGGTCGTCCACGCTGGGTCGCCCAGCGGCCGTTGCCGTCCATGATGCACGCGACATGGCGCGGACCAGGCGCGGTCGATTGGGTAGCGGTCATAGCGGAAGCTCCTGCCCATTTTGACTGCATCTACCCCGTTTTGGAGCGCTGCGTCCACCCGCGAGCCGAGAAAAGGGAAGCCCGCGTCGCCAAACCCACGCGGGCCGCACCGCTTTCGACAAGCCTCCCGCGGGATCACATCATCCCGGACGATCCGGGCACCACCGAAATGCGCGTGCAAGCCGAAGCTCACACCTGCATGATTTCTTCCTGCTTGTTCTCCAGCGCCTCGTCCACCTTCTTGATGTAGGTGTTCGTCAGGTCCTGCACTTCGCTTTCCCAGAACTTCTGGTCGTCCTCGGACAATCCGTCCGCCTTGGCCTTCTTGATCTGGTCCATCCCGTCGCGGCGCAGGTTGCGGATCGAAACGCGGGCGTTTTCGGCGTAATGGCCGGCGACCTTGGTCAGGTCGCGGCGCCGCTCTTCGTTCAGTTCCGGGATCGGCAGCATGATGATCGTGCCGTTCAGCTGCGGATTGATGCCCAGCCCCGACTCGCGGATCGCCTTCTCGACCTTGCCCACAAGGGCCTTGTCCCAGACATTGATCGTGACCATCCGCGGCTCGGGCACGTTGACCGTGCCCACCTGGTTGATCGGCGTGGTCGCGCCATAGGCATCCACCATCACCGGCTCCAGCATCGAGGCCGAGGCCCGCCCGGTCCGGAGCGACGCGAATTCGGTGCGCAGGTTGGCGATCGCCCCGTCCATCCGGCGTTGCAGATCGTCGGTGTCGAGCTCGAAATCGTCGGCCATGGTGCCTCTTTGCTGTCGTGACGTGGTTCGGGCGACTTCTAGTCCAGCCGCGCGCGCAATGCCAGATCAAGATCGCCGGGGGATCGTCCCACCGGGCACCCGCCCCGACGGTCGGCGCCGCCTCGCCCAGTGGCCCGAGGGTGCGCCCCTGCCGGGATTTCAGCCCATCTACCGCTGCGTGTCACTTGCGCGCCAAGGCGTGAAGATCGCGTGAACCGGCCCCTGGTGCCGACCGGCTACGCGCCGCCCACCCAGGTGCAGGTGCCCCTGCCTTCCAGGATGCCGCGGAAGCCGCCGGGCTCGTCCAGCGAAAAGACGATGATCGGCAGGTCGTTGTCACGCGCCAGCGCGATCGCCGACGCATCCATCACCCCCAGGCGCTTCTGCAGCACCTCGTCATAGCTCACCTTGTCGTAGCGCTTGGCGTCCGCGTGCTTGGCGGGGTCCTTGTCATAGACGCCGTCCACCTTCGTGCCCTTGAAGATCGCCTGGCAGTTCATCTCGGACGCGCGCAGCGTCGCGGCGGTGTCGGTGGTGAAATACGGGTTGCCGGTGCCGGCCGCGAAGATGCAGACGCGCTTTTTCTCAAGGTGGCGCACGGCGCGGCGGCGGATATAGGGCTCGGCCACCTCGTTCATGGTGATGGCCGAGATCACGCGGGTGTGGATCTTCAGCTCTTCCAGCGCCGACTGCATCGCCAGCGCGTTCATCACCGTCGCCAGCATCCCCATGTAGTCGGCGGTGGTCCGCTCCATCCCCTGCGCGCTGCCCTGCAACCCGCGGAAGATGTTGCCCCCGCCGATCACCATGCAGATCTCGACGCCCATCTCGTGGACGATGGCGACCTCGCGCGCGATGCGCTGCACGGTGGGGGGATGCAGGCCGTAGCCCTGATCGCCCATCAAGGCCTCGCCCGAGATCTTCAGAAGGACCCGGTCGTAGGTCCGAATTGCACCATCTTCGCCCATCATGCCCCCGGTCTTTGCTTGGGCCGCAAACTGTCGCAAAAGGGGCCGGACCACAACACCTGACAGGGCGGCCATGCCATGCAAATCAGCGACGTGATCGCGCGCGCCGCCCAACCGCGCCCGGTGCTGATCGCGGGTCCGACGGCGTCGGGCAAATCCGCGCTGGCGCTGGCCATCGCCGAAGCCCATGGCGGCACCATCGTCAACGCCGACGCGCTGCAGGTCTTCGCCCGCTGGCGGGTGCTGACCGCGCGGCCCGACGCGGACGAGCTGGCCCGTGCGCCCCACGCGCTCTACGGCCACGTCGCGGCGGACCAGGAGTATTCGGTCGGCCATTGGCTGCGCGACGTGGCGCCGCTGGCACGCGCCGCGTCCCGTCCCATCATCGTGGGCGGTACCGGGCTGTATTTCACCGCCCTGATCGAAGGGCTGGCCGAGATCCCGCCCGTGCCCGCCGCCATCCGCGCCGAGGCGGACGCCCTGCCCCTGGACGCGCTGCGCGATGCGCTCGACGCCGACACCCGAGCCCGGATCGACACGGCCAACCGGGCCCGCGTGCAGCGCGCCTGGGAAGTGCAGCGCGCCACGGGCCGCGGCCTGGCACACTGGCAAAAAAACACGCCCGCGCCGCTTCTGGCCCCCGACGCCTGCCTGCGCGTGATCATCGACGCCCCGCCCGAGCGGCTGAACCCCCGCATCGCTAGGCGTTTCGCGTCGATGCTCGAACACGGCGCGCTGGACGAGGCCCGCGCCGCCCTGCCCGATTTCGACCCCGCCCGGCCCGCCGACCGGGCCATCGGCGCGCCCGAACTGATCGCCTATCTGCGCGGCGCGCTCTCGCTGGACCAGGCGCGCGACGCCGCAACGCTGGCCACGCGGCAATACGCCAAACGGCAGCGCACGTGGTTCCGCAAACGGATGAAAGACTGGCACCGGGTCGCATTGTAGCGCCCCCGGCGACACGTCCCGCTTTTTCTTTGACCCGCGCCCGATTGCGGCTAACGTCGACGCTGTCCGCTGCCAATCGGAGACATCGCTGCCATGATCGAGACGGGGATCACGCCTCCGCCCTATCGCATTACGCCCTTGCAACAGATCGCCAAGGGGGGCCGCTGGCGGACCGAGGCCATGCGCGCCTATTCGCAGCCGGTGCTCTACTGGTTCACGCGCGGCCAGGGCCGCCTGACCGTGCAGGGCGTCACCCATGGCTACGGGGCGCACAACGCGGTGATGCTGCCCGCGGGCACGATGCACGGCTTCGACACGCTGGGACAAGTGGCGGGGGTGGTCATCTTCTTTCCCAACGATCCCGAGCTGAACCTGCCCGACGAGCCCATGCACCTGCGGCTGCGCGACGGACAGGCCCAGGCCGAGATGTCCCACCAAGTCGAAAACATCCAGCGCGAGCTCGATCTCGGGCCCGATGCGTCCGAACGGGCGCTGAACCACCATGCGGGTCTTCTGGGCGTCTGGCTGGAGCGGCAGGCCGGACCCGACTGGCGCGATGCGCTCGAGACCGGGGGCGGCGCATCGCAACGGCTGGCCGCCGCGTTCACATCGCTGCTCGAGCGCGATTTCCGCAACGGGCGCAACGTGGCCGATTACGCGGCCCAGCTCGGCATCACGCCCACCCACCTGTCGCGCGCCTGCAAGGCCGCGTCGGGCCGTCCCGCCTCGGCGCTGGTGCAGGATCGGGTGCATTACGAGGCCCGCAAGCTGCTGCGCGAGACGCGGATGCCGGTCAAGGACGTGGCGCAGGCGCTGGGCTTCCGCTCGGCCGCCTATTTCACGCGCGCCTTCCAGCAAAAGACCGGCATGACCCCCAGCGCCTTCCGCCGCGGCGCCTGACACGGCCCCGGGGGTCGGCCGACAGCCGGTCCGTTTCCGACATCCGCGATGTCGCATTTGTTTCCTTCGGTGACGGAAGCGTCGGTTGACGCCACCGGGCTTTCTGTATCGTATGCGCCGACGCCGATGCCCGCGGGTACGAAAGTTGCGTCGACGGGCGACGGATACGCAAGAAAAAGCCGCCCCGAAGGGAGGATAAGATGACCACCACCAAGACCCGCGACGGGATCCACCCTGCCGGACGGATGTACGCCCGGGAATACAAGGACGGCAAACTCGACCGCCGCGAATTCCTGGCCCGCACGACCGCGCTGGGCGTCAGCGCCACCGCCGCCTACGGCCTGATCGGCGCCGCGGCCCCGGCGCAGGCCGCGGGCCACGTGCGCGACGGCGGCACGCTGCGCATCCAGATGGAAGTGCGCCCCCTGAAGGACACCCGCACGTGGGACTGGTCGCAGATCGCCAATTACGCCCGCGGAACACTGGAATACCTGGTCGAATACAACAATGACGGCAGCTTCCGCGGCATGTTGCTGGAAAGCTGGGACGTCAACGACGACGCCACCGAATACACCCTGCGGGTCCGCCCCGGCGTGACCTGGAACAACGGCGACCCCTTCACCGCCGCCGACGTGGTGCGCAACATCGAGCGGTGGTGCGACAGGGAAGCCGAAGGCAACTCCATGGCCGGCCGCATGGCGACGCTGGTCGATCCCGATACGGGCAAGCTGATCGACGGCGCGGCGACGGCGACTGACGACATGACCGTCGTGCTGGCCCTGCCCAAGGCCGACATCTCGATCATCGCGGGCATGTCCGACTACCCGGCGGCCATCGTGCATTCCAGCTACGACCCCGAGGACACGCAGAACGCCGTCGGCACCGGACCCTACCTGATGTCCAGCCTCGAAGTCGGCGTGAAGGGCGTCATCACCCGCAACCCCGACCACACCTGGTGGGGCACCGAGGTCTATGGCGGCCCGTTCCTCGACAGCATCGAGTTCATCGACTACGGCACCGACCCTTCGGCCTGGCTGGCCGCGTTCGAGGCCGAAGAGGTCGACATGAACTACGAATCCGTGGGCGAATTCATCGACATCATGGACGCCATCGGCCTGCGCAAGTCCGAGATCGTCACAGGTGCCACCATCGTCATCCGGCCCAACCAGCAGGCCGAGATCGACGGCACCAGGCCCTATGCCGACGTGCGCGTCCGCCGGGCGCTGCAACTGGCGGTGGACAACGCCGTCTGTCTCGAGCTCGGATATGGCAGCCGCGGCATCCCGGCCGAAAACCACCACGTCGCCCCGGTGCACCCCGAATACGCCGAACTGCCGCCCATCGAATACGATCCGGCACGCGCGCTGGAGCTTCTGGAAGAGGCCGGGATGGCCGATTTCGAGCACGAGTTGATTTCCATCGACGACGATTGGCGCAAGAACACCTCCGACGCCGTGGCCGCCCAGCTGCGCGATGCGGGCATCAACGTGAGGCGCACGATCCTGCCCGGCAACACGTTCTGGAACGACTGGGTCAAATACCCGTTCTCGTCCACGAACTGGAACCACCGCCCGCTGGGCGTGCAGATCCTGGCCCTGGCCTACCGCTCGGGCGAGGCGTGGAACGAGACGGGCTTCTCGAACGAAGAATTCGACAGCGTCCTGTCCGAAGCCCTGTCCATCGCCGATGCCGACACAAGGCGCGAGAAGTCGAAGCGCCTGCAGCAGATCATGCAGGAAGAAGGCGTGACCATCCAACCCTACTGGCGCTCGCTCTACCGCCATCACGTGGACGGGCTGGTGGGGGCCGACATGCACATCTCGTTCGAAATCCACCCCTACAAGATCGCCTTCGCCTCGTAATCGACGGATCGACAGGGCCGCACCCCGCGTCGGGGCGGCCCCGGCGACAGGACGCCTGGACGCGCCGCCCGCGACCCACCCCGACCCAGGAACAGGGACTCACATGGGCCTTTTCATCCTCCGCCGGATCGCCGTGATGATCCTGACGGCGCTTTGCCTGACCTTCATCGTCTTCTTCCTGACCAACCTGTATCCGAACCTGGAAAAGCTGGCCAAGACCCAGGGCAACATGCGCATGACCGATACGCAGGTGGACAGCTGGCTGGAAAACCGCGGCTACCTGGAGCCGCTTCCGGTGAAATACGGCCAATGGCTCGGCGTGCTGCCCGGCTACGTCACCGAAGATCCCGAAGGCGCGGTGCGCGGCCGCTGCATCGACACCGGCATGGAGCCCGAGGAAGCGCCCACCTTCTGCGGCGTGCTTCAGGGCAATTGGGGCTATTCGACGGTCTTCCAGGACGGCGTCTGGGACATCGTGTCCACCCGGCTGGCGCTGACCGGCAAGCTGATGTTCTGGGTCATGGTGCTGATGGTGCCGTCGGCGCTGATCCTGGGCGTTTTGGCGGGGATGCGCGAAGGCTCGCGCACCGACAGGACGCTGTCGACGGTGTCCATCGTGTCCACCGCGACGCCCGAATACGTCTCGGGCGTGATCCTGATCGCGGTCTTCGCGTCCTCGGCGGTGGGTCTGAAATGGTTCAAGGGCACCGCCACCAGCGCCATGGAATCCGCGACCTTCGACAATTTCTTCCTGCCGGTCCTGACCATCGCGCTTTACGGCATGGGCTACATCGCGCGGATGACCCGGGCCAGCATGGCCGAGGTGATGACCCAGCAATACATCCGCACCGCGCGGTTGAAGGGCGTGAGCTTCCGCAACGTGGTGCTGAAACACGCGCTCAGGAACGCGCTGATCGCCCCCTTCACCGTCATCATGCTGCAATTCCCGTGGCTGCTGAACGGCGTGGTGATCGTCGAGACGCTGTTCAACTACAAGGGCTTCGGCTGGACGCTGGTTCAGGCCGCGGGCAACAACGATATCGAGCTGCTGCTGGGCGTCTCGATCGTCTCCGTCATCGTGGTGCTTGTGACGCAGCTGATCTCGGATGTCGGCTACGTCTATCTGAACCCGCGCATCAGCGTGACCTGAGGGGGCCGCCATGGATCCGTTGACCTGGGGCGAAATCATCCCCCGCATCATCGTGCAGCTGACACCGGTCTGGATCGCGCTTGCCGTGACCTTCGCGCTGTCGATCACCTTCAAGCGGCGGCTGGGCCTTTACGGCAAGCTCTTCGACAGCGTGATCGGCATGATGGGCTTCGCGCTGGTGATGTTCTGGGTCTTCGCCGCCGTATTCGGGGCCATGGACCTGATCCTGACCCACGATCCGCTGGCCCAGTCGGGCAACATGAAGAACAAGGTGCCCGGCACGCCCTATACCAAGATGATCGGCGAGGCGGCCGACGGGGCCTATCCCTACTACCTGCTGGGCGGCGACAATTTGGGGCGCGACGTGTTCAGCCGGATGATCGCGGGCGCGTGGATCGTGGTGCAGATCGGCCCGCTGGCGACGCTCTTCGCCTTCATGGCGGGGATCACCCTGGGCCTTCCGGCCGCCTATTACGGATCGAAGCTCGACACGTCGCTGACCTTCCTGGCGAACCTGGTGCTGGCCTTCCCGGTGATCCTGCTCTTCTACCTGCTGGTCACGCCCGAGATCGTGGCCACCGGCATCCCCACCTACATGGCGATGGTGCTTTTCATCTTCCCGCTGGTCTTCATCGTGATCCTGCTGAACGCGCGCTACCACACCCAGCCGAAGGTCCGGGCGCCGCTGCTGGCGGCCGTGATCGCCGTGCTGGGTCTTTTGTACCTGTCGCTGATCTCGGACAGCTCCGGCCCGATCCGCTGGCTGCCCGCGTGGCTCGACCTCTTCGACATCCCCGGCGGCATCCTGGTGGTGTTCGTGGCGGTGGTCTTCGTGAACGCGCCCACCGTGTTCCGCATCGTCCGCGGCATCGCGCTGGACATCAAGACGCGCGATTACGTTGCCGCCGCCCAGACCCGCGGCGAAGGCCCGTGGTACATCATGCTGTGGGAGATCCTGCCCAACGCGCGCGGCCCGCTCATCGTCGATTTTTGCCTGCGCGTGGGCTACACCACGATCCTGCTGGGCACGCTGGGCTTCTTCGGGCTGGGCCTGCCGCCCGAAAGCCCCGATTGGGGCTCGACGATCAACGAGGGGCGCAAGCTTCTGTCGATCTACCCGCACCCTGCCCTGCCGCCGGCGCTGGCGCTCCTGAGCCTCGTGCTGGGGCTGAACCTGCTGGCCGACGGGCTGCGCGAGGAATCGTTGCGTGACTAGGCGGGCCGCCGGGGGTTTCACACCCCCGGACCCCCGTGAGGTATTTCTGGAAAGATGAAGGAACGGTGATGGTCAAGCAAGCGTATGACGGTCCGATCCTGGAGATCGACCAGCTGTCGATCAGCTTCTTCACCCGGCTGCGCGAGATCCCGGCCGTGATGGATTTTTCCTGCAAGGTCATGCCGGGCGAAGCCATGGGGCTGGTGGGCGAGTCGGGCTGCGGCAAGTCCACTGTGGCGCTGGGTGTCATGCAGGACCTGGGCGTCAACGGGCGCGTCGTCGGCGGGTCGATCAAGTTCAAGGGGCGCGAGCTGAACGCGATGTCTGATGCCGAGCTGCGCGACATCCGCGGCAGCGAGATCGCGATGATCTACCAGGAACCCATGGCGTCGCTGAACCCGGCCATGAAGATCGGCCGCCAGCTGATGGAAGTGCCGATCATCCACGAAGGCGTGTCCGAGGCCGAGGCCCGCGCCCGCGCGCTGGAAGTCGTCACCGACGTGAAGCTGCCCGATCCCGAGCGGATCCTGGCGAGCTATCCCCACCAGCTGTCGGGCGGCCAGCAGCAGCGCATCGTCATCGCCATGGCGCTGATGGCGAACCCGTCGCTGCTGATCCTGGACGAGCCCACGACCGCGTTGGACGTCACCGTCGAGGCGGCGGTGGTCGAACTGGTCAAGGACCTGGGCAAGAAATACGGCACCTCCATGCTGTTCATCAGCCACAACCTCGGCCTGGTGCTGGAGACCTGCGACCGGATCTGCGTGATGTATTCCGGCGAGGCGGTCGAGACCGGCAGCATCGGCGACGTCTTCGACAAGATGCGCCACCCCTACACACAGGCGCTGTTCCGCTCGATCCCGCTGCCGGGCGCCGACAAGAACGCCAAGCCCCTGGTGGCCATCCCCGGCAACTTCCCCCTGCCCCACGAGCGCCCCCGGGGCTGCAATTTCGGCCCGCGCTGCGACTACTTCGAGGCCGGGCGCTGCGATGCGGGCGACATTCCCATGGAGCCGGTGCCGGGCGATGAGCGGCATCGGTCGCGCTGCGTGAAGTTCAAGGAAATCGACTGGGAGATGCTGGCCCTCGGCGCCGACCGGACCGAGACGTCCGAGCCCGGCGACGTGATCCTGAGGATGGACGATCTGAAGAAGTACTACGAGGTCGCGGCCTCGGCCCTGTTCTCGGGCGGCGAGACAAAGGTGGTGAAGGCCAACGAATCGCTGAGCTTCGAGGCGCACGAGGGCGAGACCCTGGCCATCGTGGGCGAATCGGGCTGCGGGAAATCCACCTTCGCGAAGGTCCTGCTGGGGCTCGAGACAGCCACCAGCGGCGACATCACGCTGGACAACAAGGCCATCGGCGACACCCCCATCGCCGAGCGCGACACGCAGACGGTGGCGGACGTCCAGATGGTGTTCCAGAACCCCTTCGACACGCTGAACCCTTCCATGACGGTGGGCCGCCAGATCATCCGCGCGCTCGAGATCTTCCGGATCGGCAACAGCGAGGCCGAGCGCCGCGCACGCATGCTGGACCTGCTGGACCTGGTGAAGCTGCCGCGCGAATTCGCCGACCGGATGCCACGCCAGCTTTCCGGTGGGCAGAAGCAGCGCGTGGGCATCGCCCGCGCCTTCGCGGGGGACGCGCGGATCGTCGTCGCGGACGAGCCCGTGAGCGCGCTCGACGTCAGCGTCCAGGCCGCCGTGGCCGACCTGCTGATGGAAATCCAGCGCCGCCAGAAGACCACGCTGCTGTTCATCAGCCACGACCTGTCGATCGTGCGCTATCTCAGCGACCGGGTGCTGGTCATGTATCTGGGCCACGTGGTCGAGATCGGCACCACCGACCAGGTCTTCGCGCCCCCCTATCACCCCTATACCGAGGCGCTGCTGTCCGCCGTCCCCATCGCCGACACCCGCGTGCAGAAGAAGCATATCGTGCTCGAAGGCGATATCCCGTCGGCCATGAACCCGCCGCCCGGATGCCCGTTCCAGACGCGCTGCCCCTGGAAATCGCAGGTGCCCGGCACGAAATGCGAGACCGAGATGCCGCCGGTCCTGGAC
The DNA here is from genome assembly GCF_016412875.1 of Palleronia pontilimi. Taxonomy (GTDB): domain Bacteria; phylum Pseudomonadota; class Alphaproteobacteria; order Rhodobacterales; family Rhodobacteraceae; genus Palleronia; species Palleronia pontilimi. The sequence goes on along the minus strand of NZ_JAEKPD010000008.1, from coordinate 24,782 downwards.
ATGGGCGATGGCCACAAGATCAAGTGCCACCTGACCCGCGAGAAGCTGGATGGGATGGAGCCGGTCATCACCCTGGCAGCCGAGTAGGGAACGCAAGTGCCGCGTGCCTGTTGGCCTGTCAGCACAGCGGCAAAGGGGCACGGCATGGCGAAGGACGATTTCGACTGGGCGATCCCCTTCATGCGGGCCGGATATGCCGGTCGCGCGCTGGTCTACCTGGTGGTCACGGGCTTTTCGCTCTGGGCCGTCAGCCGTGGTGGGCAGGCCGAGGGCACCATGTCGGCCTTCGCCACGCTCGAGCGCAGCACCGGCGGCACTTTCGTGCTGCTGGCGATCTTCGCGGGAATGGCAAGCTATGCGATCTGGCGGCTGATCGACGCGGCCTACGACCTTGAGGATTACGGGTCGGACGGCGAAGGCCGCATCGCGCGGCTGGGCATGGTCGTCACAGGCCTGCTGCATCTAGGCATCGGCATCGGCGCGCTGATCCTGGTGTTCTCGGCCGGTGGCGACGGCAGCGGGTCGACCATCGGCAAGGCGGCGGACGCGGTCATGGCATGGCCCGGCGGGCGGATCGCGGTCGCGCTTGCCGGTGTCGTCACCGTCGGCGCCGGTCTCTACTACATGCGCAAGGCGTGGAAACGGGCCTACCGCGCGCATCTGATCGGCAACCACTTCACCCGCAACTGGGATCCTGCCCTCAGGGGCGGCGTGGCCTCGCAGGGATTCGTCGTGACGGTGATCGGCGCTCTGCTCTGCTACGCCGCGCTCACCACCTCCGGCTCCGAGGCGGGCGGCGTCGGCAAGGCGTTCGACTGGCTGGGCGGCCAGCCCTATGGCCGGGTCCTGGTGGGACTGCTCTGCGTCGGGCTACTGGGCTTCGCGCTGTTCTGCGCGGTCAACGCAGCCTACCGAATCGTGCCGAAAGCCAGCCACGGCAGCCTGGACACGCTGGCGGCCCGGATCAAGCAGAAGGCGGGTTAGGACCCGAAGATGATCCGCACGTAATCGCGCGTCTCGCGGTAGGGCGGGATGCCCGCGTGCTTTTCCACCGCGCCGGGGCCCGCGTTATAGGCGGCCAGCGCCAGGCGCCAATTGCCGAACTTGTTGAACTGCTGGCGCAGGTAGCGCGCACCGCCATCCAGGTTCTGCTCGGGGACGTGCGGATTGACCTTCAGCGTGCGGGCCGTTCCCGGCATCAGCTGCGCCAGTCCGATCGCCCCCTTGTGCGACACCGCGCCGGGGTTCCAGCCCGATTCCTGCTGCACCAGCCGCAGGAACAGGTCCTCGGGCACGCCGTGCTTGCGCGCGACCTGCTTGGCCAGCGGCAGGTACTGGCCGCGATACTTGCCGGTGAACCGCTTGGGCGACCCTTCGGCCACGGCGCGCGTGGGCACCGTGGCGATCTTCGGCTTCAGCTTGGCCGATCCGGCGTATTGAGCCGACGCGCGGCTGTCCAGAACGTCGAGCTGATTCTTGAAGATGGCCACGCGGCCTTTCGACGACAAGCTCAGGCTGTCGGCCGCAACGGGCCCAAGGGCCAGACACGCGCCACAGGCTGCGAGAATGCAGAGCAATTTCATTTCGCTGTCCCAGGTTCGGCAGATTTTATGAACCCGACTATACCCGGTCGCCCGAATTTTTGAACCCCGTTCGAAAGGACGGGTCTTTCGGCGTCGAAAAGGGTGATCTTTCGCCCTCGCAACGGGGCGTCCAAGGCGATACGGTCGCGGCAAATCGGCGATAGGAAAGGAAGGAAACCCATGGCGGGATCGGTGAACAAGGTCATCCTGATCGGCAATCTGGGTCGCGACCCCGAGGTGCGGACATTCAGCAATGGCGGCAAGGTGTGCAACCTGCGCATCGCCACCTCGGAGACGTGGAAGGACAAAAGCAGCGGCGAGCGCAAAGAGCGGACCGAATGGCACTCGGTCGCGATCTTCTCGGAACCGCTGGCCCGCGTGGCCGAGCAGTATCTGAAGAAAGGCTCGAAGGTGTATATCGAGGGCCAGCTCGAGACCCGCAAATGGCAGGACCAGTCGGGCCAGGACCGCTATTCGACCGAGGTCGTGCTGCGCCCCTATCGCAGCGAGCTGACCATGCTGGATGGGCGTGACGGCGGCGGCTCGGGTGGTGGCGGCGGCTATTCCGACGATCGCGACGGCGGCTACGGCGGTGGAAGCAGCGGCGGCGGCGGAAGCCGTGGCAGCGGCGGCGGTGGCTATGGCGGGCCGCCCGCCAGCGACATGGATGACGAAATCCCGTTCTGAACGGCGCAGATTATCAAGGATAATCCGGGCAAGAAAATCTCAGATTTTCTTGCCCAGCGCATCGCGCAGAACATCGCGCAGCACGGCGGGCGGCACGTCGCCCGTCACGAAGGCATCCCCGATGCCGCGCGCCAGGATCATGCGCAGCTGCCCGTCCACCACCTTCTTGTCCTGCGCCATCAGCTCGATCAGCGCGTCGGCGCCGGGCAGATCGCCAGGGATGTCGGACAGGTCCTTGCGCATCCCCATGGCCGCCAGGTGCGCGCGCACGCGGCTGGGATCCTCTTGGGCGCACAAGCCCATCCGCGCCGACAGCTCGAACGCCAGCGCGCAGCCGATCGCCACGCCCTCGCCGTGCAGCAGCCGGTCCGAATAGCCCGTCGCCGCCTCGAGCGCGTGACAGAACGTGTGGCCCAGGTTCAGCAGCGCGCGGTCGCCCTGCTCGGTCTCGTCGCGCATGACGATATCGGCCTTCATCCGCACCGACCGTTCCACCGCCTGCGCCCGCAGATCGCCGTCGCCGCGCGCCAGCGCGGGGCCATGCGTCTCGAGCCAGGCGAAGAACTCCGCGTCGCCCAGCAGCCCGTATTTCGCCACCTCGCCGTAGCCCGCCAGGAAATCGCGCGGCGTCAGCGTGTCCAGCACATCCGTGTCCGCCAGCACCAGGCTGGGCTGGTGGAACGCGCCCACCAGGTTCTTGCCCGCGGCCGCGTTGATCCCGGTCTTGCCCCCCACCGAGCTGTCGACCTGCGCCAGCAGCGACGTGGGGATCTGCACGAACCGCACGCCGCGCCGCAGGATCGCGGCGGCAAAGCCCGCGAGATCGCCGATCACGCCGCCCCCGAGCGCCACGACCACGTCGCGCCGTTCCACGCGCTGCTCCAGCAGCCAGTCCACCGATCGCTGCAGGGCCGACCAGCTCTTGGTGCCCTCGCCCGGCGGCAGCGACAGCGCCACCATGTCGATATCGCCCAGCCCCGCGCGCAAGGCGTCCAGATGCGCGGCGGCCACGGTGTCGTCGGTCAGCACCGCCACCCGGGGGCGCGCCAGAAGCGGCGCGATCAGCGCGCCCGCGCGCGCCAGAAGACCCGGCCCGATATGCACCTCGTAGGATCGCGCGCCCAGATCGACCGGGACCACACGGCTCACGGCACCGCCCTTTCGTCCCAGAGATCCGCGCGCTCTTGCAGCGCGCCGATGACCTTCTGCGCCATCTGCTCGACCGACAGCCGCCGATCCGCCTCGACCCAAATGCCGGCCTTGGCGTAAAGCGGCTCGCGCGCGTCGCAGAGCGCGGCCAGGGTGCGCTTGGGGTTCTCGGTCCGCAAAAGCGGGCGCGTGTTCTTGTGGCGCACCCGCGACCACAGCAGATCCAGGTCCGCCTTCAGCCAGACCGCCACGCCGCGCGCCGCGATCTCGGCGCGGTTGCGCTCGGACAGGAAGGCGCCGCCGCCGGTGGACAGAATGCAGGGCCGACCGCTCAGAAGTCGCGCCAGCACCTGGCTTTCCTTGTCGCGGAAATACGCCTCGCCCTCGCGCTCGAAGATCTCGGCGATGCTCAGGTTCGACGCGGCCACGATCTCGGCGTCCGAGTCCAGGAACGGCACGTCCAGCATGCGCGCCATGGCGGTGCCCACGGCAGTCTTGCCGGCGCCCATCATGCCCACAAGGGCCACCGTTTTCGCCAAGCCTGTGCGCAACTGGCAGCGTCCCGCTCATATTATTACAATTAACGCTTGAATGGCGTGAACTTGCCGAAAAGACCAGATATAAAGCGGGCAATCCGCGCGACAGACGCGGAGGGATGACAGGCAACCCAAGGGACCGACATCGTGCTGAGACTTCTCAAGCTGCTGGTTTTCCTGGCAATCGTCGCCTTCATCGGGCTGACGGGATACGCCTATCTGGGCGACATGCGACCCGACGCCGCCCAACAGTCCGTGCCCGTGACACTGGATGCGCAGTAAGCTGCTGATCCCCTTGGCGTTTCTGACCGCCGGATCCGCGACCGCCCAAGGCGGCGCGCCGCTGTCGGCCATCGACTGGCTGTCGGATTCCGTGGCCCTTCCCGCCGCCATGCCGATCCCCGAGGCCCCGTCCGCGCCCGAGCCGCCCGTCACCGACAACGCGCTGCCCGAGGCGATCACCGTCACCCGGCTCGAGGATCTCGACGCGGCCCCCCCGGGTCTGTTTCCGGCCGCCGCGCGCGATCTGCCGCAAGCCCCCTGGTCTGCAACCGAATTGTCCGAACTACAGGCGCGCATGGGGACGTTGCGCCCGCCGCACCTGGCCACGACCCAGGACCTGCTGCACGACCTGCTGGCCGCCCAGACGGACTGGCCCGGATCCCCGGACGACGCCCAGCTTGCGTTCCTGGCGCGCATCGACGGCCTGCTGGCCGTGGGCGCCGTCGATCCGGCCCGGACGCTTCTGGACCTGGCCGGGCGCGAAAAGCCCCGCAACTTCCGCCGCTGGTTCGACATCGCGCTGCTGACGGGTCAGGAAAACGCTGGCTGTTCGGCGATGCGCCGCCTGCCCGAGATCACGCCCACCTACACGGCCCGCGTCTTCTGCCTGGCGCGCGGCGGCGACTGGCCCGCGGCCGCGCTGACGCTCGAGACCGCGACATCGCTGGACGTCATCGACGCCGCCGCCGCAGAAAGGCTGCGCCTGTTTCTCGACGACCTGGCCGATACGCCGACCCTGCCGCCGCCCTCCAGGCCGACGCCGCTGGATTTCGCGATCTACGGCGCGGTGGGCGAACCGTTGCGCACCGCGTCCCTGCCGCTGGCCTTCGCCCATGCCGATCTGCGCCCGATCACGGGCTGGAAGGCCCGCATCGAAGCCGCCGAACGCCTGACGCGCGCGGGCGCCATTCCCGCGCGCAGGTTGTGGGAGGTTTACGGCGAACGCCTGCCCGCCGCCTCGGGCGGGGTGTGGGACCGGGTCGACGCCGTTCAACGCCTGGATCGCGCGCTCGAGACCGGGGATCCCGGCGCCGTCAGCTCCGCGCTGCCGCTTGCCTGGGCCGCCCTGCGCGACGCGGATCTGGGGCAGGCCCTGGCCCGGCAGCACGCCGGGGCGCTGGGCCGACTGCCGCTGACCGGCGATGCCAGCCGGATCGCCGCCGAAATGGCGCTGATCGACGGGCGCGACCCGGTCTCGCCGCTGCCGCCGTTCCTGACCGCCCTGCACGATGCAAGCGCGCTGGACACCGTGGCCGAAACGCCCCTGCAGGTGGCCATCGCCGACGGGCTGAACACGGAAGACATGCCCGCCGCCTCGGTCGCGATGATCGACGAGGGGCGCATCGGCATCGCCCTCCTGGACGCCATCGACCTGCTCGACCAGGGCGCGACCGGCAATCTCGACGCCCTGCGTCACGGCCTGGCGCTGATGCGCGCCGCGGGTCAGCCCGAGCGCGCCCGCCGCGCCGCCATCGAGATCGCCATCCTCGAGCCGCCCGCATGAGCATGGAGCGCCAGATCGCCACGTTCCTCGACGCCCAGGCCGCCGAGCTGGACGCGGCCACCAACACGCAGCTCGCCTACGCGCGCGACCTGCGCGATTTCGCGGGGTGGCTGAAGGACCGCGACGCCGATTTCCTGGCCGCCTCGCGCGCCCACGTGGAAGATTACCTGGTGCATTGCGACGCGCAGGGGCTTGCCGTGTCCACCCGCGCGCGCCGCCTGTCGGCCATCAAGCAGCTCTACCGCTTCGCCGTGGAAGAAGGCTGGCGCGACGACCATCCCGCGATCCAGATCAAGGGGCCGGGCCGCGCGCGCCGCCTGCCCAAGACGCTGGAGGTCGCGCAGGTCGAGCGGCTGCTCGACGCCGCGCGGCAAACCGGCCGCACCAAGCTGGACCGGTTGCGCAACACGTGCCTGACCGAACTGCTCTACGCCACCGGAATGCGCGTCAGCGAGCTCGTCTCGCTGCCCGCCGCCGCCGCGCGGGGCGACCCGCGGATGCTGCTCATCACCGGCAAGGGCGGGCGCGAGCGCATGGTGCCGCTGTCGGGCCCGGCCCGCGACGCGCTGGCGGTCTGGCTGGCCGAGCGCGACCGCGCGGACCAGGACGCCCAGTCCAAGGGCGCGCCGGGGTCGAAATTCCTGTTCCCGTCGCGCGGTAAATCGGGCCACCTGACGCGCCACCGTTTCTACGTCCTGATCAAGGAACTGGCGGTCGCGGCCGGAATCGACCCGGCACAGGTCACGCCCCACACCCTGCGCCACGCCTTCGCCACGCATCTGCTGGCGGGCGGGGCCGACCTGATGGCGATCCAGGCGCTTCTGGGCCATGCCGATGTCGCGACGACCGAGATCTACACCCACATCCTGGACGCGCGGCTGCAGGAACTGGTGCTCGACCATCATCCGCTGGCGCAGACCAAGCCTTGATGCCGCGCCCGCAGCACCCCATAACCTGTCCCTGACCCAATCAAGCAAAGCCCATTCGACATGTTCGACGCCGCATTCTGGCTGACCACTTCCGCGATCCTTGCCCTGCTGATCTGCTCGGGCTTCTTCTCGGGCTCGGAAACCGCCCTGACGGCGGCCTCGCGGGGCAAGCTGCGCGCGCAGGCGGACAAGGGATCGAAGGGCGCCGAACGCGCGCTGAAGATCACCGAGGACAACGAGCGCCTGATCGGGTCGGTCCTGCTGGGCAACAACCTGGTCAACATCCTGGCGACGTCGCTGGCCACCGCGCTGTTTACCCGGCTCTTCGGCGAATCCGGCGTGGCGCTGGCGACGCTGGTGATGACGCTTCTGGTGCTGATCTTCGCGGAAGTCCTGCCCAAGACCTACGCCATCACCAACGCCGAAACCGCCGCCGCCGGCGTGTCGGCCCCCATCGCCATCGTGATCCGCGTCTTTTCGCCGGTGGTCGGCGCCGTGCGCGCCCTGGTGCGCGCCATCCTGCGGCTCTTCGGCGTGCAGACCGACCCAGACAGCCACATCCTGGCCATCCGCGAGGAAATCGAGGGCGCGCTGAACCTGGGCCATTCCGAAGGCGCGGTGGAAAAGGAAGAGCGTGACCGCATCCTTGGCGCGCTGGACCTGAGCGAGCGCACGGTCGAAGAGATCATGCTGCACCGCTCGAAGATCGAAATGGTCGATGCCGACAAGCCCGCATCCGAGATCCTGCAGCAATGCCTGGAAAGCCCGCATACCCGCCTGCCGATCTACCGCGACAAGCAAGAGAACATCCTGGGCGTCATCCACGCCAAGGACCTTTTGCGCGCGCTCTATGCACGCAGGCTGGCCGCGGGCGGTGCCGAGAACGCCTTTGACGGGTTCGACATCACCGAGGTGGCGATGGTGCCCTATTTCACGCCCGAGACGTCGACCCTGGACGACCAGATGCGTCAGTTCTTGCACCGTCACACCCATTTCGCGCTGGTGGTGGACGAATACGGCACGCTCCAGGGCCTCATCACGCTCGAGGATATCCTGGAAGAAATCGTGGGCGAGATCACCGACGAGTTCGACCTGGACGAAGACCAGTCGCTGAAGCGCACCGATGACGGCGACTATATCGTCGACGGCGGCATGACGATCCGCGACCTCAACCGCGCCGCCGACTGGTCGCTGCCCGACGACGAGGCCAACACCATCGCCGGGCTCGTCATCCACGAGGCGCAGACGATCCCCGTGGAAGGCCAGGTCTTCAGCTTCCACGATTTCCGCTTCGAGGTGATCGAGCGCAACGACAACCGCATCACGAAGCTGAAAATCCGGCCGCTCTGATGGCCCATCGCTTCGCCTATCTCGACGCCCCCGGCCCCATCGCCTTCGCCCATCGCGGCGCCGCCGAGGGTTGCGCCGAGAACAGCATCGAGGCGGTCGAACGCGCCGCGGCCATGGGGTTCACGCATCTGGAAACCGATATCCAGTCGACCTCGGACCGGGTGGCGGTGCTGTTCCACGACGACCGCACCGACCGGCTTCTGGGTCGCCGCGGCACGATCTCGGATCTCAGCTGGGACGAACTGTCGCGCATGGAGCTTTCGGGCGGCGGCCGCGTCGCCCGGCTGGACGAGGTGCTGGGCAGCTTCCCGCGGCTCAAGCTGAACCTCGACGCCAAGACCGACGACGCGGTGCGGCCCATCGGCGACGCCGTGCTGGCCGCGAATGCCGTCGACCGGATCTGCGCCGCGTCGTTCCGGTCGTCCCGCACCTACGCGCTGCGGCTGCGGCTGGGCGACGATTTGTGCTGGTCGCCCGCCATGGGCGGCGTCTCGGCGGTCTATCTCGCCTCGCACCTGCACCTGCCCGCGCGGTTCCCGCCCTGCCTGCAGGTGCCCACCCACTGGAAGGGCATCCCGGTCGTCACCCCCAACCTCGTGCGCGTGGCCGACAAGAAAGGCTGCCAGATCCATGTCTGGACCATCGACGAGGCGGCGCAGATGGAAGCGCTGCTGGACATGGGCGTCCACGGCCTGATGACCGACCGCCCGCAGGTGCTGCGCGACGTGATGCGCGCGCGGGGCCACTGGGACTAGAGCCCGTAGATCTCCGCGAACTTGGCGTCCAGGTAATCCAATAGCGGCGCTTCCGTGGGCGCCTGCCCCGTCGCCCGCTCGATCAGCTCGCGCGGCGGGAACTGACCGCCGAAGCGTTGCAGGCTGTCGCGCAGCCAGTCGGTCGCGGGGGTGGCGTCGCCCGATGCCAGCGACCGGTCGATCTGCGGCACCGCCGCCGTCAGCGCGCGGTACAGACACCCGGCATAGACATTGCCCAGCGTGTAGGTCGGGAAATAGCCGAACAGCCCCACCGCCCAATGCACGTCCTGCAGGAATCCGTTGGACGGCGTGTCCACCGCGTAGCCGAAATCGCGCAGGAACCGTGCGTTCCAGGCCTCTTCCATGTCGGCGACGGCAAGCGTTCCGCCGATCAGCGCGCGCTCCAGGTCGAAGCGCAGCAGGACGTGCAGGTTGTATTGCACCTCGTCCGCCTCGGTCCGGATATAACCCTTCTGCAGCCGGTTCACCGCGCCGTAGAAGCCGTCGGCGTCCATGCCGAGGTCGCCGAACGCGCCTTCCATCCGGCCGTGCAGCCAGCCGGTGAAGGCCGCACCGCGGCCCAGCTGGTTTTCGTAGATGCGCGATTGGGATTCGTGGACGCCCATGGACACGCCCCGCCCCAGTGGGCTCAGCGCCAGCGCGGGATCCACGTTCTGCTCGTAGGTGGCGTGGCCGACCTCGTGGATGGTCGAGTAGAAGCAGTTGAACGGGTCATGCGCCACGGTGCGCGTCGTGATCCGCACGTCATCGCCCGAGCCCGAGCTGAACGGATGCACCGCCCGGTCGATCCGTCCGCGCCGGAAGTCATAGCCGAAGGCGGCCGCCAGGTCGCGGCTGATCTCGAGCTGGTCGGCCGGATCGAACGTGCCCTGCAGCGTCGCGGGCTGCCGCGCGGCGCCCAGGGCCCGGTCGCGCAAGGCCACAAGGCGCGGCCGCAACGCGCCGAACATCTGGTCCAGCGTGGCCGCCGTCGCCCCCGGCTCGTAGGCGTCCAGAAGCGCGTCGTAGGGATCGCCCCCGTCGGCCAGGCACTGCGCTTCCTCGCGGCGCAGCGCCAGCACGCGGTCCAAGACGGGAAGGAAGTCGGCCGGAGCCTCGTTCGCCCGCGCCTCGGCCCATTGGCCCTGCGCGATCGACGTGACCCGCGCGATCTCGGCGGCCAGGCCCGCGGGCACACGGCACGTCCGCTCGAACGCGCGCCGCACTTCGCGCAACTGCGCGCGCGCAACCTCGTCTGCGGGCTCCGCCGCGTCCAGCCAGTCGCCGATGCGCGGATCAGTCCGGCGCGCGTGCAGCACGCCCGACATGGCCGCCATCTCCTCGCCCCGCTGCTCGGCGGCGCCGCGCGGCATCATGGTTTCCTGGTCCCAGCCCAGCCTGCCCGACACCTGTTCCAGCGCCGCCAGCTCGCGCTGGTGCGCCATCAGCGCGTCATAGGCAGTCACGCCGCCGCACCCCGGACGGATTGCGACCGCGGATAGGCCGTCTGGTGCCGCGCGCGCAGGATCAGCACCCACAGCACCACCGCGCCGAACTGGTGGAAGATCGCGATATGGGCGGGCGCGGAATACATGACCGTCACGATGCCCAGCAGCATCTGAAGAAACAGCATCCCCAGCATGGCGCCATAGGCACCGCGCGTGGCGGTGAAGGACGATCGGCGCGCCCGGAAGAACACGAAGATTCCGAATACCAGCAGCACGTATCCCGCCATCCGGTGCATGAACTGCACCAGCCCGTCATTCTCGAAGAAGTTGCGCCAGAGCGGCTGGATCTCGAACGCACCCGGCGGCAGGAAGCCCCCGGCCATCAGCGGCCAGTCGGTGTAGCCGCGGCCCGCGTCGATGCCCGCGACCAGCGCGCCCAGCAGGATCTGCACGAAGGCCAGCCCGACCAGCCAGCCGCCCAGGCTCATCAGCCGTGGCTCGCGCGCGCGGCGGGCCTGGAGAAGCTCGGCCTCGGACCGGCCCAGGGTGAAGACCCACCACGCGATCAGGCCCAAGATCACGAAGGCCAGCCCCAGATGCGTGGCCAGCCGGTAGGACGCCACGTCCAGCATGGTCCCGTCCAGCCCTGAGCTGACCATCCACCACCCGATCGCGCCTTGCAGACCGCCAAGCGCGCCGATGCCGATCAGCCGACCGGTCCAGCCCGGCGGGATCTTGCGGGCGACCAGGAAGCCCACGAAGCCGACCGCCCAGACCAGCCCGATCACCCGGCCCAGTTGCCGGTGGCCCCATTCCCACCAGTAGATCGTCTTGAACTCGGAAAGGGTCATGCCCTTGTTCTGCAACTGGTATTCGGGGATCTGGCGGTAGAGCTCGAACTCGGCTTCCCAATCCTCGGCGCTCAGCGGCGGCACGGCGCCCGTCACGGGCGCCCATTCGGTGATCGCAAGCCCGCTGTCGGTCAGCCGGGTCAGACCACCCACGGCGATCATCACGACCACCAGCGCGAACAGGACCATCAGCCAGGCCCGCACGGCCTTGCGCGCGCCGCGGGGCCGCGCGTCGATCATGCCGCCCTTGGGGGCGGTCGCGGGCTTCGCGGTCTCGCCAACCTCTTCGAAAATCGACCGTTTCTTGGTGTTCATGATCGTTCCTCGCGTGTTGGCGGCAAGCTATGCGTCCGGGCCGGTGCCCGCAAGTCAGCCACCCCCGGCCTTGCCCCGCACCAATTGCCGCAGGGCGCCGTGCAGGATCTGGATGTCGCGTTGCTCGAGCGGCATCCGCGACCACAGGTTGCGCAGCGACCGCTTCATGTGCGGCGCCTTGGCGGGCGGAAAGAAGAAGCCCGCGGCGTCCAGCTCGTGTTCCAGATGGGTCGCCCATTGGGTGACCTCGGCCACGCTGGCCGACGCGGGCACCGGCGCTTGGCGCACGGCCGCATCGCCCTGGCGCATCCATTCGTAGGCCACGAGCAGCACGCATTGCGCCAGGTTCAAGGACGCGAAACCGGGGTTCACCGGCACCGTCACGATGGCGCTGGCCTGCGCGATGTCGTCGTTCTCCAGCCCGGCCCGTTCCGGCCCGAAGACGAAGCCCACCCGTTGCCCCGCCGCCATCCGTGCCCGCGCTTCGGCCACGGCCGTCTCGGGGGTGAAGACGGGCTTGCTCATGTCGCGGGTGCGGGCGGTCGTGGCGAAGGTGAAGTGGCAATCCCCGGCCGCCTCTGCCAGCGTGTCGGCCAGGCGCGCGCGCTCGAGCACGTCGCGCGCCCCCGAGGCCAGCGCCGTGGCCCGCGGGTTCGGCCAGCCGTCGCGCGGCGCGACAAGGCGCATGTCGTGCCAGCCGAAATTCAGCATGGCGCGCGCCGCCGCCCCGATGTTTTCGCCCAGTTGCGGGCGCACCAGGATGCAGGCGGGCGTGTCGGGACGATGATCGCTCATGCCCCGCGTCTTAGGGCGCGCGGGATGCGTGGTCAAACGCCGCGGCCCGCGTTATAGCCGCGGATATATGCCAAGACCGAAAGACCAAAGATGGCCGACGACCGCCCGCAGATCTACCTGATCACGCCGCCGCAGATCGAGCTGAGCAGCTTTCCCGACATGCTTGCCCGTGTGCTCGATGCCGAAGCCGTGGCCTGCGCCCGCCTGGACCTCGCGACCCGCGACGAGGACACGATCCTGCGCGCCGCCGACGCGGTGCGCGCGGTCACCGAGCCGCGCGACGTGGCGCTGGTGCTGCGCGACCACTGGGAGCTGTCGCAGCGCGCGGGCCTGGACGGGGTTCACCTGGCCGACGGCGCGCGCAACGTGCGCGCGGCCCGGAAGGCCCTGGGCGGCGACGCCATCGTGGGCGCCTTCTGCGGAAATACCCGCCACGACGCCATCACCGCGGGCGAAGCGGGGGCCGATTACATCACCTTCGGCCCGCTCGGCGGCGCGGGTGCCGGGGCCGAGGTCCTGGCCGATCCAGACCTGTTCGCCTGGTGGTCCGAAGTGATCGAGCTGCCCGTGGTGGCCGAAGGCGGACTGGTTGAAGAAACGATCGCAAGCCTTTCGGAAATCACGGATTTCATTTCCCTGGGCGACGAGATCTGGCGCCACGACGATCCCGCTGGGCGGTTGTCCGAGCTGGCCGCGCTACTCTGACAGCTCAGCGCCGCGCACGCGGGTCTCGGCCGCGCGCGCCAGCGATTTGCGATCGGAAAACGCCGCGACGGCCAGCGGGTCGTGGAATGTCACCTGGACGCGGCCCCGCAAAGGCAGCGCGAGCACGCCGATCAGATGGGGGCCGAACGCCATGTCGCCCCACCACGCATAGACCGCCGGATCCGCGCCCTGGGGGGCATGGTAGCGCAGGGCGACGGGCTGGACCTGCATCCTGTCGCGCAGGTCGTCGTCGAAGAAGGCCGCGAACAGGGTCGTTTTGAAGGGCAGCACGCGGCGGCCATCGGTCGACGTGCCTTCGGGGAAGAACAGCAGCCGGTGACCCGCGCGCAGGCGCTGGGCAAGAACGTAGCGCTGGGCCCGCGAGTCGCGCGGATTGCGGCGAATGAAGATGGTGCCCGTCGCCCGCGCCAGCCAGCCGATGCCGGGCCAGTCCGCGACTTCGTCCTTGGAGACGAAATAGACCGGCGCGCAGGCATTCAGCGCGAAGATATCCAGCCAGGACGAATGGTTGGCCACCATCGCACCGGTGCCCGTCATCGGGCGGCCCGCGATGTCGAGCCGCAGCCCCACCAGCCCGAGCGCCCCGCGACAGACGGTCTGCGTGATGCGCGGCGTGACCGGGCGCCGCAGACCGTAGAAGGGCCGTTCGATCAGGCGACAGATCAGCAGCAGGGCAAGCCCGCCGAAGATCAGGATCGCGAGCGGGACGAGGCGCACTCCGATCCGAAGCCGCGCCGCAAGATCGAGCGCGGGCCGGTTCGGGGGCGGAGGGCCGTGCCAGGTGGTCATCCGCGGCCCCGTGCGATCCGATCGGTGCGCCCCGCGCTCATCCGGGCGGTGTCGAGGATCAGGCAGACATCGGTGGTGCGGAAGGCCTGGTCGACCCAGGCGCCCTGCCCCACGAAGCCGCCCAGGCGCAGGTAGCTTTTGATCAGGGACGGCACCGCCCGCATCGCGGCCACGCGGTCCAGCGTCTCGACGGGAACGCGGTCCATCGCCACGGCTTGCGGGCCTGCGGCGCGCACGCGCAGGTCGGGGGGTGCCAGGTGCCGGTGGTGCAGGATCGACAGCGGCGGCGCCAGCGCGTCCAGGTCGGTGCCGTGAAAGGACGCGACGCCGAACAGCAGCTCGATGCCGTGGCGGGTGACGTAGTCGGCAAGGCCCGACCAGAGCTCGAGCATCGCCGTGCCGCCGCGATAGTCGCTGTGAACGCAGGAGCGCCCCAGTTCCAGCAGCGAGCGACCCGAGTGCTGCAGGCGGGCCAGGTCGAATTCGCGCGCGCTGTAAAAGCCGCCCGCCCGTTCTGCCGCGTCGCCGCGCAAGAGCCGATAGGCGCCGACGACCTGCGCGCCCGGTGGCCGGTTCAGATCGCGCAGGATCAGGTGGTCGGCATGGGGGTCGAACGCGTCGCGCTCCAGCCGGGCGTGGTGATCGACCAGGGGACCGTCGCCGCCCAGTTCGTCGACGAACACGTCGAATCGCAGCCGCTGCGCTTCGCGCAGGTCCGCGTCGTCGCAGGCGAGAGAGATCTTGAAGTTCGGCTGAAGCATGAACGGCACGGGGGGGCTTCCGGATGGGGCGCGGCAGTTTTATGGGTCGGTCCACGCCATGACAAGCCGCCCCGTCCGCATGTTTACAGATCGTTAACCTTCTGGGGGATAGCTTTGGGCCACTTGGGCGCGCATAGAATGCAAAGCGTCAGAAAACGGGGACCAGATCCACCTTGCGGCCATCTATGACCACTTTCCCCACGTGTTGGAACATGACGGTGACCTTGCCGCCGATATTCGACTGCACCTGGCCGTCGCCCCAATCGGGCTGGTCGGGATGGCGCACGATCATTCCCGGCTCGAGCAGCGCATTCATGTCCGACATCTCGAGACCTCCGGTTAACGATGCAAGGATGCGTCCATGAACATGGTTGATACCCGCCTGTCGGCATTGCTCGGATCGCGCATCTGTCACGACCTGATCTCACCCCTGGGAGCGATTGGCAACGGTGTCGAGCTTTTGCAGATGTCGGGACTGGGCGACAGCCCCGAATTGTCGCTGATCAGCGAAAGCGTCGAGCACGCGAATGCCCGCATCCGGCTGTTCCGCGTCGCGTTCGGCGCGCCCAGCCCCGAGCAGCACATCGCCCGGAGCGAGGTTCAGTCCGTGCTGGCGCCGATCTCGTCGGCGCGCAAGCTGGACATCGCGTGGGATCCGCCCGCCGACATGCCGCGGGATTTGGCGCGGCTGGTTTTCCTTCTGCTGCTCTGCTGCGAAACGGCCCTGCCCTATGGCGGCGCGATCGCCGTGGATGCGACGGGCGACACGCTGCACATCTCGGCCGAAGCGCCGCGCCTGCGCCAGACGCCGGAGCTGTGGGCGCATATGTCCAGGGCGGACCTGCCGATGCCGCTGGCGTCCGACATCCACTTCCCGCTGGCCCGCCAGGCCGCGACCGATATCGGCCGCAGGATCGAGGTCGTGACCGGCGACACCCGGATCGACATCCACGCCTGAGCGCCTAGTTCCGGATGTTGCCCTGCCCGCGGACCTTGTACTTGAAGCTGGTCAGCTGATCGGCGCCCACCGGGCCGCGCGCGTGCAGCCGACCGGTGGCGATGCCGATCTCGGCGCCCATGCCGAATTCGCCCCCGTCGGCGAATTGGGTGGAGGCATTGTGCATGACGATGGCGCTGTCGACCTCGTTCAGGAAGCGCGCCGCGGTGTCGGCGTCATCGGTGATGATGCAATCGGTGTGGTCCGAGCCGTAGCGCGCGATATGCGCCATCGCCTGGTCCATGTCGTCCACGACGCGTGCGGCGATGATCTTGTCCAGGTATTCGCGGCCCCAATCGTCGTCGGACGCCGCGACGACGCCGTCGATGCCCGCCAGTCGCGCGTCGCCGCGCACCTCGACGCCCGCATCCAGCAGCGCCCGGATCACGCCCTGCCCGATCGTGTCCTCGATGTCGCGGTGGATCAGCAGGCACTCGGCCGAGCCGCAGATGCCCGTGCGCCGTGTCTTGGCGTTCAGCACGATCTTCAGCGCCATCTCGGGGTCCGCGTCGCGGTCGAGGTAGATATGCACGATGCCTTCGAGATGCGCGAAGACCGGGACCCGCGCTTCGCGCTGGACCAGTCCCACCAGACCCTTGCCGCCGCGCGGCACGATGACGTCGATCACGCCGGTCATGCCCAGCATTTCGCTGACCGCCGCGCGGTCGCGGGTGGGCACCAGCTGGATCGCGTCTTCGGGCAGGCCCGCCTTGTGCAGTCCTTCGACCAGGCGGGCATGGATCGCGCGGCTCGAATGGAACGATTCGGAGCCGCCCCGCAGGATCACGGCGTTGCCGGATTTCAGGCACAGCGCGCCCGCATCCGCCGTCACGTTGGGCCGCGATTCGTAGATCACGCCGATCACGCCCAGCGGCGTGCGCACCCGCTGGATGGACAGCCCCGACGGCATGTCCCACTCGGCCAGCACGGCGCCCACGGGATCGTCCTGCGCCGCCACGGCGCGCAGGCTGTCGGCGATGCCCGCCACCCGCGCGTCGTCCAGCATGAGCCGGTCGAGCATGGCGGGGCTCAGGCCCTTGTCGCGCCCGTAGGCCATGTCCTGCACGTTGGCTGCGATCACGTCGTCCCTGGCGGCCATAAGCGCGTCGGCCGCGGCTTCGATTGCGGCGCGCTTGGCCCCGGACGAGGCCAGGGCGAGTTTCGCGGCCGCCGCGCGGGCCCGGGTGCCGATCTCGGCCATCAGGGCCGGGATATCGTCCATGTCCTTCATGTCCTGGTCCTTACACAGCCATGTCGTCGCGGTGGATCAGCGCCGCGCGACCGGGATAGCCTAGCACGGCTTCGATGTCACCGGAACGGCGGCCCGCGATGGCGCGCGCCTCGTCGCCGGTATAGCGCGCAAGGCCGTGGCCGAGCGCCGCGCCGTCCGGCCCGATGATGGCCACCGGATCGCCGCGGCCGAATTCGCCCTCGACCCCGGTGACACCGGCGGGCAGCAGCGATTTGCCGGAGGAAAGCGCCCGCGCCGCACCCGCGTCGACGACCAGGACGCCTTGCGGCTTCATCGCCGCGATCCACGCCTTGCGCGCGGCCTGGGGATCGGTGCCCGGCAGGAACCAGGTGCAGCGCGCGCCGTTTTCCAGCGCATTCAGCGGGTTGTCGCCCGCACCTAACGTGATCGCCATGGCGCAGCCCGCCCCCGTGGCGGTGCGCGCGGCCATCAGCTTGGTCCGCATCCCGCCCTTCGACAGGTGCGACGCGGCCTCGCCCGCCATGGCTGCGATGTCGGGCGTGATGGCGTCGATCACCGGAAGGTGCTGCGCGTCCGGGTCGGTCTGCGGGTTGGCGGTGTAAAGCCCGTCCACGTCCGACAGCAGCACCAGCTGGTCGGCGCCCACGGTCACGGCCATCTGCGCGGCCAGCCGGTCGTTGTCGCCGAAACGGATCTCATCGGTGGCGACGGTGTCGTTTTCGTTGACGATGGGCACCGCGCCAAGACCCAGCAACGTGCCCAGCGTCGCGCGGGTGTTGAGATAGCGTCGCCGGTCGGCGCTGTCTTCCAGCGTCACCAGGATCTGTGCGGCGACCAGCCCGTGGGGGGCCAGCACTTCCTCGTAGGCGCGGGCCAGGCGGATCTGGCCCACCGCGGCGGCGGCCTGCGCGCGTTCCAGCGGCAGCGCGCCGTCGCCGAGGCCCAAGGCCCCGCGCCCCAGCGCGATCGAGCCCGACGACACCAGCACCACGTCCGTGCCCCGCGCCTTCAGCCGCGCCACGTCCCGGGCCAGCGCCCGAAGCCAGCCCGCGCGCAGATCGCCCGTGCCGCGGTCCACCAGCAGCGCCGAGCCGATCTTGACCACCAGCCGCCGCGCCTGCGCCAGCGACGGTGTCACGGCCGCCACGGTTCCGGCTCCTCGTCGGCCTTGCGTTGGCGCAGCTTGTCCTGCGAGATCTGGGCCCGCACCGCGCGCAGCACCTCGGTCAGTCCTTCGCCGCTGACCCCGGACATGAGCATGACCGGCCCCGCCACCGCTTCGAGCTCGGCGCGCCTTTCGGCCCGTTCGTCGTCGTCGAGTGCGTCGACCTTGTTCAGGGCGGTGACCCGCGGCTTGGTCGCCAGCACGCCGCCATAGGCTTCGAGCTCGTCGATGATGGTGCGCCAGTCGCCCGCCACGTCGTCGCTGGTGGCGTCCACCAGGTGCAGCAGGACCGAGCACCGCTCCACGTGGCCCAGGAACCGGTCGCCGATCCCCTTGCCCTCATGCGCGCCCGCGATCAGGCCGGGAATGTCGGCCATCACGAACTCGGCCCCGTCCACGCCCACGACGCCCAGGTTCGGGTGCAGCGTGGTGAAGGGATAATCGGCGATCTTGGGCCGCGCGTTGGAGGTCGCGGCCAGGAAGGTGGATTTGCCCGCATTGGGCAGGCCGAGAAGGCCCGCATCGGCGATCAGCTTCAGCCGCAGCCAGATCGTGCGCTCGATGCCCGGCTGGCCGGGATTGGCGCGGCGCGGGGCCTGGTTGGTGGAGGATTTGAAATGCAGGTTGCCCCAGCCGCCATTGCCGCCCTTGGCGAGCGTCACGCGTTGGCCCACTTCGGTCAGGTCGGCGATGACGGTTTCCTGATCCTCGTCCAGGATCTCGGTGCCCACGGGCACGCGCAGCACGATGTCGTCGCCATCGGCGCCGGTGCGCTGCTTGCCCATGCCGTGCTGGCCGTTCTTGGCGAAGAAATGCTGCTGGTAGCGGAAGTCGATCAGCGTGTTCAGGCCGTCCACGACCTCGACCACCACGTCGCCGCCCGCGCCGCCGTCGCCGCCATCGGGTCCGCCGTATTCGATGTATTTCTCGCGCCGGAACGAGATCGCGCCGCCCCCGCCCGCGCCCGAGCGGATATGCACCTTGGCAAGATCGAGGAATTTCATCGCGGCGCTTTCAAATTGGGACGGTCCAGCCGATAGATCACAATGGGCGAAGGCTCAAGCGGCGCGGGATCCGTGCGCGTGTCGGGCCCGATCTGGACGAATCCGAGCTGGCGCAGGATCTCGTCCCGTTCTGGGTCATGGGCGGCCCGTTCGGCCTCGACGGCATCGAGCTCGAACCGCGGGAAGGCGTCTTCGAGCAGCGCGCCGAGGGCCTCGGGCCCGAAGCCGCGGCCGCGGAGGGAGGGATCGAAGGTCCAGGTGAGCGAGGGGTGCGCCCGGCCGGGCGTATCTTGCAGGCCCGCAAAGCCGATCGTGCGGCCCCAGCGGCGCACCGCTGCGAGAAAGCCCGGACGTCCGCGGTATCGGAAGGCCTGCAGCATGGATTTCGCGGCGGCCTCGGACATTGGTGCCGCATGGCCGATGCGCTGCAGCGCGCGCCAGTCGGCATCTTGCAGTTCGCGCAACGACAATCGGCGCGTGCGCAGCCTGTAGCTGCGGCGCGCGGTCCAGCGGTCGCGCGTCAGCAGCATCGCGCGGGCCCGCACGTCCTGGCGCAGCGGCAGCGAATGGACCAGGCGCGGCCCGGCATCCACGAAACCCATCTTCCGCAACGCGCGGGCCGAGGCGTCGTTGCCTTCGAAATGGCTGCCCTGCAGGCGGTCGGCGCGGGTGCCGCGGAACCAGGCGTCGATCGCCGCGTCGCCCGCCTCGGTCGCGTAGCCTTGGCCCCAGGCGTCGCGGGCCAGCCAGAAGCCAAGCTCGGGGTCGATGCCGATGACACCGCGTAGCCCGTCCGCGTCGGTGATGGCCCAGACCGGATCGCCCTGCCCCAGCGTCGCGGCGATGAACGCGGCCGCATCGTCGACGCCGTAGGGATAGGGCGGCGCGGCGAGCCAGCGCACCACGTTGTAATTGCCGATCCCCGCCGCGAGGGCGTCGGCGTCACCGGGGTCGAGCGGGCGCAGCAGCAGCCGCGCGGTGCGGATGGTGGTGGCCACGCGGGCCACGGGTCACACCATTCTGCGGGTGTAGGTCCAGGTGGGCACCAGCGCGTTGCGGGCCACCGAGAACGTCTCGGCGTCGCCCAGCCACTGGAAGCCCGCGTTGGTCAGCACCCGGGCCGAGGCCGGGTTGTCCTGGAACACTTCGGCAAACAGCGTCGCGGCGAAGTGCGGGTTGTGGGTCACGATGGCCATCACCGCTTCGGACGCGATATGGTAGCCCCAGGCGTCGGGCGCGACCCAGTAACGGATGTCGGATTGGGCGCGGTCCAGCCGTTTCAGCCGGATCACGCCGCTGACCGACGCGCCGCCGCAGGGGGTGGCGTCGATGATCCAGATATCTTCGATGCGGGCGGGATCGTGGGCGCGACGGATCATCGCCTCGGTCGCGCCGGGGGGCAGCGGATGCGGCACGGTCTGGGTGGCGCGGGCCACGCGCGGGTCGGCACGGTGCAGTTCGAGAAGGCCCAGATCGGCCATGACGACGGGCCGGATCAGCAACCGCTCGGTGCGGATCGGGATCTGTTCGGTCATGATGTTCCCCAAATCGCGTAAAAGACGCTCGCCACCGTCAGAAGCGCCAGCGTGACCATCAGCGTGCGTTCCGCCCGCGTGCCCGCGACCGTGCGTGCGATGAGCTGGCCCGCGCCCGCCCAGACCGGGTGCAGGAGCAGCTGCATGGCCAGCAGGATGACGGCGACGGTCGCCGTCGCCTGCAAAAGCGGTGTGCCGGGCGCGGTGAAGCTGGTGAAGCCGGTGGCGATCATCGCCCAGGCCTTCGGATTGAGCGGGTGGACGGCCAGCCCGGCGGCGAAACCCGGCGCGTCGCCCGCGGCGTCGCCGGGCTGCAGCTTCATGCCAGCCACGCGCCAGGCGAGCCAGCAGATGTAGGCGGCCGAGGCCCATTTCAGCGCCGCAAAGAGCCACGGCACCTGCGCCGCCACCCCCATCAGGCCGAAGCCGATGGGCCAGATGATCAGCTGCTTGCCCAGCACCACACCGCCCACGAAGGGCAGCGCGCGCCGCAGCCCATGCGCGGCCCCCGTCGCCAGAAGCGCCATGTTGGCAGGTCCGGGCGTTCCCACCTGGCTGGCGGCGAACACGGCAAAGCTGAGCGCCGAGACGCTCATGCCCGCCGGTCCGATACATGAAAACCACAGTAAATCACGCAATCCCTTCTCCGGAAACGCGAAGGGGACCAGCCTGCGCGGCCGGTCCCCCGAAGAACGTGAAGAAGCGCGGCTTACTCGGCGGCTTCGGCTTCAGGCAGCACCGAAATGAAGGTGCGGCCCTTCAGGCCCTTGTGGAAGGTCACGCGACCGTCGACGGTGGCGAAGATCGTGTGATCCCGGCCCAGTCCCACGCCATCGCCCGGCCACCACTTGGTGCCGCGCTGGCGCACGATGATGTTGCCCGCGATCGCTTCCTGACCGCCGAAGAGCTTCACGCCCAGCCGACGCCCGGCAGAGTCGCGACCGTTGCGGGATGAACCGCCTGCTTTCTTGTGTGCCATCTGTCGATCCTCCTTACAGGGTCTTCGCTTCGGCGACCCAGTCGGCCAGCTTGCCGCCGGCGCCGATCTGGTCCGCCATGTAGTCGATCTCGGCCTCGGTCCAGGCGGCGATCTGGTCGAAGTGATAGACGCCCGCGGCGTTCATCTTCTTTTCCATCGCCGGGCCCACGCCGTTCAGCGTCTTGAGATCGTCCGCCGCGCCGTCGCGGGGTTCGGTCAGCAGGTTCCCGGGCTTGGCGGTCGCACCGTCGTCAGCCTTAGCGGTCTTGGCGGCGACCTTTTCCTTGGCCTCGCCTTCCTCGACGCGCTTCTTCATCTCGGACTGGCCAGAGCGGTTCTGGACGTAGTCGCCCTTGTCGGCCGCGACGCCCTTGAAGCCCGCGATGCCCGCGCCGATCGCTTCCTTGACGCCGGACTTGTCGGCGCCCGACTCGAGGATGTCGCCGATGCGCAGCAGCGTCAGTTGCTGGCGATGGCCCTTCGTGCGCTTCGAGCCGTGCTTACGGCGGCGCTTGACGAAGTGGATGACCTTTTCGCCCTTGATCTGCTCGATCACCTCGGCCTGGACGCCGGCACCTTGCACGAGCGGCGTGCCGACGGTCGAACCGATCATCAGGATTTCGTTGAACTGGATTTTTTCGCCAGCATTCGCCGCAAGCTTTTCCACGCGCAGGACATCGCCCGACTGGACCTTGTATTGCTTGCCGCCGGTTTTCAGAACCGCGAACATATCGTCTTCCTTCTGCTCCGCGTCCTGTGGCCCCCGGATACCGGGTGTTTCGGGTTTCCCCGCCTCGGACGGCGCGCCCCGGTCAGGGCGTCATGTCATAGCCCGCGGGTCCCGAGTCGCCCCGTCCGCAGGTCGGCGGTGTATCCTTGGGATCGGCCCGCCTGTCAAGCGGTGCGGCGGGTCAAATATCCTCGCCCTGCATGAAATCCGCTGCGCGCGCGCCAAGCTGGCGCGAGATATCGCTGTAAACCACGTCGAACGCGGCGAACAGCGCGTCGTTCAGCGCCTGGCCCGCATCGGTCTGCGACAGCGCGATATAGGCTTCCAGGTCGCCGTCGCTCAGGGGCTGGTAGGCCAGCGTCAGGTAGCCGTAGACCCATTGCTCGGTATCGTCGCGGATCTCGGGCTCTTGCGCCCAGACATCCATGATCATCTGGTCCTCGGTCATCGGCACCTCGAAGGCGTTGCCCTCGTCCAGGCCGCGGTAGAAGGCGAAGTTCGAATTGAGCGCGCCCGCTATGTTCTGCTCGATCAGGCCGTTGGCGGCGATGAAGTCCTCGATCAGGTCCATCCGCTCGGAGCCGTCCTGGCGCATCTGCATGGCGCGTTCCTCGGCGGCCTCTTCGACGTCGCTGTCGCGCATGGCGCGGCGGGCTTCGATCTCGAGGTCGACGATGGTCTGGCCGGGCTCGGAGGTGAAGAAATCGGCCAGTTCTTCCGCGTCGTCGTCTTCGAGCCGGGTATCGAGCCCGTCGAGGATGCCGCGCTCCATGGCGGCGGCGTCATAGATGGTATCCACCGCGGCCGCCCAAGCGGGCCCGCCATCGCCGGGGAACATCTCGGCCTCGAGGTCGGCCCCGTATTCGACGCCCTCTTGGCGCATGATCGCGATCACGTCGCCCAGGCGCAGCGCGTCGAACAGGGCCTGGGTCGCGGCACTGGGCGCGGCCAGCGCGGGAGGGGCCAGCACCAGCAGAAGGGGGACGAGATATCGGGTCGACATGGCAAGGGCTCCGGGCCGGGGGGCATGACGGTTCATCACACGCATCAGGTTAACGTAGGTTTCACGCGACCGGCTGCCAAGCCCACCCGCCGATACGGGCGGGGCATGGTCCGAAGAAATCGCTTGCGCGCGCCGCCCCACCCCACTAAACGCCGCCCCACCAAGACCCCCGCGGAGAGGTGCCGGAGTGGTCGAACGGGGCGGTCTCGAAAACCGTTGTGGGTGCAAGCCCACCCAGGGTTCGAATCCCTGTCTCTCCGCCATAAGCTCCTGAAATCAGACAATTTATGCGCCAGCGCCCTGACGGGTGCTTGGCCTCGGTCAGTAGCAGACACGGCATAGTATGCCGTCTTTTTGCGTCTCCGCACGAGCCGACTATGCCGTCAGAGCGCGGAATTATGATCGGTGGCTACGGGTTCGAACGGTTCCAAACGACAAAGCCCCGCCGTTTCGGGCGGGGCCTCTCATCTGCCACGATGAGATTGTCTCAGAGGCCGACGTTGCCATCGGCGTTGGCGACCTCCTGTTGCTCCTGGGACAGATAGCGGAAGTAATATCGCTCGGTCGTCTTCACCGACCCGTGTCCGATGTAGCGCTGCACGCAATAGACAGACCAGCCCTCCTTCAGCCGCTCGATGGCGAACTTGTGTCGGATGTCGTGAAGCCGCGCTCCGAAGCCCGTCTCCTGAGCATAGTCCCCGAACAGATTGGCGGCAGAACGGTAGAAGCCGTCTTCGGTCTTGTTACAGAAGACGTAAGGCGAGCGATTGGATCGCCGGATCTGTGTCAGGATATCGATGGCCTGCTGGCGAAGCGTGATCGTCCGAACCTTGCGACCCTTTGTGTGTCGCAGGGTCAGCGTCACGTTCCCTTCGACCGGACGATCCATGCCGTTCAAATCGCTCCACTTGATCATCGATAGCTCGGTGACACGGCCGCCGGTCGCATCCAGAAACCCAGGAAAAAAGGCCAGCGTTCCGGGTGCGCGCTGACCCAGCTTTTGGATTGCTGCTTCGGTCGGAAGGGCAATATCCGGCAAGTTCTCTTTCATTCCTTGTTTCTCGAATTGCAGAACCGGGTTCATTTCGATCCACTCCAGGTTCCTGATATGCGACATTAGGTGATTGAACGCCGTAAAATCTCGATTGATCGTCGCGACCGACACGCCTTGATCCTTCCGCATGGCGACGAATTCGGTGACGGTCTTCAGATCGACTTCCCAAGCGCCTGCCAATTCGATATCTTCACCGCGCTCTTCAAAAACGTCGATGAGCGTCAGACCGATCTGCCTCAGACTGGTCTGATATCTGATGCGGGTCTGTTCGCTCCAACCGTGATTCTCGTCGAAGTGATCGAGACTGTCGTAAAAGCTGGTAAAACCCGCATGGAAGAGCCAGTCAGTCTCTCCTCGCTCGGCCTTGCCTTTCAGCTCTTTGATCCGTTCTCGCGCTTTCTTTTCCGTGACCCGCTTAGACGTTGTGCGAAGGGACTCGCTGTTGGATGTCACTGAGAACTGACCCGGCAGCAGTCGAAATTGTCACTGAGAACTGACCCATGTGGAACCTTGCCCCTGACGGGATTTGTCGGGGGTTATTGGAGTGATCGACATGGAATTTTTAAGCGTCATTCGACGTTGGGCGTTGCGGGACAAGATGCCCATCCGCGAGATTTCACGGCGGACCGGGCTGTCTCGCAA
>NZ_JAEKPD010000007.1 GCF_016412875.1 Palleronia pontilimi | reverse complement strand
AGTCCAGTTCGCAATGGCCCGGATACCGGGGAGAAGGTCAGATACGGCACATCTGATGAGCCAGCGGGATGTACCTGACATGCCGACGATGGTCGTCGCCAGCCTTGCTGCTTCCCTGATGGTCGATACCGCATCGGAAAAGGATCCAATGGGCGCTTTCCGCGAGGCATTCCAGGACTGCCACGACCGGGCGCAAGAACTGGTGAATGCAGTCCGACCTGGCGCTGCGGGTCACTGACGCAGACGGGAGCGCGCTTTCGGGGGCGCTCCCACTACAATGAGGCCTGTAGCAGACCCGGCATCCGGAAATTTTCCGGAAAATCCATTAGCGCAAGCTTTCAGGATTAAGAATATTTCTGGTAAGTATTTGATTTTATTGGTGCCCCCACCAGGAATCGAACCCGGGACCTACTGATTACAAATCAGTTGCTCTACCAACTGAGCTATAGAGGCGCTGGGCGGGATATAAAGCCGCTGGCCCGGCTTTGTCCATGCCCCTAGCGGTTGGCGCGGGCCAGGATCGCGACGGCGGCGATGCCGACCAGGGTGACCAGCAGGGCAGCGGGTGCGGCGTCGGAAATCCGCTCGAGCGAGGCCTGCTCGTAGACCCGCGTCGCCAGCGTGTTGTAGTTGAACGGGCGCAAGAGCAGCGTGGCGGGAAGTTCCTTCACGCAATCCACGAAGACCAGCAAAAGCGCGGTGCCCACCGAGCCGCGCATGAGCGGCAGGTACACGGCGCGCAGGGTCCCGCCCGCGCTGCGGCCCAGCGCCCGTGCGGCCATGGGCAGGCTGGGCGACACGCGGCCCATGGCGGCGTCGGCTGCCCCTTGGGCGATGGCGAAGAACCGCACCATGTAGGCCAGCACGATCGCCGCCGCCGACCCGGTCAGCAGCAGCCCCGGATCGGTGCCGGTCAGCGCCAGCCAGGCATCGGCCAACACGTTGTCGAAGGCGGCCAGCGGCAGCAGGATCCCGACGCCGAGGACTGCGCCAGGGGCGGCGTAGCCGATGGTCGTCACGGGCATCAGCAGCTTGGGCAGCGTCGCGCGGGTCAGGCGCACGCCGTAAACCAGCACGAGGGCCGCGCCGACGGTCAGCGCAGCGGCCAGCCCGCCCACCGACACGGTATGCCAAAGCGCGCGGGCCAGGCCCGGATCGACCCATGTCTCGGGCCGCGATACGGCGTGTTCCAGCAGCACCGCGACGGGCAGGACGAAGCCGAAGGCGAAGGGCAGAACGCAGCCGATCGCGGCGGTCCAGCCCGCGACGCCCGTCAGGGGGGCCGGGTCGAGCGGGCGGTCGCTGCGCGCCATGCGGAAGAAGCGCGACCGGCGGCGCGAGAATTTCTCGAGCATCACCAGCACCAGCACCAGGGCAAGGATCACGCAGGCGATCTGCGACGCGCCGCCCGCGTTGCCCATCTCCAGCCAGACGGTGAAGATGCCGGTGGTCAGCGTCTGCACGCCGAAATATTCGACGACGCCGAAATCGTTGATCGTCTCCATCATCACGATGGCCGTCCCGGCCGCGATCGCGGGGCGGGCAAGCGGCAGACCCACGCGCCAGAACCGCTTGAACGCACCCGCCCCCAGCGCCTGCGCCACCTCCAATGAGCGGCCCGATTGCTCGCGGAAGGCGGCGCGGGCCAGAAGATAGACATACGGATACAGCGACGCGGCCAGCACCACCACCGCCATGGGACGCGAGCGGACCTGCGGGAAGGCGTAATCGCGCGCGCTTTCCCAGCCCATCAGGCCGCGCAGGCCGGTCTGCACGGGGCCCGCGTATTCCAGGAAATCCACCAGCGCGTAGGCGCCCACATAGGCCGGGATCGCCAGCGGCAGCAGCAGCGCCCATTCCAGCCAGCGCCGTCCGGGAAAGCGGTACATGACCACCAGCCACGCCGTCACCGTGCCCACGACGGCCGCCAGCGCGCCCACCGACAGCATCAGCACGACCGAGTTCGTCAGGTAGCGCGGCAGCGTGGTCGAGATGAGGTGCCCCCAGATCGGCGCCGACGGGAACAGCGCCAGCCACAGAACCGCCGCAATGGGCAGCAAGACTAGCGCCGCGATGGCAAGCGCGGCCAGCGACCAACCGCTCGACAGGATCCGCGACGGTGGCGGGAGGGATATCTGACTCATTTCATCGGCCATTCCTGCGATCTAGCCGAAACGCGCCCGGTGTGGAAGGGATCTGCCGGGGCTCTTTGCCGCGCGACCGGTCCTGCCTATAACACCACAGGCAACGGGCGAGCGAGGCGCGCATGAAGATCGGCTTCCATATCGGCGCGCATGAGACCGACGGCGACCGGCTGGTCAAGTCGCTGCTTCGCAATCGCGACACGCTGGACCACGCGGGTGTCTTCGTGCCGGGGCCCGGGCGATACCGCGGCACGCTGCGCGATGCCGCGGTCAGGATGCGCGGCGACGTGGCCGATGCCGATACCGAGGAAAGCCTGCTGGACGCCATCCTGGACGGCGCCACGCCGGACACGCTGTTTCTGAGCAATTCCAGCTTCATCTCGGTGCCCGAAATGGCGGTGGGTGAAAACCAGCTCTATCCGCGCATGTTCAAGGCGGCGTGGCTGCGAAACCTGTTTCCCAGCCATTCCGTCACGTTCCACATCTGTGTCCGCGATCCGGCCACGTTCCTGCCGTCGATCTATCAGACCGTCGCGCGGGACAAGAGCTTCGTCGAGTTCACCGGCGGCATCGATCCGCGGCGGCTGGTCTGGTCGGCGCCGATCAACCAGCTTTTGCAATCGGTGCCCGATGCCGATGTCGTGCTGTGGTGCTACGAGGATACGCCGCTGATCTGGGACGAGATCATGCGCGCGGTCTGCGATATCGGGCCCGACGTGCATCTGCACGGCATCTACGACATGGCGCGGCAGGTGATGAACGACGAAGGGATGCCGCGGCTGCGCAACTACGTGGCCCAGCATCCGCCCGCCAACAGCGCCATGCGACAGCGGATCATCACGGCGTTCCTGGACAAGTTCGGCGTCGACGCGGCGCTCGAGCAGCAGATCCCGATCGAAGGCTGGAGCCAGGCGCTGATGGACGATCTGACCACCATCTACGAGGAAGACCTGGTCGACATCGCCGAGCTGGCGCGGGTGCGGATCGTCACGCGCTAAGGCCGGTCTCAGGTCTCGCCTTCGGTTTCGATGTAGATCGTGTTGCCGCAATGCTTGCAGTGGCTGGCGTCGCGGTCGTGCAGCTCCAGCCCGCATTCGGGGCATTTCTGCTCGACCTTGTTGGGCCGGTAGATGGCTTGCAGCAGGTTCAAGAAAAAGCCGACGCCGAAGATCATGATGCAAATGGTCAGGATGCGACCGACGCGGTCGGTCAGGATGATGTCGCCGTAGCCGGTCGTGGTCAGGGTGGTGATCGTGAAGTAGAGCGCGTCGATATAGGTTTCGACATTGTCGTTGCGGTCATGCTCCCACACCCAGACAAGGCTGGTCACGACGAAGATGAACGCCGCCAGGTTCAGCGCCGCGCGCACGACGCGGCGGTTGATGTCCAGGTGCTGCGTCGCCTTGTCGAGCTGCTCGATCAGGTGGAAGCTGCGCACCAGCCTGAGCACGCGCAGCACCCGCAGGAAGCCGAAATTGGATCCCGCAATCAGCGGAGCCAGAAGCGACAGCACGACGATCAGATCGGCCAGGGTCGTCAGCTTCAGCAGGAACTGCATCCGCCGCTCGGCGATCCAGAGCCGCGCGCCCAGGTCCACCAGCACGACCGCGGCGACCACCAGGTCGATGACCAAGAGCCGCGTGTCGAGATCGGATGTGGCCGTGGCCAGGAAATAGGCGATGGTCACCAGGTCGAAGATCACCAGCGCGATGCGGAAGGCGCGCGGGCCGGTGCCGTCGCCTTCGTAGAGGGTCTGCAGGATCGATTTCACCAGGGCGCTCGTCGCTTGCTTCGCGCGCGCCCCGCGGGCCCGCAATGAAAGACCTAGCCCGCGCGGCGGCTTACGACATGCCCAGCGCTTCCTTGTACATCTCGAGCACGGCTTCCTCTTCGGCGATGTCGTCCTTGTCGCGCTTGCGCAGCGCGATGACCTTGCGCATCACCTTGGTGTCGTAGCCGCGGCCCTTGGCCTCGGCCATGACTTCCTTCTGCTGCTCGGCGACGTCCTTCTTTTCCTGCTCGAGCCGCTCGTAGCGTTCGATGAACTGGCGCAGCTCGTCGGCGGTGACGCGGTAG
This sequence comes from Palleronia pontilimi, assembly GCF_016412875.1. Lineage (GTDB taxonomy): Bacteria > Pseudomonadota > Alphaproteobacteria > Rhodobacterales > Rhodobacteraceae > Palleronia > Palleronia pontilimi. The sequence continues at coordinate 331,196 of NZ_JAEKPD010000007.1, read as the reverse complement.
GTGCTGTCGATCACGGACTCATCGGACATCGGGCAAATCCTTCGGGGCTGGAAAACTTGAAACCGGGGCACCCTCTATGACGCGCACCGGGCCAGAGCAAGGGGCGATCGGCTTGCATGCGCGCGCCGCTTGGCCTAGGCCGCGCGCCATGCGCAGGAGGGTGGCATGGTCGTCTTGGTCTGGATCGGTGCGGGAATGGCGGTGCTCGGGCTGGCGATCCTGAGCTATTGCATCGTCGGCGCGTGGAAGGCCCGCAAGGCGGGGCTGGACGACGCCGCGCTGCGGGCCCGCCTGCAGCGGCTGGTCGTGTGGAACCTGGGTGCGCTGATGGTGTCGATGCTGGGACTGATGGTGCTGGTCGCCGGGATCTTCCTGGCCTGACCGCCGCCTAGAGATCGCCGAAACGCTGGCCGTTCTTCACCATGCTTTCCAGTAGGTCGGGCGGCGTTTCGCCCGCTGCGCGCAGAATGTTCTGCAACTCCAGCAGTCCGGCCCGGTCGGCCGCGAAGAGCAATCCGCCCGACAGGCGCGGCAGGTCCAGCGCGGGCAGGCTGGCGATGTTCAGGTCCGACGCCCGCCGCACCGCGCCGTCCGACAGCAGGCGTGCCGCCGCACCGGTCAATGCGGCCAGCCAGCGATTGGCGATGGCCGTGTCGGTCCAGGCCCGGCGCGGCCGGTCGTCGCTTGCGCGCAATTCCGCGGCGACCGCGGCCGCGTCGTCCAGAGACGCCAGGCCCGCGCTGACCATCAGCTCGATCAGCGCGCCCTGCCCCCATCCGAGCGCCGCGCGTCGCTTCTGGGTCGCGGCAAGGCCCGCGGCCTGCGCCCGGGCGAGCGGTCCGCGCGCGATCGCGAACCTGTCCTTCAGGGCCGTGTCGATGCGGGCCGGATCCGCGCCCTCGACGATCATCGCCTCGGCCGTGGCCAGCGACACCTCGGCCAGCTTCGCCACGACGCGCCCCGCCGAGACGCCCGTCAGGATCGCGCGTCGCCCCAGGGCGCGGGCCAGCGCGACGCCAGCCTCGCGCGCTAGCGGCGTGGTCGCGTCGGTGATGGCGATCTCGGCAAGCCCGTCGGCCCCCGGTGGCAGGTGAAAGCCCAGGGCATCGCCCGACCGGTCCGACGACAGATGCGCGCCCGGATCGGTGTCGCTGCCCCCCAGGGCGATGGGCGTGCCCGGTTCGGTGAACAGCTCGATCGCCTGCGCAAGCTCGGCCCGCAATCCCGGATCGCCCGTCGCGGCTTCGACGACGAAACCGACCTTGCGCAAGGGCTCCATGTCGACCCCGGGCCGGAACAGGTTGAGCATCCCGTCGATCCGCTCGGCGCTGATGCCGCCCGCGGCGGCCAGCGTTTCCACCCGGTCGATCACCGTGCCCGCGGCATGGGCCAGCCCCGCATCGTCGAGCGCCACCAGGTCCACCTCGGCGCCCGCATGCAGGCAGGCTTCGGCCAGCCGACCCGCGATGGTCGTCCCGCCCAGGATCGCCACGCGCGGGGGCAGCGTGGCCGTGACATCGCGCTGGGCATTGGCGGCCTCGTCGCGGGCCAGGCGGCGCAGCGCGCGGCTGGCCGGGCTTGCCTGCGCATCGGCGTCGGCCTGCGCTTCCATCTGCTCGGCGGCGAAGCCGGGCAGGATCAACGCGGCCTCGACGCAATCGACGATGCGCGCGCGGACGTCCAGGATCGACCGCTCGGTCCGCGCCTTGGCGACGGCGGCCAGATACGCCTGCGGATCGGCCAGCCCCATGCGGTCGGGCGCGGATGCGGCGGCCCGCGCCAGGGCCGCTGCCGCGTCTTCCGGGGCGTCGTCGAGCAGGTCGATCAGCCCGTCGGGGGCGGCGTCGGCGGCCAGCGTCGCGCCGCCCAGCAGCATCCGAAGCGCGGCATCGGCCCCCACCAGCACGGGCAAGGTCTGCGAGCCCAGCGCCGAGGGCGGCTGGCCGGTGCGGATCTGCGGCAGCGACACGCGGGCCTGGGGATGGGCGACGCGCATCCGGGCGGCCAGCGCCAGTTCCAGACCGGCGCCCTGTGCCGCGCCGCGGATCGCGGCCACGACGGGCTTTCGCGCCACGCGGATCCGGCGGGCCAAATCGCGCGGAGTGTCGGTCCGCGGCGCGTCGACCGGCAGGCCCAGGCAAAAGGCGCGCGCGCCGCCGATCAGCGTGATCCCCTTGACGGCCGGATCGCCCAGCGCCTGCGCCAGCTCCAGCGACAGCGCGCCCAGGCCCGCCGCGTCCAGCCAGGCGGGCAAGGCGATTTGCGCCACGCCGTCGGTCATCTTCACGCTCATGCTGCCTTGCCTTCCGTCAGATCGCGCGCCATTCGCGCCAGCACCGGCACCGCTTCGCCGTATTGCCGCGCCTTTTCCGGGTTCGAGGCGTTGCCGGCCTGCGCGCGGGCAAAGACCCCCTGCAAGATCGATGCGAGCCGGAAGAACGAGAACACCAGGTAGAACGGCCAGTTGTCGATGTCCCCGATGCCGCGCCGCTCGCAATACCGCGCCACGTAGTCGCGCTCGGACGGCAGGCCCAGGTCGGCCCGATCGAGCCCGCCCAGCCCGCGCATCCCGCCGTCATGGGGCAGCCGCCACTGCATGCACTGATAGGCCAGGTCGGCCAGGGGATGGCCCAGCGTCGAAAGTTCCCAATCCAGAAGCCCAATGACCTCAGGGGCTTGCGGCGCGAAGATCATGTTATCGAGCCGGTAATCCCCGTGCACCAGCGCCACCGCGCCGTCATCGGCGGGCATGTGGTCGGGCAGCCAGTCCATCAGCCGCGCCATATCGTCCGACGGCGCGTCGACGCTGGCGCGGTACTGGCGCGACCAGCGATCGGTCTGGCGGGCGAAGTAATTGCCGGGTTTGCCGAAATCGCCCAGGCCCGCCGCGTCGACATCGACCATGTGCAGATGGGCGAGCGTCGCGTTCATGGCGTCGTAGATGGCGGCGCGGGTCTGCGGGGTTTCGTCGGGCAGCGCGGGGTCCCAGAAGATGCGGCCCTGGAGATGCTCCATGACGAAGAAGGCGCGCCCGATGGGCGAGGTCTCGTCGTCGGCCAGCGCGAACATGCGCGGCACGGGCACATGGGTGTCGGCCAACGCGGCCATGACGCGGTATTCGCGATCGACCTGGTGGGCGGATTTCAGCAGCTCGCCGGGGGGTTTCGCCCGCAGCACGAAATTCCCGCTGGCCGCGATGATCCGGTAGGTCGGGTTGGACTGCCCGCCGCTGAACTTCTCGACGCGCTCGAGGCTGCGAAAGCCGTCGACATGCGCCGTCAGCCAGTCGCCCAGCGCGTCCTGGGATATGCCAAGTCCTTCAATCATGGCCGCACCTTACCCCCAAGCATCGGTGGCGCAACGGCTTTGGGCGGCGTTGATTGACTTTCGCGCGCGGGCGCGACCATCCTCGCACACAAAAACCGGGGGACAGGCGACATGGCGGCGATGGATCTGGGCGTGACCGAGCGGTTGGCGCCCCTGCTCGAACAGGTGCGCGACATGGTCCGATCCGAGATCGCGCCGCTTGATTCCGAATACCTGGCCGAGGTCGCGGTGGGCGACCGCTGGCAGTTCACGCCGCGCCAGACGGAGATCCTGGAAGGCCTGAAGGGGCGCGCGCAAGAGCGGGGACTGTGGAATTTCTGGCTGACCGACAGCGACAAGGGGCGCGGCCTGACAACGGTCGAATACGCGTATCTGGCCGAGGAGATGGGCCGCTCGCACCTGGCGGCCGAGGTGTTCAATTGCAGCGCGCCCGATACCGGCAACATGGAAGTGTTCGAGCGCTACGGCACCGAGGACATGAAGGACCGGTGGCTGAAGCCGCTTCTGGCGGGCCGGATCCGGTCGGCTTACCTGATGACCGAGCCGGACGTGGCGTCGTCGGACGCGACCAATATCGCGATGTCCTGCGTCCGCGATGGCGACGCGTATGTGCTGAACGGCGAAAAGTGGTGGGCGACCGGCTCGGGCGACCCGCGCTGTGCCGTCTATATCGTCATGGTGAAGACCGGCGATGACGATGCCCCAAAGCACCAGCGCCATTCGATGATCGTCGTGCCCGCCGATGCGGCCGGGATCGAAAAGCTTCGGCCGATGACGGTCTACGGCCACGACGATGCGCCGCACGGGCACTATCACATCCGCTTCACGGACGTGCGCGTGCCCGCCGATCACCTGCTTCTGGGCGAAGGGCGCGGCTTCGAGATCGCGCAAGGCAGGCTGGGACCGGGGCGCATCCACCATTGCATGCGGGCGCTGGGCCAGGCGGAATACGCGCTGGAGCTGCTCGTCGACCGCGCCCAGGCGCGCGAGGCCTTTGGCAAGCCGCTGGCGCAGCTGGGCGATATGCATGACCAGATCGCCAATTCCCGGATGGAGATCGAGCAGGCCCGGCTTTTGTGCCTCAAGGCCGCGTGGATGATGGACCAGGGCGATCCGCGCGCGGCGGCGCCCTGGATCAGCCAGGTGAAGGTGGTGGCGCCGCTGGTCGCACTCGAGGTGACGGATCGCGCGGTGCAGGTCCATGGGGCTGCGGGCATCAGCCAGGACACGCCGCTGGCGCGTCAATGGACGCATCTGCGCACGTTGCGGCTGGCCGACGGCCCGGACGCGGTGCACCGGCGGCAGGTCGCGCGCGCCGAGTTGAAGAAGCGGGGCCGCAACGACACGTGACGCTGCGACGCGCGCGTGGAGGCCGCGGATTTCTGCGCGCCGCCTTCGCAGAAGCCCTGCCACCCAGCTTTCCCTTCCGCGCGGCTTCGGTATGGTGACGCCGAGCCCAACAGCCTGAAAGACCCGCCATGAATATCCGTCAGATCACCCCGTCTTACGCGGTCTCGCCGCAGATCGACGTCTCGGACGTGCCCGGGATCGCCGCATCAGGCTTCTCGGCGATCATCTGCAACCGGCCCGATGACGAGGTCGCGCCAGACCAGGCCAGCGCCGCGATCCGTGCCGCGGCCGAGGCGGCGGGACTGGCGTTCCACGACAACCCCGTCAGCAATGGCGGCCTGGGCGCACCGCAGATCGCGGCGCAAGCGCAGGTCCTGGCCGAGGCCGACGGTCCCGTTCTGGCCTATTGCCGGTCGGGCACGCGGTCGTGCTTTGTCTGGGCCTTCGGCGCCGCCGAGACGACCGAGGTGCAGAAGATCGTCGAAGCCGCCGCCCGCGCGGGCTACGATCTGTCCCCCGTCGCGGGTCAGCTGGCAGCCATCGGACAGGCCCATCGCGACGGGCCCGCCTGAGCACCCACCCCGCGCGATCCGGCGATCATTCGGCGGCGCTGTCGCTTCCCATCCCGGCCCGGGACAGGCGCGCCGCGCTGAAGGTTTCGGGCGTCACGCCGATCCTGACCGCCTTGCGTCCGCCGCTCTGGCCGAGACGGCCGACGCAAAGCGGTTGGCCCCCGGTCGAGACGATCTTGACGTCGTTGATCGCATGGCGCCCCAGGGGCAGCGTGTCGCCGGGCTTCAGGTTCTGCAGCGCCCGCACCGAAAGACTGAGCCGGGTCAGTTCGGCCGTCAGCGGCACCTGCGCGCCCAGCACGCGTGATTCGATCCGGGCGTTCCAGTCCTGCGGCCCTGCCTCGTCGGTCGGCGCGACGGGGGCGCGCGGCAACACCAAGGTCAGCTTGCCGCTGCGCGGCCCGCCCGGACCCGCTTCGAGCGCGATGGTGAAAAGGTCGTGGGTCTCATCCTCGAGCGACAGGGCGATTTCGCGCGTGTTCTCGATCCGGGTGGCGAAGCGATAGCCCGAGGCCAGCGTGGCCACGCCCATTTCGGCCACCAGCGCCTGCTGAGTGGCGAGGACGCGGTCCAGGGGATCGGCCAAGATAGCGGCGTCGGTGGCGGTCACCACGCGGTCCGACAGGGGGCGCTTCTGCACGCGGCCAAGCGTCAGCATCTCGAGCATCGCGCCCAGAAGGTCGCGCGACACCACGATCAGGCCATAGCCCAGCGGTCCGTCGAGAAGGGCCACCAGCGCGCCGTCTTCCACCAGATCGCCCGCGGCATCGGGAAGGATGGTGTCGCACGTCACCTCGCCGATCACGGCTTCCAGCCCGATGGCGCGCATCAGGCCGTGCTGGACCGCCCGTCGCCACACCCGTTCCGGTGTCAGCGGCGGCGGCACATCACTGGGCCGCTTCGTCCCGATCTTGCGTCGCAAGGGGGAAAGGTCGGACATGGGCAACGCCATCCTGGCTGCGAATCTGGTGCCAACCTGACGCAAGAGCCTTACCAAAGCCTGAAGGTCCGGCTATTCGGCTGCCGCCTTGCCGGAACTGGCGCCAAGGCGGGTCGGCACGTGGACGCGGAAAGCCGCCCCCGACTGGCCGGGCAGATACGCGATATCTCCGCCGAGCCGCGCCATGATCTCGCGGCAGATGGCCAGTCCCAGGCCTGCGCCCCCGGCCGCGTCGGTGTCACCGGCGCGCGCGAATTTCTCGAAGATCATGTCCTGCTGGGCGCGCGGCACCCCCGATCCGTTATCGCTGAAATCCACGTCCCAGCCCTGCCCCGAGGGCCGCACGCGGATCGTCAGGACCGGGCGGTCGGCATCGCAATACTTCACCGCGTTGCCGATCAGGTTGATGAAGACCTGGCTCAGGCGATCGGGGTCGGTTTCGATCCGGACCCGCTCGCGCGCGCGGTCGCGGCGGATCTCGAGCCGCGTGAGCTCGCCCGCCGACGCCACCGCGCGGTCGATCACGTCGCCAAGCGTCACGGCATCAAGCCTGAGCGACACCTGCCCCGCCTCGAGCACACCGAGGTCCAGCAAATCATCCAGCAGCCGGGTCAGGCGCCGCGCCTCGTCGTGAATCACGCCCGAGAACCGCGCGCGCTGGTCGGGGGCCATGTCCGCGCCGTCGCGCAGGATCTCGGAAAACGCGCGGATCGAGGTCATGGGCGTGCGCAGCTCGTGGCTGATCTGGCTGAGAAACGCGTCCTTCTGGATCGACAGGCGCGTCAGCTTGTCGTTGGCGTCGCGCAACTGGCGCGCGGTGCGGGTCAGCTCGTCGGATTGCGCTTCGAGCCGGGCGGAATATTCCATGATCTGCGCCGTCTCGTCGGCCACCCGCATCAGCTGCTCGACCGACAGGATCGCGCCGCCGGTGATTTGGCCGACCATGGCGTGGGCGGTGGCCGCGCCGACCGAGCCCGCAAGCTGGCGTTCGAGCATCTCGACGAAATCGGGCGTGACGTCGGGCAGGTATCCCAGCTTGCCCTGCGCGGAGGCCGCGGACTGGAACAGGCGCTGCGCCTCGCGCGCGCCAAGGATGCGTTGCGCCATCAGCAGCAGATCCTCGGCCTCGACCGGGGCCGAGGACGCGCCGCGCGGACCGGCGGCGTGACGAAAGACGTTGACCATTGCCGCGCCCTGCACCCGCTCGAGCGGGCTGGCGCGGCTTAAGAGCGAGCCCGCCAGGAACGCCGCGGTGTTGAAGGCCATGGACCAGACCAGCGTGTGCAGCAGCGGGTCGATCCCGTCGATCCCGAACAGCGCCTGCGGGCGCAGCCAGCCGACACCGAAGGGGCCATCGGCCATGATCTGCGCGCCCAGCACCGTGCCATCGCCGACGCTGGGCAGGAACAGGGTCCAGGCCCAGATCGCGAAGCCCAAGGTCAGCCCCGCGCCCGCGCCCACGCGCGTGGCACCCCGCCAGAAGATCCCGCCCAGAAGCGCAGGGACCACCTGGGCGATGCCGCAAAAGCTGATCAGGCCGATCGAGGCCAGGAACGCGCCGCCGCCGGAGGTGCGGAAATAGACGTAGCCCAGCGCCAGCAGACCGACGATGGCCGCGCGCCGCGCCCCGATGATCAGGTGGCGCACGTCGCCCGACATGGTGGCGCCCTGCCCGCGCCCCAGGCTCAGCCACAGCGGCACGACGATGTGGTTCGAGATCATCGTGGCCAGCGCGATCGCCGCGACGATCACCATCGAGGTGGCCGACGAAAAGCCACCCAGGAAGGCCAACATCGCCAGCTCGTCCTGGCCGCGCGAGAGCGGCACGGTGAGGACGAACAGGTCGGGGTTCGAGCCTGCGGGCAAGTAAGTGAGCCCGGCGACCGCGATGGGCACGACGAACAGGCTCATGGCGAAAAGGTACAGCGGGAAGGCCCAGGACGCGGTGGCCAGGTGCCGCTCGTCCGAATTCTCGACCACCAGCACCTGGAACATGCGCGGCAGGCACAGGAAGGCGGCAGCCGACAGGAAGGTGACGCCAAGCCAGCGCGCGGGCTGCATCTGCCAGTCGGCGATGGGGGACGCTTCGATCATCGCGTAGGTGGCCGCTGGCCCCCCCGCCACGCCCCAGACCACGAAGGCGCCCACGGCCAGAAGCGCCACCAGCTTGACCAAGGCCTCGAGCGCGATGGCGGTGACGATGCCGCTGTGGCGCTCGTTCACGTCCAGGTTGCGGGTGCCGAAGACGATGGTGAAGACCGCCAGCCCGATCGCCGACAGCAGCGCGATGTCGTTCACGTCCTCGGGACCGCGCCCCGAGAATGCGGCGAAGCTCAGCGTGATGGATTGCAGCTGAAGCGCGATGTAGGGCGTGATCCCCACGACCGCCAGAAGCGTGACCAGACCGCCCAGGAAGGGCGATTTGCCGTAGCGCGACGAGATCAGGTCGGCGATCGACGTGATCCGCTGGGCGCGTCCGATCCGCACCAGCTTGCGCAGCAGAACCCACCAGCCGACCAGCACCAGCGTGGGCCCGGAATAGATCGCGACAAATTCCAGCCCGTTGCGCGCCGCCGATCCGACGGCGCCGTAGAAGGTCCAGGCGGTGCAGTAGATCGACAGCGACAGGGTGTAGATCACCGGGCCGCGCAGCCACCCGGCCCGGCCCCGCATGGCGCGGCGCTCGGCCCAGAAGGCCACGGCGAAAAGCAGCGCCACGTAGGCGAGCGATCCCAGGATGAGCATGTTGAACGTCATGGGCGCGCCACGGCGATCACGGCGACGGACCGGGGCCGCGTGGCCCCCGCTCGGCCCGCGACAGCGCGTAGGCCAGCGCGCGGGCCGCGACGATCAGCAACGCCCAGACGGCGAAGATGTAAAGCCCGCTGCGCGCCGACGACGCGGGCGGCCCGGACGCCGCCCAAAGCACGGGCAGCGCGAACAGCACCACGCCCAGCAGCGGCAGGATCCGCGCGGCATCGTGGACGCGGCGGCGGCGGTCGTCGGCGCGCGACAGCTCTTCGGGGTCCGGGACGGGCGGCGGGGGCGGTCGCTCAGTCACCGGTCTGCAGGCCCGCCGCCATGTCGCGGACCGCGTTCAGCAGGTCTGCGTTGGCGAAGGGTTTCACCATGAAGCGCGTGGCCCCCAGGCTGAGCGCCGCCTCGCGGTCCTTCTGCTGGCCGCGCGCCGTCAGCACCATCACCGGCAGCGCCCGCGTGGCGTCGTCGGCGCGCAGATCGGCCAGGATGTCGTAGCCCGAGCGGTCGGGCAGCATCACGTCCAGGATCACCAGGTCCGGCGCCTTGGCGCGGACGGCATCCACCGCGTCCGAACCCTGCGAATGGGTCGCCACGTGCCACCCGTCGCGCGACAGGATGAAGCGGACCGCTTCAATGATATTGGGCTCGTCCTCGATCAGCAGAACGCGCTTGCCGTTGGTCAACGGCTCTCCTCCCATACGGTCGGCCCGGCGGGCGGTCCGACGTCTCCCATTCCGACTATGGCGGGGCGGTCGGCGCCTGTCAAAAGCGCGCGCCCGGCTCAGAGCGGCGCGTCGGGCAGGATCGACGGCTCGGTGCGCGCGGGACAGGACGTGCGGGCGCAGATCCGGCAGGTCTGGCCCACCGGCAGCGCCGGGGCGGCGGCGTCGGCGGAACTGCCGTGGGGCACCAGCAGCATGGTGGCGGTGACGATGCCGGGGGCGTTCGGGCCGCCGGGAAAGCGCGTCTCGGATACCGCGAAGGCGCGCACGGGCCGCGCGGCATCGGCCTGCTGCAGGCGCCGCATGAGCGGACGGCGCGACCAGAGCGCTTCGTAAAGCGGCCAGAGCGCGCAGCCCGACCCGAACCGCGGCAGACCGAAGCCGCGCAGCCCGCGGCGCAGGGTCAGCGCGCCCGCACCATCGCAGCGCACCAGTCCGATCTCGGCCCCCGCGACGTCGGCGGGCGCCGCGGCAAGGCGGCGCATGACGGGCGCGGGCTCGACCCCCATCGCCGCGGCCAGCGCGAAGGGATCGGCGCCGTGGCGCGCGACTTGCCGGGCCAGCGCATCCAGCGGCAGGCTGCGGGCATCGGCGGCGTATTGCTGCAGGTGGGCCGTCAGCAGCGTGCGGCCCGGACCGCTGGGCAGATCCGCGGCCAACCCGATCACGGTGTCGTCGCTGGCCGCGGCGTTCTCGAGCTCGGCCACGTGGAAGGCGCGGGCCTGCAGCCACGCCTCCATCTCGTCGAGCGGCGTGGTCGCGCCCCGGTCGGCATCGGCGCCCGCTTCGAGCTGGCGGGCCAGCGCGCGGGCGCTGTCGGCCAGGCGGCGGCTATCTTCGAACAGGTTGCGGTGGAAGCGCGCCTGCCACTCGGCGCCCAGCGCGGGATCTTCCACCAGGATGGCCGAGGTCGAGCGGATCGCGGTGACCGCCGACAGCACGTCGTGCACGGACGCCGACAGCAACGGGTCGTGGCTGAGCCGCTCGCCCAGGCTGGCCACCGCGCGTTCGAGCGTGGCGATCCGGTCGGCCTGGCGCTGGATCAGCGCCGACCAGCCAGGGAACCCGGCCCCGAGTGCTTCGATCCGGTCCAGTTCGGGCGCGGGACCGCTTCCGGTCCCGGACGCAGCGGCGGCGCGGCGCAGGGTTTCGATCTGCGCCGCCTCGGCCCCTTGCGACAGGACCGCCGGGTCGCTGTCCAGGGCGCGGGCCAGTTCGCCCAGCAGCTTGCCACCGATGGGACGGCGGCCATGCTCGATCAGGTTGAGATAGGACGGCGATATTCCCGCGTCGCGGGCCAGACCGGCCTGGGCCAGCCCCTTTTGCAGTCGCAGCGCGCGGATACGCGCCCCTTCGCCACCGATACCGCGCATGCTTGGAAAACCTCGGATTCTCAATGTCTTTCTGCGATCGCGCGTAAAGAAATTTACATTTTCCGCGCTTGCATTGTGTAAATATTTACAAATTAATTTCGCAAACTCAATGCTTTATTGCGGTTTTTTCAGGGCAAGCTACGATCGGCTCCAGCCCTGTAAAGGGTGCAGATTCGATACGGGCCCTGCCCCGGCGCGACATCTGATCAGAAGAAAATTCTTGGGAGGAAAGACATGACGTCATCCAAATTCACCCGCCGCGGTCTGCTGAAGACCGGTGCGGCCAGCGGTATCGCGCTGGCTACGCCGACGATCTTCACCGGCGCCGCCTGGGCCGCCGCGCATACCGGCTTCACCAACGCGCCCCAGGGCGACACGGTCACGCTGGGCTTCAACGTGCCCCAGTCGGGCCCCTATGCCGACGAAGGCGCCGACGAGCTGCGCGCCTACGAGCTGGCCGTCGAGCACCTGAACGGTGAAGGCGACGGCGGCATGCTGAACACCTTCTCGTCCAAGACTCTGGACGGCACCGGCATCAACGGCAAGCGCGTCGAATACGTCACCGGCGACACCCAGACCAAATCGGACGCCGCGCGCGCCTCGGCCCGCTCGATGATCGAAAAGGACGGCGCCATCATGATCACCGGCGGCTCGTCCTCGGGCGTGGCCGTGGCCGTGCAGGCGCTCTGCCAGGAGGCGGGCGTGATCTTCATGGCCGGCCTGACGCATTCGAACGACACGACCGGCGTCGATCGCAAGGCCAACGGCTTCCGCCACTTCTTCAACAGCTACATGTCGGGTGCCGCGCTCGCACCGATCCTGATCGACCAGTACGGTGCCGACCGCAAGGCGTACCACCTGACGGCCGACTACAACTGGGGCTACACGACCGAAGAGGCGATGCGCCAGTCGACCGAGGCCATGGGCTGGGAAACCGTGAACTCGGTCAAGACGCCGCTGACGCAGACCGACTTCTCGTCGTACATCGCGCCGGTCCTGAACTCGGGCGCCGACGTGCTGGTGCTGAACCATTACGGCGGCAACATGGTCAACTCGCTGACCAACGCCGTGCAGTTCGGCCTGCGGGAAGCCGAAGCCAACGGCAAGCAGTTCGAAATCGTCGTGCCGCTTTACTCCGAGCTGATGGCGCAGGGTGCGGGCGAGAACATCGCCGGGATCCTTGGCTCGCAGAACTGGGACTGGAAGCTCGAGAACCAGCTGGGCGAGCGCTATGTCGGCACCAACGCCTTCGTCGAGAGCTTCGGCAACAAATACGGCCGTCCGCCCAGCCAGGCGGCGCATACCTGCTACGTGCAGACGCTGCTTTACGCGGATGCCGTGAACCGCGCCGGGTCGTTCAACCCCTGCGCCGTGGTCGAGGCTTTGGAAGGCTTCGAGTTCGACGGCATGGGCAACGGACCCACGCTCTATCGCGCGGCCGATCACCAGTGCTTCAAGGACGTCATCGTCGTGCGCGGCAAGGAGAACCCGGAAAACGAGTTCGACCTGGTGGAAATCGTCGAAGCTACGCCGGTCGACCAGGTGACCTATGAGCCCAACCACCCGCAGTTCGGTGGCGACGCCGCGTCGCTGGGCGATTGCAACCCGGGCGCGTAAGCCAGACCTGATCCCGGAGCGGGCAATCCTTGCCCGCTCCTTCCCATTGCCTGCCTGTCGGCCGGGCAGCGGTCCATCCTAACCTGCGGTGAGATCCATGGACGCCTTCATTCTTCAAATCCTGAACGGCCTCGACAAGGGCAGCGCCTATGCGCTGATCGCGCTGGGCCTGACGCTGATCTTCGGCACACTGGGTGTCGTCAACTTCGCCCATGGCGCCCTGTTCATGATCGGTGCCTTCTGTGCCGTGACGTTGCAGAAGATCCTGACGCTGGGCTTCGTGCCCGCCGACAGCGCAAGCGCGGCCACGGTCGGCGGCTTCTCGTTCGGCAGTGCCAAGGAAACCACCTACGTCGAATACTGGTTCGGCGAAGCCGTTGGCAGTGCCATCGTCGACTGGTCCGTGCCGCTGGCCATCCTGTTCGCGATCCCGGTGATGATGCTGATCGGCATCATCATGGAGCGCGGCCTGATCAAGCATTTCTACAAGCGCCCCCACGCGGACCAGATCCTGGTCACGTTCGGCCTGGCCATCGTGCTGCAGGAAGTGGTGAAGTATTTCTTCGGCGCCAACCCGATCCCCACCCCGGCCCCCGAGGCCTTCACCGGATCGCTCGATTTCGGCGTCCTCATGGGCTTCGATCCCTACACCATCGTCTATCCCTATTGGCGCCTGGTCTATTTCGTGTTCGCCATGGGCATCATCGCGGCCGTCTTCGGCTTCCTGCAATTCACGACCTTCGGGATGGTGGTGCGCGCCGGAATGGCCGACCGCGAAACCGTGGGCCTGCTGGGCATCGACATCGACAAGCGCTTCACCATCATGTTCGCGATCGCCGCCTGCGTCGCGGGACTGGCGGGCGTGATGTACGCGCCGATCAACTCGCCCAACTACCACATGGGCATGGACTTCCTGGTCCTCAGCTTCGTCGTGGTCGTGGTGGGGGGCATGGGATCGCTGCCGGGCGCCGTGCTGGCGGGCTTCCTGCTGGGCATCCTGGAAAGCTTCGCCTCGATGGCCGAGGTCATCGACGTCATTCCCGGCATCAACCAGATCATCATCTATCTTGTCGCCATCGTGATCCTTCTGACCCGCCCGCGCGGTCTGATGGGACGCAAAGGCGTGATGGAGGACTAGACCATGACCGACCAGACAACCGACACCACCGCGCGCCCCTACAAGACCGCAGACAGTGCGAAAAAGACCCGGTCGCGGATGCTGGGGCTGACCAGCCGCGACCTGCTGCTGTTCGTGATCGTCGCCGCGCTGACCATGCTGGCGCCCTTCATCCTGAACCCGTTTCCCACCAATAGCGGGCTGGCCCAGTTCAACGGCGGCTACCCGGACCTGATGCAGCGCTTCGTCATCTTCGGGATCTTCGCCATCGGCTTCAACATCCTGTTCGGCCTGACCGGGTACCTGTCCTTCGGGCACGCCGCCTTCCTGGGCGTGGGTTCCTACGCCGCGATCTGGATGATGAAGCTGCTGACCCTGAACGTGATCCCCGCGATCATCATGGGCGTCGTCTTCGCGGGCCTCTTCGCGCTGGTGGTGGGCTTCGTGTCGCTGCGCCGCTCGGGCATTTACTTCTCGATCCTGACGCTGGCCTTCGCGCAGATGAGCTACGCGCTGGCCTATTCGGTCCTGACGCCGATCACCGGCGGCGAGACCGGGCTGCAGCTGAAATCGACAGACACGCCGCTTCTGTCGAACCTGAGCGCCACCGAGATCGGGCGCGCCAACCTGTTCGGCATCGACATGCGCGCCAGCTACGAGATGTCGGTGGGCAACTGGCTGTTCACCTTCAACGCGGGCTACTACATCGCCGCCGCCTTCATGCTACTCAGCTTCTACATCGCGATCCGGCTGTTCCGCTCGCCCTTCGGGATGATGCTTAGGGCCGTGAAGTCGAACCAGCAGCGGATGAACTATACCGGGCTGAATTCGCGCCCCTACACGCTGGCCGCCTTCGTGATTTCGGGCATGTATGCGGGTCTGGCCGGTGGCCTGATGGTCGCCATGGACACCCAGGTGGGCCCCGAGCGGATGTTCTGGACCGCGAGCGGCGAAGTGGTGCTCATGACCATCCTGGGCGGTGCGGGCACGCTGATCGGGCCGGTCCTCGGTGCGGGCATGATCAAGTACATGGAAAACATCGTGTCCAAGATCAACGACAGCATCCTGCACCAGTGGTTCGCCTTCATGCCCGACGGGATCGAGGACGCGCTGGTCTTTGTCATTCATCCCTTCATCGGCAAGGGCTGGCACCTGACGCTGGGCCTTCTGTTCATGCTGGTCGTGATCTTCCTGCCCGGCGGGCTGGTCGAGGGCGGACAACGCATCGCCGCGGTGTTCCGGCGCAAGGAAACCAAGGCGACCAGTGTCGAGAGCGACGCGGCCAAGCAACAGCAACACCCCGAGTGAGGAGCCGATCTCATGGGAATTCTTGAAGTCAAGAACGTGGGCAAGCGCTTCGGCGGTCTGCAGGCGTTGGGCGACGTGAACCTGAGCGTGCAGGAAAACACCTGCCACGCGATCATCGGGCCGAACGGCGCGGGCAAGTCGACGCTTCTGAACTGCCTGATTGGCAAGCTGATCCCGGACACGGGCTCGGTTATGTTCGACGGCAACTCGGTGCTGGGCCGCAAGCCGCACGAGATCAACCAGATGGGCATCAGCCGGGTGTTCCAGACGCCCGAGATCTTCGGCGACCTGACGGTGTTCGAGAACGTGATGATCCCGTGCTTCGCCAAACGCGACGGGTCGTTCCGGATGCATGCCTACGAATCCAGCGATTCCGAGCATGACATCATCGCCCAGGCCGAGGCGATGCTGGACGAGGTCAACATGCTCGACAAGCGCGACGTGGTTGCGTCGTCGCTGTCGCGGGGCGACAAGCGGCGGCTGGAAATGGCCATGTGCCTGAGCCAGAAGCCCAAGCTGCTGCTGCTCGACGAGCCCACGGCCGGCATGGCGCGGGCCGATACCAACAACACGATCGAGCTTCTGAAGACGATCAAGGCCAAGGGCGACATCACCATGTGCATCATCGAGCACGACATGCACGTGGTCTTCAGCCTAGCCGACAAGATCACCGTGCTGGCGCAGGGGACGCCCCTGGTCGAGGACGTGCCCGAGAACATCAAGGGCCATCCAAAGGTGCGCGAGGCCTATCTGGGCGAAGCCGAGGTCTGACGCGACGGGCGGGCGCGATTTCCGAACGGAAATCGTCCCGTTTTTCTGAAGAAAAACGATACGGATTTCTCGAGAAATCCGGCGACAGGAGAAGAGACGATGAACGCGCCCTTCAACAAGAACGCCAACAACGCCGCGACCGCGCCCGCCTTCCTGAGCGTGTCCAACATCGAAGGCTATTACGGCGAAAGCTACATCGTCCAGGATGTCAGCTTCAACGTCCACGAGGGCGAGATCCTTGCCCTTCTGGGGCGAAACGGGGCCGGCAAGACATCGACCCTGCGCACCATCGCGCGGCTCGACAACCCGGCGCTGAAGAAGGGCGAGATCTGGCTCGACCACCAGCCGCTGCACAATATGCGCGCCCACGAGGCCGCGGCGGCGGGCATCCAGCTGGTCCCCGAAGACCGCCGCATCATCCCCGGCCTCACGGTCGAGGAAAACCTGCAACTCGCCCAGATCGCGCCGCCCATCGGCTGGGGGATCGAGCGGGTCTACGAGCTCTTTCCCCGGCTCGAGGAACGCCGCCGCCAGGAAGGCATTACCCTGTCGGGCGGCGAGCAGCAGATGTTGGCCATCGCCCGCGCGCTCTGCCGCGACATCAAGGTGCTGCTGCTGGACGAGCCCTACGAGGGTCTCGCCCCCGTGATCGTCCAGGAAATCGCCAAGACGCTGAACATCATCCGCGATCAGGGCATCACCACCATCCTGGTCGAGCAGAACGCGGTCGCCGCGCTGAAGCTCGCGGACCGCGCGGTGATCCTGGATACAGGCTCGGTCGTCTTCGACGGCTCGGCCCAGGAAGTGCTCGACGACGAGAAGCTGCGCGCCGAATACCTGGCGATCTAGGCGCGCGTCCGGACGCGGTTGCCCCCTTTTGCGGCCTAGACGGGCCCTTTCTGCACACTAATTGTTCAACAATCAGACAATTGGAGGATCAGTATGCCCGAGACCGACGTCAAGAAGCACGAGCCCAGCCCCGATTTCGTGAAGCACGCCCATGTGGACGCCGCGAAATACGAGGAGATGTACAAGGCGTCGATCGAGGATCCCGACGGGTTCTGGGGCGAGCACGGCAAGCGCATCGACTGGATCAAGCCCTACACCAAGGTGAAGAACACCGACTTCACCTATGGCCAGGTCGACATCAAGTGGTTCGAGGACGGCACGCTGAACGTCGCCGCCAACTGCATCGACCGCCACCTGAAGGACCGCGGCGACCAGACTGCGATCATCTGGGTGCCCGACGAGGACGACGGCAGCGACCAGCATATCAGCTACAACCAGCTGTCGAGCCACGTGAACAAGTTCGCCAACGTCCTGAAGGGCATGGGCGTGGGCCGCGGTGACCGCGTGGTGATCTACCTGCCGATGATCCCACAGGCGGCCTATGCGATGCTCGCCTGCGCGCGGATCGGTGCCATCCATTCGGTCGTGTTCGCGGGCTTCTCGCCCGACGCGCTGGCCAGCCGGGTGAACGGCTCGGAAGCGAAGGTGGTCATCACCGCCGATGGCGGGCCGCGCGGCGGCAAGGTCACGTCGCTGAAGGACAACGCCGACAAGGCGTTCGAGAAGATCGAGCACGACGCCAAGCTGCTGGTCGTCAAGCGCGCCGGCAACGACATCTCGTGGACCGACGGGCGCGACCACTGGCTGCACGAGCTGGAAGACGGCGTGAGCGACGATTGCCCGCCCGAGGAAATGGGCGCCGAGGATCCGCTGTTCATCCTTTATACCAGCGGCTCGACCGGCCAGCCGAAGGGTGTCGTGCACACCCAGGGCGGTTACCTGGTCTATACCTCGATGACCCACGAATACACGTTCGACTACCACGACGGCGACGTCTACTGGTGCACCGCGGATGTGGGCTGGGTCACCGGCCACAGCTATATCGTCTACGGCCCGCTGGCTAATGGCGCCACCACAGTGATGTTCGAAGGCGTGCCCACCTATCCGGATGCGGGACGTTTCTGGAAGATCTGCCAGGATCACAAGGTCGCCCAGTTCTACACCGCGCCCACCGCCATCCGCGCGCTGATGGGCAAGGGCAACGGCCCCGTCGAGAAATACGACCTGTCGTCGCTGAAGGTGCTGGGCACGGTGGGCGAGCCCATCAACCCCGAGGCCTGGAACTGGTACGACCAGGTCGTGGGCAAGGGCCGCTGTCCCATCGTCGACACCTGGTGGCAGACCGAAACCGGCGGCCACATGCTGACCCCCCTGCCCGGTGCCACGGCCACCAAGCCCGGCTCGGCCACGCAGCCCTTCTTCGGCGTGCAGCCGGTCGTGCTGGACGCGGAATCGGGCAGCGTTCTGGAAGGCCCCGGTGTCGAAGGCGTCCTGGCCATCGCCGACAGCTGGCCGTCGCAGATGCGCACCGTCTATGGCGACCATGAGCGCTTCATGAACACCTATTTCCAGCAGTACAAAGGCTATTACTTCACCGAAGACGGCTGCATGCGGGACGAGGACGGCTATTACTGGATCACCGGCCGGGTCGACGACGTGCTGAACGTGTCGGGCCACCGCATGGGCACCGCCGAGATCGAAAGCGCGCTGGTCTCGCACCCGGCCGTCAACGAAGCGGCCGTGGTCGGCGTCCCCCACGAGGTGAAGGGCCAAGCGATCTATTGCTACGTGTCGCTGATGGATGGCCATGAGCCGTCGGAGGAGCTGAAGAAAGAGCTTCAGACCCATGTGCGCACGGAAATCGGCCCCATCGCCAAGCCCGATTTCATCCAGTGGGCGCCGGGGCTGCCGAAGACCCGGTCCGGCAAGATCATGCGCCGCATCCTGCGCAAGGTCGCCGCGAACGAGCACGAACAGCTGGGCGACACGTCCACCCTGGCCGAGCCCGAAGTGGTCGACGATCTGATCGCGAACCGGCTGAACAAGTAGCCGACGCCAGACGGTCAGAGATAAGGCAGATCGGGGGCCCGGCGGTTGCGCCGGGCCCTTTCGCGTTTCGGGGGCCAGCCGGCTTGCGATCTTGTGGAACACGGGCAACGGCCCGCGCCAGTCGGCCCCCTAGACCCGGGTGACGAACCGGGTGGCGAGACTATCTGGGACAGTTTCAGGAAGATCATCGAGGATGATCCTGGCCGCAGGAGGAACGCGTGGCGCGCAAGGACTATCCCGAGACCCCCGACGGGCGCTATTTCGTGTCGAAGGGCAGACTTTGGCGCAAGACCGACCCGCGCTTGGAGGACAGCGAACGCCGCGCGGCGGTCAAGGCGCTGATGCAGGCGCGCCGCGATGTGGGCCTGGCCGAGACCGAAGCGGCGACCCGCGACGCGCGGGACCGGGTCGATGCCGCCAAGCACCGCCTGGGCGAACGCGGCCCGGTCTGGTGGGACGACGACGCCCCCGACGAGACGCGCAAGGCGCCGTGGAATTCCAGCTACGCCGATTGGTGGGACGGGCTCGACGCCGACGCGAAGGCCCGCGGCAACCCCGGCTAACGCTCAGCGCCCATGGCTGCGGTCATAGCCGTTCGGGCGCGGCGCCTCGTGCGTCACCGGATCGCGCGGCGCGAACACCTCCATCCTGAGCGGATGGCATATGGCGGCATCCGACGAATGCTCGGACCCGCAATCGCCGCCCGGACAGGCGCTCAGAACGGCCAGCAGGTCGATCTCGGCCAGCAGGTCCAGGTGATCTCCGGCCCGCGCGGGCGTGGACTTCATGAAATACTGCCCCGTGGCGCGGTCGAAGCCGGTGCACATGAACACGTTCAGCACGTCGTGGACATGGCGCTCGGCTTGGCGCAGGTCCAGCCCGGCATGATCGGCCAGCGCGCGCGTCAGGTTGGAATGGCAGCACTGGTGGTAGGTCTGGCCACTCAGCAGATGCGCGGTGTAGGGGTCGCAGCGGGTGCCGATCACGTCATGGACGCGCCCGCCGAACGCGTCCACGCCGTACCAGTGTAGGCTGTCGGCAACGATGGTGGCCATGGGCCGCAGGTAGGGAAAGCCCGACCAGAGCCGATCGCCGACCCCCACGTGGCTGCCGTGCAGCGCGCGGGTCTTGCCGCTATAGAACCGCTCGTCCAGGTTGTCGGCTGCGAACAGGTTCAGATCGCCCACTTGCGGGCCATCGGGGCACAGGATGCGCAGGACATGGCCCGCCGAGACGGTGATGCTGCGCGCGTCCCGCGGCGGCACCTGGACCTGGGTGTGGGGCGCGTCGGCAAGCGGCACCGCGCCCCTGGCGGGCGGTAAGCTGTCGGCGGGATAGCAGATGACGGGCTTCACGGCCCGGCGGGCATCCGCGTCAGGCGGCGGCGTCGCCATCACAGACCTGCTGGCCCGCGGCGTTCAGAAGCGGCGGTCCGCTGGGCGTTTCCGTGGCTTCAAGCGCGATCCCGTAGCAGCCGTTCTCGTCCTTGATCAGGAAGCCCGGATCAATGCCGCGCGGCAGGGCCGCCAAGGCTGCGGGCGACACGTTGCGCACCGTTCCTGGCGCGTCGTCGCTCAGGCTGCACGTGGCGGGCGCGGCGGTCACCAGCGCGATCATCAGAAGCGTCTTCACCCGTGCATCCCCCGGAATTGTGGTTTTCGAACCCGCGCGACGCTATCAGAGCCGCCTTGGCAGTCAAGCGGACCTCTTCGCTCAAATGCCGCCGAAATTCCAGTGTGTCATTAAGGTTCTGTTACGATTCGGGGCGCAAATTGGACGGATGCAAATCGTGTCAGGAAAAAGGAACCGAGGTGCCCCCATGATCGATGCTTTGAGCTTCCCGAAGGAGATCGCCACCCTGCGGATGAGCCCGGCGGGCCATGCCGCCGCCCTTGCCAGGCGCAACGATGCGGTGATTTCCAGCGTGAAACAGGATCCCGACGGTCCGTCCGGTCCGCGACCCACCTTCGCGATGACGACGCTGGAGCAATTGCAGGCCAGGCAGCGCGTGGTCGGGCCGCAGGAAAGCCAGGCCGCCGACGGCGCGCAGACATACCCCGCGACGCAAGTGCTGCGCGGCACCATGAACCGGGTGCTCTGAGCCGGAAACCACAGCGCCGGTCCGATTCGGCCAAGTCGCTTTCCACCTGTTGCCGCCTAGCTTATAGAGCAAGGACAACAGTTTCCCGCGAAAGGGAACGGCAGATGGGAATCCGATGGCATGACCGAAACCCCGCACAAATCCGACGTGACCTTCATCAAGGCACTGGCCGAGCTTCTGCGTGAGAACGATCTGACCGAGTTGCGCGTGAAGCGCGAATACGGCGAGGATGACAGCCTGGATGTGCGTGTCAGCCGTGGCCAGTTTGTCGCCCCCGCCCCGGCTTATGCCCCCGCACCGCAGGCGCAAGCCGCGCCCGCCGCACCCCCGGCGGCGCAGGACGAAGGCGCGCCCGCCGAAAGGTCCGATCCCGCCTCCCAGCCCGGTGCCGTGACGTCCCCCATGGTCGGAACCGTCTACATGGCGCCCGAGCCGGGCGCGCCGGACTTCGTGTCTGTGGGCGACAAGGTGAAGGAAGGCCAGACGCTTCTGATCGTCGAGGCCATGAAGACGATGAACCAGATCCCCGCGCCGCGCGCGGGCACGGTCAAGCGGATCCTGGTCGAGGACGGCGCGCCCGTGGAATTCGGCGCGCCCCTCATGGTCATCGAATAGGGGCGATCATGTTCGACAAGATCCTGATCGCCAATCGCGGCGAAATCGCCCTTCGCGTGATCCGCGCCGCGCGCGAGATGGGCATCGGCACCGTCGCCGTCCATTCGACCGCCGACGCCGACGCGATGCATGTCAGAATGGCCGACGAATCCGTCTGTATCGGCCCCCCCGCCGCGGGCAAAAGTTATCTCAGCTTTCCCAACATCATCTCGGCCTGCGAGGTGACCGGCGCACAGGCGATCCACCCGGGCTATGGTTTTCTGTCCGAAAACGCCAATTTCGTGCAGATCGTCGAGGATCACGAGATCACCTTCATCGGCCCCTCGGCCGAACATATCCGCATGATGGGCGACAAGATCACCGCCAAGGAGACGATGAAGAAGCTGGGCGTGCCCTGCGTCCCCGGATCCGAGGGCGGCGTGCCCGATCTCGAGACCGCGCGCGCGCTGGCGGGCGACATGGGTTTTCCGGTCATCATCAAGGCCACGGCCGGGGGTGGCGGACGCGGCATGAAACTTGCCCGGACCGCGGACGACCTGGAAAGCGCGTGGCAGACCGCGCGCTCGGAAGCCAAGGCGGCCTTCGGCAACGACGAGGTCTACATCGAGAAATACCTGGGCACCCCGCGCCATATCGAGATCCAGGTCTTCGGCGACGGCAAGGGCCGCGCGGTGCACCTGGGCGAGCGGGACTGCTCGCTGCAGCGCCGCCACCAGAAGGTGCTGGAAGAAGCCCCCGGGCCCTCCATCAGCGCCGAACAGCGCGCCGAGATCGGCAAGACCTGCGCCGATGCGGTGGCCGAGATGAAGTATTCCGGCGCCGGAACGATCGAATTCCTGTACGAGAACGGCGAATTCTTCTTCATCGAGATGAACACCCGCCTGCAGGTCGAACATCCCGTCACCGAAGCCATCTTCGGCATCGACCTGGTGCGCGAGCAGATCCGCGTGGCGGCGGGCCTGCCGATGGAGTTCGATCAGGACACGCTTGCGCTGAACGGCCACGCGATCGAGGTGCGTCTGAACGCGGAAAAGCTGCCCAAATTCAACCCGTCGCCCGGCAGGATCTCGCAATACCATGCGCCCGGCGGTCTGGGCGTGCGCATGGATAGCGCCCTTTACGACGGCTACACGATCCCGCCCTACTACGATTCGCTGATCGGCAAACTGATCGTGCACGGCCGCGACCGCCCCGAAGCGCTCGCGCGGCTCGAGCGCGCGCTGGGCGAATTGATCATCGACGGCGTCGACACCACGGTGCCGCTGTTCCACGCGCTGCTGCAGGAGCCCGCGATCCAGAGTGGCGATTACACGATCCACTGGCTGGAACATTGGCTGGAAACGAACCTCCAATAGGGGGCGCCAGCCCGCGCATCACGCCCGAGCTACTGGTGCAGGCATACGCGCAAGGCGTCTTTCCCATGGCCGAAGGACGCGGGGCGGACGATATCTTCTGGGTCGATCCGCGCCAGCGCGGGGTGCTGCCGCTGGACGCCTTTCGGATCTCGCGATCGCTGCGCCGCCGGATCCGGGCGCAGCCTTTCACCGTCAGCTTCGACCGCGATTTCGCGGGCGTCGTCGCGGGCTGCGCGGACCGGGACGAAACCTGGATCAACGACACGATCGCCGGTCTCTATCGCGACCTGCACGCCGCGGGCGTGGCCCATTCGATCGAGGTCTGGGACGGCGACATCCTGGCGGGCGGCGTTTACGGCGTGGTCCTTGGCGCGGCCTTCTTCGGGGAATCCATGTTCTCACGCCGCCGCGATGCGTCGAAGATCGCGCTGGCCTACCTGGTCGACCGGCTGCGCCAGGACGGATTTCAACTGTTCGACACCCAGTTCCTGACGAACCACCTGGCAACGCTGGGGGCCGTCGAGATCCCGCGCGCCACCTACCGGGCGCGCCTGGCCGAGGCGCTGGTGCAGCGGGCGCGCTTCACCCCGCAGGCGCCGGTGCCCACGCCCGATCAGCTATTGCAGCGCATGACCCAGACGTCGTAGCGGCGGTGTTCCAGCGCGCTCAGGGCGGGCGACGCCGCGATCATCCAGCCGGTGAAGGCCGGTTGCTCGACGCCCGCTTCCCGGATCACGAGATAGGCGAACGCGTTGCCCGACGGGTTGTTCTGCGGATAGCGGCATTCGCCCAGCGTGACCTGCAGGTTTCCCAGGGCCTGCGTTTCGCCCTGGCGCAGCTCCATGTCGCGCACATCGCCCGTGGTCCGGTCGAGCCCGCGCAGAACGACGCCGCCCGCGCGGTCGGTCGGCACCTGCGTGACCGAGGTATCGCGGAACTGCGCCTGCGCGATGCCCGGGGCCAGCGCCAACAAAAGGGCGGCCAGCGGGCGGATCATTCGGGGCTCCACGCCTCGTAATCGGCGCGGGGCTTGGGCTCTTCGCGCCGGATCGAGCCCGCGGGCGCATAGGCGGCGGGCGTGCCGGTCAGGTTGGGCAGATGCGGCTTTTCCCACGCCTTTTTCGGCAAGGGCCGCTCGGTCGGCGGCTCGTCCCAGGTGTGGTGCAGCCAGCCGTGCCATTCGGGGCTGACGCGGCTGCCTTCGACCAGGCCGTTATACATGACCCAGCGACGGCTGCCGTCGGCGGTCTGGTAGAACACGTTGCCCTGATCGTCTTCGCCGACGCGCGTACCTTTGCGCCAAGACCAGAGCCGCGTGTTCAAAGTGCCCCCGTTCCACCAGGTCACGGCGCTCAGGATCTTGCTCAGAATGCTCATGGTCGGGCTCCGGTAGGGGGTGCCTGACATATGGCGCAAAGGGTCATGGGCGTCCAGTGGGCAAGCGCGCCGTCACCTCGATCTCGATCCGCATCTCAGGCGCTTGCAGCCCGGCCGAGATCATCGTGGCCGCGGGCGGCGCGTCGCCAAAGGCCGCGCGCGTCAGGGGCCAGCAGGCGGGCCAATCGGCCGGATCGGGCAGAATGTAGCGCACGCGCACCACGTCGTGCAGCCCGGCCCCGACCCGCGCCAGCGCGCCTTCGATGGTCGCAAGCGCGTTGCGGCACTGATCCTCGATGCCGGGCGGCATCCGCATCGTGGCGTAGTCATAGCCGGTGGTGCCCGACACGAAGACCCATCCGTCGCAGACCACGGCACGGGCGTAGCCGATCTGTGCTTCGAAAGGTGTGCCCGTTCCGATGCGCTCCATCGTCCTTAACCCTTTCGTCATAATTTCGCCGGAAGCTTTCCCGATCCTTCGGCCGAACGGAAGGGCCAAGAAAGGGAATCTGCCCATGCGCCTCATTAGACTGATGCTGTGCACTTGCGCCCTGGCCCTGGCGATGACGGCGTTCAGCGCTGGCGGCGCGACCGGCGTGTTCGACCTTGCGGACATCAAGTCCTTCGACCGCTCGAAGATCCTGCAGGTGAGCTATGATCCCGAACCGCGCCCGCTGTCGCTGTTGGCGCTGTCGATCGACCTGGTGAAGCAAATCGCCGAGCGCCAGCGGGCCGAGCGGATCTTGGTGACCGGGCCGCTTGCGACGATCCGCGGCACCGAAAGCGACCGGAAGCGCGCCGACACCCTCCAGAGGATCGACGCGATGCCCGGAGATGGGGAAACCCGCTGAAAAGTTTGGAATACCTGCGCTGACGGTCGAACGCCGCGGACAAAGCCGCGGCGTCAAGGATGCACAGCAGGCCGCGTCGTCAGGCCGACGCGGTTTCCTTCCCTTCCGAGTGGATCATCAGCGGCGACGCGTCCGAATTGACGGCCTCTTCGTTCACCACGACCTCTTCCACGCTTTCCTGCCCGGGTAGGTCGAACATGGTGTCCAGCAAGATGTCTTCCATGATCGAGCGCAGGCCGCGCGCGCCGGTCTTGCGTTCGATCGCGCGCTTGGCGATGGCCGTCAGCGCATCCTCGGTGAAGCTGAGCTGCGTGTCCTCCAGCTCGAACAGGCGCTGATACTGCTTGACCAGGGCGTTCTTCGGCTTGGTCAGGATCGTGACCAGCGCGTCCTCGTCCAGATCCTCCAGCGTGGCGATCACGGGCAGACGGCCGACAAATTCGGGGATCAGGCCGAATTTCAGCAGATCCTCGGGCTCGAGCTCGCCGAACATTTCGCCCACGCCGCGGGATTCGGCATCCTTCACGTCGGCGCCGAAGCCGATGGCACTGCCTTTGCCGCGGGCCGAGATGATCTTTTCAAGCCCCGCGAAGGCACCGCCGCAGATGAACAGGATGTTGGTCGTGTCCACCTGCAGGAATTCCTGCTGCGGATGCTTGCGACCGCCCTGGGGCGGAACGCTAGCCACCGTGCCTTCCATGATCTTCAGAAGCGCCTGCTGCACGCCCTCGCCCGACACGTCGCGGGTGATCGACGGGTTGTCGGACTTCCGGGTGATCTTGTCGACCTCGTCGATATAGACGATGCCGCGCTGGGCGCGCTCGACGTTGTACTCGGACGCCTGGAGCAGCTTGAGGATGATGTTCTCCACATCCTCGCCCACATAGCCCGCTTCGGTCAGGGTCGTGGCGTCGGCCATGGTGAAGGGCACGTCCAAGATGCGCGCCAGCGTCTGCGCCAGAAGCGTCTTGCCGCAGCCGGTGGGGCCGATCAGCAGGATGTTGGATTTCGCCAGCTCGATATCGGATTTGCCCGCGTGGTTCAGGCGCTTGTAGTGATTGTGCACGGCCACCGACAGCACGCGCTTGGCGTGCATCTGGCCGATCACGTAATCGTCCAGCACGTCGCAGATTTCCTTGGGCGTGGGCACACCGTCCGACGATTTCAGACCCGCCGACTTGGTCTCTTCGCGGATGATGTCCATGCAAAGCTCGACGCATTCATCGCAGATGAACACCGTGGGCCCCGCAATGAGCTTGCGCACCTCGTGCTGGGATTTACCGCAGAAACTGCAGTAAAGCGTGTTCTTGCTTTCGCCTGAATTCGTCGCCATCGTCGGTTCCTCCGGGTCCGGAAGACCCGTTACTGGTGTCGGCGGATCCGCGTTTTCGCGTGGTCCGCGCCTCGTACTACCCTCTGCCCCAAGCCTAAGGCACCGGGTTTTGACCCGCAATCGCAAAAACCCCGGCGCGCGGGAAGCACCGGGGCCGGGCCGCGATCAGGACGACGGATCTTCATCCTTGGGGCGGTTTTCGACGATCTCGTCGATCAGGCCCCAGTCCTTGGCGTCTTCGGCCGACATGAAGTTGTCCCGCTCCAGCGCATCGACGACCTTCTTCAGCGGCTGGCCGGTATGCTTGACGTAGATCTGGTTCAGCCGGTCCTTCAGCTTCTGCGTCTCCTGCGCGTGAATCATGATGTCCGTGGCCTGGCCCTGGTAGCCGCCCGACGGCTGGTGGACCATCACCCGGCTGTTGGGCAGCGAGAAGCGCATCCCGGACTCGCCCGCGGTCAGCAGGAGCGATCCCATGGACGCGGCCTGGCCTACCACCAGCGTACTGACCGGCGGCTTGATGTATTGCATGGTGTCGTAGATCGACAGACCGCTGGTGACGACGCCACCGGGGCTGTTGATATACATCGAGATTTCCTTTTTCGGGTTCTCGGCTTCCAGGTGCAGCAGCTGTGCCACGATCAGCGACGACATGCCGTCATGGACCGGGCCGGACAGGAAGATGATGCGCTCTTTCAGCAGGCGCGAGAAGATGTCGTAGGCCCGCTCGCCCCGGCTG
Organism: Palleronia pontilimi; assembly: GCF_016412875.1. Classification (GTDB taxonomy): domain Bacteria; phylum Pseudomonadota; class Alphaproteobacteria; order Rhodobacterales; family Rhodobacteraceae; genus Palleronia; species Palleronia pontilimi. Next base: position 304,070 of record NZ_JAEKPD010000007.1, on the reverse strand, counting down.
GTCTGTTCGACCACCATGGGGACCAGGTTCATGTAATGCTCATAGGGGTCGTGCATAAAAACTGCCTCGGGATGCTTATGGTTGGGAGTACGCCGTTCTGGTTGACTGAGTCTTAGTATCGCGTCCCAGCCGCCGCAAGGGCACGAGGTTTTTACCGCGGGGCCGCGCACCGGCCTGCGGATCGCGGCGCTGCCGCGGCGTCAGGCGGCCGCCCGCAAGACCTCGACCAGCGTCGCGCGGTCCAGCGCCACGGGATTGCCCTTCATCGACGACGATTCCGCCGCCGCCTGCGCCACCGAGTCGAATTGCCCGGCGTCCAGTCCCATGTCGCCAAGCGTCGGCAATCCTTGCGCGCGGGACCAGTCGGCCAGGTCCTGGCCGTCCAGCGCGGTGTCGATCCAGCCCTGCACCTCGGCCATGCGAGCGGCCATGTCCCCGTCCAGCCGGGCGGAATTGGCGCGCAGGATATGGGGCAGCAGCGCGCCGCAGACGGCACCGTGGGGCGCGGGGCTGACACCGCCGATGGGCCCGGCAAGGCCGTGGACCGCACCCAGACCAGCATTGGCCAGCGCGAGGCCCCCCGAAAGGCTGACATAGGCCAGCGCATCGCGGGCGTCGGGGTTCTCACCCTCCATCAGCCGGACCAGGGCTTGAAGTCCCATGGGAATCGCCGCGCGGCACAGCGCGTCGGTCAGCGGGTTGGCCTTGGTGCTGAGATAGGGCTCGATGACCTGCGTCACCGCGTCCAGCCCGCTGGCCAGGGTCACGGATTTCGGGCAGCCATCCGTCAGGGCCGGATCGACGATCGCCATGTCGGCAAGCATCCGGTCGTCGCGCAGGCTGACCTTGCGCCCGGCATCGGGCACACCGATCACCGCGTTTTTCGTGACCTCGGCCCCGGTGCCTGCCGTCGTCGGCAGCGCGACGAAGGGCAGCGGCGCCGCTTCAAGCGGCAGGCCCTTGCCCACGACTTCAAGGTGATCCATCAGGTCGCGCGTCGCCGGGACCAGCGCGGCGATGGCCTTGCCCGCGTCGATGACCGCGCCGCCGCCAAGGCTGACCACCACCTGCGCACCCGCAGAGCGCGCGGCCTCGACGCCCGCCTGCACCATGGCTACGTCCGGCTCGCCTGAGACCGAAAAACGCGCCACCGTGCAGCCCCTGGCGTCAAGCGCGTCGGCCAGCCAGTCGGACCGCGCGGGCGTGCCGCCGCCCACCAGCAGGACCCGTTTGCCCAGCGTCGCGATGGACGCCGCACTGTCGCGGGCGATGCCGCGACCGAACTGGATCTGGGATGCCGTGCGGAATGTGAAAATGTTCATGGGATCTCCGGCCTGTTTTGCGCTGGGGCCATCACATAGCGCGCCGCCCGGCCGCTTCATCCGTCGCGGGAGACCCACGTCACGAAGCCCAAGCCAGACCGCCTCGCCCGACGCGACCTTCGGGCTAGCTTGCCCCCCCATGACCCAGGACTTCATCCCCACCCGCGCCGCCGGGCTCGAGCGGCTGCACGCCTTCCTGCCCGATGCCGGTGCATCCTATGCCCAGCGCCGCAATTTCGACCGTCCCGACGGCGTGTCGCAACTGTCGCCCTGGCTGCGCCACCGTCTGGTGTCCGAGCCCGAGGTCCTGCGCGCGGTGCTGGACGTGCACGGGTCCGACTCGGCCGAAAAGTTCATCCAGGAAGTCGTGTGGCGCAGCTATTTCAAGGGGTGGCTCGAACTGCGCCCGGAGATCTGGGACGATTACCGGACCGGGGTCGACGCCGCCCGCAACAGGCTGGCCACCGAAAGCGGCCTGCGCAAGGGGTGGGAGCAGGCCTGCGCGGGTGCGACCGGTATCGATTGTTTCGACCATTGGGCGGGGCAGCTGACCGACACCGGCTGGCTGCACAACCACGCACGCATGTGGTTCGCGTCGATCTGGATCTTCACCCTGCGCCTGCCGTGGCAGCTTGGGGCGGATTTCTTCCTGCGCCAGTTGCTCGACGGCGATCCGGCCTCCAACACGTGCTCGTGGCGCTGGGTGGCGGGGCTGCACACGCGCGGAAAGCACTACGTGGCGCGCGCCGACAACATCAGGCGCTTCTCGGGCGGGCAATTCGACCCCAAGGGCGAGCTGAACGAAGATCCCGCCCCGCTGGACGGTCCTCCCTTGCCCGAGCCGCGCGACCTGCCCCCGCCGCAGAAGGTCGATCCCGATCTGCGCAGCGGTCTGCTGCTGACCGAGGAAGACCTGACGCCGGACCTTCCGGACATGGCCTTCGCGGCCAGCGCGACGCTCAGCGGCGCGGCGGGACGCTCGCCCCTGAAGGTCGCGCCGCACGTGCTGGACTTCACCGATCGGGCGCTGGCCGACACCGAAACACGGCTGGACCTGGACGCCGAGCGGCTGGACGACGCCGAATCCCTGACCCGCTGGGCGCAACGCCACGAGCTACAGCAGATCGTCGTCCCCTACGTGCCCACCGGCCCCGCGCGGGATCTGCTGCGGGCCACCGATCTGCCGATCCGGTTCGTGCACCACGCCTACAACCAGGCCGCCTGGCCCCACGCGACGGCGGGGTTCTTCAAGCTGAAGAAGCGCATTCCCGACCTGCTGGACCTGGTCTGAGCGCGGCGCGCGCGGCAAATCCACACTCTCCCCCTGCATCTTGCGGCCAATCGGTCTATTGTCTGTCAGAACGCAGTCATCAGACAGGGGGACCGACCATGGCCGAGACCCAAGAGACCAAGATCCACGACCTGTTCGTCATCGGCGGCGGCATCAACGGCACCGGCATCGCCCGCGACGCCCAGGGCCGCGGCCTGAGCGTCGCACTGGCCGAGATGGGCGACCTGGCGGGCGCCACGTCGTCGAAATCCACCAAGCTCTTCCACGGCGGCCTGCGCTACCTGGAATTCTTCGAGGTGGGACTGGTGAAAAAGGCGCTGGTCGAGCGTGAAACGCTGCTGGAAGCCATGCCCCATATCAGCTGGCCCATGCGCTTCGTGCTGCCCTATTCGCCCGACATGCGGTTCGAGGGCGACACGCCCACCTCGAAGCTGCTGAACACGGTGATGCCCTGGATGAAGGGCCGCCGCCCCGCCTGGCTGATCCGGCTGGGATTGTTCATGTACGACAACCTGGGCGGGCGCAAATACCTGCCGGGCACCAAGACGCTGGACCTGACAACCGCGCCCGAGGGCAAGCCGATCAGCGACCGATTCAAGAAGGCCTATGAGTACAGCGATTGCTGGGTCGAGGATTCGCGCCTGGTCACGCTCAACGCCCGCGACGCCGAAGAACGCGGCGCGCGCATCATGACCCGCACCAAGGTCCTGTCGGCCGAGCGGCGCGACGGGCTGTGGGAGATCACGCTGGAAGACATCGAGACCGGCGCGCAGGAAACGGTCCGCGCCCGCGGTTTGGTGAATGCGGGCGGGCCATGGGTCGAAAACGTGGTGAAGAACACGGTGCGCATGAACTCGTCCGAAGGGGTCCGGCTGGTGCGCGGGTCGCATATCGTCACCAGGAAGCTCTACGATCACGGCAAGTGCTATTTCTTCCAGGGCGAAGACGGGCGCATCATCTTCGCCATCCCCTACGAGACGGATTTCACCCTGATCGGCACCACCGACAAGGACCACGGCCACGATCCCAGCGTGAAGCCCGAATGCACCCCCGAAGAGGCGCAGTACCTGTGCGACTTCGCGTCGAACTACTTCGAGAAGCCGGTGACCCGCGACGACATCGTCTGGACCTATTCCGGCGTGCGCCCACTCTACGATGACGGGGCCAAGTCGGCCACGGCAGCCACCCGCGACTACGTTCTGTCGCTGGACGCGGGCCCCGCCACCGATGGCGGTCGCGGTTCCGAGCCGCCGCTTCTGAACGTCTTCGGCGGCAAGATCACGACCTATCGCAAGCTGGCCGAACAGGCGATTGCGAAGCTCAAGCCCTTCTACGCCAACCTGCCCGGCGACTGGACCGCGGGCATCCCCCTGCCCGGCGGCGATTTTCCGGTGGACGGCGTGGCCAAGCTGACCGCAGATCTGAAAAAGGCCTATCCCTTCCTGGGCGACTACCACGCCGCGCGCCTGATCCGCGCCTACGGGACCGAGGCCAAGCTGGTCTGCGGCGATGCCACGTCGATGGACGGCCTGGGCCGCGCGTTCGGCGGCACCCTGACGGAAGCCGAAGTGCGCTGGCTCATGGAGCACGAATACGCCCGCACCGCCGAAGACGTGGTCTGGCGCCGCACCAAGCTGGGCCTGCGGATGAGCGACGACGAGATCGCCGCGCTGGACGACTGGATGCGCGACGCGCGGGCGGGCCGGCAGGCCGCCTGATCCGCCGGGCGGCCCCGTCCCCCGCGCGGGGCTTGCCCCCGCGGACGCCCCGCGCCACGTTGTCCCACGACACCAGACACGAGGATCCCATGACCCACATCCTGGCCATCGACCAAGGCACCACTTCGACCCGCGCGATCCTGTTCGACGCCGACATGCAGGTGACCGCCACCGCGCAGGAGGAATTCGAGCAACATTTCCCCGCCAGCGGTTGGGTCGAACACGACGCCTCGGATCTGTGGACCACCACGGCCGCCACCTGCCGCGGCGTGATCGAAAAGGCCGGGATCGGGGCCGACGCCATCGACGCCATCGGCATCACCAACCAGCGCGAAACCGTCGTGGTCTGGGAAAAGGACACCGGGCGCGCCATCCACAAGGCCATCGTCTGGCAGGACCGCCGCACCTCCGAGATCTGCCAGCAGCTGAAATCGGACGGCCACGAAAGCATGGTGACCGCCAAGACGGGCCTGCTGCTCGACCCCTATTTCTCGGGCACCAAGCTGAAATGGATCCTCGACAACGTGGACGGTGCGCGCGACCGGGCCCGCAACGGCGAGCTTCTGTTCGGCACCGTCGACACCTTCCTGATCTGGAAGCTAACCGGCGGCGCGTCCCACGTCACCGACGCCACCAATGCCTGCCGCACCCTGCTTTACGACATCCACAAGGGGCGCTGGTCCACCACCATCGCCGAGCTTCTGGACATTCCACTGGAAATGCTGCCCGAAGTGCGCGACTGCGCGTCGGATTTCGGCATGACCCGGCCCGACCTTTTCGGGCGGGAGATCCCCATCCTGGGCGTGGCGGGCGATCAGCAGGCCGCCGCCATCGGCCAGGCGTGCTTCCGGCCCGGAATGCTGAAATCCACCTACGGCACCGGCTGTTTCGCTTTGCTCAACACTGGCGACACGGCGGTAGCGTCGGAAAACCGGCTGCTGACGACGATCGCCTACCAGTTCGACGGCACGCCCACCTATTGCCTGGAAGGCTCGATCTTCATCGCGGGCGCCGTGGTCCAATGGCTGCGCGACGGGCTGAAGATCATCCGCGAAGCGAAAGAAACGCAGCCGCTGGCCGAGAAAGCCGACGAAAACCAGGACGTGGTGCTGGTCCCCGCCTTCACCGGCCTCGGCGCGCCTTATTGGAACGCCGATTGCCGCGGCGCGATCTTCGGGCTCACGCGCAATTCCGGCCCCGCGGAATTCGCCAAGGCGGCGCTGGAATCGGTGGGCTACCAGACCCGTGACCTGCTGGAAGCGATGCAGGCCGACTGGTCCGAAGGCGAGGCGCAGACCCTGCGCGTGGACGGCGGCATGAGTGCGTCGGACTGGGCCATGCAGTTCCTCAGCGACATCATCGGCGCCAAGGTGGACCGGCCGAAGGTGCTGGAAACCACGGCTCTGGGGGTCGCCTGGCTGGCCGGATCGCGCGCGGGGCTCTACCCCGACATGGACGGCTTCGCCGACAGGTGGCGCATCGACAAGACCTTCCATCCCGACATGGACGACCGCACCCGCGCGTCGAAATACGATCGCTGGCAGCGCGCCGTGCAGGCGACCATGGGGGTCTGAGCGGAGGCGCCACCGGCGCGCGGCCTCGCGGCTTCATCTTTCCCGAAACACCTCGGGGTCCGGGGCAGCGCCCCGGCGCCCTCCCCCCCTCGCACCCGCGCCGATATCTTTCGCCGGCCCCCTTGTGCCAGCCCTCGGCGCACCCGATGTAGGCGATCAGTCACGGGCCCCGGGCCCCTCTGGCGGGTGGCCGGTCACCCGTGATGTCGGGGCCGCCTTCACCATGCGACCGGCGTTTCGGATGGCTTCATCATGACATTTCTTGCACTGGGCATCGGCCTGGTTTTCCTGGTCGCGGGCGGCGAGCTGCTGGTGCGCGGCGCCGTGGCACTGGCGGCCCGCTTCGGCGTCTCGCCCTTGCTGATCGGCCTGACCGTCGTGGGTTTCGGCACCTCGACGCCCGAGCTCGTCACGTCGATCCAGGCCGCGTTGGCGGGCTCGCCGGGCATCGCCGTCGGCAACGTGGTCGGCTCGAACATCGCCAATATCCTGCTGATCCTCGGCGTGTCTGCCGTGCTTCTTCCCGTCATCGTGTCGCCCGCCGCCTTCCGGCGCGACGGGCTGGCGCTGATCGCCGCGACCATCGCCGTCGTGATCCTGAGCCAGCTGGGCACGCTGTCACGCCCCGTCGGGCTGGCGCTGATCGGCGGGCTGATCGCCTATATCACGCTGGCCTATCTGGGCGAGCGGACCCGGACCGAAACAGCCGCCCCCCTGCCCAACATGGGCGACGAGCCCGCCCAGCCGGGCGTCCTGCTGTCGATCGTGCTGGCCGTGGGTGGCATCGCGCTGACCGTCTGGGGGGCGTCGCTCCTGGTGGGCGCGGCCGTGGCGCTGGCCGAACGCTGGGGCGTGTCGGACGCGATCATCGGGCTGACCATCGTCGCCGTGGGCACGTCGTTGCCCGAGCTGGTGACGTCGATCATGGCCGCGTTGCGCCGCCAGGGCGACCTGGCCTTCGGCAACGTGGTCGGATCGAACATCTACAACCTGCTCGGCATCCTGGGCACGACGGCGCTGGTCAAGCCCATCGCCATGCCCGACAGCATCGCCGCCTTCGATGTCTGGGTGATGCTGGCCGTGACCGTGGCGCTGGGCTGGGTCGCCGTGACGGGCTGGAAGATCACCCGCGGCGAAGGCGCGCTGCTGCTGGCGGGCTACGCAGGCTACCTGGCATTCCTGGTGCAGGGCGCGGTCTGACCCGCAAGGAAAACGGCACCGCGAGTCGCCCCCGCGGTGCCGGTTGTCGGTCGTGTCGCCGGTCTCAGAGCTTCTTGAGAAGCTCGTTCACCGATTCCTTCGCGTCGCCATAGAACATCCGCGTGTTCTCCTTGTAGAAGAGCGGGTTCTCGATGCCCGAATAGCCGGTGCCCGAGCCGCGCTTCGACACGAAGACCTGGTTGGCCTCCCACACGTGCAGCACCGGCATCCCCGCGATGGGCGAGCCCGGATCGTCATTGGCCGCCGGGTTCACGATGTCGTTCGAGCCGATGACGATGACCACGTCGGTATCCTTGAAGTCGTCGTTGATCTCGTCCATCTCGAGCACGATATCGTAGGGCACCTTGGCCTCGGCCAGCAGCACGTTCATGTGGCCGGGCAGACGGCCCGCGACCGGGTGGATGGCAAAGCGCACCTTCTTTCCGGCGTCGCGCAGCTTCTTGGTCAGCTCGCTGACCGCCTGCTGCGCTTGCGCGACCGCCATGCCGTAGCCCGGCACGATGATGACGCTGTCGGCATCCTGCAGCGCATCGGCCACGCCGTCGGCGTCGATGGCGACCATTTCACCGTCGATGTCCTGGCTGCCGCCGCTGCTTTCGCCGCCCCAGCCGCCCAGGATCACGCTGACGAAGGACCGGTTCATGCCCTTGCACATGATGTAGGACAGGATCGCACCGGATGAGCCCACCAGCGCGCCGGTCACGATCAACAGATCGTTTTCCAGCGTGAAGCCGATCGCCGCCGCGGCCCAGCCCGAGTAGCTGTTCAGCATCGACACCACCACCGGCATGTCGGCGCCGCCGATGCCCATGATCAGGTGATAGCCGATGAAGCCCGCGATGATCGCGACCAGCACGGGCGCCCAGATGCCCGCCCCGTTGTAGTAGAGGATCCCGAGGATCAGGCAGGCGATGACCGATCCCAGGTTCAGCATGTGCCCGCCGGGCAGCTGGCTGGACTTGCCGTCCACCTTGCCCGCCAGCTTGCCGAAGGCGATGATCGAGCCGGTGAAGGTCACGGCACCGATGAAGATGCCCAGGAAGACCTCGACCTTCAGGATCGCGATCTCGACCGTGTCCTTGTTCCACAGCTTTTCACCGAAGCCGGTGAGGCCCGCGTCCTCGAGGCTCATGCCGCTGTCGCGCATGGCACTGACGGCGCCCAGCATGATGTCGGCGTTGAGCCCGATGAACACGGCCGCGAGGCCCACGAACGAATGCAGCGCCGCCACCAGCTGCGGCATCTCGGTCATCTGCACCTTGCCCGCGATGAACCAGCCCGCGAAGCCGCCCGCGGCGACCGCCACCAAGATGATGAGCAGGTTCTGCACGCCCGGCCCGAACACGGTCGCGAACACGGCCAGCGCCATGCCGACGATGCCGTACCAGATGGCGCGCTTGGCGCTTTCCTCGTCCTTCAGACCGCCCAGGGCCAGAATGAACAGGATGGTGGCGACGATATAGGCCGCCGATTGGATACCCAGTCCGATCATGATGGTCCCCTTACGATTTGACGAACATCGACAGCATCCGGCGCGTCACCAAAAAGCCCCCGACGATGTTGATGGATGCGATGAGCACCGACACGAAGCTCAGGATCACGACGATCCAGTTGCCCGACCCGATCTGCAGAAGCGCGCCCAGGATGACGATGCCAGAGACGGCGTTGGTCACGGCCATGAGCGGCGTGTGAAGGCTGTGCGCCACGCCCCAGATCACCTGGAAGCCCACGAAACAGGCCAGCGCGAAGACGATGAAGTGGCTCATGAAGCTCTCGGGCGCCACGGCGCCGACCAGCAGCAGCAGGACGCCGCCCGCGGCCAGCATGCCCACCTGTTGCTGGGTCTGCTTCTTGAACGCCTCGGCCTCTTCGGCGGCCTTTTCCTCGGCCGTCTTCTTCTTCGGCTTCTCGGATTTCTGCTCTTTCTTGGGGGACGGGCTTTCGCGCTTGGGCGGTGGCCACGTCACCTCGCCACCATGGGCGATGGTGCTGTCGCGGATCACCTGGTCTTCCATGTTATGCACGATCTGGCCGTCCTTTTCGGGCGTCAGATCGGCCATCATGTGCCGCACGTTGGTGGAATAGAGCGTCGAGGACTGCTTGGCCATCCGGCTGGGGAAATCGGTATAGCCGATGATGGTGACGTTGTTGTCGGTGACGATCTTCTCGTCCTTGACGGTCATCTTGCAGTTGCCGCCCTTCTCGGCGGCCAGGTCCACGATCACCGAGCCGGGCTTCATGGCCTTGACCATGTCCTCGGTCCAGAGCTCGGGCGCTTCGCGGTTGGGGATCAGCGCCGTTGTGATGACGATGTCCATGTCCGGCGCCATTTCGCGGAACTTGGCCAGCTGCGCCTCGCGGAACTCGGGGCTGGAGGGCTTGGCATACCCACCCTCGCCCGCGCCGTCATCCTCGCCCTCGAAGTCGAGATAGACGAACTCGGCGCCCATGGACTCGACCTGCTCGGCCACTTCGGGGCGCACGTCGAAGGCGTAGGTGATGGCGCCCAGCGACGTGGCGGCACCGATGGCGGCCAGGCCCGCGACGCCCGCGCCCACCACCAGGATCTTGGCCGGCGGCACCTTGCCCGCGGCGGTCACCTGGCCGGTCATGAAGCTGCCGAAGTTGTTGGCCGCCTCGATCACGGCGCGGTAGCCCGCGATATTGGCCATGGACGACAGCGCGTCCATCTTCTGCGCGCGGCTGATGCGCGGCACCATGTCCATGGCGATGACCGATGCGCCCTTGTCGGCGGCGCGCTTCATCAGGTCCTCGTTTTCGGCCGGATAGAAGAACGAGATCAGCGTCTGGCCTTCGCGCAGCATGTCCACTTCTTCTTCGGAGGGCGGTCGCACCTTGGCGATCACGTCGGCCTGGTCGAAGACCGCCTGCTTGCTGTCCAGAACCTCGACGCCTGCGTCGCGGTAAAGGTCATCGGCGAAGTCCGCCTTGGCGCCCGCCCCTGCCTGGATCACGCATTCATGGCCCAGCTTTTGCAGTTGCGCCGCCGAGGCGGGCGTCATCGCGACGCGCGCCTCGCTGTCCTGGTGTTCGCCGATTACGCCGAATTTCATCTCCGCCCTCTCCTTGTGCGCCTTGCTGTCCCGTCAACGAAGCTGACTAGCCTGCGCAATAATATTTCGCAAGCAGCCCACCGCGCGAAACCTTTTCAACCCTTACAACCACCGCCTGACCCGCCTGGCCCAGCTTTCATAGGCCGGTCCAAACGCGCGTGTCAGGCGTTTCTCTTCGGGGATGATAAAGCGTCGCGTCAGGATGACCAGCAGAAGCGGCAGAAGGAGCAGTCCCAGAACCGCCCCGCTCCAGGCGACGGCACCGGCCAGGATCATCATGTCGCCCAGATAGATCGGGTTGCGCGAGAACAGGAACGGCCCGCCCGTCACCAGCGCCGACGGCATCCGGTGCGGGATCGGCGTCGTGCGCGCGCGCACCATCCAGACCACCGACCAGAGCATGAGCGCCAGTCCCAGCACGATCAGGCACACCCCAAGCGCATCCCAGACCCGGCCTTCGATTTGCGGCCCGCCCTCGCCCAGCACCCACAGCGCCAGCAGATGCGCGGCCAGCCAGTTCGGCGGAATGTCGATCCAGCGCATCGGTGTCTTGCCTTCCATGCGATCTGCTCTCACCTTCGGGGTCATGTCGCGGCCACCCTAGCCGCCTTCAGTCGGAGTGCACCATGCCGGATCTCAGCGGACAGCACGCCATCGTCACGGGCGGTGGCAGCGGTATCGGTCTGGCCATCGCGCAAGCCCTCGCGGGTGCGGGCGCGGAAGTGACGATCACCGGTAGGCGGAAACAGGCGCTTCAGGACGCCGCGGACGCGACGCCCGGCCTGCACCCGCTGGTCATGGACGTGACCGACGAGGCAGCCGTCGTGGACGGCTTCGCCCAGGCGGTTGCGGCGCGCGGGCCGATCGCGATCTGCGTGGCGAACGCGGGCATCGCCGAGGGGCGCAGCCTGCACAAGATGGACCTGGCCTTCTGGCGCAAGATCCTGGCCACCAATCTGGACGGCGTGTTCCTGACCCTGCGCGAAGCGTTGAAGACCATGCGCGACGTGCCCGCGGGCCGGGTCATCGCGATCAGCTCGATCGCGGGCGTGCGCGGCCTGCGCGGGGCCCCTGCCTACTCGGCATCCAAGCACGGCGTCATCGGCCTGATCCGCGGCCTGAGCGAGGATTACATGGGCGGCCACATCACCTTCAACGCGATCTGTCCCGGCTACGTGGACACCGATATCGTCACGCGCAACACCGCCGAGATATCCGAGCGGACGGGGATGGGGGAAGACGAGGCGCGCCAGACGATGATTCGCGCCAATCGGCACAAGCGGCTGATGGAGGTGTCCGAAATCGCCGCCGCCGCGCTGTGGCTCTGCGATTCCGCGTCCAAAAGCGTCAACGGCCAGTGCATCGAGATCAGCGGCGGCCAGACCTAGTTGTTGAGAACCGTGCCACGGCGCGGACAGACGACCGTTTCGTCGCCGATCCGCCAGCGCACCGGCCAGGTTTGGCGCCCCCCCTCGGGCTTGGGCGTGTAAAGCTCGAAATGCAGGTGGGGCTCAGCCGAAAATCCGGTATTGCCCGACAGCGCCAGCACGTCGCCCGCGCGCACATCCTGTCCCGGCACCACCCGCGCGCTGTCGAACGCCAGGTGCGCGTAGGCCGCGACCGAGCCGTCGGCGTGCTGCACCAGCACCTTGTTGTCGTCATTGATGAAGCGCTGCGACGGGCCGCCGCGCTGGCTGTCCCTCTTCGTGAAGATCACGCGCCCCGCCCGTGCGGCATGGACCTGGGTGCCGATGGGCATGGCGAAATCAATGGACTGGCCCAGCTCACCGCGATGGGAAAACCAGCCGTCGCAGCCTTGTAAGACGGGCAGCGCGGCCCCGCGGAAGGGCAGAGCATAGGTCGCGCGCGGATCCGGGCGCGCCCGGAAATCGCCGGGCATCCAGCTATAGTCGTAGGTGAATTCTGATGCTCCGCGCCCGCGCGGCGTCAGGATAAAGAGCTGGCGCGCCTTGCCGGGGGCCAGGACGGCTTGGCCGGTGCCTTCCGCGTCCAGGTTGTCCAGCCGCAAGGCCAGCGAAACGGTGATCGGCGTGTTGCGCGCGGTGTTGCGCGCGGTCAGGATCGTCGTCTCGCCGCGGGTCGCGGTGTCGATACACAGCACCTCGAAACACTGGTTGCGCGTCTGGGCGTCCGCCGACGGCAGGCCAAGCGCCAGCGCGAACGCGGTCAGGCAGAGGAAGCTCAGCGCCTTTATCGGATTTTCCCCCATGCTGTGCTATCTGTCAGCGGTGCCCATTCGGGCCGTGGAGGGCAAGTGCGAATGAAATCCGCGATCGCAATCGTGATGATGAGCGCCGGGGCAGCGCTAGCCCAGGGCGACGACGCCAGCATGCGCGACCTGGCCGCGAAGGCCGGGATCGGCGGCATCGGGCTGTCCGCCTGTTCCGACGTGACCGGGGCCGAGAACGCGCCCCTGCTGGCGCAGGCCGGCGATTGGCTGCTGGGCTACATGGCCGGGCGGATCGACGCGGGCGAAATGCTGGTCGAGGACGAGCCCCTGTCGGCGGCGTCCTCCATCGACATCGTGACGTCCATCGCCACCTTCTGCGCCGAGAACCCCGATGCCACCGTGCTGGCCGCCGCACGCCGCTACGGCGGACGCGTGTTCGGGACGGAGCCGGTGCGCCGCGCCTTCGAGATCGCGCCGTCGGTCGTCAAACGGCCCGAAAGCCGCCCCGAAACGGACGACACCGCGGAAGCGGATGTCGACGAGCAGGCGTCAGGCGATCTGCCGGACTGACTGCGGCGCCTTGCGGGCGGCCCACGCGCGCACCGCATCGCCGAAGGCCGCGAAGAGCGGGCGCGACACGGGATCTTCGGCCGCGCGGTACTCGGGGTGCCACTGCACCGCCAGCGTGAAACCCGGCGCGTCGGCGACGTAAGCCGCCTCGTGGGTGCCGTCGGGCGCGTGGCCGTCGATGACGAAGCGCGCGCCCGGCTGCTTGATGCCCTGCCCGTGCAGCGTGTTGGTCATGACCTCGCGGGCACCCATCAGCCGGTGGAACGGCCCGCCTTCGGTGAAGGTAACGGTATGGCGCAGGGCGAATTTCTCTTCGATGGTGCCGTCGGGGGGCATGCGGTGGTTCATGCGCCCCGGCAATTCGCGGATCTCGGGGTGCAGCGTGCTGCCCATGGCGACCGCGACCTCCTGGAAACCGCGGCAGACGCCCAGGATCGGCTGGCCCGCCGCGACGCAGGCCTGGATCAGCGGCAGCGCGATGCGGTCGCGGTTGCGGTCGAAATCGCCATGGGCGGGGGTCGGCGTCTCGCCGTATTCCTCGGGGTGCACGTTGGGCCTGCCACCGGTGAAGAGGAAGCCGTCGCAGGTGTCCATCAATTCTGCCACGCTGACGATCGCGGGATCGCTGGGGATGATCAGCGGCACGGCGCCCGTGACCTGCGACACGGCTTCGCTGTTCATCCGACCGCCGCCGTGGATTTCGTAGCTGTCGTTGATCAGGTGGTGGTTCCCGATGATGCCGACGATGGGGCGCCTCATGCCAGTCCTCCTTGCCATGGCGGTTGATAACAGAGCGTCCGGGATGCGCCAAGCCGGACCACCGCCCGGCAAGGCACCTGCGCCAGGTTGGTATCTTCGGATGGATGAAGACAAGCGCGCAGGGTTTTGATGGAAAGCAGGTTTTCCGACTCACCTGTCATCGAATACCTCCTTCGCCCGATCCTTCGGCGAGCTTACGCGTCGCCGTTCAACCCCGCCTCGGCCAAGGCCGCCAGGCCCGCCTTCGCATCATTGTCGGACGTGTCGCCGGTCACGCCCAGCGCGCCGATCACCGCACCTGCGTCGTCACGGATCAGGATGCCGCCGGGCACGGGGACCACCGCACCGCCGAAGACGCCGTTGGCGGCGGTCATGAAATAATGCTGCGCCTCGGCCCGGTCCATCTGCTGGCTGCCGGTCATGCCCAGCATCACCGCGCCGTACGCCTTGCCATGGGCGATGGCATAGCGGCCCGGCGATGCGCCATCGGCCCGGTGAAAGGCCAGCGGGTGGCCGCCCGCGTCAAGCACGATGGCCGACAATGGCTTCAGCCCCATCTCGCGCCCCTTGGCCAGCGTTTGCGTCACGGCGATCAGCGCCTGGTCCGAGGTCATCATGCGGTCTGTCCCTTCAACTCCAGGCGCCGGGCGTGCAGCACCGGCTCGGTGTAGCCCGAGGGCTGTTCGCGCCCCTTGAACACCAGATCGCAGGCGGCGTGGAAGGCCACCGTGTCATAGGACGGCGCCATGGGCGTGTAGTTCGGGTCGTCCGCGTTCTGGCGGTCCACGACCTCGGCCATCTTCTTCATCACGTCCATGACGCGATCTTCCGAGACCACGCCGTGATGCAGCCAGTTGGCCAGCGCCTGGCTCGAGATCCGGCAGGTCGCGCGGTCTTCCATCAGGCCCACGTCGTGGATGTCGGGCACTTTCGAGCAGCCCACGCCCTGATCGACCCAGCGCACCACGTAGCCCAGGATGCCTTGGGCGTTGTTCTCGATTTCCGACGTGATGTCGTCCTCGGACCAGTTGGCGTCCGATAGCGGGATCGTTAGCAAATCTTCCAGCGTGCCGCGCGGACCGCCCTGTGCCAGCTCGTCCTGGACCGCGTGCACGTCGACCTGGTGGTAATGCAGCGCGTGCAGCGTCGCGGCGGTAGGCGACGGCACCCACGCGCAGGTGGCGCCCGATTTCGGGTGGCCGATCTTCTGCTCCAGCATGTCGGCCATCAGGTCGGGCATGGCCCACATCCCCTTGCCGATCTGCGCGCGACCCTTCAGCCCGCAGGCGAGGCCAATGTCGACGTTGCGATCCTCGTAGGCCTCGATCCAGGCCGAGTTCTTCATCTCGCCCTTGCGCACCATGGGGCCCGCTTCCATCGACGTGTGGATCTCGTCCCCGGTGCGGTCCAGAAAGCCGGTGTTGATGAAGGCGACGCGCGACTTGGCCGCGCGGATGCATTCGCGCAGATTGGCCGAGGTGCGGCGCTCTTCATCCATGATCCCGAGCTTCACGGTGTTGGCGGGCAGGCCCAGCATCTGCTCGACCCGGGTGAAGATCCGGTCGGCGAAGGCCACTTCGGCGGGGCCGTGCATCTTGGGCTTGACCACATAGACCGAGCCATGGACCGAGTTGCCGCCGTCGCGTTGCAGGTCGTGCATGGCGATCAACGTGGTGCAGACCGCGTCCATCAGCCCTTCGAACACCTCGTTGCCGTCGCGGTCCAGGATCGCGGGGTTGCGCATCAGGTGGCCCACGTTGCGGATCAGCATGAGCGCGCGGCCCTTCAGCGTCAGCGTGCCGCCATCGGGCGCGGTGTAGGTGCGGTCGTCGTTCAGGCGCCGGGTGAAGGTCTTGCCGCCCTTGGTTACGTCCTCGGCCAGGTCGCCCCTCATCAGACCCAGCCAGTTCGCATAGGCCAGCACCTTGTCGGGTGCATCCACCGCGGCGACGCTGTCTTCGCAATCCATGATCGCCGAGATCGCGGATTCAAGCTGGATGTCCGCCACGCCCGCCTGGTCGCTGCCGCCGATCTGGTGGTCGCGGTCGATGACGATCTCGATATGCAAGCCGTTCTTCTTCAGCACGACCGAGCTCGGCGCGTACTGGTCGCCGCGGTAGCCCACGAATTGCGACGGGTCGGCCAGGGGCAGCGTGTGCTCGACCTCGGGCGTGTTGCCCGCGGGGCGGTGATCCTTGTCCTTGCGGGTGGCATCGGCCGCGCGCCAGTCCTGGTCGTTCAGGATGACGCCTTCCAGCCCTTCGCTGGTGATCCGGTAGCCGATCAGCTGGTCGTGGCTGCCGCTGATCAGCGGCGCGGCCTCGTCCAGCACCCGCTTGGACCGGGCAATGACGCGCTTGCCGCGCTCGGGGTCGTATTCCTTGCCCTGCGGCAGGTCGCCCAGCGCGTCGGTGCCGTAGAGCGCGTCGTAAAGCGACCCCCAGCGGGCGTTGGCGGCGTTCAGCGCATAGCGCGCGTTCATGATCGGCACGACCAGTTGCGGTCCGGGCACGTGGGCGATTTCCGGGTCGGTGTTCTCGGTCTCGATGCTGAAATCGGGGCCGTCATCGACCAGGTATCCCATGTCGCGCAACATCGCGTGGTAGCCGTCGCGATCGGTGATCTTGCCGGGGTTGTCGCGGTGCCAGGCATCGAGCTGCGCCTGCATCGTCGCGCGGGTCTCGAGAAGCTCGGCGTTCTTCGGTCCAAGCTCGTGCACGAGATCCGAAAACCCCTGCCAGAAGGCATCGGTGTCGACGCCGGTCCCCGGCAGCGCCCGGCTTTCCAGGAATTCGGCTAGCTCGGTGGCGACTTGCAGCTCACAGCGATGGGTGCGGTCGGTCATGGGGCCTCGTTATTTGGTCTTTGGGATGTGGAAGTGCGCCGCGCCAGCGCACGGCACTTGTCGGAACAATACTTTACGCTGTCCCAATCCCGGCGCCACTTCTTTCGCCACACGAAGGGCCGGCCGCAAAAAGAACACTCCTTTTGCGGCAAATCGGCCTTCGCAACACCGCGCGGCACTTACTGGGCGGTGGTGGTGGCGGCAGCGCCTTCTTCGTCGATGGGTGTGTCGTTGGCCGGCTCGTTGCCGTTCCAGCTGATCCATACGAGCAGGGCCACCAGAAGCAGGGCAGACCAGACGACGGTCATGGTCATCCCGACCAGGGGCACCTTGTGGCGGTTGCTCTGCTTTTCGACATCGGTGTTCGGAGCAGACATTTCATACCTCGTTTGCAAGCAAGACAGGGCCGCTTGCTGGCGGCCCGATTGACCCATACGTAGTGCGCATGAAGGAAGTCCCAAGGATCGAGAGTTCACAGGTATGAAAGAAGCCGCCCCCCGTGCCGTTCATCTGACAGACTACGCGCCTTTCAGCCATATTGTAGAGCACGTTCACCTGTCCTTCGATCTGCGACGATCGGCCACCCGGGTCACGGCGCGGATCGGGATGCGGCCGAACCCCGATGCCACCCGCGGCCCGCTGCGGCTGGATGGCGAGGGGCTGACCCTGCTCTGGGCCAGGATCGACGGGGCCGAGGTGGCGCCCCGGCTTGACGCCACCGGGCTGACCGTGGACGCGCCCGATGCGCCCTTCGTGTGGGAATGCGCGGTCGAGATCGACCCGTCGTCCAACACCGCGCTCGAAGGGCTCTACATCTCGAACGGCATGTTCTGCACCCAGTGCGAGGCCGAGGGCTTTCGCAAGATCACCTATTATCCAGACCGCCCGGACGTGATGGCCCCCTTCACCGTCCGGATCAACTCGGACCTTCCGGTGCTGCTGTCCAACGGCAATCCGGGCGCATCGGGCGACGGTTTCGCCGAATGGGAAGACCCGCATCCCAAGCCCGCCTACCTTTTCGCGCTGGTGGCTGGCGACCTGGTGGCCCATTCCGACCGCTTCACCACCAGCGAGGGGCGCGATGTCGCGCTCAACATCTGGGTGCGCCCGGGCGACGAGGACAAATGCGCCTACGCCATGGATGCGCTGAAGCGGTCGATGGCGTGGGACGAGCGGGTGTATGGCCGCGCCTACGACCTGGACGTCTTCAACGTGGTCGCTGTGGACGACTTCAACATGGGCGCGATGGAGAACAAGGGGCTCAACATCTTCAACGCGCGCTACGTGCTGGCGTCGCCCGAAACGGCGACCGACGACGATTACGCGCGGATCGAATCCATCGTCGCGCACGAATATTTCCACAACTGGACCGGCAACCGCATCACCTGCCGCGACTGGTTCCAGCTGTGCCTGAAGGAAGGGCTGACCGTCTATCGCGACCAGCAATTCTCGGGTGACGAGCGGTCCCACGCGGTGCAGCGCATCGGCGACGTGCAGATGCTGCGCGGCCGCCAGTTCCGCGAGGATGCGGGCCCGCTGGCGCACCCCGTCCGGCCCGCAAGCTATATCGAAATCAACAACTTCTACACCGCCACCGTCTATGAAAAAGGGGCCGAGCTGATCGGGATGCTGCGGCGCCTGGTGGGCGACGACGGCTACGCGAAGGCGCTCGACCTCTATTTCGCACGCCACGACGGGCAGGCCTGCACCATCGAGGACTGGCTGGCGGTGTTCCAGGATGCGACGGGCCGCGATCTGACCCAGTTCAAGCTGTGGTACAGCCAGGCCGGCACGCCGGTCCTGGACGTGGATTGGCGGCTTGAAGACGGCACGCTGACGCTGAAGATCGACGCCGCGATCCCCGAGACGCCCGGTCAGACCGACAAGGCGCTTCCGGTCATCCCGGTGTCGCTCGGCGCCATCGCGCGGGACGGGCGCGAGGTGCTTGCCACGACCGTGATCGAGGTGTCGGAGACGCCGACCCGCGTCAGCTTCGACATCGGCACCGATGACGCGGTGCCGTCGGTCCTGCGCAATTTCTCGGCCCCCGTGACGCTCAATCTGGACCTCGCCAAGGCCGACCGCGCGGTGCTGCTGGCCCATGACACCGACCCGTTCAACAAGTGGGAAGCGGGCCGCATGCTGGCCAAGGCCGCGCTGACGGCGATGGTGACCGACGGCGCGGATTCCGACCCGGACTTCCTGGCCGCGCTGCAGCCCGTGCTGGCCGACGAGACGCTGGACCCCGCGTTCCGGGCGCTGGTGCTCGGCCTGCCCTCCGACGACGACATGGCCGGAACGCTGGCGCTGGCGGGACAGACCCCCGACCCAGACGCCATCGCGGCAGCACGTCGGGACCTGGGCCATGCCATGGCCGTGGATCTGGAAAGCACCCTGACGGCGCTTTACGACGGGATGCAGGTCCATGGCCCCTACGATCCCGCCGCGGCCGATGCCGGGAAGCGGGCCTTGCGCAACGCCGCGCTGGCCTACCTGACCAAGCTGGACGGCGGCGACCGCGCGCGCCGCCAGTTCGACGCCGCCGACAACATGACCGACAGCCTGGGCGCGCTGGTCCCGCTGATCCGCATCGGCGCGGCCGACGACGCCCTGGCGCGGTTCTACCAGAGCTGGAAGGATCACCGCCTGGTGCTGGACAAGTGGTTCTCGCTGCAGATCGCCGCAGCCCCTGGCACCGAAGGCGCGGCCATCGCCGCGCGGCTGGTGGAGCATCCGGATTTCGACTGGAAGAACCCCAACCGCTTCCGCTCGGTCATCGGGGCGCTCGGGATGAACCACGCCAGCTTCCACAAGGCCGATGGCAGCGGCTACGCGCTGGTGGCCGACTGGCTGATCAAGCTCGACCCGGTCAATCCGCAGACCGCGGCGCGGATGACGACATTGTTCGAAACGCGCGCCCGCTACGACGCCGACCGGCAGGGACTGATGCGCGACGCGCTGGACCGGATCAGCGCCGCGCCGGATCTGTCGCGCGACACGGGCGAGATGGTGGGCCGGATGTTGGACGGCTGAGGAACCCTGACCGGGAGATACGGGTTGTCAGGTCAACACTTAGTCACTGACAGATGGAGATTCCCATGCCCACTATCGACGGCGCGAAGATCATCATCCTGGCCTCGGACGGGTTCGAGCAAAGCGAACTGACCGAGCCGAAGAAGCAACTCGAAGCGGCGGGGGCCACGGTCCATGTCGCCACCCCCGACGGCGCGGACATCAAGGGATGGGACGTCACCGACTGGGGCGACACGGTCAAGGCCGACAAGGCGATCGCGGACGTGGATATAGACGACTATCACGCGATGGTCCTGCCCGGCGGCCAGATCAATCCCGACGTGCTGCGCGTGAACGAAGACGCCGTGGGCCGCATCAAGGCCTTCGGCGACAGCGGCAAGCCGCTGGCCGCGATCTGCCACGCGCCCTGGCTGCTGATCGAGGCCGGGCTGGTCGCGGGCAAGCGGCTGACCAGCTACAAATCCATCCGGACCGACCTTGCGAATGCGGGTGCCACCGCGGTGGACGAGCCCGTCGCGCAGGACGCCAACCTGATCACCAGCCGCAATCCCGACGATCTGGACGCATTCTGCCAGGCCATCATCGACGCGGTAAACAGCCGCACACAGGCTTCGGCGGCCTAGATGGGGCGCGCGAAGCGGACGGGCGATGATACGCTCATCCCCCCCTGCCCCGGTGGCGGCGCTTGCCTTCGGGTGTCCGCAACGCCATCTCTGGTGGAACGGGTGAAGCAGCGTGGTCCCTCATGGCCGTGAAAGAGCGCATAGATCAGCAGATCGAAGAGCGGGCCGAATGGCTGGCCCGCGACTCCTTGGCGATCCGCGCGATCCGCCCGATCCTCCACCGCATGCTGAGCTACGATCGCACGGTCGAGCTGGCCCGCGAGATGGAAGATTGGTCGGGCCGCGCGCTGATGGACCGCATGGGCCACATGCTGGCGCGTGACCTGCAGGTGTCCGGCCTGCATCACATTCCGCGCCATGGCCCCGCGCTGATCGTGGCCAACCATCCCACCGGCATCGCCGACGGCATCATGCTGCACCATCTGCTGGCGCCGTTGCGCCCGGATCTGTATTTCTATGCCAATGTCGACATCCTGAAGGTCGTGCCCCAGCTGGAAGGCATGATCGCGCCGGTGGAATGGCGCCATGACAAGCGCAGCCACGGCAAGACCCGCGAAACCATGGCCTTCACCATGCGCGCCATGAAGGAAGGGCGTCTGGGCATCATCTTCCCGTCCGGCCGCCTGGCCAAGCGGCGGGGCCTGCGACTTTACGAGCGGGACTGGATGGCGTCGGCCGCGATGCTGGCGCGCAAGTTCGAAGTGCCGGTGATCCCGATCCATATCGGCGCGCGCAACTCGGCGCTGTTTTACCTCTTCGACCTGCTGCACGAGACGCTGCGCGACATCACCCTGTTCCACGAGATGCTGAACAAGGCCAGCCAGCCCTATCGCATCTCGATCGGGCAACCGATCTCGGGCAAGGCGCTGGATGCCAATTCGGACGAGGCGATCCGCTTTCTGAAGAACGCCACCCTGTCGCTGAGCGGCGACCGGGCGCAGCCGCTGTTCGGCAGCGCGCGCCCGCCCGCGCTGATCTCGGGCTCGCGCGGAAAGGCCGGATCGGCCTGACCGTTCTAGAAGGGACGGGTTTCGGTGAAGCGCCGCAGGGTGGCCAGTTCCGGCCGGGCCTGCGACCGGATCAGCTTGCGCACGGGCCCCATCACCAGCTCTTCGGGCGCGGGGCGCGGCTTCGGCCGCAGCGATGTCTGCATCTGGCAGTATTCCTGACCGCGCAGCCAATTGCGCATGTCCTGCCGCTTGACGGCCGAACGCATCGGTCCCCAATCGGCCGACACACCGCTCCACCGCGGCTCGCGGGCGTGCACGACGCCGTCGCGACCGACCGTTTCCGACATGATGCGGATGGCGCAGCTCAGATTGGCGGGCCCGTTCTTCAGCGCCTCGCCCGTCCCCGCCCTGCAGTCGTAGGCGCGCGCCGTGGCGGGCGCGATCTGCAGAAGGCCGAACCATTTCCCGCCGCCACCGACCGCGCTGGGCTTGTGGGTGCTTTCATACTTGGCGAGGGCCGACAGGAACCCGACCCAGAACGCGCGGCGGTCTTCCAGCGGCGCGTTGCGGTAGCCCGGGCACCAGGCCGCGATGTCCCTCGGGTCCATCTCGACCAGGGGCGCGCCGTGGGATTTCAGGGCCTGCAGCCCCGCGCGGCTCCACCGTTCGGATTCGGCGCGGTGATCCCAGCGGGTCACCGGAATCGGATCAAGCGTCGGGCGGGCCTTCGGTCGGACGTGTTCGGCCCAGGCGGGCAGCGCGACGCAGGCAAGGCAAAGAGCAATGGCACGTATCATACGCGCAAAACTAGGGCCGGGTGCCCGCATCGCAAGCTCGCAAGCTTCAGGTCTTGGGCGTCAGGAAGGCGAAGGGCGAGGTCCGCTCGGGCTCGGCGGGGCGGCTGCAATAGGGCTGCGCGCGGGTCCACGCCGCCATCTCGGCGCGCTTCTGGGCCGAATGGAACGGACCCCAGTCGCGCATCCCGCGGGTGATCGTCCCGCGCTTCGAGACCTGCTTGGCCGCGATGCGCACGGCACAGCGCAGGTTCGCCGCGCCGTTCTTCAGACCTTCGCCCGACGTGGCCTCGCAGCCATAGGCCCTGGCCGTGCGCGGGTCGATCTGCGTCAGCCCGTACCACAGCCCGCCGCCGCCCACCGCACTGGGATTCCAGGTGCTTTCGTGCTTGGCCAGCGCCGACAGCAGCCCGGTCCAGAAAGCCGCGCGGCCTTCTTCGGTCTGGTTGGCGTATTCCGGGCACCATTCCGCGTAGTCGGCGGGCACCATGGCGGGCAGGATCGCGCCGTGCTGTTCGAGCGCGGTCAGGGTGGCCTCGGTCCAGACGTTGGATTCGGGCCGGAAATCCCAGCGGGTCACGGGAAGCTCGTCCGGCACGTCCTCGACTTGCGGTTTCGAGGACACGCAGGCGGGAATCAGAAGCAGCAGGCAAAAGGCGGCACGTTTCAGCATTTTTCACACCGAGTGATTTACGATCGTGTTGCTCTAGCTCGATTCGGCGATATCGCGCGAGTCCGGCGATCCCGACCCGGCGGTATCTCGCCAAGCCGACCCCTTGTTCCCGACCGACCCCCGGCATATCCAGACGCGACGTCCAGCCCTTTTGCAAAGGATCATGCCATGCTCGACCTGACCTACGAGACGCCCAAGCCCAAGGTGATCCAGGGTGCGAAGGACGACTGGGAGCTGGTGATCGGGCTCGAAGTCCACGCCCAGGTGGCGTCGAAAGCCAAGCTCTTTTCCGGGGCGTCGACCCTGTTCGGGGCCGAGCCGAACAGCAACGTGGCCTTCGTGGACGCGGGCATGCCGGGGATGCTGCCGGTCATCAACGAAGGCTGCGTGGCGCTGGCGGTCAAGACCGGGCTGGGATTGAAGGCGCAGATCAACCTGACCAGCGCCTTCGACCGCAAGAACTACTTCTACCCCGACCTGCCGCAGGGCTACCAGATCAGCCAGCTTTACCACCCCATCGTGGGCGAGGGCGAAGTGCTGGTCGACATGGGGCCGGGCGTTGCGCGGCTGGTGCGGATTGAGCGGATCCACTTGGAACAGGACGCGGGCAAGTCGATCCACGACATGGACCCGAACATGAGCTTCGTGGATCTGAACCGCACCGGCGTCGCCCTGATGGAGATCGTCAGCCGCCCCGACATCCGCGGCCCCGAGGAAGCGGCGGCCTACGTCGGCAAGCTGCGCCAGATCCTGCGCTATCTTGGCACCTGCGACGGCAACATGCAGAACGGCAACCTGCGCGCCGACGTGAACGTGTCGGTCTGCCGTCCGGGCGATTACGAACGCTACCAGGAGACGCAGGATTTCAGCCACCTGGGCACCCGCTGCGAGATCAAGAACATGAACTCCATGCGGTTCATCCAGGCCGCCATCGACGTGGAAGCCCGCCGCCAGATCGCCATCATCGAAGACGGCGGCGAAGTGGTGCAGGAAACCCGGCTCTACGATCCCGACAAGGGCGAGACGCGGTCCATGCGGTCGAAGGAAGAAGCGCACGATTACCGCTACTTCCCCTGCCCCGACCTGCTGCCGCTCGAGATCGAGCAGGCCTGGGTCGACGACATCGCCGCGTCGCTGCCCGAACTGCCCGACGAGAAGCGCGCGCGCTTCGTGCTGGAGTACGGCATGACCGAATACGACGCGGGCGTGCTGACGGCGGATGTGGAAGATGCGGCCTTTTTCGAAGCGGTGGCCAAGGACGCGGGCGACGGCAAGATGGCCGCGAACTGGGTCATCAACGAGCTCTTCGGCCGCCTGAAGAAGGACGACCGGGCGATCACCGACAGCCCCGTCGCGCCCGCGCAGTTGGCCGCCATCGTCCGGATGATCAAGGCCGACGAGATCTCGGGCAAGACCGCCAAGGAAGTGTTCGAAATCGTCTATACCGAAGGCGGCGACCCCGAACAGATCGTGGAAGACCGCGGGCTGAAGCAGGTCACCGACACCGGTGCCATCGAAGACGCGGTGGACCGGATCATCGCCGACAATCCCGCGCAGGTCGAAAAGGCCAAGCAGAACCCCAAGCTGGCGGGCTGGTTCGTGGGCCAGGTGATGAAGGCCACGGGCGGCACCGCCAATCCCAAGGTCGTGAACCAGATCGTCGCGCAGAAACTCGCCGGTAGCTGACCCGACCGGCACCGCGATCCCTGATCCCGCAACGCGCGCATGGGTCTCGGGGCGGCGGCACTCCGCCGATCGTCACCGCCGTCGGCGGGCCGCGCCTCGAACGGGCCCGCACGGCGCGCAGGCTGCCGCGGGACGGGTCTGGACAGACCGCTTCGGATCGCTGATAGACGCGGCGTCCGAAGCCCAATCCGGGGGAAGCCCATGTCCTATTACGAATACCGCGTCGTTCCCGCCCCGAAAGAGGCGCCGCGCACCAAGGGCGTGAAAGATACCGCCGCGCGCTTCGCGCTGGGACTGGAAGAGGCGCTGAACGCGGAAGGCCGCGATGCCTGGGAATACCAGCGTTCCGAAACCCTGGTGGTCAGCGCGTCGCAGGGGTTCCTGCGCAAGACGGTGACCGAAACGGTCACGGTGCTGATCTATCGCCGCTGGGTGGACACGGTCGAGGCCGCCCCGGCGCAGGACGGCGCGGCCCAGTGGCAAACGCAGCTGAACGCCCAGCGCGACGCGCCCCAGGCCCATGACGCGCCAATCGCCGCGTCGGACGCCCCCGCGCCCGAGCCGCGCAAGACCGGCAGCCTCAGCGCGAAACGTGCGCCCGACGGCGCGCTGCGCCCCGTGCCCGGCGCGGCCCGGGACTAGCCGTCCACGTCCAGCGCCAGCGCGTGAATGCGCGCCACGAGCTCGGGGCCCAGCGCCGCGTGGATGGCGCGATGGCGCTGAAGGCGGCTCATCTCGCCGAACGCGTCGGCGCGGATCGTCACCGAGAAGTGGCTTTCGCCCCCCGCGGGTGCGCCCGAATGTCCCGCATGCTGGGCACTGTCATCCCGCACGTCCAGCGCACGCGGGTCGAATGCGGCATCCAGCCGCGTACGGATTTCGTCGATCACCGGCATTTCACGCAAATCCCCTCTTCACCTTGGCGATTGTTTCTCTAAACTCTCCCCTCCGCACTGGAAAGGAGCCATCATGCCCAAAAGCGACCCCTTCGGATTCGATATACGCGTGACCTCCGCGAAGAAGAAGAATCCGCGCGGAAAACGCGGGATGTCGGGCGCTTTCGAGACCTCGACGCGGGTGTGCGAACACCCCGGCTGCGAAGAGCACGGCCAGTACCGTGCGCCCCGCTCGCCCGATCACCTGGATGAATACCTGTGGTTCTGCAAGGATCACGTGCGCGAGTACAATCTGAAGTGGAACTTCTTCAACGGCTCCACCGAGGAAGAATTCGACAGTCAGATCGCGAAGGATCGGGTCTGGGGCCGCGAGACGAAGCCGTTCGGCAAGAAGTCGGACGAACAGCGCGCCTGGGCGCGGCTGGGCGTGGACGATCCGCACCAGGTCTTGGGCGACAACGCCACGCGCAATCCGGGCAAGTCCATGACCGGCGGCACCACGCGCCGCCTGCCGCCCACCGAGCGGCGCGCGGTCGAGATCCTCGAAGCCAAGGATCACTGGACCAAGGCCGAGATCCGCAAGGCGTACAAATCGCTGATCAAGGTGCTGCACCCGGACATGAACGGCGGCGACCGGGGCCACGAGGAACAGCTGGGCGAAGTGGTCTGGGCGTGGGACCAGATCAAGGACAGCCGCAATTTCACCAACTGACGGGCGGACCGGCCTGACTGTCTAAAAAAAGGGACGTGAAGGCCGGTGCGCGGCCTTCGCAGTCACGCGCCGCAGACACGCTCGGGGCCCGTTCCCTGCGCGGGACCACGCTTACACGGGTGCGATACAGCCGCCACGGGCGCAAAAGAAACGGGCTGCGCCAAGCACTGGTCGCAGCCCGTCATTTACCGTCTTTTCGTTTCGGTCCGGCCTCAGCCCACGACCGGGTCGCCACCGCCTTCGGGCCGGAAGACCATCGCGATCCCGTTGATGCAATGGCGCTTGCCGGTCGGCGGGGGGCCGTCGTCGAACACGTGTCCCAGGTGGGATCCGCAGCGATCGCAATGGACTTCGGTGCGGGTCCCGAAAATCCCGGGATCAGGCTTCGTGGCCACGGCGTCCGGCAGGGGCTGGTAGAAGGACGGCCAGCCGGTCCCGGACTTGAACTTGGTTTCGGTCACATACAGCGCCTGATCGCAGCCCTTGCAGTAGAACGTGCCCGGCGCGGTGATGTCGTTCAGCGGCGACGTGAACGCACGTTCGGTGCCCTCTTCGCGCATCACGTAATATTCCTTGTCGGTCAGCATCGCCCTCCACTCGGATTCCGAGCGCGTGACCTCGAATGTCTCGGCCGCGGTGGCGAACCTCGACGCCAGGGGCATCAGGGCAAGCGCGGTGCCGCCGATCAGGATTTGTCGTCTATGCATGCGGGGTCCTCCAGACTCTCTGCATTCTACATAATCCCGCGCGCCGATTGCGTCTCCGGGTCTCGCAACACTGTGAAGAACCGTCATATTTCCTGGACTTCGCCCACCGCCAGAACGGTGCCGGTCGGACCGATCTCGTCGGTCGATCCGCCCGGGGGCTCTTCCGAGATCGCGAAGCGGCCCGTCGGGATGCGCTGGCCCCAGAACGGGATCACCGGGATCGACAGGGTGCCGTCTTCGGGCAGGATCCCGACCGAGTGCGGCGGCTGGTCTTCGGTCAGAAGCCACATCTGCAGGTCGCGGCCCGGCGGCGCGCTTCCGGCCACGCGGGTGATCGTCAGTTGCGCCGCATCGGGATCGTAGTGCGCCTCGACCAGCAGGGCCTGGTCGGCTGTGGCGACGTCGGCTGCATAAAGCGGGCCGCTGTCGGGCGGCTGGATCCGGGGCAGCGCGACCATCAGAAGCAGGACGGCCAGCGTCGCGGCGACGCCCCCGCCCAGGAGCGCCTGAAGCCAGCCGGATCGCCGCGCGCGCGGCTTGTCCGTCCCGGCCGCGCGATCTTCTGCGACCAGGCGTTCCACCCGGGCGCGCAGATGGGCGGGCGGGGTGACGGGGTCGATCTCATCGGCCATCAGCCCCAGCCGCTCGGACCAGTCGGCCACGCGGCCGCGCCAGGCGCCGTCGACATCCAGCAGCGCCTCGACGCGCGCGCGCTCCTCGGGGTCGAGCAGGTGCAACACGTACTCGGCGGCCAGCGCGTCGGCATCGGGTGTGCCGGGGGTGATGTCGTGCTTGCTCATCGGCTCATGCACTCTTTCAGTTTCATCAGGCTCCGCCGAAGCCAGGTTCGCATCGTGTTCAGTGGCACATCGAACCGGTCTGCCAGATCCTGGTAGGACTGGCCGTCCAGATATGCCCCGCGCACGGCGTCTGCGCGGTTGTCCTCCAGCTCCCCCAAGCAGGCGGCTATTCGTCGTGCCTCGGACGCGGCGATGGCCGCGCCTTCGGGGGTGGGGCCGGATGCGGGCATCCGCTCGGCGGCTTCCGTATCCTCTGCGGGCGCCTTGCGCGTCCGCACCCGGTCGATCGCCGCATTTCTTGCGACGGTGATCAGCCATGTCATCGGGCTCAGCCCGTTGGCCTTGTAGCGGTCGGCATTGCGCCAGATCTTGATGAACACGTCCTGCAAGACGTCTTCGGCATCCCCGCGATCCTTCAAGACACGCAGGCAGACGCCGAAAAGTTTCGCGCTGGTCGCATCGTAAAGCGACAGGAAGGCCGTGCGGTCCTGGTCGGCCACGGCAAGGATCATGACCTCGACATCTTCGGCGGTTGTAGGCAAGCGGATCTCCCGGCGCAGCGCGTTCTTGTTGCGGGGGACTAGATCAAACGGCGTCCGCCAACACCAGCGTCAAAGCGCCCGCGCCCCTTCCCCTTGCACCACGAAGGGATATGTTGCACCACGCGCGGCAGATGCACTTGGTCCCGTATTCGACGCCCTTGGGACCGGATGAAAGGACCTTTCCCGATGGCCGATGGCAGCATTGATATCGACGCCAAACCCACCGAAGATATCTCGGTGCGCGATGTGTTCGGCATCGACAGCGACATGAAGGTGCACGGTTTCGCCGAGCGCACCGATCGCGTGCCCGAATTCGACAGCACCTATCGCTTCGATCCCGACACCACGCTGGCGATCCTGGCGGGCTTCCAGTTCAATCGCCGGGTGATGATCCAGGGCTATCACGGCACCGGGAAGTCCACCCATATCGAGCAGGTTGCGGCGCGGCTGAACTGGCCCTGCGTGCGGGTGAACCTGGACAGCCATATCAGCCGGATCGACCTGATCGGCAAGGATGCGATCAAGCTGCGCGACGGCGTGCAGGTGACCGAGTTCCAGGAAGGCATCCTGCCCTGGGCGCTGCGCAACCCGACGGCCATCGTGTTCGACGAATACGACGCGGGCCGCGCCGACGTGATGTTCGTGATCCAGCGGGTGCTGGAGGTGGACGGCAAGCTGACGCTGCTGGACCAGAATAAGGTGATCGAACCGCACCCCTATTTCCGCCTGTTCGCCACCGCCAACACGGTGGGTCTTGGCGACACGACCGGGCTTTACCACGGCACCCAGCAGATCAACCAGGGCCAGATGGACCGATGGTCGCTGGTGGCCACGCTGAACTACCTGGACCACGACGCCGAGGCCGAGATCGTGATGGCGAAGATGCCGGGCTACGACACCGACAAGGGCCGCAAGATCGTGGGGCAGATGGTCACCGTCGCGGACCTGACCCGCACGGCCTTCATGAACGGCGATCTATCGACCGTCATGTCGCCCCGGACCGTCATCGCCTGGGCGCAGAACGCCAACATCTTCAACGACGTGGGCTACGCGTTCCGGCTGTCGTTCCTGAACAAGTGCGACGAGCTCGAGCGCGAGACGGTGGCCGAGTTCTACCAGCGCTGCTTCGACGAGGAGTTGCCCGAAAGCGCCGCCAGCCTGTCGCTGGGCTAGGACGGGCCTGCGCCCGTGCGAGAGGCGCTGCCTCTCGCGCTCTCCGGGATATTTTCGAAAAGATGAAGGGGCGGCCCGTGCGGGGTCGCCCCTTTTTCAATTTCGGTCGCGGCTTCGGCGTGGCCGGGCGGGCCTAGCCGCCGGTACCCTCGGCACCCTGGCTTTCGACCGCTTGCTGGTTCTGCTCGATGGCGCGCTGGCGCGAGACGCTGACGAATTCGTCGGCCGCTTCCAGGTCGGCCTTGGTCGCGCTGGTGACCAGCCGGACATTGCCCATGTCATCGGTGCTGGTGGACAGCGCGCTCATCTGAAGGGCGACCGACTTCTTGCCCATCCCCAGGAAACCACCGACGCCGATCACGATGCCTTCGACGGCTCCGTCGAGGGTCACGATCATGTCGTCGATATCGCCGATGCTTTCGCCGGTCTGCGAATAGACGCGGCTGCCCAGCAGGTCGTCGGCAAGGATCGTGTTCTCGCTTTGCATCACGATCTGGCCTTCGACGGGTTTCGGGGGCGGGGCGGGCTCGGCCTGGGCCACGTCATTGGCCATGGCATCGCCTTCGACGGGCGCGGTCGCGCCGTCCGTGGCCTCGGTCTGGGCCGAGACCGCCAGCGGGACGGTGGCGAGCAGCGCGAGCAGGGCGGCAGGTCCGGTCTTCTTGAACAGTGCAGACATCACTTTCCTCCTTGTCGCGACCGCCGGATCGCGCGGGCGCGCCCCTTCGCGGCGCCCGTCGGCGGCGGTCGATGTGAGCGTCAAGTCTGCGCTCGGGGCACGACCCGCGCGATAGCCGGACCCGCGGGGCGCCGGAATCGGCCAAAACCGGACCGTTTCGCCCCGGGCGATCGGCCAATTCCGGCCCATGGCAGCGGCGCACAAAATCGTGCGGAGCTCGAAAAGCGCGGCAACCGGGGCGCCTTCGCATTGTGTCTGCAGCCACGCAGGCTAGATTGCGCGCCATGAGCAAACCGCCCGACAATCCAGCCGATCCGTTCAAGAAGGCCCTGGCCGAAGCCACCCGCGTGCTGGCCGACGACCCCGACATGGGCGTGACCTATTCCGTCGATCCGCCGGGGATGAACAATGACGGGCTGCGCCTGCCGCAGATCAGTCGCCGGATGAGCCGCGACGAGGTCATGCTGGCGCGCGGCACCGCGGACAGCTTCGCGCTGCGCCGCCGGTATCACGACGCCGCCACCTTCAACCGCTACGCCCCGCCCGGCCAGATGGCGCGCGAGATCTACGAGACCATGGAAAACGCCCGCTGCGAGGCCATGGGCGCGCGGATCATGCCCGGCACAGCGGGCAATATCGACGCGCGCATCGAGGCCGAGGTGGTCAAGAAGGGCTACGACAACGTGGGCGAGCGCAAGGAAGTGCCGCTGTCGGTCGCCGCGGGCTACCTGATCCGCCAGATGGCCACGGGCCGCGATCTGCCCGAGGGGGCCGAGAAGGCGGCGGCGCTGTGGCGCGAGTTCTTCGAAGGCCAGGCGGGCCAGACCCTCGAGGGGTTGCAGGACACGCTGTCGGACCAGGCTGGCTTCGCGCGCATGGCGCGGCAGGTGATCGACGACCTGGGCTACGGCGACCAGCTGGGCGAGGATCCCGACGCCGAGGATGCCGACGACGACAGCGAAGCCCAGGACGAGCCCGACGACGGCACCGATCCCGACAGCACCGGCGACGACGACAGCGGCGAGGATCAGGACGCCGACGCCGCGCAATCCCAGGAGCAGACCCAGGACGCGGCGCAGGCCGAGATCTCGATGGACGAGACCGCCGACATGGAAGCGGGCGACGAGGTCGAGATGCCCGAGGGCGACGCGCCCATGGAGCCGCCGCCCCCGCCCCCCGTCAGCGAGGCCGATCCGGGCTACGTGGTCTACGACCAGTCCCACGACGAGGAGATCCGCGCCGAGGAACTGGCCGAACCGGCCGAGCTGGAGCGACTGCGCGCCTATCTCGACAAGCAGCTCGAGCCCATCAAGGGTGCTGTGGGGCGACTTGCCAACAAGCTGCAGCGGCGGCTGCAGGCCAAGCAGAACCGCTCGTGGGAGTTCGACCTGGAAGAGGGCACGCTGGACGCGGGCCGCCTGGCGCGCGTCGTGGCCAACCCCACCACGCCGCTGAGCTTCAAGGTCGAGAAGGACACCGAGTTCCGCGACACGGTGGTGACGATCCTGCTGGACAATTCGGGCTCGATGCGGGGACGGCCGATCAGCATCGCCGCGATCTGCGCCGACGTGCTGTCGCACACGCTGGAGCGTTGCCAGGTGAAGACCGAGATCCTGGGCTTCACCACCCGCGCCTGGAAGGGCGGACAGGCGCGCGAGGCGTGGCTGAACGCTGGCCGCCCGCAGCGACCGGGTCGGCTGAACGACCTTCGCCACATCGTCTACAAGGCCGCCGACGCGCCCTGGCGGCGGGCGCGCACCAACCTGGGCCTGATGATGAAGGAAGGGTTGCTGAAGGAAAACATCGACGGCGAGGCGCTGGAATGGGCGCATCGGCGGCTGTCGGCCCGCCCCGAGGCGCGCAAGATCCTGATGGTGATCTCGGACGGCGCGCCGGTGGACGACAGCACCCTGTCGGTGAACCCGGCGAACTACCTGGAAAAGCACCTGCGCGACGTGATCGACATGGTCGAGCGGCGCAAGCGCGTGGAGCTGATCGCCATCGGAATCGGCCACGACGTGACGCGCTATTACAACCGCGCCGTCACCATCACCGATGCCGAGCAGCTGGCCGGTGCCATGACCGAGCAACTGGCCGGGCTTTTCGACAGCGACCCGCGCAAGCGGGCGCGGGTCTTGGGCATCCGGAACATCCATTGAACCTGCATCGGCCGCCGCGCCGCGATACCTGAAGACGAAAGGAAGGGGCGCGATGTTCCAGGATTTCGATGTCTCGAACCGTCCCGACCAGGGGCCGCCCCGCATCGCCGCGCTGCGTGCCGAACTGGCCGCGCGCGGACTGGATGCGTTCCTGGTGCCGCGCGCCGATGCGCACCAGGGGGAATACGTGGCCGATCGCGACGCCCGTCTGGCATGGCTGACGGCATTCTCCGGCTCGGCGGGGATATGCGCCGTCTCGGCGGCGGGCACGGCCTTGTTCGTCGACGGGCGCTACACGCTGCAGGCGCGCGCGCAGGTGGATTCCAGCATCTCGGTTCACGAAATCCCGGCCGCGAAGCTGTCGAACTGGTTGGTCGAGACGCTGAAGCCGGGCGCGGTGGTGGGGTTCGATCCGTGGCTGCACACCCAAGCCGAGGTGGAGCGCCTGCGCAAGGCCTTCGGGGCGAGCGATCTGTCCCTGAAACCGGTCTCGAACCCGCTGGACGCGGTCTGGACGGACCGGCCGGACCCGCCCAAGGGAAAGGCCCAGACCTATCCCGACGCTCTGGCGGGGGCATCGGCGGCCCAGAAACGCGTCCGGATCGCGAAGGATCTGCGCGCGGCGGACCAGGCCTGGGCCGTTCTGAGCCTGCCCGACTCGATCTGCTGGCTCTTGAACATCCGCGGCAGCGACATCCCCCGGATCCCGATCGTGCAGTGCTTCGCGCTGATCGAGGCGGCCAGCGGCGACGTGCGCCTGTTCGTCGATCCGGCGAAACTGGATGGCGTGGCGCTGGACGGCGTCGATATCCTGCCGCCCGACGGGCTGGTCGCGGCCCTGGCCAATCTCAGCGGCCCCGTGCGGGTGGACCGTGACAGCGCGCCTTTCATCGTCGGTCAGACGCTGGCGGAGGCGGGCATCGACGTCGCCTGGGACATGGATCCCTGCCTGCTGCCCAAGGCCCGCAAATCCGACGCCGAGATCGCGGCCACCCGTGCCGCGCATCTGCGCGACGGCGCCGCGATGTGCGAGTTCCTGTGCTGGCTCGACGCGCAGCTGGACGATGTGACGAACGGCGCGCGCCTGACCGAAATCGACGTGGTGCGCGCGCTGGAAGGGTTCCGGCGGGCCACCAATGCGCTGCGCGACATCAGTTTCGACACCATCGCGGGCACCGGCCCGAACGGCGCGATCACCCATTACCGTGTGTCGCAGGACAGCAACCGGGCCGTCGCGTCGGGCGACCTGCTGCTCGTGGACAGCGGCGGGCAGTACGTGGACGGCACCACCGACATCACCCGCACGATGGCCGTGGGTGCGCCCGACGCCGCGCAGGTCGCGGCCTTCACGCGGGTGCTGAAGGGGATGATCGCGATCAGCCGCGCGCGCTGGCCGAAGGGGCTGGCGGGGCGCGACCTGGACGCGCTGGCGCGCGCGCCGCTATGGATGGCGGGGCAGGATTACGGCCACGGCACCGGGCATGGCGTGGGCGTCTATCTCAGCGTGCACGAAGGCCCCCAAAGGCTGAGCCGCCAGAGCGAAATCGCGCTCGAGCCCGGCATGATCCTGTCGAACGAGCCGGGGTATTACCGCGAGGGCGCGTGGGGCATCCGGATCGAAAACCTCGTGGTCGTGCGCCCGGCACCCGCCCTGGCCACCGCCGACGCCGATCGCGACATGCTGAGCTTCGAGACGCTGACATGGGTGCCCATCGACCGACGCCTGATCGACGCGGGCGTCCTGTCGCCGGGCGAACGCGCCTGGATCGACGGCTATCACCGGGACGTGGCCGCGCGCATGGCGGGCAAACTGAGCGCCCGGGCGGCGGACTGGCTTGCGCGGGCGACCGCGCCGCTCTGACATTGCCAGCGCGCGCGGGTCTGCTAGTCTGCGCGCTCACATCGCAAGGGAGGGCCAGCGGATGTCTGATCGGATCACAATCGAAAACGCCGAAGGCACGTGGGTCGTGCGCGCGGGCGGCGCGGTGATCGGCGAGTCGACCGACGCCCTCATGCTGCACGAAGACGGCTATTCCGACGTGGTCTATTTTCCCCGCAGCGACATCGCCATGGCGTTCCTGGACACGTCCGACAAGACGACGACCTGCCCCCACAAGGGCCAGGCCAGCTACTTCTCGATCGTCACGAAAAGCGTGACCCTCAACGATGCAGCATGGTCCTACGAGGATCCGAAGGACGACGTGAAGCAGATCGCCGGGCACGTGGCGTTCCAGCACGAAGACCTGGCGGTCGAACGGGTCTGAGCGATCAAGAATGCTCTTCGGCGGCGGTCGCGGCAAGCGCCCGGTTATAGGCGCGCAGCGCGTCCACGTGAAAGAGCGCGCCCAGCATTTCCGGCGGCTCGCCCCGCGCCCCCAGCTTGACGACCGGGATGAACAGCCGGGTCGTGTCCTCGAACATGGGCATGGCTTCTTCCAGCGTGGCGTCGCCTTCGATCAGGATGCCGCGCTCGATGGCCTCCCAGATCTGATCGCGGGGCGCGGCCCGTTCGTGATCGGGGCCGCGCATGACGTTCTTCACGCGGAACATCGACAGAAGATACGCCTGCGGCCCGGCCGCCAGGTGGATGTTGCGCCGCTCCAGCTGGGTCAGGAAGAAGCTGCGATCGACCAGGCGTGACGCCAGTGCGGTGGAGGTGGACACGGCCACCATCACCGCCAGCCCGGTCTGCCAGTCGCCGGTCAGCTCGAACACGATCAGCGTCGTCGAAATCGGCGCGCCCAGCACCGCCGCCGAAACCGCGCCCATCCCCGCCAGCGCATAAAGCGTCTCGGCCCCGGACACTTCGGGAAAGACGCTGGTCGCCACGAGCCCGAAGGCCAGTCCCACCAGCGCGCCCAGCATCAGCGACGGCGAGAACACGCCGCCCCCCATGCGCCCGCCCATGGTGATTGCGACGGCGGCGGTCTTCACGATGGCCAGCACGACCACTTCGTGCAGCACCAACTGGCCGGTCAGTGCCAGCGACGTCGTCTCATATCCCACGCCGATGATATGGGGGAAGTAGATGGCAATGCCGCCCAGCAGCGCGCCCGCCACCATCGGGCGCGCCCAGCGCGGCAGGCCGAGCCGCGCCTGCCCTTCGCTGGCCAGATCTTCGGCGAAGAAGATCGCGCGCATCAGCACCACCGCCATCAGCCCGCAGACCAGCCCCAGGATCAGGAAGGCCGGAAGCTCCTGGTAGAAGGACAACACGCCCTCTTCGATCAGGATGAACTCGGTCACGTCGCCGAATTCCAGCCGGTTGATGACCGTGCCCGCCGCCGACGCGATGACGATGGGGGCGAAGGCGTGGACGGCGAAATGGCGCAGCACGACCTCCAGCGCGAACAGCGCGCCCGCGATGGGCGCGTTGAAGCTGGCCGACACCGCCGCCGCCACTGCGCAGCCCAGCAGATCGCGCGCGGTGATCCCGTTGGCCCGGATCAGGTTGTTGACCCATGTGGCGATCACGGCCGCCAGGTGGACCACCGGGCCCTCGCGCCCAGACGAGCCGCCCGAGCCCAGCGTGATCAGCGACGCCGCCGCGGAGGCCAGCCCCTCCTTCACCTCGACCCGGCCATCGCGCAGCGCCGCGCCCTCGATCACGTCGGCAACCGAGCGCACGCGCCCGGCCTCGGTATAGCGGTTCAGGATCAGTCCGACGACCAGCCCGCCGCAGATCGGGTAGAGCAGGATCAGGTACCACGGCAGCGCCTGGGCGAACTGGGTCAGCGCGCTGATGTCGTCGGTGCCGTAAAGCGTCGCCTGCAGCCACTCGATGCCCTTGCGAAAGAACAGCGCCGCGAAACCCGATGCACAGCCGACGGCAAGCGCGATGAACCAGAACTGGATCTGCCCCGGCCCCCGGTGGCGCAGGACGCGCCAGCCGTTGCGGCAGCTGACGACCACCTCGTTCAGCAGGGACCAGTTCGGATTCGGGCCGCGATCGGTCATGTGCTGCGTGACCCTTGGAAGACTGCAATGCGTGTTTTACCTCTAGGACATTGGTGTGGCTGCGAAAAGGGAAGGATCGGAAATGCGGGATCCGGGCGATATGCCTGCGCTTTTCGTGCAAGCGTGGATGGCGCGCGATGCCGATGCGCTGGCCGCCCTGTTCGCGCCGGACGCGGATTTCGTCAACGTCGTCGGGCTTTGGTGGCACGACCGCGACGCGATCCGGCGCGCCCACGCCTACGGGCTGCGCGGCATGTTCTCCGCCTCGACGCTGCGCGTGGGGCGCGTCAAGCGGCGGGATCTGGGCGGGGTCTGCGTGCTCCACGCGCGGATGCACCTGGACGGTCAAACCGCGCCGGATGGCAGCGAAGCGGGCCCGCGCCAGACCGTGATGAGCTTCGTCATGGCGCGGCAGGGCGACGGCACCTGGCTGTGCGTCTCGGCCCACAACACCGATATCGTGCCGGGCGCCGAAAGCCACGTGAACGACGGCGCGGACCTCAAGCCTGCCGATTACCGGGACTGACCGCAGATCCCGGGCCAACGCGGTCCCGCAGGGCACGGCGCAGACAGGCCCGAAAGCAGCGCATCGTCGGTCAGGGAACGATCAACTTCAGGCGCAAAGCCGTCAGGAAGAACAGCGTCGCGCTGAAGACATGCAACGCGATCCAGCGCTCCCAGTCGATGGCGACGACATAGAGCGCCACGCCCGGATGCGCGGCAAGCCGCCAGAACGCCCAGGCGAATGTCGCGTGAAGCGTGACTTGCAGCGAAATGGTCAGGGACACCAGGCCGATCCCGGTCACGTCGCCCAGAACGATCAGGACCGGTCCGATGGGCCCGCGCCGGATCAGCTGCGCGTGGTGGTTGATCAGCCAATCGCCCTGCTTGTCGGGATCGCCCCCGGTCACGGCATCGTTCAGGAACCCCAGGACGATCAGGATCGAACAGACACCGATCAGGACTGTCAGGAACACGCGGCTGGAGCACCGTGCCGCCGATCTGTCCGTCTTCTTCTCGAGATGACACCCGTCTTCCCTTCGGTCCTGCAGGCGACGGATCGTTCCCGCGCCACGATAGGAAGAACGGGGGGCGCGCGCAAACGGTTATCCCCCATGCCGCGCAGGGCCGCGGCAGGCGGGCGTCGCCTCACAGGCACGACCGGACCCGCTTCGCGCGGGTCGATTGATGCGGCTGACCGCTTGACCCCGCGCGCGCGACGCAGCACACCGCGCCCATGACCGACGTAGCCCTCATCACAGGTGCATCGCGGGGCCTGGGCGCGGCCTTGGCGCTGGCGCTCTGCGACACCCATCACATCGTCGCCGTCGCCCGCACCACCGGCGCGCTGGAAGAGCTCGACGACAGCATCCAGGCGCGCGGCGGACAGGCGACGCTCGCGCCCATGGACGTGACCAATGCCGACGCCATGGCGCATCTCTGCCGCGGGATCTATGACCGCTGGGGCCGCCTTGCGCTCTGGCTTCACCCTGCCGTGCACGCGGCCCCCCTGGCGCCCGCGCCGCACCTGGCCGCGAAGGATTGGCAGAAAAGTGTCGCGGTCAACGCCACCGCCACCGCGACCCTGATCCCCATGGTCGCGCCGCTTCTGGGCACCGAAGGCCGCGCCGTGTTCTTCGACGATCCCCGCGCGGGCGAAAAGTTCTTCGGCCATTACGGGGCGACGAAGGCCGCGCAGATCGCGCTTGCCCGCTCGTGGCAGGCCGAGACCGCGCGCACCGGACCGCGTGTCGAGATCGTGACCCCGGCCGCCATGCCCACGGCCACGCGGGCGCGGTTTTTCCCCGGCGAAGACCGCGCCGCGCTCACGTCCTGCGCCGAGGAAGCCACACGCATCGTGTCGCTGCTCTAGGCGGCTTGCTGCCCGATTTGGCCTGACCTAGACAGGGTTCAGACCCCATCGAAAGGCGGCCCTGCTTTGCGCATCCTCATCACCAATGACGACGGCATCCATGCGCCCGGCCTGCAGGTCCTTTCCGAGATCGCGCATGCCATCGGCGACGAGGTCTGGACCGTGGCACCCGCCTTCGAGCAGTCGGGCGTCGCGCATTGCATCAACTACGTCCACCCGACCCTAATCCAGCAGCACGGCGATCGGGTCTGGGCCGCCGAAGGCTCGCCCGCCGATTGCGTGCTGGGCGCGCTGCACGAAATCCTGCCCGGCCCGCCCGACCTGATCCTGTCGGGTGTGAACCGGGGCAACAACGCGGCCGAGAACGTGCTCTATTCCGGCACCATCGGCGCCGCTATGGAAGGCGCGCTGCAAGGCATCAACTCGATCGCGCTCAGCCAGTTCTACGGTCCGGGCAACCGCAAGCTGGACGACACGTTCGACGCCGCGCGCGGCTGGGGCGAGCGTGTCGTGCGCGCGATCCTGGCGGCCGATCAATGGGGCGACGAGGATTACCGCACCTTCTACAACGTCAACTTTCCGCCCTTCCCGTCCGACCAGGTCAAGGGCGTGCGCGCCTGCTCGCAGGGCTTTCGCCGCGGCACGGGCTTTCACGTCGCGCCCGTGACAGCGCCTTCGGGCCGCAGCTTCCTGTGGATCCGGGGCGGCGACCAGCAGCGCCCCACCGCCGAGGGTTCGGACGCGGCGGCGAACCTGGACGGCTACGTGTCGGTCACGCCGCTGACCGCGGACCTGACCAATCACGGCGCGCTCGCGTCCCTGTCGGACGCGCTGGGATGAGCGTGGACGCCGCGACCCGGATGCAATTCCTGTTCGCGCTGCGCAGCCAGGGCATCACCGACAAGCGCGTGCTCGACGCGATGGAAAAGATCGACCGGGGCGCTTTCGTGCGCGGCATCTTCGCCGACCGCGCCTACGAGGACATGCCCCTGCCCATCGCCTGCGGCCAGACCATCAGCCAGCCGTCGGTCGTGGGTCTGATGACGCAGGCGCTGGACGTGCAGCCGCGTCACAAGGTGCTCGAGATCGGGACCGGCTCGGGCTACCAGGCGGCGATCCTGTCGCAACTGGCCCGCCGGGTCTATTCGGTCGACCGTCACCGCCGCCTGGTGACCGAGGCGCGCGAGGTCTTCGACCGGCTGGGCCTGACCAATGTCACCGCCTTCACCGCCGACGGCAGCCACGGTCTGGACGACCAGGCGCCCTTCGACCGCATCCTGGTCACGGCGGCCGCCGAAGACCCGCCCGGTCCCCTCTTGGCGGAATTGCGTGTCGGCGGTATCATGATCGTGCCCGTGGGCCAGAGCGACGCGGTTCAGACGCTGGTGAAGGTGACGCGGACGGAAGACGGCTTCGACTACGAAGCCCTGCGCAAGGTGCGCTTCGTGCCCTTGCTGGAAGGACTGGGGCGCGAGTAACGCGCCGGTCGGAAGGGAATGCGGCAAGGTCATCCGGGCACAGATCCGGGGGCCGAACGAGGCGGAAACAGACGGCGCGCTATCGGCCCGGCAAGAGGCCTGCGCCCCCGACGAAGGACGAGCAGACATGACCTTCCCCCCCCTATCGATGCGGCCCCTGCCGCTGATCCTGGCGTCGGCGCTTGGCCTGGCGGCCTGCGACCAGACCGGGACGTTCGATTTCGATCTGCGCGACACGGTCGACGGCTTCGACACCTCCACCGCGGTGCGGCAGGCCGTGGCGGCCCCGCCGCGCCCCGACAGCCGTGGCATCGTCTCCTATCCCAGCTACCAGGTGGCCGTCGCCCAGCGCGGCGACACCGTGCAGGCCGTCGCCAGCCGCGTGGGCCTGCCCGCCGACGAGGTGGCGCGCTACAACGGATTGCCCCCGAACGTGCCGCTGCGGCGCGGCGAAATCATCGCCCTGCCCCGCCGCGTGGCCGAGCCGTCGCCTGCCACCGGGGCCCCCATCGCCGGTCCGATCCGCCCGGCGCTCGAAACGCCGGGTCTGGCGGTGGAATCGATCACCTCAACGCCGCTCGAGCAGCGCGCGGGCGAAGCGATCCGACGGGCCGAGGCGCGCGGCATCCAGACCGGGCAAGAGCCCACGCGCCATCAGGTCGCCCGCGGCGAGACGGCCTTTTCCATCGCGCGGCGCTACGGCGTTCCGGTCAGGGCGCTGGCCGAGTGGAACAGCCTCGACGCCGACATGACCGTGCGCGAAGGCAGCTTCCTGCTGATCCCCGTGGCGACCGAAGCGCCGCCCGAAAGCGTCACGGCCCCCGGCGCAGGCTCGGTGGCCCCCGCACCGCCATCGGCCGTGCAGCCCCTGCCCGACGAACAGCTCGACCAGGCGCCGCCCCGGGATGTGCCCGCCTCGCCCGACCTGGGCGCGCAAAGCGCGGGCGGCAAGTTCGTCTTCCCCGTCACCGGTCCGATCATCCGGCCCTATCGCAAGGGGCGCAACGACGGCATCGACATCTCGGCCACGCCCGGAACCCCGGTCAGGGCCGCCGACGCGGGAACGGTCGCGGCGATCACCCGCGACACCGACCAGGTGCCCATCCTGGTGCTGCGCCATCCGGGCAATATCCTGACGGTCTATGCGGGCGTGGAAGGGATCGGCGTGCAGAAGGGCGACAGCGTGGCCCGCGG
This sequence comes from Palleronia pontilimi, assembly GCF_016412875.1. Classification (GTDB taxonomy): domain Bacteria; phylum Pseudomonadota; class Alphaproteobacteria; order Rhodobacterales; family Rhodobacteraceae; genus Palleronia; species Palleronia pontilimi. The sequence goes on along the minus strand of NZ_JAEKPD010000007.1, from coordinate 263,576 downwards.
CCAGACCGTTGCCCGGATCCGCGACACCGACCCCAGCTTCCTGCATTTCGAGGTGCGCGAAGGCTTCGATTCGGTCGATCCGGTGGGCTACCTGGAATAGCGCGGCTCGGCGGCTTCCCGCCCGTTTCCGCGCCGCGGCGACAGTGCTGCGCGACAGCGTCCTGCGGCGGTGCCTAGTCTTGTTCCCTGGCACGATTTTTTCAGGGAGAGATTGACATGGCTGATCTAATTTCAAGGCGCGCGGCGCTGGGGGCGATCGGCGCGGGGTCCGCGGGATTTGCCTTGACCGCGGCGCAGGCGCAGGAGTCCGGCCCGGCCCTCGGCCCCGTCGAACCCCCGTCGACGGTCAGCGATCCGCCGCGCCAGTTCGGCCCCGACGCGCCGCCCAACGTATATTTCTGGGATGCGGACGTGATCGCGGTGGATCCCAGCTTCAACGGCCTCGCCCAGGCCAACGCGCCCATCCAGCGGCTCTGGACGGGCGCGCTCTGGGCCGAGGGGCCCGCCTGGAACGGTGTCGGCAAGTACCTGATCTTCTCGGACATCCCCAACAACCGCCAGATGCGCTGGCTGGAAGACGACGGCCACGTGAGCACGTTCCGCTACCCGTCCAACAACTCCAACGGCAACAGCTTCGACTGGCAGGGGCGGCAGCTGAGCTGCGAGCACCTGACCCGCCGGGTGGTCCGCTACGAGCTGGACGGATCGGTGACGGTGCTGGCCGACCGGTTCGAAGGCATGCGCTTCAATTCGCCCAACGACATCGTGGCCGCGAAGGACGGCAGCTACTGGTTCACCGACCCGCCCTATGGCGGTCAGCTCTACGAAGGCGCCGTGGGCGCGCCGGGCGGGCCCACCAATCCCGACGGGCTGATCAACCAGCGGCTGGGCCAGCCGCCCGAGATCGGCGACGCGGTGCGCGAGATGGAAACCGCAACCTACCGCATCGCGCCCGACGGAACGATCACCCGCGTGGTGGGACAGGACGGAGCCCCCGACCCCAACGGCCTGGCGCTCAGCCCCGACGAGACCACGCTTTACATCGCGTCCACCGGACCCGGCCCGGGCGATGGCGGCGTCGGCGGCGAGGGCAACATCTTCGCATTCGACGTCACGCCCGAGGGCGAAGCGGTGAACGGGCGGCTCTTTACCGACTGCATGGTGGACGGGGTGAAATGCGGACCCGACGGGCTGGCGGTGGATGTCTACGGCAACGTCTGGTCGTCGTCGAACGCGGGGCGCAACGTGGGGTATAGCGGTGTCACCTGCTGGTCGCCCGACGGCGCACTTCTGGGCCGGATCCGGCTGCCGGAAGTCTGCGGCAATTTGTGCTTCGGCGGGCCCAAGCGTAACCGGCTGTTCATGGCCGGAAGCCAGTCGCTTTACGCGGTCTACACGGCGACCCAGGGCGCGGGGGCCGCGTGACGGGACCAGCGGGGGCCAGCCCCCGCACCCCCGAGGTATTTCGGGAAAGATGAAGCAGGGGCGTGGCGTCAGAGATCGACGCCGCGGCGGCCTGCCAGGTCGGTGAAGTATTGCCAGGCCACGCGGCCCGAGCGGGCGCCGCGGGTGGCCTGCCATTCGATCGCCTCGGCGCGCAGGGTGGCGTCGTCGATGTCGATGCCGTGCGCGTCGCAATAGCCGCGGATCATCGCGAGATATTCGTCCTGGGTGCAGGGATGGAAGCCCAGCCACAGCCCGAAGCGGTCGCTCAGCGATACCTTTTCCTCGGTCGCCTCGGTGGGCGAGATGGCGCTGGCGCGCTCGTTCTCGATCATGTCGCGGGGCATCAGGTGGCGGCGGTTCGACGTGGCATAGAAGACCACGTTGTCCGGCCGCCCCTCGATCCCGCCATCCAGCACCGCCTTCAGCGACTTGTAATGCTGGTCGTCATGGCTGAACGACAGGTCGTCGCAAAACAGGATGAAACGGTGCGGCGCGGCGCGCAGGTGGCCCAGCAGGCGGCCGATGGACGGCAGGTCCTCGCGCTGGACCTCGACCAGTTTCAGCGGGTGATCGCGGCCGATTTCGGCGTGGATCGCCTTGACCAGCGACGACTTGCCCATGCCGCGAGCACCCCACAGCAGCGCGTTGTTGGCAGGCAGACCGCGCGCGAACTGGCGGGTATTGGCCAGAAGCGTGTCGCGCGACCGGTCGATGCCCACCAGCAGGCCCACCTCCACCCGCGCGATCCGCGTCACCGGATCCAGCCGGTCGGGGGTCACGTGCCAGACGAAGGCATCTGCCGCGTCCCAGTCCGGATCGGCCAGGGGCGGCGGCGCCATGCGCTCGAGCGCGTCGGCGATCCGGTCCAACGCGTCGGTCATGCGCGGCTATTCCCTTTTGACGTCATGCGGATCTTCGCGCGCTACGGACGTTTCGTGTCGTCGTCGGGCTCGCCATCGTCCAGGTCGTCGTCGTAATCGTAGAGCTCTTCGTCCTCGCCCAGCACGCCTTCGGCCCGCAGCGCGGCGGTGCGCTGGCGCTCGACCCGGCGCACCAGGATGATCGACACCTCGTAGAGCCCGTAGACAACGACGAACAGGATCACCTGGGTGATCACGTCGGGCGGCGTCACCAGCGCGGCCAAGACCAGGATGCCGACAACGGCGTATTTACGCACTTCGCCAAGGCCGCGCGCGCTGACCAGTCCCGCCTTGCCCATGAGCGTCAGCAGGACCGGCAGCTGGAAGCACAGCCCGAAGGCCACGATGAACTTGATCGTCAGGTTCAGGTATTCCTGCGCCGAGCCCTGGAAGACCACCGACAGCGGTGCTGCGTTCTGCTCGGGCGTGACCGCCTGCCCGGCATCGCCGAATTGCTGGAAGCCCAGGAAGAAGTCGTAGGCCAGCGGCGTGACCACGTAGAAGGCGAAGGCCGCGCCCAGCACGAACATGAAGGGCGACGCCACCAGGAAGGGCAGGAACGCGCCGCGCTCGGACTTGTAGAGCCCGGGCGCCACGAAGCGCCACATCTGGCCCGCGATGATCGGGAAGGCCAGGAACAGCCCGCCCAGCAGCGACACCTTGATCGCCACGAAGAAGCCTTCCTGCGGCGAGATGAAGATCAGGTCGCAATCCTGGCCGCGCTGCGCCAGCACCTGGCACAGAGGATCGGTCAGGAAGTTGAAGATCGGCGTGGCCACGGTGAAGCAGATCACCATCCCGATGATGAACGCGACCACCGAGCGGATCAGCCGTGTCCTGAGCTCGGCCAGGTGCTCGATCAGCGGCGCGGCGCTGTCTTCGATCTCGTCCTGCGCGCTCACGCGTCGGACTCCGTGGCCTTGGTCAGCGGCGTGTCCGCCGCGGTGCCGGTGTCCTTCGCCGCGGCAGGCTCGGCCTGCAAGCCGCCATCGGCCCGCTCGGCCGCGGCCCGGCGCAGGTCGTCGGCTTCGGCCTTGCGCTTGTCACTCAGGGCCTGCGTTGCCGGACCTTTCGGCTTCGACGACGCCGACTTACCGGGCTCCCACTTCTCGAAGGAATCCGCGGCCTCGTTCAGCTTGTCCAACCCGTATTTCTTCGGGTTGCTCATGCCCTTCAGGTCGCGGCTGATATCCTTCACGCCCGCCTCGTCGGCGGCGTCGTCCATGGCGCGCTGGAACTCGCGGGCCATGCCCTTGATCTTGCCGGTGAAGCGGCCAAGCGTGCGGAACATGCCCGGCAGGTCCTTCGGCCCCACCACGATCAACGCGACGATGCCGATGACCAGCAGTTCGGTCATCCCGATGTCGAACATGGGCCTGGCTCCCTTCGGGAACGGTTAGGTGCGGGTCTCGGACTTGTCGTCGGTGTGCACCGCGGGGGTCGCAGGTTTGTCGCTTTCATCGGGGCTTGCGATCTCGCGCGCGTTCTCGGCCTTCTTGGCCTCGTCGTCGCTGTCGCTCACGCCCTTCTTGAAGGCGGTGATCCCCTTGCCGACTTCGCCCATCAAGGACGAGATCTTGCCGCGCCCGAACAGCACCAGCACCACGACTGCGATCAAAAGAAGGCCCGGAAGGCCGATATTGTTGAGCATCTGCTCTCTCCCTTTTCGGGCGGCACGTGCAGCGCCGCCGGAACGTCCGCATGTTATCTATGCGAAGTCAGGGCTGGCGTGAAGGCGCAAAGCGGTCACCTTTTCGATGGTCGCGGCGAATTTCCAAGGCCCCGGGCCATGGCGCCCGGTTTTGCGATGCAAAACCCTGTCCGCACACGCGGTTGCGGTCGGATCCGAAGGCGCACGAGCTTCCAGCGGTATGGCGCCCACGCCGCCGTTGACCTCGATCCACCTTCACCGCTCGTCAGCGGCGCGGCAACGTCACGGCCTGTCCCGTCAGGGCGGAGTCCTGCGCGGCAAGCCCCATTTCGACCGCGATCGCGCCGTCCTGCAACGACACTTCGACCGGGCCGCGCCCCAGCACGACCTCGCGGAAACGGCTATGCTGGTAGAAGGTCGAGCCGTTGTGGTCACCCGCATCCAGAAGCGTCGGATCCACCGGAACTTCAATGGCTTGCGGGCCGCGCGGACTGCGCGGGCTGATGATGACCTGCGCCACGGGCGGCGCGCCCAGATGCGTGGGCCAGAAGCGGCCCGGTCCCGGCACATGCGCCTCGATCTTGCCCTTGGGACCGACCACGCTGATCTCTTCCTGGAACCGCGCGCCCTCGGCGAACATGCACAATTCCAGCATCGCGCGCGCGCCGTTGTCGAAATCGACGATGACATAGCCGTTGTCCCAGATGTCCGGGCGGCGTCCGTCGATCACTTCGTCGCGGTGATTGACCGCTTGCGACGCACTGGCCATGACCCGCACCGGCTCGGCGCGCAGGATCAGGCGCATGAGATCGAAGAAATGACAGCATTTTTCCACCAGCGTGCCGCCCGAACGGTCGTTGAACCGGTTCCAGTCGCCGACCTTTTGAAGGAACGGATAGCGGTGCTCGCGGATCGTCAGCATGACCGGACCGCCGGTGGCCGCGTCTACCTGCTCGATCAGCGCCTGGATCGGGGGCATGTAGCGGTATTCCATCGCCACCCAGATCGGCGCGGAATAGTCGATCTGCAACAGGGACCGCGCCTGGTCCGGCGCCGTGAAGAGCGGTTTTTCCATCAGCATGGGCAGCGCGCGGCGGGCGGCGATCTGCGCGATCTGGTCCACGTGCAGGTTGTTGGGCGACGCCACGACCAGGCAATCCAGCGGCGCGACGGCCAGCAGGGCGTCGATATCGGGACAGAGCTGCGCCTGCGGGGCCAGCGCGCGCGCCAGGGCTGCCTGCTGGCTGTCGGGTTCGACCACCGCGACGACGCGGGCGTCGGGCAACAGGGCGATATTGCGCATGTGCTCCTGCCCCATCATCCCGCACCCGATGATCCCGTAATTTACGATTTCAGGCATTCATATTCCTATTTGAGCCGATTCACGTAGCGAACCTTGTCCGAATCGAACCAGGTTCGCGAAAATTCGCAGGGCGTGCCATCCTGCGCCCAGGCCAGGCGCTCCACGTGTCCCATGAGCGTTCCAACCGGTTGCGCAAGACGCTCATCCGCCCAATCGGGCAAGCCGGCCACGCCGATCCGGTCTTCGACCCGCACGATGCGCAGGGACAGGTGCGTGCGATAGGTGTTGTAGAGCGACGGTGTGATCACATCGCGCGTCAGACCGGACCCGCGGGCCCGGTCCAGCCAGATTTCCTCGAGTGCGGCGGCAGTGCCGTCCAGGCTGCGCAGGCGCCTGATGCGAAACGCCTGGGGATCCTCGCCGAAGTCCGGCGCGTCACTTGGCTTCGGCCGCAGATCGAATGCGATCAGCCGCGCATCCGGCCGCCCCTCGCCGCCGGGCGGCTCGAGCCGGAAGAAGCCGTACAGCCCGCCGATATCGCGCACCCCCCGCACGTAATTGCCCGAGCCGTGCCGCCGCTCGATCAGCCCCTGCGCCTGCAATTCCCGCAGTGATTTCCGCACGGTGCCCACGGCGACCCGGTGGGTTTGCGCAAGCTCGCGTTCGGGCGGCAGACGTTCGCCGGCGATCAACGTGCCGGACGCGATCTGGCGCACCAGAAGGTCGGTGATCTGCCGGTAAAGCGGCGCGGTCGGTGGCGGGGGCATGGCGGCCTTGACGGAATTGATATACGATTGATGCACATTCGGGGCCATGCTAGGCAAGCTGAAAATGCACCGTCTGAAAGGGTCGCGCGCATGAGCATCGTTCCCATCACATCGGCCGATCTGGACGCGATCGAAGTGTCGTGGTTCGCGGCGCTCTGTTCGGATGATTACGAATATCTCGGCATGCCCGACGGGAATCTGCGGTCCAGCTGGTCCCATTGCAGCGCGATCCTGAAAGAGGCCGAGGCGCAGGGCTTCCGCAACATCCTGTGCCCGTCGTCCTACCAGGTGGGCCAGGACACGCTCAGCTTTGTGGCGGGCGGCGCGCCGATCACGGACCGCATCAACATGCTGGCCGCCATCCGCTGCGGCGAGATGCAGCCGATCATGCTGGCGCGCACGGTGGCGACGCTGGATCACATGCTGGAAGGTCGACTGACGCTGAACGTGATCTCGTCCGACTTCCCGGGCGAAAAAGCCGACAGCGCCTTCCGCTACCAGCGCTCGCGCGAGGTGGTCGAGATCCTGAAACAGGCCTGGACGCGGGACGAGATCAACTTCACCGGACAGGTATATGATTTCAAAGGGATTACGACGGATCCCGCGAAGCCCTACCAGACCGGCGGGCCGCTGCTCTACTTCGGCGGCTACTCGCCCCCCGCGCTGGATCTCTGCGGCGAGCATTGCGACGTCTATCTCATGTGGCCCGAGCCCAAGGACCAGATCGCCGAGCGCATGAAAGCCGTCCATCAAGTCGCTGAGGAATATGACAGAACGCTGGATTACGGCCTGCGCGTCCACATGATCGTGCGCGATACCGAGGCCGAGGCGAAGGAATACGCCGAGCACCTGGTCAGCAAGCTGGACGACGAATACGGCGCGCTGATCCGAGACCGTGCCCATGACAGCACCAGCCTGGGTGTCAGCCACCAGGCCCGCGCCCGCGACCTGGCCGACCAGTTCGGCTATGTCGAGCCGCATCTGTGGACCGGGATCGGGCGCGCGCGCTCGGGCTGCGGCGCCGCACTGGTGGGCAGCACCGACCAGGTCCTGAGCGAGATCGAGGCCTATCGCGAAATGGGGATTCGCGCTTTCATCTTCTCGGGCTACCCTCACCTTGATGAGTGCCGATCGGTCGGGTCCCGGATCCTGCCGCATTTGAAAACCTGTTCGCTGCCGCACGCCTATGGACGCGTGCCCGCGGCGACACCGAAGACCCCGCTCGGGGCAGGAGAACGCCGCTGATGGATCGCGTGGAACTGCAAGAGGGGCTGAGCCTCAGCCGGATCGTCTATGGGATGTGGCGGCTCGGCGACGATTCCGACACCAGCGCCGCCCATGTCCGCGACAAGATCGAGGCCTGCATCGACCAGGGCATCACCACGCTGGACCAGGCCGACATCTACGGCGGCTACATGGCGGAAGAGATCATGGGCAAGGCCCTGACCAAGGATCTGCGCCAGCGCATCGAGATCGTGACGAAATGCGGCATCGTGGCCCCCGCCGGGCGGCACAAGGGCGCGCGGGTCAAGCATTACGACACCTCTAGCGCGCATATCGAAGCGTCCATCGACCAGTCGCTGAAGCTCATGGGCATCGACGAGATCGACCTGCTGCTGATCCACCGCCCCGATCCCTTCATGGACCACCACGACACCGGCGCCGCGCTGGATGCCGCCGTTAAGGCGGGCAAGGTGCGCGCCGTGGGCGTGTCGAACTTCAAGCGGCACGACTGGACGCTGCTGCAATCGGCCATGCAGACCAAGCTGGTCGCCAACCAGATCGAGATGTCGCTGGGCCACACCGACCCCTTCACCAACGGCGACCTGGCCTTCATCCAGGAATACGGCGCGGCGCCCATGGCCTGGTCGCCCCTTGGCGGCGGCACGCTGATGACCGGCAAGGGCGGCCACACCAAGCTGCGCACCAACCTTTCCGATTTCGCCAAGCGCGAGGGCTGCGACATGGCCGCCGTCGCCGTCGCCTGGCTGCTGGCCCATCCCGCCCGCATCCTGCCCGTCATGGGCACCAACAACCTGGACCGCATCAAATCCATCGGCGACGCCCGGAAGGTGAAGATCAGCCGCCAGGACTGGTTCGAGCTTTATTCCTACGCCATCGGCCGGGAAGTACCCTGAGCGGATGGACAAGGTCGCCACGCAGGTTTCCCCGCAGGACGGACGCGCGCTCAGGCAGGCCCTGGGCCGCTTCGCCACGGGCGTCACGGTCATCACGACGGGGGCCGATACCGGGCCGCTGGGCATCACCGCCAACAGTTTCGCGTCGGTCTCGCTGGATCCGCCGCTGGTGCTGTGGGCGCCCGCCAAGTCGTCGAGCCGGTTCAAGCCCTTCACCGAATGCGACAATTTCGCCATCCACGTGGCGGCCGACGACCAGGTCGCGCTGGCCGATACCTTCGTCAAGGAAGGCGACGCCTTCGACAAGCTCGACTGGTGGCGCCACGACGACGGCACGCCCCTGATCGAGGATTGCCTGGCGCGGTTCCACTGCACGACCGAGACGATCCACGACGCGGGCGACCACGTCATCGTCATCGGCCGGGTGCTCAGCGCCGTGCACCGGGATGGCGCTCCGCTGATCTTCGCGGGCGGAAAATATGGGCAGTTCACAAGGCTGGACTGACCTGCAAAGGTGAGAAGACGACGCAGCCGCGATCAACGGGGCGCGGGGGCGACATAGGGAGGAGCGGCGCATGCGCGTCCTGAAGGGCCTTTTGTGGCCTTTCCAGACATGGAACGACCTGGTGTTGCCGGTGGGCCGCATCGTCTCCATCGTCGCCATCGCGCTGATGGTCGCCGCGATCCTGGTCCAGGTCTTCTTTCGCTACGTGCTTAACAACGCCCTGCCCTGGCCCGACGAGGCCGCGCGCTTCATGATGCTGTGGATGACCGGCCTGATGGCGCCCATGGCCTATCGCCGGGGCGGTTTCGTGGCCATCGACACGATCCTGGTGCTGCTGCCGCGCGTGCTGGCCGCCGCCCTATCGCTGGTCCTTCTGGCCATCGCAGCCGTGGTGCTGGGCTTCGCCGTCCGCATCGGCTGGTCCGAGGTCACGGGCTTCGGCGGTCGCTTCGCCACCGCGTCGCTGTATCTGCCGCTGCCCGACGGCTGGTACCGCATCCCGCGGTCGTGGATGATGGCCAGCCTGCTTGTCGGTGTCGTGCTCATGCTGATCGTCAATATCGAGCTGATCCTGCGCAACATCCTGACGCTTCTGGGCGCCGAGGACCTGAAAGAGATCGCGCCCGCCGAAGAAGAAATCATGGCGGAATGACATGCTGATCTGGTTCCTGCCCGTTTTCCTGATCTTCCTGGTGCTGGGCCTGCCCGTCTTCTTCGGCCTGCTGGCAGCCCCCGGAATCCTGCTGTGGATGGCCGGGCAAGAGCGCGACATCACCCTGCTCTATCGCAATGTCTATAACGGCATGGACAGCTTCCCGCTGATGGCGATCCCGTTCTTCATGCTGGCGGGCGAGCTGATGAACAAGGGCGGCATCACCGCGCGGCTGGTCGAGTTCTCTCAGGCGCTCATGGGACACCTGCGCGGCGGGCTGGCGCACGTGAACGTGCTGAGCTCGATGCTGTTCGCGGGGCTGTCGGGCTCGGCCGTGGCCGATACCAGCGCGCTCGGCTCGATGTTGATCCCGGCGATGGAGCGTCAGGGCTATACCCGCAAGTTCGCCGCCGCCATCACCGCTGCCAGTTCCGTCATCGGCCCGATCATCCCGCCCTCGGGCATCATGATCATCTATGCCTACGTCATGGGCGAGTCGGTCGCCGCGCTGTTCCTGGCGGGCATCGTGCCCGGTGCGCTGGTCGGCGTCGGGTTGATGATCGTCATCAAATTCATGGCCGACAAGTACGATTTCCCCGTCGCCAGCCGGAAAAGCACGTGGGCCGAGCGCGGACAGGCCAGTCTGAAGGCGTTCTTCCCGCTGCTGACCCCCGTCATCATCATGGGCGGGATCCTTCTGGGCATCTTCACCCCGACCGAGGCCGCCGCCGTCGCCGTGGCCTATGCCCTTTTCATCGGGCTCTTCGTCATGCGGACCCTCAAATTCTCGGAAATCGGCGAGGTGCTGTCGCGCTCGGCCACGACCTCGGCCGTGGTGCTGCTGCTGGTGGGGGCTGCGATGGCGTTCAAGACGGTGGTGTCGCTCAGCCACGCGCCCGAGATCATGGCCGACTACATCCTGTCGCTGTCGGAAAACCCGCTGATCCTGCTGTTCCTCATCAACCTGCTGCTGTTCGCCGTGGGCATGTTCCTGGACGCGGGCCCCGCGATCATCATCCTGGGGCCCATCCTGGGGCCCATCTTCGTCGACCTCGGCGTCGATCCGATCCACTTCGCCATCATCATGTCCGTGAACCTGACCGTGGGGCTGGCCACGCCGCCCATGGGGCTGGTGCTCTTCGTGGCCTCGTCGGTCAGCGGCGAACGGGTCGAAGCGATTTCCCGGGCGATCCTGCCCTTCCTCGCGGTCGAGGTGCTGGTGATCTTCCTGATCACCTATATCCCCGCGCTATCCATGACGATCCCGCGCCTGACGGGCTTCGCGAACTGACCATCAACAAGGGAGAGAACAGATGTTGAAACACCTGACCACCGCCGCGCTGTCCGCGGCCCTGCTGGGGGGCACGGCCGTCACCGCCTTCGCCGCCGAGCACACCGAAACGATCACCCTGCGCGCCACGGCCAACTCGAACGAAAACGACGAGGATTACGACGGCCTGATCGTGTTCAAGAACTTCGTCGAGCAGGCCTCCAACGGCGCCATCGCGGTCGAGATGTTCATCGGCACGCAGCTCTGCTCGAACGGCGCCGAGTGCATGCAGGGCGTGGCCGACGGCGCCATCGACATCTACGTGTCGACCTCGGGCGGGACCTCCGGCATCTTCCCCTTCGTGCAGGTGCTGGACCTGCCCTACCTGATGGCCAACGACCGCGTGGCGGAGGGCGTGCTGGAGAACGGCACCGAGTTCGTGACCACCATGCAGGACATGGTCGAAGAGACCTCCGGCGGCGCGATCAAGCTGATGACCATCGGCAATACCGGCGGCTGGCGCAACTTCGCCAACACCCAGCGGCGGATCGAAACCCCCGCCGACCTGGAAGGACTGAAGATCCGCACCGTGGTCGCCGACCTGCCGCAGGAACTGACGCGCGCCCTCGGCGCGTCTCCGACCCCGATCCCGTGGCCGGAACTCTTCACCTCGCTGCAGACGGGCGTGGTCGAGGGCTCGAAGAACGGCATCACCGACATCATGGGCATGAAGTTTCCCGATGCGGGCCTGCAATACCTGACGCTGGACGGCCACGCCTATATGGGCGCGCTGTGGTTCATGAATGGCGAGCGGTTCAACGGTCTGACCGACGACCAGAAGCGCATCGTCGTGGACGGGTTCTACCAGTTGCAACAGGCCACCTTCGCGTCGCCCAAGCGCAAGTCCATCGACGCCTACCAGGCGTTCCAGGAGGGCGGCGGCGACCTTTATGTGCCCACGCCCGAGCAGAAGCAGATGTTCGCGGATGCGGCGGCACCAGTCTACGACTGGTTCACCCAGAACGTCGACGGCGGCAAGGCCGTCTATGACGCGATGACCGCGACCGTGGAAAAGGTCGAGGCCGAGATCGCCGCCCAGCGCGAAGCCACGATCCAGTAAAGCCCGCCGCGGCAACCGCAAACGACACCGCCGGAGCTGCAAGGCTCCGGCGGTTTTCGTTTCTTCGGGCAGGCAAACGTTTTCCTCGAGGAAAACATCACGGATTTCTCGAGAAATCCGGCCCCCTCAACTCAGGTGGTGCACCGGCTGCAACCCGTAGACCGGCGTCGGCAGTCCCGCCTCGCGCGCCTTCAGCTGCAGCGCGAGGTACAGCGAATAGTGCCGCGACTGGTGCAGGTTGCCGCCGTGGAACCACAGGTTCGGCTGCTGCGTGGGCTTCCACATGTTGCGCTGCTCGCCTTCCCACGGGCCGGGATCCTTGGTGGTGTCGGACCCCAGGCCCCAGACCTTTCCGACCATGTCCGCCATGTCCTGGCCCATCAGGTCCGCGACCCAGCCGTTCATCGACCCGTAGCCGGTGGCCAGCACCACCAGGTCGGCCTCGAGCTCGGTGCCGTCCTCCAGCCGCACGCCGGTCTCGGTGAATTCCTTCATCTGGCCGTTCACCAGTTTCACCTTGCCGTCGATGACCAGCTGGCTCGCGCCCACGTCGATGTAATAGCCCGACCCGCGGCGCAGGTATTTCATGAACAGGCCCGATCCGTCATCGCCCCAATCGTGCTGGAACCCCGCATCCTCGAGCCCCTTGTAGAAATCGGCATCGCGCTTGGCGATCTCCTCGTAGACGGGGATCTGGAACTCGTGCAGGATCTTGTATGGCAGCGACGCGAAGATCATGTCGGCCTTCTCGGTCGTCACGCCGTTGCGCACCGCCTTCTCGGAGTAGAGATCGCCCAGGCCCACATCCATCAGGCTGTCGGACTTCACGATATGGGTGGACGACCGCTGCACCATGGTCACGTCTGCGTCATGCTCCCAAAGCGCGGCGCAGATGTCGTGGGCCGAGTTGTTGGACCCGATCACCACCACCTTCTTGCCAGTGTAGGCATCGGGGCCGGGATGCTCGCTGGAATGCTGGATCTCGCCCTTGAACTGGTCGGCGCCGGGAAAGTCGGGCTTGTTCATCTTGCCCGACATGCCGGTGGCCATGACCAGGTGCTTGGGCTTCAGGATCACCTCTTCGCCGTCGCGATCCACGACGATGGTCCATTCGCCGGTCGCCTCGTCGAACTTGGCCGACTTGGCCTCGGAGCGGGTCCAGTAGTTCAGCTCCATCACCTTGGTGTACATTTCCAGCCAGTCGCCGATCTTGTCCTTGGGGCTGAAGACGGGCCAGTTCTCGGGGAACTTGATGTAGGGCAGATGGTCGTACCAGACCGGGTCGTGCAGGCAGAGCGACTTGTAGCGCTTGCGCCAGCTGTCGCCGGGGCGGTCGTTCTTTTCCACGATGATGGTGGGCACGCCCAGCTGGCGCAGCCGCGCGCCCAGCGCGATGCCGCCCTGTCCGCCGCCGATGATGACGGTGTGCGGCTGTGTCTTGTAGCCCAGCTCGGCCGCTTCGCGCGCGCGCTCTTCCTGCCAGGTGGTGCGGTCCTTGTCGGCGCCGTGCTCGGCGCCCATGGGCCGGTCGAAGCCCTTGGGTTCCTCGTGGCCCTTCAGCTCCTGCATGGTGGTGAGCAGCGTCCAGATCTTGCCGTCCTTCAGGCGCAGCAGGCCGAAGCCGCGCGCCACGTCCGTCTCGAAGGTGATCCAGGCGGTGACGATGCCGCCCTCTTCGGTGGGCAACTCGTCTTCCAGCAGGGTCCAGTGCGACGGCTTCACCTCGTCCAGCCGCGCCTTGAGCATGTCGGCCACCTGGTCGCGGCCCTCCATGGTCTTGATGTTCCAGGTGAAGGTGACCAGGTCGCGCCAATAGCAATCCTCGACGAACATCTCGCGCACCGCGTCGATATCGCCGCGGGCCAGCGCGGCGCCGAACTGGTCGAGGAATTCCTGGGTCTGGTCGGTAAGGGTGGTGTCGAGCATTTTTGATATCTCCTTCTCCACTGAGAAGCTCAAATTGCCTGACCATACGTCAAGTATCCATGGGTCTAAGGTCTTAGTGGCAAGCAGTCGCGCAGCGCGCCGCGGATGCGCGTCCGCGGCGCCGGGGCCGTTTTCCTCGAGGAAAACGTGACGGATTTCTCGAGAAATCCGGGCCCTCAGTCCGGGCGGCGGTTCTCGATCCAGCGGATCGCCACCAGGCCGATCGCCAACGCCGCCACCGCCGCCGCGATGCCCAGCAGGAACCCGCCCGTGGCCTGGTCGACCTCGAGCACGATCAGCTTCCGCACCACCGCCAGCATCCCGATCGAGATCACGGTCCTGAGTTGCCCGAAACCGTGATCGCCCGCCACCATCTGGCGGATCGAATGGGCCAGCTCGACCGCGATCACCGCGGCGAGCACCCGGTCGAACAGCGTCTGGAACTGCACGTAATCCAGCGTCGCGTTCTCGGCCAGGGTGATGCCCACCAGCGTGCGCAGGAACGAATAGGTGGCCAGGATCACCACCCCGACCATGCCCAGCAGGATGACGCCCGAGACCACGCGCTCGAACCAGGTATAGACCGCCAGGAACGGACCTTCTTTTCTGTCGGACATACCCGCACTCCACTAGGACAGCCGAAAACCTAGCGTGGGACGCGGCCCGGGCGAGCGTGCTGGCTTGCGCCCACCCCGCGCGCCCCATAAAAGCGCGCGGAATTCAGGGGCCTTGCAGGGGACGGCATGTCAGTGCTGGTGATGAAATTCGGCGGCACATCGGTCGGCACCACCGACCGCATCAAGCGTGCCGCCAAGCGCGTGGGCCGCGAGGTGGCCAACGGCCACGATGTCATCGTGATCGTGTCGGCCATGTCGGGCAAGACCAACGAGCTGGTGGGCTGGGTCGACGAGACCTCGCCGCTTTACGACGCGCGCGAATACGACGCGGTGGTCAGCTCGGGCGAAAACGTGACCGCCGGGCTGATGGCGCTGACGCTGCAGGAAATGGATATCCCCGCGCGCAGCTGGCAGGGCTGGCAGGTGCCGCTGAAGACCAATGGCGCGCATGGCGCGGCGCGAATCGAATCCATCCCGACCGCCAATCTGGACGCGCGCTTCGCGGACGGCATGAAGGTCGCCGTGGTCGCGGGCTTCCAGGGCATATCGCCCGAGGGCCGCATCACCACCCTGGGCCGCGGCGGGTCCGACACCACCGCAGTCGCCTTCGCCGCGGCCTTCGGCGCGATGCGCTGCGACATCTACACGGATGTGGACGGCGTCTATACCACCGATCCCCGCATCACGTCCAAGGCCCGCAAGCTCGACCGCATCGCCTTCGAAGAGATGCTGGAGCTCGCCAGCCTGGGCGCCAAGGTGCTGCAGACCCGGTCGGTGGAGCTGGCGATGCGCTACAAGGTGAAGCTGCGGGTGCTCAGCTCATTCGACGAATACGACGAAACGGCCGGAACCCTGGTCTGCGGAGAGGACGAGATCATGGAAAACAACGTAGTGGCCGGTGTGGCCTATTCCCGCGACGAAGCGAAGATGACCCTCATCAGCGTGGCCGACCGGCCCGGCATCGCCGCCGCGATCTTCGGCCCCCTGGCCGAGGCGGGCGTGAACGTGGACATGATCGTGCAGAACATCTCGGAGGAAGGGCGCACCGACATGACCTTCTCGTGCCCCGTGGACCAGGTGAAGCGCGCCGCGAAAGCGATGGAAGACGCCAAGCAGCGCGGCGAGATCAATTACCACGACCTGGTCGCCGATACCGAGGTCAGCAAGGTGTCCGTGGTGGGCATCGGCATGCGCAGCCACGCGGGCGTCGCGGCCCGGATGTTCAAGGCGCTGCGCGACGAGAACGTGAACATCAAGGTCATCACGACCTCCGAGATCAAGATCAGCGTTCTGATCGACCGCAAATACATGGAATTGGCCGTCCAGGCGCTCCACGATGCGTTCGAGCTGGAAAAGGCGCGCTAGGTCCAACCGGGCCGGTCTACGGGACGAAAGCCCCCGCCCCGGCCGCTGCCGCAAATGCCGACAGAGCGCGTAGCGCTTGGACGAAATCGGAAATCGAATTAATCCGGGATAATGACCAGACTGCAATCTGAGCGAATGTCATTGACGGCGCTTGCGCATTGTGGCTGCACGGATCTTGAGAAATTTGATTGAATAAATTGAAGATCCCGGGGTCCATGCCGCACACGTCAACAGAATCCGAAAGCCGAAAACTGCTGGGCCGCTTGCGCGACGCGCTGGCGGACGACAGCGCGGGCCAGACGCGGCTGGATCGCATCACCGAACTGATCGCCGGAAGCATGCAGACCGAGGTCTGCTCGATCTACCTGTTCCGCGATCCCGAAACGCTCGAACTCTGTGCCACGCGCGGCCTGAAGCCCGAGGCCGTCCACAAGACGCGGATGCGGCTGGGCGAAGGACTGGTTGGCCGGGTGGCGCGCAAGGGGCGCGTCATCAACACGGCCGACGCACCGGCGACCCGCGGCTTCCGCTACATGCCCGAAACGGGCGAGGAACGGTATTCCTCGTTCCTGGGCGTCCCGATCCAGCGGCTCGGCGAAAACCTGGGCGTGCTTGTCGTGCAATCGAAGACCGCCCGCGAATATTCCGAAGACGAGGTCTACGGCCTGGAAGTCGTCGCCATGGTGCTGGCCGAGATGACCGAGCTCGGCGCGTTCATCGGCGAAGGTGCGGCCCTGTCGGCGCGCCACCAGCAGCCGGTGATGATCAAGGGCACCGTCGGCCAGGAAGGCACCGCCGAAGGCCAGGTCTGGCTGCACGAGCCGCGCGTCGTCGTCACCAACCCCATCGCCGAGGACCCCGAGGCCGAGACCAAGCGCCTGACCGACGCGATCGAGCAGCTGCGCGCCAGCGTCGACGACATGCTCGACGGCCACAAGAACGCCGACAAGGACCAGCGCGAGGTCCTGGAAACCTACCGGATGTTCGCCCACTCGCGCGGCTGGCTGCGCCGCATGTGCCAGGATATCGAGCGCGGGCTTTCGGCCGAAGCGGCCGTCGAAAAAGAGCAATCCGCCGCCCGCACCCGCCTGCAGAACGCGCCCGACGCCTACATGCGCGAACGGCTGACCGATCTGGACGACCTGTCGCGCCGCCTGCTGCGCATCCTGACGGGCCAGGGCCGCGAAACCGGGGCCGAGATGCCGAAGAACCCGATCCTGGTCGCCCGCAATATCGGCCCCGGCGAGCTTCTGGATTACGGCCGCTCGCTGAAGGGGATCGTGCTGGAACAGGGCTCGGTCGGCTCCCACGCGGCGATCGTGGCGCGCGCTTTGGCGATCCCGCTGGTGGTTCATGCCCGCGACATCATCGCCGAGGCGCTGAACGGCGATCCGATCCTGGTGGATGGCGAGCAGGGCATCGTCCACCTGCGCCCCGAGGAAAACATCGTCGCCGCCTTTCGCGACAAGATGGCGATGCAGGCCAAGGCCCAGGAACGCTATGCCGGTCTGCGCGACCAGCCCGCACGCACGCTTTGCGGCTCGGTCATCGAGCTGACGATGAATGCGGGGCTGATGGCCGACCTGCCGTCGCTGGCCAGTTCCGGCGCCGAAGGCGTGGGCCTCTTCCGCACCGAGCTTCAGTTTCTCGCCCGCTCGAAAGTGCCGCGCCGGGGCGATCTGGCCGCGCTTTACCTGCGCGTGCTCAACGCCGCCGACGGCAAGCCCGTGACCTTCCGCACGCTCGATATCGGGTCCGACAAGGTGCTGCCCTACATGAAGCGCCCCGAAGAGCCGAACCCGGCGCTGGGGTGGCGGGCGATCCGGGTGGGGCTGGACAAGAAGGGCATCATGCGGATGCAGAACCAGGCGCTGATCCGCGCCGCCGTGGGCCGCCCCCTGCGCGTCATGTTCCCGTTCATCGCCCAATTCGACGAGTTCCGCGAGGCGCGCCAGATGCTGCTGGACGAGATCGAGCGCGAGCGCAAACTGGGCCATGACCTGCCCACCGACCTGAAGATTGGCGCCATGCTGGAAACCCCGTCGCTGGTCTTCGCGCCGCACCAGTTCTACGACATGGCCGATTTCATCTCGATCGGCGGCAATGACCTCAAGCAGTTCTTCTTCGCCGCCGACCGCGAAAACGAACGGGTCCGCCGCCGCTACGACACGCTGAACGTGAGCTTCCTGACGTTGATCGGCACGATCGTGGCGCGCTGCCGCGAAGCGGGCACGCCGGTCAGCTTTTGCGGCGAAGATGCGGGCCGCCCGGTCGAGGCGCTGTGCTTCGCCGCCATGGGGCTGCGATCGCTGTCCATGCGCCCGGCCTCCATCGGGCCGATCAAGCACCTGCTGCGGCGCGTGAACCTGGACGAAGCGCGCGCGGTGATCGAGATGTCGCGCGCCGCGGGGGTGCAATCGGTGCGGGCCGACGTCACCGAATGGCTGGGACAGGCCATGGCGCGCGCCCCGGCGAACTGAGCCGAACTCGGCCCATCGCTTTCCCTGTTCGCTAAGAATATCCCGGCGCGGGCGCGTCAGCCGATCTGCTTGGGCGGCTGCATCTTCAGCCGGAATTCCTGCATCAGCACCTCGAAGGGAATGTCCTCATCCCGCGCCAAGGCCCGCAGGCCGAAATAGACACGCGCCATTTCCTGGTAATAGCTGGTGAAGGCGTAATTCGTGGCGGCCCCCGCCATGGCGCCCAGTACCGGCACCGCCTGGGTGGCCAGCTTCTGGCTCAGGACCGTGGCCAGCTTCGGCGCGACCCGCGCGATGATCCCGTGCACCGCCGCACCCGACAGCGTCACGCGCGACGACAGGAAGGCCAGGTCCGCACCGTCATCGTCCGAGAGCGGCCCCGAGGCCGAGAACACCTTGATGCACTGCGCCTGCACCAGCGGCGTGTCGGTATCGAAGCCCAGATCGGTCGCAACCCCCTGGATCGCGCGCAGCAGCATGGTGATCGTCACCGGCAACTCGGCGAGCGCCGTGGGCAGGCCGCCCACGCCCCCCGCCGCGCCCATGGCAGCGGTCATGGCGGTGTTCTGCCAGTCGGGCCGGTCCGGCACCGACCGGCGCGACGCCCACGCCACGCGGGACGCGTATTCCAGCCCCTGCCGGGTCGCGCCTTCGATCTGCATGCGCACCGACACGGGCAGCTTTTCCAGCTGGTGTTCCAGCTGCGAGCCGACGAGGCCAAGACCGCGCATCACGATCCCGCGCGCGTTTTTCGACCGCCGCGCCAAGGCCTCGAGCTCGGCCGCGATTTCGGGCGCGATCTGGTCGGTGGTCACGGGGATGTCGGTGCCTGATGTCTCGCTCATTTCCCCAAGATGGGGGCAAGCGGCGATGTCGACAAGTTCAAACCGCGCGCGTGACCGCACCGGTCACGCCGTCCCACGCGCCGGGGACCAGCGCATGGCCCAGCACGCGATCGGGATTTGTGGGCGGCGGCATGGCGACATCGCCCAGCTTCTCGAACCCGAACCGCCCGTAATAGGGCGCATCGCCCACCAGAAGTGCGCGCGCCCAGCCCAGTCCGGCCGCGCGCTCCAGCACTTCCTGCATCAGAAGCGCCCCCAGGCCTTCGCCCTGGCGCGTCGGGTGCACCGCGACGGGTCCCAGCAACAGCGCCTCGGCCGTCCCGATCCGCACCGGCCAGACCCGCACCGCGCCGCCCAGGATGCCGCCCTCGTCGCGCAGCACCAGGCACAGATCCGCCACCGGCGAGACGCCTTCGCGCAGCCGGTAGGACGACAGCGCCGTGCGCCCGGGCGCGAAGCTCAGATCGAACAGCGCCTCGACCTCCCACCGGTCCTCGGGAGCTTCCTTGCTCAATCCCCGCATGCGTGTGCCGCGCCCATCCCCGATAAAACTGGCCGCCGCCCTAGCACGGGGCTAGGTCTGGATACAAACCAGATGAAGGACCATCCCCCGCATGTTCTATCGCCCCCAAGACGGCCACGGCCTGCCCCACAATCCGTTCAACGCCATCGTGACGCCGCGGCCCATCGGCTGGATCTCGACCCGCGGGTCGGACGGCTCGGAAAACTTGGCACCCTATTCGTTCTTCAACGCGGTCGCCTACACGCCGCCGCAGGTGATGTTCTCGTCCACGTCGGCGAAAGAGGATCGCGGCGACACCAAGGACAGCGTGGCCAATATCCGCGACACGGGCGTGTTCTGCGTGAACATCGTGGAATACGCGATGAAGGACGTGATGAACGAAAGCTCGGGCGCCTGGGACAAGGAGGTGGACGAGTTCACCAAGGCCGGTGTCGCGCGCGCCGACTGCGAAACGATCCCCTGCTCGCGGGTGGCCGACGGTCCCGCGTCGCTGGAATGCAAGTTGACCCAGATCGTCAAGATCGAGGGCGCGCACAATTTCCTGGTCCTGGGCGAGGTCACGGGCGTCCACATGCGCGACGATTGCCTGGTCGACGGCGAATTCGACGTGCTTCGGTTCAACCCGCTGACACGCATGGGCTACCGCGACTATTCGGTGATCCGCGAGAAATTCGCGCTCAAGCGTCCCGGCGAATAGCGACTTCCACCAGCCCGGGCGCGCCGGTCAGTGCCCCGCGCCCAGCTGGCCCGTCCGCACCCCGTAATCCACCGCCAGCGCGTAGTCGGGATCGTCCTCGCTGTCGGTCATCAGCTGGCCTGCCTTCGTCAACAGGTAGTGGCAGTCGCGGCTCAGGTGGCGCAGTTCAAGCCGCTTTCCCGCGGCCTCGTATTTCGCCGCCAGCGCCTCGATGGCGGTCAGCGCCGACTGGTCGGCCACGCGCGATGCCGCGAAATCCACGATCACCAGATCCGGGTCGTTTTCGGGATCGAAGAGCTCCGAAAACCCTTCGGCCGAACCGAAGAACAGCGGCCCGTCGATGGCATAGATCTTCGCGCCGTCTTCGGTGATCTCGGTGCGGGCGTGGATGCGGCGCGCGTTTTGCCAGGCATAGGCCAGCGCGCTCACTATCACGCCCACGACCACCGCCGTCGCCAGGTCGTAGGCCACCGTCACGCCGGTCACCAGCACGATCACGAAGGCATCGACCAGCGGCACCTTCGTGAGGATCTTCAGCGAATTCCACGCGAAGGTCCCGATCACCACCATGAACATGACGCCCACCAGGGCCGCCAGCGGCACCAGCTCGATCACCGGGGCGAAGAACAGGATGAAGGCCAGCAGGAACAGCGCCGCCGAGATCCCCGACAACCGCATCCGGCCGCCCGAATTCACGTTGATCATCGACTGGCCGATCATCGCGCAGCCGCCCATGCCGCCGAAGAAACCCGTCACCGTGTTGGCGGCACCCTGGGCGATGCACTCCTTCGACGCGCCGCCGCGCCGCCCCGTGATCTCGCCCACCAGGTTCAGCGTCAGCAGCGACTCGATCAGTCCGATGGCCGCCAGGATCACCGAATAGGGCAGGATGATCTCGAACGTCTCCCATGTCAGGGGCACCATCGGGATATGGAAGGACGGTAGCCCGCCCTGGATCGACGCGAGGTCGCCCACGACGGGCGTGTTCAGGCCCAGCGCGATGACCAGCACCGCCACCACCGCGATCCCGGCCAAGGGCGCGGGGACGATGTTGGTCAGCTTCGGCAGACCCCAGATGATCGCCATGGTCAGCGCCACCAGCCCCAGCATCAGGACCAGCGGCCAGCCCGACAGCCACTCGCCCCCCGACATGCCGTGGCCCGAGACTTCGGCCGTCCCGGGCACCTGGAACTGCACGAGCTGCGCCAGGAAGATCACGATCGCCAGCCCGTTCACGAAGCCCAGCATCACCGGATGCGGCACCAGCCGGATGAACTTGCCCCAGCGCATCACGCCGACGAAGATCTGGATCAGGCCCATCAGCACCACCGTGGCGAACAGGTATTCCACGCCGTGCTGGGCCACCAGGCTGACCATGACCACCGCCAGCGCGCCCGTCGCACCCGAGATCATCCCCGGCCGACCGCCGAACACGGCCGTGATGAGCCCCACGATGAAAGCGGCGTAAAGACCCACCAGCGGCTCCACCCCGGCCACGAAGGCGAAGGCCACCGCTTCGGGGACCAGCGCCAGCGCGACGGTCAGTCCCGACAGGATTTCGGTCTTGATCTGGCGGGGATCCGTGTTGGCGCGGACCGACGGCACGTTCAGTGCGTCGCCCAGGACCGAAAGCAGGGGTTTGGCCATCGTGGTCTCCTTCAGCGTGTCCCGTGGACCGTCTCGCGGCGCGTGGGGGCAGTGTTTGCGCCCGCATAGGCCCATGTGGTCCGCGAAGCCACCCCCGCGCGCCCCAATTCCGCAGCGGAAAAGACCCGTCCAGCCCACGAGGTAACGCGCATCCGGTCGAAGACCACGAAATCGCCGCGCGGCGGGGCTTCGCGGGCGGTTTTCAAGGCGCCCGACTTCGGGCAAGGTCGCGCCGACCCCGAACGGGGCCTGGCGGAAGGGGAATTGCATGGACACGCGCATCGGCATCATCGGCGGATCGGGTCTCTACCAGATCGAAGGGCTCGCGGACGCGGAATGGGTCGGCGTCGACACGCCGTGGGGCCACGCGTCGGACAAGATCCTGACCGGAACGCTGGACGGCGTGCCCATGGCCTTCCTGCCCCGCCACGGGCGCGGCCATGTGCATTCGCCGTCGACGGTGCCCTACCGCGCCAATATCGACGCGCTGAAGCGGCTGGGTGTCACCGATATCTTCAGCGTCTCGGCCTGCGGATCCTTCCGCGAGGATTTGGCACCCGGCGATTTCGTCATCGTCGACCAGTTCATCGACCGGACCGTGGGGCGCGAAAGCTCGTTCTTCGGCACCGGCTGCGTGGCGCATGTGAGCGTCGCGCACCCGACCTGCCCGCGCCTTGGCGACGCGGCCTTCGCGGCGGCGAAAGCACAGGGCGTGACCGTGCACCGCGGCGGAACGTACCTGGCGATGGAAGGCCCGCAATTCAGCTCGGCCGCGGAAAGCAAGATGTACCGCGACGCCTGGGGCGCGGACGTGATCGGCATGACCAACATGCCCGAAGCGAAATTGGCCCGCGAGGCCGAGATCTGCTACGCCAGCGTCGCCATGATCACCGATTACGACAGCTGGCATCCCGACCACGGCAGCGTCGACATCAGCGACATCCTGGCGATCCTTGGCGGCAATGCCGACGCGGCGCGGGGCCTTGTCGCGCGCTTGCCGGGCCTGCTCGGGGCCGACCGCGCCCCCTGCCCGCATGGCTGCGACCGGGCGCTCGAATTCGCGCTGATGACCGCGCCGGACCATCGGGATCCGACGCTGGTGGCAAAGCTCGAGGCGGTCGCGGGCCGCGTTCTGCCGCGTGGTTAATCAAACCTTCACGAATGGCGCGCAATGTGGATCCATGAAAATCGTCCTGCTTCTTTTCGCCTTGGCCTGGATCGGCGCGACCGCCGGGATCGCCCTGCCCTAGGACTGCGCAAGACAGTTTCCCTGCAGCCCTTCGGTGCTAGGTCTGCGATGACTCCGGCTCGTTCATCGCAAAGGCTTGGCCCATGACCCGCAAGACCGTCCGCGACTACATCCGCACGATCCCCGATTTTCCCACGCCGGGGATCATGTTCCGCGACATCACCACCCTGCTGGCCGATCCGCGCGGATTTCGCATGTGCGTGGACCAGATCCTGCACCCCTATGCCGACCAGCGGATCGACAAGGTCGTGGGTCTCGAGGCGCGCGGTTTCATCCTGGGCGGCGCGGTGGCGCACCAGTTGAACAAGGGGCTGGTCCTCGTGCGCAAGAAGGGCAAGCTGCCCGCCGCCACGCTGTCGCAGGACTACAACCTGGAATACGGCTCGGCCACGATGGAAATCCACGACGACGCCCTGCAGGCGGGCGAGCGGGTGCTGATCGTCGACGACCTTCTGGCCACCGGCGGCACCGCCGAAGCGGGGATCAAGCTTTGCGAACGCCTGGGCGCCGAGGTGGTGGGATGCTCGTTCATCGTCGATTTGCCCGATCTGGGCGGGCGCGAGCGGCTGACCGCCCTGGGCATCGCGGTCGACGCGCTTTGCGCCTTCGAAGGGGACTGACGTGAAGATCGGCCTTCTGCAATGCGGCGCCACCGCGCCCGAGCTCGACGTCCACCACGGCAGCTATCCCGAATTCTACGCTGAACTGCTCGGCCCCGGCTTCGACTGGCAGACCTGGCGCGTCTTCGACGGCGCGTTCCCGGAAGGGCCCGGTGACGCCGAGGGCTGGCTGGTCTCGGGCTCGAAACACGCGGTCTACGAAGACCACGACTGGATCGCGCCGCTGGAGCAGCTGATCCGCGACATCCACGCCCGGGACATCCCCCTGGTCGGCATCTGCTTCGGCCACCAGATCGTGGCCCAGGCCCTGGGCGGCCGGGTCGAAAAATTCGCGGGGGGCTGGGCGGTCGGCCGTCGCCCCTACGATCTGGACGGCGAAACGGTACACCTGAACGCCTGGCACCAGGATCAGGTGGTGCAGCCGCCCCCCGGCGCCCGGGTGATCGCGTCCAGTGACTTCACGGCCTATGCGGGCCTTGCCATCGGGCCGGCGACGCTGACGCTGCAACCGCACCCCGAATTCTCGTCCGACTACATCGCGGCCATGGTGGCGCTTCGAAGGGGCGGCACCGTTCCCGACCCGCTGCTGGACCAGGCCGCCCGCGACATCGGACAGAATGTCGACAACGCGGCCATCGGCGCGCGGCTCTCTCGATTTTTCAGGGATCATCAATGACCGACTGGCTGTCCCAAACCCCCGAGGCGGCGCAGGCCTACCTGCGCGGCCACCGCCTGGACGAGGTCGAATGCATCGTGTCCGACCTGCCCGGCATCGCGCGCGGCAAGGCGATGCCCGCGTCGAAATTCGCGCGCCAAAGCCGGTTCTTCCTGCCGTCTTCGATCTTCCTGCAAACCATCACCGGCGACTGGGCCGACGATGGCGTGGACGACGGCGCGACCGAGCCCGACATGATCCTGACCCCCGATTACGGCACCGCGACCGCGGCCCCCTGGACCGCCGACTGGACGCTCCAGGTGATCCACGACCTGCACCTGCAATCGGGCGAGCCGGTGCCGTTCGCGCCGCGCAACGTGCTGAAAAGCGTGGTCGCCGCCTATCACGCGCGCGGCTGGACGCCCGTCGTCGCCCCCGAGATGGAATTCTACCTGGTCGCCCGCAACGTGGATCCGGCCCAGAAGATCGCCCCCATGACCGGCCGCACGGGCCGCGCGGCGGCGGCGCGGCAGGCCTATTCCATGTCGGCGGTGGACGAATACGGCGCGGTGATCGACGACATCTACGACTTCGCCGAAGCGCAAGGGTTCGAGATCGACGGCATCACCCAGGAAGGCGGCGCGGGGCAGTTGGAAATCAACATGCGCCACGGCAACCCGGTGAAGCTGGCCGACGAGATCTTCTTCTTCAAGCGCCTGATCCGCGAGGCGGCGTTGCGCCACGACTGCTTCGCCACCTTCATGGCCAAACCGATCGAGGGCGAGCCGGGATCGTCCATGCACATCCACCACTCGGTGCTGGACGCCGCGGGGCACAACATCTTCAGCGCCCCGGACGGCTCGGAAACGCCCGCCTTCCAGCAATTCATCGGCGGGCTGCAGCACCACCTGCCCAGCGCGGTCGCGCTGCTGGCGCCTTACGTCAATTCCTATCGCCGCTACGTGCGCGACTTCTCGGCCCCGGTGAACCTGGAATGGGGCCGCGACAACCGCACCGTGGGCTTGCGCGTGCCAGTGTCCGACCCGGCCGCGCGGCGGGTGGAAAACCGGATCGCGGGCATGGATTGCAACCCGTATCTGGGGATCGCGGCATCGCTGGCCTGCGGGTATCTGGGGCTGGTCGAAGGCCGCACCCCACGCCCCGAGCGCACCGACGTGGCCTATGACGCGGCCAGCGACATCTCACGCAACCTGGGCGAAGCGCTTCAGACCTTCGGCGCCGACACCGCCCTGCAGGATCTGCTGGGACCTGAATTCGGGCGCATCTACACGACCGTCAAACAGGCCGAATATCACGAATACCTGCAGGTGATTTCACCGTGGGAGCGCGAGCATCTGCTGATCAACGTCTAAGCCGCGTCCGCGTCACTTCTTCATCTTGGCAAGCTGCTCTTGCAGCGCCGAAAGCTGGGATCGGATCTCGTCCAGCTCCTTGGTGCTTTTCGCGTCGTCCTTGCCGGACGGCTTGGTGTCGCTTTCGTCATCGGACCAGGTGCCGGTCATCGCCTTCAGGAAGGCGCGTTGCTGCGCCTGCATCGCGTCGAAACCGGGGACGGCGGACATGGGGTTCATCGCCCGCTCGACCATCTTCGACTGGCCTTCGCGCAGCATGTCGAAGCTCATCGCCAGGAATTGCGGCACGACCGATTGCGCCTGCGTGGTATAGCTGCGCACCAGGTCGGTCAGCACGCCCAGCGGCAGCACCGACTCGCCCTTCGACTCGTGCTCGGCCACGATCTGCAGCAGGTATTGCCGGGTCAGATCATCGCCGGTCTTCAGATCCACGATCTGGACCTCGCGCCCTGCCCGGATGAATTTCGCGATGTCCTCGAGCGTCACGTAATCGCTGGTCTCGGTATTATAAAGCCGCCTGCTGGCATAGCGCTTTATCAGCAGCGGCTTTTCCGTCTCGGGCATCGGGATCTCCAGCGATTCGACTTGGGATTTCGGCAGTGCAGAAAGAGCCTAGAGGTGCCGCAGGCAAAAAGAAAGGGCGGACCGAAGTCCACCCTTTCAGTGTTGGCGCGCTTCGGGGAGAGCAAAGCGCGCCGGTCTTGACGATTTACTTCGCCGTGGCGGTCGCTTTCTTAGCGGCGTCCGTCATGTCCTTCTGCGCCTTCTTGGCGGCGGCGGTCATGTCTTCCGACACGTCCTTGCCGGCGGCCAGCATCAGCTCGACCGTTTCCATCTGGACCTTCTTCGCGACTTCGGCGAAGGCGGCCATGGTTTCGGCGGTCATCTCGGCTTGGGCCGACGCGAAGTCGGTCATTGCCTTGGCGTAGTCGGTGGGCTCGTCACGGGCGACCGACATATCCGACACCTTGGACAGGGTCTCTTTCGTCCACTTGGTCGAGATCTCGGTCGACTTCTCGGCGGCTTCCAGGGCCACTTTCGACATCTTCTCGCCGAACGAGGCGTAGGACTTGAAGCCGTCCTGCATCGAGCTCATGTCGACGGGGAACGACGACATCATTTCGTTGATCATCTTGGTGTAGTCTTGCGTTTGCTTAGCCATGATATTGCTCCTTTAACTGGAAGCCGGGTGGGTTCGGGGTGGCTTCCGTCTTGTTCTGTAAACAATATGCATGCTGCAGTGCGGCATTGCAAGGGTTTTTTCTGCACTGCAGCAAAAAAATAATGGAACCCGGACTCCCTGCGATGCGTCAGTTTCTGCTTATAACATAGGTTCCGGGGGCATCGCAAAGCACTTCCTGGCCGTCGGTGCCGGGTGCACGCGCAGCAACTTTCTTGCCGGATTTCTTGGCCAGCCATTCGCCCCAGCGGTCCCACCAGGATCCGTCGTAGAACGCGGCCGCTTCGTGCCAATCTTCGGGCGTGCCCTTCCAGTCGCCGCCCGTGTAATG
The DNA here is from genome assembly GCF_016412875.1 of Palleronia pontilimi. Classification (GTDB taxonomy): domain Bacteria; phylum Pseudomonadota; class Alphaproteobacteria; order Rhodobacterales; family Rhodobacteraceae; genus Palleronia; species Palleronia pontilimi. Next base: position 236,296 of record NZ_JAEKPD010000007.1, on the reverse strand, counting down.
GCCGTACTTTTTCTTGCTGGGCGGATTGACGATTCCGGCGATATGGCCCGATTCCGACAGTATGAAGGTCTTGGATCGGCCGCCCATCTTCTGCATGCCCCGGAAGCTGCTTTTCCAGTTCGCGATGTGGTCGGTTTCGCACGCGACGGCCATCAGCGGCACCTTCACGTCCTTGATGTGAAGGGTCTCGCCCAGCAACTCGATGCCCGTGGTGGCGAAGGCGTCGCCCTGGCAAAGCTCGCGCAGGTATTGCACCGCCATCTTCGCGGGCAGGTTCGTGCTGTCGCCGTTCCAGTAGAGCAGGTCGAACGCGGGCGGCGCCTCGCCCAGCATGTAGCTTTTGATCGCCGGCTGGTAGATCAGGTCGTTTGACCGCAGGAAGCTGAACGTCCGGCTCATGTAGAAGCTGTCGAGCATCCCGTGCTCCTTCACCTCGGCCTCGATCCCGTCGACGAAATCGTCCTCCAGGAACACGCCCACCTCGCCCCGGTCCGAGAAATCGGTGAGCGTGGTGAAGAACGTGGCCGAGTTGATCGGCTTCTGGCCGCGCTTTTCCATCAGCGACAGGGTCAGCGCCAGCGTGGTGCCCGCGATGCAGTAGCCCACCGCGTTGAGCTTGTCCTCGCCGGTGATGGACTGGACCTGCTCGATGGCGGCAAGGAATCCGTCCTCGATGTAATCGCCCAGGCCGACATCCTCGTAGCTGGTATCGGGGTTGACCCAGGACACCATGAACAGCGTGAACCCCTGGTCCACGATCCACTTCACCATCGAGTTCTTTTCCTTCAGATCCAGGATGTAGAACTTGTTGATCCACGGCGGGAAGATCAGCAGCGGCGTCTTGTGGACCTGCTCGGTGGACGGGCTATACTGGATCAGCTCGAACATGCGGTTGCGGAACACCACCTTGCCGGGGGACGTGGCCAGGTTGCCGCCCACCTTGAAGGCGTCCTTGTCCGCAAGCGTCACGATCAGCTGCCCGTCATTGGCTTCCAGGTCGCGCACCAGGTTTTCCAGCCCGTCCACCAGCGACTGGCCCTCGGTCTCGAGCGCCTTGGCGAGCGCCTCGGGGTTGGTGCTCAGGAAGTTGGTGGGCGACATCATGTTGGTGATCTGTTCCGAGAAATAGCGCAGCCGCTTGCGATCCGCGGGCTCGAGACCCTCAAGATCGTCGACCGCCTGGCTGATCGCTTCGGAATTCATCAGGTATTGCTGCTTGAGGTAATTGAAGAACGGATGTTCGGACCACATGTCGTCCGAGAATCGGCGATCGGACCCGGTGGGATCCTCGGGCGGGCTGAAATCGCCCTGCATCATCTTCTGCTGCGCCTCGATGTAGTGCTTCATGGTCTTCGACCAGTAGCCCACCTGGTGCTCGAACAGCTTGCCCGGATTGGTCATCGCCTCGGTCATCCAGGCGCCCATGGCCTTCATGTAAAGATCGCTGCCCGGCGCCTGCAGATTGGCGGGCACCTGTCTTTTCTGCGCCATGGCGTTCATCAGACGTTTTGACAAAACCTCAAGTTTCGCGAGATTCTCGGCCATCTTTTCGGTGATATCGGTGCCGTTTTCTGACGTATCTGTTTGTTTAGTTGCCATCTCTGGTCCCCCGCCCTATTTTGCTGCACAGCAGCATCGCCGTTCTACCACGTCCTCCCTTGTAGGGTAGGACACCAGTGGAGTGAAACAACTCCCTCGGCGGGCACCAGGAGGCTTCGAGCATGCGATACATGATGACTTACGATCTGATGGAAACGACGCGCGTCACCAACCAATGGTTGGGTGCGACCGCGCAGGCCCTCGGATCCTACCCCGCCATGGGACTTTTCCCCAATCCGTTCTTCCAGCTGATGTCGGCCTGGGGCGACGTGACCGAGCGCAGCTTCGGCCGCATGGTGGCCAAGCCCGACTGGGGCGTGGAAACGGTGGTGGCCGAGGACGGGCGCGATCACATCGTCCAGATCGAGACCGTGAAGGAAAAGCCCTTCGGCAATCTGATCCATTTCAACGTCCAGGGCCGCGCCGCCAAGCCGCGCAAGATCCTGCTGATCGCGCCGATGTCCGGCCACTACGCCACGCTCTTGCGCTCGACGGTCAAGTCGCTGCTGCCCGATGCCGAGGTCTATATCACCGACTGGCACAATGCCCGCGACATCCCGGTGTCGGAAGGCAAGTTCGACGTGGACGACTACACGCTCTACCTGACGGAATTCATGTCACATCTGGGCCCCGACACCAACGTCATCGCCGTCTGCCAGCCCGTGCCGCTGGCGCTGGCCGCGACCGCCTACCTGGCCGAGCACGATCCGGCGAACCAGCCCGCGACCCTGACCCTGATCGGCGGTCCGGTCGACCCCGACGCGCAGGCCACCGAGGTCACCGATTTCGGCCGCCGCGTGACCATGGGCCAGCTGGAAGAAATGGTGATCCAGCGCGTGGGCTTCAAATATGCGGGCGCGGGCCGCATGGTCTATCCCGGCCTGCTGCAGCTGACGTCCTTCATCTCGATGAACGCCGAAAAGCACGCCAGTGCCTTCTACAACCAGATCATGAAGACCGCGAAGGGCGAAGCGGGCGATCACGACAAGCACAACAAGTTCTACGACGAATACCTCGCCGTGATGGACATGACGGCGGAATTCTACCTTTCGACCGTCAAGCGCGTCTTCAAGGACCGCGACATCGCGCGCAACGCGTTCTCGATCAACGGCAAGCCGGTGGATATCTCGAAGATCACCGACGTGGCCGTGAAGATCGTGGAAGGCACCGAGGACGACATCTCGGCGCCCGGTCAGTGCCTGGCCGCGCTGGATTTGCTGAAGAACCTGCCCGACAACAAGAAGGCCGCCCACCTCGAAGAGGGCGCGGGCCATTACGGCATCTTCGCGGGCAAGTCCTGGCGGACCAATATCCGCCCGCTCGTGCTGGATTTCATCGACGACAACGCGGGTCGAGAGCATACGCCGCGCGCGGCGAACGTGAAATCGGCGCCCCGCACCGAGGTCAAGCGCCGCAAGCGGTCCAGCGAAGGACCGATGCCCGTCTAGGCGCTAGCGCAGCAGCAGCGCCTCCAGCGGCCACTCCATCCATTCCATGAGCGCCCCGGTCACCCGATCGGGGCGTTCGAGCATGGGCAGGTGCCCCGCACCGTCGATGATGCGCAAGCTCGCCTTCGGCATCAGCCCGGCCAGGAATTCCAGCCGTTGCGGCCGGACCACCGTGTCCTCGGCGCCGCCCATGACCAGCGACGGCAGCCGCGCCGTGCGCAGGACCCGTTGGCAATCGGGGCGCTTTTGCATCGCGCGCGACTGCGCCAGGTAGGCATCGACGCCGAAGCGCTCGGCCATTTCCAGCACGAAGCCGTGCAGCGGGGCGCACAGATCGCCGTCCGCCAGGCAGGTCTTCGGCAGATCCTCGGCCATGACGGCGGCCAGCCGCCCGCCCTTGGCGCGCACCATCCGCAACTCGCGCTCGGCCGCCATGGGCGGCGTTTCGGCCAGGCACGGCGCCGACAGGATCGCGATCCGCTCGACCCGGTCCGGGGCGCGGCGCAACAGCTCCATCGCCACGTGCCCGCCCAGCGAATGCCCGGCCAGGGCGAAGCGTTGCGGCAATTGCGGCAGCAGGTTCTCGGCCATGCGCTCGACGCTGTCGAAGGTGCCGAGCGTCGGAAGAACCAGCGTGTGATCCTGCGCGAGCGCTTCGATCTGCGGCCCCCAGACGCGCAGGTCGGACATGAAACCCGGCAGCAGCACCAATGGCATGCCCATGGGATTATCCTTGTGTTTTCAGAGACCTGCCCGGTCGCCGTGGGTAAATGTTCTTATTTTAAAAGAATCCTAGAAGCCATGGTGCCGCGCCGCAAGCATCTTGGCGGCGCGTCGGCATTTTTCGGCGGGCCTATGGCAGCGCCCGCACCCAGTCCAGGATCATGTCGGTCACCGGGGCGGTCATGTCCGGCGACAGGATGTCGCCCGCAAGGACGTGATTCGACGGCGCGTTGCCCGGCGGCGGGCTGACGGGTTCCAGCGTCACCGGGCCGCCCCAGCGCGCCATTGCCGCGCGCGTGGCCTCGGGGCGGACGACCTGGTCGTCCTCGGAAAAGATCACCAGCGCGGGCGTCGTGATCCGCTGAAGCGCGGCGGCCTTCGCGGCGCGTACCGACAGCGCCATGGGCACCACGGCCTCGGTCGGGTAGCGGGTCGTCCAGTATTTCGCGTGGGCGGGGTTCTCGGCCTCGAAGCTGCGGGTCTCGCCCACCAGCAGCGGCACCCAGGACCGGGCCCCGGGCAGCGTCAGCAGGAAAGCCCCCGCCGCCTGCACCCCGAAATTGGGCGACACCATCACCTGCGCGTCCACATCCCGCCCCCGTGCCGAGGCCAGCGCCGCGATGGTCCCACCGGTCGATGCCGACATGACCAGCACCCGGTCGCCCAGCCGTCGGGCGATCGCCAGCCCCTCGTCGAAGTCGCGCAACCACGCCTCGGCGCTGCTCTCGGCCATGGCCGCACCATCGCGGCCGTGCCCTTCGAGTCGGGTAAAATAGAGGTTCGCGCCCAAAGCCGCGGCCACCTGGTCGGGCACCGGCCGGATCTCTTCGGACGAGGCCGAAAAGCCGTGCACATAGACCACCACCCAGTCGGTCCGCGCGCCCGGATCCCCCGCCCAGACGACGCGCTTCTGCGTGCCCTCCACGATATCGTCGAAGCGCGACTCCTGCGCCGCCAGATACGCGACCGGGTCATCGCCGATGGCGTCGGCGTCGAACGCGATTTCACCCACACCCGGGCGCAACAGCCACACCGCGACACCCAGCAGGACCAGCGCGGTCAGGATCCGCACGACCCACTTCATCCCAGCACCTGGTCAATGGCGCTTTCGATCAGGGCCAGGCATTCGGGGCTGGAAAACCGGTGATCGGCGCCCTTCACCAGCGTCAGCCGCACGTCGCCCTGCAGATGATCCAGAAGCCGCAGCGCCACCGAGCGGTCCACATCCGCGTCCTCGGTGCCCTGCAACAGGCGCACGGGTCCGAAATCGCGCATGGGCTCGCGCAGGACCAAGTGGTTGCGGCCATCCTCGATCAGCCGTTTCGTGATGATATAGGGCTCGCCGTATTCCGACGGCAGGGCCACGCGGCCCGTGCGCTCCATCTCGGCGTGCTGCTCGGGCGAGAAGCCCGCCCACATGCTGTCCTCGGTGAAATCGGGCGCGGCGGCGATGCCCACCATACCGACGACGCGCGTCAATTGCCGCGCCACCAGCAACGACACCCACCCGCCCATGCTGGACCCGACCAGCACGACCGGGCCGTCGGTCAGCGCGCCGATGGCATCCGCCGCGTCCTGCGACCAGTCACCGATGCCGCCCTCTTCGAACGTGCCCGAGGACTCGCCGTGGCCCGAATAGTCGAACCGCAGGAAGGCGCGGCCCCGCGCCTTGGCCCAGGCTTCCAGGTGCACGGCCTTGGTGCCGCCCATGTCGGATTTGAACCCGCCCAGGAAGACGACCCAAGGCCCCTTCCCCTCGGTGCGGTGATAGGCGATGCGGCGGCCATGGGCCGTGTCGAGGAAATCGGTCATGGGGGAAGACACTAGGCGCGCGGCCGGGAATGAAAAGCGTTACTCGACGTCTTCCAGCTTGCCCGCCACCACGACCGCGAGCAGGCACATCACGGCGAACAGCGCCAGCGTGCTGCCCGCCCCCCAGATCGACGCCAACGCGCCGAACAGGCCCGATCCCATCAGCACGACGCCGATCACCGTGTTCGACACCGCCGTATAGGCCGGTCTCTGATCCTTCGGCGCCATGTCCACCAAGTAGGTCGAGCGGCCCTGCCGCACGCCGTGATAGGCGATCATCAGGACGAACAGCACGACCGGCATCGCCCACCACGCGCCCGCCAGCCCCTGCATGTCCAGCAGGATCGCGCCCGCCAGCGCAATGGCCCCCAGCCCGCCCGACCGCCTCAGCACGTCGCGGCTGGACCGGTCGGCCATGCGCCCCCAGACATAGGATGACAGGAACGACGCCACGGACGAGGCCAGCACCAGCGCACCCAGCTGGTCGAAGCTGCCCTGCCCCGCTTGCGCGCCCAGCAGCACCAGGTAGGGCGGCGCCAGCGCGGTCGCGGTCAGCAGGCCGCGGGTGACGATGAACAGCACCAGCTGGCGATCCTCGCGCAGCAGGGTGAGCTGCCCCCAGGGCGTGCCTTCCGCCGCGCGCGGGGTCGGCTCTTCGCGCAACGTAGCGAACAGCGCGCCCGCGATCAGCCACAGCGCGGCGGCGAGCGTCAGCGCGCCGATCACCAGCGTCATCCGCGCACCGAGGTCCAGCACCAGCATCAACGCGAACACGATCACGCCGATGCTGGCGACGCTGGCGGCAAGCCCCGTGGCCGATCCGCGCCGGGTCTTGCCCACGGTCTTGCCCAAAATGTCCTTGTAGCTGACCGAACAGACCGAACGCGCCAGCGCCAGCACGGTCAGCGCCACGCAGATGGCGATGCCCGCGGCGTTGCCCTCCATCGTCAGCCCGGCGACCACGATCCCCGCGCAGGCCAGCCCCTGCACCACCGAGCCACCGGCCCAGGCCCATTTGCGCCGCCCCATGGCGTGGATGCGCGGCGCCGTGAAAAGCTGCGGCAGAAGCGCGCCCGCCTCGCGGATCGGGACCAGCAGGCCCACCAGGAAGTTCGACGCGCCAAGCGTGCTCAGAAGCCACGACAGCACCAGTTTCGGCGACAAGAGCCCGTCGGCCAACTTCGTCATCGACAGCGACGCCGCGTGGCGCAGGAAATTGCCCGCCTCGTGGGATTGGGCGGTGTCGCTCAATCCGCCGGGGCTGTCGGTGTCCTCGGTCAGCGCCTCGAACAGGGTTTCTTCGTAGCTCGTGGTGTCGCTCATCGCTCTCTCCGGTCGGTCTTCGCGAAAGTAGTCCGCTTGCGCGGTCTGTCGCCAATTTCCCGGCGCACCGCTCCTTTCCGACGTGGTCTCGAGGCATTGAGAGGCCAGGGATGGCAAGCCCGGCGCGCGCCGTGGGTTGACTTGGGCGGCCGGGCTGGGCAAGTCCGTGCACACATAACTTGCAACCGGGCGTTCCGTGGGCGCCAAACCGACGAGGTGGCCCATGGCCCAGATTTCCCTGACATTTCCCGATGGCAACGCGCGCGACTTCGACGCGGGCGTGACGGCGGCCGACGTGGCCGCATCGATCAGCAAGTCGCTGGGCAAGAAGGCGATTTCGGCCACGCTGGACGGCGAGCACTGGGACCTGCAATGGCCCATCGAGCGCGATGCCCGGATCGCCATCAACACCATGGACGATGCCGCCCCCGCGCTGGAACTGGTGCGCCACGACCTGGCCCACATCATGGCCCGCGCCGTGCAGGAAATCTGGCAGGACGTGAAGGTGACCATCGGTCCCGTGACCGACCATGGCTGGTTCTACGATTTCGACCGCGCCGAGCCCTTCACGCCCGAAGACCTGGGCCAGATCGAGGACCGGATGCGCAAGATCATCAACGCGCGCGACCCGGTGCGCACCGAGATCTGGGACCGCGACCGCGCGATCCAGCACTATAAGGACACGAACGAGCCCTTCAAGGTCGAGCTCATCGACCGCATCCCCGAGGACGCGCCGATCCGGATGTACTGGCACGGCGACTGGCAGGATCTTTGCCGCGGCCCGCATCTGCAGCACACGGGCCAGGTGCCCGCCGACGCGTTCAAGCTGATGGGCGTGTCGGGCGCCTACTGGTTCGGCGACGTGACCCGGCCCCAGCTGCAACGCATCACCGGCGTGGGCTTCCGCACCAAGAAGGACCTGAACGCCCACCTGACCATGCTGGAAGAGGCCGCCAAGCGCGACCACCGCAAGCTGGGCCGCGAGATGGACCTGTTCCACATGCAGGAAGAGGCGCCGGGCCAGGTGTTCTGGCACCCGAACGGCTGGAACATCTACACGACCTTGCAGGATTACATGCGCCGCAAGCAGCGCGCCCACGGCTACCGCGAGATCAACACGCCCCAGATCGTGGACCGCAAGCTGTGGGAAGCCTCGGGCCACTGGGAAAAGTACCAAGAGCATATGTTCATCGTCGAGGTGGACGAGGAACACGCCCGCGAAAAGGCCGTCAACGCGCTGAAGCCCATGAACTGCCCCTGCCACGTGCAGGTGTTCAACCAGGGCCTGAAATCCTATCGCGACCTGCCGCTCAGGCTGGCCGAGTTCGGGGCCTGCTCGCGCTACGAGCCGTCGGGCGCGCTGCACGGGCTGATGCGGGTGCGCGGCTTCACCCAGGACGACGCACATATCTTCTGCACCGAGGACCAGATCGAAGCCGAATGCGCGGGCTTCATCGACATGCTGGCCAGCGTCTATTCGGACCTCGGGTTCGACAGCTTCGACATCAAGTTCTCGACCCGGCCAGAGAAGCGCGTGGGCAGCGACGAGTCGTGGGACTACGTTGAAAACGCTCTGGAAAACGCGATCAAGGCGACGGGGCATCCTTACGAGCTCGATCCCGGCGAAGGGGCGTTCTACGGGCCGAAGCTGGATTTCAAGCTGACCGACGCGATCGGCCGCGAATGGCAGCTGGGCACGTTCCAGGTGGATCCCAACCTGCCCGAGCGGCTGGATGCCTCCTATGTGGCCGCCGACGGCAGCAAGCACCGCCCCTACATGCTGCACCGCGCGATCCTCGGGTCGTTCGAGCGGTTCCTGGGGATCCTGATCGAAAACTACGAGGGCAAGCTGCCGTTCTGGATCGCTCCGCGCCAGGTGGTCGTGGCGTCCATCGTGTCCGACGCCGATGCCTATGTCACTGAAATCACGGATCTTCTGCGCAAGAACGGCATCCGGGCCGAGGCGGATACCCGCAATGAGAAGATCAACTACAAGGTTCGCGAGCACTCGGTGGGCAAGGTGCCGGTGATCCTGGCCATCGGCGCGCGCGAGGTCGAGGATCGGACCGTCTCGGTCCGGCGGCTGGGCGAGAAGCAGACGCGCACCGCCCCGCTCGACACGCTATTGGCCGATTTGCAGGCCGAAGCGACGCCGCCCGATCTCAGGTAAGGGCGGCCTGCACGTCCTTCGTCCAGCCCAGGTACAGCCGCGTCCCGTCGTCGATGACGGGTCGCTTCATTACTGCAGGATATTGAGAAATCAGGGAAATCACGTCCTGCCCGTGAGCGCTATCGCCCAGCTGGCGCCAGGTCGACGACCGCTTATTCATCAATTCCTCGCCCAGGTCAGCATGAAACCGCTCAAGGGTCTCCCGCGGCAATCCGTCGGCCCGGACATCGTGGAAAACCACGTCATGCCCCGCATCCCTTAATGATTTCAGGGCCTTGCGACAGGTATCGCAGGTTTTCAGCCCGTAGAGCGTCAGCGACGCGGGCGCTTGGCTTGGCACTGTCATTTGACTTTCACTTGCAATCTGTGCGCGAATTTACCAGCGTTTCCAATGTGACGACAGACGTTCTATCGGATAGTGCCCACGCGGCCATGACGGAAGACCTGGCAGCACCATCCCGCCGCAATTCCGCGGGCGGGCACGACCACAGGGAGACACGGGAATGCCCACTGGCACCGTTAAATGGTTCAACACCACCAAAGGCTACGGCTTCATTGCGCCGGACGATGGCGGCAAAGATATTTTCGTTCATATTTCGGCGGTTGAGCGGGCCGGCATGACCGGCTTGGCCGACAATCAGAAGGTCAGCTACGAGTTGATCGCGGGCCGTGACGGACGCGAATCGGCCGGAGAGCTCCAGGCGCTTTAGCCCATTTTCACACCAGCACCGCCGAAAGCCCGCCCCGGCACACCGCGGCGGGCTTTTTCGTGCGCGCCGCTCAGTCGATCCCCTTGCCGGTCGGGATGCCCTTCTGGGCGGGGATGTGGCGCACCGCGCGGGCCTGCCGCTTGGGCGCCGGATGCGCCATGACCTGGGCATAGGTCGTGTGGGTCGTGGGCGTGCCGCAGCAGATCTCGCCGCCCGCATAGACGGGCTGCAACCCGTTGGGGCAGAAATTCTCGTGCGTCTTGAACGGATAGACGGCGTTGCCGGCGATGGCGGGTGCGGCGAAGGCGGACAGCGTCAGTCCGAAAGCGATTGCGGTGCGTGTCATCTGGTCCCTCGCGTCCTTTGTCCCGGCGGTCGCGCCGCCATCGGGCAAAGCGTAGCCGGTGCCCCGCAAGCGGTCAATTTGGCGTTTCGGAAACAATCGCGGCGCGCGGCGGCCATGACACCGCCGCGCGCCGGGTGCGTCAGGGCATGGTCAGCTCGCCGATGACGTTGTTTGTATAGGCGCCCGCGTCGTCGGTGCCCGCGTCGAAGCTGCCGCCGCCGGTGACGCCCTCCCACGAGCCGGTGCCGCCGACCACTTCCCAGCTGCCCTGGGTGCGGCCGTTCTCGACGGCTTCCGCGGTCCAGCTCAGCACGGCCTCGCCGCCGTCCTCGTCGGAATAGCGGCAGAGCCCGCTGCCGGACACCGCACCCGCGTTCATCAGCATCGAGCCCCAGCACGGCCCGCTCAGGCCCACCAGCGGGTTGTCGGGGTCGTCGGAGTCGAAGCGCTCATAGGTGCTGGCGACCTGGACCGCGACGATGTCCTCGGTCAGCGGCATGGGCTGGTTGTCCGAGGTGCCGTGCCCGGTCCCCGTCACCTCCATCGCGGCCAGGGGAGCCGCGGCCAGCAACCCGGCCGCCAGGAAACCCTTGAAAATAGTCTTGGTCATGAATGTTCTCCCACTTCTCCCCGAGGGCGAAATTGCCCAGGGTGACGTAAGGTAACACAGGTTTGATACCGCGCCTAATTTGTGAGCGCCGAGCGAAGACCAGCGCGCTCGCCCGCGATGGGTTTTCGGGCGGAAAGCCCCAAGGGCCGAACGCGGATTGCGCAAGCAATGCGCCGGGGCGTTTGTCAGGTTGGCCGAGGGTCGTGCAATGCGATGAGGGCAGCGCCCGACCCGAGGGGTGAGGCCCGGTCGCGGGCCTGCCCGCGATGGGGCTTTCCAGTGGAAAGCCCCAAGGGTCGAACGCGGATTGCGCAAGCAATGCGCAGGGGGGCATCTGTCACAGGGACCGAGGGTCGTTCATCGCGGACGGGGCAGCGCCCGACCCGAGGGTGGGCGTGAAGCGCCCGCCCTGGGGGGCGGGTCGGGCGCTGCCCGGCGTACCGCCGGGCGGACATTGGTTTCAGAGGATCGGTTGATTGAACCATGGCAACAGCGCGCTCGAAGCCGTCCGACGTCGCTGCACATTTCGCTTCCGATCACGGAACACGCGAGATGATAAGTTATAGAAGTAGAATAAGAGCTAAATCAGCAGTGGCAGAGTTTAGGTTAGCCGCTTACTGCACCAGCTCTTGCGCGTCACGCCATCTTTTCCGTGTCGCTTGAGACGCAACTACATCTACGAATTCACTCGGATTTTGCCTCGCAAAATTCAGGATCTCCTCCCTTCCGGCTCGGAAATAAATTGTAGTTCCAGTTAATGGCTCAACACCGGTGTTCACACCGTCACCCTCTGTCCGACGCCAAAACCCCAAATGCGACGCTGCCTTCTTTAAGTGTGAGAAAGTCCAAGGGAAATCGTTACCAAAAATATTGTGAATCTCTTCTAGCTGGCTAGCGGCAGTTTCCGCCGCGCGCATGGGCAGTCTCGGATCAATGTCGCCGGGTGCAAACAAGTTCACATTTCCTACGATTTCGTAGGCTGGCGCTCCGTCTTCTTCTATCAGCCTTGCGCGATCAACGATATTGAGGTCACTGGCTGAGCTAGAAGGGATATAGAAGGTCATCCTCTCGGCATCTTGCTGGGCTTCACCCTTACCACCTGCGACGATCGCACGGTCAAATCCTATGTCTCGACCGCGCCCGAGGAACTGAAATATCCTCGCCTCAGTCAAATCGTCCCTCATGCGCATCATCTGCGTAAATTCAGCTCCGGTGATCGGGGACGTCTGTCCCCTACGCCTCGTGTAAACTGTGCCTTGCCTCAAAAGTGGATCTTCCCCTTGACCTCCACTGAGATCGCGAATTGCAATAGTGGGCAGTCGGGGGTTCTGAAAAACTTCGAAAATTGCGACGCGAAGACCAAATATATCAAGATAAGTCATCGACCAATCGGGAGCAGGCGAAATTGATTGAATGACCTGTTCGGACAACTGGCCATCGTCTAAGTCAGCAGCACCTATACCCACAATATTACGTGGCCTATCTGATACTCCGAATACGATCCATCCACCTTTACAGTTAGAAAATGCAGCAACTGTTTTTAGAGATTTCCGGAAGGTAGCAAGAGTGAGCTCACGCTTGAACTCTAAGTCGACGGATTCGCGCGATTTGACGCGAAAGCCATCCCCGACAGGGATAGGCGAGAGACGAGAGAGACATTCTTCTTGACTTACGGTCACCCAACAACCCCCATCAACTCCCCCCACTCCCGCTTCGTCAGACCGGACGTCTCCTGCGTCACCGTCTCCCCGGCGATCATCCGTTTCACCACCGCCACCGCCGTCGCCGACAGTTGCGCGCCCCCTAACCGGTATTCCTCGAACGCGGCATAGGCGAGCGGGACCCAGTCCTTCACGATCTCGCAGATCACGTCGGCATAGACGCGGATCTCGTATTGCGCGTGGGGGTCGGCGCGCAGGCGCAGGAAGTGGAAGAGGTTGTGCAGGTCCACCTTCCAGTACCATTGCGTATAGACGTTGGCGGGCAGGTTCATGCGGGCCAGTTCGCGGGCAAGGCCCTGCTGGCCGTCCTGGGACAGCATGGATTCGTAGTGGTCATAGGCGCGGTCGGCGTCGGATTTGAGGGTTTCGAGGACACGGGCGGCCTCGTCGCCCTCCAGCACCGCACCGCGGCCCTGGTTGTTGATCGACGATTGCGCGGCCAGGTGTTCGGGCGCGGGGATGTAAAATTCGCGGTCCAGCACCGAGTAGCGGGCCGAGTACTCGTTCACGTTGGCGGTGCGGTGGCGGATCCACTGGCGCGCAACGAAGACCGGCAGCTTCACGTGCAGCTTGATCTCGCACATCTCGAATGGGGTCGAGTGCCAGTGCCGCATGAGGTAGCGGATCAGCCCCTCGTCGTTCTGCACCGACTTGGTGCCACGCCCGTAGCTGACCCGCGCGGCCTGGGTGATGGCGGCGTCGTCGCCCATATAGTCGATGACGCGCACCAGCCCGTGATCCAGCACCTCGTGGGCGCGGTAAAGACGCGCCTCCATCCCCGGCACCGTGGCGCGCAGGGTCTGGTGGCTTTCGGCGCGCTGGTCGTCGATGTCGGCCTGTTGCTCGGGCGAAAGGGGCATGGCGGGCGATCCTTCGATGCTGGCTTGAGTCGAACAACACAATATCTGGCCAGAGCGGCTGCACAAACCACTATATGGGGATATCTTACCCGAAGGTTGGTAATTTCCCCACAGGCTGGGTCCGATTTCGGCAAAGCGGACCGGTACGCTTGACCAAATCGAACCCGGGCGGGCAATTTGGCCGCAAAACAATCGATCCGAGGCACAGCAGTATGATCCCCAGATATTCCCTCGCGCTCTGCGCGATACTGGCGCTTGGCGCCTGCGATGGCGGCAACCCGTTCGAGCCCATTCACGACGACGAGGTCGATGGCGGCACGGGTGAGGATGGAGATCCGGTCACGCCGATCGACAGCGACGGCGATCTGCCGCCGGGCACGGAAAGCCCGAGCTCAAGTTCCGACATCACCCGCCGCGAGGAACGCGGAGAGGGCTCGGGCTACGTGGAGAGGGTCAGCTACAACAGCGAGACCGACACGTTCACCGTGGACAATCTGGCGTTTGACGGCGACCCGGATGTGGGCCCCGACACCGACCAACAAAGCACCTATCGCCGCAGCCCGACTGTCGCCACGCTCGACCCGGTGCCGACCACGCCGCCAGGCGGCCAGCCGCGCGAGTCGATATCGCAGTTCGCGGTATATGAGCCGACCGAGCCGGTACCGGATCCGCTGAACGGCGATCAGATCGACCAATTCCTGTACCGCGCTGTCTACGGTGTAAGTCCTTCGGGGCAGTCGGAATTCGCTATCGTGCGCACGGGCTCCTACATCCCGTACGGCTTCGGCGGCTTCATCTACCAGCGCAATGGCAACGTTGAGATTCCCCAGACCGGACAGGGCTCTTATAAGGGGGAATATGCCGGGCTGCGGGACTTCGACGGTCGCGGCGGTCTTGAATATACGACCGGTCGCGCAACCGTGCAGATCGATTTCGAAGATTTCAACCAACAGCCGAATACCATCGGTGACGGTGTAAACGCGACGATTTTCGACCGGCGGGTGTTTGATCTGGCGGGGAACGACATCACCGCCGAAATCGCGGGTGCTCTTGAAGAAGGGCGTGCGACCCTTCCCGAGGTCAGGATGGTCATCAACGATAGTGCGGCCAAAGCCAGCGGCGAAATCGTGACGGACGTCTTCTCGCGCTTGCCCGGCGAATCCGACAACTATGAGGATGGACAATTCTTCGCTGTCCTTTCGGGTGAAGATGCCGAGGAAATCACCGGTATCGTCGTGTTGACCAGCCAGGATCCCCGGTTCGAAAACGTCACCGCGCGCGAAACGGGCGGCTTCATCGTCTACCGACGTCCGGAAGGCTGATGCCGCATCGGGTGCTTCGATCGGTTTTATCGATCGGTATCGCCGTTGCGCTCACAGCGGCGGCGACGGCCGAAACTTTGTCTCCCGATCAGATGCGCACACGCGCCGTCACCGCCGTGGCGGAGGGCGACAACGCAACCGCGCAAGCCCTGACGGACGCCCTTCTCGCCCGTGATCCTGCCGATGTGACCGCGCTTCTCGTCCGGTCCCGCGCGCAGCGGAACGCGGGCGACTACGACGCCGCCCTTGCGACTGCGAAACAGGCCTGGAGAACGGCCGAAACCGATGGCGAGAAATATCGCTCGGCCCTTCTGGTCGCCCAGGCGCTGTCATCTCAGGGCGCGCGGTTGCGGTCGCAATTCTGGCTGCGCCGCGCCGCAGAGATCGCGCCCGGTGAAGCCGAACGCAGGCGCGCCGTCGCCGATCTGCGCCACGTCCGAAATCGCACCCCCACAAGGGTCAAACTGAGTTTCGCTGTCGCGCCGACATCGAACGCGAACGGCGGCGCAACCAGCGATCAGGTGGAACTGTTCGGCCTGCCCATTGTCCTCAGCGGGTCAGCGCTTGCGCTGTCGGGAACACGCTTCGCATTCGGTGCCGACATCGAGCGTATCATTTCCGTGAGTGAACGCAGTCGAACGACTCTGTCGCTGGACCTGTCGCATCAGACCTACAGGCTTTCGGGTGAAGCGAAGCGGATCGCGCCTGACGCGGATGGCAGTGATTTCGCGCAGACCGGCGTCGGACTGGGACTTGTCCACGATATCAGCGCCGGTGCAGGCGCAGGATATTGGTCTCTGGGGGGCGTGGTCAACGCGGATTGGTATGGCGGCCACCCCTTGGCGCGATCCGCGCGATTCTCCCTGGGGCGAAGCTGGCGAAGCGACGGAGGCACGTTCTTTCAGGCGGAAATCGCGGCGGAATACACCAAGCGGTTGCAGGGAAATGACGCGACGCCCTTTTCCATGGGGGTCAGCTTCGATGCTGCGCACAGGATCACCGGCGGTACGCTGCGGCTGGGATTGTTCGCCAGCGAAAGCCGCGCGGACTCCATGTCGTTCGATTTCACAACCGGGACGGTGAGCGTCGGGTACACGCTGGGTCGACCGGTCCTGACAAGTCTGGGCGGCGGGATGGGTCTGACAATCCGAGCCGCCTATGGCCTGACCGACTTTGACGCCACCCCCTACCAGTCGGGTGGGCGGTTGGACCGTGTCGTTCAGGGTTCCGTGACGGCGACATTTCGCGGACTGGATTACTACGGCTTTGCGCCGTCGGTGACGCTGGAGGGATCACGGCGGTCGTCGAATGTCGATCTTTTCGACACGGATCGTCTCGGCGTGAGTCTCGGGGTGGTTTCGACCTTCTGATCCCTCTGCGGCCTGACGCCGGACGCTCGCAAGTGGATTCTCTCCGGCGTCTTATCGCAAAAGTCCATCCCATGGGATGAACCCGGCGACAGGCGTTTCGCCTGCTTTACCCGAAGCCTCGGGACGCTACCTGCCCTTGCGAAGGAAACGTTCAAGAAGGAAGCCCCTCATGGCAATCGAATATCTGCACACCATGGTCCGCGCCAAGGACCTGGACAAGACGATGGAATTCTTCAAGCTTCTCGGCCTGAAGGAACGGCAGCGCAAGGATGTCGAGGCCGGGCGCTTCACGCTGGTCTTCATGTGCCCGCCCGAGCAGGACAACGGCATGGCCGATGTCGAGATCACCTACAATTGGGACGGCGACGACGCGCTCCCCGACGACAGCCGCCATTTCGGCCACCTGGCTTACCGCGTGGACGATATTTACGAGATGTGCGCGAAGTTGCAGGATGCGGGGGTGACGATCAACCGCCCGCCGCGCGACGGGCACATGGCCTTCGTGCGCTCGCCCGACAACATCTCGGTCGAGCTTCTGCAAAAAGGCGACGCGAAGGAGCCGCAAGAGCCGTGGGCGAGCATGGAAAACACCGGACACTGGTAGGCGCCGCCGCCGCGCTGGCGGTCTGGGCGGGTGCGGCCGACGCCCAGTGCCGACTGGCGCTGCTGCTGGGGCTGGACATCTCGTCCTCGGTCGACGCCCGCGAAGACGCGCTGCAGCGCCAGGGACTGGCCCGCGCGCTGCTGTCGCCGCAGGTGGTGCAAGCCGCGACCGCCATCCCCGACCAGCCCATCGCCCTGGCGGTTTTCGAATGGTCGGGGCGGTGGCAGCAGGACTTGCTGCTGGACTGGATCCTGCTCAGCAGCCCCGAAGACATGCAGCGGGCGAGCGATGCGATCGCCACGTCCCGGCGGTCCTACGCCGACTTCCCGACCGCGCTGGGATATGCGCTTGGCTATGCCTCGGGGCTGCTCGAGCGCGCGCCGCCCTGTCTTTTCAAGACGTTGGACGTCTCGGGCGACGGGATCAACAACGACGGGTTCGGGCCGGACCTGGCCTATCGAAACTTCCCCTTCGACGAAGTCACCGTGAACGGGCTGGTCGTCACCGGCCACGACGAGGCGGTGGTGACGTGGTACGCCCGCGAAGTGGTGCGCGGCCCCGCGTCCTTCGTCGAGGTCGCGCAAGGCTTCGAGGATTTCGAGCGCGCGATGCGGCGCAAGCTGGTCCGCGAAATGGGCGCCCGGGTGATCGGAGCGAGCGAGTGATCTGGCCCGCGCTGGCGCTGACCCTTGTCCTCGCCGCGCCGACGGATGCCGCCTGTCGCCAGGCCCTGGCGCTGGGCCTGGATATCTCGGGATCGGTGGACACGACCGAGTACCGATTGCAACTGGACGGGCTCGCGGCGGCATTGCAGCGCCCGAGGGTCGTGGCGGCACTGCTCGACGATCCGGAAACCCCCGTGGACCTGGCAATTTTCGAGTGGTCCGATCCGGGCCAGGTCCGGCTCACCCAGCGCTGGGCTTCGGTGGTCTCACGTAACGTGATTGACGATATCGCCGCGCGCCTGCGCGACGCCACGCGGCCCGCATTCGGGCCATCCACCGGGCTCGGTGCCGCGATGGCCTTCGGCGCGGGGCTTTTGGCCCAGCGCGCGGGCTGCTGGCAGCGCACGCTGGATATTTCCGGCGACGGGCCCCGCAACACCGGCCCCCGGCCCCGCGACGTGCGCGCGGGCGGCACGCTGGACGGGATCACGGTGAACGCGCTGGCCATCGGCGCGGACGCGCCATCTTCGGGCGACGCGCGGCAGGTCGAGATCGCCGAGCTGTCGTCCTATTTCAGGGCCGAAGTGATCCACGGCCCCGATGCCTTCGTCGAAACAGCGCTTGGCTTCGACGATTACGCCGACGCCATGGAGCGCAAGCTTCTGCGCGAGTTGCGGGTCGTGGTTCTGGGCGCCGCTCAGTAGATATAGCGGATCTGGTCGGTCCAATAACGCTCGACCCGGCGCAAGGTGCCGTTGATCAGGTCGATCTGGTCATGGCTCAGGACGCTGCGCGATTGCAGCCCCTCGGCGTGGCGCGCGAACAGGCGTCCCACGGTCTTGTGCACCTCGCGCCCCTTCTGGGTGAGCTTCACCCTAACGGCGCGGCGGTCGATTTCGCAGCGCTGGTGGTGCATGTAGCCCATCTCCACCAGCTTCTTCAAGTTGTAGGACACGTTCGAGCCCTGGTAGTAGCCGCGCGATTTCAGCTCGCCCGCGGTCACCTCGTTGTCGCCCACGTTGAACAGCAGCAGCGCCTGAACCGGATTGATCTCCAGCACGCCGACCCGTTCGAATTCATCCTTCAGCACATCCAGAAGCAGCCGGTGCAGTCGTTCGACCAGCGACAGCGTGTCCAGATATTCGGCGATGAACCCGCGGTCCTGGCCCGTCTCCACCCTTTGCAGAACGCTCATCATGATCCTCGTTTCACAGCTTCGGGGATCAAGATGCGCGGAATTGGCTAATTTTCCGTCAAGACGCGTCGTTTTTCTGCACGTGCCGGGCCATGTGCGCGCGGATGTCGTCCACCAGCGCGGCGAACCGGTCCGGCGGGGCCACCTGCCCGCTGACCCAAGTGTAAAGTTCTTGGTCGTTTTCGAACAGCATCTCTTCGTAAAGCGCCACCGTCTCGGGCGACAGCTCGGCCAGGCGGCCATCGGCATAAGCGCTCAGGATCAGGTCCATTTCCTTGATCCCGCGCCGCATCGATCGCATCTTCAGGCGCCGGAGCGTGATGTCGTCCACCCCGCTCATCGCGCGGTGTCCAGCGCAAGGCGCAGCCGCTTCTGAAGGCGCCCCAGCCGGTCGGCCTGCCGCACCATGTCGCGCTGCATCTCGCGCAGTTCGCCCATCATGTGGTGGATGTCCTCGGGCAGCGCCATCTCGTCGACGGGGGCCGAAAGCCCTTCCCCCTCGCCCGTCATCAGCCAGCGCAGGCTGACATTCAGAAGCCCGGCAAGGATGTTCAGACGCGCCGCGCGCGGCTCGGACAGGTCGTTTTCCCACGCCTCGACGGTGGCAGGCTTGATCCCCAGGCGCTGGGCCAGGTCCGCCTGGGTCATGCCCAGGGCCTCGCGCGCATCGGCCAGGCGGTCGCCGAAGGTCGCCGTCTCGTTCGAATACCAATCGTGTTCCACGTCTTCCATGGTCATCGCATCACCTCGGATCATTCGTTTTCATGTTGAAGGAACATGGGGCCGAGCCTAAGACATGCCAGCCTGACCTTACCTCCGGAGGACGACCATGGACCATCTTTCCGCGACATTGTCCCGCGTGAAACCCTCGCCCACCATCGCCGTCACCACCAAGGCGGCCGAGCTGAAGGCCGAGGGGCGCGACGTGATCGGCCTGGGCGCGGGCGAGCCGGATTTCGACACGCCCGACCACATCAAGGACGCGGCGAAGGCGGCCATCGACGCAGGCAAGACCAAGTACACCGCGCCCGACGGCATCATCGAGCTGAAGCAGGCGATCTGTGCCAAGTTCAAGCGCGACAACGGGCTCGACTACACGCCGAAGCAGGTCAGCGTCGGCACCGGCGGCAAGCAGATCCTCTACAACGCGCTGATGGCGACCCTGAACCCCGGCGACGAGGTCATCATCCCCGCGCCCTACTGGGTCAGCTACCCCGACATGGTGCTGTTGGGCGGCGGCGAGCCGGTGATCGTGGAATGCGGCATCGAGCAGGGCTTCAAGATGACGCCGAAGCAGCTCAACGACGCGATCACGCCCAAGACCAAGTGGCTGATCTTCAACTCGCCGTCGAACCCCACCGGCGCGGGCTACAGCCGCGACGAGCTGAAGGCGCTGACGGATGTGCTGGTGCATCATCCGCACGTGCTGGTGATGACCGACGACATGTACGAACACCTGCGCTTCGGCGATTTCGAGTTTACCACCCCCGCCCAGGTCGAGCCCGCGCTCTACGACCGCACGCTCACCTGCAACGGCGTCAGCAAAGCCTATTCCATGACCGGCTGGCGCATCGGCTACGCGGGCGGGCCGGAATGGCTGATCGCGGCCATGCGCAAGATCCAGTCGCAATCCACGTCGAACCCCTGTTCCATCAGCCAATGGGCGGCGGTCGAGGCGCTGAACGGCCCGCAGGACTTCCTGCAGGACTGGTGCGCCAGCTTCCAGGAACGCCGCGACCTGGTGGTGTCCGAGCTGAACGCGGCCAAGGGCATCACCTGCCCGACGCCCGACGGCGCGTTCTACGTCTACCCGTCCATCGCCGAGCTCATCGGCATGGTCAGCCCCGCGGGCACCGCCATCGACAGCGACGAAGCCTTCGCCACGGCGCTGCTGGAAGAGGAAGGCGTCGCCGTGGTCTTCGGCGCGGCCTTCGGCCTCTCGCCCGCCTTCCGCGTGAGCTACGCCACCTCCCATGCCGCGCTGACCGACGCCATGACCCGGATCAAGCGGTTCTGCGCGGGCTGCAGCTAGGCCGCCGCGGGCGCGCGCCACGGATCCGCGCGCGCCCTGCCCCATCTTTGTTCTTCCAAATATCCCGGCGCCACGGCGGCCGATAGCGGATGCGTCGGGCGGTGCTGCGACTTGCGCAAATCGGTCCCGATCCGCCATAAGCGCACCAGACCCGCGCAAAGGCCGACCCATGTCCGCAGAGCTTCCCGATTACTTCTTCCGGACCCGTGAAAACGGGGCCTTCGTGTTCCGCGTCGATGCAGAAAACCGCCAGCGCCGGATCGAGATGGACCAGATCGCCGTGGTCAACATCCGCAACGGCGAGATCAAGCCCCATGGCGACCGCGACCTCGACGAAGACGACATGGCCGCCATCACCACCTGGATGGAAGAGCGGCGCGCGACGCTGGCCTATCGCGACATCGACGACATCCTGCGCACCGTCGACCACCTGAACCAGACCGCGCACTGGGTCCAGACCAGGGCCACTGAAGAGCAGATCGACGCGGTCCTGAACCCGCTTCTGCTGTCGATGCACGACCTGCGATCGGTGCTGGTGCGCAAGCGGACCGACCGGATGCTGCGGGAACGCCAAGACCCCGAAAGCTGATCACCGCCCGAATTTTCGCCGAAAATTCGCGCCCCGGCTCACGTCCCTTCGGGGATGGCGAAGGTCAGCGACGCCCACAGGCTTTCCCAGACCGCGCCCATGCTCTCGACCGCCTCGGGCTTCGGCTCGCGCAGGAGCACCGAATCCACCAGGTAGGATTTGCCGGGCTCCACGGGCACCGTGACCAGGCCGCTCTTGTCGGTCATCAGCTTGGTGATCTCGACCGTGCCCTCGGCATCCTTGGCGAAGACCTCGACCTGGGCATCTCCGCGCGGCTCGCCTTCATACAGCACCTGCACGTCCAGCCCGTCGCTCATGTCGTCGGTATAGGGGTTTTCCAGCGCCACGATCTCGGTCAGCAGCCCGAAGCTGTGATCCTGCCCCGCGCCGTCGCCCACGGCGATCAGCGACTTGCCGTAGCGCGAATAGGCCTCGACCGGGCCTTCCTCGGGCAGGCCGCGATCGGCGTGGCTGCCCAGCACCCAGGCGGCATCCTTCGATTCCACGAAACTCACGAAATCCTCGTAGCTGTCGTATTCCAGCTCGTAGTCGCGGGTCACGTGGACCAGGATCGCCAGCCCTTCCCGGGTCGCTTCCAGGTTGACCGCCGGACGGTCGCCCGGGCGCCCGTCCACCGGGGCCATCTCGCCGCCCTGCTCCAGGTCGAAGCGCAGGAAGTTGTCCGGCAGATACGCGTAGGACGAGCCCTCGAATGCCTGGCCCACGCGGATCGCCGCGATGATGCGGAAGCCCGGCTCGGTCTGGTAGAGCACGGGCTCGATCCAGAATTCGTGGCTTTCGGCGGCGCCTGTGCTAAGTGCGCCGAAGGCAAGGATGGCGGCGAAGGATGCGCGGGACATGATGATTTTCCAATTGTTTGGCCTGCCCGTCAGGGTGGCGCGGGCGGCCGTGCTGTCAAGCGTGATTGCCTGCGCCGGGCTGCTGCTCGCGCTGATGTCATCGCCTGGCCTGGCGCACGAGGTGCAGCCGTCGGTGGCGGACCTGACCATCGCCGACGGCACGGTGACGCTGGATTTCGAAGCGACGCTCGAGCCCTTCGTCGCGGGCGTGGACCTGGAAGGCCTGCAAGATACCAACGCGTCCGACCGCGCGGACGAGGTGGACCGACTGCGCGCGCTCGACCCCGACGCCATGGCGCAGGCCTTCCGCGACCGCTTCGACGCCTTCGCCCGGCAGATCAGCGTCACGTCGGGCGACGCGCGGATCCCGCTGAGCCTGCAAAGCGTGGACGTGCCCGAGGTCGGCAATGTCGCGCTGCCGCGCCTGTCGGATTTCGTGGTCACCGGCGCCCTGCCCCCGGGTGACGCGCCGGTGATCGTCCAGTGGGACGCGAGCCTCGGCGCGCTGGTGCTGCGCCAGATGGAAGCGGGCCCCGAGGCCTATACCGGCTACCTCACCAACGGCGCCGAAAGCGCACCGATCCCGCGCGTGGGCCCGTCCTCGCAGACGTGGCTGCAGGCGTTCCTGGCCTATATCCCGGTGGGCTTCGAACATATCGTACCGCTCGGCCTCGATCACATCCTGTTCGTGCTGGGCCTGTTCTTCCTGTCCACCCACCTGGGCCCGCTCTTCTGGCAGGTCAGCGCCTTCACCCTGGCGCACACGGTCACGCTGGCCCTGGCCGCACTCGGCATCGTCAGCGTCTCGCCCGCCATCGTCGAGCCGCTGATCGCCGCCTCCATCGTCTATGTGGGGGTCGAGAACGTGCTGAGCCGGGGCATGACGCCGTGGCGGCCCGCGGTGGTGCTGGCCTTCGGGCTGCTGCACGGGCTGGGCTTCGCCGGCGTGCTCACGGAATACGGGCTCGGCACGTCGAACTTCGTGGCCAAGCTGATCGGCTTCAACGTGGGCGTCGAGCTGGGCCAGCTCTTCGTGATCGCGCTGGCCTTTGGGCTGGTCTTCATGGCGATGCGCGAATACGGGCGCGCGGCGGTCCAGCGCTTGCCCGCCTGGATCTCGCTGGGGCTGGCTTTCGTGATCGTGCCCGCGCTCTTCGCCGGGATGAGCCTCCTGGGCGTCACGTTGGAGGGCGGCCTGCTGCCCCTGGCGGCGACGATCGCGGTCCTGCTGGGCCTGTCGGGCGCGGCCCTGGCCTCGGAAGGCGACGATAGCTATCGCCAGAACGTGGCCAACCCCGCGTCGATCCTGATCGCATTGGTCGGGGCATACTGGTTCGTCGAACGGGTCTTTCTTTAGATCCGATCCCGATGCCGTCTGCGGATCGCTCGTGTGGGATCGGCCAAGGCAGGACAGGCATCCGCATCGCGGACGTCGCACCCCACGAAGGCAGCGAAAAAAGCCGCCCCGACCGGGGCGGCTGGCTGAAACCATGCTTCAGATGCGCGTCACGCCGCGACGGGCGACGTGGCGTAGGTCGTGACGCAGAATTCCGACAGCACATCGGCGTAATCGGCGTCCTGCGCGGCCATGTACAGGGTCGCGGCCAGCATGCCCTGCTTCGAGCCGCAATCGAAGCGGCGCCCCGAAAAGGCGAACCCGGCCAGCCCGATCCGGCGGATGCCCGCGGCGATGGCGTCGGTCAGCTGGTATTCACCGCCGGCACCCGGCTTGAGGGCATCGAGATCCGCGAAGATCGAGCCGTCCAGGATATACCGCCCGACGACGGCCTGGCGCGACGGCGCGTCGGCGACCGCGGGCTTTTCGACCATTCCGGACGAAAAGATCAGCTGGCCTTCGGTCCGCGACGGGGCGAGCACGCCATAGGACGACACCGCGTCCGGGTCGACCTCCATCGACGCGACCATGTGGCCCGCGTCGCAGCCCGCATAGGCTTCGACCATCTCGGCCAGGCATCCTTTCCCCACGATCAGATCGTCGGGAAGGATGACGGCGACGGCACCGGGCAGCGCGTGCTGGGCGGCACAATTGACGGCGTGGCCCAGACCCAGCGGCTCGTCCTGCATGACGAAGATCACCTCGTGCGTGGCCTCGTCCAACGCGGCGCGTTCCAGCTTGCGCGCGACCGAGTTCTTGCCGCGGCGGCGCAGCGTGCGGGTCAGGTCCGCGTCGTGGCGCACGTGCCGCTCGATGCTGGCCTTCGATGGGTGGCTGACGAAGATCATCCGCTCGATGCCCGCCTCGCGCGCCTCGTCGATGGCGTATTGGATCAGCGGCGTGTCGATGACGGGCAGCAGCTCTTTCGGCGTGGCCTTGGTGGCGGGCAGAAAGCGCGTGCCCAGTCCCGCGACGGGGAAAATGGCGGTGCGGACGGGGGCATTGGGCATGATCTGGGTCTCCTACTTTCTGCGACTGCGACGGCGACTGTTGCACCGCAGCATATCTGCTGATCGGGTACCGACCAAAGCGTTGCGCGGCCGGATTGGTTACCTCGAAAGGTTCGCGAGCGGCGATACATTGCCGGGCGTCCGTCCGGTTTTGCCCGTGCAACACGGCGGAATTTTGACAAGTTTGAGAAAGAATTATCGAAAATCGGCGAAATCGGCCGTCGGCGGAGCGCTCCGCGACAATCCGACCTGGCGCATTGAAAATCAGCCGGTTGCCCGCTATTTCAGCACGATATGATTGTATTGGCCCTGTCGCCCGCAGCCGGACAGGCCGGGCCGAGGGCATGGCAAGATGGGTGGAACCCGCCCGCGCCCGTTGCATTGCCATTCGACATCCTGTGTTCCCACCGCCAAGGTGCCTTCCATGACTCTCAGCAAGAAAGACCGGCACCTGCTGCCCACGCTGGCCACGCCCTATACCCGGATCGCCGTGATCGGGGCCGGGTCCTGGGGCACGGCCCTGGCTACCGTCGCACGGCGCGCGGGGCGCGAGGTCGTGATCTGGGGCCGCGACGCCAAGATCGTGGACGCCATCGCGACCCGCTCGGAAAATCCGAAATACCTGCCCGGCATCGCCCTGCCGCCGGGGATCGAGGCGACGACCGACATGGCCCACGCGCTGTCGAAGGCGGATGCGGTGCTGATCGTCACGCCGTCGACGACGCTGCGCAAGATCTGCGCGCAGCTGAAGCCGCACCTGCCGGACGGCGTGCCGGTGGCGCTCTGCGCCAAGGGGATCGAGGCGCGCACCGGCCTGCTGCTGGGCGAAGTCGCGGCCGAGGAGCTGCCCGGACACCCCATCGGCGCGCTGTCGGGTCCGACCTTCGCCCGCGAAACCGTGCTGGCCCATCCCACGGCCGCCACGGTCGCCTTCCATTTCCGCTACCGTGATCGCCTGGACCCGCAGGACAGCCCCGCCGCGCGGCTCGCGATCTCGATGAGCAGCGAATCCTTCCGCCCCTATATCAGCGACGACCTGGTGGGGGTCGAGATCGGCGGCGCGGTAAAGAACGTCATCGCCATCGCCTGCGGCATGATGTCGGGCGCGGGCTTCGCCGAGAACACGCGCGCGGCCCTGATCACCCGCGGCATGGACGAGATGAAGACGCTGGCCGAAGTGCTGGGCGGGCGGCGCGAAACCGTCACCGGCCTGTCTGGCGCGGGCGACCTGACCCTGACCTGCTCGTCCACCACGTCGCGGAACATGAGCCTGGGCACGCAGCTGGGCAAAGGCCTGAAGCGCGAAGACTGCTTCGACGGCAAGCCGGTCGTGGTCGAAGGCGAAGTGAACGCGATCTCGGTCATAGACCTGGCGGGGCGCATCGGTGTAAGCCTGCCCATCTGCGAAGCGGTCCACGCCGTGCTGCACCAGGGCGCGGACCTGACACATACCTTCCGCGACCTCTGGGCGCGGCCCATCGAAGCCGAGCCCAAGGCGCTCGGCATTTCCCTGGACCATCCATTTGGAGAGCACGCATGAGTGACGAATTCGTTCCCGGCTCGGATATGGGGGGCCGCCGTTTCGTGCTGGCCACCGACCTGGACGGCACCTTCCTGGGTGGCAGCGACGGCGACCGCCGCAGGCTCTATGACTGGATCGAGGTCAATCGCTCGACCATCGGGCTGATCTTCGTGACCGGCCGCGACCCCGATTTCATCGCCGAACTCTGCGACGGCGGCGTGCCCTGGCCCGAATACGTCGTGGGCGACGTGGGCACCACCATCGCGCAGATCGAGAACAAGCGCGTGTCGCCGATCAAGTCGCTCGAGGTCGAGATCGCCGAGAAATGGGGCGATGCGGGCGAACGTATCCGCGCCGAGCTGGCCGACGCCCCGGGCCTGACGCTGCAGCCGACCGAGTTCCGCTACCGCGTCAGCTACGACATGAACCCCGACGATTTCGACCCCGCCATCTGCGAGCGGGTGCGCGACATGGGGTTCGATCCGCTGACCTCGGACAACAAGTATTTCGACGTCCTGCCCAGGGGCATCAGCAAGGGCCCGTCGCTGAAGCGGCTGGTGGCCCATCTGGGCATTGCGCCCAACAAGGTGCTCTGCGCGGGCGACACGCTGAACGACCTGTCCATGCTGGAATGCGGCCTTCCGGCCGTGGCCGTCGGCGGGGCCGAAGCGGCGCTGGTGGACCGCGTGTCGCCCCTGTCCCATGTCCATGTCGCGACCGCCATCGGGGCCGCCGGGATCATCGAAGCGGTCGCCGAATTCGAATTGCACGACCTGCCCGAGGAAGCCTGATGCCGTCAGATCTTGTCATCGTCTATCACCGCCAGCCCTACGAAGAGGTCGAGGAAAACGGCCGGACCGTCTTCAAGGAAAACAAAAGCCCCAATGGCATCGTCCCGACCCTGAAGTCGTTTTTCGGGCGCGTGGACAAGGGGGCCTGGGTGGCGTGGAAACTGTCCGACACGCCCACGGACCCCGATTTCGAGCGGGTCGTGGAAATCGAAGACAGCTATGGCACCTATTCCGTGTCGCGCCTGCCCCTGACCGAAGCGCAGGTGAAATCCTTCTACCACGTCACGTCCAAGGAAGCGTTCTGGCCGATCCTGCACAGCTTCAAGGAAAAATACGACTACGACCCCGTCGACTGGCCCACCTTCCGCGAGGTGAATTGGGCCTTCGCCGAAGCCGCCGCCAACGAGGCGGCGCAGGGCGCGGTGGTCTGGGTGCACGACTACAACCTGTGGCTGGTGCCCGGCTATCTGCGCAAGCTACGCCCCGACCTGCGGATCAGCTTCTTCCACCACACCCCCTTCCCCGCCGCGGATATGTTCAACGTGCTGCCCTGGCGCCGCGAGATCATGGAATCGCTGCTGGCCGCCGACGTGGTGGGCTTCCACATCCCGCGCTATGCCGCCAATTTCGTCGGTGTCGCCGAATCGCTTTTCGACGTGCAGACCGGCCCGCGCCAGCCCGTGAACCCGGATTTCATCCGCGAACACGTGGCGCTGAGCGAACGGCGCGTGGCACAAGAAGTGACCTGGCAGGGCCACCGGGTGCACGTCCAGGCCTCCCCCGTCGGGGTTGACATGGACTACATCGCGGGCCGCGCCGGTACCGAAGAAACCCGCGCCGCCGCTCAGGCCATCCGCGAGGAACTGGGCGACGTGTCCATGGTCCTGTCGGTGGGCCGCACCGATTACACCAAGGGCGGCACCGACCAGCTGATGAGCTTCGAGCGGGTGCTGGACGAAAACCCCCACCTGCACGGCAAGGTGCGGCTGCTGCACGTCTCGGTCAGCGCCAACCGCAACATGACCGTCTACGAGGGTATCCAGAACGAGATCGAGCAGACCGTGGGCCGCATCAACGGCCGCTTCGGCACGTTCGACTGGACGCCGGTGACGCTGTTCTCGCGGGCGATCCCGTTCGACGACCTGGTGGCCTATTACCGCGCGGCGGACGTGGCCTGGATCACGCCGCTGGCCGACGGGATGAACCTGGTGGCCAAGGAATTCGCCGCCTGCCGCAGCGACAATCGCGGCGCGCTGGTGCTGTCGGAATTCGCCGGTGCCGCGGTGGAAATGGGCTCGGCGGTGCTGGCCAACCCGTTCTCGCACAAAAGCATGGACCGCGCGCTGCTGCAGGCGCTGGAGATGTCGGAAGAAGAGCAGGAAGCGCGGATGAAGGACATGCGCGCGACCATCGCGAAATACGACGTGCGCGCCTGGGCCGAAGACCAGATGGCGGGCTTTTCGGGCGAGGACGGCCAGATCGCGCCCTGACGGCCGGACGGGGCGACGGAACTTTCGAAAATTCCGTTCCGCGTTTTCTCAAGAAAACGCGCACCGCCGAGCGGTTCCGTCAGTTCGACAATTGCCGCGCGAAGCCTAGCCCGCCGCCGAAAAGCGACAGCGCCACCTGGATCGAGCTGACCGGCGACTCGGTCGCAAGCACCACGTCGCCGGGCATGATCTGCAGGTTCTTGGCACTGAAAAGCCCATCCGCCGTGGTCAGGTCGATGGCGAAAACCACCCGCTGCTGCCGGGGACCGCGCAGGCCCGCGTCCAGCGCCGAGGCCGGGTATTCCCGCAGCACAAGCACGCCCTCGGGATCGGCGCGCGTGTCGGTGATCCCGCCGATCAGCGATATCGCCTCGAGCGCGGTCACGCGGTCCTGGGGGAAATAGATGACATCTTCCTTGCCCGCCGCACCCAGCGCCAGGAAGTAGCGATCGTCCTGTTCCACGATAATCGTATCGCCCGAATGGACCAACGCATTCGCATCCGGGTTCTCATAGAGCCGCTTGAGCGAGGTCGAGTAATTCTTCTGTCCGCGTTGCAGCCGGATCCGCGGATTGCGCAAGGTCGGCGAAACGCCGCCCGACTGGCTGATCACCGACAGCACGGTGGTGTTGCGATCGCGCAGCGGCACAAGGCCGGGGCTGTTCACGCCCGCGGCCACCGACACGGCGTTCTGCGTGCCTTCGGCTAGCGCCAGCTGCACCTGCGACGACGGTGCGATGGCCGACAACCGGTTCTGGATGGCCAGCCGTGCGCTTTGCGGGCTCACCCCCGCGATCCGGACATCGCCCACGTAGGGCACGAAGACCGAGCCGCCGGGGCTCACGACCATCTCGCCCAGCGAGGTCGAGCGCTCTTCGATCCCCGTCAGAAGCGAGTTCTCGGAACTGTCCCAGATCCGGATCGCCACCGTGTCCCCGGGCCGGATCAACTGGCCCAGCGCGCCGTTCTGCGCCCGCGGCCAGCCGTCGGTGGGCACCGTGTTGACCGATGGCCAGGCCGCGACCGTGGGCAACAGCGCCCGGGTCACCGGGTAGAAGGCATAATCCGACGCTTCCGCAGCCGCCGGTCGGCTGATTTCCGAGCGAATCGCAGAGCCGCGCGGCAAGCCCGAGCAAGCGGCGAGCGCAAAAAGGAGAAGCCCGCCAAGACAGGCGGTTCCGATCCGTCGATTCACTGGTATCTCCTTGCGGCAGCAGGGCAGAATGGGGCCGTTTCGCCCGCGCGCTCAAGATACTAGGATAGGCCGGGAAGGCAATCGCGTATGAGGCAGTCGATGTCACAAGCCACGACGGCGCGACCCGTGGTGCTGATCGGTGCGGGCGGGCTCGTGGGGCGTCGGGTCTGCCGCGCCTGGCACCAGGCGGGTGTGCCGTTCCTGCGCGTGGGCCGCAGCGGTGACCTGGTCTGGAACCTGATCGGCGCGCCGCCGCCCTGCCCCGCCGCCCACGGCGCCAGCGTCGTCGTCCTGGCAGGCGTCACGCCCGTCACCGGCGGCGACCTGTCCGAGAATACCCGCCTCGCCCAGGCGGGCGTGGACGCCGCCCGTCGCTGGAACGCGGCGCATGTGTTCGTGACCTCGTCCTCGTCCATCTACGGGCCGACACCGCGCGATCCGGTCGGCGAAGACGCCCCTGCGGACCCGCGCGGCGCCTATGCCGAGGCCAAGCTCGCCATGGAGCACGCCACGCGGGCGCCCGATGTCACCGCGCTGCGGCTGGCCAACGTGGCGGGCGCGGCGCAACCCTTCCTGGCCATCGACGCCGGGGCCGCCCGGCTCGACGCCTTCCCGGACGCGCCCGACGCGCCCATGCGCAGCTTCATCGGCCCGGTCGCGCTGGCCCGCTGCCTCGCGTCGCTCGCCGCCGCGGTGGCCCACGGGCGGGCGCTGCCGCCGGTGCTGAACGTGGCCGCGCGCAGGCCGATCCCCATGCTCGACATCTTCCGGGCGGCGGGCGTGGACCCCGCGCGCATCCCCGCGCCGCAGGGCGCCGTGGCCTACGCCAATCTCGACACCGCGCGCCTGGCGGGGTTCTGGGACGTGCCGGAGCAGTCGGCGGACGCGCTCTGGTCGGAGGTCCGTGCAACCGATATGTCCCCCCCATGACGCCCGCCAAACGCCTTTTCGACCTGACACTGGCCCTGCTCATGGGAACGGTGCTGCTGATCCCGATCCTGGTCATCGCGGCGCTGGTGCTGATCCAGTCGGGACGCCCCGTATTCTACCCGTCCGAGCGGATGCGCGGGTTGGACGATCCGTTCGTGCTGTGGAAATTCCGCACCATGCGTCCCGATCCGGGCGATGGCGGCGTCACCGGGGGCGACAAGTCCGACCGGATCACGCCCATCGGCCGCGCCCTGCGGCGCACCCGCCTGGACGAGCTTCCGCAGCTCTGGAACGTGATCCGCGGCGATATCAGCTTCGTCGGGCCGCGCCCGCCGCTGCGCCGCTATACCGAGCTGTTTCCGGACCTCTACGAACGCGTCCTGCGCAGCCGCCCGGGCATCACCGGGCTGGCGACCTTGCGCTTCCACGGACACGAAGAGCGGCTGCTGGCCGCCTGCGCCACCGGGGCGGAAACCGAAGCCGTCTATTGCCGCCGCTGCGTGCCGCGCAAGGCGGCGCTGGACCTGATCTACCAGCGCAACCGCGACCTGTGCCTGGACCTGAAGCTCATGGCCGAGACGGCGCGCAAGGTGCTGGACCGGGCCTAGCGCAGGCCGGTATGGACCGCCTGCAGCTCGATATAGCCCAGCTGCGGCGACACGAACTGGCGCGACTGGCGCACCACGCCACGCCCGTCGATCCAATAGACGTTCTGCGCGGTCTGACCGTCTTCGGTGCGACACTCCTCGTCGATGCGGGTGGTCGCGAAGCTGCGGCCGGTGACGCTGACCGTGTCGCCGGACCGGCGCAGCGCGCAGAAGTAGCGGATCAGGTGGATATCCTCGTCGCCCAGCAGCCGGTAATGGTCGCGCACCACGCGCTCGGCCCCCCCGCGCAGGTCGGGAACCTGCGCGCTGGCGATATCGCTGCCGAAGCCCGCGGTGCTGACGACCTGGCCGTCCTTCAGCGACACGGCGGTGCCGTCCGGCGTGATCCAGGTGGTCACGTCGCGGTTCTGCGCGTGGGTCACCAGGCCCGCCTCGCTGCCGAGCTCGGGCACTTTCATCAGCATCAGATCGGCCGGGGACGCGTTCAGCTGCGCATCGGTCAGGGTGATGCGGGTGCTGGCATCGTCGCCCCGCCGGAACACGGAGGACAGCGCGCCGACGACCTCGCGCGTCAGCCCCCGCTCGTCCGAGCTGTCGCGGTTCGAGCATCCCGCGATCGCGGTCAGCGCGATCAGCGCGAGGATCGGCAGGCGCGCTGTCATGGTCATCTCCATACCCGGCCCCATTGGTCATCCAGCCCGTCTTCGTGGTAGCCGTTCACCCGGCCGTAAAGCCGACCGTCCACGGACAGCCGCGCCCCGCCATCGCGCGTCACGGGGCGCAGCGTGGTGCTCAACGATTGCTGCGTGGGCCGCCCGGTGAACCAGGCCACCGGGATCGACACGGAAATCCCCTTGTCGAAGGATCCTTCGCCGAATTCCTCGGCCGACACGTCGGTCTTGGTGGCGAATGCGCTCACCCGCCAGCCATTGTCGAAGACGCGGCTCAACGCCAGTGTCGCGCCCACGTCGCCCGCCAGGTAGCGGCCCACGTCCAGCCGCACGTCGAACTTGTCGTTCAGCTCGTAATAGGCCGACACGTGCCCCGTCGCGACCGAGTAGTCCCGGAACCCGAATTGCTGATCGAACTCGCGCTGCTTGACGTAGTTGAGCTCGATCCCAAGGCCCAGGCGGCTTTGCACCGGCTTCCACAGAAGCTCGGTCGACAGGCCGCCAAACATGCGCTCCAGGTAGCCCGCCGTCACCCGGCCATAGAGGTTCGGGCCCGGCTTGAAGTAATAGGCGGCCGTCAGGGTCTGCAGCGCGGGATCGCCCTCTTCGTTGTATTTCTTGAAATCGGTCCGGACCTTGGGCAGCACCGAATTGCTCTCGGTCGTGTCCTCGGTCAGGTTTCCGAACAATCGCTTCGTGACCGAGCCGGACAACACCACGCCGGGCCGCGGCTCGTAGGTGGCGCCCGCGCGGACGCCCACCGAATACCGGAACGGCGACGACGGCTGGAACAGCAGGCGCTGCGCGTAGGGCCCGATGGACCAGTCGAAGCGCGGGAACATGTCGGGGTTCAGCGACGCGCCCGGGTTCGATGCGCGCGCGTCCTCGATCCCCGCGACGGCGTTCAGCTGCGCCGCCGCGTTCGGCGCATAGACCAGGGCTTCAAGATCGGAACGGCGGATGACGACCGTCGACGCGGGCAGGCCGACAACGCTGGGCACGATGCGGAACGTCTCGACCGAGGCGGGCATGGTCGACGCCAGCGCGCGCGCCATGCGCCCCACGGCCTGCGCGTTCGCGTTGTAGCGGCTGTTGCGGAACCGCACCTCGACGACGTTCGGGCTGATGACTTCGAAGGACTCGATCTCGAGCCCTTGTTCCTCGACCACCTTGTCCAGCGCCGTCAGCAGCACCGACTGCGTGCGGGGGTTCTGCGCCCAGGTTTCCACCCACTTGTCGGGCGCGGCCTGGCGCGACGGGCGGGCCAGCAGCGGCGGCGGCGCGGGCCCGACGCTGGCGGGCACCGGCGGGCGGTTCGGATTGCCGACAAAGCTGACTTTCACTCCGATTTCCGAGCCGTACATGTAATAGGCGCCCAGCGTCGCGGCGTTGTTGACGCGATAGGTGACGCCGAAATTCAGCGGGCTATCGCGGGTCAGGATCCTGTCGGACCGATCGGTCCCCTGCTCGAGCTCGTAGATGTCCGAGCTATATTCGGCCAGAAGCGTCAAGCGGTCCGTGGGGCGGTAGATGACGCTCGCAAAGGGGGCTACGTCGCCCGAAAACCATTCCTCGATGTTGAAATTGCCGCCCTTTCCTACCTCGGTCTCGCCGCGCTCGCCGAGGCTGCCGATGGGCTTGTAACTTCCCAGACGCCCCCATCCCAGACCCGCCGTGACCGCCAGGCGGTCGCCGAAGGTCTTGGTGGCGACCACATATTCCGCGGACGAAAAGCCCGTTCCCGCGAAATCCTGCAGGCCGACCTTGATCGCGGGCAGGAAGCGGCTTTCCTTCAGCAGCCGGATCGAAATGTCGAAGCTGCGGTCCAGATAGTTCTCGTAATTCTCTTCATCCTGAAGGTTCAGGCCACCGAAGCGGGTATAGCGGAATGCGCCCTGCACCGCGGGCAAGCCCTGAAACGACAGGGTTCCGCGGGTGATATTGCCGAAATACCCGACGGTCAGAGCCAGCTCGCCCTCGGGCTGGTCCAAAGCCGTGGGCGTGTCGATGGCACCGGTCACGCCGTATAGGTTCAGCGTCGGGCGTTCGAAATCGGCGTGGGATGCGCCAGCGCCTGCCAGAAGCATCGCGCAGGCCGTGCAGGCGAGCCGTCTCATAGCTGTCACGGAGATCCCCTTCCTGCGGGCTTCCAGCGGGTTCGACGACATCTATGCCGATCACGGCACGCGGCGTAAAGACCGGCCGACACGACGCGACCGCGCAGCGGTGCGCGGGGGCAACGTCGGCAGGCATCCGCCGCTCAGGCGCGCGGCTCGACCGTGTCGGCGTCGCGCCGGTATCCCTCGACCCAGCGGCGCGCCACCGCGGCGGCCGCATCCACATCCGCCGTCGCCATGGCTTCGCGCAGCGACCGGATGGCCGACGCGACTTCGATCTCGCTCAGGCGGGCCTCGCGGACGGTGAAGATCTTTTCGTGCGACGTGGTCAGGTGGCCCTCGCCGATCACCAGTTCCTCGTGCAGCTTCTCGCCCGGCTTCAGCCCGATCTCGACGATGGCGATGTCGCCGTCGGGATCGGCCTCGCTGCGCACGGTGTAGCCGTGCTCGTCGATCAGGTGTTCGGCCAGGCGCCAGATCCGCACCGGCTCGCCCATGTCCAGCACGTAAACCTCGCCGCCTTGGGCCATGGACCCCGCCACGAGCACCAGGCTGACCGCTTCTTCCACGGTCATGAAGAAGCGCGTCACGTCGCGGTGGGTGACCGTGACGGGCCCGCCGCGGGCGATCTGTTCCTTGAAGAGCGGGATGACCGAGCCGGACGACCCGATCACGTTGCCGAAGCGCACGGTGGAAAAGATCGTCCGGTTGGCCCGCGCGGCCAGGTCTTGGATCACCAGTTCTGCCAGCCGCTTCGACGCGCCCATGACGTTGGTGGGACGCACCGCCTTGTCCGAGCTGACCAGCACGAACCGCTCGCATCCCGCGCGCATGGTCTCGCGCGCCAGCGTCCAGGTGCCCAGCACGTTGTTGGCCAGGCCCACCAGCGGGTTCTGTTCGACCAGCGTGACATGCTTGTAGGCGGCGGCATGCAGCACCACGTCGACGTCGTGATGCTCGATCACGTGGCGCACCAGGCGCGCTTCCGTGACCGAGCCCAGGATCGCCACAAGCTCGACATCCGCTTCCTGCGCTAGCGGGCGCAGGGCCTTTTCCACCTCGTAAAGCGCCAGTTCCGACAGTTCGAAGATCACCAGCTTGCGCGGCGCGCAGCTCAGCACCTGTCGGCACAGCTCCGAGCCGATCGAGCCGCCGCCGCCCGTGACCAGCACCGCGCGACCCGCGAATTCCTGCGTCGCCTGGTCGGATTGGCGGTCGCGCACCTCGCGCCCCATGATCCGCGCGGCCGACAGCGACACCAGCTTGTCGACCAGCGGCTCCTGCCCGATCAGCTGCGAAAAGGACGGCAGCGCCTGAACTTCCAGCCCGGCGGCGGTCAGCCGCTTGGCGATCTGCGATTGCTTGGGCCGCGACAGCGACGGCATGGCCAGAAGCACGCGCTCGACCTGGCGCTCCGCGACGATGGCCTCGATATCCATGGGGCGCAGCACCGGCAGGCCCGCGATGGTCAGGTTCTGCAGCGACGGGTTGTCGTCGACGAAGGCCACGGGCTCGATCGTGTCGTGGTGGACCAGCGCGCGCGCCAGCTGCATCCCCGTCGTGCCCGCGCCGTAGATCACCACGCGGCAGCGCTTGCCCTGCATCCGGTAGAAGGCCACCAGCACTTCCAGCATCACCAGCCGCGACGAGGCCAGCGCCACGAACAGCATCAGCCCGAAAACGATGAAGGTCGACGAATCGAGCGGCGCCGACGCGATGCGGTGCAGCGCGGCCGCGATCAGCGCCGAGATCAGCGACAGCACCCCCACCCAGCCGATGCCCTTGGCGTCATAGGCATTCAGCCGGATATTGGGGATCTTCAGGATCACCGATGTCACGCCGGTCATGCCCAGCAGCATGGCCAGTGTCAGCTGCCCGACGCCGCCGCCCAGCATGTCGGCCACCGGCGCCCCCATCAGCGCCAGCGCCGCCACGTAGGACAGCGCCGTCAGCGTCAGGTCCACCGTGACCAGGATGAAGCGCTTTTCCCGGCGGTCCAGCGACACGGCCCAGCGCGACATCAGATCCGCCAACGATCCTGCCGCGCCACGGAACCCGGCGGTGATTTGCGATCTGCGAGACGGCATCGGATCCTGTCGTGGCATGGTCGCGCCGACCCTTGCGGCGCGGGCTTCGTTAGCGTCTTACCTAGCCGAGATGCCGCGCTGCAACAAGCGCGGGCCGCCCGACCGACCGCAACCCGACGCGGAACCGCCGAAGGCGGCGTCGGCTGGACAGGCGGTGGCCGCCGCCTACCCTCAGACACTGGCACATCGATGGCAGGAGACGGGCATGGGCACTTCACGGATCGGCTTGATCGGACTCGGGACCATGGGCGCCGCGCTGGCGCTGAACATGGCCAACAATGGCGTGTCGGTGGCCGTCTACAACCGCACGACCCAGCGCACCCACGATTTCGTGGACGGCGCGGGTGAATTGGCCGACCGGCTGACCGCCACCGAAAGCCTGGAAGACCTGGTCGCCGCCATCGCGCCGCCCCGCGCGGTGGTGCTGATGGTGCCCGCGGGCGACATCGTCGACGATCACATCGCGCGGCTGCGCCCGCTCATGGACAAGGACGACCTGATCATCGACGCAGGCAACGCCAATTTCCGCGACACGATCCGCCGCGCCAAGGCCGCGCGCGACGACGGCGTGCCCTACCTGGGCATCGGCGTGTCGGGCGGCGAGGATGGCGCGCGCCACGGGCCGTCGATCATGGGCGGCGGCGACGGGGCCGCGTGGGAGCGGGTGGCCCCGATCCTGACCGCCATCGCGGCAAAGCACGACGGCACGCCCTGCGCCACCTATATGGGCCCCGACGGCGCGGGCCATTTCGTGAAGGCGGTGCACAACGGCATCGAGTACGCCGACATGCAGATGATCGCCGAGATCTACGGCCTGCTGCGCGACGGGCGCGGCGCGTCCTACGACGACATCGCCGCATTGTTCGAGCGTTGGGACGGCGGGCCGCTGCAAAGCTACCTCGTCGAGATCACCGCCAAGGTCTGCGCCGCGAAGGATCCGCGCGGCGCCGGCCCGCTTCTGGCGGTGATCGAGGATACGGCGGGCCAGAAGGGCACCGGCCGCTGGACGGCCATCGAGGCGCAGCACCTCGCCGCGCCGGTCCCGGTGATCGAGGCCGCGGTGGCCGCGCGCAACATGTCGGCGCTGAAGGACCGCCGCGCGGCGGGCGAGGCGCGGTTCGGCGCGGGCGCGCAGGCCTTCGACGTGCCCGGTGACGCCACGCTGGAACGCGCGCT
Organism: Palleronia pontilimi; assembly: GCF_016412875.1. Classification (GTDB taxonomy): domain Bacteria; phylum Pseudomonadota; class Alphaproteobacteria; order Rhodobacterales; family Rhodobacteraceae; genus Palleronia; species Palleronia pontilimi. The sequence goes on along the minus strand of NZ_JAEKPD010000007.1, from coordinate 199,344 downwards.
GATCGCGGGCAAGATCCTGTGCTACAGCCAGGGCTTCGACATGCTGTCGCGCGCCAGCGCCGATTTCGACTGGTCGCTGCCGCTGCCCGAGATCGCCAAGGTCTGGCGCGCGGGCTGCATCATCCGCTCGGCCATGCTGGACGACATGGCCGACGCGTTGACGGACAGCGACACGTCGCTGATGCTGTCAGGCGGTTTCGCAAACCGTCTGGAGGACGCGATGCCCGCTTTGCGCGACGTGGTGGCCCGCGCCATCGCGGCGGGCCACGCGGTCCCCGCGCTGGCGGGCGCGGTCACCTATTTCGACACGATGCGCACCGCGCGCGGCACCGCCGACATGATCCAGGGCCAGCGGGATTTCTTCGGCTGGCACGGCTTCGCGCGGCTCGACGACGCGGGGCGCGACCACCATGGGCCGTGGGTCGACTGAAAGCGCCGGAGCGAGGGGCGCTGCCCCTCGCGCTCCCCGGGATATTTGGAAGAACAAAGATGGGAAGGCGCGTCAGCCCGGCCGGGCGCGCGCAAGGATCGCGTCGAGGTCCAGCCCCTTCGGCAACGTGCCGTAGGCGCCGCCCGGGGGCCGGGCCAGGCGGCTGGCGCAGAACGCGTCGGCCAGTTCCGGCGGGCCGTGTCGGGTGAGGAGCGCGCCCTGCATGGTCAGCGCCAGGCGCTCGGTGATGACGCGCATCTGGCCTTCCAGGCCGTCGCGGTCGGCCAGCGCGTCCTTCAGCCCGTCGATGGCGGCGTCGAGCGCCGGATGCGCGCCCCGCGCCGGGGCAAGTTCGTCGAGCCAGGCGTCGATGGTGTCCGGCGCCCGGTGCAGCGCGCGCAGCACGTCGAGGCCCATGATGTTGCCCGACCCTTCCCAGATCGAGTTGACCGGCGCTTCGCGGTAGAGCCGCGGCAGGATGCTGTCCTCGATGTAGCCGGGGCCGCCGTGGCACTCCATAGCCTCGTAGGTGACGCCCGGCGCGCGCTTGCAGATCCAGTATTTCGCCACGGCCGGGCCGATCCGCGCCAGGACCGCCTCGGCCGGGTTGTCCAGGTGGTCCAGCGCACGGGCGACGCGCAGGGCCAGCGCCAGCGCCGCCTCGGCCTCGATGGCGAGGTCGGCCAGCACGTTGCGCATCAGCGGCTGGTCGATCAGCCGCTTCTGGAACGCGCTGCGATGGGCGGTGTGGTGCAGCGCCTGCACCAGCGCCTGCCGCATGATCCCCGCCGACGCACTTGCGCAGGCCATGCGGTTCAGCGCCACCATGTCGATGATGGTGCGGATGCCGCGCCCCTCGTCGCCGACCATAAGGCCGTGGGCGCCCTGGAGCTCGATCTCGGCCGACGCGTTCGAGCGGTTGCCCAGCTTGTCCTTCAGCCGCTGCAGGTGCAGCGCGTTGCGGGTGCCGTCGGGCCGCCAGCGCGGCATCAGGAAGCACGACGGGCCCGCGTCGGTCTGCGCCAGCGTGAGGAACGCGTCGCACATGGGCGCCGAGCAGAAAAACTTGTGGCCGGTCAGGCGATAGGCGTCGCCGTCGCACACCGCGCGCGTAGTGTTGGCGCGCACGTCCGATCCGCCCTGTTTCTCGGTCATGAACATGCCCAGAAGCGCGCCGGATTTCTCGGGCGCGGGGATGTCGCGGGGATCGTAGGTGGTCGACAGGAGGCGCGGCAGCCAGTCCCGCGCGATCGCAGGGGCCGCGCGCAAGGCCGGGACGGCCGAATAGGTCATGGCCATGGGACAGAGCGCGCCGCCCTCGGGCTGGGCGAACAGGTAGCCCAGCGCGGCCTGCGCCGTGTGGCCCGCGTGGCCTTCGTGGTGCCAGGCGTAGTTGTGCAGGCCGTGGGCCGTGAAGCGCGCCATCAGGTCGTGCCACGCGGGGTGGAACGTGACCGCGTCGATCCGCATCCCGTAGCGGTCGAAGGCGCGCAGTTCGGGCGGGAAGCGGTTGGCCTGGGTCGCCGCGTCGAGGGTCGCGTCCAGCCCGGCCTGTCGCCCCGCCGCCGCAAGGTGATCGGCATGCGCCCCGGCCCCCATGGCGCGCACCCAGTGGCGCAACGCGCGGTCGCCGACCCACAGGTCCTGGTCGCCCATATGGGGCGGCGTGTTCAGGACCTCGTGGGTCGGCAGATCGGCCGTCGGCGCGCGGGGTATCATCGGTTTCTCCCTGCCCCGCAGCGTAGCGGGCGCGCGGGGCGGGCCGCAAATCAAATCAAACGGACGCGGTCAGGCCGCCAGCCGCGCGACGGCCAGCGACAGGTCGGCGCGGAAATCGCGCAGCGCGGCCTCTTTCGCCGCCGGGTCGGGCACGCGCAGCAGGTAGGACGGGTGCAGCGTCAGCAGCACCGGCGTGCCTTCCCGCGTCGTCTCGAACGTGCCGCGCCGCTTCAGAATGCCCTGCCCGGTGCCCGTCAGGCTGGCCGCCGCGGTGGCGCCCATGGCAAGGATCAGCCTGGGGCGGATCAGCGCGCGTTCGGCGTCGAGCCACCATTTGCAGGCCACGACCTCGCCCGCGTCGGGGCGCTGGTGGATGCGGCGCTTGCCGCGGGGGGCGAATTTGAAGTGCTTCACGGCGTTGGTGACGAAGGCGTGCCGACGATCGAGCCCGACCTCGCCCGCGATCCGGTCGAACAGCTGGCCCGCGGGCCCGACGAAGGGGCGGCCCGCCAGGTCTTCCTGGTCGCCGGGCTGTTCGCCCACGATCATCAGCGCCGCGTCGCGCGGCCCCTCGCCCATCACCACCTGCGTCGCATCGCGGTAGAGCGGGCAGCGGGTGCAGCCCGTGGCCTGCTGGCGGAGCGCGTCCAGGTCGCTGGCGGGGGGCGGCGCGGGCTGCGCCAGGCTTTCGGTGATCCGGGCGGCGCGGATCGGCGGCAGCGTGGGCGCCGCGGCCTGCATCTGGCGCGCGCGGGCCTCGGCATGGGCGATCATGTCGGGGATGGCGGCGGCTTCGGGCAGGTTCTTCCAGTATTTCTTGGGCATCTCGGACTGCATCGCCTGGATCTTCAGGCGCGCGGGATTGAAAATGTTGCGGAAATAGGTGGTCCACAGCGCCTCGTGCGCGTCGTCGGGCAGGTCGGGCTTGGCCGCGCCGTCGTGCAGCGTGATGTCGCCGCCGGTGAACTCGACCGAGCGGGTGGGCGTCACGATCAGCCAGTCCATGTCACCGAAGCGGCGCGCGAAGAACCCGGCCATGGGCTCGGCGATGTGGTGCGTCGGCTCGAACCACGCGGCGAAGCGGCGGCGGTCGGTGACCTTCGGCACCTCGCGGAAGCGCAGGAAGGCCTTCATCTTGTGCTTGTCGCGGCTCACGGCCTTTTCCATCAGGCGCAGCCGGGCCAGGTCCGCGTCGCCCCGGTCGGCGATCAGTCCGGAATTGTCGCGCAGCCGCCAGAGCAGCGCGTAAAGCCGCGCGAAGCGTTGCGGGTCGGAGTGCCAGCAGACGTTTTCCGACAGGGCGACGAAGCTCTTGGGCACACCCACCTTCGCGGCGGCGGGTGGCGCGGCGGGCGCATCGGCGAAGAGATCCGCATCGCCATCGCCGAATTGCCAGAGCACGTCCGCAGGCGGCACCCCGGCCCCCAGCAGCCCGCGCGCCGCGTCGCGCCAGGCGCGGGCCGTGTCCAGCGCGGGCACCCGGATCGTGGGCATCAGAACAGGCTCAGCTGTTCCGGCGGGGGCGCGAAGCGGGCGCGCAGATCGGCGCTGTCGGTCAGCACGCCGGGGGTCCACCCCTTGGCGGTGATGAAGGCGCGGGCCTTCTTCAGCGACGCGCCCATGCGGGTCAGATCCTCGTAGCGCAGGGTGCGGTGGCGGCGCGTGGTCAGGATCCGGTTGACGGTCTTCACGCCCAGCCCCGGCACACGCAGCAGCATCTCGCGCGGGGCGGCGTTCACGTCCAGCGGGAAGTGGTGGCGGTTCTGCAGCGCCCAGGCCAGTTTCGGGTCGATCTGCAGGTCCAGGTTGCCGTCCTTGGTGGCACCCGTGATCTCGTCCAGCCCGAAGCCGTAAAACCGCAGCAGCCAATCCGCCTGGTAAAGACGATGCTCGCGCTCCAGCGGGGGACGGATCAGCGGCAGCTTGGCGCTGGCATCGGGGATAGGCGAGAAGGCCGAGTAATAGACTCGCTTCAGCTTGTAGCTGGAATAAAGCCGCGTGGACTGGCCCAGGATCGTCGCGTCGTTGGCCCCGTCCGCCCCCACGATCATCTGCGTCGACTGCCCCGCGGGTGCGAATCGCGGCGGGCGTTTGCCGGTGTGGCTGCGCTCGGCGCTGGCCTCTTTCGTCAGGCGCACATCGGCCATGGCCTTGCGGATCGTGCCGGGGTTCTTTTCCGGGGCAAAGGTTTTCACGGCAGCGTCGGTGGGCAGCTCCACGTTGATCGACAGGCGGTCGGCGTGGCGCCCTGCTTCCTCGATCAGCTTGGGGTCGGCATCGGGGATCGTCTTCAGGTGGATATAGCCGCGGAACTTGTGGATGGTGCGCAGCTCGCGCGCGATGCGGACCATGTCGGCCATGGTGTCGTCGGGCGACTTGATGATGCCGGACGACAGGAACAGCCCTTCGATGTAGTTGCGCCGATAGAATTCCAGCGTCAGCGTGATGACCTCTTCGGGGGTGAAGCGGGCGCGGGTGACGTTGCTGCTGACCCGGTTCACACAATAGACGCAGTCGTAGATGCAGAAATTCGTCATCAGGATCTTCAGCAGGCTGATGCAGCGCCCGTCCGGCGCATAGGCGTGGCAGATCCCGCTGCCTTCGGTCGAGCCCAGCCCGTCGCCCTTGCGCGAATGGCGCTTCGCCGTGCCCGACGACGCGCAGGACGCATCGTATTTCGCCGCATCCGACAGAATCGCGAGTTTTTGCTGAAGATCGTGCTTGGCCATGCGTTCACCCTACGTTCACATCTCGCGCGGAACAAGGGGGGAACGTGCGCTACCGCGCCGCAGCTCCCGCGCGCAGCCACGACGCGAATTCGGCCTCGGGCACGCGGGACTGGGCGAGGTCTTCCATCATGGCGACGACTTCGGCATTTGGCACATCCAGATCCTGCCCGTTCAGGTACAGAAAGACGAAGCACGTCTGGAACGCCGTGCGTTTGTTGCCGTCGATGAATGCGTGTGCCTTGGCGATCCCGAATGCGTAGGCCGCCGCCAGGTCGAACAAATCCGGCTGACCGTAGGCGTGAAGGTTCAGCGGCCGCCCGCAGGCCATTTCAAGCAGGGCCTCATCCCGCATCCCCGGCGTGCCGCCGTGGCGAGAGATCATCCGGTCGTGGATGGCCTTGATCGCTGCGAACGGCACCCAGCGGGGCGCGTCGGTCATGCCAGCGCGTCCATCGCCTTGTTGTAGCGGCGCGCCCCGACTTCAAGCGCGTCCATTGCGTCGGCGAAGTCATCCTCGTGCCGACGCAGGGACAATGACCCGTCATCGGTGCGCACCAGGTAAACGGTATCGCCCTCGGCCGCGTCGAGCACGGCGAGCGCTTCCTTCGACAGGGTCAGGACGCAGGAATTGCCGACCTTGCGGATCTTGGTCTCGAACATGGGTGAGCCTCCAACGGTATATACGACTGTATGTATATACCGTTGGATATTGTCAAGCGTTGAACAGGAAGTGCATCACGTCGCCATCCTTGACGACATAGCTCTTGCCCTCGACCCGCATCTTGCCCGCGTCCTTGGCGCCCTGCTCGCCCCCAAGCGAAACGTAGTCATCGTAGGCGGTGGTCTCGGCCCGGATGAAGCCGCGCTCGAAATCGCCGTGGATGACACCCGCGGCCTTGGGCGCGGTGGTGCCTTCGCGGATGGTCCAGGCGCGCGCCTCCTTGGGGCCCACCGTGAAGTAGGTCTGCAGGCCCAAAAGCTCGTAGCCCGCGCGGATCAGCCGGTCCAGCCCGGGCTCGTCCAGGCCCAACTCGTCCAGGAATTCCTTGGCCTCGTCGGCGTCCAGCTGGGCGATCTCTTCCTCAATCTGGGCCGAGATCACCACGGCGCCCGCCCCCTGCTCGGCGGCCATCTGCGCCACGGCTTCCGAATGGGCGTTGCCGGTGGCGGCCTCGGCCTCGGACACGTTGCAGACATAGAGGATCGGCTTCGACGTCAGCAATTGCAGCAGCTTCCACGCGCGCGCGTCCTCGTCGGACACCTCGACACTGCGGGCGGGCTTGCCTGCCTCCAGCGCGGCCTGCGCGGCCTGCAACAGGCGTTCCTGCTGCACCGCTTCCTTGTCGCCGCCGCGCACCTTGCGCGACAGGCCCGCAAGGCGCTTTTCCACCGATTCCAAGTCGGCCAGCATCAGCTCGGTCTCGATCGTGTCGGCGTCCTCGACCGGGTTCACCCGGCCGTCCACGTGGGTCACGTCGTCATCCTCGAAACAGCGCAGCACGTGGGCGATGGCGTCGCATTCACGGATATTGGCCAGGAACTGGTTGCCCAGCCCCTCGCCCTTGGACGCCCCTTTCACCAGCCCCGCGATGTCCACGAAGGTCATGCGGGTGGGCACGATCTGCTTGGACTTGGCGATCCCGGCCAGCGTGTCGAGCCGCGCGTCGGGGACGGCGACCTCGCCCACGTTGGGCTCGATCGTGCAGAAGGGAAAATTCGCGGCCTGCGCGGCGGCGGTCTTCGTGAGCGCGTTGAAAAGCGTCGACTTGCCCACGTTCGGCAGCCCGACGATGCCCATCTTGAAGCCCATGACATGATCCCCTTGCGCGTAAATCCGCGCCCCATCTAGGGGGCGCGCGGGATCAGCACAAGGTCAGACGCGGTCGCGCCGGTCGGCGTGGGACTGGTAGATCAGGATCCACGCCAGCACGATGAACATCGGATGGGTCAGTCCGCCCGAGAAGATGATCGCGGGCACCCAGATGATGAACGTGATGATGGCGGTGAAGATCCGGCCGGTCAGCAGGATCGAGAGCGGGGGCAGGAAAAGCGCGAGTACATAGTTCATGGCACTCAGATAGGCGCGGATCGGGCATTGAACAATATCCCCCCGCGCGCTTATGCAGAGCGTCAGCATCAGGGGGGGCGACATGGGCCGCATCGCAGATTGTTTCGCACGGCTGAACGCCGAAGGGCGCAAGGCCTTCGTCAGCTACACCATGGGCGGCGATCCCGACTATGCCACGTCGCTGGAGGTCATCAAGGGCCTGCCCGGTGCCGGTGTCGACATCATCGAGCTGGGCCTGCCCTTCACCGATCCCATGGCCGATGGCGAGACGATCCAGCTTGCGGGCCAGCGGGCGCTGGCGGGCGGACAGACGCTGAAAAAGACGCTTCAGATGGTGCGCGACTTCCGCGCGGGCGACGACACCACGCCCATCGTGATGATGGGCTACTATAACCCGATCTACAATCACGGGGTGGACGCGTTCCTCGACGACGCGAAAGAGGCCGGGATCGACGGGCTGATCGTGGTGGACCTGCCGCCCGAAGAGGACGACGAGCTGTGCCTGCCCGCCTTGGCCAAGGGAATCGACTTCATCCGGCTGGCCACGCCCACCACCGACGACGCGCGCCTGCCCAAGGTGCTGCAGAACACGTCCGGTTTCGTCTATTACGTGTCGATCACCGGCATCACCGGGGCCGCCGCGCCGCAACCGTCGGACGTGGCGCCGGAGGTGGCCCGGATCAAGGCGAAGACGGACCTGCCGGTGATCGTGGGCTTCGGGATCCGCACCCCCGAAATGGCAAAGGGCATCGCGGAAATCGCGGATGGCTGCGTCGTGGGCTCGGCCATCGTGGCGGAAATGGCGAACGGCAAGTCGCGCGACGCGGTGCTGGACTTCGTGCGCGGGCTGGCCGAGGGCGCGCATTCGGCCTGAGGACGGCGCGCGGTGCGGGCGTGGCGTTTCAGGTATTTATTGAAAGATGAAGCAGGGGGTCGCGCGCCGCTGCGACACGGGGCGCATTGGCATGGCGGATTTTTCCGCTAGCTTCACAATAGCTTTACAGACGATGCGGCATCGCAACCCTTCGGAGACCTGACATGGCCAAGCGCAAGACACAGATCGTGGTGGTGGGCGGCGGCGCCGCGGGGTTGGGCCTGGTGCGCAAGCTGGGCAAGAGATACGGCCGCGAGAAGCACGACATCATCCTGATCGACCGCAACCGTACCCACGTGTGGAAGCCGCTGCTGCACGAGGTGGCGGCCGGATCGCTGGACCCCAACCTGGACGAGGTCGGCTATGGCGGGCACGCCGCGCGCTGGGGCTACCGGTTCTTCAACGCGGGCCTGGAAAGCATCGACCGCGATGGCCAGACCGTCACCACCGCGCCGCTGCTGGACGAAGAGGGCAAGGTGATCGTGGACCGCCACGAGATCCGCTACGATTACCTGGTGCTGGCCATGGGCGGTGTCAGCAACGATTTCGGCATCGAAGGGGTGCGCGAGCACGCCATGTTCCTGGAAGATCGCGGCCAGGCCGACCGCTTCCGCCAGACGCTTCTGAACGCCTGCCTCAGGGTGAACCAGGCGCGCCAGCGCGGCGAGAACGCCACCCTGCCCATCTGCATCGTCGGCGGCGGCGCCACGGGGGTCGAGCTGTCGGCCGAGCTGGTCAATTCGGCCAAGGCGCTGCAATCCTACGGGCTGGAAGTGTTCGACGACAGCGCGATCCAGCTGACCTTGCTGGAAGCCGGGCCGCGGCTATTGCCCGCGCTGGACGAAAAGATCTCGGACAGCGTGAAGGACCAGCTGACCAGCCTGGGCGTCGATGTGCGCACCGGTGCGATGGTCAGCCGGATGGAGCCGGGCCGCGTTCACATCAAGGACAGCGGCGCGCTCGACGCGACGATGATCCTGTGGGCCGCGGGCGTCCGCGGCGACGACGCGGTGCGCGGCATGGGCGATCTGGAGCTGAACAAGCTGGACCAGATCGTCGTGAAGCCGACGCTGCAAAGCACGGTGGACGACCGCATCTTCGCCATCGGCGATTGCGCGTCCTGCACACTGCCCGGCGCGGATCGGCCCATCCCGCCGCGCGCGCAATCCGCCCAGCAGATGGCCGATTGCGTGTTCGAGAACCTCGCCCGCGCCCAGCGCGGCGAAAAGCTGAAACAGTTCGTCTATAACGACCGCGGATCGCTGGTGTCGCTGTCGCGCTTCGCCACCATCGGCAGCCTGATGGGCAACCTGGTGGGCGGCAAGATGGCGATCGAGGGCCGCATCGCGCGCGCCGCCTACATGTCGCTTTACCGGATGCACATTCTGAACGTGCATGGCTGGTTCCGGGGCGCGGCGCAGATCGTCGTGTCGAAGATCAACAACGTCGTGCGCCCGGCGTTGAAGCTGCACTAGGCCGCTTCCCCCGCCGCTCAGGAGTACGCAATGGCCACCCCCATCACCGAGATCGCCGACCTCAAGCGCCTCTACAAGCGGCGCGTGCCGAAGATGTTCTACGACTATTGCGAAAGCGGGTCGTGGACCGAGCAGACGTTTCGCGACAACACGTCCGATTTCGACCTGATCCGGCTGCGCCAGCGCGTGGCGGTGGACATGGCCAACCGCTCGACCGCGGGCCAGATGATCGGCGAGGACGTGGCGATGCCCGTCGCGCTGGCCCCCGTCGGCATGACCGGGATGCAGCACGCCGACGGCGAGATCCTGGCGGCACAGGCGGCCGAGGAATTCGGCGTGCCGTTCTGCCTGTCCACCATGTCGATCTGCTCGATCGAGGCGGTGGCCGCGGCGACCACCAAGCCCTTCTGGTTCCAGCTTTACGTGATGAAGGATTACGACTTCCTGGAAAACGTGATCGAGCGGGCCCGGAAAGCGGGCTGCACCGCCATGATCCTGACGCTGGACCTGCAGATCCTGGGCCAGCGCCACAAGGACATCAAGAACGGCCTCAGCGCCCCGCCGAAGCCCACGCTGAAGAACATCGTCAACCTCAGCACCAAGGTCGGCTGGGGGCTGGAGATGTTGCAGACCAAGCATCGCAGCTTCGGCAACATCATCGGCCACGCCAAGGGGGTGGGCGACGTGTCGTCCCTGTCGTCCTGGACCGCAGAGCAGTTCGACCCCCGGCTCGACTGGGCCAAGGTCAAGAAGATCCGCGACATGTGGGGCGGCAAGCTGATCCTGAAGGGCATCATGGATCCCGACGACGCGCGCGCGGCTCTGGACGTGGGCGCCGACGCGATCATCGTCAGCAACCATGGCGGGCGGCAGCTGGACGGCGCGATCAGCTCGATCCGCGCGCTGCCCGAAATCGTCAACGCCGTGGGCGGCCAGACCGAGATCCATCTCGACAGCGGCATCCGCTCGGGCCAGGACGTGCTGAAGGCGCTGGCCATGGGCGCCACCGGCACCTATATCGGCCGCGCCTTCGTCTACGGGCTGGGCGCGAAGGGCAAGCAGGGCGTGACCGACGCGCTGACCGTCATCCACAAGGAGCTGGACACGACCATGGCGCTTTGCGGCCGCAACGACGTGAAGGACGTGAACCGCGATATCCTGCTGACCGACGACGCCTTCTACCGCTATCGTGGCAACTGGTAGGCGCGCTTGTCACTCAAGGATCCCATGCCCCCGAAGACGACGCCCAGGCCCGCCACCAGCAGCGTGACCGACGACCAGCTGTTCGACCTGCGCTGGGCGCGCGCTTTCGAGTCCACCAGCCAGCCGCTGCAGCGGCTCTACGGCGACGCCATGCCCATCGACACGCTGATGGATCGGCTGCACGACCTACTGGCCCGGCGCTGGGCCGCGCGCCCAGACGATCTGCGGTTGCTGGATTTGAAGCGCGACCTGGATCCGCACTGGTTCCAAAGCTCGAAGATGGCGGCCTATGTCTTCTACGTGGATCGCTTCGCGGGCAGCATGCAGGGGGTCGGCGAAAGGATCCCCTACCTGCAAAGCTTCGGCATCACCTACGCCCATTTCATGCCCTGCCTCATGCCGCGCCCCGGCGACAGCGACGGCGGCTACGCGGTGATGGACTACACAAAGATCGACCCGAAGCTGGGCACCATGGCCGATTTCAGGCAGGTCACCCGCGACATGCGCGCGGCCGGGATCAGCCCCTGCATCGACATGGTGCTGAACCACACGGCCGCCGAACACGACTGGGCGCAGAAGGCCCGCGCGGGCGATCCCTTCTACCGCGCCTTCTACCGCATCTACGACACCCCGGACGAGCCGCTGGAATACGAGAAAACCCTGCACGAGGTCTTCCCCAACCAGGCGCCCGGCAACTTCACCTATGACGAGGACATGCAGGCCTGGGTCTGGACCACGTTCAACAGTTTCCAGTGGGACCTGAACTGGGCCAACCCCGAGGTGTTCCTGGCGATCCTCGACATCATCCTGGACCTCGCCAACGCGGGCGCCGAGGTGCTGCGCCTGGACGCCGTGGCCTTCATGTGGAAGCGGCTCGGCACCGATTGCCAGAACCTGCCCGAAGTCCACGACATCCTGCAGGCGATCAACCAGGCCGCGTCCGTCGCCGCACCCGCCACCATCTTCAAGGCCGAGGCCATCGTCGGCCCGCACCAGCTGGTCCCCTATCTCGGCGCCGGGCGGCATACGGGCAAGGTCTGCAACCTGGCCTATCACAACAGCCTGATGGTGCAGTTCTGGTCGGCGCTGGCCACGCGCGAGACGCAGCTGATGACCGACGTGCTGTCGCATTACTTCCCCGACCGCTTCATCAACGCCGAATGGGCCACCTATATCCGCTGCCACGACGATATCGGCTGGGCGATCACCGAAGACGACGCCGAGGCGCACGGCGTTTCCGGGCCGGGGCACCGCGGCTTCCTGGCGGATTTCTACGCGGGCCGGTTCGACGGCAGCTTCGCGCGCGGCGCGGATTTCCAGGTCAACGAAGTCACCGGCGACAAGCGCACCAATGGCAGCTTCGCGTCGCTAGCCGGGCTCGAAGCCGCGCTCGAGGCGGGGGACGACGCGCTGATCGACCTAGCCATCAAGCGGATCAACCTGGGCCACGCGCTGATCGCGGGCTTCGGGGGCGTGCCGCTGATCTACATGGGCGACGAGCTGGGGCTTCTGAACGACCGCGCCTACGCGACCGACCCCGACCGCGCGGGCGACGGGCGCTGGATGCAGCGCCCCGCCATGGACTGGGACCGGGCAGAGACGGCCGAGACCTCGGACGCGCCCCATGGCCGAATCTGGCGCGCGCTGCGCCATATCCTGAAGGTCCGCGCCGCCTGCCCCGAGCTGGGCGGCGACGTGCCGTCGCGCATCCTGCACACCGGGCACGGGCGGCTCTTTTCCATGATCCGCCCCGGCACCAACGCCACGCTCTGGATGGTCTGCAATTTCAGCGAGGACGCGCAAAGCATCCCTCCCGCCGACTTGGCAATCCCCGAAGACGCGCGCCCCACGGACGTGCTGAACGGCGACGCGCTGCCGCAGATGCAGGGGGGCCGGATCGTCGTCCCGCCGCTCGCCTGCCTCTGGCTGCGCCAGCCGATCTGGTAGGCGCGCGACCTGCTGCGAAAGCGGTGCGCGATGGCGGCCGCCCAGCATATCAACGCGGCTACGGGCCGGAAATGGGCCCCCGCCCCCCGGCGCGCCCGCTTCGGACTTGCCAATCGCCCGGCCCTGCCTTAAACGCGCCGCTTGTCCCGTGTGCCCACCCTTGGAGGCGGCGGGAATTTGCAACCTTAGGAGATTAAGATCATGGCAGGCGAAACACCTGACATCATCGCGATGGAACGCACGGGGACAGGCAAGGGGGCCGCCCGTCAAGCTCGTCGCGACAACCTTGTGCCCGGCATCGTCTATGGCGGCGGCAAGGACCCCCTTGCCATCAACGTGCCCTACAACGCGCTGATCAAGCAGCTGAAGGCCGGACGCTTCCTGGCGACGCTCTTCAACATGAAGGTCGAAGGCCAGGACGACGTGCGCGTTATCTGCCGCAGCGTCCAGCGCGACGTGGTGAAGGACCTGCCGACCCACGTGGACTTCATGCGCCTGAACCGCAACAGCCGCGTGTCGCTGTTCATCCCGGTCGAGATCGAGGGCGAAGAAGACAGCCCCGGCCTGAAGTCCGGCGGCGTGCTGACCATGGTGCGCCCGGAAGTCGAGCTGCGCTGCACCGCGGGCGACATCCCCGAAAAGCTGGTGGGCTCGGTCGCGGGTCTCGAGGTCGGCGATACGCTGACCATATCGATGATCGACCTGCCCGCGGGCACGCGTCCGACCATTGACCGCAACTTCGTGATCGCCAACATCCAGCCGCCGTCCGGCCTGGCCAGCCAAGCCGAAGACGACGAAGAAGAGGTCGCCGTCGACGAGGTGCCCACCACCGAGATGGGCCCGCCCGATGGCGAAGAGGGCGACAGCGAAAGCTGATCGTCCTGCGCCTCACCGCGGAATGCGACAGGGTCCGGTCCTAACCGGGCCCTGTTTTCGTTTCCGCATCCCGCGTCCCGCAAACCCGCGCCGGTCGCGTCACCTTGCGCAAAGCCCCCGGATGCGCCAGTCAGGAACCGCGCAACAAATCGGAGACAGCCATGCGTCTGTTCGTGGGCCTGGGCAATCCCGGCGGGAAATACGCGGCCAACCGGCACAATATCGGCTTCATGGCCGTGGACCGGATCGCCGAAGATCACGGCTTTCCCCCCTTCCGCGCCAAGTTCCAGGGCCACGTCTCGGAAGGGCGGCTGGGCGGGCAGAAGGTGGTCCTGCTGAAGCCCGACACGTTCATGAACAAGTCCGGCCAATCGGTGGGCGAAGCCATGCGCTTCCACAAGCTCGACCCGTCGGACGTGGTGGTGTTCCACGATGAAATCGACCTGGCGCCCGGCAAGCTGAAGGCCAAGACCGGCGGCGGTCACGCGGGCCATAACGGCCTGCGCTCGCTGCACGCCCATATCGGGCCGGACTACGCCCGCGTGCGCATGGGCGTGGGCCATCCCGGCCACAAGGACGCGGTGCCGGGCTACGTGCTGCGCGATTTCGCCAAGGCCGACCAGGACTGGCTGGACGACATGCTGCGCGGCGTGTCCGACGGCGCGCCCGCGCTGGCCCAGGGCGACACCGCGAAATTCCTGAACGCCGTGGCCCTGCGGCTCAGCCCGCAGCGCCCCTCGACCGGCACGAAGGGCCCCGCGAAAGCCGACACGACCGAGCCCAAGCCCGACCCGAAGCCCGCCCCCGCGCCCGACGATACCCGCAGCGCCATGCAGAAGCTCGTGGACCGCTTCCGCTGAGCGGCATAGGGTGGCCCCATGGAACAAGAGCCTTCGATCAACGTGCTGGGGACCGATCTGGAACCCTGCTCGACCGACCCCGTCACCGGTTTCTTCCGCGACGGGCATTGCAACACCTGCGCCGCGGATGAAGGCTCGCATACCGTCTGCGCGGTGATGACGGCCGAGTTCCTGGCGTTCTCCAAGTATCTCGGCAACGACCTGAGCACCCCGCGCCCCGAATTCGGCTTCGCGGGACTGAAGCCCGGCGACCGCTGGTGCCTGTGCGCCAGCCGCTTCCTGCAAGCCGCCGAAGAAAACGCAGGTCCCCGCGTGCACCTGGAATCCACCCATATCCGCGCACTCGACGTGGTCTCGCTGGACCTTCTGACCCGCCATGCTGCGCGCTAGCGGCCTGGCGCTGCTGCTGGGCGCCCTGCCCGCCCTGGCGGCACCGCCCCTGCGCGATGCGGATCTCGACCGGCTGGCGCGCTTCGAGACGGCGGCGGGCGACGCGCTGTTGCAGGCTTTGTCGACCGGGGCCGACGCGGATGTCGCCATCCTGACCCGGGCGCTCTCGGGCGCGCCGGTGCCGCCCACGCCCTCGGGCGACTGGAACTGCCGCACGCTGAAGCTGGGCGGCGCGGTCGGGCTTGTGGTCTACACCGATTTCGACTGCCGCATCCGCGGCATCGGGCCGACCGAATGGACCTTCGAGAAGCTGACCGGATCGCAGCAGACCGAAGGCACCATCGCATTTCAAGAAGGCCGCGCGGTCTATCGCGGCGTCGGCTACACGGGCGATGCGCCCGCCATGGACTACGCCGCCCTTCCCGCCGGTCAGGAGCCCCTTGAGCCCAACCAGACCATCCCGCAGGTCGCCGTGTTCGAGCAGACCTCGGACACGACCGCGCGGCTCATGTTTCCCTATCCGCTGCTCGAATCGGATTTCGACATCCTGTACCTGACCCGCTAGCGACAACGGACCGCGCAGCGCCGGGATCGGACCCCGCACACCAACCGGACGCCTTGACAAATCCGCAGGCTCGGCAGCACCGCCGCGGGTGGATCAGCCGCCGGTGTCCATGTCGAACCCCAGCGCCTTGGCCACGGTGAAGATGTCCTTGTCGCCGCGACCGCACATGTTCATGCAGATGATGTGATCCTTCGGCAGGTCCGGCGCGATCTTCATCACGTGGGCCAGCGCGTGACTGGGCTCCAAAGCGGGGATGATCCCCTCTTTCTCGCAGCAGAACTGGAACGCCTCCAGCGCCTCGCGGTCCGTGATCGCCACGTATTCGGCGCGGCCGATATCGTGCAGCCACGAATGTTCGGGCCCGATGCCGGGATAATCCAGCCCCGCGCTGATCGAGAACCCTTCCAGGATCTGCCCGTCATCGTCCTGCAGCAGGTAGGTCCGGTTTCCGTGCAGCACGCCGGGACGGCCCCCGGTCAGGGACGCGCAATGCTCCATCTTGGCGTTGACGCCCTTGCCGCCGGCCTCGACCCCGATGATCTGCACGTCCTTGTCGTCCAGGAAAGGATAGAACAGGCCCATGGCGTTCGACCCGCCGCCGATCGCGGCGATCAGGGTGTCGGGCAGACGGCCCTCGGCGGCCTGCATCTGCTCTTTCGCTTCCTTGCCGATGATCGCCTGGAAATCGCGCACCATGGCCGGATAGGGATGCGGGCCCGCGACGGTGCCGATGCAGTAGAACGTGTCGCGCACGTTGGTCACCCAGTCGCGCAGCGCGTCGTTCATGGCGTCCTTCAGGGTGCCGCGGCCGCTGGTCACCGGCACGACCTCGGCGCCCAGCAGGCGCATGCGGAAGACGTTGGGCTTCTGCCGCTCGACGTCATGCGCGCCCATGTAGACCATGCATTTCAGCCCGAACTTGGCGCAGACCGTGGCGGTGGCCACGCCGTGCTGGCCCGCCCCCGTCTCGGCGATGATGCGGGTCTTGCCCATGCGGCGGGCCAGGATGATCTGGCCCAGCACGTTGTTGATCTTGTGCGCGCCGGTGTGGTTCAGCTCGTCGCGCTTCAGGTAGATCTTGGCGCCGCCCAGCGCGTCGGTCATCCGCTCGGCGAAATACATGGGGCTGGGCCGCCCGACGTAATGGGTCCAGAGGTGGTGCATCTCGGCCCAGAAACTGTCGTCGGTCTTGGCGTGCTCGTATTGGCGTTCCAGCTCCAGGATCAGCGGCATCAGCGTTTCGGACACGAAGCGGCCGCCGAACTGGCCGAAGCGGCCCTTCTCGTCCGGGCCGGTCATGAAGGAATTGAACAGGTCGTTGGGCATGGCGCTCACTCCGCAGCGGGATCACGCCTTGGGGGTAGCCCCGCGGGCGGTCGAGGGCAAGCACCCGTATGGACGCAGACCGAAGGCGTTTGAAACGCCTTCCGACCGCCGCGGCCCCGCGGCGGTCAAACGCTCTTGCAAGAGCGTTCGGGAAGGGCCTTCACAGGCCCTTCGGCCCGGACGCGCAGGACGGGACTGCCATTGCAGAAGATCACGAAATGGCGGCCGTTCTCGACTGCCTGGTAGCCGCGGCGCGCCACTTCGGCCGCGAAGGCGCTGCGGCCCACCAGCCGTTCCACATCGCTGACCTGGCGCTTGACCACGCCGCCGCGCCGCGCTTCGCCGGACGCGAAGATCTGCGCCAGCCAGCGTTCGGGGGTCACGTGATCGGGCATAAGGGACATGGCTTCGACCACACCCGAACTTGATTAAGAAACCGTGAACCCGGCCGGTTCCCGGGTGCCGCCGCCCTTGCCTTACGCCTCGCGGGCCGCGCGCAGGAAGGCGCCGATCCGCGCAGGATCCTTCACGCCCGGCGCGCTTTCGACGCCCGAGCTCACATCCAGCTGCGCCGCCCCCGTCAGCCGCACCGCCTCGGCCACCGTGTCGGGCGTCAGCCCGCCCGCCAGCATCCACGGCACGGACCAGCGGCGGCCCGCGATCAGGCGCCAGTCGAAGGCCAGCCCGTTGCCGCCCGGCAGGTCCGCGTCCGGCGGCGGCTTCGCGTCCACCAGAAGCTGGTCCGACACCCGGGCATAGGCGTCCAGCGCCGCCAGGTCGGCCTCGGACGCCACCCCCACGGCCTTCATCACCGGCAGGCCATAACGGCTGCGGATCTCGGCCACGCGCGCGGGCGATTCCGCACCGTGCAGCTGGATCATGTCCAGCGGCACGGCGCAGACGATCCGGTCCAGCGCCGCGTCATCCGCATCCACCGTCAGCGCCACCTTGGCCACGCCGGGCGGCGCCGAGCTCGCCAGCATCGCGGCCAGCGGCAGCGCCACGTTGCGGGGCGATTTGGGAAAGAACACGAAGCCAAGATAGGACGCGCCCGCCTGAACGGCCGCCTCCACGCCCTCGGGGGTCGAGAGCCCGCAGATCTTCACGCGAATGTCGGTCATGGGATCAGCGCGGAACGCTGCCGTCTTCCAGCAGGGCCAGGATGTCGTCGTTGCGCGACGCGCCCCGGCGGTCGGTCTTCAGCTGCTCGTTCTCGCGCTGCAGCGCTTCCCTCTCGCGGCGCTCGTTGCGGGCGGCGACGCGGTGCTTGTGCTCGCGCAGCCATTCCCACAGGAACCCGATCAGCAGCCCCAGGATGACCGCGCCCAGGATGACCACGAACATGGGCAGCGTGATCTGCCACGACCAGCCCAGGAAGCCCGCCATCGTTTCGGGCAGCACGCGCAGCGTCACCGCCATGGAATTGGCGAGCGCCACCACGATCAGCAGGACGGCCAGCACCGCGAGGAAGACGTATTTCACCAGGCTCATTCGCAGTTCATCCTTCGTTCAAGCGGTCCCTGAGAAGCTTGCCGGTCTTGAAGAACGGCACGTGCTTCTCTTCTACATGAACCGACTCGCCGGTCCTAGGGTTCCGCCCCTGTCGCGCATCTCTTTTCTTCACCGAGAACGCGCCGAAGCCCCGCAGCTCGACACGATCGCCACGGGACATGGCGCTGATGATTTCGTCGAAGATGGTCCCGACGATGCGTTCCACGTCACGCTGGGTCAAATGCGGATTTTCGTCCGCGATCTTCTGAATCAATTCAGACCGGATCATCGGCAACTATCCCCCCTGTAACTCACGCACGTCCGGCGCATTCGGCAACACACCGACTATAGCGGGAAATTCGATTTACGAAACCATCCATCGGCGGGAATCGCGGCAATCCGCACTCAGGTCATGCGCAAAGATGCCGTATTATCAAGGAGGTTGGGAAACCGGGCAGCGCCCGTCGAGCCATGGGCCCGCCCGCGCCAAAGCGATTCGCAAGCCCCGACAGCGCCGCACCCGGACAAGAAAAGCCCCGCGACACCAAGGTGCGCGGGGTTGTTCTGCGACCCGTGAAAAGGTCTGGCTTCAGGTCACTCGTCGCCCTTCAGAGCGGCGCCCAGGATGTCGCCCAGCGACGCACCCGAGTCGGACGAGCCGTATTGTTCGACCGCCTCTTTCTCTTCGGCGATCTCGCGGGCCTTGATCGACAGGCCCAGGCGGCGCGTCTTCTGGTCCACGTTGGTGACGCGCACGTCGACCTTGTCGCCCACCCCGAAGCGCTCGGGGCGCTGCTCGGAGCGGTCGCGCGACAGGTCGGAGCGGCGGATGAAGGACTTGGCGCCCTCGTATTCCACCTCGATGCCGCCATCCTCGATCGCGGTGACTTCCACGGTGATGATCGAGCCGCGTTTCACGCCCTCGGTCGCCCCGGTGAAGCTGTCATCCAGCGCCTTGATGCTGAGGCTGATGCGCTCTTTCTCGACATCCACCTCGGTGACGACGGCCTGCACGGTGTCGCCCTTCTGGAAGGACTGGATCGCCTCTTCGCCGCGCTGGTCCCAGCTGATGTCGGAAAGGTGCACCATGCCGTCGATATCGCCTTCGAGACCGACGAACAGACCGAATTCGGTGATGTTCTTCACCTCGCCCTCGACCTGGGTGCCCTCGGGATGGGTTTCGGCGAAGACTTCCCACGGGTTGCGCATGGTCTGCTTCAGACCAAGCGACACGCGGCGCTTCTGGGTGTCGATCTCCAGCACCATGACCTCGACCTCTTGGCTGGTCGACACGATCTTGCCGGGATGGACGTTCTTCTTCGTCCACGACATTTCCGAGACGTGCACAAGGCCCTCGACGCCCGGCTCGAGCTCGACGAACGCACCGTAATCGGTGATGTTCGTGACGCGACCGGTATGCACCGAGTTCAGCGGGAACTTGGCTTCCACGCTGTCCCACGGATCGTCCTGCAGCTGCTTCATGCCCAGGCTGATACGGTGGGTTTCCTTGTTGATCTTGATGACCTGCACCTTGATCGTCTCGCCGATGGTGACGATCTCGGACGGGTGGTTGACCCGGCGCCACGCCATGTCGGTGACGTGCAGCAGGCCGTCGACGCCGCCCAGGTCCACGAAGGCACCGTATTCGGTGATGTTCTTGACCACACCGTCCACGGCCTGACCCTCGGCCAGGTTGCCGATGACCTCAGCGCGCTGCTCGGCGCGGGACTCTTCCAGGATGGCGCGGCGCGACACGACGATGTTGCCGCGGCGGCGATCCATCTTCAGGATCTGGAACGGCTGCTTCAGACCCATGAGCGGGCCCGCATCGCGCACCGGGCGCACATCCACCTGAGAGCCGGGCAGGAACGCGACCGCGCCGCCCAGATCCACGGTGAAGCCACCCTTGACGCGGCCGAAGATCGCGCCTTCGACGCGGTTCTCGTCGGCATAGGCCTTTTCCAGACGGTCCCACGCGGCTTCGCGACGGGCCATCTCGTGGCTGATGACGGCTTCGCCGCGGGCGTTCTCGACCTGGCGCAGATACACTTCGACCTCGTCGCCGACAGCGATTTCAGGGGCTTGTCCGGGTTCGGCGAATTCTTTCAGATCGACGCGGCCCTCCATCTTGTAGCCGACGTCGATGATGGCCTGTCCTGCCTCGATGGCGAGGACCCGACCTTTGACGACAGACCCTTCGTCGGGCGTGTCGATGTCGAAGCTTTCGTTCAGGAGGGCTTCGAATTCCTCCATGGATGCGTTTTGAGCCATGTGGCCTATGAGTTCCTTTTAGCGGTTTATACGGGCCGCGCGGTTGTCTCCGCCGGTCTTTGGGTTGGTCTTGGGCACGGGTCCGGGTATGGCAAAAAGGGTCGGTGGATGACCGACCCTGCTCATGCCCGGGGCTGTTCCGCCCCTTCGACGGGCCGGACTTACGAAAGATCCGCGCGCGGCGCAAGACCCAGAGACTCCGCGCGCGACGCCCCGACCGCGAAACGGACGCGCCCGGGACCCGTTCGGACCCCCCGCCCCGGCTTCATCTTTCCACAAATACCTGAATTGCGCCGTCAGTCGGCGTCGCCGGTGCCGTGGTCGCGGAACAGGCGGCTTTGGAGTAGGAAGAACACGAAGATCGCGCCGGTCAGCCCGAATGTCTTGAAGTTCACCCAGGCATCCGTGGACATGGTGCGCCAGACAAGCTCGTTCAGGGCCGCCAGCCCGAAGAAGAACGCGCAGAAGCGGCGCGTCAGGATCATCCAGCCCGCATCGTCCAGCGGCAGCACGCCGCCCATGACGGCCCTCAGGTAGCTTTGCCCGCGCAGCAGGCCGAAACCCAGGATCACGCCGAAGATCAGGTAGATCAGCGTGGGCTTCATCTTGAAGAACCGCTCGTCGTTCAGCCACACGGTCAGCCCGCCGAACACCACCACCAGCACCAGCGTGACCACCTGCATCTTCGACAGCGCGCCGGTGATCTTCCGGATCAGCGCCATGGACACGACCAGGATCGGCACGAACAGCGCGGTCATCAGGATGAAGCCGGAATATTCCTGCCCCGCCACGGTGAAGGTGCGCTCGCGCAGCAGCAGGTAGCCCAGGAAGAACAGCGCCACGGGGCCAAGCTCCAGCGCGGTCACCAATCCCTTTTTCGATGTGTCAGACATGGGGTGCCCTTATCCGCCGATTTCCACGATGACAGCTCCTAGCGCGATCAGCGCCATGAGCACCAGCCTGCGCGGGCCGGTTTTCTCGCCCAGCATCAGCCAGCCGATCAGCGCCGCGAACACGGTCGAGGTTTCGCGCAACACCGCCGCCTCGCCCACCTTGTCCAGCCGCGTGGCCAGCATGATCGACCCGAAACTGCCGAACGCCACCAGCCCGCCGGTGATCCCGCGCCGCGCCAGCGCGCCCCAATCGGCGATCTGCGCGACCTTGCGTCGGTGGAAGAACGCCACCAGCGGCGCGAATCCCAGACCGTCGATCAGGAAGAACCACGCCAGGAACGTGAACGGATCGGCCGTCGCGCGGATGCCGTAGGCGTCGTAGGTGGTGTAGAGCGCCACGAACAGACCCGTCAGCACCGCAAGCCCCAAAGCCAGCGGCATGGTCTCGCGGTCGATCGTGACGTGGCGCAGGTTGTAGATGGCAAGCCCGTAGATCCCCGCCAGCAGCACCGCCACGCCCGCCCATTGCGGCGCGGTGAAGGTCTCGCTGAAGACGACGCTGGCACCGATCACGGCAAAGAGCGGCCCGGTGCCCCGCACCACCGGATAGACCACGGTGAACGCGCCCTTGGTGTAGCAATAGCCCTGCAGCAGCTTGTAGGTGACGTGGATCGCGTAGGCGCCCGCGAAGATCGGCCACATATGCGGCTCGGGCCAGGGCACGACGAACAGCGCGAAGGGCAGCGCCATGGTGCCGTAGCTGGCGTCGATGGCCATGCGGCTGATCCACGGGTCGTGACGGCCCTTCTGCAAAGCCCCGAAGACGGCGTGCAGGATCGCCGCCGTCAGCGCGAGGATAAGCGCCAGGGTGTGCCCGGTCGCCGTGCCCTCGAGGGACGTGAGCCAGCCGCTCACGCCGCGCGCCGGGCGGGCGCGTCACGTCCATGCCCGCGGCTCAGCCGCCGTGCCGGTCCAGCCAGTCGGTGAGAAACGCGATCTCGGCCTGCTGCGCGGCCACGATGGCTTCGGCGAGCTCGCGGATCTCGGGGTCCGATCCGCTGTCCAGCACCGTCCGGGCCATGTCGATGGCGCCCTGGTGATGCACGATCATCCCGCGCGCGAAATCCACGTCCGGATCGCCCGTCGGCGTCATCCCCATGCCATCGGCCATCGTCCCATGCGCGCCGTCGCCCTGCGCCATGCCCGCCATGTGTCCGTCGGCCATGGGGCCGTCCGTCATCTGCGCGCCGCTGGCGGCCGGATCGGGCCGCGGCGCGGGCGGCGTCTCGCCCTGGGCGTAAAGCAGGTTGAGCGAGGCGATCGTGAACGCCAGGGCCAGGGCGACGACGATCGGGAAACCAGGCTTGGGACGGGCCATGTGCGGCAACTCCTGTTGATGTTGCCATGGATCTAGGGCGCGCCGGTGGGGCGGCGTAGGTGGCCCGCGATGACGTGTGCGTGATCGTGCCGGTCGGTGCCGCGCGCCGCCACGGGCCGGGCCGGTCAGGCATCCGCGCCGGTCAGCGCGGCGGCGAATTCCTCGGGGTCGAAGGGGGCCAGGTCGTCGATCTGCTCGCCCACGCCGATGGCGTGGATCGGCAGCCCGAACTTGTCGGCCAGCGCCACCAGGACGCCGCCGCGCGCGGTGCCGTCGAGCTTGGTCATCACCAGCCCCGACACGTCCGAGATCTTCTGGAAGATCTCGACCTGGCTCAGCGCGTTCTGGCCCGTGGTCGCGTCCAGCACCAGCACGGTGTTGTGCGGCGCGTCAGGATCCTTCTTGCGGATCACGCGGACGATCTTGGCCAGCTCTTCCATCAGGTCGGCGCGGTTCTGCAGGCGGCCCGCCGTGTCGATCATCAGCAGGTCGGCGCCGTCGGCTTCGGCCTTGCCCATGGCGTCGAAGGCCAGCGACGCGGGATCGCTGCCTTGCGGCGCGGTCAGCACCGGCACGCCCGCCCGCTCGCCCCAGACCTGCAACTGCTCGACGGCCGCCGCGCGGAACGTGTCGCCCGCCGCGATCACCACCGATTTGCCCGCCGCGCGGAATTGCGCGGCCAGCTTGCCGATGGTCGTCGTCTTGCCCGAGCCGTTGACGCCCACGATCAGCACGACCTGCGGCTTCTTGGCGTAGATCGGCAGGGGCTTGGCGACGGGCTCCATGATGCGGGCGATCTCGGCGGCCATGAGCGCCTTGATCTCGCCGGTGCTCAGGCGCTTGCCGAAGCGGCCCTCGGCCATATTGGCGGTGACGCGGGCGGCGGTGTCCACGCCCATATCCGCGGATATAAGCAGGTCTTCGAGCTGTTCGAGCATGGCGTCGTCCAGCGGCCGCCGCATGACCGGCGCCGCGGGCGGAGTCCGTCCGATCAGGCGCCCGATGACGCCGCGCTTGGGCTCGGGGGCGGGCGGCGGCGTCTCGGTCTCGACCGTTGCGGGGGGCTCAGGCGGCGTCTCGGGCGGCGTATCCTGCGGCACCTCGGGCGGCGCCGGGGCGGGTTCGGGGTCCTGCGGCGCCGGGAAGGGCTCGGGCGCCAGCTCGGGGCGCGGGCCCGGTCCCGGCTCGACCGGCGGGCTTTCGGGGGGCGGGGGCGGCGCCCGATCGGGTGCCGGCGCGGGCGCGTCGGCCTCGGGCGGCGCGATCTCGCCCTGTTCCTCGACGATGGCGTCGATGCCTTCGTCCAGTTTGGACGACGACTTGAACAGCTTCGATTTCAGCTTGTTGAAGAATGACATGGGCGTGGCCTCCGGGCTTGGGTGTCACTTAGGACACCCTTGCGCCGGTGAAAAGCCGCGCGGGCCTCAGATCTCGTCGGGGAAGTGCTTCATCACCAGCCGAATCGGGTTCGGCGCCGCCTGCCCCAGCCCGCAGATCGACGCGTCGGTCATCACGGTGCACAGATCGTCCAGAAGCTCGGTGTCCCAGCGATCCGCCTGCATCAGCTTGACGGCCTTTTCGCAGCCGTTGCGGCACGGCGTGCACTGGCCGCAGCTTTCATCCTCGAAGAAGCGCAGCATGTTCAGCGCGGCGGCGCGGGCGCTATCCTGGTCCGACAGCACCACCACGGCGGCCGAGCCGATGAAGGTGCCGTGCTCCTGCAGGCAGTCGAAATCCATGGGGATGTCGTCCATCGACGCGGGCAGCAGGCCCGAGGACGGGCCACCCGGCTGGTAGGCCTTGAATATATGGCCCTCGGCCATGCCGCCCGCCGCGGCGATGATGTCGGTGATCGTCGATCCCGCGGGCAGGACATGGACGCCGGGCTTGGCGACGCGGCCCGACACCGAATAGCTGCGCAGCCCCTTGCGGCCGTTCTTTTCCACGCCGGTCAGGATCTTCTTGCCCTCGCGCAGCACGCGGGTGACCCAGTAGAGCGTTTCGACATTGTTCACGAGCGTCGGCCGCCCGAACAGGCCCACTTGCGCGACATAGGGCGGGCGGTGGCGCGGATAGCCGCGCTTGCCTTCCAGCGATTCGATCATCGCGCTTTCTTCGCCGCAGATATAGCTGCCCGCGCCGCGGCGCAGGACCAGGTAGCCAGGCTCGACGATGCCGGCGTCTTCCAGCGCGGCGATCTCGCGGCGCAGGATCTCGACCGAGGCCGGGTATTCGTCGCGCATATAGATGTAGATCCGCTCGGCCTCGACCGCCCAGGCGGCGATCAGCATGCCTTCGAACATCAGGTGCGGCGCGGTCTCCATCACCGCGCGGTCCTTGAAGGTGCCCGGCTCGCCCTCGTCGGCGTTGACGGCCATCAGGCGCGGGCCCGCATTGGCGCGCACGAAGCCCCATTTCTTGCCCGTGGGAAAGCCCGCGCCGCCCAGTCCGCGCACGCCCGCATCGAGCAGGCTCTGCTGCACCTCTTCCCAGTCGCCGCTATCGCGCAATGTCGCATAAGTGCTGTAACCGCCGTCTTGGCGGTAGGCATCCAGCCCTTCATAGTCGGGAATGTGCACATGGGTGTCGCCGGTGGCGATGGCGTCGCGCACCATTTCGGGGGTCGCGAAGTCCAGGTGGTTGTGGCCCAGCTCGACCACCGGGGCGGTGTCGCAGCGGCCCATGCAGGGCGCGCGCAGCACGCGCAGCTCGGACGGATCGAACCCGTCTTTCAGCGCCTGTTTCAGCGCCTGCGCCCCGGCCAGCTCGCAGGCCAGCGAATCGCAGACCCGCACGGTCAGCGCGGGCGGCGGTGCCTCGCCTTCCTTCACCAGGTCGAAATGGGCGTAGAAGCTCGCGACCTCCCACAGCTCGGCCTGGGGCAGCTTCATCTCTTCGCCCAGCGCGCGCAGGTGCGCGGCGCTCAAGTGGCCGTATTCATCCTGGATGAGATGCAGGAACTCGATCAGCATGTCGCGGTCGCGGGGCCGGTCGCCCAGCAGCGCGCGCACTTGCGACCAGGCGTCGTCGTCGAGCTGGCGCCCCTTCGGCGTGACCCGGCCCTTGCCCCGCCCGCGTTTCCAGACGCCGTCCTTGTTGTCGAGCATGGTGCCGCCTTTCTGCTGCCGTGGCCCAAGGGATAGCGCGCCATGGGCTGCACGCTCCACCCAAAAGCGACGCATGGGCGATCACAAAAGGCGGGGGTCGGCGAAATCATCCCGCGCGGCCACGATGTCGCGCGGACTATCCCGGCCCGGCCTTTCGTGGCATGGTCGCGCGGTTTGCAACCGGGAGAGTTCGGATGGGTCCGAAACCGGCCTTCTGGGTGGCCACGCTGCTGCCGCTGATCTGTCTTTGTGCCGGGGTGATCTGGTCGGGCGCCTGGCCGGTGCTGGCGCTACTGAGCATGACGCTGGTGGTCCGACTGCTGGACCGGCTGGGGGCCGATTTGGACAGCGACGAGGGTGTCGAGTTTCCCGCCGACACGGGTCTGGCCGTCGTGCTGGGCGTGGGACAGCTGGTGCTTCTGGCGGCCATGGTCTGGCACCTGTCGCGCGCCACCACGCCCGTCGCCGACCGGGCGCTGCTGTTCGCCGCCGCGGCGCTTTGGCTGGGGCAGGTCGGCAATTCCAACGCCCACGAGCTGATCCACAGGCCGCAGCGCGGGTTGCGGAGCTTGGGCAAGCTGCTGTTCGTGTCGGTGCTTTACGGCCACCACGCCTCGGCCCATCCGAAGGTGCACCACACCCACGTGGCGACGCCGAAGGATCCCGCGACGGCTAGGCTGGGCGAAAGCTTCTTCGCCTACGTGCCGCGCGCCTGGATCGGCGGCTTCGTCGCGGGCCAACGGGCCGAGGCGCGGATGCTGCAGGCGCGCCACGGCGCGGGCTGGTGGCGGCACGATCCCTATATCTTCTACGTGGGCGGCGCGCTGGGCTTCTGCGCGCTGGCGGCCTGGGTGGCGGGCCCCGGCGGGGTGCTGGTCTACCTGGCGCTGGCCGCCTGCGCGCAGCTGCAATTGCTGATGTCGGATTACGTCCAGCATTACGGGCTGCAGCGCGCCGAGATCGCGCCGGGCCGCTATGCGCCGGTGGGCTCGGCCCATAGCTGGAACGCGCCGCATTGGTATTCGGGCGCGCTGATGCTGCACGCGCCGCGCCATTCCGACCACCACGCCCATCCCGCGCGCCCGTTCCCGCAACTGACGCTGCCACCGCGGGACGTGGCGCCGCGCCTGCCCCGCTCGCTGCCGGTGATGGCCTGCGTGGCCTGCGTGCCGCCGCTGTGGCGGCGGATGATGGACCGGCGCGCGCAGGCCTGGGCCGCGCGCGCATCGGCCGATGCGGCCTGACGGCGACTGGCATCGCGCGCGCCCCTGTGGCATCCTGAGTGCTATGAAACACTTGATCCTGTCCCTGCTGCTCTGCGCCGCGCCCGCCCTGGCCGAAACGCCCATGACCGCGGCCGAATTCGAAGCCTACGTGGAGGGCAAGACGCTTTATTACGCGTCGGGCGGCGTGTCCTACGGGATCGAGGAATACCATCCGGGCCGCGAAGTCCGCTGGTCGTTCCTGGACGACGAGTGCAAGGAAGGCACCTGGTATCCGCAGGGCGACCAGATCTGTTTCGAATACACCGACGGCACGGGCCCGCAATGCTGGACGTTCTTCCTGGACGACGGCGGATTGCGGGCGCGATTCGGCGACGATCCGCCCGGAGCGGACCTGTATGAGACCCGCGCCAGCGACGAGCCGCTGAAATGTCCGGGACCGGCCCTGGGGGTTTGAGCGGCGGAGCGAGGGGCGCTGCCCCTCGCGCTCCCCGGGATATTTGTGAAAAGATGAAGGACTAGAGAAGCGTGCCCTGTTCGGGGGGCGGGGTCTTCTTGCGGGCGGGTTTGGGATCGGGCGCGGCGCCGGGTGTCATGCGGCCATCGCGGAACTCGATCTCGATGGCGCGGGCTTTCTTCGCGGATTTCGCGGTGGTGACGACGGCGCCGTCGCCGCGGACCACCGCGTAGCCCCGTTCGAGCGTCGCCTGGTAGCCCAGGCTGGCATGCAGCCGGTCGAGAGTGCCCAAGCGGCGGCGCTCGGTGTCGAGGCGGCGCTGGGTGGCGCGGGCCATGCGGGTTTGCAGGTCGTCCAAGTGTCGGCGCTGCCGTGCCGCGTCACGGGTGGGGGCGAGACGGGCCAGTTGCCGCGTCAGCTGGTCCAGCCGCTCGCGTCGCTGGGCGGCCGCGCGGCGCAGCAGCGGGCCCAGGCGCGCGGCGGTCTGGTCCGCGCGACGGCGCTTGTCGGCGAGCCCCTGGCGCAGGGTCGCGGGGCGCAGCCCGCCCGACAGTTCCGACAGGCGCGCGCGGCGCAGCGCCACGGTGCCGCGCAGGCCCGCGTCGAGCCGGTGCTCGGCCAGGTCGAGCCGTTGGCGCGCGGCCGACAGCAGCGTCTCGGGCCGCGGCAGGGCGCGGGCCAGGTCGGCCACGCGCTGGCGGCGGTCGGTTATCGTCCGGCTCAGGCCGCGCGACAGGCGGGCGCCCTGCCCGTCGAGCCAGGCCTGCAGTTCCAGCCGCACCGGCACCGCCAGCTCGGCGGCGGCGGTGGGGGTGGGCGCGCGCTTGTCCGAGGCGTAGTCGATCAGCGTGGTGTCGGTTTCGTGCCCCACGGCCGAGATCAGGGGGATGTCGCTGGCCGCCGCCGCGCGGGTGACGGCTTCCTCGTTGAAGCCCCACAGATCCTCGATCGAGCCGCCGCCGCGGGCCACGATGATGAGGTCGGGCCGCGGCAGCGGGCCGCCGGGGGTGAGCGCATTGAACCCGGCGATGGCGCGGGCGACCTGGGGGGCGCAGTCGCGGCCCTGCACGGCCACGGGCCAGACCAGCACCTTGCGCGGAAAGCGGTCGCGCAGGCGGTGCAGGATGTCGCGGATCACCGCCCCCGAGGGCGAGGTGACGACGCCGATCACGTCTGGTAGGAAGGGCAGCGGGCGCTTGCGCGACTCGTCGAAGAGCCCTTCGGCGGCCAGGGCCTTCTTGCGCTGCTCGAGCATCGCCATCAGTGCGCCGACGCCCGCGGGCCGCAGATCGTCCACGTTCAGCTGGTATTTCGACTGCGAGCCGAAGGTGGTCAGCCGACCGGTGGCGACGACCTCCATCCCCTCTTCGGGCTTGGTGGCGAGTGACGCGACCTGCCCCTTCCACGCGACTGAGGCCAGCACGTTCCGGTCGTCCTTGATGTCGAAGTAGAGATGCCCCGAGCGTGCGACGAAGACGCGCCCCACCTCGCCACGCACCCGGACGCGGCCGAATTCGCCTTCGAGCACGCGCTTTACCGCGCTCGAGATTTCCGAGACGGTGTATTCGTGCGCGTTCTCGCCCGGTTGCGGGTCGTCGATCAGGTCCATGGGACCGTTCTAGCGGGGCGCCCGGGGCACGAAAAGCTCAATCCGAGCAGTCCGCGCAGCAGGTCTGGCAGGGCGTCACCTTGTCGTACTGTTCGCGCGCGTGCTTCAGCCCGGTGTCGCAATTGGCGTAGTCGCCCAGCGCCTTGCGGTTCTCGGGGTTGGGCAGGAACTGGCAGGCCTCGGAATGCATGGCGTGGCTGCCGTCGTCGCGCTCGTCGGTGTTGACGTAGTATTTCATCTGGGATCTCCGTTTCGGGGTCGAACGCGCGAGTCCTGCCGGTGGTTGCGCCGGTCGCTCGCGACGGGGTCCAGGTATTTGGGGAAAGATGAAGCCCGGGACGAGGCGCTTCCAATCGCGGCGTGGCGCGCGTATTCGGTCGGCGACGGCGATTTGGGGGGCGGCGCGATGAACATCCTGATCCTTGGCAGCGGCGGGCGCGAGCATGCGCTGGCCTGGGCGGCGCTGCAGAATCCCAAATGCGACAGGCTGATCGTGGCGCCGGGCAATGCGGGCATCGCCGGGATCGCCGAGGTCGCCAAGCTCGACATCGAGGACGCCGAGACGGTGGCGTGGTTCGTGGCCGAGAATGCCGTCGATTTCGTCATCATCGGGCCCGAGGCGCCGCTGGCCAAGGGCGTGGCGGACCTGCTGCGCGCTTCGGGCGTGACGGTCTTCGGGCCCAATGCCGACGCGGCCATGGTCGAGACCTCGAAGACCTTCACCAAGGAGCTCTGCGACGTGGCGGGCGCGCCCACCGCCGCCTGGGCGCGCTTCGACGATGCGGATGCTGCGCGCGACTACGTGACGGCCCAGGGCGCGCCCATCGTCGTGAAGGCCGACGGGCTGGCCGCGGGCAAGGGCGTCATCGTGGCCGAGACGGTGGACGCGGCCCACGCCGCCATCGACGACATCCTGGGCGGCCAGTTCGGCGCGGCGGGCGCGTCGGTGGTGATCGAGGAGTTCATGCAGGGCGAAGAGGCGTCGTTCTTCGTTCTGGTGGACGGGACGGACGTGCTGCCCATCGGCACCGCGCAAGACCACAAGCGCGTGGGCGAAGGCGACACCGGTCCGAACACGGGCGGCATGGGGGCCTATTCCCCGGCGCCGGTGATGACGGACGCGGTGGCCGAGCGCGCGCTCGACCGGATCATCCGTCCCGTCGTCGACGAGCTGGCCCGGCGCGGCACGCCCTACAGCGGGGTGCTTTACGCGGGGCTGATGATCGCGGACGGCCAGCCACGGCTGGTGGAGTTCAACGCCCGGTTCGGCGATCCCGAGGCGCAGGTGCTGATGATGCGGCTGGGTGCGCAGGCGCTGGACCTGATGCAGGCCTGCGCCGAAGGCAGGCTGGCCGAGGCGCGCGTGAACTGGGCCGACGATCACGCGCTGACGGTGGTGATGGCGGCCGAGGGCTATCCCGGCAGCTACGAGAAGGGCACGCCCATCGGCGGGCTCGAGGCGCTGACCGGCACCTCGTCGCAGATGGTGTTCCACGCGGGCACGGCTTTGCGGGACGGCAAGCTCGTCGCCAGCGGCGGGCGCGTGCTGAACGTGACCGCGCGGGGCCAGGATCTGCAGCAGGCGCGCGCGCGGGCCTATGCCATGTGCGACGCCATCGACTGGCCGGGCGGCTTCTTCCGCCGCGATATCGGCTGGCGGGCGCTGGACGGCTAGGCGCGTCGGTGGGCTTGACCCGCCCCACGCGCGGCCCGACATGATACCCACGCCCCGCAGCCGGGACGCCAGGACCGAGGACACGACACCGATGCCCGACCCGAACCCCGCCGCGCTCGACTTCCTTCTGACGCGCCGCTCGCGCCCCGCCAAGACGCTGGGTCTGCCGGTGCCCGACCGCGCGGCGCTGGAGCCGATCCTGCAGGCGGGTTTGCGCAGCCCGGATCACGGCAAGCTCGAGCCCTGGCGCCTGCTCGTGCTGGAGGGGGCCGCGCTGATGCGCCTGGCGCAGCTGGTGCCCGACCGTGGCCTGGCGCTGCAAAAGACGCCAGAGGAAATCGCCAAGCAGGTGAAGCAATACGCGGATGCGATGTTGGCGGTCGCCGTCATCGCCTGCCCCGCACCGTCGCCCAAGGTGCCCGAGCGCGAGCAGGCGCTGTCGGCGGGTGCCGTCTGCCTGCAGCTTCTGAACGCGGCACTTGCCGCCGGGTGGGGCGCCAACTGGCTGAGCGGCTGGGCGTCGCACGATCCGGTCTTCGCGCGCGACGGGCTGGGCCTGGCCGACGGCGAATGGATCGCGGGCTTCATCCACATGGGCACCGAGACCAGCGCCCCGCCCGAGCGCCCGCGCCCCGACATGGACGCCAAGGTGAGCTGGATCAGCGCATGAGGGTCGTCGCCGACGCCGCCCGCGCCATCGGCCAGATGGGCGATCCGGCCTTCCGGCGGGTGCTGCTGCTGGGGGTCGGGCTGACCCTGGCGCTGCTGGCGGGCTTCATCGCGGCCTTCTTCTGGGGCGTGGCGTGGCTGATCCCCGACACGCTGAGCCTGCCCTGGATCGGGCCGATCACCTGGGTGGACGACGTGGTGTCGTGGTCGTCCGTGCCGCTGCTGCTGTTCCTGTCGAGCTTCCTGATGATCCCCACGGCCTCGGCCTTCACGGGGCTCTTTCTGGACGACGTGACCGACGCGGTCGAGGCGCGGCACTACCCCGCGCTGGCCCCTGCCCCGCGCCTGTCGCTGTCCGAGGGCGCGACGGACGCGCTGAAATTCCTGGGCGTCCTGCTGGGGGCGAACCTGGCGGCCTTCGTGCTTTACCTGGTGTTTCCGCCCTTCGCGCCGCTGATCTTCTTCGCCCTGAACGGCTACCTTTTGGGGCGCGAGTATTTCCAGCTGATCGCGGCGCGCCGCCTGGGTCCCAAGGGCGCGCGCCAGATGCGCCGCCGCCACGCGGGAAAGATCTGGGCGGCGGGCTGCCTGATGGCGGTGCCGCTGGTGGTGCCGCTCTTGGGGCTAGTGGTGCCGGTGCTGGGGGCGGCGACCTTCACCCATCTGTTTCACCGGCTGCCGGGACCGGATCCATCCGCTGGAACCAGTCGATATCGCGCACGCTGATTCCGCCGAACTGTATCACGCCCGCGATCAGCGCCCAGAGCACCACCGAGATCACGGTGACCTGCCGCGCCTTGCGCCACATGTCGGTGCGCGCCGGGCTGCCCGCATGGGTGCCCTTCAGGACGCGGCCTTCGTCGCCCTGGGTGCTCAGCCCCACGGGCAGCAGCACGAAGAGCACCATGAACCAGATCACGGCGAACAGCACGATGGCGGAGGTGATGCTCATACCTCTTCCAACTCGATCAGGCAGCCGTTGAAATCCTTGGGATGCAGGAACAGGACCGGCTTGCCATGGGCGCCGATCTTGGGGCTGCCGTCGCCCAGCACCCGCGCGCCCGTGGCCTGCAGCTTGTCGCGCGCGGCCAGGATGTCGTCGACCTCGTAGCACATGTGGTGGATGCCGCCCGACGGGTTCTTGTCCAGGAATCCGCGGATCGGAGAGTTGTCGCCCAGCGGATAGAGCAGCTCGACCTTGGTGTTGGGCAGGGTGATGAAGATCACCGTCACGCCGTGATCGGGCTCGTCCTGGGGCGGGCCCACATCGGCGCCCAGCGTGTCGCGGTATTGCGCGGCGGCGGCCTCCAGGTCGGGCACGGCGATGGCGATGTGGTTGAGGCGTCCGATCATGGGGCGCGTCCTTGTCGTTGAAAACCGTCGTCCGAATAAGCGGTGCGGCCAGCGCCCGCAACCGGCGCGATTGCCGCAACAGCGACGCCGTTAACCTTACCTTAGGATCGACCGATCTTAATTATGACAGCCGAATCGGAGAATGCGATGACCGACATCCTTGATGAGTTCCTGTTTCCCCGCCGCCCCACGGCCGAACGCCCGCTTCTGGGGCAGACGATCCTGGTGGTGGAAGACAGCCGCTACGCGGGCGAAACCATGCGCCTCATGTGCCTGCGCGGGGGGGCCCGGATCCGGCGTGCCGACAGCCTGCGCGCCGCCGCCCGCCACCTGTCGACCTATCGCCCCAGCGTGATCCTGGTGGATCTGGGGCTGCCGGACGGATCGGGGCTGGACCTGATCCGGCAGCTCTCGGGCTCGATCCCGCGGGTGCCGGTGCTGATGGCGCTGTCGGGCGATCCCTCCAACCGGGCCGAGGCGCTGAAGGCGGGCGCGGATGACTTCATGGAAAAGCCCTTCGGTTCGGTGGCGCAATTCCACGCCGCGATCCTGAACCGCCTGCCCGCCGACAAGCAACCCAGCGGCCTGCGCAGTGTCAGCGACGAAAGCGTCGAGGCGGGCGATGCCGCGCTGATCGACGACTATTCGCTGATCGGCGACCTCCTGGACAGCCAGGACGACACCCAGTCCCTGCGCTACGCGATCAGCTTCACGTCCAACCTGGCGCGCAGCACCGGCGATGCCGAGCTGCTGTCGGCCGCCGATGCGCTGCGGATCAAGGGGCTGACCGACGCGCGCGGCTGCGCGGCGCTGGCGGGCCTTGTTCAGAAACGCCTGAGCCAAAGCGCCATCGCGATCTGACACCCCCCGGATCGGACCCGATTGCGGGGGAATTGCCGCACCATTTCGCGATTCTCACCCCGACGCCGCCACAATTCGCCGCGATGTTCGATCTTGACCCGGAAGCCCGAGGCCCTCGCGACCACGAAAGGATGACGACGATGATGGACAGATTGGTGGACCAAGTGCTGAAGATGGAACAAAGCGCGCCCTTCCTGGACCGCGCCATGCTGAGCGTCGGTGTCTTTTCGCTGGCCCTGTCGCTTGCCGGAACGGTCCTGATCTACGCCTGATCCGACCGTCGCGCGCCGCAAGGGCGCGCTAAAGGCCTGAGCCGACCGCCGCGCGCCGCGCAAAGGCGTGCTACAGAATCGCCCCCGGATCGGCCCCCATGTCGAGGCCGGGAAACACGGTCCGTTCGAGCGCGCTGCGCTCGATCCCGAAGAGCCCCCGCATCGCCCAGGCCGCATGCGCGCGCACGTCCCGCGTGGGCATCAGGTCGCGCCGGTCGTACAGCGCCGCCTCGTCAAGGCCCGGCCAGTCGCCCAGCACCCTGCCGCCCCGGACCGCGCCCCCCGCCAGCAGCATCGCGCCCCCGGTGCCGTGATCCGTTCCGAAGGATCCGTTCAGCGCCACCGTGCGCCCGAACTCGGTC
This sequence comes from Palleronia pontilimi, assembly GCF_016412875.1. Taxonomy (GTDB): domain Bacteria; phylum Pseudomonadota; class Alphaproteobacteria; order Rhodobacterales; family Rhodobacteraceae; genus Palleronia; species Palleronia pontilimi. The sequence goes on along the minus strand of NZ_JAEKPD010000007.1, from coordinate 165,261 downwards.
ATGGCCAGCACGCAGGTCTTGTCCCAGACCGGCCCCAATCCGTCCCGCAGCACCAGGATCACGTCCGCAAGACGGCCGAGCGTGCCCACCAGGGCGCGGTCCTGGTTGCGATGGCTGTCCCAGCCGGGCACCGAAAACGACGCGATGCGTGTGTCGCCATAGAGCCGTTCGGCCGCGAAGGCCGCAAGGCCCTGTACCCGGCGCGCGCCCGTCTCGCCCAGCCGCGCCGCCACCGCGCGGCCCCGCGCGCTGTCCATGTCGGTCGCCGCCAGCTCGGCCAGCGCGATGGCCTGATCCGCCGTGTCGCGAAACAGCGGATCGTCGTGATAGACGTGCTCGAGCAGCAGGCGGCTCTGGGCCGAGACATCGAGCGCGGCATCAGGCGACCATTGGGCCACCTCGGCGGATCCGCGCAGGATCCGCAACTGGTCCCGCCCGATGGCATATGCCGTCTCGCCCTCGGTGCCCGCGCTGACCTGCAAGAGCCGGTTCAACCACCCGTCGCGCACCCGGCCGTCGGGCGCGGGCTCCGCGCTGCCCGCTTCCAGCAGGTCCTGCCCGTCGAAATGGCTGCGCTTGTCGCGGTAGGGGGTGCTGACCGCGTGGGCGAAGCCCAGCTGACCCGCGCGCCAGAGCGGCATCAGGTCCGACAGGTAGGGATGCAGCTCGAAATACCCGTCCAGCGGAAGGCCCGGACCGGTCCTGTCGATCAACCCGGCGCGCAAGCCCGCATAGGCCGGATCGCCCACCGGGCGCACGATGTCGAGCCCGTCCATCGCGCCGCGCAGCACGATCACCACCAGCCGCGCGTCCCAGGGTGCCGCGGCCAGCGACACCGATGTCATCCAGGGATGCGCCGCCGCCGAGCAGGCGACGGATTTCAGAAACGCGCGTCGTGTCGAAGCCATGCCAGTCCCCTACCTGCGAATGAAGGCGGGCGAGGCCAGCACCAGGCCGACCCCCTGCGCCCGCGTCTCGGCCGCCGAAACCGCCCAGACCAGGCGGTCATCCGCGATCGGCCCCAGGACCCGACCGACGAAGTCCCGCGGATCGGGCAGCGCGTCCAGCACCTGGCCCGGCTGCGCCATCGCCCAGCGGATACGCGTGGCCAGCCCTTGCGGGGTGATCCACGCGGCGGGATCTTCGGGCAGTCCGGCGGGGCTGACGGCGCGGAACGGCACCTGGCCCATGCCGCTCATGGGGCGTTCGACCACCCGCGACAGGCCGTTCTTGATCGCCAGAAGCCGGTCCGAGCCCACGCCGAGCCCGCGCAGCGCCGAGATGATGTAGTCGAAGGGCGGCTTCACCTTGCCCACCGGCGGCGCGACGGCCGCGGGGTGGTCGAGCAGCCCGGCCGTCACCGCCAGCAGATCGCCGCCGCTGCGCATCCAGATCCCCGCAAGATGCGCCACGAGGTCCGGATCGGCCGGGGCGCCGACGAAATGCACCGCCAGCTTGCGCGCCATGTGGCGCGCAGTGTCGGGGGCGATGGCCAGATCCTCGAGCGCCGCGTCGACCTCGGCCAGCTTCCCCGGACCCGCCGCGCCGTAGCTTCGGCCGAGCACGGTTTCGGGGCCCGGCTCGGACAGTCTTGGATCGTAGAAGAACCCCTTGGCGGGCGAAAAGCGCATCCCCGCCAGCAATTCGGCCATCTGGCGCACGTCGCGCTGGGTGTAGGCCGCGTCGACGCCCAGCGTGTGCAGCTCCAGCAGCTCGCGCGCGTAGTTCTCGTTCAGCCCGACACCGCGTTTCTGCCCCACGGGCGAGTTCGGCCCGACCGAGCTGACCTGATCGAGGTAGCTCAGCATCAGCGGATGGCGCGCGACGACCTTCAGCATGTCCGCGAAGCGCCCACCCACGTTGCGGCCGATCGCGCCATAAACGTAATCGCCCAGCGTCGATGTCAGGTTGCCGTTGCCGATGCGGATGGCGAAATGATCGGCCCAGAAATGGATCATCCGCTCGCGCAGCGGATGCGGCGTGTCCAGCGCGCGCAGGATGATGGCGGTCCGCGCCTGCCTGCCCAGGCGCTTCAGCGCGCGTTCGTGCTCTTTCGCGGACTCCTCAGCCGCGGCATCGCCCTTCTTTGCGCCCTTGCGGGCGCGGATCAGGGCGTTCATCTGGTCCAGCGCCAGGTCCATGCGCGGCACCGGGTGGGCGTCGTCCATGCCGTCGGGTGCGGTCAGCTGGGCCAACGCGATTTCGGGCGCGGACGGCGCGTCGGGGCCAAGCCCGTAGCCGAACCGGATGGCGGCGATGCTGGTCTTCAACTCGGGCGTCACGCGGGCGGGGTCCTTCAGCGGATGGCGCCCAGTCTAGCCGCGCCGAGCGCCGCGGCCCAGAGCTGTCCCGCCCCCGTGGCGGAACGCCGCGCGCCGTCAGCGTTCGGGCGGCAGGACGCGCAGGTGCAGGTCGCGCAGCTGGGCGGGGGTCGCTTCGGACGGCGCGTCCATCATCAGGTCCTGCGCCTGCTGGTTCATCGGGAACATGATGACTTCGCGGATGTTCTGCTCGTCGGCCAGCAGCATCACCATGCGGTCGATGCCCGCCGCGCAGCCCCCGTGGGGCGGCGCGCCGTACTGGAACGCGTTGACCATGCCGCCGAAGCGCTTGCGGACCTCGGACTCGTCGTAGCCCGCGATCTCGAAGGCCTTGAACATGATCTCGGGGCGGTGGTTCCGGATCGCGCCCGACACCAGCTCGTAGCCGTTGCAGGCCAGGTCGTACTGGTAGCCCAGCACGTCGAGCGGATCGCCGTCCAGCGCGTCCATCCCGCCCTGCGGCATGGAAAACGGGTTGTGCGAGAAGTCGATGCGGCCCTCGTCGTCCCGCTCGTACATCGGGAAATCGACGACCCAGCAAAAGGCGAAGCGGTCATTCTGGGTCAGGCCCAGCTCGTTGCCGATCACCACCCGGGCGCGGCCCGCAACACCTTCGAAATCCGCCGGTTTGCCGCCCAGGAAGAAGGCCGCGTCGCCCACGTCGAGGTGCAGCTGCTGACGGATCGCCTCGGTCCGTTCGGGGCCGATATTCTTGGCCAGCGGCCCGGCGGCCTCGTGGTGACCGAAGAAGGCGGACTTTAGGAATTTTGCCGTTTCTATATCACCATTCTCAACCGCAGATAGAATGCGGGTCTTTGCGGCTTCTAGTTTCGCATCTTCTAGTACGAGGTTATCGCTCCCGCCTTCCATCAATGCTTCAATTTTCCGAAGATTTTCAGCGTTTTCAGGCTTTTCCCGCCAGAAGATATAGCCCATGCCGGGCAGCCCCTGTTCCTGCGCGAACTTGTTCATCCGGTCGCAGAACTTGCGCGACCCGCCGCCGGGCGCGGGGATGGCGCGGATCTCGGTGCCCGCGTTGTTCAGCAGGTTGGCGAAGATGGCGAAGCCCGAGTCGCGGAAATGGTCGCTGACCACCTGCATCTTGATCGGGTTGCGCAGGTCGGGCTTGTCGGTGCCGTACCACAAAGCCGCGTCGCGGTAGCTGATCCGCTTCCACACCTGGTCGACCGTGTGGCCGCCGCCGAACCGCTCGAAGCAGCCCTTGATGACCGGCTCGATGGTGGCGAAGACGTCTTCCTGCTCGACGAAGGACATCTCCATGTCGAGCTGGTAGAAATCGGTGGGCGAGCGGTCGGCGCGCGGGTCTTCGTCGCGGAAGCAGGGCGCGATCTGGAAATACTTGTCGAAGCCCGACACCATGATGAGCTGCTTGAACTGCTGGGGCGCCTGGGGCAGCGCGTAGAACCGGCCCGGATGCAGGCGCGACGGCACCAAGAAGTCGCGCGCGCCCTCGGGCGACGACGCGGTGATGATCGGCGTCTGGAACTCGTTGAAGCCCTGCGCCCACATCCGCTCGCGCAGGTCGCGCACCACGTCCGAGCGCAGGATCATGTTGTCGTGCAGGCCCTGCCTGCGCAGGTCCAGGAAGCGGTATTTCAGGCGCGTTTCCTCGGGGTAGTCCTGTTCGCCGAAGACCGGCAGCGGCAACTCGCCGGCCTTGCCCAACACTTCCAGCCCGCGGGCGAAGACCTCGATCTCGCCGGTGGGGATCTTGGGGTTCACCAGCTCGGGGTCGCGCGCCTTCACCGTCCCGTCGATGCGGATGCACCATTCGGCGCGCACCTTTTCCATGTCGGCGAAAGCCGGGCTGTCGGAATCGCAGATCACCTGGGTCATGCCGTAATGGTCGCGCAGGTCGACGAACAGCACGCCGCCATGGTCGCGCACCCGGTGCACCCAGCCCGCCAGGCGCACGTCCTCACCCACATTGGCCTTGCCCAGGTCGGCACAGGTATGGCTGCGATAGGCGTGCATGGCGTCCTCACTCTTGTCGAAACGGTTTGCGGCATTGACCCGCCCGCAAGCGGGAAGTCAACCCGAACCCCGGGGTCCGGCCGCCGATCCGCCGCGGCCCCGCGCGGCACCCCTTGATTTCGCGCAATTTTCCAGCACGTTAACCCTATAGGTAAAGGTAAGGCTGCGCCCGCAGGACGGGCAGACATCGGAGGCAAGCGCATGTGGGATCGGATGTTCGAACAGCTGGTGCGCGACATTTTCCACGACGGAACCCTGCACGTGACGCTGCCCTCGGGGCACCGCTTCACCGCCGGGTCCGGCACGCCCGAGATCGCCGTCACCCTGTCCGATCCCAGCCTGCCCCGCCGGATCGTCGTCAATCCCGACATGGGGCTCGGCGAAGGCTACATGGATGGCGGGCTGACCATCGAGGGCGACGACCTGCGCGGGCTTCTGGACCTGGGGCTGCGCAATGTCTGGAATGGCCACGACGTCTGGACCCACCGGCTGCAGAACAAGGTGCGTCGCGTGCTGCGCCCCATCGGCCAGCTGAACCCGGCCGCCCGCGCCAAGGCCAACGTGGCGCATCATTACGACCTGTCGTCCGAGCTTTACGGCCTGTTCCTGGACGACGACCGGCAATACAGCTGCGCCTATTTCAAGTCCGACGACGACACGCTGGAACAGGCCCAGGCCCAGAAGAAGGCCCATATCGCGCGCAAGCTGCTGCTCGAGCCGGGGATGGAGGTGCTGGATATCGGCTGTGGCTGGGGCGGCATGGCGCTGACGCTGGCGCAGGATTTCGGCGCGCAAGTGACCGGCGTGACCCTGTCCGAAGAGCAGGCGGCCTATGCCCGGGCCCGCATCGGCGACGCGGGCCTCGAGGACCGCGTGACCATCGAGCTGCGCGACTACCGCGCGCTGGACCGCAGCTTCGACCGGATCGTGTCGGTGGGCATGTTCGAACACGTGGGCGTGCCCCATTACGACGAATATTTCGCCCGCGTCCACGACATGCTGCGCCCCGACGGCGTCGCGCTGATCCACACGATCGGTCGGACCGAGCCGCCCGGCGCCACGTCGCCCTGGATCGCGAAGTACATCTTCCCGGGCGGCTACGTGCCCGCCCTGTCGGAAATGGCAGCCGCGTTCGAGCGGCAGGGCCTGGGGCTGACCGACCTGGAAGTGTGGCGGCTGCACTACGCCAAGACCCTGCGCCACTGGGAAGAGCGGTTCAACGCGGGCATCGACCGCGCCCGCGCGCTTTACGACGACCGGTTCTGCCGGATGTGGCGCTACTACCTGATCGCGTCCGAACTGACGTTCCTGCACGGCCAGCAATCCGTCTTCCAGGCGCAGCTGAGCCACCGCAAGGACGCGGTGCCGATCACCCGCGACTATCTCTGCCCGGCCTGAGCGCCCGTTCCGGCAACTCTGCCCCCGAACCGCACCGCTTTGGCCACGAAGTGGACACGGTGATGGGCGAAAGGGGCGAGAACATGATACGCCCGACCGCGCCCCCCGGCGACCGCCGCCTTGTCCATCTCGTCCTGCTCGCCGGGGTGGCGTGGCTTTGCTTGCAGGCGGCCATGATGCAGCCGACCTCTGCCGACCTGCTGGCGCTGTGGCTGGCAGCCTCGGCGCTGGCCGATGGCGCGCCCGAGCTGGTCTATGCCTCTGGCGACCTTTTCACCCTGCGCCCGCCGCCCGACTGGACCGCCATGGCGGTCGCTGCGGGCTATGCCGGACCGGTCTATCCCTATCTCTACCCGCCGCTCTGGGCCGCGCTGCTGGCCCCGTTTACTTCGCTCGTGTCCTTCACGGCCTTCGCGGGCGCGATGCACGCGGTGCATGTGGCGCTGATCGCGGCGATGGTGTGGCTTGCCTGGCGCGCCGCGGGCCGCGTGCTGCCGCTGGCCGGGTTTCTTTTCGCGGGCCTCGCGATCATCCATTTAAGCTATGCGGGCGCCATCGCTCTGTCGGTGGGTCAGCCGCAGATCTGGGTGGCGTTCCTGACGGTGCTGGCCATCGAGCGGCTGGGCGCCGGACGGCAGGCCGCCTCGGGCGCGGCGCTGGCGGTGGCCACGGCGCTGAAGCTCTATCCGCTGGTCTTCACGGTCGCCTATCTGGCGCGGGGCGACTGGCGCGCGCTTGGCAGCTTTGCCGTGACGGGCGGGGCGCTGGGCCTTCTGTCGCTGGCGCTGGGCGGCCCCGCACTGCACGCGGCGTTTCTGGGCCAGATCGCCGCCGTATCGCAAACCGCGATCACGCTGCCGCTGAATTTCGCGCTGGACGGCATCGTCGCCCATGCGCTGGGGGCGGGAAAGATGGTCGAGACCGTGCTTACGCCCGGCCATATCGGCCCCAATGGCGGCATCGGCGTCACCGCGAAACCTCCGCTCTGGGGATTAATTGGCAAGGCGGCGCTGCTAGCGGTGCTGGCCGCCGCCGCGCTGGCGTTCCGCCGAAGGCCCGGCGACGTGATGCTCTGGCCCGCGATGATGGTGGGCGTATCGCTGCTGGCGCCGCTGGCCTGGGGCTATCACTTCCTGGCCGCGCTGGCCTTCGCGCCCGCTCTGATCCCGCGTTGGGGCGTCGCGCCGGTGCTGCTGTTGTTCGCTCCGCTCTCGGTGAGTTTGTTGCAGATCGACGCGCTGGCCGTGCCCCTCCTGCGCCACCTGTCCGTCATCGGCGCGGTGGCCATGACCCTGTTCGCGCTGGCCTGTCTCTGGCGGCCCGTCCCGACCGGCCGCCGTCTTCCCGCGGCCCAGCCCCGATAGCGCTTGCGCCCCTTCGGCCCATGGCTATAACCCCGGACGATTTGCCCGAGGAGCTGCGCCATGCCCAAACGCACCGATATCCAGTCCATCATGATCATCGGCGCGGGGCCCATCGTCATCGGGCAGGCCTGCGAATTCGACTACTCGGGCGCGCAAGCCTGCAAGGCGCTGCGCGAAGAAGGCTACCGGGTGATCCTGGTGAACTCGAACCCGGCGACGATCATGACCGATCCGGGCCTGGCCGACGCCACCTATATCGAGCCGATCACCCCCGAAATCGTCGCCAAGATCATCGCCAAGGAAAAGCCCGACGCGCTGCTGCCCACCATGGGCGGGCAGACCGGGCTGAACACCGCCCTGGCGCTGGAGGAAATGGGCGTGCTGGCCGAGCACGGGGTCGAGATGATCGGCGCGCGCCGCGAGGCGATCCAGATGGCCGAGGACCGCAAGCTCTTCCGCGAGGCGATGGACCGGCTGGGGCTGGAAAACCCGAAAGCCACCATCGCCAACACCATGGACGAATGCATGGCCGCGCTGGAACACGTGGGCCTGCCCGCGATCATCCGCCCCGCCTTCACGCTGGGCGGCACCGGCGGCGGCGTGGCCTATAACCGCGACGACTACGCGCGGATCTGCAAGGGCGGTCTGGACGCGTCGCCGGTCAGCCAGATCCTGATCGACGAGTCGCTGCTGGGCTGGAAGGAATTCGAGATGGAAGTCGTGCGCGACCGCGCCGACAACGCCATCATCGTCTGCGCCATCGAAAACATCGACCCCATGGGCGTGCATACCGGCGACAGCATCACCGTGGCCCCGGCGCTGACGCTGACGGACAAGGAATACCAGATGATGCGCTCGGCCAGCATCGCCGTGCTGCGCGAAATCGGGGTCGAGACGGGCGGATCCAACGTGCAATGGGCCGTGAACCCCGCCGACGGCCGCATGGTGGTGATCGAGATGAACCCGCGGGTGTCGCGCTCGTCGGCGCTGGCGTCCAAGGCCACCGGGTTTCCCATCGCCAAGATCGCCGCCAAGCTGGCCGTGGGCTACCTGCTGGACGAGCTCGACAACGACATCACCGGCGTGACGCCCGCGTCCTTCGAGCCGAGCATCGACTACGTGGTCACCAAGATCCCGAAATTCGCGTTCGAGAAATTCCCCGGCGCGACCCCCGACCTGACCACCGCCATGAAATCCGTGGGCGAGGCCATGGCCATCGGCCGCAGCTTCCACGAATCGCTGCAAAAGGCGCTGGCGTCCATGGAATCGGGGCTGACCGGCCTCGATGACATCCATATCGACGGCGCGCCCGACCGCGCGTCGATCATGGCGGCGCTCAGCCAGCAGACCCCCGACCGCATCCGCGTCATCGCCCAGGCCATGCGCCACGGCCTGCCCGACGACGACATCAATGCCGTGACCCATTTCGATCCGTGGTTCCTGGCCCGCATCCGCGAGATCGTCGACACCGAGGCGCGGGTGAAGGCCGGTGGGCTGCCCACGGACGAGGACGGTCTGCGCGCGCTGAAGATGATGGGCTTCACCGACGCGCGGCTGGCCACGCTGACGGGCCGCGACGAGGAAAACGTCCGCCGCGCGCGCCGCAACCTGGGCGTCCACGCCGTCTTCAAGCGCATCGACACCTGCGCCGCCGAGTTCGAGGCGCAGACGCCCTACATGTATTCGACCTACGAGCATCCCGTCATGGGCGACGTGGAATGCGAATCGCGCCCCACCGACGCCAAGAAGGTCGTGATCCTGGGCGGTGGCCCCAACCGGATCGGCCAGGGGATTGAGTTCGACTATTGCTGCTGTCACGCCTGTTTCGCGCTGACCGACGCGGGCTACGAGACGATCATGGTCAACTGCAACCCCGAGACGGTCAGCACCGATTACGACACCTCGGACCGGCTTTATTTCGAGCCGCTGACCTTTGAGCACGTCATGGAAATCCTGCGCGTCGAACAGGACAATGGCACGCTGCACGGCGTCATCGTGCAGTTCGGCGGCCAGACCCCGCTGAAGCTGGCCAATGCCTTGCAGGACGCGAATATCCCGATCCTCGGCACGTCGCCCGACGCCATCGACCTGGCCGAGGACCGCGAGCGGTTCCAGGCCATGCTGCACGAGCTCGGGCTGCGCCAGCCGACCAACGGGCTGGCCCGCTCGGACGAGGAAGCGAAGGCCATCGCGGCCCAGGTGGGCTATCCGCTGGTGATCCGCCCGTCCTACGTGCTGGGCGGCCGCGCCATGGAAATCGTGCGCGACGACGACCACCTGGCCCGCTACATCCGCGACGCGGTGAACGTGTCGGGCAAGAACCCGGTGCTGCTGGACAGCTACCTGACCGGCGCGGTCGAGGTGGACGTGGATTGCCTGAGCGACGGCACGGACGTCCACGTGGCAGGCGTCATGCAGCATATCGAAGAGGCGGGCGTGCATTCCGGCGACAGCGCGTGCTCGCTGCCGCCCTACACGCTGGCGGCCGAGACCATCGCCGAGATGGAGCGCCAGACCAAGGCCATGGCCCTGAAACTGGGCGTCGTGGGCCTGATGAACGTGCAATTCGCCATCAAGGACGGCGAGATCTTCGTGCTGGAAGTGAACCCCCGCGCGTCGCGCACCGTGCCCTTCGTCGCCAAGGCCACTGACTCAGCTATCGCGTCCATCGCGGCGCGGCTGATGGCGGGCGAAAAGCTCAGCGATTTCCCGCACCGCGACCCCTACCCCGATGGTACGGGCCCGGGCGAAACCGTGCCCATCGCCGATCCGCTGACCCTGGCCAACCCGGCGATGCCGTGGTTCTCGGTCAAGGAATCGGTGCTGCCCTTCGCGCGCTTCCCCGGCGTCGACACGCTGCTCGGCCCCGAAATGCGCTCGACCGGCGAGGTGATGGGCTGGGACCGCGACTTCCCCACCGCCTTCCTGAAGGCGCAGATGGGCGCGGGCGTGCACCTGCCCACCGACGGCTGCGCCTTCCTGTCGATCAAGGAGGCCGACAAGACCGACCAGCTTCTGGACACCGCCCGCATCCTGACCGACCTGGGCCTGACGATCACCGCCACGCGCGGCACCGCGGCCTTCCTGAAGGAGGCCGGGATCGCGTCGAACGTGGTCAACAAGGTCTATGAGGGCGGTCGCACCATCGTCGACGTGATGAAGGACGGCGGAATCTCGCTGGTCATGAACACCACCGAAGGTGCGCAGGCCGTGGAAGATAGCCGGTCCATGCGCAACGTCGCGCTGATGGACAGAATCCCTTATTACACGACGCTTGCGGGCTGCCACGCGGCCGCCCAGGCCATGCGCGCGCGGGTCCACGGCGATATCGAGGTGCGATCGCTCCAGTGACCCTGTGATACGGGGTCGCTGTAACATTCATGACAATCCCGTGGGTCCGTTCGACCCTGCCCGTGACCAGTTTACCTAGCGTCACGTTGCGTGCCGGGAGATAGAAGGCGCGCCTTTTCAACTCGAAAGGATGCACCATGAACAGACGTCAGACCCTGAAAACGCTCGCGCTCGGCACCGTCGCCGCCTTCGGCCTGTCCGCCTGCGTGACCACCGCCGGCGGCGATGACATCGTCGATGTCGCGTCGGCGAACCCCGATTTCTCGACCCTCGTGGCCGCCCTGGACGCCGCCGACCTGGTCGGCACGCTGCAGGGCCCCGGCCCCTTCACCGTGTTCGCGCCGACCAACGCCGCCTTCGCGGCCCTGCCCGCGGGCACGGTCGACAATTTGCTTCTGCCCGAGAACAAGGACCAGCTGGTAAAGGTGCTGACCTACCACGTGGTGCCCGGCGCCGTGACCTCGGACCAGCTGGCCGGTCAGCGCGCGGCCGTGGCGACCGTGCAGGGCCAGACCGTGACCATCGACGGCACCAACGGCGTGCTGGTCAACGACGCGGCGGTCACGACCGCCGATATCATGGCCACGAACGGCGTGATCCACGTGATCGACACGGTGCTGCTGCCGAACTGATCCGCGGTTGAAGCGGTCCGGCCATGGCGCTAATTCCGGCGCCATGGCCAAGCTCTATTTCCACTATTCCACCATGAACGCGGGCAAATCGACGCTGCTTTTGCAGGCGTCGCACAACTACCGCGAACGCGGCATGGAAACCCGCCTGCTGACGACCCGCACCGACAACCGCGCGGGCGATGGCCGGATCGGCAGCCGCATCGGCATCTCGGCCGAGGCCGACACCTGCGGGCCCGGGGACGATTTGTTCGACCGCGCGAAGATGTGGCTGCAAGACGCTGACATCGCTTGCATTTTCGTGGACGAGGCGCAGTTCCTGACGCCCGATCAGGTCTGGCAGCTGGCCCGCGTGACCGACGACCTGGGCGTGCCCGTCATGTGCTACGGGCTGCGCGTGGACTTCCAGGGGCGGCTGTTCCCGGCCTCGGCCGCGCTTCTGGCCTGGGCCGACGACCTGCGCGAGGTGCGCACGATCTGCCATTGCGGGCGCAAGGCCACCATGGTGGTGCGGCGCGACGCCGAGGGCCGGGTGCTGACCCAAGGCGCGCAGGTGCAGGTGGGCGGGAACGAGACCTACGTGTCGCTCTGCCGCCGCCACTGGCGCGATGCCATGAACGGGGCCAGCCCGGTCTAAAGCTGGTGCGGCAGCGGCGCGTCCTTCGCGAAGGCGCGCAGGTCTTCCAGGATCACCTCGCCCATCAGCACCCGCACATCCATCACCGACGTGCCCATATGCGGCAGCAGCACCACGTTTTCCATCGCCTTCAGCGCGTCGGGCACGTGCGGCTCGTGCTCGTAGACGTCCAGCCCCGCGCCCGCGATGGTGCCATCCTGCAGGGCCGCGATCAGCGCCGTCTCGTCCACCACGTCGCCGCGCGCGATGTTGACCAGATGCGCGTCGGGCCGCATGGCCGCCAGCACCTGCGCGTCGATCATGTGATGCGTCTCGGGCGAGGCCGGGACGGCCAGGACAAGAATGTCGACCGCCGCGGCCAGTTTTCGCAGGTCGTCAACCTGCCGCGCCGGGAAATCCAGGTCATCGACCCGCGAGCGGTTGAAGAACGACACCTCCATGCCGAAGCCGTGGTGGCACCGCGCGGCGATGGCGCGGCCAATGCGGCCCATGCCGACTACGCCCAGATGCGCGCCCGTGACGTGCCCGCCCAGCAGGTCGCCCGGATGCCAGCCGTCCCAGTCGCCCGCGCGCAGGCGGCGCTCGCCCTCGCCCGCGCGGCGGCGGGCCGCCAGGATCAGCGTCAGGGCGATGTCGGCCGTCCCGTCGGTCACGGCGCCCGGCGTGTTGGTCACGGCGACGCCCTTGGCGCGCGCGGCCTCGACGGCGATGTGGTTGTAGCCGACGCCGTAATTGGCGATCAGCCCGCAGCGCGGATCGCCCTCGAACGCGTCTTCGGACAGGTCGTCGCCGATGCAGCAGAGCATCGCGTCGTAGTCGGCCATCCGGTGGCGCGCCTCGGCGGCGCTCAGCGGCTTGTCCTCGTGCGTGACGTCGTAGATCTCGCGCAACGCGGCGAAGGTCTGGTCGGGCACCCAGCGGCTGACGAAAAGCGTCTTCAATGCATCCGCCCCCCGTCCGGCACGCGCTGGTCTGGCGCGATCAGCACGACCTCGCCATCCGGGTCGGGCAGGCCCAGCACCAGCACCTCGGATTTCACCGGGCCGATCTGTCGCGGCGGGAAGTTCACCACCGCCAGCACCTGTCGGCCCACCAGCGCGTCGGGCGTGTAATGCGCGGTGACCTGGGCCGAGCTGCGCCGCTCGCCCAGATCGCCGCCGAAATCGACCCAGAGCTTGATGGCGGGCTTGCGCGCCTCGGGGAACGGCTCGGCGCGGGTGACGGTGCCGACCCTGATGTCCAGCTTTAAGAAGTCGTCGTAAGTAACTGTCATCCCTTGAGTTCCCGCGACCGATCAGCCGCCGCGGCCACGGTCCGCTTCACCAGGTCCGGCAGGTCCGCCATCAGCACCTTCAGCCCCGCCTCGGTGGTGCCGTTGGGCGATGTAACGTCGACCCGCAACTGCCCGGGATCCTTGGGGGAATTCTCGGCCAGGTGACCCGCGCCGCCGACCGTGGCCTTGGCCAGCGCAAGCGCCAGCTCGGCGTCGAGGCCCTGCGCCTCGCCCGCCTGCGCCAGGCATTCGATCATGTGAAACACGTAGGCAGGCCCCGAGCCCGACACCGCCGTCACCGCGTCCATTTGGTCTTCGCTGTCCAGCCGCACGGTCTGGCCCACCGCCTGTAGCAGCTTTTCGGCCAGCGGCAGCGACGGTGCGCCCTTGGCATTGGCGACCAGCGCGGTGATGCCCCGGCCCACCGCGGCGGGCGTGTTGGGCATGGCGCGGATCACCGGCGTCGCGTCGCCCAGGAGCGCTTCGTATTTCGCGATGGCCGTGCCCGCGGCCACCGACAGGAACACGGTCTTGCCGTTGCCGAGCGCCCGCAATTCGGGCAGCGCGTCGTCCATCATCTGCGGCTTCACGGCAACCAGCACCATGGCGGGGGCGTCGGGCAGGCTTTGGTTCAGGTGCAGCCCGTCGAGGCCCTGCAGCCAGTCGGACGGTTTCGGATCGCGCACCCAGACATGGTGCGGCTCGAGCGCTCCCGCCAGCCAGCCTTCCAGCATGGCCGAGCCCATCTTGCCGCAGCCCAGAAGCACCAGCCCCCGGTCTTTCAGATCGTCCATATCCATGCGCGTCCCCCTGTCTGCCTAAGGCAAACATGCAGCCACGCGCCCGGCAATCAAGAGTTGGGTTTGACCGGGCGTGCCATCTCGCGCAGCCACGAGGTCATCTTCCAGCGGATCAGGTAGTCCTGCGTATATGTCCGGTAGGGCACCCCGAGCGATTGCGCGACCGTGCGCACCCGCAGCTCGAAGGGCCCTTCGCGCCCGTCGGTGTCGATCATCACGACCATGGGCGTCTTGCCCGTCAGCTCGGACGCGAACAGGGCCTGCTGGACCGAATCGAGCGACGAGCGCTTGTCCTTGCCGACCTCGACCACTTGGGTGTCGGTTTCGCAATCGACCCTTATGCGGTGCAGGTCGTAGCCCACGGAATAGGGGTGCGAGACTTCGGCCTCACCCCCCAGGATGAGCGAACACAGGATCGCCGCCAGTTCCGTTTCGTATGCCATGCACACCCGCTACATCGGACGCGGGCCGCGCGTCTTGGTGAAACCGGTGTAAACCTTAACAAAAGGTTAACGAAAAGTTAACGGGCGATTTGCGCGGACCGAGGGGGCGCGCTGCGGGCCTGCGACAAATGGTGTGGGACATGGATCCGGTCCGGCGCGCCCTGAGTTTCGGGCGAAACGGAGACGCGCCATCACCTATTTCAAAAGCCTTTCCGCCGCCGGTTTCGCCGCGACCGCCATCGCGTTCGGCCCCGCCCGCATGGGGTTCGGTCTGTTCGTGCCCGAGTTCCGAGACGACTTCGCCCTGTCCACGACGCTGGTCGGCATCGTGTCCAGCGTCGGCTTCTTCGGGTTCCTTCTGGGCCTGGTCTTCGCCCAGCTCCTGTTGCTGCGCCGAGGTCCGGAAGCGCCCGTGCTGACGGGATTGACCTGCGCGACGCTGGGCATCGCGCTGGTGGCCCTGGCTCCGAACGTATGGGTCCTTGCGCTCGGCGTTTGTCTCGCGGCATCCAGCGCGGGCTTCGACTGGACCCCGTTCAACGACGCGGTCAGCCGCAAGGTGCAGGCGGGATGGCAGCCGGTGGCGCTGTCGGGCATCAGCAGCGGCACCGCCATCGGCATCGCGCTGGCTGGCACCTGCGCATTGGGCATGGTGCTGTTTGGCCTGTCGTGGCGCATCGTCTGGGCTGGCTTCGCCGTGGCCGCGGCGCTGGTCCTGATCGGCAACTGGGCGGCCCTGCGCCAAGTCGAACGCGCGGCCGACACCGCCATCGACTGGCGGACGGTCCTGCGCCGCGACGCGATCCCCCTTTACGTGGTCGGCTTTGTCTTCGGCATCGTGTCGGCCAATTACCTGTCCTTCGCCGCGGACCACATGCGCAGCCGGGGCGGCCCGCCCGGCCTGCCGGTCAAGGCCATCCCCGCCGCCATCTTCGTGACCTACGGGCTGTTCGGCTTGTCGGGCCTTCTGACCGAATCCGTGACGCGCCGCGTCGGCCAGACCTGGCTGCTGCGCGCCCTGATGGTGTCGGGGGCGGTATCGCTGGCGCTGGTGGTCCTGGCGCCGGGGACCTGGTGGGGCTTCGTCGCCTCCGCGGGCCTGCAGGGAATCCACGTGATGATGGTCAGTGCCGTGCTGTCCTTCTGGTGCGCGCGGATCTTTCCGGCCCTGCCCTCGCTGGGCTTCACCGCCGCCCTTGTCGTCACGGCGATCGGCAGCGTTCTGGGCCCGGCCCTTGGCGGGATCGTTTCAGACAGCTTCGGTCCCGCCGCGCTGTTCCTGGGCAGCGCGGCGTTCCCGGCCTTGGCTGCCCTGTGGCTAAGGGCCGAACATGCGCGCCCGGCCAAGGCCCAGGGGACGGCGCACGCCTAGGCGCGTCCGTAAGCCTCGGCGATGGCGACCTGAAGCGCCTCGTCGGGGGTGCGTCCGCCCCAGCCCACCAGTTGGAAGGCCGGGTAGAACCGCTCGGCCGCGCCCACGGCCGCCGCGATCATCCGGTCGATCTGCTCGGGGCTCGCGATCTGGCCACCCGCCAGCACCAGCCCGTAGCGATAGACCATCAGCCGCGGCTCGGCCCAGTAGGTGAAAGCACCCGCCCAGACATTGTCGTTGGCGCCGTTCAGCACCTCGTAGATCGACTGCAGCCGATCCTGGGGCGGCTCCATCTCGAAGGTGCAGATCAGCCGGAGCGTTTCGTCCTGCGGCGCCCAGGCCAGCGTCAGCGAGTAGTTGCGCCATTGGCCCTGCACCATCATGGCGATCTGGTCCTCGGCGACCCGGTCGAATTCCCAGTCGTGGTACTCGGCAAGATGTTCGACGATGTCGATCGGATCCAAATCGTCGGTTTGGAAATACTGCTCGGTCAGCGACATGCGCGGCCTCGTTTTTTGCGCCCCGGCCTTGATGGCGCTAGGGCTTGGTGGCTGCTCAAGGACAAGCGGCGTTCTGCGTTCGTCCTTACAAGATATGGTGTGGGAAGGGGCTGGACCTGTCCAGTCCTTATTTTGCCCGGGGTTGCAGGTTCTTGTGGACAGACAAGCGTCAGCCACAAGATCTAGGTGGATAAACCGGGGACGCCGGTCTTTCGGGCCTAAACCGACTTTCGCGCCTTCAGCGCCGCGCCGATGGTGCCATCGTCCAGGTAGTCGAGCTCGCCGCCAATGGGCACCCCCTGGGCCAGCGACGTGACGGCCACGCCGCGCCCTTCCAGCTGGTCGGCGATGTAATGGGCCGTCGTCTGGCCGTCCACTGTGGTGTTCAGCGCCAGGATGACCTCGGCGATCTCTTCGCGACCGATCCGCTCGAGCAGGTGCGGGATCCGAAGATCGTCGGGTCCGACCGCATCCAGCGCCGACAGCGTGCCGCCCAGCACATGGTAGCGGCCCCGGAAGACCTGCGCGCGCTCCATGGCCCACAGGTCGGCCACGTCTTCGACCACGCAGATCTCGCCGGTGGCGCGCTTTTCGGACTGGCAGATGTCGCAGACTTCACCGGTGCCGATATTGCCGCAATTGACGCAAGGCTTCACCCGGTCGGCCACGTCCGCCAGCGCCTGCGCCAGCGGGCGCATCAGCTGGCCGCGCTTCTTGATCAGGTGCAGCACCGCGCGCCGGGCCGAGCGTGGACCCAAACCCGGCAGCCGCGCCATCAGGTCGATGAGCGCCTGAACATCGTCCTGGCCCTGAGCCACGAATTCAGAACGGCAGCTTCATGCCGGGCGGCAGGCCCAGGCCCTCGGTCAGCTTCTGGATTTCCTGCTGCGACCGCTCGGATGCCTTGATCTGGGCATCCTTGATGGCGGCCAGGATCAGGTCCTCGACGACTTCCTTCTCGTCGGCGTTGAAGATCGACGGGTCGATATCCAGCGCGGTCAGCTCGCCCTTGGCGGTGGCGGTGGCCTTGACCAGCCCCGCGCCGGACTCGCCGGTGACGGTGATGGAGCGCAGCTCGTCCTGAAGCCCTTCCATCTTGCCCTGCATGTCCTTGGCGGCGGCCATCATCTTGGCCATGTCGCCCATTCCGCCCAATCCCTTGAACATCTCGTTCTCTCCTGCCTCGACGCATTGTTCGTCATCAGATACGAAGCGTCGCGCCCCTTCGCAAGCGCGGGGCGGAATTCTCACGAATTCCGTACCGTTTTCCGCGCGGAAAACGTGGCCCGGCGTCAGTCGTCGGCGAAGGGATCCCATTCATCCTCGACTTCCGGCAACGCCTCGGCCGCCGCCGCGGCCGCGATCTGGGCCAGCGACCGGATTTCCAGGATCTTGGCATCCGGGAAGGTGGCGCGCACCGCCTGCATCAGCGGATGGCCTTCGGCCTGGGCTTCGAGCGCGCGCCGCTCGGCGTCGCGCTCGTCGGCGATGGTCGCGGCCCCGCCCTCCGAGACGACCGAGACCGCCCAGCGCACGCCGGTCCAGGTCTGCAACCGGGCCGAGAGCCGGGCCGCCAGGTCGCGCGGCGCCTCGTGCGACGGCTCGAACTCGATCCGGCCCGGGCGGTAGCTGACCAGCTTCACGCCCGTTTCCACGTCGATCAGCAGCTTGGCGTCGCGGTTGAAGCGGATCAGCGCCACCACCTGCTCGAAGGTCGCGAATCGCGCCAGCGCGTCGGGCGCCTCGGCCAGCGCCGTCACCGCCCCGCCGCTCGCGCCGCCGCTGCCGCCCCCCTGCGCGACCGGAGCGTTGCCCGAGGACGCGGGCGACGGCGCGCGCGGGGCGAGCGCGCCGCCCGCGGGCGGGCCGTCGGCCAGCTTGCGCAACAGGTCCTCGGGCGGTGGCAAGTCCGCCACGTGGGTCAGCCGGATCACCGCCATCTCGGCCGCCATCATGGCGTTCGGCGCCGCGGCCACTTCCTCCAGCGCCTTCAGCAGCATCTGCCAGGTCCGCGTCAGCACCCGCATCGACAGCGCCTCGGCCATCCGCCGCCCGCGGTCCCGCTCGTCCGGGCCGATGGTGGGATCGTCGGCGGCATCGGGCGTGATCTTGATGACCGACAGCCAATGCGTGATCTCGGCCAGGTCGCGCAGCACCGCCAGCGGGTCGGCCCCGTCGGCGTATTGCCCCGACAGCTCGGCCAGCGCGCCGCCCGCGTCGCCCTTCATCACCATGTCGAACAGGTCCAGCACCCGGCCCCGGTCCGCCAGCCCCAGCATGGCGCGCACCTGGTCTGCCGTCGTCTCGCCCGCGCCGTGGGAAATCGCCTGGTCCATCAGCGACAGCGCGTCGCGCACCGATCCTTCGGCGGCCCGCACGATCAGCGCCAGCGCGTCTTCGGCGATCTCGGCCCGCTCCTGCCCTGCGATGCCGCGCAGATGCTCCAGCATCACCTCGGGCTCGATCCGGCGCAGGTCGAACCGCTGGCAGCGCGACAGAACCGTGACCGGCACCTTGCGGATCTCGGTGGTGGCGAAGATGAACTTCACGTGGGCAGGCGGCTCTTCCAGAGTCTTCAGTAGCGCGTTGAACGCCGCCGTGGACAGCATGTGCACCTCGTCGATGATGTAGATCTTGTAGCGCGCCGAGGCGGGCGCGTACTGCACCGAGTTCAGGACGTTGTCGCGGATGTCGTTGATGCCGGTCTGCGACGCGCCGTCCATCTCCATCACGTCCACGTGCTGCCCCTTGGCGATGGCGATGCAGGGCGCGCACTGCCCGCAGGGGGTCGTGGTCGGCCCGCCCTGCCCGTCGGGGCCTTCGCAATTCATGCCCTTGGCGATGATCCGCGCGGTGGTCGTCTTGCCGGTGCCGCGGATGCCCGTCATCATGAAGGCCTGCGCGATGCGGTCGGCCTTGAACGCGTTTTCCAGCGTGCGCACCATGGCGTCCTGGCCGATCAGGTCGGCGAAGGTCTGGGGGCGATACTTGCGGGCAAGCACCTGGTAGGCGGGCTGGTCGGACATGGCACCTCGGACGATTCGGACAGCCGTCAGCCTAGCGCCCTTCGATCACAGCAGCCAGAGCACCACGCCGGTGAACACCGTGCCGCAGCACAGGACGACCGTCAGCAGGTGCAGCCGCCACAGCGGCTGGCAGCGGGCGTCCCAGGTGGAAAAATTGCGCCGGTTGATGATGGCCTCGGCCCAACCGGCGACGAAGATGCAGAGTGCCGCGAAGATGAAGATCGTGGCCACCGCCTTGGGCAGCCAGTCGGGCTCGGCGGGGCCGAACACGCCCTGCAAGGCGATGGCCACGACCATGGTGGTCAACCCGGTGCGCACCCAGCCCGCATAGGTCCGCTCGGCCGCCAGGATCGTGCGATCCTCGGCCCAGTCGGTGCGGTCCTCGGCCCATTGGGTGCGGTCCTGCGCCAGCTTGTTCTTGTCGCTCATGGAAACAGATTTAACGCCCCGCGCCGCCAGCGCCAAGCCGCCGTGGCGCGCCACCCCCTGCTTCATCTTTCCATAAATACCTGGAATCCGTCGACCGCCAGCCGGACCGCCGCCCGCAGCGGGGCCCAAACGTGAAACGCCGCCCCCAGGGTCGGGGGCGGCGCTTTCGGAAGGTGAGAGGCTGGACAACGACCCAAGCGAGGCTCGTTACGGCTGCTTCCTTCCGGATCTGACCGGGTTGGCGAGGTGCCTGCCCGCGCCAACCTCTCGAGGGCTCAAATATGCCCCCGCGCTTCCGAATTCAAGGGGCGGCGCATCCCCGGTCAGGCGGCATTCCAGCCAGTCGCTTCCCGCGGGCCAGACCGCTTCGAGCCGCGCGGCGCGCAGGGCCGCGGCATCGCCGATGGCGCCCGGACCGGTGGTGAAAAGCGGCACCGCGCCTTCGGGGACGTGCAGTTTCACGCCCGGCTCGTAAAGCGCGCCGGACATGCAGGCGCCCGCGCTGCGTTCCAGCGCCGCACGCACCGAGATCTCGCTGGTCCACCGCAACCGGTCGGGCGCGCAGCCCGGAAAGGCGCCGCCCCCGCCCGCGCGGTATTCGGTCAGCGCCAGCACGAATCGCCCGTCGAGCGCCACGCGCCGCCCGCGCAGCACCAGGTCGATCACCCGCCCCGGCTGCCCGGGCACCGCCGCACCCGCGGGCGTGAACCGCGCGGGCCGGGACAGGTCCAGCGTGATCGACAGATCCGGGCTCAGGTGAAAATCCGACCCCGGCATCGCGGGCTCGACCAGGGGTTGCGGGCCGCCATGGGCCTCGATCCGGCGGAAGCCCGCGGCCGTGCGCTCGACCCAGTCCCACAGCTCGGCGCCGGTGACCTCGACCGCGCAGATACGGTCGGGGAAGGGGAAGATGTCGTTCAGGTGGCCCAAGCTCAGCGGTCCTTCGGGGATCGCCACGAAATTCTCGGGCCCGCCCAGCCCGCCGCTGCGGAACGGCGCGGCCAGGCCGATGACCGGCGCCGAGGCGTGGCCGGGCATCCGCTCGGCCACGGTCCGGGCCATGACCCGCGCCACCAGCATGGTCAGCGGGCAGCGCCCCAGCCGCGCCAGATAGGTGGACGCGCATTGCGGCAGGTTGGCGATGGGGCGGGCGGCGATGGCGCAGGCGCGCGCATGGGCGGTGGCCGTCAGGTCCTGCAGGACCCTGCCGCGGGCCGGGGGATGGGGTCGGCCGCCCAGGCCCGCGGTGCTCAGCGTGGCCACGTGGCGGGACACGACCCGCCAGCTTCCGGCGGCATCGCGCGCGATCTCCAGGTCGATCCGGCCCACGTGCTGGCCCTGGCTGCCCGGCATGACCGCGGGCACGCCCGCCAGAAGGCCCGCATCGGCATCCACGCCCGCCACCGGGCTTTCGCACGGCCTGCGCGCCTGGGGGCGCGGGAAGACGCCATGCTCGTGGCCCATCACGATGGCATCGACCCCGCCGTGCCGGGCCAGCCAAAGCGGCCCGCCCGCCTCCGACGCGGTCCTGTCGCGCAGACCGTCGTGGCACAGCGCCACCACCAGGTCGGCGCCCCGCGCCCGCAACCGCGCCACCCGCAGGGCCGCCACCTGCGCCACCTCGCACAGGGCCAGGTCGGCCACGTCGGGGTATCGCTGCGCGGTCTGGGACAGCAGCGCGCGGGGCAGGAAGGCCAGTACGCCGATCCGCACCACGTGGCTGGCGCCGGCCCGGTCCGTCAGCTTGCGGGTCAGCAGCGCCGCCTGCTGCGACAGCGTGGCGCCCGATGCCGGATCGCGCATGGTATAGAGGTTCGAGGCCAGCACCGGGAACCGCGCCGCGCGCAGCGCCGCCCTCAGCGGGGCCGTGCCGAAATCGAAATCGTGATTGCCCAGCGCGACCGCGTCGAAATCGAGCGCGTTCATCGCGGCGACCATCGGATGCGGCTGGACCTGCGCCGCGGGCGCGTCCGCATCGGGCCCACCCACCGGATCCGTCAACTCCGAGCCGAACAGGAAATCGCCCGCATCGAAGAGCAGGCTGTTGGCGGCCTCGCGCCTGAGTTGTGCGACAAGCTCGGCGGCGGCCTCCAGCCCCCGGCCCGGCTTCGGGCGGCCCGCGGCGTAGTCGAAGGCGCGCACGTGGCCATGCAGATCGCTGGTGGCCAGCAACCGCAAAGACACAATGCTCCCGTCTTTTTCGGACGACGCGGACGCACCATCAGGTGCGACCACGGCCGCCCCCGCGTCCCGCGTATCCATTCCCGTCAATCCCTATGGCGGATGTTTCAGCACTCCACCTTGGGTTGAGCGTAGTCAGAAAACGTCTCGCGTTGCAAATCTTATCGTCATGCCGCAAGGATCCGGCCAAAAGCCGGGGACGACATGAGACACGCGGAAGAGGTGACATTCGGCGGATCGGGACTGGATCGCGCCGCCCACGAGCGTGCGGGGGCCGATCGGCTCTGGTCCGCGCCCGGGGCCCGCGTGCTGCCGCTCTGGCGGGGCAAGCCGCTGGTCCGCCAGCAGGGCGATGGCTGCGCGCTCTGCCTTTTGCCGAGCGACGAGGCGGTGCTGGCGGCGCGCGGGCTGGTGGTGTTTTTGGGCCGCGACGCCCACGGTCCCGTCTTTGCCGCCGATCTGAGCGGGTGGCAGCCCGACACCCTGCCCGACACGCTGGATGCGTTTCGCGACCCGTCCGTCCAGCACCACCCCGCCCTGCCCGACACCGATGGCTTTCACGAACTGCGCGCGGTGATGACCCGGCTCGACGCGCGCGCCTGCGAGCTGGCGGCGACGGCGCGCGCGCTTCTGGAATGGCACCGGATCCACCGCTTCTGCGCCCGCTGCGGCGTCGCGTCCGAACCCGCCCAGGCCGGCTGGCAACGCAGCTGTCCGGAGTGCGGCGCGCATCACTTCCCCCGCACCGACCCGGTGGCGATCATGCTGATCACCCATGGCAACGACCTGCTGCTGGGCCGCTCGCCCGGCTGGCCCGAGCGGATGTATTCGCTGCTGGCGGGCTTCGTCGAGCCGGGCGAGACGCTGGAAGCCGCCGTGCGCCGCGAAACCTTCGAAGAGGCGGGCGTGCGGGTCGGCCGGGTCCGCTATCTCGCCAGCCAGCCCTGGCCCTTCCCCGCGTCGCTGATGCTGGGCTGCCACGGCGACGCGACCAGCCGCGACATCACCATCGACCCCGCCGAAATCGAACACGCGATCTGGGTCTCGCGCGAGGAGATGGTGCGCGCTTTCGCGGGCGACCATCCCGACATCTCGCCCGCACGGGAAGGGGCGATCGCGCATTTCCTGATTCGTAACTGGTTGGCCGATACGCTGGATTGACGAATTCGACGGCGGTGAATACGAGCATATCCCATGAAGATTTCCACCCGCCGCGATGTCGATCTGCCCGCCGACCAGGTGTTTGACGCGATCAGCGATTTCGACACGTTCGAAGAGCGGGCGCGGGACAAGGGCGCATCGGTCGCGCGGCTGGACGATGGCCGCGAGGGCAAGGCGCAGGCCCGCTGGCGGATCGGCTTCGAGTTCCGCGGCCGCCGCCGCCTGGCCGAGGCGCGCGTGGTGACCTACGACACCGACAAGCAGCTGGCCATGAAGGGGGAAACCGACGGCGTCGACATGATGTTCAATGTCGAGCTGCTCGAGGTCGCGCCGAACCTGACGCGGCTGTTCGTGTCGATCGACCTGCGGCCCCGCTCGATCACCGGGCGGCTGCTGGTGCAATCGCTGAAACTGGCGAAATCGGCCCTGACCCGGCGGCTGGACAAGCGGCTTGGCAAATTTGCCAAGACGCTCGAGCAAAAACACGGACCCGCGCGTGCCTGATTGCGCCGCTGCGCCGCCTCGGCCATGACCGGGGGATGAACACCTATCTCAAAGCCCTGTCCGTCCACCTGCTGACCGCCACCGGTGCCGTGTTCGCCATGCTGGCCATGCTGGCCGCGGTGGACGAAAAGTGGGACCTGATGTGGCTGTGGCTGGTGGTGGCGTTCTTCGTGGACGGCATCGACGGGCCGCTGGCGCGCAAATACGATGTGCAGAAGAACGCGCCGGAATACGACGGCGTGTTGATGGACCTGATCATCGACTACCTGACATACGTGTTCATCCCGGCCTACGCGCTGTTCCGCTCGGACCTGCTGCCGGGCTGGACCGGCTGGATCGCGATCATCGTGATCACCTATACCTCGGTCGTGTATTTCGCGGACACCCGGATGAAGACGACCGATTACAGCTTCGCGGGATTCCCGGGGTGCTGGAACATGGCGGTGCTGGTGTTCTTCGCGGTCGAGCCCGAGTGGTGGACGATCCTGGTCATCACCGTGCTGCTGGCCGCGGCCATGTTCGTGCCGCTGAAATTCGTCCACCCCATCCGCACCATGCGCTGGCGGGCGGTGACGCTTCCGGCGGCGATGGCGTGGACGGCGCTGGCGGCGCTCGCGGCGTGGCAGAACTTCGCGACGCCCGACCTGCTGGAGGGTGCGCTGATCGTGCTGTCGCTCTACCTGGGCTTCGCGGGCATCGCGCAGCAATTGATCTACGGCGACCCGCTCTGACCGGCGCGCAAATTTTCGACGAAAATTTGCCCACCGCCCGCGGCAACGCCGAATTTTCCTGCGAAAATTCGCGCCCTTAGAGCCGCGTCAGCGCGACGCCGCTGACGATCAGCAGCGCGGCCACCGCCTTGCCGGTGTCCATCCGTTCGCCCATGGCCAGCCAGCCGATCAGCACCGCGAACAGGATCGACGTCTCGCGCAGCGCCGCGACCAGCGCGATGGGGGCGACGGTCATCGCCCAGACCGCGATCGCGTAGGCGGCGTAGGATGCGGTGGCGGCCAGCGCGCCCACGCGCCAGGCCCGGGCGTCGGCGCGCAGGACGTCGCGTCCCCGCAGCGCCAGGCAGACCGGCGTGAAGAGCGCCATGTCGAGGAAGAACAGCCACCCCACATAGGCCACCGCGTCGCCCGACACCCGCGCGCCCAGACCGTCGACGATGGAATAGCCCGCCGTCATCGCCGCCGAGCCCAGCGCCAGCGGCACCAGCGCCACCGCCTCGCCCGCGCCGAAGACGCCCCGTGCCATCCCCAGGATCCCCGCGCCCAGCACGAGAATTCCCACGATGTCCCGGCCGTCCAGCGGATCGGACAGGAAAATCCCGCTGGATCCCAGCACGATCAGCGGCGCGGCGCCCCGCGCGATGGGATAGACCCGGCTCAGATCGCCGTTCTCGTAGGCCAGCGCCAGGAACAGCTTGTAGCCCGCGTGGAACGCCCCGCTCATGGCCAGCCACGGCACCCAGTCGACGGTGGGAAAGGGCCGCGTCAGCAGGATGGCCAGCCCCGCGCAGCCCTGCACGATGGTCAGGATCAGCATGGCCGTCAGCTTGTTCGCGCCCAGCTTGACCAGGCTGTTCCACGCGGCGTGCAGGAACGCCGCGGCCAGCACCGCGAGGAAAACGCCCGTGCTCACGGGGCCAGCGACAGCCGGATCGGGCCCTTGGCGGTTTCGGGATCGACCGGCTCCCCGCCCTGGGTGGCGCTGAGCGGCAGTGTCGCCGCCACGCGCCGCACGTCGTCCATCAGCGGGCGCCAGTCCTGAGCCACCGCGCGCGCCGCCTCGGACGGGCAGAAGGACTTGTCCGGCCCGCGCTCCCGCGCCAGCGTCATCAGCGCGTGGGCGATGGCGGCGTCGTCAGGCAATCTGGTCGCGCAGCACGCGGCGCAGGATCTTGCCCGACGCCGATTTCGGCACCTCGTCCACGAAGCGTACGTCCCGGGGCACCTTGTAGGACGACAGCCGCGCGGCGATGAAGGCCGAGACCGCGTCGGCGTCCAGCGTGCTGCCCGCGGCGCGCACGACGAAGGCCATCGGCACCTCGCCCGCCTCGTCGTCGGGCTTGCCAACCACGGCCACGTCGGTGATCTCGGGATGGGCCAGCAGCTCGGCCTCCAGCTCGGCGGGCGCGACCTGGAAGCCCTTCACCTTGATCAGCTCTTTCACCCGCTCGCGGATGAAGAAGAAGCCGTCCTTGTCGGCGACGGTCAGATCGCCCGTCCTGAGCCAGCCGTCATCCGTGATTGTCGCCCGCGTCGCGGCGTCGTTGTCCAGGTAGCCCAGCATGACCTGCGGGCCCTTCACCCACAGCTCGCCCTCGTCGCCGGGCGCGCAATCGGCCCCGGTTTCGAAATTCACGATCCGGCAGGCGGTGTTGGGCAGCGGGACCCCCGACGCGCCCGAGCGGGGCGTCTCGATCGGCGTCGCGTGGCTGACGGGCGACAGCTCGGTCATGCCGTAGGCCTGCGTGGTGACCGCACCCAGCCGGGCCGCCGCCGCATCGGCCACATCGCCGCCCAAGGGCGCCGCGCCGCAGATCAGCTGGGCCACCGCCGACATGTCATGGGCGTCCACCATCGGGTGCTTGGCCAGCGCCAGCACCACGGGCGGCACGGTGTAAAGCTTGGGCGTCGCGTGCCGGGCGACCAGCGTCAGGAACATCTCCAGGTCGAAGCGCGGCATGGTGACCAGCGCGCCGCCCCCGGCGAGGAACGCGTTCATCAGCACGTTCATGCCGTAGATGTGAAAGAACGGCAGGAAGGCCACCGTCGCCTCGCCCCGCGCGATGGGCAGCACGGCCAGCGTCTGGTCCACGTTGGCCACCATGTTGCGGTGGCTGAGCATCACGCCCTTGGGCAGGCCCGTCGTGCCCGACGAATAGGGCAGCACCACCACGTCGCGCTCCAGATCGACCGGCACCTGGGCGTCCAGCGGATCGCCCATCAGCGCGTCCAGCCCCATGTCGCCCGCGCCGCCGATCACGGCGATGCGGCCGACCTTTGTGCCCGACGCCGCTTCCTCGGCGGTGTCGACGAAGGCCGGCACCGTGATCAGCATCTTGGCGCCCGACGCCTTCAGCTGCTTTTCGACCTCGTAGGCCGTGTAGGTCGGGTTGATGGTCGTCACGATCCCGCCCGCGAAGGCGACGGCGTGGAACACCACGGCATATTCGGGAATGTTGGGCGCCATCAGCGCGACCACGTCGCCCTTCTGCAGGCCGTGCGCCTTCAGCCCGCCCGCAAGCCTGCGGATCGCCTGTTCCAGCCCGGCCGCGGTCAGGGTCCGTCCCGTCGGCCCGTCGGTCAGAACGACCGCATCGCCCTGCCCGTCCAGCCCCCGGAACAGGCGTTCGGTGATCGAGATCTCGGCGATGTCGATCTCCGGGTACGGGCTTTGGATGATGGTCATGGCGTCCTCCCAAACGTGTCGGGACTCAGCCTAGCGGGCGCCGCGGAAAACACCAGCCGCGGCCCGCGTGACGCGCGCAAAGACGAAGGCGCGGCCTAGCGGATCGGCTGCATCCAGCCGGTGTGACGGTCCACGGCCAGCCGTTCGACCAGCGATCCGTCCTGGGTCACGATCTCGGCGATGATCGTGTCGGCGTCCCGTTCGTCGATCTGTCCGGGCTTGAGGTTGGGATTGTTCATCCAGGCCAGCCGTTGCTCGATCATCCGCAGCACGTCGTCGGTGCCCAGGTCCTGTTGCAGCGGCTGGCCGTATCCGTATCCGGGACCCGCCCCGCCGCGCCAGTCGGGTTGCGGGCCGGAGCCATAGCCCGGACCCATCATCGGACCGGGCCCATGGCCCCGCCCCATCATCTGGCCCATGCCCCAGCCGGGCCCCATCATGTGGTTGCCGCCCCAGCCCTGCTGCCATCCGCCCGCGTCATGCGCCGAGGCCGACGTTGCCAGAAGGCACGCGGCCGCGATCGTCGGAAATGTCCATGTCTGTGCCATCGCTTCGGTCCGCCCTTGTGATCCGCATGGGCGGAACGCTAGCGCGGTGGGGCCGCGGGCACTTGACGCAGATCAAGCCCGCGGTCGGCCCCTAGCCCAGCGCGCTGTCGCAGCGCCCGCAGACGCCGTCGTGGCGATGGGTGCCCACGTCCGGCAGCACCTTCCAGCACCGCGCGCACTTGCCGCCCTGCGCCCGCGCGAACACCACCGCCACGCCCGGCACGTCGTCCAGCGTGAACGCATCGCCCGGCGCGGGATCGGTCGTCAGGGTCACGTGCGACGTGATGCACAGATCCGCGAACAGGTCCGGATCCCGGATCGTATCGGCGAACTTGCCGGAAAGATGCACCACCGGCGCGGCTTCCAGGCTGGATCCGATGGTCTTGTCGCGGCGCGCTTCCTCCAGCGCGCCCAGCACCACGCGGCGGGCCGCGCGCATGGTGTGCGTCCGCTCGGCCAGCGCGGTGTCGGCCCAGTCGGCCGGCGCGTCGGGCAGGTCCTGCAGGTGGACCGAGCTGCCGTCCTCGGGGAACCGCTCCAGCCAGACCTCTTCCATGGTGAAGACCAGGATCGGCGCCAGCCACGTGACCAGCCGCTGGTAGATCTCGCCCAGCACGGCCTCGCAGGCCACGCGGCGCGGGCTGTCCGCGGCGTCGCAGTAGAGCGCGTCCTTGCGCACGTCGAAATAGAAGGCCGACAGGTCCAGCGTGGCGAAGTCGAAGACCGTGCGCCAGACCCGCTGGAAATCGTAGGCCGTGTAGGCCGCGCGCACCTGTCCGTCGATCTCGTGCAGGCGGTGCAAGATCAAGCGTTCCAGCTCGGGCAGCTCGTCCGGCAGCGCGGGCACGTCGTCGGGCAGAGATCCCAGCAGGAAGCGCATGGTGTTGCGGAGCCGCCGGTAGCTGTCGGCCACGCCCTTCAGGATCTCGGGGCCGATCCGCTGGTCGGCGGTATAGTCGGTCTGCGCCACCCATAGCCGCAGGATGTCGGCGCCGTATTGCTTCACGACCTCGTCGGGCACGATGGTGTTGCCCAGCGACTTGGACATCTTGATGCCCTTCTCGTCCAGCGTGAAGCCATGGGTCACGACCGCGCGATAGGGCGCGCGCCCGATGGTCCCGCAGGCCTGCAACAGCGACGAATGGAACCAGCCGCGGTGCTGGTCGGTGCCTTCCATGTAGACGTCGGCGATGCCGTCCTCGGTCCCGTCGGGCCGGTCGCGCAGCACGAAGGCATGGGTCGAGCCTGAATCGAACCACACGTCCAGGATGTCGAACACCTGCTCGTAGTCGTCGGGGTTGGCGGCGTCGCCGATGAAGCGCGCCTTGGCGCCGTCGGCATACCAGGCATCCGCGCCCTCTTGTTCGAAAGCGTCAATGATCCGGGCATTGACGGCCGGATCGCGCAGCAGAAAGTCGGAATCGTCCAGTTTCGCGCCCGCCTTCACGAAGCAGGTCATGGGCACTCCCCAGGCGCGCTGGCGGCTCAGCACCCAGTCGGGGCGCTGTTCGATCATGGCGTGCAGGCGGTTGCGGCCGCGCTTGGGCGTCCATTCCACCAGCTCGTCGATCGAGGTCAGCGCGCGCTGCCGGATCGTCTTGCCGTAGGTGTCCTGCCCGTCGCCCACGGGTTTGTCGATGGCGGCGAACCATTGCGGGCGGTTCAGCCGGATCACCGGCGCCTTCGAGCGCCACGAATGCGCGTCGGAGATGGTGATGCGCGACCGGGCCAGCAGCGCGCCGGTGTCGACCAGCTTGGCGATCACCGCCTTGTTGGCGCCGCCGGGCTTGCCGTTGGGCCTGATGATCTGCTCGCCCGCGAAGAACGGCAGGTCGGCGCGGTAGCTGGAATCGTCCAGCACATTGTAGGTCATCGGCAGGCCATGCGCGCGCCCGATGGCGAAGTCGTCGTCGCCGTGGCTGGGGGCCGTGTGCACGAAGCCGGTGCCCGCGTCGTCGGTGACGTGATCGCCCGGCAGCAGCGGCACGTCGAAATCCCATTCGCCCGCCGCACCCTCGGCCCCGCGCAGCGGATGCGCGCAGGTCACTTCGCGCAGTTCCTCGGGCTGGACGCCGCGCAGGCGGGTGAACATCCCGTCCTCGAGCCGCGCCGCTTCCATCACCTGCCCGGCCAGCGCATCGGCCAGCAGGTAGGTGTCGCCCTTCGCCGCCCAGCACTCGTCGGGCGTGTCCGTGACCTCATAAAGCCCGTATGAAATCTCGGGGCCGAAGCAGATCGCCCGGTTCTGCGGGATCGTCCAGGGGGTCGTGGTCCAGATCACCACCGTGGCCGCGCGCAACTGCGCCTCGCGCCGGGCGTTGGCCGCGTTCGCCGCCTCGCGCTCTTCGACGGTGCCTTCCTCGTGCGCGATGTCGAGCTCGGCGTCATAGGCCGCCGACGTGGCGTTGACGACCGGGAACTTCACCCAGATCGCGTCCACCTGGCGGTCGTGGTATTCCACCTCGGCCTCGGCCAAAGCGGTCTTTTCCACCGGCGACCACATGACCGGCTTCGAGCCTTGATACAGCGTCCCGTTCATCAGGAATTTCTGGAACTCGGCCGCGATCACCGCTTCCGCGTGGTAGTCCATGGTCAGATAGGGATCGGCCCAGTTGCCAGTGATACCCAGCCGCTTGAACTCGTCGCGCTGGATATCCACCCAACCGGCGGCGAACTCGCGACATTCGCGGCGGAATTCAACGACATCCACGGCGTCCTTGTCGCGGCCCTTGGCGCGGTATTTCTCTTCGATCTTCCACTCGATGGGCAGGCCGTGACAGTCCCAGCCGGGGATATAGCGCGCGTCGAACCCCATCATCTGGCGCGAGCGCACGATCATGTCCTTGATCGTCTTGTTGAGGCCATGCCCGATATGCAGGTGCCCGTTGGCGTAGGGCGGTCCATCATGCAGCGTGAAGGGGGTGCGGCCCTCTTTCTCGCGCAGCCGGTCGTAGATGCCGATGGCGTCCCAGCGGGCCAGCCAGTCGGGCTCGCGCTTGGGCAGGCCCGCGCGCATGGGGAAATCGGTCTTGGGCAGGTTCAGCGTGGCTTTGTAGTCGGGCGAAGTGTCGGCGGGCGTATCGGCGCACATGGGGCAAGATCCCTTGCAAATCGGAGGTCTTCGGGGGTGAAGGGGGCGCGAGCGTGGCTCGAAGCGCCGAAATCCCGGCCGTCCGACACGATGTCAGACAACCGGGCGGATAATTCGTCTGGTCAGCGAAAGATGGGCCATGTTGCGCGCCTTATA
Organism: Palleronia pontilimi; assembly: GCF_016412875.1. Taxonomy (GTDB): domain Bacteria; phylum Pseudomonadota; class Alphaproteobacteria; order Rhodobacterales; family Rhodobacteraceae; genus Palleronia; species Palleronia pontilimi. The sequence continues at coordinate 134,665 of NZ_JAEKPD010000007.1, read as the reverse complement.
GGCAGGCGAAGGGCGGGCGGCAAGCGCGCTCAGGCGGGCCTGACCCCCGGCTCGACCGGCTCGTCCACCCGCACCCGCATGTCGGACGCGCCCAGGAAATGGCCCAGCGTGGACAGGCTGTCCAGGTTGTCGCAGATCACCTTGACGATCACCAGGAACGGCACCGCCATCAGCGCGCCCGGAATGCCCCAGAGCCAGCCCCAGAACACCACCGTGACGAAGACCGACACCGTGTTCAGCTCCAGCCTGCGGCCCAGGATGGCGGGGGTCACGAACTGCCCTTCCACGCTGGTCGCCGCCAGGAACAGCAGCGGCGGGATCGTGGCCTGGCCCAGCGTGTCGAAGCTGAGGATCGAGAACATCGCCACCAGGATCACGCCCGCGATGGCGCCCAGGAACGGCAGGAAGTTGAACACGAAGGCCACAAGCCCCCAGACATAGGGTTTGGGCAGCCCCGCCGCCGCCATCAGCGCGAAGACCGCCAGGCCCAGCCCCGCATTGATCAGCGTGATGGTCAGCAGGTAGCGCGAAATCGCGCGCTCGACCCCCGACATGATCTTCAGGGCGCGTTTCTTGTCCGACAGTTTCGGCATCACCTCGACCAGCTTGGCGCGGAACATGTCGCCCGACGCCAGCAGGAACAGCGCGAAGACCAGTGCGACGGCCAGGGTGGTGACCGCGCTGGCCGCGTTGCTGACGGCCGAGTTCAGGATGCCGGGCTGCTGGATGGCCACCTTCTGCACCCGCAGATCGCCCGTCTGGTCGGCGATCTCTTCCACCTCGGCGCTGGCTTCCTTCACCTTTTCGACGGATTCGCTGACGCCGCGCAGCTTGTCGCGCAGCCGGTCGCCCATTTCCGGGGCCTGCTCCATCCAGCCCGCCACCGGGCCGCTGGCCGCGTAGCCCGCCATGACGATGCCGACCCCGAGCCCCAGGACCAGCACCGCCGCGCTCAGAGCCGCCGGGATGCCGACCCGCCCGGCGCTGCGCACGATCGGGCTGAGCGTCAGCGCCAGCATCACCCCCAGGATCAACGGCAGCAGCACGTCCTTGGCGAAAAAGCACGCCAGAGTGGCGGCCAGCAGCGACAGGAACGCCAGCAGGTGACGGATCTTGGTCAACTGTCGCACGGATTCGGCGCGGTAGCTTTCCACGCTCAGCTTGTCTGGGTCGATCTCGTCGATCGGAGGCAAGGGCGACATTTTGGCGCATCCCTAAGTCTAACGCCGCCCAACCCGGATCGGCCGCGATGGTTCCGCCGTCAGCCGTGTTTTATCCCGTCCACATGGGCCCAGACGTCGCTGATCACGACCGAGCCTTCGCCGACGCCCGACGCCACGCGCTTGACCGATCCCGCGCGCACGTCGCCCACCGCGAAGATGCCCGGCGTCGAAGTCTCGAAGGTCGAGCGCCCGCCGGTGGCCTGCCCGGTCACGACGAAGCCCTTGGCGTCCAGCTCGGCCAGCCCGCAGAGCCAGCCCGTATTGGGCGCGGCCCCGACCATGATGAAGACGCCGCCCACGTCCAGCCGCGTGACGGTGCCGTCGGTCCTGTTCCGCACGTCGATGGCCTGCAAGCTGTCGTCGCCGTGCAGGCCCGTCATCTCGCAGCCGAAATGCAGGGTGATGGCGGGATCGGCCTCTAGCCGCGACGACAGGTAATCGGACATGCTGGCGGCCAGGCTGTCGCCCCGGATCAGCACGTGCACGTGGCTGGCCGAGCGCGACAGGAACATCGCCGCCTGCCCCGCCGAATTGCCGCCGCCGATCACCACCGCCGGTTTGTCGCGGCACCAGCGCGCCTCGCTGTCGGTGGCGGCGTAGTAGATGCCCGCGCCCTCGAACGCGTCCAGCCGGTCGATGGGCAGGCGGCGATACTGCACCCCGGTGGCCACCACGACGGCGCGCGCGCAGAGCTCGGTGCCGTCGTCGAGCGTCGCGCAGAACTCGTCCCCGCGCCGCTCGATCCGCTCGACCCGGGCGGGCATGGCGAAGCGGGTGCCGAACTTCATCGCCTGCACCTCGCCCCGCCAGACCAGGTCGCCGCCCGAGATGCCGGTGGGAAAGCCCATGTAATTCTCGATCCGGCTGGACGTGCCCGCCTGCCCGCCGATGGCGGTATCCTCGACCACCACGGCGCTCAGCCCTTCCGCGCCCGCATAGACCGCCGCCGCCACCCCGGCCGGGCCGCCGCCGACGATCAGCACGTCCAGCACCTCGCACTCGGCGATCTGCAACGCCAGCCCCAGCACCTGCGCCAGCTTGCGCGGCGTCGGATCCTCGATCACCCGGTCGCGCCCGAAGATCACGGCGGGCTGGTCGTGGCCCAGCGCGCAGGCCGCGGCCTCGGCAGTGGCCGCGGCGCTGCCCAGCGGCAGTTCGTCATAGGGGATGCGGTTGCGCGCCGCGAAACTGGCGATCTCGCGCACGCGCTTGTCCACGTCGGCGCCGATCAGCTTCAGCGAGCTGTCGCCCTGCTCGATCTGGCGCCGCCGCCGCGCGGCGAAGACGGTGATGACGATGTCGCTCATCTCGGGGATCTTCGACATCAGCTCCATCATCCGGACGCGGGGCACCGCGATGGCACGGCAGGGCGCACAGGCGCGCAAAGACATGGACGCAGCCGCCCCGGTCAGGAACCCGATCTCGCCCACGAACTGCGTGGGGCCCAGCGTGTGCGGCAGATGCCGCGCGCCGGTCCAGGCGTTCACCACCTCGATCTCGCCCTCTTCCAGGTAGACGAAATCGCCCTGAGGCGCGCCCGCCGTGACGACCAGGTCGCCCGGCGCGAACCGCACCACGCGCCCCGCGCGGCGCAGGGCCTCCACGTGGCTGTCGTGCAGGGGAATGCGCTGCATTTCCGCCAGATCGCGCGCCAGGCTTTCCATCACTCGCCCCCCTTGCCGCCCGAAAACAGACCCGACAACGCGCGCCCGATGACCCGGTGCACCTGTGGCTTGGGCTGGGCCGAGAACGGCAGCGGTCGGCACACTTCCATGGCCGCGATGCCCACCCGCGCGGTCAGCGCGCCGTTCACCACGCCTTCGCCGAAGCGCCGGGACACCCGGCTCAGCACCGATCCGCCCGCGACGGACCCGATCATGTCGTCGCCCACCGCCACGGCGCCCGTGGCCACCAGGTGCGTCAGCACCGCGCGCGTCAGCCGCCACGAGCCCAGCGTGCCCGCGCGCCCGCCATAGATCTCGGCGATGCGGCGGATCATCCGCAGGTTGCTGGTCAGCGCGGCCGCCACGTCGGCGAAGGCCAGCGGCACCACGGCCGTGACGGTGGCCACCTGCCGCGCCGCCGCCTCGATCTCGATCCGGGCGGCGGCGTCCAGCGGCGCCAGCAACTCGTCCTCGGCCAGCGCGAACAGGGCGTCGCCGTCGAACACGTCGCCGCGCCGCTCGTCGAAGCGCGCCAGGCCCCACCTGAGTGCCTCGCGCCCCGCGTAAAGCCCCGCGATCCGGTCGGCGACCTTGCGCGCGCGGCTGAGCTCGCCGCTGGCGATCGCCGCCTCGGCCTCGGCATGAAGCCGCCCCATCCGCGCCAGCCGCGCCAATGCCGCCAATTCGCGCAGGCAGATCAGCAGCAAGAGCACGGTGAAGGTGCCCACCAGCACGACCGCGACCCATCCCAGCAGCGGATAGGTCGCCAACAGCGCGTCCAGCGCCTGCCACGCGCTGACCGACAGCACGAAGACGAAGAGCGCCCCGGCGCTGCGCCAGAACCACCGCCCCAGCGCCGAGCCGCGCCGCGCCGCCAGCGCCGCCATGGTGCGCATCGCCTGGCCGTCGGGCCGATCATCCATCGTGTCGGGCACCTGCGGCGCGTCGCCGGGCGACACGCGCGGCCCATCCACGTCCTCGATCAGGACCGGTCCGCGCCGCTCAGCCATGCCGTCCGCTCCCCGACCCCGGGGCCGCGACCCGCGCCGCACTCAGCCACGCGCGGCCTGGACGCCGCCGGCGCGCCACGCCCCTACCTTCACCTTTTTCCAAATATCCCGGCCGACCGCCCGCCACACGCGCCGAGCCCGCGTGATGCCCCCCGCTCACAACCGGTCCCCGATCAGGAACTCGGCGGCGCGGTCCAGCCGGATATGGGGCGGTCCCTCGCCGGGCTTCAGGCTCAGGGGCTGCGGCGCGAAGCGCATGATCTCGTAATCGGCATCCAGCCAGCCCTCGGCCCCGCTGCGCGCGGGAACCAGCAGATGCGATGGATCCTCGGGCAGCGCGCCGGGATAGAACGCCGCCCGCTTGCCGCCCTCCAGCAACACGCCGCGCACCACGTCCAGCGTCTCGCCCGCGTGCTCGACGCGGTCCTCGGTGGTGGCGCGCAGCGCGGCGATGGACATGGCGGCGGTCCGGGCACCCGCGTAATCGGCGCGGGACTTGGCGTCGCCGACCAGCGCCTCCATGATCGCGGTCAGCTTGGCGTGCTGCGCGTGGTGCAGGTGGTCGGCCTTGGTGGCGGCGAACAGGATCCGCTCGACCCGTCGTCCGCGAAAGATCTGGCTCAGGAAGCTGTTCCGGCCGGGCTGGAAGGCGGACAGGATGTCGCCCATGGCGCGGCGCATGTCCTCGACCGCGCGGGGCCCCGCGTGGATGGCGCCCAGCGCGTCCACCAGCACCACCTGCCGGTCGATGCGCGCGAAGTGATCGCGGAAGAACGGCTTCACCACCTCGCGCTTGTAGGCATCGTAGCGCCGCGCGAATTCGCGGCCGAGCGACCCGCGACCGCCCCCCGGCGGCAGCGGCGCGAAGGTCAGCACCGGGCTGCCCGCCAGGTCGCCCGGCAACAAAAAGCGGCCCGGTGTGCAATCGCTGAACCCGTCCTCGCGGGCCTGGCGCAGGTAGCCGGTGAAGGCGGCGGCCAGCGCCTGGGCCTGCGGCTCGTCGAGCCTGGCGTCGGGGTCGGTGCCGTCCAGCAGCGCCAGGAAGTCGCGCGCCTGGTCGCGGCCGCGGATCCGCTGCAGCGTCTCGGCGGACCAGTCGGGGAAGGACTTTTCCAGCAGCGACAGATCCAGCAGCCATTCGCCGGGATAGTCCACGATATCCAGGTGCACGTTGCGCGGCCCGCGCATCCCCGCGATCAGGCCGGTGGGCTGGACGCGCAGCGACAGGCGCAGCTCGGAGATCGCACGGGTGCTGTCGGGCCAGTGCGGCGCGGGACCGATCAGCGCGGCCAGGTGCGTCTCGTAGTCGAAGCGCGGCAGCGTGTCGTCGGGCTGGGGCTGCAGATAGGCCGTCCGGATCGTGCCGTCGGCGGCGGCGCGCAGCTGGCCCATGCGGGCGCGGTTCATCAGGTTGGCCAACAGCGACGTGATGAAGACGGTCTTGCCCGCGCGGCTCAGGCCCGTCACGCCCAGCCGGATCACCGGCTCGAAGAACGCGCCCGACACGACCGAGCCCGCGCGCTCGACCTGGCGGCTGACGCCGTCTGCTATATCGCCGATGATCACGTCCCGCGCTCCCTTGCCAGCCCTGAACATAGGCGCACCCCCCGCCCCCTTCCAGAGCGTCCGCCCGCCCCGGGGCCCGGATTTGTCGACAAATCCGTTCCGTTTTCCTGCAGGAAAACGTTCCCCGTCCGACCGCTGCGTGCTACCGGGCGGCATGCCCCGCTTCGCGCTGAAAATCGAATACCACGGCGCGCCCTTCGCGGGGTGGCAGCGGCAGTCCAGCCAGCCGTCGGTCCAAGGCGCGATCGAGGACGCGCTCGCCAAGCTCGAGCCCGGCCCGCACACCATCGCCGCCGCGGGTCGCACCGATGCGGGGGTACACGCGCGCGGCCAGGTCGCCCACTGCGACCTGGGCCGGGACTGGGACCCGTTCCGCCTGTCCGAGGCGCTGAACTACCACCTGAAACCCGCCCCGGTGGCGATCACCGCCTGCGCGCGCGTGTCGGGCGACTGGCACGCGCGCTTCACCGCCACGTCCCGGCGCTATCTTTTCCGCATCATCGCGCGCCGGGCGCCGCTGGTGCTGGATGCGGGGCTGGCGTGGCACGTGAAGCAGCCGCTGGACGCGGCCGCCATGGGCGCCGCCGCGCGGCACCTGCTGGGGCGGCACGATTTCACGACCTTCCGCGCCGCCCTCTGCCAGGCTGCGTCGCCCGTCAAGACGCTGGACCGGCTGGAGGTCGAATCCGTCGACACCGACCACGGCCGCGAGATCCACCTGCACGTCCAGGCGCGCAGCTTCCTGCACCACCAGGTGCGCAGCTTCGCGGGCACGCTCGAACGCGTGGGCAGCGGCGCGTGGGACCCGGACGACGTGAAGGCGGCGCTCGAGGCGCGCGACCGCACCCGCTGCGGGCCGGTGGCGCCGCCCCAGGGGCTTTATCTGATGGCCGTGGAATATCCCGACAATCCGTTCGCGCCCACCGACTGAACCCCGCGCAGCACGAAGCGCGTGCTCATGGTGACGGCGGCCAGCGCCAGCCCGCTGGCCAGCCCCAGCCAGACCCCCAGCCCGCCCCAGTCCAGCCCGAAGCCCAGCCAATAGGCCACCGGCAGGCCGACGATCCAGTAGCTGACCACCGCGTAGATCATCGGCACCCGCGTGTCGTGCAACCCGCGCAGCAGCCCGATCGCCATGACCTGCGCGGCATCGACCAGCTGGAACAGCGCCGCCGCCAGAAGCAGGGTGGACCCCAGGGCCACAACGGCGGCGAAATCCGGATCGCCCGTATCCAGAAACAGCCGCACCAGTGCTTCGGGCGCGGCCCACATCACGGCAATGGTCGCCAGCGCCGTGCACAAGGACAGCCCGCACACCACCGCGGCCCCCCGCACCAACGCCGCGCGATCCCCCGCGCCCATGGCGTTTCCGGCCCGGATCGTGGCCACGTTCGACAGGCCCAGATGCACCATGAAGACCACCGACGCGATGTTCAGCACGATCCCGTGCGCGGCCAGCGGCACCGCGCCCAGCCAGCCCATCATCACCGACGACGCCGAGAACATGCCGATCTCGGCCAGCAGCGTGATGCCGATGGGCCAGCCCAGCCGGAACACCTGCGCCAGGGCCTCGGCATCGGGGCTCCAGAGCTTGGCGAAAAGCGCATGTTCGGCCAGCGCCCGCGCGCAATAGGCCCAGAGCACCGCCGCCGACGCCAGGGTCGACACCAGCGACGCGATCGCCGCCCCGCGGATGCCCAGCTCGGGGAAGCCCCAATGCCCGAAGATCAGCGCGTAGTTGCAAAGCACGTTCATCGCCACAGCCACCAGCGTGGCCCAGAGCACGGCCTGCGTCCGCCCGACGCCCGCCAGCGTGGATTTCAGCACCATCACCCCCAGCGCCGGGAAGATCGACCAGCCCTGGATCACCAGGTAGTCGCGCGCCAGCTCGGACAGGGCGGCCTCTTGCCCCAGCGCCAGCATGATCGGGCGGACCAGCAGCAGCGCGGGCAGGCACAGCACCCCGAACCCGGTGGTCAGCCAAATCGCCATGCGCGTGGCGCGGCGCACCGGGGCGCTGTCGCCGCGCGCCTCGGCCTCGGCCACCAGCGGGGTCACGGCAAAGGCGAAGCCCGACCCGAACAGCAGCAGGATGAAGAACAGCGTGCCGCCCAGGATCTGTCCCGCCAGCACGGTCACGTCGTAGCGGCCCAGCATCACCGTGTCGGTCAGCTGGATCGCGAATTGCGCCACGTGGCTGCCGATCAGCGGCAGGCCCAAGGACAGAACCCGCTGCAAGTGTTCCCGATACCCCATCCCCCTGCGATATGCTCGCCAGGGTTGCAGGGCAAGCCACGTTATTTGACGTAGTTGCGCCAGTCGTGCTGCGGCGCGAAACCCACCATCCGGCGCGCCTTGTCGATGCTGTAGAACGTCTCGTCGGCGCCCATGTCGCGGCGTTTCTCGACGCCCTGGTAGAAGCGCGCGATCACCTCGTCGGTGGTTATATCCACGGACATATTCGGGTTGGCGACGTTGAACACCTCGTAGCCCAGCCCGTCGGTCTTCAGGCAGCAATCGACCATGTGGCCCAGGTCCCGCGCGTCGATGTAGGCGAAGATGTTGCGCCGCCGTAGCGCCGGATCGGCCACGAAATCGGGAAACATGTCCGCGTATTCATGGGGCTCGATCACGTTGTTGATCCTCAACCCGTAGATGTCGGCGCCCGAGCGGTGCTGGAAGCAGCGCGCGGTATCCTCGTTGCAGACCTTCGACATGGCGTAGCTGTCGCCGGGCAGCGTGGGGTGATCCTCGTCCACGGGGATGTAGTCGGGCTTGCGCTCACCATCGGCGAAACAGATGCCGTAGGTCGTCTCGGATGACGCGAAGATCACCTTGCGGATGCCCAGCCCCAGCGCCGCCTCGATCACGTTGTAGGTCCCCATGGTGTTGGTGCGGAACGTCTCGTTGTCGGTGGTGATCATGATCCGCGGGACGGCCGCGAAATGCACCACGGCGTCGTAGGCGGGAAAGCCGCGCGGGGCTTCCAGGTCGTCCCAGCTGGACGGCTGGGTGAGCGCGCCCCAGACTTGGCCGGGATCGGTCAAGTCGGCCTGCAGGTTGTGCACGCCTTCGGCCTCCAGCGGCTCAAGGTCCAGGTTGGTGACGTAATGGCCCCGTTCGATCAGGTACGGCACCACGTGCCGCCCCGCCTTGCCGCTGCCGCCGGTGAAAAGAATGCGCATGGTCTGCCTTTCGCGTTTGCCCTGCCTCACAAGGCTAGAGCGGCGCGCGGCCGAGGCCAGTCACGCCGCCGCGTCCATCGCGGGGCCGTCCGGCGGCAGCGCATCGGCAAGCCCCCGTGACCCGAGCGATGGCGTGGGACACCCAGGGGTTGCCGCAGCCACGCGAGCAACCGGCCAGTGGCGACGGCGTCCAGCGTGCCGTCCGCATCCACGGGCGGGAGGGGAAGGGCCGACGGGCCCCGGAACGGTGACAGGGGGAAGGCTCCTTCGGGGCGGATTCGCCCGAAGCGATCGGCCGGTCGGGCCTATGGCGCGCCCTAGCCTTCGCGCGGCCCGCGCGCCATCAGGCGCTCCACCACCTCCCGCGTGACGGGCGGAACGGGCCCGGCACCGGGCGGCGGCGCGTAGAAGCCTTCGGGGCAACCGGTGTCGCGCAGCGCGGACACCCGGCCCCGGCGGGCGCGGTCGAGCAGGTGAGTCATGTGATCGTCCTGGTCCATGAGGGCAGTATGACACACAATCACGACAATAGCGTGAACGTCCTGTGGCATTGCCCCGGCCCGCTATTCTTGCGACATTCGCGGCCAACCAATGAAAAAGCGAGCAGCACCATGGCCGACGATCTTCTGAAGGGCAGCGCCGCCCCCGCCTATGACGCGTCCAGCATCGAGGTGCTGGAAGGGTTGGAGCCCGTGCGCAAGCGCCCCGGCATGTATATCGGCGGCACCGACGAGCGCGCGCTGCATCACCTGGTGGCCGAGGTGCTGGACAATTCCATGGACGAGGCCGTGGCGGGCCACGCCACCCGGATCGAGGTCGAGCTGCACGCCGACTACAGCGTCACCGTGCGCGACAACGGCCGCGGCATCCCCACCGATCCGCACCCCAAGTTCCCCGACAAGTCCGCGCTGGAAGTGATCCTGTGTACCCTGCACGCGGGCGGCAAGTTCTCAGGGAAAGCCTACCAGACCTCGGGCGGCCTGCACGGCGTGGGCATCTCGGTGGTCAACGCGCTTTCCGACCACGTCCGGGTCGAGGTCGCCCGCGACCGCAAGCTGGTGGCGCAGGAGTTTTCGCGCGGCATCCCCCAAGGCGGCGTCGTCGATGCGGGCGCGGCCCCCAACCGCAAGGGCACGTCCGTCACGTTCCACCCCGACGCGCAGATCTTCGGGCCACTGAAGTTCAAGCCCGCGCGGCTGATGAAGATGGTCCGTTCCAAGGCGTACCTGTTCTCGGGCGTCGAGATCCGCTGGAAATCCGCGATCGAAGACGGCGACACCCCGACCGAGGCCACGTTCCACTTCCCCGGCGGTCTGGCCGATTACCTGAAGGAATCCCTGGGCGGGGCGGCCACCTATGCCGACAGCCCCTTCGCGGGCACCGTCGATTTCCGCGACGCGCCGGGCAAGGTGGAATGGGCGATCAACTGGACCCCCGCGCGCGACGGCTTCGTGCAATCCTACTGCAACACGGTCCCCACACCTGAGGGCGGCACGCACGAGGCCGGGTTCTGGGCCGCGATCCTGAAGGGCATCAAGGCCCACGGCGAACGCTCGGGGATGAAGAAGGCCAAAGACATCACGCGCGAGGATATGCTGGCGGGCGGCTGCGCGCTGGTGTCGTGCTTCATCGCCGAGCCGGAATTCGTGGGCCAGACCAAGGACCGGCTGGCGACCTCGGCCGCGCAGGGGCTGGTGGAAAAGGCCGTGCGCGACCATTTCGACAACTGGCTTGCGTCTGACACCAAGGCGGCGGGCGCGATCCTGGACTACCTGATCCTGCGGGCCGAGGAACGCCTGCGCCGCCGCCAGGAAAAGGAAACCCAGCGCAAGACCGCCACCAAGAAGCTGCGCCTGCCGGGCAAGCTGGTGGATTGCTCGACCGCCACCCGCGACGGCACCGAGCTGTTCATCGTCGAAGGCGATTCAGCGGGCGGGTCGGCTAAGATGGCGCGCGAGCGCAAGACGCAGGCCCTGCTGCCGCTCCGGGGCAAGATCCTGAACGTGCTGGGTGCGGCGTCGTCGAAACTGACCACCAATGCCGAGATTTCCGATCTGTGCCAGGCGCTTGGCGTCGGCATGGGCACCAAGTTCAACCTGGACGACCTGCGCTATGACAAGGTCATCATCATGACCGACGCCGACGTGGACGGCGCCCATATCGCGTCGCTGCTGATGACGTTCTTCTACACCCAGATGCGGCCCATGATCGACGCGGGCCACCTGTACCTGGCCTGCCCGCCGCTGTTTCGCCTGACGCAAGGGGCCAAGCGGGTCTATTGCCTGGACGAGGCCGAGAAGGACGCCTGGATGGCCAAGGGCATCGGCGGCAAGGGCAAGATCGACGTGAGCCGCTTCAAGGGCCTGGGCGAGATGGACGCGAAGGACCTGAAGGACACGACGATGAACCCCGACTCGCGCAAGCTGATCCGCGTGCGTATCGAGGACGAAATGCCCGGAGAGACCGGCGACTTGGTGGAGCGGCTGATGGGGAAAAAGCCAGAATTAAGGTTCGAATACATCCAACAGAACGCGCAGTTTGTGGAGGAGTTGGATGTTTGAAGGGGAATTCTAAACCTCTAATATTCAACTTATTGATATCCTAAAAACTTCTGGGCCCTCAAGCGCTGAGATTTCCATAGGGTTGACTTGACAAAATCATTTTTACTAAAGACCGTCCTTTCCATCTACCTGTGGCCATTTCGGACAATCATCGATGAATCTTAGCACAATTGCACTCCTGAGGAGCAGTACAGCGATCAATCCTCCCAACGGTCGAGGGAATTACTCAAAATTTCAAAACACCGAGAATCCCAAGCGATCTGAAAGCACACCTAAGAAAAAGACTAGCAGAAAGCCTAAGCCTAAAGGCTGGATAGAATACCCACCAGTATTTGGGATTGAAGCAGAACTGGAATCATTCGATTTTAGCGATCCGATTTTGGAATTCCCTGAAAAGCCGGGAATTGTGACACGGCATTTCTCGAAAAAATACCTCTCATCCTATCTCGATGGCTACTTCCGCTTTGGAACGCTTTATGGATATGCGAATTACGAAGGAACGATCCAACGCCTAAACGACAGAACTGAGGGAACTTCCAAAGAAATATATGAATTTGAAGAAGGAGAAATAAACGATGTCACGGTCGAAGACCGTCTGCGGCTAGGTAATGTGAAAATATTGGGCTCCGATAAACATATCGCCATCTCTACCATCGTCAATGATTATTGCGCCTGCCTTTCGTGCGGCCCTTATTCCGAGGAACGGGCCAAAAAGCTGATCAACGATGGCAACCAAGATATTGAAGCATACGTTTCCTACGATAGGAACGCTCTTCTCCAGGCACTCAAAGGAGAAGAAGAACTTCTTCTGAAACTATTCGGGCGTGAGACTCTTTTTGCGGCTTACCCGGTTCTTTATGGTGATAAGGAGGATTTTTTTGAGATATCCAGTTCGGTCAGAAATTTGAAATCTGAGGAGCCCCAACACAGGTGGGAAGCCTCGGCATTCACAAAACCGTGGCGCTTCGGGAATGAGGAGGAATTCCGGATAATTTCGTTTCGATCTAACGCCGCGGGTCGTTTACCAAAAAGCCAAGACGCGGTGGCAATAGAATTTAGTAGGCTGATAAAGGGATGCATTGTTGCTTCTGGACTTGTCGAGACTTCGTAGCGCGAATTTTCCAATCACCAAGCGTTGGGTGACTTCTCAACACACCCTCCAGCCGCGAACGCATGTAGCGGGGTAAATCCACCCGACACCAAACTAAAAAGGGCCGCCCACCGGGCAGCCCCCCTTCCTATCCCAAAGGCCCAAGCCTCACATCGCGGCCTGCCCCGCGGGCAGCAGCACGCGGTCGATCACGTGGACCACGCCGTTCGACTGGGTGACGTCGGTCTGGATGACCCGCGCCTCGCGGCCGTTCTCATCCGTCAGCACCACCGTGTCGCCGTCCAGCCGCGCGGTCAGCGTGCAGCCGCCCACGGTCTGCACCGGGTGCGCGCCGTCGCTGTCCGCGATCATGCCGACGATGGTGGCTGAATCGGCGTTGGCGGCGACCACGTGGCAGGTCAGCACCTGGCTCAGCTGCGACTGGTTGGCCAGCAGCGCGTTCAGCGATGCGTCCTTGATCATCGCGAAGGCCGCGTTGGTCGGCGCGAAGACGGTGAAGGGGCCGGAGCCGTTCAGCGTGTCGACCAGGCCCGCCTCGGTCACGGCGGCGACCAGCGTGGTCAGGTTCGGCGCGGCCGAGGCATTGGCGGCGATGGTCTTGGTCGGGAACATCTCGGCCCCGCCGACGGTCGGGTTGTCCTGGGCCGAAGCGGTGGCCGCAAAGCCCATCAGGGCGGCGGTGGCGATCAGTGTGGTGCGTAGCATGATGTCATCTCCTTGGTGACAAGGGCGGGTCGTTCTGCCCGCCATCGGACGAAGCCACGCACGGGGCAGCGCAACAGTTTCAGGGCGCGCCGAGATTTGCGATTTTTCGGGCCCGGGCCCGGGTCGCGCGGCACGTTTCCTCTTACCTGCGGGCAGCGGACCCGCTAGGGTCCGAAGCGTTTCCATCGAAGGTCCAACGCCCATGTCCCGCCTGCTTCTGCTTGCCCCGCTTCTTCTTGCCGCCTGCATCGCCGATCCGGCGGAAATCGAATCGCCCGAGGTCGAGGTCGTCACCGACCAGGGCACCGTGACCTGCCAGCTTTATACCCTGCGCGTCACGCTCTACGACCGCGCGGTGCTGCGGCCCCAAAGCATGTCCGACGCCACCGCCAACGACATCTGCCGGGCCGAGGGCAAGCGGCGGCAGGCCGAGGTCCTTAACCGCTGACGGGGCGACGCCGACGACCATGCGACGGGCGCTGTTTCGAACGGACATGGCGGCAGGAGTGCGGTCGCCGGGGGTGCGTCCGAAGGTCCATGCGGATGACAATGACGCGCGCCCCCTTGCGGGCCCGCGCCCGCCTGCCCCATCCTGTCGCCCATGCTGCGCCTTGCCCTTCTGATCCTGCTTCTTTCGGCCTGTGCCCGTCCGCTGACCCCGGGCGAGCGCAATTTCGTGGCCAGCGTGCATGGCCCCGCGCTGGATACGTCCCGCGTGCGGGTGCATCGCGGCGCGCTGATCGGCAACCTGACCCACGAGCGGCCCGCCCGCCCCGCCAAGGCCTGCCGCGAACGGATCCGCCCCGAGGAAACCGGCACAGTCAAGGGCTCGATCGCGGCGCTGGTGGTCTTTAACCGGATCTTTTACGCCAAGCGCTACTTCCTGTCGGATTTCCTGGCCGACTATCCCGAGGCGATGCAGCTCGAGGACGCGATGCTGCTGGCCCACGAGCTGACCCATGTCTGGCAATGGCAACAGCGCGAGACCACGGGATACCACCCGTTCCTGGCCGCGTCCGAGCATCGCCCCGGCGGCGATCCGTACCTGTTCGAGCTGGACGCCGACCTCACCTTCGACGATTTCGGCTACGAGCAACAAGGCTCGCTGGTCGAGGAATTCGTCTGCTGCCGCGCGCTCGATCCCGACGGGGACCGCACCCGGCGGCTTTACGATATCCTGAAGCCGGTTTTCCCCGCGCTGAGCCCCCGATCGCCGGTGCCGCAGGACGGGATCGCGCTTTTCTGGTCACAGGCACCGCGCAAGGGCATCTGCTCGTGACGATCGCGTCGTGATTTCGCCGCGATCTTACGCTAGGGTAAGGTATCTCGGGCGTGGTGGCCCGGGGTATTCTCCCTGATGGACTGGCCGCGCTCGCGTAGCGCGGCCTTTTTTTAAAGCTCCAGCGGCTCGATCAGCTCCGCGCCGCGCGCGCGCGCCGAATTCACCCTAGGATCGACGCGATACATCCGCAAAAGCCCGCCGGGCGCGGGCCGCATCAGGTCGGCCGCCCCCTTGCCCGCCTCGCCCAACCACAGCGGCCAGTCGTCCGGCGCGACGATCACCGGCATCCGGTCGTGGATCGCGGCCATCGGCGTGTTGGCGGCACAGGTCAGGATCGCGCAGGTCGATATCGCCTCGTCGCCCCCGGTCCAGTCCTGCCAGATGCCCGCGAATGCCAGCGGCGCGTCGCCTTCGGGCGCGATATACCACGGCAGGCGGTTGCCCTTGTCGTCCTTCGTCCATTCGTAAAAGCCGGTGGCCGGGACCAGGCAACGGCGCTTGCGGACGGCATCGCGGAAGGCGGGCTTGTCGGCGACGGTTTCGGACCGTGCATTGATCAGCAGCGGCCCGTCGCTTTCCGTCTTCGCCCAACGGGGGATCAGCCCCCAGCGCAGACCCCTGAGCCGTCTTGTCCCATCCTGGAGCGTCACCGCGTGGATCTGGGTGGTGGGACAGGTATTGTAATTGGGTACGTCGGGCAGCGCGTTGTCCGGCACCGCGTCGAAGATCCGCGCCAGCGCGTCGGACGGGTGGGTCAGGACGAATCGACCGCACATCAGTCCCGGCCCAGGCCGGGCGCGCGGCACACCCGCGACAGGTGGGCCGCGCCAGAGCCCGGCAGACAGACACCGCAAGCCGACGGATAAACGCGTGTTCGGAATGGGCGCATACAGAAACCTTGATCGGTGAGCCGAGTCTTGCCACCATTTTGACGCACATCATCCGCTTCCGAAAGACGCGCGGCCGGTTCGACTGGAAATCGGGCCGCCTGCCACCGCCCGCGGAGTGGACCCCGCGCGGTCCCGCCAAGGTCATGGATGCGGTCGCGGATTTTCACTATCGCTTCCTCGATTGGCACACGCTGGAATTCCCCGGCCAATTCTACCTGCATTGCGCCGCCATCCGGGTGGCGGCCGCACTGATCGAGCGCGAATTCGGGGGCTAGCGAATGGCGAAGATCCTGCACCGCAACTCCCGGATAATCCCGCGCGAGGTCGAGACCGACATCTTCCTGATCGACGAGGTCGGCGGTGCGATCCACCATCTCAACAGGACGGCCGCCGCCCTGTGGCGCCTCATTGAAACACCGGCCCCCCGCAAGGACGTGCTGCGGCAGTTCCGCTATCTCTATCCCGACGAGGATGCGGGCCGACTGGACGCGGCGCTGCGCGCGGTCATCCGCGACCTGTCGACCGGGGCATCCTGCTGAAATCACGCTAGGCCTTCGGTGGCACCGACGCCCCGCGCGGGTCGCCAAGCGCCGCGTCCGGTCTTTTGCCGCCACCGACAGGGCCCGATGCCGCGACCGGGCCCTGTCTTCGCTCTGCCGCACAGCTCCTACTTCACCGTGATGCGCCCGTCGGTCATCGGCGTATAGGGCGCGTTGGCGGCCAGGTATTCCGCCGTCACGTCCGCCAGGTCCGGCCCGTAATCATAGGCGTTGTCGGCGTTCACGAACATCTCGTAGCCGTCGCCGCCGTTGCGGACGTAGTTGTTGGACACCACGCCATAGATGGCGCTTTCGTCCAGCGGCGCGCCGCCCACCATCACGTCGCTCACGCGGCTGCCCGGCTCGGCGCTGGTGTCGATGGTATAGCTCATCCCCGCCACCTGGGCGAAGCGGCCGGCACCTTCCTCGATCTGGCTGGCCCCGTTCTCCAGCGCGGCCAGCAGGGTCGCGCCGTCCACCTGGAAGGTCGACAGGGTGTTCTGGAACGGCAGCACCGTCAGCACCTCGCCCATGGTGACCTCGCCCGCGTCGATGGAGGCGCGCAGCCCGCCGCCATTGGCGATGGCCACCTGGATCCCCTGGTCGGCCACCCGGTCCAGCATGGCCTCGGCCACCAGGTTGCCCATCTGGCACTCCATGGCGCGGCAGGCATCCCGCTCGCCATTGATGGCTTCGGTCGTCTCGGCCACGACCTTGTTGCGGATCTCTTCCAGCGGCGCGGCCTTCTGGGCGATCAGCTCGACCGTGGCGCCGTCCTCGGTCACGGCGGCGTCGATCAGCAGCGGCGCGCCCGTGGCCTCGGTTACCACGCCGTCGTCGTCGAAGGTCACGTTCAGCTCGCCCAGGTACTTGCCGTAGGCATAGGCCTGCACGATGGCGGTGTCGCCCACCATGGTCGGATAGGGGCCCGCCGCGCCCTCCATGTCG
Organism: Palleronia pontilimi; assembly: GCF_016412875.1. Classification (GTDB taxonomy): domain Bacteria; phylum Pseudomonadota; class Alphaproteobacteria; order Rhodobacterales; family Rhodobacteraceae; genus Palleronia; species Palleronia pontilimi. The sequence continues at coordinate 117,981 of NZ_JAEKPD010000007.1, read as the reverse complement.
CCCAGCAGGGTGTTGGAATGGCCGCCCACGATCACGTCGACACCGGTGGTGTTCTCGGCGATCCGCTGGTCGGTGCCGAACCCCGAATGGCTGAGCACGACGATCTTGTTCACGCCCTCTTCGGTCAGCCGGTCGACCTCGCCCTGCACGGCCTCCACGGGGTCGGTGAAGACCACGTTGGGCCCGGGCGATGCCAGCTCGTCGGTGTCCTGCGGCGTCAGACCGATCAGGCCGATCCGCTCGCCGTTCTTCTCGATCACCACGGATTTCTGGATCACGTCCTTCAGCAGCGGCTCGGAAGTCAGGTCCGCATTCGACATCAGGATCGGGAACTCCACCGCCTCGACGAAGCCCGCCAGCACTTCGGGGCCGTCGTCGAATTCGTGGTTGCCCACGGTCATGGCGTCGTAGCCCAGCATGTTCATCATCTCGGCCGCCAGCGCGCCCTTGTAATAGGTGTAGAACAACGTGCCCTGGAACTGGTCGCCGCCATCCACCAGAAGCGGGTTGGACGCGCGCTCCTTCGCGTCGGCGATGGCCGTGACCAGCCGGGCCGAGCCGCCGAAACATTCCCCGGCGGCGTTGTCCTCGGCCGAGCACGGCCCGTCATACTTGCTGATCGGCTCGAACCGGGCGTGGAAGTCATTGGTGTGCAGGATGGTCAGGTCATAGGCACTCGCCGCGCCCGCGCTCAGCGCAAGCGTGGCGGCGGTGGTGGTCAGGTGGCGGATCATGGTTTTCTCCCCAGGGGTGCTTTTTCGCGGGTCAGACTGCGCCCAGCCCGCGCCCTTGTCAAAGCCCCCGCACGGCCCGGCCCCCTGACCCGGCGGCAGCCGCACGGATCTGCCCGTTTCTTCATCTTTCCACAAATACCTCGGGGGGCGCGGGGGGCTGGCCCCCCGTCCCGCAAGATGCCAAAAGCGCCGCCATGGACATCTACAAGATCTTCCGCGCCGACGAATGGGCGCAGCTGCAGGCCGAGGGCCGGACCCTCGGCGCGCCGGTCGACCGGGCGGACGGCTATATCCACTTCTCGACCGCCGCGCAGGTGGCCGAGACGCTGGCCAAGCACTTCGCCGGCGCAAACGGCCTGACGATCTGCGCCTGCAACGCCGACGCCCTGGGCGATGCCCTGAGGTGGGAGCCGTCGCGCGGCGGCGCGCTGTTTCCCCACCTCTACCGCCCGCTCGCGCTCGACGACATCGCCTGGCACGCCCCCCTGCCCCTCGTGGACGGCACGCACCCCCTGCCGGACCGCGTGGCATGAGCACGCTGGAGCGGGTGGGTCTGGCGGCTTTGCGGCGGCTCGACCCCGAGCGCGCGCATCACGCGGCCCTCGCACTTCTGAACACCGGCATGGTGCCTCTGCCCGGCCCAGTCACGTCGCCGCGGCTGAAGACCTCGCTGGCCGGGCTGGACCTGCCCAACCCGGTGGGCCTTGCCGCGGGCTTCGACAAGAACGCCCGGGCGCTCGGCCCGCTCGCGCGCGCGGGCTTCGGGTTCCTGGAAGTTGGCGCCGCCACTCCCCGCGCGCAGGAGGGCAATGCCAGGCCGCGGCTGTTCCGGCTGGCCGCCGACCGCGCCGTCATCAACCGCTTCGGCTTCAACAATGAAGGCATGGACGCCATCATCGCGCGTCTGGCCGCCACGCCGACCGGGATCCCGCGCGGCTTGAACCTGGGCGCCAACAAGGACAGCGCCGACCGAGCGGCGGATTTCGCCACCGTGCTGGCGGCGGCGGGGCCATACCTGGATTTCGCCACCGTCAATGTCTCGTCGCCAAACACCGAACGCCTGCGCGACCTGCAGGGCGCCGACGCCCTCAGCGCGCTCCTTGACGGGGTGATGCGGGCCAATCGCGCGCTGGCCAAGCCGATCCCGGTCTTCCTGAAGATCGCGCCGGACCTGACCGATGCCGAGCTGGCCGACATCGCCCGCGTGGCCGAGCACGCAAAGCTCGCCGGGATCATCGCCACCAATACCACCCTGTCGCGCGACGGTCTGACCGATCCGCAGCGCGGCCAGGCAGGCGGGCTGTCGGGCGCGCCCCTGTTCGAACGCTCGACGCGGCTGCTGGCCAGGCTGTCGACGCTCACGGACCTGCCGCTGGTGGGCGTGGGCGGCGTGGGCTCGGCCGAGGACGCGTACGCCAAGATCCGCGCGGGCGCGACGGCGGTGCAGCTCTATTCGGCCATGGTCTACGAGGGGCTGTCGCTGGTGCCGCGAATCGCGCGCGGACTCGAGGCCCTGCTGGCGCGCGACGGCTACGACAGCGTGGCCGACGCGGTCGCCACCGACCGCGACCGCTGGCTCTGAACGGTCCGAAATCCTCAAGGATTTCGTCACGAAATTCACATGAATTTCGGCCACCGCTCAAGGGGCGACCGAGCGCTCCAATCCGGGGTATTTCCAACCCAACGTCGCGCCGCGGGCCACGAAGCTGACCAGCAGCGCCAGCCACAAACCGTCATTGCCGAAGACCGGCACCAGCGCCAGCAGCGCCGCGACATAGACCAGCGCCGAGATCACCATCATGTTGCGCATGTCGCGGGTCCGCGTGGCGCCGATGAAGATGCCGTCCAGCATCCACGCCGCCACCCCCAGCAGCGGTGCCGCCACCATGAACCACAGCGACGCCTTCGCAGCGGCCCGCACCTCGGGCGCAGTGGTCATCACGTCGATCACCCAGCCGCCCGCCAGCGCGAAGGCCACCGCCAGCGCCACCGCGGCCACGCCGCCCCACAGGCTGGCCAGCGCCGCACCGCGCCGGAAGAGGTCGCGCCGCGACGCGCCCAGCGCGCTGCCGACGATGGCCTCGGCGGCGAAGGCGAAACCGTCCAGCGCGTAGGCCGTGACCTCGAGGAACTGCAGCAGGATCTGGTTGGCCGCCAGCGTCACGTCGCCGAACCGCGCGCCAGTGAACAGGAAGCTCACGAAGATGCCCTGCAACAGCAGCGAGCGCAGCAGGATGTCGCCGTTGACCTGCGCAAAGCGCTTCAGCCGCGCAGGGTCCCCCACCCGGCCCCAGTCGCGCCAGGCGGGCGTGGCGAAGGCGTCGCGGCAGAGCCACAGCCCCAGCGCCAGACCCGACCATTCGGCGATGAAGGTCGCCACCGCCACGCCCTGCACGCCCCAGCCGAGGCCCAGCACGAACCACAGGTCCAGCACGACATTCAGCCCGTTCATCACCACCTGGATCACGAGCACGCCGCGCGTCCGCTCGGCCGCGATCAGCCAGCCGGTGATGGCGTAAAGCGAGATCAGCGCGGGCGCGGACCAGACCCGGATCGCCATGTAGTCGCGCGCCAGCCCCTCGACCTCGGCGCTGGCGGGCGACAGCTGGAACGCGGCCCAGAACAGCGGCAGTTGCAGCAATATCATCGCCAGCCCGCCCAGGCACCCGATGCCCAGCGCGCGGCTCAGGATCGCCGCCGCCTCGTCCCGGTCGTCGCGGCCCAGCGCCTGGCTCGCGAAGCCGGTGGTGCCCATGCGCAGGAAGCCGAAGATCCAGTAGGCCGCCGTCAGGATGACCGACCCGATGCCCACCGCGCCGATGGGCGCGGCCAGCCCCAGCTGGCCCACCACGCCGGTGTCGACCACGCCCAGGATCGGCACCGTGGCGTTCGACAGCACGATGGGCAGCGCCACCGACAGCACGCGCCGATGCGTCACCTGCCTCGGCGCGGCCAGGGTGGTGTCAGCCATCCCCGCGCGCCTGGGGCATCAGGAAATGCACGTTGGCCTGGGCGAACAGGCGGTCGCGATTGTCCTGCCACGCCTCGACCCGCACGCTGGCATAGCGCCGCCCCGCGCGCGCCACGAAGGCCCGCGCGTAGGCATCGCGCGGCAGCCCCGAGCGCAGGTAGTCGATGGTGATGTCGATGGTCTTGGGGATCCGCGGCATGGCCTTGGGGTCCAGGCTGTCGGGATCGACCTCGCCCGATTCGATATCGTCCCAGAGCCGCGTCCAGGCCAGCGCGATGGTCGCCGTGGTCTCGAGAAACGCCGCCGTGGCGCCGCCGTGCAGCGCGGGCAGCATGGGGTTGCCGATCAGCTTGTCGTCATAGGGCAGGATCGCGGTCAGCTCGTCCCCGCGCCGGTCGAACCGGACGCCCAGGTAACGCATGTAGGGGATGCTTCTGACCAGCGCGTCCAGCGCCCCGTCGCGGCGTTGCTTGATGACCTGCACCGGCTCGGGCGTGCGGCGGGTCACGTCGCTTCCCCCCGCAGGATCGTGAAGGCGCCCGACGCGGTGGCGACCGGATCGTCGTCGTCGTCGTCCAGCGCGCGGGCCCGCACGAAGGCGACCGAGCGGGTGACGTGGTAGCATTCGGCGATGGCGCGGATGGTCTGGCCGGGCGTCGCCGGGCGCATGTAGTCGATCCGCAGGTCCAGCGTCGCGGTGCTTTGCGGCTGGGTCTCGTGCAGCATGACCGCCGCCCCGCCGCAGGTATCCATCAGCGCCGAGACCGCGCCGCCATGGATGACGCCGGAGGCCGGGTCGCCGATCAGTTTCTCGTCGTAGGGCATCCGGATCTCGGCGCTGCCCGACCGGGTGTCGGTCAGCTCCATCCCCAGGTCGCGGGCGTGGGGGATCGCTTCGATGAATTGGCGCGCGATCTTCGCGCGGCGATCGTCGGTCATGTGGGCTGTCCCCTTGCCGTCAGCGTTCCCCCCTTATCTGGCGGGCCGCGGGCGGGCGGCAAGCCAAAAGCGGAACGCGACGCCCCTGCCGCCCGTTACGTCAGGGTCCCCAGTAGGAGCGTGACCATGACCGAAGCCCTGACCCTTGCCGTTTTCGGCGCCACCGGCGCCACCGGGGCCGAAGTCGTCCGGCAGGCCGCCGCGCGCGGCCACCGCGTCCGCGCGATCGAGCCCGGCTGGCCGGACGATCCCGGCCTGCCCGAGGGCGTCGAGACGCGCGTCGCAGACGTGCTGACCGACGACCTGTCGGACGTGATCGCGGGCTGCGACGTGGTGATCTCGGCCATCGGGCTGGGCCTGTCGCCCCGCACCGTTCTGTCGCCGCCGCCGCTTTACACCGAAGGTGCGCTCCACATGATCGACGCCATGCGGGCGCAGGGGCTGTCGCGGCTGATCGTGGTGTCGGCCAGCTTCGTCGAAACGCTCGACCGCGGCCCGCACTGGTTCCGCGCGACGACCGGGCTGGCGCTGGAGCGGGTGTTCACCCAGATGGGCGAGATGGAGCGCATCCTGCGCGCCGCGGGCGATATCGACTGGACCGCGGTGCGGCCCGGTTGGCTGATGCAGGGCGACCTGACCGCCGACTACACCGTCACGCCGGACGTGATCCCCCAGGACCTGATCCGCACGCGGCACGCGGATCTCGCGCATTTCATCCTGCACTGCGCCGAGACCGGCGACTGGTCCCGCGCCACCCCTGCCATCGCCCGCGCCGAGCCCGCTTCGGCCACCCGTCCCGATACCGTCCTGAAAGAGCTGCTCCCGGATAAGTTGAGGAATTGATCCCTGCGACCTTTCGCCCTAGCTTACCCCGAAGGGAGGTCCAGCAATGTCCGATACCCGCATTTCCTTCAAGGATATGTGTGCCAGGTTCGATGTGACGCCACGCACGCTGCGCTATTACGAGTACATCGAACTGCTCGAACCCGAACGCGAGGGCCGCGCCCGCTACTACCGCCAGCGCGACGTGGCGCGGATGAAGCTGATCCTGCGCGGCCGCCGCTGGGGCTTTTCGCTGGAAGACATCCGCAAGTGGCTGATGATCTACGACAAGCAGGGCGACGAGGCGCAGATGCGCGAGTGGATCAAGCTGGCCGACACCCAGCTGGACGTGCTGCGCGGCGAGCTTCAGACCATGCAGAAAGCCATCGACGAGCTGCAGGAAAACCGCGACGCGATCGCCAAGTCGCTGACCTGACACCGACCCCGCGCAAATGACGTGACGTTCTGGTTACGTCAACGTCAATTGCGCTTGTCGCAACCGGCGCGAGCCGCCAGATTGCGCCCCAGACGTTCCCAGATACGAGACCCGGCATGACCGATGACACGATGACCATCCGCGAGATGTGCGACGCGTTCGACGTGACGCCCCGCACCTTGCGGTTCTACGAGTCCAAGGAATTGCTGGCGCCGGTCCGCGACGGCCAGAAGCGCCTGTTCACCCGCCGCGACCGCGCCCGCCTGAAGCTGATCCTGCGCGGCAAGCGCTTCGGCTTCTCGCTGGAAGAAATCCGCCAGCTCTTGGACCTCTACGAAGTGGACGACGCCCAGGAAACCCAGCTGACCCGCGCCTACGCCATCGCGCAGGAACGCCTGGCCGACCTGCTGAAGCGCCGCGAAGAGCTGGACGAAGCCATCACCGAGCTGCGCGGCCAGATCCAGTGGGGCGAGGACGCGCTGCAACAGCTGCGCCGCACCTCGGCCGCCTGATCCCGACCCCCTTTCCGTTACCAACCAGATATCCGACCGACAGGACCCGACCCATGCCCCATTACACCGCCCCCGTGAAAGACCTGCAATTCGTGCTGCACGAGGTGCTGAACGTGTCCACCAAGGACACGCCCGGCTACGACGAGCTCGAGCGCGACTTCACCAACGCCGTCCTGGAAGAGGCGGGCAAGCTGGGCGAAAACGTCCTGGCGCCGCTGAACCCCACCGGCGACGAAGAAGGCTGCACGCTGGAAAACGGCGTCGTGCGCACGCCCAAGGGCTTCAAGGACGCCTACGACCAGATGCGCGACGGCGGCTGGATGGGCCTGGACTGCGACCCCGAATACGGCGGCCAGGGCATGCCCCACATCCTGCAATCGGCGGTGGGCGAGATCTTCGTGAGCTCGAACATGGCCTTCAACATGTACCAGGGCCTGAGCCACGGCGCCTACAACGCGATCCACGCCCACGGCACGGACGCGCAGAAGCAGACCTACCTGCCGAAGATGGTCGAAGGATCGTGGTCGGGCACCATGAACCTGACCGAGCCCCATTGCGGCACCGACCTGGGCCTGATCCGCACCAAGGCCGAGCCGCAGGACGACGGCAGCTACAAGATCACCGGCCAGAAGATCTGGATCTCGGCGGGCGAGCATGACCTGACCGACAACATCATCCACCTGGTGCTGGCCAAGATCCCCGGCGGACCCGAGGGCGTGAAGGGCATCAGCCTGTTCATCGTGCCGAAGTTCCTGGTCAAGGAAGACGGCTCGCTGGGCGATCGCAACAGCCTGAGCTGCGGGGGCCTGGAAAAGAAGATGGGCATCCACGGCAACGCCACCTGCGTGATGAACTACGACGGCGCGACCGGATATCTCATCGGCGAGATGCACAAGGGCATGCGCGCCATGTTCACCATGATGAACGAAGCCCGCCTGGGCGTCGGCATCCAGGGCTACGCGCAAGGCTCGGTGGCCTACCAGAACGCGCTGGCCTTCGCCAAGGACCGCCTGCAGGGCCGCGACGTGACCGGCCCCGTCAACCCCAATGGCCCCGCTGACCCGATCATCGTGCATCCCGACGTGCGCCGGAACCTGATGGACCAGAAATCCTTCGTCGAGGGCGCGCGCGCCTTCGCGCTGTGGGGGGCCGAGCTGATCGACCGCTCGCACCGCGGCAAGGATGCCGACGCCGAGGCGATGATTTCGCTTCTCACCCCGGTGATCAAAGGCTTCCTGACCGACAAGGGGTTCGAGACGACGGTGCTGGCGCAGCAGACGCTGGGCGGCTCGGGCTTCACCCGCGAATGGGGGCTCGAGCAGTTCGTCCGCGACGCGCGGATCACCATGATCTACGAAGGCACCAACGGCATCCAGTCGCTGGACCTGGTGGGCCGCAAGCTGGGCCTGAACGGCGGCAAGACGGTCATGGCCTTCTTCGACATGGTCAAGACGTTCCTGAAGGACAACGCCGACAATCCCGCCTTGCAGGACGGATATCTCGAGCCGCTGAAGGCCGCGTCGAAGGATCTTCAGGCGGCGGGGATGTTCTTCATGCAGCAAGGCATGAAGAACCCCAACGACGCGCTGTCGGGCAGCTACGATTTCATGCACATGTTCGGCCATGTCTGCATGGGCCTGATGTGGGCGAAGATGGCGAAGGCGGCGCAGGAAGCGCTTGACGCGGGGGCCACGGACAAGGACTTCTATCAGTCGAAGCTGGCCACGGGGCGCTACTACATGGCGCGCCAGCTGCCCGCGACGGGGATGCACCTGGCCCGGATCCAGTCCGGCGCGGCCCCGGTGATGACGCTCGACGCGGCCAATTTCTAAGGAGCCCCGATGCCCAAACGCTTTCGTCTGACCCGCCGCTTCCCCGTGTCGATGACCGAAGACGGCTACCGCCGCCTGAAACGGTTCGCGGCCGAGGCGGGTCTGGACGAGGGCGAGGCGCTGAGCTTCCTGTTCGAGCATTTCGACAGCGTGACCAATTCCGAGAACCTGACGGCACGGCTGCGGCTGTTCAATTCGGAACTGGATGCGCGGAAACGATGAGCGCGGCGCGGGTCGAGACTTCGGGATTGCCTCCGGCGGAGGTATTTCTGGACAGATGAAGACAGGACGGTCCACCCCGCCGCGGCGGAACGCTTCCACGGACGGTCGCAGCGGGGCTTCACCTGTCGCGGCCATCGGCTCCTCAGCCTGTACCGCGCGCGTAGCCTAGCGCGGTTAACCTTAACAACAGGTGAAGGCTTCTTCATCTGTCCGAAAATACCTTGCGGGGGGTCCGGGGGGCGCAAAGCCCCCCGGTCCTGCCCCAACCACGAGGATAGGCGATGACAATCAAGCTTCACTGCTTCGGCGAATCCGGCAACGCCTACAAGGTGGCGCTGGCGCTGGAACTGGCGGGTCTCGACTGGCAGCCCGTCTTCGTCGACTTCTTCAACGGCGAGACGCGGACGGAAGACTGGCGCGCGCGCGTGAATCCCATGGGCGAGGTGCCGGTGCTGCAGGACGGCGACATGACGCTGACCCAGTCGGGCGCCATGCTGGACCACATCGCGCGGACCACCGGCAAGCTGGACGGCGACCGGTCCGAGATCCTGCGCTGGCTGTTCTGGGACAACCACAAGTTTTCCACCCAGATCGGCATGACCCGCTTCCTGATGAACTTCCTGCCCGAGGCCAAGCGCCCGCAGCCGGTGATCGACTTCCAGCTGGGCCGCCTCAAGGCCGCCTACGGCGTGCTGGACGCCCAGCTGAAGGGCCGCGACTGGCTCGTCGGACGGGACGTCACCATCGCGGATCTGAGTTGCTGCGGCTACCTGTATTACCCGGAACCCTTCGGTTTCGACCGGGCCGACTGGCCCGAGATCGACCGCTGGCTGAACAACATCCAGTCCCTGCCGGGCTGGAAACACCCCTACGACTTGATGCCCCGCGCAGCGGCGGCCTGAGGAGGACGAAGATGACCGAAGCCTATATCTACGACGCCGTGCGCACCCCGCGCGGCAAGGGCCGCAAGGACGGCGCGCTGCACGAAGTGACCAGCGCGCGGCTGTCGGCCGAGGTGCTGAACGCCGTCAAGACCCGCAACGGCCTTGAGGGCCAAGCGGTCGAGGACGTGATCTGGGGCAACGTCACGCAGGTGGGCGAACAGGGCGGCTGCCTGGCGCGGACCGCGGTGCTGGCCTCGGAGCTGGACGAGCGCATCCCCGGCGTCGCCATCAACCGCTTCTGCGCCAGCGGAATGGAGGCCGTGAACATGGCCGCCAACCAGGTGCGCGGTGCGACCGGCCAGCGGGGCGGCGTCGGCTATATCGCGGGCGGCGTCGAGATGATGGGCCGCGTGGCCATGGGCTCGGACGGTGCGGCCATCGCCGTGGACCCGTCCATCGCCATGAAGACCTATTTCGTCCCGCAAGGTATATCCGCGGATATTATCGCCACCGAATACGGCTTCTCCCGCGACGACGCGGACGCTTTGGCGGTGGAATCCCAGAACCGGGCCGAGGCCGCGTGGAAGGACAACCGTTTCGCCAAGTCCATCATCGAGGTGAAGGACCGCAACGGTCTGACCATCCTGGACCACGACGAGTACATGCGCCCCGGCACCGACATGCAGGCGCTGGGCAGCCTGAACCCGTCCTTCAAGGACATGGGCGAGACCATGCCCGGCTTCGACAAGATCGCGCTGATGAAGTACCCGCATCTCGAGCGGATCAACCACATCCACCACGCGGGCAACAGCTCGGGCATCGTGGACGGCGCCGCGGGCGTGCTGATCGGCGACGCGGAATTCGGCAAGGCCCACGGTCTGAAGCCCCGCGCGCGCATCCGCGCCACGGCGAAGATCGGCACCGATCCCACCATCATGCTGACCGGCCCCGTGCCCGTGACCCACAAGATCCTGGCCGATCACGGCATGGATATCGGTGATATTGATCTTTTCGAGGTGAACGAGGCGTTCGCATCCGTGGTGCTGCGCTTCATGCAAGCCTTCGACGTGGACCACGACAAGGTCAACGTGAACGGCGGATCCATCGCCATGGGCCACCCGCTGGGCGCCACGGGGGCGATCATCATCGGCACCCTCTTGGACGAGCTCGAGCGCTCGGACAAGGAAGTGGGTCTTGCCACCCTTTGCATCGCGTCCGGCATGGGCGCGGCCACCATCATCGAGCGCGTGTAAGGAGCCGATCCCATGACCGATTTCACCATGAAGAAGGGCGACGACGGCGTTGCCATCATCACCTGGGACGTGCCCGGAAAATCCATGAACGTGCTCAGCCTGGAAGGCTGGGACGAGCTGGACGCCTGCGTCACCGACGCGCTGGAAGACGGCCACGTGAAGGGCATCGTCATCACGTCCGGCAAGAAGGATTTCGCCGGCGGGATGGACCTGAACATCATCGCCAAGATGAAGAAAAGCGCGGGCGACGATCCGGCCAAGGGCCTGTTCGAAGGGCTCATGCGCTGCCACGGCATCCTGCGCAAGATCGAGCGCGCGGGGATGGACCCGAAGACCAACAAAGGCGGCAAGCCCATCGCCGCCGCCCTGCCCGGCACGGCGCTGGGGATCGGGCTGGAAATCCCGCTGGCCTGCCACCGCATCTTCGCCGCCGACAATCCCAAGGCCAAGATCGGCCTGCCCGAGATCATGGTCGGCATCTTCCCCGGCATGGGCGGCACCACCCGCGTCAGCCGCCTGCTGGGCGCGATGCAGGCCAGCCCGATCCTGCTGGAAGGCAAGCTGAACGACCCCAAGAAGGCCAAGATGGCAGGTCTGGTGCACGAGGTGGTGGACGACCCCGTTTCCGCCGCGAAGGAGTGGGTGCTGAACGCAACCGACGCGGATATCGTCAAGCCGTGGGACCAGAAGGGCTACAAGTTCCCCGGCGGCGCGCCCTATTCGGCGCAGGGATTCATGACCTTCGTGGGCGCGTCGGCCATGGTGCACGGCAAGACCCAAGGGGTCTATCCGGCGGCCAAGGCGCTGCTGTCGGCGGTCTATGAAGGCGCGCTGGTGCCCTTCGACACCGCCATCAAGATCGAGGCGCGCTGGTTTACGAGCGTTTTGATGAACCCCAGCAGCGAGGCGATGATCCGGTCGCTCTTCATCAACAAGGAAGCGCTGGAAAAGGGTGCCAACCGCCCCGAGGCGCCCGACCAGACCGTCAAGAAGGTCGGCATCATGGGCGCCGGCATGATGGGTGCGGGCATTGCCTATGTCAGCGCGCAGGCCGGGATCGAGGTCGTTCTGATCGACCAGGAACAGGCCAATGCCGACAAGGGCAAGGCGTATTCCGAGGGGATCCTGGACAAGGGCATCCAGCGCAAGAAGGTCACGGAAGAGAAGAAGGCCGAGGTGCTGGGCCGCATCACGGCGACCACCGATTACGACGCTCTCAAGGGCTGCGACCTGATCGTGGAGGCGGTGTTCGAGGACCCGAAGATCAAGGCCGAGGTCACGAAAAACGTCGAAGCCGTGGTCGGACCGGACTGCATCTTCGCCACCAACACCTCGACCCTGCCGATTTCGGAGCTGGCGAAAGCGTCCCAGCGCCCCGAGCAATTCATCGGCATCCACTTCTTCAGCCCCGTCGACAAGATGCTGCTGGTCGAGATCATCAAGGGCAAGCAGACCGGCGATATCGCGGTGGCCAAGGCGCTGGACTACGTGCGCCAGATCCGCAAGACGCCCATCGTGGTCAACGACGCGCGGTTCTTCTACGCCAACCGCTGCATCATCCCCTACATCAACGAAGGGGTGCGGATGGTGAAGGAAGGCGTCGAGCCCGCGCTGATCGAGAACGCGGCCAAGATGCTGGGCTTCCCGCTGGGACCGCTGCAGCTGGTGGACGAGACCTCGATTGACCTGGGCGTGAAGATTGCCAAGGCCACGAAGGCCGCCATGGGCGACGCCTACCCGGACGAGGCGGTGGACGAGGTGCTGTTCTGGATGGCCGACAAGGGCCGGTTGGGGCGCAAGTCGAATTCCGGCTTCTACGCCTATTCCGACGACGGCAAGCGGCAGGGCTTGTGGGACGGGTTGTCGAAGAAATACCCGGTCGTGGACGACCAGCCGGACCTGACCCGCGTGCAGCATCGCCTGATGATGGCGGGCGTGCTGGAAGCGGTGCGGGCGTTCCAGGACGGTGTGCTGGAAGACATCCGCGAGGGCGACGTGGGCGCGATCCTGGGCTGGGGCTTCGCGCCGTGGTCGGGCGGCCCGTTCGGCTGGCTGGACATCATCGGCGCGTCGAAGGCCGTCGAGATCTGCGAGACGCTGACCGCCGAGGAAGGCGCGCGCTTCGAGACGCCCGAGCTGCTGCGCGACCTGGCGCGGGACGGCGGCAGCTTCTACGACCGGTTCGGCGATGGGGCGGCGATGAAGGCCGCGTGAGCTGATCGGTCAGAAGAAGGACAAAGGGCGCGGTGAGATCCGCGCCCTTTTTTTAATGTCCGTAGCCGGTCGGGTGTGAATCAGACCTCGGCCGATGCCGCCTGCGCGGCTTGCGATTCCTCGCGGGCGATGATGCGGGTCAGGCTTGCGGCCCGGTCCAGCGGCAGCATCGAATAGACCATGCTTTCGGGATCGGGTGCGTCGTTGCGCGCGGACACGTCCTGCGGGCAGAGAAACAGCGCACCGATATTGGCGAAAACCAGCTGCTCGGTGGCGAAATACAGGGTCACGACGCTGATCTGGGTTTCGGGGATCGCCCGGGCGATGCCGCGCAGGCCTTCCAGGGCCTGGGCGGCCATCAGCGTGAAGGGATCGCCGAAGATATCCTCGGCCGCGTCGGATTCCAGCATGACGGGCTGGTCGGGCAGCAGCTGCATCTCGGAATGGTTGCCGAGCGCGCCGACGGGCACGGTCAGCGGCCACACGTCGCGCGGGCAGCCCTTGGCGCTGGGCCACAGGCGCCGCCGCTCGACGCGGATGACCTCTTGCAGGCCGCCATCGAAGGTCAGCACCTTCTCGCCCGGTTTCACGTCCTCGACCGCGCGCCAGCCGACGGTGGTGGCGACGCGGGTGCCCGACACGATACCGGTCGTCGCAGCGCGTGCGTGCGGAACCTCGGACTGGGGCGAAAAGCTGTTTGCGGACATGTGCATCGTCGGCTCCTGTCTGTCGGACGACCCGGTGCTGGCCGGGCTCGCATCTTGCTTGAGCCTTGATTGCCGCAGCATTTTGCCCCGATTGGGGCAGGAATACGGCGAAAGAGGTTACCGGTTTCTTGACAGCTTCAATTGTCGGTATTGTTCCCGGCCTGCGAACAATCAAAAGGCGTAGCCGAAGCGTTCCACGTCTTCCGCGCAGATTTCGCCCACGATCCGGGCGGTTTCCGCGTCGTAGTAGTCGCGATAGTTGCGCGATCGGAGCGACGCGTTAACCCGCGCGATTCGCCCGAGGCTGAGATCCAGCCGCGTTTCGACCTTTTCGATGTCATGCTCCAACCGCTCGAGCCGCAGGAATAGGGCATCGACCTCGCGCCCGTCGCTCAAGGTGACGTAGTGGCGCGCGGTGTCATTGGCGAAGCTTTGCGCCGTCAGCGGATGGGCGACGAAGCCCGCGAAATCCAGCTCGCGCGACAGGGCGACGGCGGGATGCTCGAAGGATTGCGCCCGCAGCCAGTGGTAATAGCTGACCATGCGGTCCCACGGATTGCGCACGAGGGTGAAGACGAACATTTCGGCGATGCGGTCGGGGGGCAGGACGCCTTCGATGTCCGATAACCGCGAATGCTTCCAAAGACGGCCCCGCGCCTCCAGGCCCTTCAGGCGCCCGCGCCGCTTCACCGCCTTGGGGGTGTCGCCGATCAGGATGTCGTCCTTCATAGCGCGGTCTTCCAGCGCCAGGCTGAGGGCCGTGCCCCCCGTCTTGGGGATATGCACGAAGATATAGCCGCGCTGGGGCGAGATGATCATGGACGCGCGCTTTCCGGGCTTTGCAACGGGCGTGGCTGCCGCAATACTCAGTCTAAGGTAAGGTAAGGGGGGCACGCCATGGGCTGGATGCAGGACGAAACCGGATTGGAGAGCCGCGCGGCCAATCACGTGGCCCTGACACCCCTGTCGCACCTGGCGCGCGCGGCGCAGGTCTTTCCCCGGCGCGAAGCGCTGGTCGATCGCGATATCCGGCTGAGCTATGCCGACTACCACGCCGCCGCGTCGCGGCTGGCGGGCGGGCTGGTGGCCGAAGGCGTCGCGTCGGGCGACGTGGTCGCGACGATCCTGCCCAACGTGGCGGCGCAGGCAATCGCGCATTTCGGCGTGCCCGCCTGCGGCGCGGTGCTGAACACGATCAACACCCGGCTGGATGCCGATACCGTGTCCTATATCCTGTCCCATGGCGGCGCGCGGATCGTGCTTGTGGACAGCCAGTTCCTTCAGATGTGCGAAGACGCGGTGGGCCGCATCGACGACAAGGCCCCCATGATCGTCGAAGTGCCGGACCCCGCCGCGGGCTTTCCGGCCAGCGGGCGCCACCCGACCTGGGACGACCTGCTGGCCAAGGGCAGCCCCGATTTCCAGTGGGTCATGCCCCAGGACGAATGGGAAAGCCTGGCGCTGAACTACACGTCGGGCACCACCGGGCGGCCCAAGGGCGTCGTTTATCACCACCGGGGCGCTTACCTCATGACCATGGGCACGGTGATCTCGTGGCGGATGGTGCTCTATCCGCGCCACCTGACGATCGTGCCGCTGTTCCATTGCAACGGCTGGAACCACACCTGGATGATGCCGGTGCTGGGCGGCTGCACCATATGCTGCCGCGATATCTCGGCCGCCGCGATCTACAACGCCATCGCCGACGAGCGCGTGACCCATTTCGGCGGCGCGCCCATCGTGCTGAACAGCCTGGTCAATGCGCCCGACGAAGAACGGCGCGAGTTCGACCACACGGTCGAGGTCTTCACCGCGGGCGCGCCCCCGGCCCCGGCCACCCTGGCGGGGATGGAGAAGATCGGCTTCAACGTCACCCATGTCTATGGCCTGACCGAAACCTACGGCCACGTAACAGAATGTTTGTGGGACAGCGCCTGGGACGACGCGCCCAGCGACGAGATCGCGGCCCGGAAGGCGCGGCAGGGGGTGGCGATGCCCATGATGGAGCCGATCGCGGTGCTGGACGACCAGGACTCGCAAGTCCCGCTGGACGGCAAGACCCAGGGCGAGATCGCCATTCGCGGCAATTGCGTGATGAAGGGCTATTACCGCGATCCAGACGCCACCGCCGAGGCCTTCGCGGGCGGCTGGTTCCATTCGGGCGACATCGCCGTGCAGCACCCCGACGGCTATATCCAGATCGCCGACCGCGCCAAGGACATCATCATCTCGGGCGGCGAGAACATCAGCTCGGTCGAGGTCGAGGGCTGCCTGATGGGCCACCCCGCCGTGTCGCTCTGCGCCGTGGTGGCCAAGCCCGACGACAAGTGGGGCGAGGTGCCCTGCGCCTTCGTCGAGCTGAAGAAGGGTGCGACGGGGGACGAGGCCGACCTGATCGGCTACGTCCGCGAGCGTCTGGCGGGATTCAAGACGCCGAAGAAGGTGGTGTTCCAGGAGCTGCCCAAGACCTCGACCGGGAAGATCCAGAAATACGAGCTGCGCGACGTGGCCAAGACCCTGTGAAAGGCCACGCATGACCGCCCTGAAGGAATACGAGCGGCTCGAGGCGTCGGGTCTGTGGCGCGCCACGCCCGACGCCCAGCGCCGCGACGTGCTGGTGTCGCTGGGCGACGCGACGCTGGCGATCAGCGATTCCGCCGAGCGGCCGCTGGCCCACTGGTCGCTGCCCGCGATCGAGCGGATGAACCCCGGCCAGATGCCCGCGATCTTCGCGCCCGGTATCGACGCGACCGAGACGCTGGAGCTGGACGACGCGCAGATGATCGACGCCATCGACACCGTGCACCGCGCCATCGAGCGGCGCCGCCCCCGCCGCGGCTGGCTGCGCACGGGCGTGCTTACGGTGGTGCTGGGCGGGCTTGTCGCGGGCTCGGTGCTGTGGCTGCCCGACGCGCTGGTCCGCCACGCCACCGCCGTGGCCCCGCCCGCCGTGCGCGCCGATACCGGGCTGCGCCTGCTGCGCCAGATCATCCGCGTGTCGGGCGAGCGGTGCGACAACCGCTCGGCCCGGGCGGCGCTGTCGGCGCTGTCGCAGCGCGTGCTGGGTCCCGGCGCGGGTCAGATCGTGGTGCTGCCGGGCGGACCCGAAGCGGCCGAGCACCTGCCGGGCAACCTGGTCTTGGTGAACCGCGCGCTGATCGAGGATTACGACGACGCCGCGCCCGTCGCGGGCTTCATCATCGCCGAACTGGCCCGCGCCGAGGCCACCGACCCGATCGCGCGGTTGCTTGCCAAGATGGGCCCGTGGGCGGCGTTCCAGCTGTTGACCCAGGGCGAAATCCCCGACGACACGCTGCGCGCCTATGCCGAGACGCTGCTGAAGGAACCGCAGGATCCCCTGCCCGAGGCGGCGTTCCTGCGCCGCATGGGGGCCGCGCAGATCCCGGTCGCGCCCTACGCCTATGCCGTCGACGTCACCGGCGAGGCCACCGTGTCGTTGATCGAAAGCGATCCGGTGGATCCGAACATGGCGCGGCCGGTGCTGTCGGACGCGCAATGGGTCGCGCTGCAGGAAATCTGCACGCGCTGAGCCGGACGCGGGGGAACGCGCGCGACTTTTCCCCCAGATTATGGTATGTTTCGCGCTGTGGCTCTGCTACGTGTCTCTCCCCACCTGCGGGCCGCTCATTTCAGAACCGGACCCAAGGGGAGATTTTTGTCATGCCTTTCTACATGTTTCAGGGGCGCTATACCGCCCAGGCGCTGAAGGCGCTGGTCGACACGTCGCAGGACCGCGAAAAGGCCGCGCGGCCGCTGATCGAGGCGGTGGGCGGCAAGCTGCACCAATTCTTCTATTGCATGGGCGAAGACGACGTCATGGTGCTGATCGAAGCGCCCGACGACACCGCCATGGCCGCCTGCGCGCTGGCTGTGGGCGCGTCGGGGGCGATGGCGGGCGGCAAGACCACTAAGCTGGTCACGAACGCGGACGCGATGAAGGCCATGGCGATGGCGAAGAAGGCGTCGGCCAGTTACAAAGCTGCCACCGGCTGAGGCGACGCGGGGCCGACCGCGCATCGCGGATCGGCCCGTCCTTTCACCCCTGCCCGTTAGCGCGCGAAAGCGTCGCCGAAGCCCTGCGCGCGGGCGGCCCGCAAGCCGCGCGTGACGCCGCCCGCATCCCGGAACGGACCGGCCAGAACGGTGGTGTAGCGGGTGCCGTTCCTGGTGACGGCGCTCAGGCGCACCGGAAGACCCGCCGCCTGCAGCTGCCGGGCGGTGCGGTTCGCGTTGGCGTCGTTGCCGAAGGTGGCGACCTGGACGTAGCGGGCACCCGTCGCGGCTTGCGCCTGCCGCGGTGCAGCCGCCGTCGGCGCGGGCGCGGATTTCGTGGACAGGACGGTCCTGCCGTCGGCTGTCTGGCGCAGCGCCGCGCGCGACACGATCTGAAGACCCGCCTGGGTCTTCACGGTGATGAACTTGCCGCCGCGCAGGTCGGACAGCTGCTTGTCGTAATCGGTGTAGGGATAGACCAGGTAGTGATATGTATGGGTCACGTCCCGCCCCTCCGCGGTCTTCAGTCGGCGCGGCACGGTCTGGGTCCAGACCAGCGCGGTCTGCAACGCGCCGCGCAGGGTCTGCTTGCCGCGGTTGGGGTTCAGCCGGTCATCGTCCCACGCGCTGCGATAGCCCGGCGGTGTTGTGATGCCGGTCGCGCGGCGGATGGCGATGCGCTCGCCCGGCTCCAGCCTTGCGGCGGTCGTCGGCGGCGACACGGGCACGGGGGCGGCGTTGTAGGGCGCGGGCGTCGGCGCCGCCGGGGCCTTGCGCCGCGGGGTCGGCGTGGCGATGACGCGCGGCGCGGCTTGCGCGGGCGCGGCAGCCGGGGCGTCGGCAATTCTTCGCGGCGGCGGCGCATCGAGGGTGCGCGGCGCGACGGGGACCGGATCGGCGATCACCGGAGGTGCCTCGCGGGCGATCTGGGTGGGACGGAAGCCGCACAGCACCTTGCGGCTGCTGGTGACGCGCGGCACCCAGCTGGGCTCGCCTATGGCGCCCGCGCGCACGTAGACGCAGCCGCGGCTGTCGACATATTGCCGGGCGGTGTAGCTGTCCGGCGGAAACTCGGCCGGCGGTCCGATATCGACCAGGTCGTTGCGCAGGTTCTGCGCGCCCGCGACGGCCCCGATCACACACAGGATCGCGGCGAGACTGGCAGTTCTCGACATCATGTTGTGCCCCCACACAAAGATGGCCCCACCCTGACCGAGGGGGCACCGCGGGTAAAGGCGATTCGGGCGCTACTTGGTGCCGAACATCCGGTCGCCCGCATCGCCCAGGCCCGGCACGATGTAGCCCTTTTCGTTCAGCCGCTCGTCCAAAGCGGCGGTGACGATGGGCACGTCCGGATGCGCGTCCTTCATGCGGGCGACGCCTTCGGGCGCGGCCAGCAGGCACAGGAAGCGGATGTCGGTGGCGCCCGCCTGTTTCAGACGGGTCACCGCCGCCGCCGAGCTGTTGCCGGTGGCCAACATGGGGTCGACCGCGATGACCACGCGCTCGTCCAGCAGGTCGGGGACCTTGAAGTAGTATTCCACGGGCTCGAGGGTCTTTTCGTCCCGGTAAAGGCCGACGAAGCCGACCCGGGCCGAGGGGATGAGTTCCAGCATCCCGTCCAGAAGGCCGTTGCCCGCGCGCAGGATCGAGATCAGCGCCAGCTTGCGGCCCGCCAGCGTCGGCGCGTCCATGGGTTGCAAGGGCGTTTCGATCCGCACGGTGGTCATGGGCAGGTCGCGCGTGATCTCGTAGGCCAGAAGCTGGCTGATCTCGCGCAGAAGCTGGCGGAACACGGCGGTCGACGTGTCCTTGTCGCGCATCAGGGTCAGCTTGTGCTGGATCAGCGGGTGGGTGACGACCGTCAGGTGCTGGGGCATGGTCTGGTCCTTGGGGCGGGCGTGGTGTTCAGGTATTTGTGGAAAGATGAAGCAGGGGGCGTCTAGCCCGCCCCGATCCGCTTGAGAAGGGCCGCGCGCGTGGCATCGTCGCAAAAGGCGGCGTTGGCGGCGGTGCGGGCGATGTCGGTGAAGATCTCGTCGTCCCAGCCGAACGTGTCGGACAGGCGCTGGTATTCGTGGGTCATGGTCGTGTGGAAGAAGGGCGGATCGTCGGTCGAGACCGTGACCGGCACCCCCGCCGCGCGCAGTTTGTCGATGGGATGGGACCGCCAGTCGGGATAGACGCCGAGCGTGACGTTCGAGCCGGGACAGACTTCCAGCGTGATGCCGTCCTCGGCCAGCCGGTCCACCAGCGCGGGGTCGTTGATGGCGTGGACGCCGTGGCCGATCCGGGCGACGCGCAGATGGTCCAGCGCATCGCGCACCGATTGCGCGCCGCCCCATTCGCCCGCATGGGCGGTCAGCGACAGCCCCGCTTCGCGCGCCATGTCGAAGCCGTAGGCAAAGTCGCGCGGGTGGCCCGCGCTTTCGTCGCCCGCGATGCCGAAGCCGGTCAGGAAGTCGCCCGCCGTCTCGGCCGCGCAGAGCGCGGTTTCGCGCGCCGCGTCGGGGCCGAAATGACGGATGCAGGTGACGATGCCGCGCATCTGGATGTCCGGCGCGGATTGGGCGGCTTCGCGGATCGCGTGCAGGTATTCGCGCCATGCCGAGACGTCGCGCTGGCCGCAGAAATCGGGGGAGAGGAACGCTTCGGTGTAAATGACGCCCTGGGCCGCGGATCGCTCGAGCACGGTGCGGGTCAGGCGCGCGAAGTCGTCGGGGGTCTGCAGGACGGTGCACGCGGCCTCGTAGACGCGCAGGAAGGCGGCGAAGCTGTCATAGGCGTAGTGGCCGCGATCGTCGAAGATGCCCGACAGGTCCACGTGCTTTTCGCGGGCGAGCGCGCGGATCAGGTCGGGCGGGGCCGCGCCTTCGAGATGCAGGTGAAGCTCGAGTTTCGGGATCACAGGAAGCTCCTTCCCTGTCCGGCCTCGGGCAGGCCCAGATGGGTCGCGATGCTGGTGGCCACGTCGACGAAGGCGCAGTGGCCGATCCGGCCCGTGCCCGCGCCCGCCACAAGCACCGGCACCCGTTCGCGGGTGTGGTCGGTGCCGCGCCAGGTGGGGTCGTTGCCGTGGTCGGCGGTGACGACCAGGATGTCGCCATCCTTCAGCCGCGCGACCAGGTCGGGCAGCGCGGCGTCGAACCATTCCAGGTGGCGCGCGTAGCCCGGCGCGTCGCGGCGGTGGCCGTAGAGGCTGTCGAACTCGACGAAATTGGCGAAGGTGAAGCTGCCGGGCGCGGCTTCGTCCAGGTGGGCGCGCAGATGGTCCAGCAGCTCGGCATCGGTGCCCTTGCAGGCCGTGTCGATCCCCTGCATCGAGAAGATGTCGCCGATCTTGCCCACCCCATGCACCTGGCGCCCGTCCGCCTGGGCCCAGTCGCACAGGGTCGGCGCGGGCGGCGCGATGGCGAAATCCTTGCGGTTCGAGGTGCGGGTGAAGCCGGTTTCGGCATCGCCCCGGAAGGGCCGCGCGATGACGCGGCCGACCCGCTGGGCGTGCAGGTCGGGCGCCAGGTCGGCGCAGAGCTTCAGCAGGCGGTCGAGGCCGAAGACGTCTTCGTGGGCGGCGATCTGGAACACGCTGTCGGTGGAGGTGTAGCAGATCGGCCAGCCGGTCCGCATGTGCTCGGGGCCGTCTTCTTCGATGATGTTGGTGCCCGAGGCGTGGCGGTTGCCGAGGATGCCGTCGGTGCCTGCCAGCTCGCAGACCCGGGTCACCAGGTCGGGCGGGAAGGCCGGGTCGGTGTCGGGGAAATACGTCCAGTCCCAGGGCACCGGCAGGCCCGCCAGTTCCCAGTGCCCCGACGGCGTATCCTTGCCGCGCGACACTTCGGTGGCCGCACCCCAGAGGCCGGTGGGCGTGGCGTCGAGGCCGGGCGGCTTCAGGCCCGAGGCCAGCGTGACCGCCGCCCCCAGCCCCAGCGCGTCGAGATTTGGCAGGCGCAGGGGGGCATCGGTGTCTGCGAGGGCTTCCGCGATGTGGCCCACGGTGTTGGCGCCGTCGTCGCCGAAGGCGGCGGCATCGGGGGCGCCGCCGATGCCGACGGAATCCAGCACGATCAGGAAGGCCCGGGCGCTCATCCCCGGCGGTTCCGTGTGGGGCCGGCCGCGGGTTCAGGTATTTCTGGAAAGATGAAGCAGGGGGTCGGGCGGGGTGTCATGCGATGCGCTCCGCGATCAGGGGGGCGGGGTCCGGCGGTGCGTCCGAGAGGGTGATGGCCGCGCGCAGGGCGTCGGCGGCGCGGGCGGCGTCGGGTTCGGTGCGGGCGTGGATCCGGCAGATCGGGTCGCCCGGCGCGAGCCGCGTGCCCAGCGGCGCGATCCGGTCGAGGCCCACCGCGGGGTCGATGGTGTCGCCGTCGCGCGCGCGGCCACCGCCGAGCGCGACCACCGCGTTGCCCATGGCGGTGCCGTCCATGGTGGCGAGATAGCCGTGGCGCGGCGCGGGCAGGTCCAATGTCACCGGCGCGCGCGGCAGCAGGTCGGCCCAGGCATCGGTGAATTCGGTCGGGCCACCCTGCCCCGCGATCATGGCGCCGAACCGTGCCAGCGCGCGGCCGTCGGCGATGGCGTCCGACACCAGCGCCGCGCCGTCCCCGGGGCTGTCGGCCCGCCCGGCCATGTGCAGCACCGCGCCGCCCAGCGCGCAGCTGAGCCGCACCAGCGGCGTGTCGCGCGCGGCGCCTGTCAGCACCGCCATCACCGCCGCGACTTCCAGCGCGTTGCCCATGGCGGAGGCGAGCGGCTGGTCCATGGCGGTGATGAGCGCACGGCAGGGCAGGCTCGCGCCCGTCGCCGTGTCGACCAGGGTGCGCGCCAGGTCGCGCGCGTGGGCGGGGTCGTGCATGAACGCGCCCGAGCCGCATTTCACGTCCAGCACCAGCGCGTCGAGCCCGGCGGCCAGCTTCTTCGACAGGATCGACGCGGTGATCAGGTCCACCTGGTCCACCGTCGCCGTCACGTCGCGCACCGCGTAAAGCCGCTTGTCGGCGGGCGCGATGTCGGCGCTGGCCGCGACGATGGCGCAGCCGGTGTCGGCCACAAGCGCGCGGAAGGCGTCTTCGGACAGGTCCACCCGCAGGCCCGGGATCGCTTCGAGCTTGTCGAGCGTGCCGCCGGTATGGCCGAGCCCCCTTCCCGAGATCATCGGCACGTGGCAGCCCAGCGCCGCCAGCGCGGGGGCTAGGATCAGCGACACCGCGTCGCCCACCCCGCCGGTGGAATGCTTGTCGATGACCGGTCCGGGCAGATCCCAGTCCAGCCGGTGCCCGCTATCGGCCATGGCGGCGGTCAGCGCGACCCGCCCCGCGTCACCCAGGCCAGGCCCCATGCAGACGGCCATGGCGAAGGCGCCCGCCTGGGCGTCCGAGACGGTGCCGTCCGACAGGCCTGCCGCGAAGGCCGCCAGCGCGTCTGGTGTGGGGACATCCCCGCGGCGCAGGGTGCTCAGGCAGTCGCGGACGCTCACGCGCGGTCCATGTGCCCGGTATCGAAGGCGCCCGGCAGAAGCTCGGACACCGTGGCGCGCAGGATCTTGCCCGACGTGGTGGCCATGGTGACCGGCACGTCGCCATCGGCGAATTCGGCGATCTTCTGGCGGCAGCCGCCGCAGGGCGTCACCGGCTCGGGGCTGTCGGCGATCACCGCGATTTCGGCGATGCGGGTGTCGCCCGCCGCGATCATGGCGGCGATGGCGCCGGCCTCGGCGCAGGTGCCTTCGGGATAGGCCACGTTTTCCACGTTGCAGCCCACGTGCCGGTTGCCCGTGACCGAGCGCAGGGCCGCGCCGACCTTGAAGCCGGAATAGGGGGCGTGGGCGTTCTCGCGCACGGCGCGCGCGGCCATCAGAAGCGGGTCATCCATGCGCCCACCCTGCGGGGCGGATCGGGACTTGGCAAGCGGAACCGCGCGGCGGAGACGGGCATTGATCCCTGACAGGAGGATCCGAAATGGCACAGAAAGACGACGGCAAGAAGCACGATCCCATGGACGTCGCGTCCTTCCCGATCGCGGGCGCGGTCGCCTCGGGCGAGAACCCCGACGGCAACGCGCCGATGACCGACAAGCAGGCCGCCGAGCTGCGGCAGCTCTGCGAAAAGCACGACGAAGCCTTCGACGGCACGCTGACCCAGGACCAGGCGGCGGCCCGCATCGAGATGCTGAAAAAGGCCTGAGGGGGCCGGGAACCCGATGCGCCCGGACACGTTTGTGAACATAGAGTGAACAAAATGAACGGGTGAGACCATGGCCGAGATGACAGACACGCCGAAGACCGACGCGCCGGGCAATGCCGACAAGCCGGTGGACGACTGGGTGACCGGCGACGAGGCGATGACCGGTGCGCAGGCGTCGTACCTGAAGACGCTCTGCGAAGAGGCGGGCGAGGAGTTCGACACCGGCCTGACCAAGGCGCAGGCGTCGAAACGGATCGACGAACTGCAATCGCAGACCGGCCGCGGCGGCTGACCGCGACCGCTCTTCCCAACATCTGGCGAAGGCTCTATCCCTGAAGGTCCGGAACACCAGGGGGGAGCGGAAGATGAGCGACGACGACAAGAAGGCGGCGTTGCGCGTCGCCGCTCTGGACTATCACCGCAATCCCCGACCCGGCAAACTGGAGATCCGCGCCACCAAGCCGCTGGCCAATGGCCGCGACCTGTCGCGCGCCTATTCGCCCGGCGTGGCCGAGGCCTGTCTCGAGATCAAGGCGGATCCCGACACCGCCCGCGACTACACCACGCGGGGCAACCTGGTGGGCGTGGTCACCAACGGATCGGCGGTGCTGGGCCTTGGCAATATCGGCGGTCTGGCGTCCAAGCCGGTGATGGAGGGCAAGGCCGTCCTGTTCAAGAAATTCGCCAATATCGACTGTTTCGATATCGAGCTGAACGAGCCTGACCCCGAGAAACTGGCCGATATCGTCTGCGCGTTGGAGCCGACCTTCGGCGCGATCAACCTGGAAGACATCAAGGCGCCCGACTGCTTTATCGTCGAAAAGCTCTGCCGCGAGCGGATGAACATCCCCGTCTTCCACGACGACCAACACGGCACGGCCATCGTCGTGGGGGCCGCGGCCACCAACGCGCTGCGGGTGGCGGGCAAGCGTTTCGAGGACATCAAGATCGTGTCCACCGGCGGCGGGGCCGCGGGCATCGCCTGCCTGAACATGCTGCTGAAGCTGGGGGTCCGGCGCGAGAACGTCTGGCTCTGCGACATCGAAGGACTGGTCCACGAGGGCCGCGAGGCGGACATGACCCCGCAAAAGGCCGAGTACGCCCAGCCGGGCGGGCCGCGGTCGTTGGGTGACGTGATCGACGGGGCGGACCTGTTTCTGGGGCTGTCGGGGCCCGGCGTGCTGAAGCCCGAGATGGTCCAGCGCATGGCCGACGCGCCGATCATCTTCGCCCTGGCCAATCCCACGCCCGAGATCGACCCCGAGGAGGCCCGCGCCGTGGCGCCGCGCGCGCTGATCGCCACCGGGCGGTCGGATTTTCCCAACCAGGTCAACAACGTATTGTGCTTTCCCTTCATCTTCCGCGGCGCGCTGGATGCGGGCGCCACGGTCATCAACGACGAGATGAAGATCGCCTGCGTCGAGGGCATCGCCGAGCTTGCCCGCAAGACCACCAGCGCCGAAGCCGCCGCCGCCTACCAGGGCGAGCAGCTGACCTTCGGACCCGACTACCTGATCCCCAAGCCCTTCGATCCGCGCCTGATGGGCGTGGTGGCCACCGCCGTGGCCAAGGCGGCCATGGAAAGCGGCGTGGCCGAGCGCCCGATCGAGGATCTGACGGCCTACAAGCGCAAGCTCGACGGGTCGGTGTTCCGCTCGGCCATGATCATGCGGCCGGTGTTCGAGGCCGCGGCCACCCAGCCCCGCCGCATCGTCTTCACCGAAGGCGAGGACGAGCGCGTGCTGCGCGCCGCCCACGCCATGCTGGAAGAAACCACCGACCGGCCGATCCTGATCGGCCGCCCCGAGGTGATCGAGCTGCGCGCCGAGCGCGCGGGGCTGCAACTGCGCGCGGGCACGGATTTCGAGACGGTGAACCCGGAAAACGACGCCCGCTACCGCGATTACTGGCAGACCTATCACGCCATCATGGAACGGCGCGGGGTCACGCCGGACCTGGCCAAGGCGATCATGCGGACCAACACGACCGCCATCGGCGCCATCATGGTGCAGCGCGACGAGGCCGATTCGATGATCTGCGGCACGTTCGGGCAGTACCTGTGGCACCTGAACTACATCAGCCAGGTGCTGGGCTCGAAGGAGCTGCATCCCGTGGGCGCGCTGTCGCTGATGATCCTGGAGGACGGGCCGCTTTTCGTGGGTGACACCCATGTGAACCCGCAGCCCACGCCCCAGCAGATCGCCGATTCGGTCGTGGCCAGCGCGCGCCACGTGCGCCGCTTCGGGGTGGAGCCCAAGATCGCGCTGTGCAGCCATTCGCAATTCGGCAATTTCGACTGCGACACCGGCATCCGGATGCGCGCCGCGCTGGAGATCCTGGACAGCCGCCCCCGCGACTTCTGCTACGAGGGCGAGATGCATGCCGATGCCGCGCTCGACGGCGAGCTGCGCGCGCGGATCTTTCCCAATTCACGGATGGAGGGCGCGGCCAACACGCTGATCTTCGCCAATACCGATGCCGCGTCGGGCGTGCGCAACATCCTGAAGATGAAAGCGTCGGGGCTGGAGGTCGGCCCGATCCTGATGGGCATGGGCAACAAGGCCCATATCGTCACCAGCTCGATCACCGCGCGCGGATTGCTGAACGTGTCGGCCATCGCGGGCACGCCGGTGGCGCATTACGGCTGAGCGTCGGAGGGGGTTTTGCACCCCCGCCGCTGCGCGGCCCCCCGCAAGGTATTTGGGGAAAGATGAAGAAGGGGGCCGGGGCTGGCCGCGCGCGGGGAGCCGTTCCGGCCGCGCTTGTCCGCGGGCGCGGGTCTACTTGCCTTTCTTCGGCTGTTTCGCCGCGACCGGTGCGACAGGTTCGGGCTTGGGCGCCGGGCGCGCCGGTTTCATCTTCTTCTTGGGGTTCTTGTCGCTCATGGCTGGCATCCTTGGACGCGGGCGGCCGCGACCGCCGCGCGCCACCCCGTGCAGCCGAGTATCGTGCAAGAGCGCCGTCCCGGCTGGTCCGTTTTCGCCATGAATGTCGGATTTCGACGATCCGGGCAGTGGTCCTTTCGGGGCGGGACCAAGGAGCCACTTGTTCCGGCGCGGCGCGTCGGCTTTATTTGCCGCAAACGAGGGAGGGATCGCCATGACCAGCTACGCAGACACCTATGCCGCCTGGAAGGCCGACCCCGACGGCTGGTGGATGGAGCAGGCGCAGGCGATCCACTGGGATCGGGCGCCGAGCCGCGCGCTCGATGACAGCAAGGCGCCGATCTATGCGTGGTTCGCCGACGGGCTGACCAATACCTGCTACAACGCCGTGGACCGCCACGTGGAGGACGGCCGCGCCGATCAGGTGGCGATCATCTGGGACAGCCCGGTGACGGGCGCGCAGCAGAAGATCACCTTCGCCGAGCTGCGCGATCGCTGCGCGTCGGTCGCGGGGGCGCTGGAAGCCCGCGGCGTGGAAAAGGGCGACCGGGTCATCATCTACATGCCCATGGTGCCCGAGGCCGTGATCGCCATGCTGGCCTGCACCCGGATCGGCGCGATCCATTCGGTGGTGTTCGGCGGTTTCGCCGCATCCGAGCTGGCCACGCGGATCGACGACGCCAAGCCCAAGGCGATCATCGCGGGCTCGTGCGGGATCGAGCCGAACCGCACGGTCGCCTACAAGCCGCTGCTGGACGCGGCCATCGACCAGGCCGCCCACACGCCCGAGTTCTGCATCATCTTCCAGCGCGACCAGCAGCGCGCCGAGCTGATTGAGGGGCGTGACGTGGATTGGGTCGCGGCGCAGGAGGGCGTGTCCCCCGCCGATTGCGTCCCGGTCGAGGGCAGCCATCCGTGCTATATCCTGTATACCAGCGGCACGACCGGCCAGCCCAAGGGCGTCGTTCGCGACACCGGCGGGCACCTGGTGGCGCTGAACTGGTCGATGAAGAACATCTACGGCGTCGATCCGGGCGAGGTCTTCTGGGCCGCGTCGGACGTGGGTTGGGTGGTGGGCCACAGCTACATCACCTACGCGCCGCTGATCCATGGCAACACCACCGTGGTGTTCGAGGGCAAGCCCGTGGGCACGCCCGACGCCAGCACCTTCTGGCGCGTCATGGCCGAGCACAAGGTCGCAAGCTTCTTCACCGCGCCCACCGCGTTCCGCGCGATCCGGCGCGAGGACCCCGAGGCCCGGCACATGCAGGGCCACGACCTGGGCCACCTGCGCCAGATCTACCTGGCGGGCGAGCGGGCGGATCCGGACACCATCGAATGGCTGCAGGACGTGTCGGGCAAGCCGGTCTACGACCATTGGTGGCAGACCGAAACCGGCTGGACCATCGTCGGCAACCCCGTGGGGATCGAGCCGCTGCCGGTGAAGCTGGGCTCGCCCACCGTGCCCATGCCGGGCTACGAGGTGCATATCCTGGGCGAGGACGGCGCCGAGCTGCCCGACGGCGAGCTGGGCGCCATCGCGGTGAAACTGCCGCTGCCGCCGGGCACGCTGCCGACGCTTTGGCACGCCGAGGACCGGTTCCGGAAGGCGTATCTGAACAGCTTTCCGGGCTATTACGAGACCGGCGATGCGGGCCGCAAGGACGCGGACGGCTACCTGTGGATCATGGCGCGCACCGACGACGTCATCAACGTGGCGGGCCACCGGCTGTCCACCGGGCTGATGGAAGAGGTGCTGGCCACCCACCCGGCGGTGGCGGAATGCGCGGTCGTGGGCGTGGCGGACGATCTGAAGGGCCAGTTGCCCATGGGCTTCCTGACGCTCGGCCGCGATTGCGACACGCCGCACGAGCAGGTCGTCAAAGAGGTCGTGCAGCTGGTGCGCGACAAGATCGGGCCGGTGGCGGCCTTCAAGCTGGCGGTGGTGGTGGACCGGTTGCCGAAGACGCGCTCGGGCAAGACGCTGCGCGCCACCATGGCCAAGATCGCCGACGGCGAGAATTTCAAGACGCCCGCGACCATCGACGACCCGGCGATCTTGGACGAGCTGCGCGAGCGAATTGCCGCCATCGGCTATCCCAAGGCCTAGCCACGCTTGACGAGCGACAACTTTGGGTGAAGCGTTCTTGGTCATGGTAACTTCCATGGCCGAGGGCGCTTCATGGCGACATTCAACAGTGTAACGGGGACAGTACGGACAAATGGCCCCTTTCGTTTCCAGACCACGGACAGTCTGGGCGACGTGCGGATCACCATCGACGGCGACATCCTGAGCGGCAACACGCTGAGCCTGGATGGCGGCGCGACCACGCAGCCCTACAGCATCGTGTCGCGCGGCAGCGTGTCGGACACGCGCAACAACAACTTCTTCCGCAACTTCGACGAATTCTCGGCCGACGACCCGCCCGATTACCTGCTGCTGTCGTCGGGGGGGCAGATCTATTTCGTGCTGCCCGACTTCCCGAACGCGTCGGGACGGCTGACCGGCAGCGTCCAGCTGGACGAGGCCACCCTGCCCTGCTTCACCCGCGGCACGCCGATCCTGACGCGGCAGGGCGAGCGGATGATCGAGGATCTCGACGTGGGCGACGAGGTGCTGACCCGCCACGGCGGCTACCAGGAAATCCGCTGGATCGGCCATTCGATCATGCCCGCCACGCCGCGCAACCGGCCGGTGCGGCTGCAGGCGGGCGCGTTGCGCGCGGGCGTGCCGTCGCGCGACATCGCCGTGTCGCCCCAGCACCGGATCCTGGTCGACGGGCACCGGGCCGAGCTTTACTGCGGCATGATGGAGGTGCTGGTGCCCGCGATCCACCTGGTCGACGGGGACGCGATCACGCGGGAGACGGAGGGCGACACGGTCGAGTATTTCCACATCATGCTGGACGCGCACGACGTGGTCTTCACCGCCGATCTGCAGAGCGAAAGCCTGTATCTGGGCGAGATGGGGCTGAAGGCGCTGACCCGCGACCAGCGTGCCGAGATCCTGTCGATCTTTCCCGAACTGGCGCGCGCGGTGGAAGGCCGCGCCACCCGGTCCACCGTGGCGTCGCGGCCCGAGGCGCTGCTTCTGGCGCGCTTCACCGAGGCCTGAGTAGCAGTTTCAGCGGCAATAGGGCCCCGAGCGGTAGCTGGCCGTGTCGAAATGGAAGTGATCGCGGTGGAAGCGGTCGGATTTCGGGCCCAGCACGGTGCCGAACGGGCCGCAGGCCCCGCCGTGCAGCTTGCGCAGAAGCCGCCCGCGCCGGAGCGTCGACCAATGGTCGAGCACGGTGATCGTCTCGCCGTCCTTCAGCGAGATGGCCGAGATGTCGATGGCGCGGCCCTTGCCATGCTCGGACACTTTCGCGCCGCTCTGGTTGTTGCGGGTGCGGCAGGCGTAATGCGCGGCCACGCGCAGTCCCGACAGGCCGCCGCCGCGCCTGCCCACGGCGGGTTTCGCCACGCCGTCGACCCATTGGCGCAGGCTGCGGGCCGCCGAGCAATCCAGCATCGCCGATTGCGACAGCACCACGCCCGACACGCTGCTGACCCGCACCGGGTCGTCGATGCCGCAGACCCCCGCATCGTCGATCGGCGGCAGCACTTCGCCGCGGATCGCCGGGTCGCCGCAAAGCGCCATGCCGGGCAGATCGGCCACGTTCTTGCGGCTGACCATGTCGGTGACGCGGCCGCACGAGGTCAGCGCCAGCGCCACGGCCAACAGCAAGGCCACCGCCCTCATGGCTTCGGCCCCCGCCCGAAATCGGGCGCGCCGGTGTCCTGTCCGGCCTCGACGATGCCGCGGCGGATGGCGCGGGTGCGGGTGAAGTAGTCGTGCAGCATGTCCCCGTCTCCGGTTCGGATGGCGCGTTGAAGGGCAAAGAGTTCTTCGGTGAACCGGCCCAGGATTTCCAGCGTCGCATCCTTGTTGTTCAGGAACACGTCACGCCACATCACCGGGTCGCTGGCCGCGATGCGGGTGAAGTCGCGGAAACCGGCGGCGGAATACTTGATGACCTCGCTGTCGGTGACGCGGCTCAGGTCGTCGGCCACGCCCACCATGGTATAGGCGATCAGGTGCGGCGAATGGCTGGTCACGGCGAGCACCAGGTCGTGGTGGTCGGCATCCATCACGTCCACATGGGCGCCCATGCCGCGCCAGAGCGTCGCCAGCCGCTCCAGCGGCTCGGCCTCGACGCCCTCGTCGATGAGCAGCGTGTAGCGGCCGTCGAAGAGCTCGGCGAAGCCCGCGTCCGGGCCGGATTGCTCGGTGCCCGCCAGCGGGTGGCCCGGAATGAAGATCACGCCGTCGGGGATATGCGGCGCCACCGCGTCGATCACCGCGCGCTTGACCGAGCCCACGTCGGTGACCGTGGCGCCCGCCTGCAGGTGCGGCCCGATCTCGGCCGCGACGCTGGCCATGGCGCCCACCGGCACGGCCAGCACCACCAGGTCGGCGCCCGCCACGGCGTCGGCCGCGGTGTCGAAGACCTGGTCGCAGAGGCCCCGCGCCAGAGCGATGTCGCGGGTTTCTCCCGACCGCGCGGTGCCGACGATTTCTCCCGCGAGACCCGCGCGCTTCATCGCCAGCGCCATCGAGCCCGCGATCAGGCCCAGCCCGATCAGCGCCACCCGGTCGTAGAGTTGGCTCACCCGTCCTGGCCCTTGAACTGGGCGATGGAATGGACGACCCGGCGGCACGACGCCTCGTCGCCGACGGTGATGCGCAGGCAATTGGGCAGCTTGTAGCCCGCCACCCGGCGCACCAGCAGGCCTTCGGCGCGCAGGTGGTCTTCGCAGGCGTTGGCCTCGGCCTCGTTGTCGAAACGCGCCAGCACGAAATTCGCCGTGGACGTGTCGGACATGACGCCCAGCTCGGCCAGCGCCTTGGCCAGCCACGTCCGCATCCGCGAGTTCTCGGCGCGGCTGCGCTCGACGAATTCGCGGTCGCGCACGGCGGCTTCGGCGGCGGCAAGCTGCGGCTCGCCCACGTTAAAGGGGCCGCGCACCCGGTTGAGCACGTCGATCACGTGGGCGGGGGCGTAGGCCCAGCCGACGCGCAACCCGCCCAGCCCGTAGATCTTGGAAAAGGTGCGCGTCATCACGACGTTCTCGCGCTTGTCCACCAGCTTGGCGCCGCCATCGTAGCCTTCGACATATTCGGCATAGGCGCCGTCGAGCACCAGCAGCACGTGGTCGGGCAGCTCGGCGGCCAGACGGCCCAGCTCGTTGTTGCCCAGCATCGTGCCGGTGGGATTGGCGGGGTTGGCCACGAAGACCAGCCGCGTGCGGAAGCTGACGGCGTCGAGGATCGCGTCCACGTCGACCTTGCGCTCGTGCTCGCGCACCTCGACGGGCGTCGCGCCCGAGGCCAGCGCGCTGATGCGGTACATGGCGAAGCCGTGCTCGGTGTGGATCACCTCGGTGCCCGGACCGGTATAGGCCTGGCAGATCATCGAGATGATCTCGTCGCTGCCCGCGCCGCAGATCAGCCGCTCGGGGTCGAGCTTGTGGACCTCGCCGATGGCCTGGCGCAGGCTGGCGTGGTCGCTGGACGGGTAGCGGTGCAGCAGGTGGGCGGTGCGGCGCAGGGCCTCGCGCGCGGATTCGGGCGGGCCCAGGGGGTTTTCGTTGGACGACAGCTTCACCACGTCGGACACGCCTTCGACGTGGCTTGCGCCGCCCTGGTAAGGGCTGATTTCAAGGATGCCCGCCTTGGGCTCTATCGCGTGTGACATGGGCTGCTTTCCTCTTTCCTGCGCCTTCTAACGTCCCACCTCGCACCTGACCAGCCGCATGTGGCCGCGACCGCGTTTTTGACGCGGTCGGGCACGGGGTATAGAGGGCGCGGAATCGCCCACGAAAAAGGCCGCCCGAAGCGGGGCGGCCTGATCCGAAACTGCACTGGCGCTGCGCCCTAGTTCTGGGCGTAGTATTCGATGACCAGGTTCGGCTCCATCTGCACCGGGTAGGGCACGTCGCCCAGGCCCGGCACGCGGGTGAAGGTGGCGGTCATCTTCGAGTGATCGACATCCAGGTAGTCGGGCACGTCCCGCTCGGGCAGGCCCGCGGCTTCCAGCACGATGGCCAGTTGCTTGGACTTCTGGCGCACCTCGATCACGTCGCCTTCCTTCACGCGGTAGGACGGGATGTTGACGCGCTGGCCGTTCACCGTGACGTGTCCGTGGTTCACGAACTGGCGGGCGGCGAAGATGGTGGGCACGAACTTGGCGCGATAGACCACGGCATCCAGGCGCTTTTCCAGCAGGCCGATCAGGTTCTCGCCGGTATCGCCGCGCACCCGCTCGGCTTCGGCGAAGATGCGGCGGAACTGCTTTTCGGTCAGGTCGCCGTAATAGCCCTTAAGCTTTTGCTTGGCGCGCAGCTGGATGCCGAAATCCGACATCTTGCCCTTGCGGCGCTGGCCGTGCTGGCCGGGACCGTATTCGCGGCGGTTGACGGGCGACTTGGGGCGACCCCAGATGTTTTCGCCCATGCGGCGGTCGAGCTTGTACTTGGCAGACGTGCGTTTGGTCACGGCTGATCTCCTTTTGGTCGTGTCAAAAGGGCGTTGTCCTTTGCCGCGGGCCTTGCGATCCCCGGCCGACAGGCTGTCCCTTGCGGGGGCCGCCAACACCAATGAAGCGCGCCTTATACGGGGGTGCCGCGCGGTGTCAACCGGCCAGGCGCTGCTCGCTCAGAAGGATCGCCGCCTCGGCGCCGCTAAGCCTGCGCCGCGCGCTGTCGCCGTAAAGGCCGGGCCGCTGGGTCAGGCCGGGCACGACACGCTCCAGCGCCTCCGCCTGCTGCGCGTCCAGCTCGTCCAGGCCGGCATGGGCGGGGTGGAAGCTTTCGCTGGCCACGCCGTTGGCCCAGACGACCTGGTGGCGGGGCAGCAGGACGTGGAAATAGTCGACCGACCGCGCCCCATGGTCGACCGTGATCGAGCGGTCGTTTAGCAGGTCCTTGGCCTCGACCAGCACTTCGGGGGTGCGAAACAGGGCGTCCGCCAGTTTGCCCCGCAGCAGCAGCCGGTGGCGGGGCGACACCAGAAGATCGCCGCGCGGATCGCGGCCGCCCAAGCCACCGCTGCGGATGCGGACCGGGCGCAATTGCGGATCGGCGGCCAGGCGCGCGCCCGACAGGTGGCGTCGGCCGATCCACTGGACCTGTTGCGGGCCGTCGTCGCGGGTAGAAAGCCGGTCGCCCGGCATCAGGTCCTCGACCGCGACATAGCCACCGGGGGTCCGCAGCCGGGTGCCGCGCACGAAGCAGATGACGCTGTCGCTGCGCGCCACCAGCCGGGCGCGCCGGTTGCGCGGCGGTGTGACGACCCAGAGCTCGCGGTCGCGGGGCGGGACCGCATCGGTGAACATCAGCAGCGGGCGGGCGGCGCGGGCCGTGTCGATCAGCGCGACGCGGAACCGTCGCGTGCCATCGGTAACCGTGAAGTCGCGCTCGATGCGGGCATCGCCGTCGTCGCAGGGCGACTGCCGAGCGAGATCGACACTTGCGCGCCGCAGCACGCGATGCGCAGCGCGCGATGCCCTTTGCCGCAGATCGTCGCTTCCTTCGGCCCCGGTGAGGACCAGAATATCGTTCGAACCGTCAATACACACCGCCTCGCCGGTCCAGGACCAGCCGATTCCGGCCGAGAGCGCTTCCACCGGAAGCCCCGCCACGCCGTCAATTTCCGTCTGAGACCATGCGATGACGAACGTCTTCGACGCTTTCACCACTATGAAGCCTGCCCAAATCTTGTTTTTATTGAGTGTTTTCTAGCATATTCGTGGCGCAACTTCATCCTGCCCGGATAACGTGGCGGCAGGGCTGTGGCGCCCCCGTCACAATCGCCGTCAGGTTGCAACGCCGTTTCGCGTTGGAAGCCATTGGAAAATCATCTAAATCGCCGAGGACAGGCCAAGCCGGAGCGCGCCCATGAAGATCTGTCGCACCAAGCAGGAGTTGCGCACGGCCCGTGCGGCGCTGGACGGCACGGTGGGATTGGTGCCGACCATGGGGGCCCTGCATGACGGGCATCTGAGCCTCGTGCGCCGGTCGCTGTCCGAGACGGATCACACCGTGGCCACCATCTTCGTGAACCCGTCGCAGTTCGGGCCCAACGAAGACCTCGCCACCTATCCCCGCACCGCCGAGCGGGACCTTGGCCTGCTCGAAGCCGAAGGTATCGCCGCGGTCTTCATGCCCAGCGCCGACGAGATGTACGACGAGACTGCCCAGACCATCGTCGAGACGACGCACCTGGCGCGCATCCTGATCGGCCGCATCCGGCCGGGCCATTTCCGCGGCGTGGCGACGGTGGTGACGAAGCTGCTGAACCTGGCCCAGCCCGACGCCGCGTTCTTCGGGCAGAAGGACTACCAGCAACTGTGCGTCATCCGCACCATGGTGCGCGACCTGGACGTGCCGGTGCGCATCGTCGGCGTGCCCACCATGCGCGAGGCGGATGGCTTGGCCATGTCGTCGCGCAACGTGCGCCTGACGCCCGAACACCGCGCCGCCGCCCCTGCCCTGAACGACGCGCTGAACGCGGCGCAGGGCCATGTGGGCGTGTCGGTGGGCAAGATGCGCAAGCTGGTGCGCGACCGGCTGCAGCGCGCCGAGGGCGCCGATATCGCGTCCATCGACATCCGCGACGCCGAAACGCTCGCCCCCGTCACGGGCACGCCGGACCAGCCCGTGGTCATCCTGCTGGCCGTGCGTTTCGGCGATGTGCTACTGATCGACAACCGCGTGATACAGCCCTGAGGACCGTCCATGAGCACCGAAGCCCCGAAGCCCGTCCGCCGCATGACGGCGCCCCAGATCGCCGCGCGCAAGGGGGGCGATCCCATCGTGTCGCTGACCTCGTACCACGCGCACACGGCGGCGATCGTGGACAAGTACGCCGATTTCATCCTGGTGGGCGACAGCTTGGGCATGGTGATGCACGGGATGGAGACGACCGTGGGCGTGCCCATGGAACTGATGATCATGCATGGCCGCGCGGTGGTGCGGGGCACGCAACGCGCGCTGATCGTGGTGGACATGCCCTTCGGCAGCTACGAGGAAAGCCCGAACATGGCCTTCCGCAACGCGGCCACCATCATGAAGGAAACCCAGTGCGGCGCGGTGAAGCTCGAAGGCGGCACGCGCATGGCCGAGACGATCCATTTCCTGACCCAGCGCGGCATCCCGGTGATGGCCCATATCGGCCTCACCCCGCAAAGCAGCCACACGCTGGGCGGCTTCAAGACCCAAGGCCGCGACGAGGACAGCTGGCCGCTGCACATCGAGGACGCGCAGGCGGTGGCCGAGGCGGGCGCCTTCGCGGTGGTCGTGGAAGGCGTGGTCGAGCCGCTGGCCGACAAGATCACCGCGGCCGTGGATATCCCCACCATCGGCATCGGCGCATCGGCGAACTGCGACGGGCAGATCCTGGTGCTCGAAGACATGCTGGGCCTGAACGCGCGTCCACCGAAATTCGTGAAGGTTTACGGCAACCTGGCCGCCGAGATCGAGAATTCGGTCAAGGCCTATGCCGCCGAGGTGCGCGACCGCAGCTTCCCCACGGACGACCAGGTTTACAAGACGAAGGCACCGTCGGCCTGACACCGACCGGCCGCTGAATACCCCCGACACGCAGCGCGACCCTTGGGCCGGGCGCCGGATTTTTTGAAAAATCCGGAAACGGACTCTTCTAAGAGTCCGGTCCTAGCCCCGAAGCAGCGCCACGGCCTCCCACGGGGCGAGCCGCACGTCGCCCTGAAGGCCGTGCCGCGTGTCGTGGGTGCAGACCAGCGGCTTTCCGGCGCCGCACATGGCATCGGGCACCGTCAGGCTTTGCGGTTGGCCGGTCAGGTTGACCAGCACCGACAGCCGCTTTTCGCGGTGCCCGCGGGTGAAGGCGAAGACCGCCGGGTGATCTTCCAGATGGGCCTGGAAGCCGCCTTCGACGATCAGCGGATGCGCGCGCCGCAATTGGGTCAGCGCGCGGTAATGCGCGAAAAGCCCGTCCGGATCGGCCCGGTCGCGGGCCACGTTCAGACCCGGGTAATTCGGGTTCGGCGTCATCCACGGCACCCCGTCGGTGAACCCTGCCGATGCACTCGCGTCCCACTGCATGGGCGTCCGGGCATGGTCGCGCCCGTTCAGGTTCACCCCGTCCATGAAGGTCGCGTGATCGAGCCCGGCTGCCATCATGCCGTCGTACTGGCCGTGGACCTCCAGGTCGGCCACGTCCGACAGGCTGGCCGCGTGAAAGTTCGTCATGCCGATCTCTTCGCCCTGGTAGATGAACGGCGTGCCGCGCAGCAGATGCAGCATCGTCGCCAGCGCTTTGGCCGAGGCCACCCGATCCGCGCCGTCGTCGCCGTAGCGCGATACCTGCCGCGGCAGATCGTGGTTCGACAGGAACAGCGCGTCCCAGCCGTCGTCCCGCAGATGCGTCTGCCAGGCGATGATCTCGCGCTTCAGCATGAGCGGCGTGACCTCGCGCGGGCGGAATTTGTGAAACGTGTCGTCCCAGCCCAGCTTCACGTGGTCGAAATGGAACATCATCGCCAGCGGACCGGGCTTGCCGATGTAGTTCCCGACGGTCTCGCGGCTGACCGCCCAGCTTTCGCCAACGGTCAGCAGGTCCCGCCCGGCCAGAACCTGGGCGTGCATCTCGTCCAGCCGGTCCCAGACATGCGGGCCTTCGTCGAAATGCCCGGCATCCACGTCCTTGCCGATCAGGTCGATCACGTCCATCCGGAAGCCCGCGATGCCGCGGTCGATCCACCAGCGCATCATGTCCCAGATCTCGGCGCGCAACGCGGGATTGTCCCAGTTCAGATCGGGCTGGCCGGGGCTGAAAAGGTGCAGGTACCACGCATCCACCGCGCCGACATAAGTCCAGGCGGGCCCGCCGAAGATGGCCTGCCGGTCGGTGGGCGGCAGTCCGCCGGGGCGCCCCTGGCGCCAGACGTAGTAATCATGCTCGGGCGCGTCGCGCGATGCTGCGGCGGCTTGGAACCACGCGTGGTCGCTGGACGAATGGTTGACCACCAGGTCCATGACGATGCCGATCCCGCGGTCCCGCGCTTCGGCCACCAGCCGGTCGAATTCGTCCAGCGTGCCGTATTCGGAATGGATCGCGCGGTAGTCGCTGATGTCGTAGCCGTTGTCGCGCTGGGGCGAGGCATAGACCGGGCTGAGCCAGATGAAGCCCACGCCCAGATCCGCCAGGTGATCCAGCCGCGACACGATGCCGGGGATGTCGCCCACCCCGTCGCCGTCGCTGTCCATGAAACTGCGCGGATAGATCTGGTAGCCGGTCGCGCGCTTCCACCAGGGCAGGTCCGACAAGGTTGCAGTCATCGTCCATCCCTTTGCGACAGGCGTCCCTCGCCTGACCTTGCGACCGGACGGGGCGACGCGCCGCGTGGACCCGTCCCGCCCCGCCCGGTGCGTTTCACCCGGCCGCGATTATTGCTTGGCCATCCACTCGTCGATCTGGCGACGCGCGTCTTCCTTGGTGACCCCGTATTTCTTCTGGATCAGCCCTTCAAGCCGCTCGCGGTCCCCCTTGGCCTCGTCCAGCTCGTCGTGGGTCAACTCTCCCCATTTCTGCTGAACCCGTCCTTTGAATTCCTTCCAGCTTCCTTCGATCTGGTCCCAGTTCATCGATCTTTCCTCCTTTTGCTAAGGGGCCAAAGCATGGCGGCCCCCGAATGTTCCACTGCGCATAATCGGCGACATTTCGCCTAAAAGCATGCTAGGTTTCGGTGGGGACCGGTTTTTGGGGCCGGAATTGAGTGAATGCGAGGGAACGGGTTTGCAATTCAGACATATGGCGAGCGCCTTGAAATTGGTCGAGGCTCAGCTGGTCGCATCCTTGCGAGAACAGGCATCGACGCGCGTTCACGTCAGCCTGGTGCGCGAGGCGTCGAAGCTGAACGACCAGTTGGAGAATTACGTCGCGCAATCCAAAGACGAGTTGTGCGAGATGGTGGCCTTCTTCGTCAATCGCTCGGCCCGCGCACCGAATTCCGAGACCGGACGCCGCGACCTGGAGCGCGCGCTGGACCTGTCGAACGGGATCGCCCGCGACGCGAACCTGCAGCCGAGCGTGCCGCGGCTGGGGCGCGGCGCCTCGTTCGCGGACGTGGCGCGCGGGATCGCCGATCCCCTGGAGCTGTCGCAGCATATCGCCGCCTCGACCGAGCGGTTGGTCGCTGTCAGCGTGACCGACCGGTATCTGGGTGTGAGCGATGCGAATGCGGTCTTCAACCACACGACGCCCGCCCGGATGATTGACCTGCATATCGAACAGGTGATCGGAAAGCGCCGCTATATAGACCGGGCGGGGCCCGCGCTTGAGGCTTGCCTAAGGCATGGCAGCACGGCCTATGTCTATCCCTTCACAGTCGAGACCCAGGGCCAGCGTTTCATCCGCTGCGAAATGCACCCGATCCGCGACCGGACCGACCGCCCCTATTGCACGCTGATGCGGCTGACCGACGTCACGTCGGGGATGCAGCGCGGCGATCCGCTTCAGGAATTGCCGGGAACCACCTGATCGGGCGGGCGGTGGCCGTCGGCGAAGGTCTTGATGTTGATGATGACCTTCTCGCCCATCTCCAGCCGTCCTTCGTGGGTGGCCGAGCCCATATGCGGCAGCAGCACCACATTGGGCTGGGCGCGCAGCTTGGGATTGACCTCGACCCCGTGCTCGAACACGTCGAGCCCCGCGCCCGCGATCGCGCCCGCTTCCACCGCGCGGGCCAGCGCGTTCTCGTCGATGACTTCGCCGCGCGACGTGTTGACGACCACGGCCGACGGTTTCATCAGCGCGATCCGCCGCGCGTTCAGCAGGTGGAAGGTGGCGGGCGTGTGCGGGCAGTTCACCGACAGCACGTCGATCCGGCTGAGCATGTGGTCCAGGCTGTCGTGGTAGGTCGCGCCCAGCGCCTGTTCGATCTGCGGGCGCACCGGGGTGCGGTTGTGGTAGTGGACCTGCATCCCGAAGGCCTGCGCGCGCCGCGCCACGGCCTGGCCGATCCGCCCCATGCCCAGGATCCCCAGCCGCTTGCCGGAAATGCGCCCGCCCAGATGCGCGTTGGGCGCCCATCCCTGCCAGGTGCCGCTTTGCATGACGGCCAGTCCTTCGGGGATGCGGCGCTTGACCGCCAGGATCAGGGCGACGGTCATGTCGGCGGTGTCCTCGGTGGTCGAGCCGGGGGTGTTCGACACCAGGATGCCGCGCTGCCGGGCCGTGGCCACGTCGATATTGTCCACGCCCGCGCCGTATTGCGCGATCAGCTTCAACCGGGTGCCCGCCCGCGCCAGCAAGGCCGCGTCGATGTCGTCGGTGATCGTGGGAACCAGCACGTCGGCACGCCCGACCGCGGCGATCAGCTCGTCGCGCGACATTGGCCGATCCTCGGTCGGAAGCTCGACATCGAAGAGCTCGGCCAGCCGCGTCTCGACCGCCTCGGGCAACCGTCGCGTAACGACAACACTCAACCGCTCAGATCCCATCGATTCCGCCCCTCGCCTTTCTATCTTCCGTCGTTTCGCGCAAACTGACGACTAACGGGACAAGGCACAAGTCGGAAGACGGGGCCGCGACAGATCCCGGCGCCGCAACGACGGCAAGACGGGTAACGGGCAGTTCAGGCGGACAGGCAGATGGCAGCGACATGGGTACGGGCGGCGTGGGTGATCGCCGTGGTTCTGCTGGCGGCGCCGACAGGCCCCGTCCTGGCCGACGGCGCGCGCGGATCCGAGACGAACCTGCCCCTGCCGCGCTTCGTGTCCATGAAGGCGACCGAGGGCAACGTGCGGCGCGGCCCGTCGCTGAGCCACCGGGTCGACTGGATCTACCGCCGCAAGGACCTGCCGCTGAAGATCACGGCCGAGCATGGCCACTGGCGGCGGGTGCAGGACCCCGACGGAATGGGCGGATGGGTGCATTACTCGCTGCTGTCGGGGGTGCGCACCGCGATCGTCCATGCCGACGAGGTCGCCCTGCTGATGAAACCGGTGGAGGGCGCGCCCGAGAACGCCCGCGCCCGGCGGGGCGTGGTGGCGCGCGTCGACCGCTGCCTGCCCGATTGGTGTCGGCTGCGCACGGGCGGGCACAAGGGCTGGGTCCGCAAGGCCGCGCTCTGGGGCATCGGGGCGTCCGAGACCTTCGACTGAGTCGCCGCCCTGCCCGGCCCCGCCGCACGAAAAAGCCCCGGACGCGATGCCGGGGCTTCATTCGGTCTGCCGTGGGCGCGGCTCAGTGGACGCTGACGGGTGCCATGTCGTTCTGCCGCGCCACCACGAAGGCCAGCTTGCGATCGGTGACAAGCGCCAGGCGATCGCCGTCCGAATTGTGCACGGCGTAAAGCTGCTTCACCTCGCCCGCCTGCTGGCGCACTTCATCCGGCAGTTCGGCCAGGTCGACCGAGCGGACATAGACGATCCGCGCATCGATCAGCGCGTCGTGCAGTTCGATTTTCGGGGTCTCACTCATTTCTTACCCTCCTCTTTCTGTCCGCCGGTGATCCGGATCGTGCGCACCACGCTGTCGGGCGGCGCGCTTTCCAGGTCCAGGTGGAGCAGGCCGTTTTCAAGGCTCGCCCCTGTCACCTCAACTCCGTCAGCCATGACGAAGGTCCTTTGGAACTGGCGTGACGCGATGCCGCGGTGCAGGAACACGCGCGTGTCGCTGTCGTCGGACTGGCGTCCGCGCACCACCAGCTGGCGATTTTCCTCGGTGATCGACAGGTCGTCTTCGGCAAATCCCGCGACCGCCAGCGTGATGCGGTAGGCGCGGTCGCTGACCTGTTCGATGTTGTAGGGGGGATAGCCGCCCGCGTCGGATTTCGCGGTCCGCTCCACCAGCCGTTCGAGCTCGTCGAAGCCCAGCAGGAAAGGGTGGGCACCCAAAGCCATTTTCGTCATGACACGTCCTTCATCTCAAGCGATCGTGCGGATCGGACAGTCCCTGATGCGGCAACTGTCCTTTGAGCAGATATATGGGAACAGGCCCACCTCTCCACAAGGGGTGCTTGCCAGCGCTGCCCAAAATCGCGCAAGCTTCGCCCATGGACGGCACACCCCCGACGAAGGCCCGCGGCATGGACCGCAAGATGGACAGCGACGAGGTCCTGCGCGTCGAGCTGGCGGTTCTGCGCGCCGAGCATCGCGACCTCGACGATGCCGTGCGCGCGCTGCAGGATCGCGGCACCGCGGACATGCTGACGCTGCAACGGCTGAAGCGCCGCAAGCTGGCGCTGAAGGACCGGATCGCCGCGCTCGAGGATCGCCTGACCCCCGACATCATCGCCTGAGCGGGCGCCCGCGCCCCCTTGCCCCTTCATCTTTCCTGAAATACCTCGGGGGTGCGGGGGCTGGCCCCCGCTCCGACCGCACCCATCCGCGAAATCCAAGGCCACCGGAGCGCGCGCCATGACGACAGATATCGGCATCATCATGGGCAGCCAGTCCGACTGGCCGACCCTGCGCGAGGCCGCGCACCTTCTGGACGAGCTCGGCATCGCCTACGAATCGCGGATCGTGTCGGCCCACCGCACCCCGGACCGGCTCTGGGACTACGGCAGGACCGCCGTCGCGCGCGGGCTGAAGGTCATCATCGCGGGCGCGGGCGGCGCGGCACACCTGCCCGGCATGATGGCGTCGAAGACCCGCCTGCCGGTGATCGGCGTCCCGGTCCAGACCAAGGCGCTGTCGGGCGTGGACAGCCTATACTCCATCGTCCAGATGCCCAGGGGTTACCCGGTCGCCACCATGGCCATCGGCGCCGCGGGCGCGGCCAATGCGGGCCTGATGGCCGCGGCGATCCTGGCCATCCACGACGACGCGCTGGCCGCCCGGCTCGATGCCTGGCGCGCGGCGCTGTCGGCGTCGATCCCCGAAGGGCCCCGCGATGACTGAGCCGCTGGCCCCGGGCGCCACGATCGGCATATTGGGCGGCGGGCAGCTTGGCCGGATGCTGTCCATGGCCGCCGCACGCCTGGGCTACAAGACCTGCATCTTCGATCCCGCGGGCGACTGCCCCGCCTCGCATGTCGCCAATTACCACCTGAAGGCCGCGTATGACGACGCGGGCGCGCTCGAGCAGTTCGCGCAATCCTGCGACGTCATCACGTTCGAATTCGAAAACATCCCCACCGCCGCGCTGGACATCCTGGAACGCCACCGCCCGATCCGGCCGGGCCGCGACGCGCTGCGCATCTCGCAGGACCGGCTGACCGAAAAGCGGTGGCTGGCAGACCTGGGCCTGACCCCCGCCCCCTTCGCCGATATCCCCGACCGCGCCGCGCTGGACGCGGCGCTGGCCGACCTGGGCACCCCCGCCATCCTGAAGACCCGCCGTTTCGGCTATGACGGCAAGGGCCAGGTACGGATCGACGACGCATCGCAATCCGGCGCCGCCTTCGACGCGATGCAGGGCGCGCCCGCCATCCTGGAAGGCTTCGTCGCCTTCGAGCGCGAGATCTCGGTCATCGCCGCGCGCGGGCTCGACGGTGCGGTGGCCTGCTACGACCCGGGCGAGAACGTGCACCGGGACGGCATCCTGCACACCACCACCCTGCCCGCGCAGATCCCGCACGGACTGGCCACCGACGCGGTGCTGCTGGCCAGCCGCATCCTGACCGCACTGGACTACGTGGGCGTCATGGGGATCGAGCTTTTCGTCACGCCCCGTGGATTGCTGGTCAACGAAATCGCCCCGCGGGTCCATAATTCGGGCCACTGGACCCAGAACGGCGCCACAATCGACCAGTTCGAACAGCACATCCGCGCGGTCGCCGGGCTGCCCCTGGGCGATGGCGCGCGCTTCGGCGACATCGTGATGGAGAACCTGGTGGGCGACTATGCCGACCGGCTGGACGCGATCCTGCGCGACCCGACCGCCGCCTTGCATCTTTACGGAAAGTCCGAACCGCGCCCGGGCCGCAAGATGGGCCACGTCAACCGCCGCGTGGGCTGACGCGACGGGATCCTACCCGGCGGTGTGGTCGAACGAGCCGGTGCGCAGGAACCGCACGACCTGGACGATCACCATCGGGCTCAGCATCATGAAGGTATGCGTGACCGGAAGGACGATGTGGTCGTCCATGCCCGCGATCTTGGTGGAATCGACGGACACCTTGCCGTCATCCGGCCCGTCGATCAGCGACGAATAGACCGGGTTCAGCGACCGGTCGCCGGCGATGACGCCCAGCTCGAAGCGCGGCAGGCCAAGGCGATTGGGCACGCTGTCGGGCCCGGTGCCCAGCTGCAGCCCGGCGGGGCCGTTCAGCCACTCGAAGGGCCCGAGATCGCCGAACGCGTCCACCAGTTCAGACCCCTTGTTGGGCGGTCCCAGCATCACGACGCGGCCCATGTGCTCGGGGCGGTTTTCCTCGAGCCAGGCTCGCACCAGGATGCCGCCCATGGAATGCGTGACGAAATGCACGCGCCGGTCGCCGCAGGCCGCCACGGCCTTTGGCACGATGGCCTCGACCAGCTCTTCGATGGTGCCCTCGGTGGACGGGTAGTCGGCATTGACGGTCCCGAAGCCGTTGAGCTGCAGGGCCTCGGCCATGATCTCCATCGACACCGAACTGCGGGCAAGGCCGTGCAGCAGGACCACGCAATCGCCCTCTTGCGCGGGGGCCGCGGCAGGAAACAGGATCGACAGGATCAGGACGAGGATCTTCATGTCGGGCAGATATGACGTCCCGGCCGGTTTGGACAGGCCCGCGCCGAAAATATCGCCCTAGCCGAAGGCCGCGGGATAGATCAGCCGGTCCGCGGGGGCCCCGTCGAGACCGGCCAGAAGGGTGTGCGACAGCGGGTAGGGCGAGACGAGATTGCGCGCGGCACCCGCCGAGAAGCCCAGCCGCCCGTAGAATTCGGGATCGCCCAGCACCACCACCGGCCCCTCGGCCCCGGCCAGGAGCGTACGCACCAGCGCCGAGCCGATGCCGCCCCCCTGCCGCTCGGGCTGGACGGCCACGGGGGCCAGGCACAGCCAGCCCGCGGGCGCGCGCATGGCCGACAGGGCCGCGTATCCCACGATCCGGGCGTCCATGACGGCAATCCGCTCGCGGGCGATGGCGCGGTCCCGCCGCAGCGCCGCGACCAGGTCCGACTCGTCCTGCTGACCGAAGGCCACGCAGAGCAGCCCCTCGATGGCCGCCCAATCGTGATCCGTTGGCGCCTCGATCGCGACCATGGCGTGTCCCCTATTTCACCTGTCCG
The DNA here is from genome assembly GCF_016412875.1 of Palleronia pontilimi. Classification (GTDB taxonomy): domain Bacteria; phylum Pseudomonadota; class Alphaproteobacteria; order Rhodobacterales; family Rhodobacteraceae; genus Palleronia; species Palleronia pontilimi. Next base: position 73,128 of record NZ_JAEKPD010000007.1, on the reverse strand, counting down.
GAAATACCTACAAAGCGACGCCCGCAAGAAAAAGGGGGCCCCGAACCTCAGAGCCCCCCGATCTGCACCTGCAGACCCGATTTTTCGTCGAAAAATCGCGACTTACATCATGCCGCCCATGCCGCCCATGTCGGGCATGCCGCCACCGGAGCCGCCGTCCTTGGACGGCTTGTCGGCGATCATGGCTTCGGTCGTGATCAGCAGACCGGCGATCGAGGCCGCGTCCTGCAGAGCCGTCCGCACCACCTTGGCCGGGTCGATGACGCCGAAGGCGAACATGTCACCGTACTCTTCGGTCTGGGCGTTGAAGCCGAACTTCAGGTCGTTCGATTCGCGGATCTTGCCCGCGACGACCGATCCGTCCATGCCCGAGTTCTCGGCGATCTGGCGCAGCGGCGCCTCGAGCGCCTTGCGCACGATGCTGATGCCGACGTTCTGGTCGCTGTTCTCGCCCGTCAGGCCGTCCAGCGCCTTGGCACCCTGGATCAGGGCGACACCGCCACCGACGACCACACCTTCCTGCACGGCCGCGCGGGTCGCGTTCAGGGCGTCGTCCACGCGATCCTTGCGCTCTTTCACTTCCACTTCGGTCATGCCGCCGACGCGGATCACGGCAACACCGCCGGCCAGCTTGGCCACGCGTTCTTGCAGCTTCTCGCGGTCGTAGTCGCTGGTGGTCTCTTCGATCTGGGTGCGGATCTGGCTGACGCGCGCTTCGATCTCGGACTTCTCACCGGCACCGTCGACGATGGTCGTCTCGTCCTTGGTGATCGACACCTTCTTGGCGTTGCCAAGCATGTCCATGGTGACGTTTTCCAGCTTCATGCCCAGGTCTTCGCTGATGACCTGGCCACCGGTCAGGATCGCGATGTCCTGCAGCATCGCCTTGCGGCGATCGCCGAAGCCCGGCGCCTTGACGGCCGCGATCTTCAGACCGCCGCGCAGCTTGTTGACGACCAGGGTCGCCAGCGCTTCGCCTTCCACGTCCTCGGCGATGATCAGCAGCGGCTTTTGCGACTGGATCACCGACTCGAGCAGCGGAACCATCGACTGCAGCGACGACAGCTTCTTCTCGTGCAACAGGATCATGCAGTCTTCGAGGTCTGCGATCATCTTGTCGGGGTTGGTCACGAAGTAGGGCGACAGGTAACCGCGGTCGAACTGCATGCCCTCGACCACGTCGGTCTCGGTCTCGAGGCCCTTGTTCTCTTCGACGGTGATGACACCCTCGTTGCCGACCTTCTGCATCGCGTCGGCGATCTGGCGGCCGATTTCGGCTTCGCCGTTGGCCGAGATGGTGCCGACCTGTGCGACTTCGTCCGAGTTCTCGACGGTGCGGGCGGCCGACTTGATGTGCTCGACGACCTTCGTGGTGGCGAGATCGATGCCGCGCTTCAGGTCCATCGGGTTCATGCCCGCGGCGACCGATTTCAGGCCTTCCTTGATGATGGCCTGGGCCAGCACGGTGGCGGTGGTGGTGCCGTCGCCGGCTTCGTCGTTGGTGCGGGAAGCGACTTCCTTCACCATCTGCGCGCCCATGTTTTCGAACTTGTCCTCAAGCTCGATCTCTTTGGCGACCGAAACACCGTCCTTGGTGATGCGGGGCGAGCCGAACGATTTCTCGATGACGACGTTGCGGCCCTTGGGGCCCAGGGTGACTTTGACCGCATTGGCCAACGTGTTCACGCCCTTGAGCATCTTGTCGCGGGCGGCTGTGTCGAATTTGACGTCCTTGGCAGCCATGGTGGCTCCTCCTTGGAATTGTCTGAATTGTGGAAGTGGAAGGGTCGAAACCTCAGGCGATGATGCCCAGGATGTCGGATTCCTTCATGATCAGCAGTTCTTCACCGTCGATCGTGACCTCGGTGCCCGACCATTTGCCGAACAGAACCTTGTCGCCGGCCTTCACGGCCATGTCGATCAGCTCGCCCGAATCCTTGCGGGCGCCTTCGCCGCAGGAAACGACTTCGCCTTCGGCGGGCTTTTCCTTGGCGCTGTCGGGGATGATCAGGCCACCCTTGGTCTTTTCGTCGGATTCGACACGGCGGACCAGCACGCGGTCATGCAGGGGGGTAAATGCCATCTCTGAACGCTCCTTTGGGTTCATTGCAATCAGGTGTTAGCACTCAATCGTGCGAGTGCTAACAGGGGTGCAGATAGGCGAGCGCCGCAGGGCTGTCAACCGGATCCGATGCCGTCTCGGCGAATGCCCGCGAGGCCGCCGACACGGGCGCGCAGACCCGGCCATCCCGCGTTCGTGTCTGGACATCCGGACGGGCTGCATTGTCCAATGATGTGTCGAACGGGCGCCGTAGCTTGGCATTCGAACGGCGGACCGGGACGGAGAGGTAAGACGCGATGACCAACAGGCTTCGGGCGATCGGGATCGGCGGCACGCTGATCGCGGCGCTGTGCTGTTTCACGCCGATCCTGCCCATCGTCCTGTCGGCCATCGGCCTGTCGGGCGTGATCGGGGTGGTCTATACCGACGCGGTCCTGCTGCCGGTCCTTTTCATCTTCATCGCACTCACGGGGTATGCCCATTGGCGCAGCAAGACCCGGACATCGTCCTGACATCGACCCTGACCTGCCCCCACTGCGGGCACGCCGAAGCCGCAACCATGCCCACGGATGCGTGCCAGTGGTTCTTTGAATGCCCAGGATGCGGGGTGGTTCTGCGACCGCTCGAAGGGGATTGCTGCGTCTTCTGCTCCTACGGCACGTTTCCCTGCCCGCCGATCCAGGCGGGTGACGCGTGTTGCGGCTAAGCGCGCCGCGGCGCTAGTCGTTGATATCGGTATCCCAGCGTTTCACCTGACCCTTGCGGACGCCCAGCGCCGTGCGCAGCACGATCCATGCGGCCAGCGACGCGATGGCGAAGACCACCAGCAAAAGCGGCAGCGATCCGCCGAGCCAGCCCAGCCACAGCCCCGCCGCGACGGCCAGCGCGCCGATGGAAAAGCCCAGCAGGATATAGGTGGGCACGATCAGCTCCAGCAGGCCGAAGACACCCGCGCCGACGACCCAGGCCCACCAAGTGCCCCAGCCCATCAGCCGCGGCCCTTGAGCAGCTTGAACGCGTCGCCGAAGGCTTCCAGCGCCTGGGCGGGCACCACGATGGTCTGCTTGCCGGTCCCCTGGCCCAGCGCGGTCAGCGCTTCGACCTGTTTCAGCGCGACCTGGTATTGCGCGGCTTCCAGCCCGTTTTCGGCGATGGCCGCGGCGACGACCTGGGTGGCGTAGGCCTCGGCATCGGCGGACACGCGGCGGGCCTTGGCTTCCTGTTCGGCGGCGTAGAGATCGGCATCGGCGCTCAGTTCCACGGCGCGCTTGCGCCCCTCGGCCTCGGTCACGGCGGCGCGGCGGGCGCGCTCGGCGTTGAGCTGTTGCAGCATGGCGGCGCGGGTGGCTTCGTCCAGGTTGACGTCCAGCACCTCGGCGCGCGTCACCTCGATGCCCCAGTCGTCGACCATCATTTCCACCTGTTCGCGCACCTTGCCGATCAGCTCGGACCGGTTGGACTGCACCTGGTCCAGCTCGATCTTGCCGATCTCGGAGCGCACGATGCCCGCCACGGTCGTCGCGATGGCCCCGTCCACGTCGCGGATGCGATAGACGGTCTTTTCCGGCTCGGTGATGCGGTAGAAGACGCTGGTCTCGACCTTGACCAACACGTTGTCGGCGGTGATGGCGTCCTGCTCGGCGTTGGGCAGCTGGCGTTCGAGAATGCTGATCTTGTGCGCCACGCGGTCCAGGAAGGGAACGATCAGGTTGATGCCGGGGCCCAGAACGCTGCGCAGGCGGCCGAAGCGTTCGATGACGAATTTCTGGCTTTGCGGGACGATCTTCACGCCCTTGAGGATGGCGGCGACGATCAGCGCGGCGATGACCAGCAGGACCAGGTTTTCGCCGATCAGGCTGTAGATGATATCTTCGAGACTCACGCGCTTTACCCGGTTTGTGCAATTTACCGGGGGTTTTAGACTAGGTTTCGGTCAACAATACGGCATTTCTGCCATTCGGGGACAGATCGTACAGACCTGTGCCAATCCGGTCGAACCAGCCGTAGTGATTGTCGCGCATCAGCCGCGTCGCCGTCTCGACGCCGGTGGCCTTGGCGACCGCGGCGCCGCGGCACTGGCCGTGCCGGGCCAGGTGCTGGGCACAGCGCAGCGCGTCCTGGCGATAGGCGGTCATCAAGCCCTGCCGCGTGCCGCCGCCCACGTTCGGATCGCCCTCGAGCCGCGCGAATTCCCGCAAGAGCCGTCCCGCGCGCTTCGGAAACGCTTTCGGCGCGTAGGGCGCGGGATCGCAATGCACCGTCACCAGGTCGCCGCGCACCGTGATCAGCCCCAGACCCAGCCTGCGGCAGAGCCGCTTCTGCGGCTTGGTGACGCCGCCCTTCTTCCACGGCACCGCCAGGTAGACCCAGTCGCTGACCCCCTGCCGGTCGATCCCCTGGTGGACCAGCGACAGCGAGAATGTCAGCTTCATCTCGACCAGCAGCGGCGGCTCGTCGCCGCGCACGGCCATCAGGTCGACCGCGCCCACTTCCCCTTTGACGACATAGCCCTGGTCCTGCAGGAACGCCTTGAGCGGCGGGTAGAGATCGGTCTCGCGCGCGGTCATGGATCCGTCTTAGCGCGCCCGGTGCCGCCTGTGAATCGTCCATCGCCGCGCGGGGCGGTGACAATGCCCGTGGCTGGGCCTATACACGCGCCGATTCTGAAGATTTTTGCGAGGGACATGGACATGAGCACGCTGGTTTTCGGCCACAAGGCGCCCGACACCGACACCACCGGATCGGCGATCCTGTGGGCGTGGTACCTGAACGAAGTGCTTGGCCAGACCGCCGAGGCGGTTCTGCTCGGCGAGCCCAACACCGAAGCCGCCTGGCTCTTGAAGAAATACGACCTGCCGAAGCCCCGCATCATCGACGACGTGGAGGACGGCCAGCGCGTCATCATCGTGGACACGAACAATCCCGCCGAGTTGCCCAAGAACATCCTGAACGCCGATATCCGCCGCATCATCGACCACCACCGGCTGGTGGCGGGACTGGCCACTAAGGGGCCGATCAACATCACGATCAAGCCGCTGGCCTGCACCGCGACGATCATCCACCAGCTGATGGGCGACGACGTGGAAACGATGCCCGACTGGGCGAAGGGCGTGATGCTGGCCTGCATCCTGTCGGACACGCTGGCCTTCCGGTCACCCACCACGACGGATGTGGACCAGAAGCTCGGCGAAAGCCTGGCGGCCGACCTGGGCGTGCAGGTGGACGGCTTCGCGTCCGAGATGTTCGCGGCCAAGTCCGACGTGTCGGCGTTCTCGGACGAGGAACTGCTGCGCATGGACAGCAAGGAATACGAGACGGGCGGCAAGACGTTCCGCGTCAGCGTGCTCGAGACGACCACGCCCGAGCAGGTTCTGGCGCGCAAGGACAGCCTGATCGCGGCCATGGACAAGGTGGCGAAAGAGGACGGCGTCGACCAGGTGCTGCTCTTCATCGTCGACATCCTGAACGAGGAATCGACGCTGATCCTGCCCAACGACCTGGTGCGCAAGATGGCCAACAAGAGCTTCGCCACCGTCTGCGGCGATGCGGACCACGTGGTGCTTCCGGGCATCGTGTCGCGCAAGAAGCAGATCCTGCCGAACCTGACGCTCTAAGGCAGCCGGCGCGCGGGCTTCAGGCGCTGCGCCGGGATATTTGAGAGAACAAAGATGGGCAAAGGCGCGCGCCGGGGGCACGGTGGCGCGCCTTTTCTTATGGCGCGGGGCGTGTCACAGGGGGACGGAACCTCTGCGGGAGCCCCTGGAATGACGCAAATCATCGACTCGCTGGCCGAGATCTCGGAAAGCTACGACGCGCTGCTGTGCGATCTGTGGGGCTGCGTGCATGACGGCGTGCGCGCCCTGCCCGAGGCCGTGGCGGCGTTGCAGGCGTTCCGCGCCAAGGGCGGCACGGTCGTGCTGCTGACCAACGCGCCGCGCCCGCGCGCGGCGGTGGCCGCGCAGATCGACCGGCTGGGCGTGCCCGACGACGCCTGGGACACCATCGCCACCTCGGGCGACGCCGCGCGCGAGGCGATGTTCCGCGGGGCCGTGGGCTCGAAGGTGTATTTCATCGGCGAGGATCGCGATGACGTGTTCTTCGAGCCGCTGCACCTGGTCGAGGATCCCGTGAAGATCGAGCGCGTCGCGCTGGACCGGGCCGAGGGCGTCGTCATCACCGGCCCGTTCGATTCCCACCAGCCGCCCGAGGTGCTGCGCCCGCAATTGCTGGACGCCAAGACGCGCGGCCTGACCATGCTGAACGCCAATCCCGATATCGTGGTCGACCGGGGCGACACCCGCGAATATTGCGCGGGCGCGGTGGCGCAGCTTTACGAACAGATGGGCGGCAGCGTCCTGTCCTTCGGCAAGCCGCACCCGCCGGTCTATGACCTGGCGCGCCGTCGCATGGCCGAGTTCGGCGACCCGGTGCCCGACGACCGCATCCTGGCGATCGGTGACGGCATCCTGACGGATGTGAAGGGCGGGATGCTGGAAGGCTTCGACGTGCTGTTCGTTACCGGCGGTCTGGCCGCGGAAGAGACGCGGACCGACCGGCAGCCCGAGCCGGACGCGCTGACGGCTTACCTGGCCGATCAGCAGATGGATCCGCCTTTCTCCGTTGGCAAATTGCGCTGATTCAGCATCGGTTCACCCTTTTCAGCCAGGATCGCTACGTCATTTGGCGGCAATGCCCTTGCCTTTCTGCAACGCCAGGGTAATTATATTGCACGGGGAAGCCGCAAAACGAACTTTGATTGCGCGGCGAGATTTCAGGGGATGGAGAGTGACATGCTGGACCACACGACCATAAGCACGATTTTCATCGAGGACATGTCGGTGGGCCAGATGCGCGCGCTGGAAAAGAAGATCACCGATCGCGACATCGCGCTGTTCGCCGAAGTCTCGACCGACCGCAACCCGGTGCACCTGGACGACGACTACGCAGGCGGCACGATCTTCAAAGGCCGCATCGCCCACGGGATGCTGACGGCCGCGCTGATCTCGGCCGTGGTGGGCGAGCAGTTGCCGGGCCACGGCACGGTCTATCTGCGCCAGAACATGGCCTTCCTGGCCCCGGTGCGCCCCGGCGATACCGTCCGGGCCGAGGTCGAGGTGCTCGAGATCGACCCTAAGCGCAACCGCGTCCGGCTGGCCACCCGCTGCCTGGTGGACGACACGCTGGTGCTGCGCGGCGATGCGCTTGTGCTGGCCCCGTCCCGCGCGGCCTGAGGGCACTTGCACGGCCCCCGCGGCCCCGGTATCGCGGAGGCCATGCGCCGCTTCACCGACATTTCCAAGCTGCCCGATAACGCCCGTGGCGCCAGTGCCGCCTTGGGCAATTTCGACGGCGTGCATCTGGGCCACCAGCATGTCCTGGACATCGCCCGTCGGCCCGACGCCCCCCTTGGCGTCGTGACGTTCGAGCCGCATCCGCGCCAGGTCTTCGCCCCGGACGCCCCGCCCTTCCGCCTGATGAACGCCGAGGCGCGGGCCCATCGGCTGGAAAAGCTGGGCGTCGATCTGCTGTTCGAGGTGCCCTTCAACACCGCCCTGACGCAGCTTTCGCCCCGCGAATTCGCGCAACAGATCCTGTCGGACAAGCTGGGCCTGGCGCATGTGGTCACCGGATCGGATTTCCGCTTCGGCCACGATCGCGCGGGCGATGCCGCGATGCTGAGCGAACTGGGCGACGCGCTGGGGTTCGAAGTGACGATCGCCAACCTGATGGAAACGGACGGCACGCAGGTCTCGTCGACCCGCATCCGCCAGGCCCTGAGCGATGGCGACCCGGCGCTGGCGGCCCAGCTTCTGGGACACCTGCACCGGATCGAAGGGCCGGTCCTGCACGGCGAGAAACGCGGCCGCACGCTGGGCTATCCCACCGCCAACATGGCCATCGACGGGCTGCATCCGCCGCGCTTCGGCGTCTACGCGGTGACGGTCGAGGTTCAGGACGGACCGCACAAGGGCAGCTATGGCGGGGTCGCGTCGCTGGGCGTGCGGCCCATGTTCGGCGAGAACGTCCCCAACCTGGAAACCTTCCTGTTCGACTTCGACGGCGATCTTTACGGCCGCCACCTGTCCGTGGGCCTTGTGGCCTATCTGCGGGGCGAAGAGACGTTCGACGGGCTCGAGGCGCTGATCGCGCAGATGGATCGCGACAGCGCGCGGGCGCGGGCGGCGCTGGCATGAGCGATCCGATCCAGCGCGATGTGGGCCGCCCCCGCTTCTGGGAGCGTTACCCGCTGGACGAGCTGTCCAACGCCGAGTGGGAAGCGCTCTGCGACGGCTGCGGCAAGTGCTGCCTGAACAAGCTGGAAGACGAAGAGACCGGCCAGGTGGAGTTGACGCGCGTCGCCTGTCGGCTGTTCGACGACGCCACCTGCCGCTGCGCGAATTACGAGATCCGCAAGCAATTCGTGCCCGAATGCGTGGTGCTGACGCCGAAATCGCTGCCCGACTCGGCCTACTGGATGCCGCGCACCTGCGCCTATCGCCTGCTGCACGAGGGCAAGCCGCTCTATCCGTGGCACCCGCTGCTGTCGGGCGATCCGCAATCCGTCCACGACGCGGGCGTGTCGGCGCAGGGCCTGACCGTGCCAGAATTCGACGTGCCCGAAGAGGACTGGGAAGACCACATCATCGAGGAGCCCGTCTGATGCATTTCGCCAGCGACAACACCGGCCCCGCGCATCCACAGGTGATGCAGGCGCTGATGGACGCCAATGACGGCTACGCCATGCCCTACGGTGTCGAAGAGCAGATGGACCGGGTGCGCGACCGGCTGCGCGCGCTGTTCGAGGCCCCCGACGCGGCGGTGTACCTGGTCGCGACCGGGTCGGCCTGCAACGCGCTGATCCTGGCGACGCTGGGCCAGCCATGGCAGGCGATCTACTGCTCCGAGGTCGCGCATATCGAGGAAGACGAATGCGGCGCGCCCGAGTTCTTCACCGGCGGCGCGAAACTGGCGCTGGTGGACGCGCCCGACGCGATGATGGTGCCCGGGGCGCTGCGCGACCGGATCGCGCGCACGGATCAGGGCGTGGTGCACGGCGTGCAGCGCGGGCCGGTGTCGCTGACCACGGTGACCGAGCGGGGCACGGTCTATGGCCTGGACCAGATCCAGGCGCTCTGCGGGGTCGCCAAGGATTACGGGCTGCCGGTGCATCTGGACGGCGCGCGCTTCGCCAATGCGCTGGTCGTGGGCAATCACAGCCCCGCCGACATGACCTGGCGCGCGGGCGTGGACGCGGTCAGCTTCGGGGGCACCAAGAACGGGCTGCTGGGGGTCGAGGCGGCGATCTTCTTCAACCCCGCCCATGCGTGGGAGTTCGAGCTGCGGCGCAAGCGCTCGGGGCACCTGTTTTCCAAGCACCGCTACCTGAGCGCGCAGATGCTGGCCTATCTGCAGGACGATCTGTGGCTGGACATGGCGCGGGCGGCCAACGCGGCCTGCGCGCGGCTGCGCGACGGGCTGGCGAAGATCGATCACGTGCGGCTCGATCACCCCAGCCACGCGAATATCGTCTATTGCAGCTTTCCGCGCGCCGCCCACGTGGCGCTGAAGGATGCGGGCGCGCAGTTCTATTCCATGGACACGCTCGACGGCGACGGCGCCCAGATGGTGCGCGCGCGCCTGGTCTGCGACTGGTCGGCCAGCGACACGGATACCGACCGCTTCCTGGACATCCTGGCGGGCTAGGGCTTTCCTTCTTCGAACCTTTGCGCCGGTGAGGGGCGGGTGAACGGCCCCCGACCTATCCCTTTTCGATCAATCCAGCAGGTGGGCGCGGATCAGGTCGGCCACGGTTTCCGGGTGGGTCAGCGGCGCCATGTGCCCGGCCCCGTCGATCCGCTGCGTGGCGGCTTGCGGCATCCGCGTCCGCAGGCTGTCATGGATCGCGTGGATGATCGGCGCCGATCCGGTGCCCGACACCAGCAAGGTCGGCACATGGGTCGCCGCCAGCCGTCCGTCGGCCATGAGATCACCGCTGTCGCCCTCGATCCCGGGCGAACTTGCGGCGATCAGGTGGATCCGGTCGATCATCGCCCTTCGCTGGGCGGTCGGCAGATCGTCGAAATCCCGCGCGCCGCCCCACATGTTGGAAAACACGCGCGTCGCCTGCTCGCGGTCGCCGCGCGCCAGCGCGTCGGTGACGGGTTCGAACTGCTCGCGATGCCGCGCGTGGGCCCCGGTGCCGCGCGCGGCGGCGAAGAACACCGGCTCGACCAGGACCATGCGGCGCACCAGGTCCGGGCGCTCGACGGCCAGGCGCAACCCCACCGCGGCCCCGAAGGAATGGCCGACGATATCGGTCGGTCCGTCGCAGAAGCTGGCCGCGATCCGCGCCGACAGCCCGTGGATATCGCCGTCGTCCTCGGTCCAGTCGCCGCTGCGTCCGTGTCCGGGCAGATCGAAGGCGGTCATGTCCAGGTCGTCGTGCAGAAGCTTGATGACCGGCATCCAGGCGCGGTGCGAGGCCAGCGAGCAGTGCAGGAACAAGGCCTTGCGCGCGCCGGATCCGTACCGGGCGTGCGCCGTCGGAAAGCCTGCCCGGAGCTCGCGCGTCACGCGCGGCCCAGGTGCCAGTCCAGCTGGTCCAGCCGATCCTGCCCCCAGAACCGCTGGTCGTCGTCGGTGATGTAGAAGGGCGCACCGAAGGCCCCGGCCATCACCGCGTCTTCCAGGTTGCGCGCGTAGGTGTCCGCGCCGCTGAGCAGGCCGCTATCGGCCAGGGCCGGGTCGAACCCCGCAGCCTCCAGACCCGCGCGGATCACGTCGTCCTCGGCGACGTTCTTGTCCTCGGCCCAGCAGGCGCGCGCGAAGCCGTGCACCAGCGCGGCCAGGTCGCCGCCGCCCGCGTTCTGCGCCGCGATGATCGCGTAGGACGATGGCGCGGGGTTGGTGGGCCAGAACATCGGCTTGATGTTCAGCGGCATACCGGACATATCGGCCGTCCGCCGCAGATCCTGCAGTCGATATGCCTGCCGATTGGGGTGACGGTCCTTCGGCGGCACGCCCCCGGTGCGGGCGAAAAGCCCCATGATGTCGAGCGGCTTGTAGGTGATCGTCGCCCCGTGGGCGTCGGCGATCTGCTCGAGCCGCGTGCCCGCCAGGTAGGTGAAGGGCGAGATGGTCGCGAAATAGTAATCGATATGCGCCACTGCGGCACCTCTCTGTCCGGTCAGGTTTGCGAGAGCCTAGGCCCGTGATAGGCGGTGTCAATTCCGCGAATCGCGCCGCCCAAGGAACCGCTGCCCATGCCGACGACCACCGAGCCGAAACTGATTTCCGGCAATGCGAACCGAACCCTGGCGAAGGCGATTTCCCGGCGGATGTCCATGCACCGGGGCCTGAATATCGGGCTGGTGGATACGCGGGTCGAGCGGTTCAACGACGCCGAGATCTTCGTCGAGGTCTACGAGAACGTGCGCGGCGAGGACATGTTCATCATCCAGCCCACGTCCAACCCCGCGAACGACAACCTGATGGAATTGCTCATCATGTCGGACGCGCTGCGCCGGTCGTCGGCGGCGCGGATCACCGCCGTGATCCCCTATTTCGGCTACGCGCGCCAGGACCGGCGCACCAAGGCCCGCACGCCCATCACCGCCAAGCTGGTGGCCAACATGATCGTCGAGGCGGGCATCGAGCGGGTGCTGACCATGGACCTGCACGCGGCCCAGATCCAGGGCTTCTTCGACATCCCGGTGGACAACCTTTACGCCAGCCCGGTCTTCGCGCTGGATATCGCCCACGCGTTCAAGGACCAGATGGACGACGTGATGGTCATCTCGCCCGACGTGGGCGGCGTGGCGCGCGCGCGCGAACTGGCCAAGCGGATCGGCGCCCCGCTGGCCATCGTCGACAAGCGGCGCGAACGGCACGGCGAAGTGGCCGAGATGACGGTGATCGGTGACGTGACCGGCAAGACCTGCATCGTGGTCGACGATATCGTGGACACCGCGGGCACCCTGTGCAAGGCGGCCGAGACGCTGATCGCGGCGGGCGCGAAGGAAGCGCATGCCTATATCACCCACGGCGTGCTGTCCGGCCCGGCGGTCGAGCGGGTGACCAATTCGGTCATGAAATCGCTGGTGATTTCCGATAGCATCGAGCCGACCGAGGCCGTCAAAGCCTGCCCAAACATCCGCATCGTGCCCACCGCGCCCATGTTCGCGCAGGCGATCCTGAACATCTGGCACGGCACGTCGGTCAGCTCGCTGTTCGACCCCGAAACGCTGGGCCCGATCTACGAGGGGCTCTACACCGCCGAGTAAGACGGCGCGCGGTGGAAGGTTGGCGGACAGCCGGGACAGGTGCGCCGCATGCCGTTTTTTGCGGGGTGAAGCGGGCAGTTGGGTTTAGCCCCAAGTCAAACTATCGCTCGACCAGATATGGTGCTGCATGAACGCTTGGTTCGATTGGAGTACCGTCGATCTGGGCGGCATGGCGGGCAAACGTCTTGGCGTCGGCCGGAAGGATCGTTCCTGGGCGCGCTTCTGAAACAAAGATGTGTTTGCTGTTCTCAGGCGTGATCTCGATAGCCGCCGGATCATCGAGTGTGCCGATATAGAGGCCCAGTCTGTCGGGCCAGCGCTCGAACGTCAGGGCGAGTTTGGTCCCGCATGCCGGACAGAAGTGAACTTGAACTTCCTTCCCACTGCCTTTGGACGTGAGTTTGAACACAGACGGACTGCCTTGGGTAAACGCAAAGTCCGCGCGTTCGAATATGGGTTCAATCATTCGGTCCGAACCAGTTGCACGTTGACAGAACGCGCAATAGCAGACCGTTACCCAAAGCGGTTGGCTGCCGGTATCGTAGCTGATCGTGCCGCAAAGGCAGCGGCCACTCAGTCCAAGCGCCATGTCCATCCCCTGCTGATTTGGACCATCGCTATTCTACCTACATATCCGATACGGCCAGCGATGACACCCGGCGCAATCTCCACCATGGGCATTGCGCAGAGCTTCGGGGAAAGTTCCGCAATCGCCCGGATCACGGTCTTCAGGTGTCGCGGAAGCGCGACAGGATTTCTTCGGTGTCCTCGCCCAGATGCGGCGGGGCGCGGTCGTAGCGGACGGGTGTGGCGCTGAATTTCAGGGGGTTGCCCAGCAGGCGCACGGCGCCTTTCGCCGTGCCGGGTTTGGCCATCTCGATCACCATGTCGCGGGCCTTCGCCTGCTCGCTGTTCAGCGCCTGGCCCACCGTCTGCACCGCCGACGCGGTGACCGAGCGCGCTTCGAGACCGGCGACGATCTCGGCCACCGGGCGTTTCGCGAGGGCGGGGATCAGCACGTCCATCAGCGCGTCGCGGTTGCGGGTGCGGGCGCGGTTGGTGGCGAAGCGGTCGTCTTGTGCCAGGTCGGCCAGGCCCAGGAAGTCGCAGAACCGCACGAATTGCGCGTCGTTGCCCACCGCGACCACCACGTGCCCGTCGGCGGCGTCGAACAGCTGGTAGGGCACGATGGCGGGATGGGCGTTGCCGTGGCGCTCGGGCTCGGTTTCGGTTTCCAGGTAGGTGGTGCCCACGTTGATGAGCCAGGCGAGCTGCGAGTCCACAAGCCCGATGTCGATATGCTGCCCCTGCCCCGTGCGGTCGCGGTGGCGCAGCGCGGCGAGGATGCCGTTCGACGCGTAGAGCCCGCAGATCACGTCGGCCACGGCCACGCCCACCTTCACGGGCTGGCGGTCGGGCTCGCCGGTCAGCGACATGATCCCGCCATAGGCCTGCGCCATCAGGTCGTAGCCGGGCCGGTCCGCGTTGGGCCCGGTCTGCCCGTAGCCCGAGATAGAGCAATAGATCAGCCCCGGGTTGAGCTTCAGCAAGGCGGGCGCGTCCAGACCGAATTTCGCCATGCCGCCGGGTTTGAAATTTTCCACCAGGACGTCCGCCTCGGCCGCCATGGCGCGGATCGCGGCCTGGCCGTCACCGGTCGAAAGATCGACGAGGACCGAGTACTTGTTGCGGTTGGCGGACAGGAAATAGCCCGACAGGTCCGTCTCGGCGCCGTGTTCGTCCTTGACGCTGACCGGCCCCCAATGGCGGGTGTCGTCGCCGCCGGTCTTGGGGTTCTCGATCTTCCAGACCTCGGCGCCCATGTCGCCCAGAAGCTGCGTGCAGGTCGGACCCGCCAGCACCCGGGTGAGATCCAGAACCTTTATCCCGTCAAGCGCGCCTGCCATGTCCGTCTCCTGTCACCCTGAAGCCTGCATCTAGGGCGGATCGCGGATGGTCCCAGCCCGCCGGTCCGCTGGATCAGCCGTCGCGTTCCATGATCCAGGCGTGGTCGGGATCGGGTTGGAACCGCCATTTGCGCAGCGGGCCCGCCATGACGTTCAGGTAATACATCTCGTAGCCATAGGGCGCGGCGCAGGGATGGTGGCCGCGCGGCACGAGCACCACGTCGCCGTCCTTGACGGCCATCATCTCGTCCAGCGCGCCGTCCTCGGTATAGACGCGCTGCATCCCGAAGCCCTGGGCGGGGTCGAGACGGTGGTAATAGGTTTCTTCCAGGTAGGTCATGCGGGGAAAATCGTTCTCGTCGTGACGGTGGCTGGGATAGGACGACCAGTTGCCCGGCGGCGTGAATGCTTCGCAGACCAGCAGCGACGACGCCACGTCGCGGTCTTCCATGGCGATGCTGTGGATGAAGCGCTGGTTCTGCCCCTTGCCGCGCGGCGTCAGCTCGATCCCCTCGGGCCCGAGGCGGCGCATGGCGTGGCCACTGTCGGCGTCCCACGGCGCGGTGCAGACGGCCAGCGTGCAATCTGTGGTCGCGGTGGCGCTCCAATCGCTGTCGCCGGGCACGTAGAGGCAGTGGGGTGGCGTGCGCTCGAACGGGGTCATGCGCTGGCCCATCTCGCCCAGCGCGGTGCCGCCCGCGACGATTTCGGCGCGGCCCTCGACCAGAACCAGGATCGCCTCGCGGTTGCCGGTGGCTTCGGCCGCGGTGTCGCCGGGCGCCAGGCTGTAAAGGGTGAAGCCCACATAGCCCCATTCGGCGCTTTCGGGCGTGATCCGGTGGACCTTTCCGCGGGTTCCGGACGGCTTGACCAGCAATTTCATTCGATCGCTCCCCTTGGTGCGCCACCGATCGGTTCCGGCCCCGTGCCCCCTGCGGCCATGTGCAAAGGCGCACGGACGCGGGCGCGCGGGGCTGATCCCGTCTTGCGTCCGGTTGAATTGTGTCCGACGGTCATGCGCTGACGTTCCATCCGATTAAGGCTATCCGAGCCCGTGTCCAGATCCCACCCCGGTCGGACGTTTCTACGACTGAAGCGGCCCCGGGGAAAGCCGGGCATTTCCGAAAAAGACCTAATCGTATTCGTAATTTGCACGCCCTGTCCGATTGACGCAGTATCCCCCCATGAGCAGCCGCACCGACCTTTCGCACCTGTCCGACCTGGACGCGCAAGCCGTCACCTCGGAGGATCGGCTGCGGGCGCTTGCCGCCAGCCAATTGCTGGATTCCCCGCCCGAAGCCGTCTTCGATCGGGCTGTCGAGCTGGCCACCCACGTGCTCGGAACGCCGGTGGGCCTGCTGTCGCTGGTGGACGGGCATCGCCAGTTCTTCAAGGCGCAGACCGGCCTGCCAGAGCCCTATGCCGCCGCGCGGGAAACGCCGCTCAGCCATTCGTTCTGCAAGTTCGTGGTGGGCCTGGATGCCCCGCTCGTGGTGCGCGATGCCCGCCTGGATCCGCTGCTGAAGACCAGCGGCGCGATCCCGGACCTGAACGTGATCGCCTATCTCGGGGTGCCGGTCCACGGCGACAGGGGCCATGTCCTTGGATCGTTCTGCGCGATCGACACCAAGCCGCGCGACTGGACCGATCACGAAAGGCAGGTGCTGGAAACGATCGCCGTCGGCGTCGAAAGCGAGATCGCCTTGCGGGCCGAGCTGAAACGGCGGAAGGAAGCGGAACGGGCGATCCAGCAGGCCGAGGAGCGGCTGAGGCTTGCCCTGCGCGCGGGGCGTCTTGGCACGTTCGACTTCGATCCGCGCACCGGCACGGCCAATTGGGATGCGGCGATGTACGATCTGTGGTGGATCGAGCGCGATGAAGACCACCCGTTTTCCGTCGCGGGGACACGGGTTCACCCCGACGACCGCGCCGCCGACGAGGCCGCGCGCAAGGCCGCGCTCGACCCTGCCGGTGACGGACAGCAGCAGATCGAGCTCAGGATCGTGCACCCGGACAGCGGCGACATCCGCTGGCTGCATATCGACGGGGCCGTGTCGTTCGAGGCGGACCAGCCCGTGCGGGTGGTCGGCATGGCGCGGGACGTGACCGCCCGCCGCAAGGTCGAGCTTCAGAACGCCCTGCTGGCGCAGGAGTTGAACCACCGGGTCAAGAACCTGTTCGCCATCACGGCCGGCATGATCGCGCTCACGGCCAAAAGCAGCGAGACGCCCCAGGCGATGGCGGCCGTGCTTCGGGGACGGGTCCACGCGCTGGCGACCGCCCACGAACTGATCCGGCCCGCGATCGTCGGCACGCCGGATGCGGCGGAAGCGACGACGCTGGACGCGCTGGTCGGCGCGATCCTGTCGCCCCACCAGGGACACGACGCGACGCTGAAGATCACCGGGCCGCTGACCGATCTGAGCCCCAGGGCCGCGTCGAGCCTGGCGCTGGTTCTGCACGAGCTGGCGACGAACGCGGTCAAGTACGGCGCCCTTGCGACCGAGTGCGGATTGCTCTCGGTCAGCTGGGACATCGACGCGCCCGCGGCGCCGTCCGAAACGCTGGTGCTGAAATGGATCGAGACTTGCCCGGACGAACGCGACACCACGCCCCCGATCGAAGGCTTCGGCTCGACCCTGATCGACGTGACGGTCACGTCCCAGATGGATGGGGCGTGGCACCGGGATTGGACCCCCGCGGGGCTTTCCGCGACGCTCAGGATCCCGATGCAGAACCTGCGGAACTGAAGGCGCGCCCCGTCGCTTGGTCCGGGCGGACCGTGAAAGGACAATCCAAGGACATGCCCCTGCGCAGCGCGATCGAACTGAAGGATCTGCAGATCACGACCCGGATCGGGACCTACGGCGTGCACGACGTGGTCCCGACGGCGCATATCCTGGACCTGGTCCTGACCATCGATCCGGCGCTGGTGCTGATCGGCACCGACGGGATGGACCGTGTCTTCGACTATGACCCGTTGATCAAGGACATCGACGGCCTGGCACGCGACGGCCATTACGAGACCCAGGAACGGCTGATCACCCGCATCGTCGAGGCTTGTGCCAGCTACGCGCAAATCGAAGCCGTGGAACTCATGCTCTGCAAGACGCCGGTGCTTGGCAAGACCGGCAGGCTGGGCGTGCGGATCGCGGTCGACGCGGACGCGCTGGACAAGATGCGCCCGCGCCCGGCATCGGCCCTGGACGGCACCGGATGGTGAGCCCGGCGGCCGGTCTTGGCGGACACGCGACGCCGAAGGATCGCTAGCGGGACAGGACCACGTCCGCGCGAATGTCGAGATCATCCTCGACCGCGTCGATCAGGTAGGACGCCACGTCGGCGCGCGACACCAGCCCGTTGCGCCAGTCCGACGGGTCGCGCAGTACCTTCATCCGCCCCGATTTCGCTCCGTTGGTCAGGATGACCGGGCGCACGATGGTCCAGTCCAGATCGCTTTGCACGATCAGCTCTTCCTGCCGGTCCTTGTCGGCATAGGGCCTGCCCAGGATGGCCTTGTGGCCCAGGCTTTCCAGCTTGCTCATGGCGCTGCGCGACCGGCCTGCGCCGAACCCGGTGACGGCGACAAGGCGGCGTGTGCCGCTGGTCTTCATCGCCTCCAGCAGCACCCGCGTGCTGTCCGAGAACAGCGTTTCCTTTTCCCACAGCATGGCCAGGCGTTCGTTGATCCCGAGCGCGTAGATCACGGCCCTGGCGCCCGACAGGACCGCCGCCACGTCATCGGGATCGCGCGCATCCCCGGCGAAGGGCTCGACAAGATCCGTCGCGTCCAGCTTGTCGGCACTGCGGGCGAAGGCGCGCACGGACAGGCCCCGCGTCACGGCTTCCTTCATGGCAGCCGCACCGATGCCAGAGGTGGCGCCCATGATGACGATGGGACCCGCCATCAGGACGTGCTCCGGTCACGGGCGCGATCCGGGACGGCCGACGCGCCGGCACGGACGTGTCCGGCCGGATCACCGCGCCGTCCGTCGCGGGTCGGGGTCGACCTTGTGTCGCTGGGATATTCGAAGGTGTTATTCGTCACGGTGTCTCGCCTTGCGGGGTATGGGTTTGTGGATAAGATCGCGTCGTGCGGCCCTGGTCACGCAGGCCAGCCGCGTCGTCGCCGGTTGCCACAAGGCCCACCGGAAGGTGATCCGTGATCTTCAAGCGGCGGCCGTAGCCGAGCAGAAGCAGCACGAGGGCGGACCCGATGATCGGCATGTGGCCGATGAATTCGACCATCGCGGCCTCGTTGTTGCCCTGAAGGATGAACACGATGTTCGACAGCGCCATCATCACCGACAAAGCGAAGACCGCCAGCCGCGTCGTGGTGCCAAGGATGAGCACGATCCCGATCGCCGCCTCGACCATCCCCGCGGCCAGCACGAAAAGGCGGTCGTCGAACAAGGGGATCCCGAAACTGTTCATGAAGTTCCACTGGTACTGCGCCACGAAAACCTGCCCCAGCGCGGATGGGGCCAGCTTTTCGCCCACCGCGAGCGCGACCAGCGAGATCCCGGTCCAGATGCGCATAATATCCACCGAATAGGGTTTCATGGTGTTGCTGAGATCCTCGTCCTCGATCGCGTTGAACAGTAGGAAGAAGGCGATGCCCACGATGATCGCGTATTCCAGCGCCGCGAGGATGCCGAAAACGTATGCCACGCCGACCTGAAGCAGCAACATCGACAGGGCCGCGTATTTCACCCAGCGGTTGGCGATCAGCATGATGCCGATGGCGGCCTGCAGGATCAGCAGCGCCATGCCCAGCGGCCCGTCCGCGACCTGGTGCGGGGCGAGCAGCGCGCCCTCGTAGGCCGTCAGAAGGAAGCTCATCCCCGTGAAGACCCGCAGGATTTCCATGAAATCGTGCCGCCACTTGGTGCCCGGGATGCGCGGGACCGGCAGCTTGTCGTCAAGCCAGACCGAGGCAAGCACAAGCCCGGCCGCGACGAGCCCCCAGAACAGGAAAGCCGGGGACGCAAGCCCGTAATTCGACGGCACATCGGCGCTGCTGTCCACGAACCACCTGACATGCGCGAAGGCCGCCGTTCCGGACAGGGACGCAATCCCGGTCACGATGAAGATCAGCCTTGTGTTCATGGCTCGCTCCTAAAGGTTCCCCAAACCCAGCCGGGCGCGCGTCCCGCTTGTCGCGTCAACGCCCTACATTTGCCGATTTAGGACCACCCTGCCCCCCGAACACCCAGAGCGACCTTACGACGCGGAAGCGCCGACGCGGCGAAGGACCGGATCGCGGGCGGCGGGGCGGACATGGCCGCGGCGGCCCGGGTTTTGCGACGGCGCGCGGGACCTGCCGACGTGATGAGACCGGACCCGCGGACCGTTGCCTTGGACCCCTGCGCGTGGAACACTCCGGCCGTCGTCCGGGCCGTTCGAATTCTGGATCGACCAAATGAAAAAGGGAGGAAATTCAGATGAGATATTCCATCATGTTGGCGCTCGCGGCCGGTATTCCCGCAGCCGGGCACGCGCAGGACACCGACGCATCCGGTCCCGCCATGAGCTATGGCCAGCGCCCGGCCTACCTGGTCGACAAGCTGCCCGAGGGCGAGCTGAAGGACACGCTGGGCGCCTGTCTTGGACAGACGCCCGAGCGGACCGAATTCTCGATCGGGCATCGCGGCGCGCCGCTGATGTTCCCCGAGCACACGGTCGAATCGAACGTCGCGGCCGCGCGGCAAGGCGCGGGCATCCTTGAATGCGACGTGACCTTCACCGAGGACAAGCAGCTGGTCTGCCGCCACGCGCAGAACGATCTGCACACCACCACGGATATCCTGACGACCGACCTGGCCTCGACCTGCGTGACGCCGTTCCAGCCCGCGTCGGGCGATGCCGATGCCACGGCCGAGTGCCGCACGTCCGAGATCACGCTGGACGAGTTCCGCACGCTGACGCCGAAGATGGATGCGGCGGATGCTTCCGCGACCACGGCCGAGGCGTATCTGGGCGGCGTCGCGCCGTTCCGCACGACGCTCTATTCGGATGGCGCGCAGTTGATGACCCACGCCGAATCGATCGAGCTGTTCCGGTCACTCGGCGCGAAGTTCACGCCCGAGCTGAAAGCGCCGTCGGTGGAGATGCCCTTCGACGGCATGTCGCAGGAAGACTACGCCCAGATGATGGTGGACGAATACACCGCCGCGGGCGTCCCGCCCGAAGACGTCTGGCCACAAAGCTTCAACCTGGACGACGTCAAGTACTGGATCGACAACACCGACTTCGGTGCGCAGGCCGTGTATCTGGACGACCGCTACGAGGCCGAGGATGAAGACGAGGGCCTGATCGACCCCAACGATCCCGCGACCTTCAAGCCGACCATGCAAGAGCTTGCGGATATGGGCGTTCAATACATCGCGCCGCCGCTGTGGATGCTGCTGACGCTGGACGAGGCGGGCGAGATGGTGCCGTCGGCCTATGCCGACGAGGCCAAGGCCGCCGGGCTCAACATCATCACCTGGACGCTGGAACGCTCGGGTCCGCTGTCGGGTGGCGGCGGCTGGTATTACCAGTCGGTGGCGGACACGATCGACAATGACAGCGACTACCTGACCGTGCTCGATGCGCTGGCGCAGGATGTGGGCGTCGTCGGCGTGTTCTCGGACTGGCCCGCGACGGTGACCTTTTATGCCAACTGCATGAACCTGTGACCCTGCGTCCCCGCGGCGGATTTGCCCGCCGCGGGGATCAGATCCGTCCGACGATCAGGTCGGGCACGATCCCGGACCGCGCGATGGCGTCGTCCACGTCCAGCCCCTTCAGCGACCCGAACCCCGTGACCAGCGCGGTGGCGACGCCCATGTGGCGCCCGCCCAGGATATCGGTGTGCAGCGTATCGCCCACCATCAGCACGCGCGCGGGCGGCGGCGGGGCATCCAGCCGTGCCAGCGCCAGCTCGAAGATCTGCGGAAACGGCTTGCCCAGGAAGACGGGCGCGATCCCGGTCCGGTCGGCGAGCCCGTGGGCGAAATGGCCGGGCTCGCGCGACAGGCCGTCCTCGCGCGGGGCGACGATGTCGGGATTGCCGACGATCACGGGGCGCGGCCGCGCCCGCATGGCGTCTTCCAGCAGGGCTTGGCGGTGCTCGGTCCAGCCGTCCGATCCGACCATCAGCACACCGTCGACCGCGTCGTAATCGGCGGGATCGTCGCCCAGGAAGGTCGTGCGCAGCCCCGCGAATTCGTCCATGTCATGGGCGTCGGTCAGCATCAGGCCCCAGTGGCGCGGCGGCTGCCCGGCAAGGCAGGCCAACAGCGCCTCGCGGCTGGTGACCACCTCGGCGGGCGCGAAATCGAAGCCCAGCCGCGCGTAGCGGTCCATCATCATGCGCTTCGGATAGCCCGCCGAGTTCGACACGACCGCCACCCGTTTGCCCGCCGCCCGGAGCGCCGCGATGCGGGCGGCCGCGCCGGGAATGGCCGTCTCGCCCACGTTCAGAACGCCATAGGCATCCAGCAGGATCAGGTCGTAGGGATCCGCGACATCGGCCAGGGTGTCGGCGCGTGCGGGGTCGGCGGTGAACTCGGCGGGCGGCAGGCGATGGCGGATGGCAAGATAGGCTTCGAACGCCGCCGCGGCGTCGCCGCTCACAGGATGCGGCGGCGCAGGAAGGCCGACACGATCTCGCCCAGGATCACCAGCGCCAGGATCGCGATCAGCACGGTCGCGGCTTCGGGCCAGTTGAACGTGTCGATGGCGCCTTGCAGGATGATGCCGATGCCCCCCGCGCCCACCAGCCCCAACACAGTGGACTCGCGCAGGTTGATGTCCCAGCGCAGGATCGACACCGCCCAGAAGGTGGGCATCACCTGGGGGACGATGGCATAGGCGATGACCTGGAAGCGGGACGCGCCCGTCGCCTCGAGCGCCTCGACCGGGCGCTTGTCGATTTCCTCGATCGCCTCGCCCAGCAGTTTGCCGATGAAGCCGATGGAGCGGAACATGATCGCCACGATGCCGGCCAGCACGCCGGGGCCGAAGATCGCCACGAAGAGCAGCGCCCAGATGATCGTGTTGACCGACCGCGACGTGACCAGGATCAGCCGCCCCAGCCACAGGGTCGCGCGGTTCGGCGTGGTGTTCTGCGCGGCGATATAGGCCACCGGCAGCGACAGGATGACCGCGATGGCGGTGGCGATGGTGGCGATGTTCACGGTTTCCAGAAGGATCCGCAGAATCGCGCCCAGGTTGGTCACGTCCGGCGGGTACATGCGCGCGAAGAGGTCGCCCATCTGGGCGGGCGAATCCCAGACCCAGGCCCAGACCACTTCGATCGAGCCCAACGCCCAGGCGATAAGGGCCGCGCAGACGGCGAAGATCAGGAAGCGGCGGGCCTTTTGCTTCGGCGTGTGGCGCGACCAGTCCTCGCGCCCGAATTGTTCGGAAATGCTGGTCATGCCACCCGCTTCCTGATGTAGCCGCTGACCCCTTCGGAGACGAGGATCACGGCCACGATGACGATCGTGATCGCCAGCGCGAAGTCGTAATCGTAGCGCCCGAAGGCGTTGGCCAGCGTCGCGCCGATGCCCCCTGCCCCGACGATCCCGACCACGGCCGAGGCCCGCAGGTTCGAATCGAGCTGGTAGATCGTCAGACCGATCTGGCGCGGCATGATCTGCGGGAAGATCGCGTAGAACAGCGTCGAGAAATAGGGCGCTCCGGCGGCGCGCAGGGCCTCGACCTGGCCGAAGTCGATTTCCTCGATGCGTTCGGCCAGCATCTTGGCGACGAAGCCCACGGAATAGACGATCAGCGTCAGGACACCCGCGAAGGGGCCGAAACCCACGGCCTTGACGAAGATGATCGCCACGATCACCGGGTGGAAGCTGCGCGCGACGATGATGATGGCGCGGCCCAGGTAGAAGATCGGTCGCGGGGCGACGTTCCTTGCGGCCATGAAGGCGATGGGAATGGACAGCGCCACGCCGCCCGCGGTCGCCAGCACGGCGATCTTGATGCTTTCCAGGAAGCCGTCGATCAGCAGGCTGCTGCGCTCGAAGCTGGGCGGGAAGGCGCCGCCGAAGATGCGCCCCGCGCGCCCGATGCCGTCGGACACGCGCACCCAGTCGATGGGGATCGTCGCGACGACCCAGATCACGTAGGCGGTGGTGCCGATATAGACGGCCCAGCGCAGCCACGGGTTGGCGATGAAGGGCGGGCGGCTCCAGGTGTCGGGATGATCGCTCATTGGGCGGCCACCGGATCTTCGCCGCGATCGGCGTGCGGACTGCCGGAATAGATCCGGTCCATGGCGTCCTGGTCCAGCTTTTCGGGCAGGTCGTCGAAGATGATCCGCCCGTAGCGCATCCCCACGATCCGGTCGGTGTATTCCTTGGCCTCGGTCACGTTGTGGATGTTGATCAGCACCGGCAGCTTCAGCTCGCCCGCAAGATCGCGCAGCAGGCCCATGATCTGCTCGGACGTCTTGGGGTCCAGCGATGCGGTCGGCTCGTCGGCCAGAAGGATGTCGGGATCCTGCATCAGCGCGCGCACGACGCCCACGCGCTGCCGCTCGCCGCCCGACAGCTGGTCGGCGCGGGTGTTGGCGTAATGGGCGATGCCCACGCGCTCCATCAGCTCGTAGGCGCGGCGGATGTCCTGCTTGGGATAGCGGCGCGTGATCGCGGCCCAGGTCGAGATGTAGCCAAGCCGCCCGGATTGCACGTTTTCCATCACCGTCAGCCGCTCGACCAGGTTGAAGCCCTGGAACACCATGCCGATCTTGCGGCGCGCCGCGCGCAGATTGCTGCCGCTGAGCTTCGTCAGCTCGGTCCCGTTCAGCACGATGCTGCCGGAAGTCGGCTCGACCAGCCGGTTGATGCAGCGCAGCAGGGTGGACTTGCCCGCGCCGGACGATCCGATGATCGACACGACGCTTTCGCCTTCGATGGTCAGGTCCAGGTTCTTCAGAACCGGGTCACCGCCGCTGCCGTAGCGTTTGACCAGGTCGGTTATCTTCAACATCCGCGTGCTCCCCCGACGAGGGACCGGCGCGCGGGCGCCGATCCCCGATCCGTTGCGGATTATTCCGCCGCGAGTCCCTGCGGCGTGTATTCGACCCCGTTGGCGCGCTGGATCTGGCGGATGACCTTCCACTGATCCTTGTAGGTGATGGGGATGAACTTGCTGACACCGGTGAATTCCTCGCCCAGCTCGGTGCCCGCGAAATCGAAGCTGAAGAAGGCTTCTTCGATGGCGTCTTTCAGCTCGGGCGTCAGGTCGTGGGCATAGGTGTAGGACGTGGTCGGGAACGGGTCGCTTTCCCAGACGATGCGCACTTCCGCCGGATCGAACAGGCCGCGTTCCGCCATCCGGTCGACCACTTCGGACGCCACCGGCGCCGCGTCGTAATCGCCCGCGACGACGCCCAGCATCGACTGGTCGTGGCTGCCGGAATACGTCACCTCGTAATCCTCGTCCGGGACGACGCCCAGATCCGGGAACAGCGCGCGCGGCGCCTGGTTGCCCGAATTCGACGTGGGCGAGGTGTGCGCGATGCGCTTGCCCGCCATGTCGGCCACTTCCTGGATGTCGCTGTCGGCCTGGGTATAGACCTGCAGCTTGTAGCCGAACTGCCCGTCTTCGGATCCCATGATCGCGAAGGGCACGGCACCGGCAAGGTTCACCGCGAAGGGCGTGGGCCCGGTGGAGAAGCCCGCGATGTGCAGGCGGCCCGAGCGCATGGCCTCGACCTCGGCCGAGTTCGACTGCACGGCGAAGAACTGCACGTCCTTGCCGGTGACCTCTTCCAGGTGCTCGATGAACGGGGTCCAGATGTCTTCGTAGATCGCCGGATCCTCGACCGGGGTATAGGCGAAGACGAGCGTGTCGGGATCGCGCAGCTGGCTTTCGTCCTCGGGCGCGTCGGCGACCAGGTCACCATCGGCGTCCGTGTACTGGCTGTCCAGAGCGGCGGTCTCGGCGTCTTGCGCGAAAGCCGCGCCCGCGGTCAGGGTGATCGCCGCAAGCAGCGCCGTTCCGTATGTTGAAAGTCCTGGCATCGAATGTCCTCCTCCCAGTGGATCAAACTTGTCCGCGGCCACCATGGCGCCGCAGTCGGCGGGATGACAACACCGAACGGCGGGATTTGCAACAAGCGCCGGAGAACGGGCGACATGCGCTCCGGCAGGCCTGGCCCGAAGGGGGGATAGCAAGGCGGTGAAAGTCCGGCTTCCGGAAAGCCGCCATGGCGGACCGAAGGGTCAGGCGTCAAGCGGGCGGCGCGTCGTCAGCCCGCGGCCTTCGCATCCGAAGCGGTATCCCAGCCCATCCGGGTCGCCAGGTCCTGCGCGATCGCGGTGATGCGAAGCCCGAGCTCGGCCCGGAATTCGGGGGTGAAGACCCGCGTCGACCCGGTCGCGCCGATGGACATGGTGGCCCCCGGACCGCCCGGCGCGAGGGGCGCCGCGACGGAACACAGGCCGCGCTCGATTTCCTCCACGCATTCGGCGTAGCCCCGTTGGCGGATCGCCGCGAACTCGGCCTGCAGGTCATCGGCATCGGTCACCGTGAACTCGGTATAGGCGCGCAGGCGGCCCGCCATGTCGTCCGTGGCGAACAGCCCCGGCGAATGCGCGGCGATGGCCTTGGCGCAGGAACAGGCATGCATGGGCCGCTTGCCAAGGCCCGGATGCAGGTAGGACACGCCGGTGTCGGGGGTCTCGACCCGGATGATCTCGACCGCCTTGCCGCGCAGGCGCGACAGGAAGAAGGCCGCGCCATGCTCGGTCGCGGCGGCCTTCAGGACCGGCCCCACCACCGCCAGAAGCGCCCGGTCGGACTGCGCGCCGTGCACGATCCGCTTCAGCCGCGCGCCGATGGCGAAGCGGCCGCGCGACACCGGCTCCAAGAGGCCCGCACCCGCCAGGTCCTGCACCAGCCGATACGCGGTCGGCTTCGGCAGACCGGCGCGGTCGCAGATCTCCGCCACGGTCGAGTCGTCCGCATCGCCGACGACCTCGAGAATGCGGATCAGACGTTCCAGATGCATGATTTCACCTTGTGAGAACTTCAATATCGGATTACGAGAATAAGGACTGACTCGCAAGGGAGGAGTGCGACGATGGACAAGACCTGTTGCGGACCGGGCTACGCAAGTCCCGCAGCGGCCATCAAGGCCCCGCGCGAGAAGCTGCTTTACACCATCGCGATCTATACCGGGACGGGCATCCAGAAGCCCGACTACCTGGCGACGATCGACGTGGATCCCGACAGCCCGACCTACAGCCAGGTCATCCACCGGCTGGAAATGCCCGGCATCGGCGACGAGCTGCACCACATGGGCTGGAACGCCTGCTCGTCCTGTCACGACGACGCGGGGATGAGCCGGAAATACCTGCTGGTGCCCGGCGTGCGATCCAACAACATCCATATCGTGGACACCGCCACCGACCCGCGCGCACCGCGTCTGCACAAGGTGATCGAGGGCGCCGAGATCAAGTCGAAGGCGGATCTGAGCGGCCCGCACACGGTGCATTGCCTGGGCTCCGAGATCATCATCTCGTTCCTGGGTGACGCCAAGGGCGAAGCCCCGGGCGGCTATCTGCACCTGAACAAGGACTTCGAGATCATGGGCCGCTGGGAAGCGTCCATGGGCGACATCCCGTTCAGCTACGATTTCTGGTACCAGCCGCGCCACAACGTGATGGTGAGCTCGGAATGGGCCGCGCCCAACACCTTCATGCCTGGCTTCGACCTGGAAGAGGTGGGCCACCTGAAATACGGCCGCCGTCTGCATATCTGGGATTTCGAGGCCAAGAAGCCGGTCGAGACCATGTATCTGGGCGAGGACGGATTGATCCCGCTCGAGGTGAAATTCCTGCACGATCCCGACAGCAGCCACGGCTTCTGCGGCGCGGCGCTCAGCGCCAACGTCATCCATTTCTGGAAGTCCGAGGCCGGCAAATGGGAATGGGAGAAGGTCATCGACGTCGAGAACGAGCCGCATCCCGAATGGCCGATCCCGGTGCCGGGCGTGATGTCGGCGGTGCTGGTGTCGATGGACGACAAGTACCTGTACCTCAACAACTGGCTGCACGGCGACATGCGCCAGTACGACATCACCGATCCGCACAACCCCAAGCTGACGGGGCAGGTCTGGATGGGCGGGCTGCTGGGCCGCGCGCCCGAGATCAACGGCGTCAAGGTCGCGGGCGGGCCGCAGATGTACCAGCTGAGCCTCGACGGCAAGCGGCTTTACGTCACCACATCGCTGTTTTCCACCTGGGACAACCAGTTCTACCCCGAGATCCGGACCCAGGGCGGGGTCATGGTGATGATCGACTGCGACGTGGAAAACGGCGGCATGACGATCAACCCGGACTTCATCGTCGATTTCGGGCAGGAACCGAACGGCCCCTCGCGCTGCCACGAATCGCGTTATCCGGGCGGCGATTGCACCAGCGACATCTGGCTGTGACCGGGACGCGGACCATAACGCTCGCCAATCGCGACGGCGCGACCTACCGCGTCGAAGCGCGCCGCCCGCTGCTGGACACGCTGCGCGAACAGGGTGTCGATCTGCCCTATGGCTGCAAATACGGCGGCTGCATCACCTGCGCGGCCAAGCTGGTCGATGGCGAGGTCGATCAACGCCGCCAGACGGCGCTGAACAACCGGCAGATCAACAACGGCTACGTGCTGCTTTGCGTGGCGCGCGCCGTGACCGACTGCACGCTGGAGATCGGCGTCGAAAGCCACGACAAGCTCTACCGCAATCCGTTTCTCAATCCGCTTGAGCCGCACGAGCTGAAGGCGGATATCGCTACCCCCAGGGAGGTGTGACCATGCCCGCTGTCGCCATCGACGACCTGTACGACTACGACCAAAAATACCTGGCCGAGATCCTGAAATCGGTGAAGACCATCGCCATGGTGGGGGCCAGCGCCGACAAGACGAAGTTCAGCTACGGCGTGCTGCGGGTGCTGCACGAGACGGGCTACGACATGATCCCGGTGAACCCGAACCCGGCGGTCACCGAAATCCGCGGCATCCCCGTCTATCCGTCGCTGGAATCGATCGACCGCCCCGTGGACATGGTGGAAGTGTTCCGCCCCAAGGAAGAGCTTTACGGCATCGCCGAGAAGGCGATCGCCATCGGGGCGAAGGTGCTGTGGGCGCAGATCGGGGTCTATGACGACCGGGCCGCGAAGCTGGCCGAGGATGCGGGATTGAAGGTGGTGATGAACCGCTGCCCCAAGATCGAGCTGTTCCGCCCGTTCTGGAAGCCGCGACTGGACCTGACCATATGACGCGGGCGGCCACGCGCCGCCCTGGCAAAGGATGAAGACCATGCCCCAGACCATTTCGAAAAGCGCGCAAGAGATCGTGAAAGCGGCCATGGCCGAGGTGCAGAACATCACCGCCGACGAGGCGCTGGCGCTGCAGGGCTCGCCCGACCACGTCTTCGTGGATCTGCGCGACGGGGCCGAGCAGGAAAAAACCGGCATGATCGCGGGCGCCATCGCGTCGTCGCGCGGGATGGTCGAGTTTCACATCGACCCCGACAGCCCGGCCCACAAACCGGCATTCAACCAGGACAAGACCTACGTGTTCTATTGCGCCTCGGGCGGACGGTCGGCCCTGGCGGCGAGATCGGCGATGGACATGGGCCTGTCGCCGGTGGTCAACATGGCGGGCGGCGTGGCCGCGTGGAAGAAGGCCGGCGGCACGTTGATCTGACGCGACGCCCAGCAGAAGGACGACAAGATGGGCCATGACGGCACCCCGATCACCGACGAACTGTTGCTGCGCAGCGATGCGGACGGCATCGCGGTTCTGACGCTGAATGCCCCGAAATCCATCAACGCCCTGTCCGAGGCGATGCTGGGCGCGCTGTCCGACACGCTCGACACGATCGCGGCGGATCGCAGCGTCAAGGCGGTGATCCTGCGCAGCGGCGGCGCGCATTTCTGCGCCGGTCACAATCTCAAGGAAATGACCGCCCGTCGCGCCGATGCCGACGGGGGGTACCAGTATTTCCAGGATCTTTTCGCCAAGTGCTCGGCGATGATGCTGCGCGTGGTCCGCCTGCCGCAACCCGTCATCGCCGAGGTGCGCGGCATCGCCACCGCCGCGGGCTGCCAGCTGGTCGCGTCCTGCGACCTGGCCGTGGCGTCCGAGGATGCGAAATTCGCCACGTCGGGCGTCAATATCGGCCTGTTCTGCTCGACCCCCATGGTGGCCCTCAGCCGCAACGTGCCGCGCAAGCTGGCGATGGAGATGCTGCTGCTGGGCGACTTCCTGCCCGCCGCCCGCGTGGCCGAAATGGGGCTGGTGAACCGGGTCGTGCCGCTGGACGGGCTGGAAGCTGCCGCGATGCAGATGGCCCGCACCATCGCCGACAAGTCGCCCGCCGCCGTCAAGATCGGCAAGCGCGCCTTCTACGAGCAGCTCGAGATGCCGCTGGAAGACGCCTACGCCTTCGCCGGACGCACCATGGCCGACAACATGATGGCCCGCGATGCCGAGGCCGGGATCGGCGCGTTCACCCGCAAGGAAGCGATGCCGGAATGGGCCGGGGAATGAATTTCAACGGTCCCGAACTGGCGCGCAATGGCGCCAATCACACGGCCCTGTCGCCGGTATCGATCCTGAAGCACGTGGAGCGGGTGCATCCCGAACTGCCCGCCCAGATCCACGGATCCATCCGCCGCAACTGGGGCGAGGTGGCCGAAAGGTGCAAGCGGCTTGCCTCGGCGCTGGCGGCGCGCGGCGTGGGCAAGGGCGACACGGTCGCGCTGATCGCGCCCAACATCCCCGAAGCCCTGGAATGCGCGCTGGCCATCCCCATGCTGGGCGCGGTGCTGAACGCCAACAACACGCGGCTCGACGCCGATACCATCGCCTATATCCTGGAGCACGGCGAGGCGAAGGTGCTTCTGGTCGATACCGAACTCTCGGACCTTGCGCGCGACGCCATCGAGAAGTCGGGCCGCGATCTGCTGGTCGTCGATATCGAGGATCCCGAAGGCCCCGGCGGCACGCGGATCGGCGCGCTGACCTACGACGCGCTTCTTGCCGAAGGCGATCCCGGTTTCGCCTACACCCTGCCCGACGACGAATGGGATTCGCTGGCGCTGAACTACACGTCCGGCACGACGGGCCGTCCCAAGGGCGTGGTCTATTCGCATCGCGGCGCCTGGATGAACGCGGTCAACAACGTGGTGACGTGGGAGATGCCGCATTATCCCGTCTATCTGTGGACCTTGCCGCTGTTTCACTGCAACGGCTGGTGTTTTCCCTGGACGATCACCCTTCTGGCGGGCACCCATGTCTTCCTGCGCGCGCCCCGCGCCGACGCGATCTACGACGCCTTCGCCGATCACGGCGTCACGCATCTCTGCGGCGCGCCGATCATCATGTCGATGATCGCGGGGGCCGAGACGAAGCGCGACTTCCCGCAGAAGATCAAGATGATGACCGCCGCCGCTCCGCCGCCCGCCAGCGTGATCGGCAAGATGGAGGCGATGGGCATCTCGGTCACCCATGTCTACGGGCTGACCGAAGTCTACGGCCCGGCCGTGGTCTGCGCCGAAAAGCCCGACTGGTCGGACCGCCCCGTGGCCGAACAGGCCGAGCTGAAGGCGCGGCAGGGCGTCGCCTACGAGCTGGAAGAGGACGTGCTGGTGCTGGATCCCGAAAGCGGCCAGCCGGTCCCCTGGGACGGCGACACGCTGGGCGAGATCGTGTTCCGCGGCAACATTGTGATGAAGGGCTACCTGAAGGCCCCCGACGAGACCGCCAAGGCGTTCCGGGACGGCTGGTTCTGGTCCGGCGATCTGGCCGTGCAGCACCCCGACGGCTACATCGAGATCCGCGACCGCTCGAAGGACATCATCATCTCGGGCGGCGAGAACATATCGTCGATCGAGGTGGAAAAGGCGCTCTATTCCCACCCCGCCGTCAACATGGTCGCCGTCGTGGCGATGCCCGACGAGAAATGGGGCGAAGTTCCCTGCGCCTTCATCGAGCTGTCCGGCGAGGCTACGGAACAGGAATTGCTCGATCACGCGAAGGCCCGCCTGGCGGGATTCCAGCGGCCCAAGAAGATCATCTTCGGAGAGCTTCCGAAGACCAGCACCGGCAAGATACGCAAGAACGAACTTCGGGACCTGGTCCGCCAGACCGGCTGACACTCCCCCCTACGATTGGACACTGGAAAATGGCACACGAACTCGAATTCGCCCAGTTCAGCTTCGGCACGCAGGTGCGCAAGTCGCCCTACTCGGATGCGGCGCTGCGTTGGGGGGCCAAGGGCTTCTCGGTCTATAACCACATGTATATCCCGCGCGATTTCGGCGACCCGGCCCAGAACTTCTGGAACCTCGTCAACGACGCGATCCTGTGCGACGTGTCGGTGGAACGCCAGGTCGAGATCAAGGGCCCTGACGCCGCGAAGTTCACCCAGTATCTCAGCTGCCGCGACCTGTCGAAAACCGAGGTCGGCCAGTGCAAGTATATCCTGATCACCGATCAGCACGGCGGCATCATCAACGACCCGATCCTGCTGAAGCTGGCGGAAGACCATTTCTGGCTGTCCATCGCCGACAGCGACGTGCTGCTCTGGGCCCGCGGTCTTGCGGTCAATTCCGGCATGGATGTCGAGATCTCGGAACCCGATGTCTCGCCGCTGCAATTGCAGGGCCCCAAGTCCCGCGACGTGTTGCGCGCGGCTTTCGGCGAAGGGCCGCCCGATCTGAAATACTACCGGTTCATGGAATACGACTGGGACGGCGTGCCGCTCATCATCTCGCGCACCGGCTGGTCGAGCGAGCTGGGATACGAGATCTTCCTGCGCGACAGCAGCGCGGGCGACCGGCTGTGGGAACACCTGATGAAGGTGGGCGCGCCCCTGGGCCTGAAGCCCGGCCACACCTCGAGCATCCGCCGGATCGAGGCGGGGATGCTGTCCTACCACGCCGACATGAACCTGGCCAACAACCCCTACGAGCTGGGGCTCGGGCGCCTGGTCGATCTGGACATGGAGGCGGATTTCGTCAGCAAGGACGCGCTGCGCCGGATCAGCGAGAAGGGCGTGAAGCAAAAGCTCGTGGGCGTCGAGATCGAGGGCGAGCCTTTCGTGGGCTCGAACGATTTCTTCTGGCCGATCCTGGCCGACGGCAAACAGGTGGGCACGGTCACGTCCGCGATCTATTCACCGCGACTGGAAAAGAACATCGCGCTGGCCATGATCGCGTCGGACCAGGCCGAGCCGGGCACCGAACTGACCGTCGACAAGCTGAGCGAGACTCGCGCCTGCACGGTGGTCCCGATCCCGTTCTTCGATCCGAAGAAGTCGCTGGCGGCGGCAAGCTGATCGGGCCTTCCGCCCGCGGGTGACGTGCCGGTCACGGCGTCACCCGCCGACGGCAAGTCCGATGGCAAGCCAGGCGTAGGACAGGATGGCAAGGACGAAGAGCGCCTTTTCCACCACGCCCGCACCGATGGCGAAGCTCCAGCCCGAGCGGGCGATCTTCCAGGCCAGGAACCCGAGGCACAGCGCGCCGAAAAGCAGGTTCAGCCAGAACGTGTAGTCGATGGCGAAGAATTCGCGGTCCGTCACCGTTCGCACCTGCTCGGCCGACGGCAACAGGCCGAAGGCCGCGAAGCCGTAATGCAGGATCATCGCCGTCGCCACGAGCACGACCAGGAAGACGCCCAGGATATACAGCGCCATTCTCCATCCGTAATACTGGGCGTTGACCCGCAGCACCGGGATCACCACCAGGTCCGAGAAGATGAACGCCATGATGCCCGCGAAGGCGACGCCGTTGCCATAGAGCACGGCGGCCAGGGGGATGTTGCCCATGGACCCGATGAAGGTGAAGAACGCCGCCACCGGGCCGACCAGCGCCTGCGCCAGCAGCTCGAAGAAATTCGGATCGTCGCCGCCGATGAACAGCCATTCGAAGAAGGAACGCGGGACAAAGGCGGCGATGATGCCCGCGACGGTGAAACCTACGGTCACGTCCTTCCAGACCATCATCCATTCCATGACGTAACGCTGCGCGACCATGGCCCAGCTGTCGCGCGAGCTCAGCTTGTCGCGCCACGAGGCGTCCGATCCCTCGGCCTCGTCGTCGTCTCCCTGGCTTTCCTGCGCCTTGCGCCGCGCCTCGTCGATCGGGGCGATGGGGCGCGTCAGCCGGATGACGAGCCACATCAGCCCGATCAGGAGCAATCCGCCCACGTATTCGCCGACGACGAATTGCCAGCCCAGGAAGATCGCGATGATGATGCCAAGCTCGACCACCAGGTTGGTCGACGCGAGCAGGAAGGCCAGCGACGGCACCAGACCCGCCCCCTTTGCAAACAGCGCCCGCGTCCCCGACAGCGCCGCGAAGCTGCAAGACGAGCTGACGAAGCCGAAGAACGTGCCCATGGCGACCGAACGCGGACCGGCCTCTCCCATTTTCTCCTGCATGGTCTGGCGGGTGACGAAGACCTGGATCATGGACGAGATCAGGTAGCCGAGCCCGAAGGCCCAGAACGCCGTCCAGAACAGGCCAAGCGTGGTCGTTGCGGCGGAATGCCAGGTGTCGAGAAAGCTCTGCGTCATGTTGCTCGCCTAATTCGGGTTTCGACTGGGTTAGCGACTGCCCCCTCGGAATTGTTCCGGGCGGATTGTGAGCAGCCAGGCCCCGAGCACCACATCGACCCCGATACAGAACGGCCCCCACCAGTCGGGCGCCGGTCCGTCGAGGCTGGCATGGGCGATGGCGTCGAACACCCCATGGCCGATCAGCCCGAGCCCGATCCAGACGAACCGCGTCCGGTATCCCAAGATCGCGATCCCGGTGAAAAGCGACGCGATGGCGGCGTGGAACAGGACCTGGACCAGGTCCCCGTTCTCGACCGCGAAGACCGGGTAGAACAGCGCGATTGCCACCAGCGTCACGGGCCCCGCGGCCCTGTCGCGGGACATGCCGCTCAGGTGAAACAATGCGATGGCCAGAAGCGCGAACGCGACACCAAGGAACAGGGGCAGCAGCATCGTGGTGGTCCGTCAGGTATGGGCGGGCAGCGTCTCGATTGTCCCGGTCGCGACCGGGGCACGCAGGATCGCGGCGCCGACGCGGGCCGGACGCGGACGCGCCCCGTAGCGCGCCGCCCGGCGCAGGTTCTCAGGACCCGCGCCGACCGGGGCGCACGGCATCACGACCGATCCCGCCACGCGGGCGCGACCGGCCAGGGCCATGGGCCGACGGTGCATGGCTCAGACGGCGAAGGGCCGCGGCGTGCCCGCGCGGTAGAAGACCGCCCCCGCACCCGCCGCGCCGCCGAAGGCGATCACGTCGAACCGCGCGGTGGGGTCGTCGCCCATGCCGGGCGAGCCCATGGGCATGCCGGGCACGGCCAGACCGGTGATGTCGGGCCGGTCGCGCAAGACCGCCTCCACCGCCTCGAAGGGCACGTGGCCCTCGAAGACGTAGCCATCGCCCTTGACCGTATGGCAGGACACGAGGTCCGCGGGCACGCCCAGCGCCGCCTTCTGCGCGTCCGGGTCGCTCAGGTCCTCGACGGTGACGGCGTAGCCGAGCGCCCGCGCCAGGTCGGCCCAGGCATGGCAGCAGCCGCAGCCGGGCGTGGACAGGACATGCAGGGCGGTCGGCGCGGCGGCGCGAACGGGCCCGGTGGCAGCCACAAGGGCAAAGCCCCCGAGGCCAAAGAGAAAGTTTCGACGGTTGGTCATGGGTGTGGTCCTTGAACGAATGGAAAGGCGCGATGTTGCGCGCTGTCTGACGGATATGGCGCCGTCAGGCTTTCGGGGGACCGATGGGCGTCTCGGGCAGGTGCTGGACCGCCATCACCGTCGCCGCCGGTGCGAGCCGAAGCCGCGTCGGCGCCGATGTGGCCGGTGCCGCATCGGGCGTCTCGGCAAAGACGTCCCCCAGGCAGGGGGCCGCGCGGCTCGACAGACCGTCGCAGCAGGACATTTCCGACGTGCCATGGTCATCGTGCGGCATCTCGGTCATCGCCACGGCGCTGCCCTGCGGCGCGGCGTGGGCCGCGTCCAGGCTGGCGACGAACAGCAGCGCCAGGGACAGAAGGGCAGAGAGAAATAGCTTCATCGTGCGGAAAGATAGCGATGCCAGCCGCGTCCCACAACCGGATCACCCGCCGTGGGGCATCTCGCCGCGGGCGATCGACAGATGGTGCATCCGGTGGTGATCCTGGCTTGCCATGAGCCCGAAGAAGCCAAGCGCCCTGATCCGAGCGGTCGTGCCGGGATCGTCGCTGGTGACGGTCAGCGCGACATGGTCGTCGCCCACCTTGGCCGAGACGGTCCAGTCGGTCTGGCCGCGCAGCTGATCTGCATGAGCCGGGACCATGCGGCTCAGCGCCGCCAGGACCTCTGGCCCGCCGGTCGCACGCGCCGTAAGGCCGCCCGCGATCTCGGTGGTCTCGGCGACAGCTTCTGTCGCCAGCAGGTCCATATCGACCAGATGGGCCCGCAAACCGTCCAGGTCGACGCGCGGCCAGTCGGTCTTCGGGTCCGCTTCCAGCACGCGGACGACTTCGGAAAGGGCTGCGAAGGCACCTTGGCCGGGCTCGCGCAGGGTCGCGGAAGGGGCTCCGTGGATCATCCCTTCGCTGTGGACGGCATTCTGGGCATAAGGTGCCGTCGGCAGGGCAAGGGCAACGGCAAGGGTCGAGGCGGCGGCGAGACGGATCATGCAAAGCTCCTGTTTCTGTGTCGCGATCACCCTACCCATGCTGGCAATCCCGGCATATGATCGCGATCATGTCCGATCTTGCCGCGCTCTTCGCCGCCGCGCCCGTCGCCCGTCTCGGCACGGGAAAGCCCGTCTTCCATTGCGGCGACCGGGTCCGCGACGTCATTTTCGTGCAGTCCGGTGCCGTCGCGCTCAGGCGCGTCCTGTCCGAAGGCGCAACGCTGACGCTGCAGATCGCCGAGGGCGGCGCGCTTCTTGCCGAGGCGTCGCTCTTCGCCGAGCGCTATCACTGCGATGCCGTCGTCCGTACGGATGCGGAGCTGCGCCGCATCCGGAAGGGCGCGTTTCTGGCGGCGCTTGCGGGCCACCCCGACACGCTTATGGCCTTGTTTGCGGCATCGGCGACGGAGGTGCGGGCGCAGCGCGCGCGTGTCGAGATCCTGCGCATGAAGCGCCTTTCCGACCGGCTCGACGCCTGGCTGGCGCTGCAGGGGCCACCCGGGCCCGGCGGCTGGGCCGAAGTCGCCGACGCGATCGGCGTCACGCCCGCTGCGCTTTACCGGGAAAGGGCCAAGAGACGCCGCATGGGTGGAACGCCGAAGTAGCGTGGACGCTCGAAACGGGGTTGCACGATCCGAGTTGGCTGCACCGGAGCACACCGCCGGGACGTCGCTGATCGCTACCTTGACCAAATCCTGGGGAGCGGGACGGATCGCGTAGCAGAAAAACCCCGCTACGGGCCGGTCAGGCTTAGACACCACTCGCTGCGTCACGGACCACCTCGCTGTCGTTCGCTACTGCAGCGTCATCCGAACCGAGGGACGGCCAGGCAACCGGGCTTTCGCTGCGATCCGACCGAAAGTCTGCTCCGAAGAACAGGCCCGACCTCTTCAGGCAAATATGGGTAGGTCGGGCTTGATCTCCGCGATCGCCCGGCGCGCATCGCCCACCGACAGGCACGGGCGCACCGATCTGCCATTCCAGGCGTGCCCCACGCCCGACTTCGGGAACAGGGCACGAAGGGCGCGGCGCTCGTGCGGGGTCAGGCAATCGACCACCATCCGCCCTAGCAGAAGCGTTTCGGCCCAGCACCCGTTGGCGCGCACGACTTCGTGTCGCGCGCAGGCGAAATGGATCCACCTGATCGACTTCTTCCCCATCATGTGCCGGATCCCCAGCAGGCCCACCAGCGCCTTGGCGGGGGCGAGCGCCTCTTCGTCGAAGATCGTTTCGAACTGGCCGCCACTGCCGACAAGCACCCGGTGCTGCGGCGAGACGACCATATCCCGCGCGGGCAGGTTCGGCCCCACGGCGCCCGCCTTGATCAGCACGGGCCGATCGTACCGTGCGGTGTTTTCCAACGGATAGTCTTCGCTGCGCGTCCACAGGATCGGTCGCGGGCCACGGTCGCGCGTCAAGACCAGATCGCCGGGCTTCAGTGTCTCGATCGGGACAGCGCCGCCCAGCGTGTCGATCAGCGTTCCGGCGGCATAGCAGGGCACGGTGCCCCTGTTGGGTGCATCCTGCGTGTAGTACGAATTGCCGCCGTCGTCCGATTGCAGGCTTCGACCGAGGGTCGCGGCCCCGATGTTGGTGCTGCTCTGCCCGTTTGCGGGGCCCTCGCTCGCCGTGATCGTGTTGCCATCGAACGAGATGAACTGGACGACATCGCCCGAACCGTCCACCAGGGCGACGCCATAGGACTTCGTGATGCCGCCAAAGTCGGGTGTTTCGTCGTCCAGCACGTAAACATCGGTGCCCGCGATCGTGGCTTGCACGTTGCCCAGGGAATAAGGGCCTTCCAGGACCAATCCGCCGTCCGTGTAGACGTAGATCGAATAGCCGGACAGGTCCGTACCGTTATCGGCCGCGATTTCCACGAAGTCCGTGGACACCCCGCTGGAGTAGCTTACCTCGGAAATATGGACTGACATCACACGCCTCTAAGCTATCGACCGGTGATAGGCCCTGCGGGTTAATTCAGCGTTGCGGCAAGTCGGCTGAACCGCGGACAGTATCGGAGACCTTGGGCGGCGAAATCTTCGAAAGGGCTTGGAATTGGGGCATTCCCGCCCCGATACTGCGGTGACCGGCGGTGCTTTTCCGTGGGTCGTGCCGACTTATTCGATGGCTTACGCGGAAGCCGGGATCGGTGCCGTGCGCAGCATCCGGCAGAATGGACAGGGATCTGCACCCGACTCCGGAAAAATCTTCGGAATGCGCCGCGGAGCATGGAAAGTGATCGCAGATGTCTGATTATTCTTTCCCTTCGGCCGCACCGGTCGCGACCGCCGCAGAATAATCGGAGCGTGTTGGCGAAAGCCCCGCTCCCCCGCGCCATTTGCATCTCTCCGAGGCTTTTCGAGCGGGACCGCGAATTGAATGCCCGGCGCAAGGACCGGGGTGCATCGTCAGTCAGGGCCAAATTTCGCCAATCCGGCTGCGCGATTGCTTTCGATCAATGCGGGTGTCGCTGATCGGCTCACCTTGGCCGCCGACCCTTTCGTCGGAAATGAAAAATGGTGCCCATGTCACGCAGAACACTCATCGGGGCTGGCCTGTCGCTCGCTGCAATCGGCGGGATCGGCTACGGGATCTGGCCACGCATGGACGCTTATCGCGACGAGGTCGAGCGCCAGCGGCGGCTTCTGTCGGCCGATCCCGAGCTTGGCGACCTGGTCCGCATGGCGACGCTTGCGGCCAACGGGCACAACACCCAGCCGTGGCGGTTTCGGCTGGAAGATCAGCGCATCGGCATCCTGCCCGACCTGGGCCGCCGGACCGCTGTCGTCGATCCGGACGACCACCACCTTTACGTGAGCCTTGGCTGCGCGGCCGAGAACCTGGTCATTGCCGCCGCCGCGGCCGGTCGCGGGGCCGATGTCGCGATTGCCGACGGTCCAGAGACACGGATCGACATCGCGCTGTCGGCCACGAAACCCGCGCCGGGGCCGCTTTACGGGGCGATTCCCCTGCGGCAGTCCACGCGCTGCGTCTATGACGGGCAGCCGATCCCGGCGGCGGAGATTCGGCTGCTCGAAGCCGCGGCCCGGCAGGACGGCGTGTCGGTCCTGTTCTTCACCGACGCGGCCCAGCGCGATGAAGTCCTGGATTTCGTCGTCGCGGGCAACAGCGCACAGATGGATGATCCCGCCTTCGTCCAGGAATTGCTCGACTGGATCCGCTTCAGTCCGCGGCAGGCGGTGGCGAAAGGCGACGGGCTCTTTTCGGCCTGTTCCGGCAATCCGGTCACGCCGGATTGGCTCGGCCCGCACCTGTTCCGCGCATTCTTCAGGAAGGACGCCGAGAACCGGAAATATGCCGACCAGATCCGCTCGTCCGCCGGGATTGCCGTGTTCGTGGGGGACCGCGACGACCCCGCCCATTGGATCAAGGTCGGTCGCAGCTTCGAGCGCTTCTCGTTGCAGGCGACCGCGCTGGGCATCCGCAACGCGCATGTCAACCAGCCGACAGAGCACCTGGCACTGCGCCCGGATTTCGCCGCGTGGATAGGGATGCCCGGCGCGCGGCCCGACCTGGTGATCCGCTTCGGACGCGCGAACGCCATGCCCATGTCGCTTCGGCGGCCCGTGGGCGAGGTGCTGGCGTGACGGTCCGCCCGGCCCGTTCCGGCAAGTTGCCCCGATGACGGACCGCCGCGCCTTTGCTTGCATTGCGCAGCGGTTTGCGCCGGTGTCGCGTGAACCGGACGTGCGGAAATCGGGTGACGACCGATGATCTGGGGCCTCGCGATCTTCGCCGTTCTCGCCGCTGGGGTCACGGCCCATATCCGGGCGACGGACCTGTCGCGCAGGTTCGAAGCGCTGCGGGCCGAGGCGTCGGCACAACCGCTTGCCAAGGAAGCCACGCTGACGGAAGACGCCATCGCGCATCTGCCACCGCCCGTCCGGCGGTACCTGGCGCTGACAGGCTCGGTCGGCCGACCCGTCGTCACGGAAATCGTCATGCGTTTCGACGGCACCATGTTCGCGGCGCCCGGTGCTGTCGGCATGACCGGGCCTGTGGTGCAATACGAGCGTTTCGACTGGCCCACGCGCCTGTTCCTGATGTCGACCCGCATGAAAGGTCTGCCAGTCAAGGTGCTTCACCATTTCGACCGGGGCGAAGCGACCATGCGGGTCCGCCTTGGCGGTTTGTTCGACGTCGTGGATCTTGGCGGACCGGATCTGACGCGCACCGAGACGGTCACGATCCTGAACGATCTTGCCTTTTTCGCCCCCTCGCGCCTGACCGATCCCCGCCTGACCTGGACCGAGATCGACGACCGTCGCGCCGCTGTCTACTTCACGCTTGGCCCCAATACCGTTTCGGCCGAGCTGATCTTCAACGACGCGGACGAATTGATCGACTTCGTGTCCGAGGACCGCGGCATGTTGGACAAGGACGGCAGCTTGCGCATCCTGCGCTGGACGACGCCCCTGGGCGATTACCGTGACTTCGGCGGCTGGCGGCTGGCCAGCGAAGGCGACGCGATATGGCACCTGCCCGAGGGCCCGTTCCGCTACGGCCACCTGCGCCTGACCCATTACGAAGCCCGCTGAACGATGGAGCATCCCATGCAACACATTCGAAGCCTGTGCGCCGCTGCGGTTTTCACAATCAGCTCTCCGGTCCCCGCGACAGCCGACGCCCTTCTGACCGACGTCACGCTGGTCGATGTGGCGACCGGCACGTTGACCGAGGGACAGGATGTCCTGATCGAGGGCGCGACCATCGCCGCCATCGGACCCGACGTGACGGCGCCGGACAGCGTCCCGCGGCTCGATGGCGGGGGGCGCTACCTGATCCCAGGTCTGTGGGACAGCCACGTGCATGTCTTCTCGACGCCGACCGAGCCCGACACGGCCCTTGCGCTTTACCTGCTCAACGGGGTGACGGGCATCCGGGACATGGGCGGCCTTTGGCCCTTTGCCGCGCAGAAGGCGCTGCAAGCGCGGATCGAAAGCGGCGACGTGCTCGGGCCGCGCCTGGTCCTGTCGGGCGCATGGGTCGACGCCGCGCCCGGGTCCTGGCCCGGCATGTTCCTTGCCGACACGCCGGACGAGGCACGCGCCGTCGTGGACCGGATCGCCCAGCAGGGCTGGGCCGCCGTCAAATCCTACTCGATGCTGGATCAGCGGACCTATCTCGCCCTTGCCGAAGCCGCGACCAAGGCAGGTCTTCCGCTGGTCGGGCACATCCCCGAGCGCGTGGCGCTGAAGACGGCCATTTCGGCGGGACAGGACGGGATGGAGCATTTCGGACGCGTCACCATGGCCTG
Source organism: Palleronia pontilimi (assembly GCF_016412875.1). Lineage (GTDB taxonomy): Bacteria > Pseudomonadota > Alphaproteobacteria > Rhodobacterales > Rhodobacteraceae > Palleronia > Palleronia pontilimi. Next base: position 31,888 of record NZ_JAEKPD010000007.1, on the reverse strand, counting down.
CGCGACGGCCGAGGAGCGGATGCTGGACGACCTGCGCCGCGCGATGGACGCGGGTGCGGATCAACAGGCCATCCTTGCGGTCATGGCCAAACGCAACCGGATCATCCTCGAGACCTGGGACCAGCAGCTGTGCGACGAGACGCTTGCGCAGATGGCCGAGGCTGGACTGCACGTAAGCCCGACCCTGGTCGTCGCGGATTTCTACACCGGCACCCTGCCCGCCCCGGATGCCCCGCGGATGAAGATGATCCCGGCGGAGACACGCGACGCCTGGACGCAACCCGATTTCCGGCTCGACGCCATGACCGATGAGCTTCGATCGCTGGCGCAGGACAGCATCGCGCTCGACCGGCGGACCTTCGCGATGGCGCACGCGGCCGGTGTGCCGATCCTTGCGTCATCGGACGCCTCTTTCGCGAACCCCTACCTGTTCCACGGGTTTTCGCTGCTGGACGAGCTGGATCTCTACGTCGCGGCTGGCCTGTCCCCGCGCGAGGCGCTTTTCACCGCCACGGTCGCGCCGCCCCGCTTCTTCGGCATCGCCGACCAGGACGGCACGCTCGCGGCGGGACATCGCGCCGACCTGGCGCTGGTCGACGCCAACCCGCTGCAGGACCTTCGGACGTTGCGCAATCCATACGCCGTGGTGGCCGGTGGTCGCCTGTTGGACCGCGCCGCGCTCGATGGGTTGCGCGACGACCTGCTGGCCGCGGGCAGGTAGGGTCGGCCTGCGCCGCGCGACCGGCACTGACCCCACCTGCGGACACCCGCGACAAAGCGTGTCTGGCAGCGGAAATCAAAACCACCTAGATGCAATTGGCAGGATCGGGAGCCGCCACATGCAAAAGATCACTCTGCCCGAACGGCCCCATTGGCGCGACCATGCCCAAGAGGTCGGGTTCACCTTCGCCGACATGCATGGCGAGCCCTACTGGGACGAAACCTCGGCTTACGCATTTACGCTCGAGCAGATCGAAACCGGGTTGGAAGACCCCGCCACCGCGCTGCACGCCATGTGCCGCGAGGCCGTCGCGAATATCATCGGCGACGAAAGCCTGCTGGACCGGCTGGCGATCCCCGAAGCGCATCGCGACCTCATCGCCGACAGCTGGAAGTGCGCGGACCCGGAGATCTACGGGCGGTTTGACTTCGCCTTTGACGGCCAGGGTCCCGCCAAGCTTCTGGAATACAACGCCGACACGCCGACCTCGCTTTACGAAAGCGCGGCGTTCCAGTGGCAGTGGCTCGAGGACCAGTTGGCAGCGGGCGTGCTGGACGAGGGAAGCGACCAGTTTAACGGGATCCACGAAGCGCTGGTCGCGCGCTTCGGCGAGGTGTTCGAGACGGCGAGCGACCTGCACTTCACCGCCGTGGCGAACAACCCCGAAGATTACGGAACGGTCGAAGCCATGGGCTGGGCCGCGCGCGAAGCCGGGCTCGGGGCGCATTACTGCGACCTCGACAAGATCGCGCTCAGCGACGACGGCCAGTTCCTGGATGACGAAGATCGCCGCATCGCGGTGCTGTTCAAGCTCTATCCGTGGGAAGACCTGCTGCGGGACGACTATGCCGACCACATCGCCGGGTCGGGGTGTTTGTTCCTTGAGCCTGCGTGGAAGGCGCTCCTGTCCAACAAGGGCCTGTTGCCCGTGCTCTGGCAGATGTTCGAGGGCCACCCAAACCTGCTGCCCGCCTTCTTCGACGCGGACATCGCGGATGTCCGGACCGGTCGCAGCGCGCCGTCGGCGGCCTTGGCGCGCGCCGAGGCGCAGCTGGAAGCGGGCCACGTCCGCAAGCCGATTCTGTCGCGCGAAGGCGCGTCGGTCTCGATCCACAAGTCGGGCGAGGTGATCGAGCAGTCGACGAATACCGACTACGCCCACCACCCCCACATCATCCAGGCCTACGCGCCCCTGCCGGAATTCGACGGGTTCCGCCCGGTGGTCGGCGCGTGGATCATCGGGCAGGCTTGCGCGGGCATCGGCATCCGCGAGGACCGGTCCCGCATCACGCAGGATTTGTCCCGCTTCAAGCCTCACTATATCATCGCGTAAATCGAACGAACCACAGCCATCCGGGCAGAAAGCACCAGTGTCATGACCAAACGATCCAGACGAGTTGCCATCGCGATCGTCGGCGCCGCGGCCTTTTCCCTTGCGGGTTGCCGCCAAGAGCAGGTGGACGCGGCCGCGTTCCCCGATCTGCAAAGCTGCACGGACGAGGCGACGCAGGGCGGGCTCTTCACGGTCGAGGATTGCCAAACGGCGTTCGCGCAGGCCGAAACCCTGCACGTGGAAGCCGCCCCCCGCTACGACAGCCTGCAGGTCTGCGAAGACCAGCACGGCGAAGGCGCCTGCGGCAGCGAAGCCGCGGCGACGCAGGGCGGGTCCGGCAACATCTTCATGCCGCTTCTGGCGGGCTACCTGATCGGCAACATGATGAGCGGACGCGCGGGCTTGTCCGCGGCGCAACCGCTTTACAAGACGTCGGACGGGCGGTTCACCAACGCCGCGCGCACCAGCACGTTCTCGACCAACCGCGGAGCGGCGAAGCTGAGCACGGCCCAGTTCGCGCGCCCCACCTCGACGGTCGGCAAGACACCGATGACCCGCGCCACCGCCGCCTCGCGCGGCGGCTTCGGCGGGACCGGCGTCCGGACGGGGTTCGGCGGTTAGGGCACGTCTCGGACGCCGAACTGCTTTGCAAGCGCCTGACCGGGCCTATCGCGCTGAATGCCTGATCGTGCGCCCGCGCGCCGATCTGCGTCATGCCCGCGGACCGAATTTGCCGTGGCGCTATTGATCGGCAGCATCCTTTACCGAAGTTAAGGCATCTCGTCGGAAGGCGCGGATAATCCGCCGAAACCGGGTTTGTTGAACACGCATCGTCGCGTCGAAAAGAGCGTTTGGCCGTCAGAACCGGAGCCCGAGCAAGCGATGTTCCTGAACCAACCAGAATCCGCAGGGGTGCAGGTGCGCAAGGTCATGTCGTCGCCGATCATTTCCGCCGCGCCGGACACGACGGTGCGCAAGGCCTCGGCCCTGATGCAGGAATTTGCCGTCGGCGCGATCGTGGTCACCGAAAGGAATCGTCCCGTCGGCATCGCAACCGACCGCGATATCATCGTCCGGGTCATCGCGCGGGGCAAGGATGCTGGCCAGGCGCCGCTGCGCGACGCCATGTCGCCCAACCCGATCTCATGCTTCGCGGATCAGGATGTCAGCGACGCAGCGGCCATGATGGGCAACCGGCAGATCAAGCGCGTTCTGGTCGTGGACCGGTCCGACAGGCTTGTGGGCCTGTTGTCGCTCGGCGACATCGCCGAGAACGTGTCGGAAGTGCTGGCCGGACAGGCGCTTGGGGAAATCAGCGAAGCGCGCGCGCCATGTCGGCGAAGCTTCCCGGTCAGGCCGCCGGAATGATCTCCTGCTGCAGCGTATCGGGGTCGATCCCGGCGATTTCGGCCAGCGCATCGACGTCCCTCAGCGTGATGTCCATGTGATTGGCCACGGCGAGAAAGCCGTTGCGCTCGAACCGGCGCAGGGTGCGACAGACATGGACAGCCGAGAGGCCGCAGAAATCCCCCAATTGCTGCTGGGTCATCGGGATATGGAACGCCTCGCCACCTGCGACGCCGCCCCGCGTCGACCTGAGACACAACTCGAACAGTGCGAACGCGATGATGCTTTCCGCGCTGCCCTTACCCAACCGCAACATGCGCTCGGACAGACGTGACAGCGCGGCCGCGATCATGCGGTCGACCGCCGCTCTGATTTTGATGTGAGTCTGGCGCAACTTCAGCCACTTCTCGCGGGGGATCGCCGCGTATTTCACAGGGCAAAGCGCTTCGATCTGGACGGCGCGCGCCTTGGCGTCGGCGGCCCAGGGGCCGAGGATTTCGCCGGGCAGCACGATGTCGATGATCTGGCGGCTGCCGTCTTCCGTTGTCTTCGACAGGGCCATCCATCCCGAGATCAGGAAATAGGAGGAGGTGCTGATCTCACCTTCGAGTTTCAGGATTGCGGCGGCGGGACGACTGAACCGGTGCGCGGCGATCAGGGCGCTCAATTCCCTGTGGGCGACCGTTCCCTTCTGCACCATCCCAGAAAGCGGCAGCTCCGGCACGGTATCGCTAATACTGTCCAACGCTTCATCCTTGTTCTGCCGGTATGATCTGCCTTCCGGCACTCCGCCCCGTGGCAGCGCGCGGTTGCGGACTTTCCCGTGATGGTTACATCTAAACGCACCATCTTTCTTCGCAGCGATGCGGACCATCGGCCTGCCCATCGCGGTGAAATCGAAGGCGACGCCTCCGCTCTGACGGGCTCAGGGTATGAACGCCGTGGGGCTTGACCGATTGATCGGCATCAATCCCGGATCGCATGGCTGCGCGGGTGAAGGACGTCCCAGACCTCTTTGACACGCCGTTGCAGCGCGGCGCGGGACCCGTTTCCAAAATCATTACAATGATTTGCGCGCAGGCAGATTGTTTCGGGCGCCCAAATGCCTTGCCCGGTTGACCGAAGTCAATGCGGCGGGCGATTTCGCCGTCGATCATGCCGCCTGACGACACCAACCCTGGGGGCAAGTCGATGGCAGCAGAATCATCGAAGAAGGCCAGCGATCCGATGAAGCGCGCGCGCGGAATGCTCGGCGTCAATCCGATGATCGGCCCGCTGATGGATCATATTCGCGAAGCACAGGACGACGTCCTGAACGAGATCGAGGCCTTCGCGCAGGACTGGTTCGAACGGCGCCACGAAGCCACGAGGACAGCCTTCGATACCGTCCGCGAGATGCACAGCGACGGTGTCGATCCCGGCGCCGTCACGCAGGCCATCGTGGCGTGGCAACAAGGCTCGGTCCAGCGCCTTGCCGAGGACGTGCAGCTCTGGGTCGATCTGTGCGCGCGCTGCGCGGGCAAGGTCACGAAAGCCGAGTTGGAAGCCGGCAAGGAAGGCGTCGAAAAAGCCGCCCGGCAGGCGAAATCCGCCGCCAAGACAGGGCACGCCACGCCGGTGTGATCTACGCCACTCGAACGGGAAAACCCCCTTCGGTATCAGAAGGAAACAACGCCATGGACGAAAAGAACGCATACCGCCGGAAGCTCGAGGCCCGCCTGGATCAATGGCGCGCCGAGATCGACAAGCTGCAGAACAAGGCGGCCGAAGCCAGCGCCGATGCCCGCCAGGAATACGACGAGCAGGTGCGAAACCTGCGCGAACAGCAGCAAGACGCGCGCGCGAAGCTGATGGAGCTGGACGACGCCAGCGGCGAGGCCTGGAAAGACCTCAAGAAGGGCGTCGAAAGGGCCTGGGACGACCTGGGAGCCGCGGTGAAGAAGGCCAGGAAGCGTTTTGGCTGAGAGAGGGGGGCACCACCATAAGGGACGCGTATCGCCCGCACCAGCGGTCGGACCGATGATCCCAACAGCATGTCCAAGACGCGGGAGTGAATATGTCGGAGGCGAGCCATGATCAGCGTCGAGCACGACAGGGATCGGAACTTCACGATCATCGGGGCGTCGGGGGTTCTGTGCGAACGGGACTACGCGCACGCAATTCCCGAGCTGGAACATGCCATGGAGCTGTCTTCCGGACCGTTTCGAATGATGGTGCGCCTTGAGGATTTCCGGGGATGGGAGATCGACGCGCTGTGGCGCGAGCTGAAGTTCGACGTCAAGCACCGGCGCAATTTGGGCCGGATTGCCGTTGTCGGCGAAAGCGGCCTTGAAGAGTGGGGCACCAAGCTGTCGGCGCCATTCGCCCGTGCCGACATGCGGTTCTTCTACACCGGCCAAGAAGCCATGGCAGAAGCCTGTCTGTGCGAAGACATCGAAGCCAAGGATCCGCCAAATGGCGCTGCATGACCGCGAAGGCGCCACGTCCAACTGCGAGAAAGCGTCGCCACAGACGGGCGCAGGACGACGCATCCGGCCGCACATGGCGATCCCGCTCCGTGGGAAAGCGGGGCAAGGGGTGGTGCAATCGGTTCCGTTCCCCTGGCGGCTGAGAGGCCGATGGGCATCCGCCGCCGAGGATGGCCGTCGTGCCGGACCATAGTCTCGAACACCCCTTTTCCCTTTCCGTCGAGGACGTGATCCGGAAGCTCAAGACGGACGCGGACAACGGCCTTGATCCCGGCGAAGCCGAAGCGCGGCTCGGATCTTATTGCGCCAACAGGCTGCGACGGCAGAAACGCAAGAGCCTTCTGGCCATCCTGGGCAACCTGTTCCAGAGCGCCATCGTCTGGCTTCTGACATTCGCCGCCGGTCTTTCCTTTGTCTTCGGAGAATTCGCCGAGGGCGTCGCGATCGTCGCGCTGCTGCTCGTCAACGCCGGGATCGGCTTTTTCACCGAGCTTCGCGCCGCCCGGTCGATGGAAGCGTTGATGCAGATCGCCGACGTGCGCACCCGTGTGCGCCGCGGCGGCGAAAGCAGGATGATCGACGCGCGCGATATCGTCCCCGGCGACATCGTGGTGCTCGAGGTCGGCGACATGGTGACAGCGGATCTCCGGCTGATCGAAGCGGCCAAATTGCAGATGGACGAAGCGGTCCTGACGGGTGAATCCACACCGGTCGAAAAGGCGACCGAGCCCGTCGCAAAGGACACCGCGGTCGGCGACCGGGCCGACATGGCCTTCAAGGGCACCGCGGTCACCCAGGGGTCCGGCGAAGGCCTGGTCGTCGCCACCGGAATGGACACCGAGATCGGGCGCATCAGCTATCTGGCGCAAAGCGCCGAAGCCGATGTCACGCCGCTCGAACAGCGCCTTGACCGTCTTGGTCACCGCCTTGTCTGGCTGTCGCTGGGCCTGGCCGCCCTTGCGATCGGCGCCGGGATCCTGCGCGGATCGGACATCATGGCAATGATCCAGACCGGCGTCGCGCTGGCCGTGGCATCGGTGCCCGAAGGGCTGCCCATCGTTGCGACGCTCAGCCTGGCCCGCGGCATGTGGCGCATGAGCGCCCGCAACGCGCTGATCACGCAATTGTCTTCCGTCGAGACCCTGGGCGCCACGACCGTGATCCTGACCGACAAGACCGGAACGCTGACCGAAAACCGGATGACGGTCGCCAAGTACATCTTCGAAGACGCAGAGGTCGAGGTCGATGCCGACGGCGATCATGGATTTCGCAACACGGCTGGCGACCCGGTCTCGCCGGATGAAGACACGCGTCTCGCCGCGGCGCTGCGGATCGGGGCGCTGTGTTCCGCCGCCGAGACCGGTGACGAAACCGACCGGGACCATGCAGGCGATCCCATGGAGATCGCCCTGCTCGCCGTGGCGAAGACGGCGTCGTTGGCGCAGGAAGACCTCGTGTCCGACCTTCCCGAGATACGCGAGCACGCGTTCGACCCCGACGTGAAGATGATGGCAACCGTGCACGAGGACGATGGCGCCTACCTCGTCGCCGTCAAAGGCGCGCCCGAAGAGGATTTGCAGGCGTGTTCGCGCGTTCTGAAGAGTTGTGGAGAGACCGGTCAGCTCGATGACGACACCCGGTCAAGTTGGTTGGACCGAAATGCAAATGCGGCGCAGGACGGCCTGCGGGTCTTGGCGCTTGCCCAGAAGCGCGTGTCCGATGGCGAAACGGACCCTTACGATGATCTGGATCTCATCGGTCTGGTCTGCCTTATCGACCCGATCCGCGACGACGTGCCCGAAGCGATCGCCGCCCGTCAGAACGCCTGGGTGCGAGTCGTCATGCTGACGGGCGACCACGCCGATACCGCCAGAACGATCGCGAAGAAGGCGGGCCTTGGTGACGGCGAATTGAAGGTGCTGGAAGGCCCCGACCTGGGCAAGCTGGATGTCGAGACGATGTCAGAGGACGATCTTGCCCAGGTAATGCAGACCGATGTCTTCGCTCGCGTGGCGCCCGAAACCAAGCTGACGCTCGTTTCGCTCTTTCAGAAGGCCGGTCAAGTGGTGGCGATGACGGGGGACGGCGTGAACGATGCACCGGCGCTCAAAAAGGCGGATATCGGGATCGCCATGGGTCAGCGCGGAACCGAGGTGGCCAAGGAAGCCGCACGGATGGTCCTACAGGATGACCGGTTTCCCACGATCGTCGCGGCCATGCGCGAAGGCCGGGTGATCTTCGGCAATATCCGCAACTTCGCCATCTACATGATGTCGTGCAATGTCAGTCAGATCCTGGTCGTGGGCCTGGCCGTCGGCGCGGGTCTCCCGACGCCACTTTTGCCTTTGCAAATCCTGTATCTCAACGTCGTGACGGGGTCTTTCCTGCCCTGGCCCTTGGCCTCGGGCCCGGAAGCGAAACAGTGCTGAACGACGCCCCCCGCGACCCGGACGAGGCGATCGTCAGTCGCGACGGCTGGATCCAGACGGCCGTGCTCGGGGCGATCCTGACCATCGCGATTTTCGGGGCCTTTGCCCTCGCGCTCCACTGGCTGGATCTGGACAACGGCGCAGCCCTTACCGTGGCCTTCCTGACCCTGTCGCTGGGCCATCTCTGGAACGTGTTCAACCTGCGCGACCCGGGGCTGGGGCCGATCCTGAACGACGTGTCGCGCAACAAGCATGTCTGGGGCGCAATCGTGGTGTGCCTGGCGCTTATCGCGCTGGCTCTCTGGCTGCCGGGACTCTCCGGGCTGCTGAAGCTCGCGCCCCCCGGGCAAGCCGGTCTCACGCTGGCGGCGATCGCAAGCGTGAGACCGCTTGTTCTGGGACAGATCTGGATCACCGTGGCACGTCGCGCCAACTTGCCTATGCGGCGGACTTGACCTCGATCTTTCGAGCGGGATGCTGCGCTTCGGGCTTTTTCGGCAGGTGCACCGTCAGCACCCCGTTCTTGAACGAAACGTCGATCTTGTCCTGGTCGATGCCGTCGGGCAGGGAAACCTGGCGCATGATGCTGCCGAATCGACGTTCCGAGACTTAGCGTTGGCCCTCTTCGTCGCCTTCCTCGATCTCCTCATGCTTCTCTCCGCTGATGGTCAGCAGGCTGTCCGTGACTTCCACGTTGATGTCCTTTTCGGTCATGCCCGGCAGATCGGCGATCAGCTTGACCTCGTTTTCCTTGTCGATCACGTCGAGCGTCGGAACGGTCGCCAGGGGACGCGACGCGGCGACACCGGAGCGGGGTCGCCGGGGTGCGGAGACGCCGCATCCATCGCCGAAGAAGTTATCGAACAAGCCGTCGTTTTCATTACGCAAAGACCAGAACGGTGCCCAGGCGCGTTCATGGACGGGGACTGAGGGCGTCTTGCCAGTGGGTGCGGGGGTCCGCGTTTCGGTATCGGTTATCATTTCCTCCTATGATGCCGTTCAAGACCTTCGGCGCGCGGGAACACCTGCGCGCCGAAGCCGCCTGGCTCGCGACGGCTGAAACGGGACTTCATGGCGGTGGCTGCACCCCTATCCCCATAGCGCAGGGCGTCGCATTATCCCCGGTTAATGCGCCTCGCGCCGATCTTCGGGAGACTCTGTCAGTGCTGGTATTTGCACCGGGAGACTGATATGCGCATCGCTCTGGTTTCGCCGTTGATGGAAGCCGTGCCCCCCAAGGCTTACGGCGGGACCGAGCGGGTCGTTGCAAGCCTGTGCGAAAGGCTCAGCGCCTTGGGCCACCGGGTGACTGTCTTCGCCAACGCCGAAAGCCGGGTGACGGGCGAGCTGATCGTGTGCCGCGACCGGTCGCTGCTCACGGACGAGCGGCTCACCCAAGGTGTCGCCGATCACATCCTGATGCTGGACCGCGTGCTCAAGATGGCCGCCCGTTTCGACGTCCTGCATTTCCACACCGAATTTCTGCACTTCCCGATGTTCGAGGATATTGCCGCCAAGACCGTGACCACCTGCCATTCGCGGCTGGACCATGTCGGGTTGTCCCGGTTCTTCCGACGATACCGGAAATTCCCGCTGGTCTCGATTTCGGACGCGCAGCGGCGCCCCCTGCCCCACGCCAACTGGATCGCAACGATTCCGCACGGGTATCCGCGTGACCTGTTCAGGCGCGTCCCGAACGGTGCGGACACGGGCGACGGATACCTTGCCTTTCTGGGTCGCATCTCGGCGGAAAAGGGTGTCGACACGGCGATCAAGATCGCTCGGCGCTCAAAATCGAGGCTCAAGATCGCCGCGCGCATCAACTCCTTCGATCGGCCCTACTGGGAGCAGGTGATCAAACCCCAGGTGGACGGCAAGCAGATCGAGTATGTCGGAGAGATCGGGGATGCCGAAAAGACAGCGTTCCTGAACGGGGCGCGCGCCCTGCTGTTCCCGATCCGCTGGCCTGAGCCGTTTGGCCTGGTGATGATCGAGGCGATGGCCTGCGGAACCCCGGTGATCGCCTGTCCTTGCGGCGCGGTCCCCGAGGTGATCGAAGATGGAGTGACCGGGCGCATCGTCGAGACCGTGGACGACGCTGTGGCGGCCGTCGCAGACATCGCCCACCTGGATCGGGCGCAAATCCGTCGGCGCTTCGAGGATCGCTTTTCCAGCGACACGATGGCCGAGGCCTATCTGGACGTCTATCGGCACCTGCTCGAGACCAGACCGGGCGTTGCTCCCGGCGAAGCGGTCCGGCGTCGACTGGCCGAGGGCGACGCAACGGGCCGAAGGCCGACACGCCTGCCCCCGGCTTTCCCGAGCGCAAGTCCGGGCCGATCATTCCCCAAGGAAAGGACGTAGCGGCCCGATCGGGGCCGCCCGGGTAGCCGATGGAAGATGGTGATCTTGTTCCCAACCGTTTCGGGCCGGACACGCGGCACGATTTCCACGTTCTGAAGGATGGAGATCTGTTCGCGGTTTTCCCGGCGGACGGCAATCTCAACGCGCGGGACGCGGGCTTTGGCGAAGCGCAGTCGAAACACGGGCTTTTCTTTCGGGACACGCGCTATCTTTCGCGGCTTTCGGCGACGATCAACGGCACCGGCCTGATCGAGATCGGCCACGATGCCCGGACCGACGATGTCGCGTTTCGCAGCGACCTTGCCAATTCGCAGCTGATCGATTGCCAAGGCACCGAGTTCCAGGATTACGAGATCCACATCCAACGCGACCGGATTCTGTCCGACGGGCTTTTCGACCGGTTGCAATTCAGGAATTACGGCACCTGCCCCGCCGAGCTGGACGTCGTGCTGGAATGCTGGGCCGACTTCCGCGACATCTTCGAAGTTCGCGGCATGCATACCACGCGTCGCGGCGATCTCATGCCGCCGGAATTCGGCAACGGGATGATCCGGTTCGCCTATGACACGGCCGATGGACGACGGCTGACCACCGAGGTCCGGATCACCCCCGAGCCGCAATTCGAAGCCGGACGCGCGCATATCAGGCTCAGCATGGCGCAAAAGGCGCGAGCCGAGATCACTTGCACTGTCCGGATCGCCGAGCGGACCACGAACGGGTCGGCCGACGACGACCCGACCGTGGCGCGGCACGGGGCCGCCGGTTCCGGGCCGCCGCCGACTTTCGACGAAGCCCGGGACGCCGTCGCCGGGCGGATGGCCGGACGGATCGGACGCACGGCCCGCATCCGGACATCGCGACCATCCTTCAACGCCTGGCTTTCGCGGTCGTCGGCGGATCTTGCCGTGCTGACCTCCGACATGCCCACCGGCCCCTACCCCTATGCGGGGATCCCTTGGTTTTCGGTGCCATTCGGACGAGACGGGCTGATCACGGCGCTGCAGACGCTTTGGCTCGACGCCGATCTTGCCCGGGGCGTGCTCGATTTCCTTGCCGCCACACAGGCGGCGGAGAACAACGCGTTCTGCGATGCCGAGCCCGGCAAGATCCTGCACGAACACCGCAATGGCGAGCTGGCCCGCAGCAATGCCGTCCCGTTTCACCACTACTACGGGGGCATCGACCAGACGTTGCTGTTCGTCGTGCTGGCCCATGCCCATTGGCTGCGGACCGCCGACCGCGACCACCTGAAACGGCTGGAACCCGCGATCCGGGCGGCACTGGATTGGGCCAAGACCTACGGCGATTGCGACGGCGACGGGTTCATCGAATACGAACGGTCCGCGGAAACTGGCCTGCGCAACCAGGGATGGAAGGATTCCGAGGATGCCGTCTTCCATGAAGATGGGACGCTTTGCGTCAGTCCGGTCGCCCTGATAGAGGTGCAGGGCTACCATGTCGCCGCACTCAGGGCTGCGGCCGGGATCTTCGACGCCCTCGACGCACGGGACGATGCCTTGGCGTTACGCCACCGGGCCGACGCGCTGGTGAAGCAGATCGACAAAGCTTTCTGGGACGACGCGCTCGGCACCTATTGCATCGCGCTCGACGCGGACAACCGGCCCGTGCGCGTGTCGGCGTCGAATGCGGGCCATCTGCCCCTGTTCGGCGCGGCGCTACCCGAACGGCTCGACAGGCTTTTTGACACCCTGTGCGGTCCGAAGTTGCGGTCGGGCTGGGGCGTCCGAACGGTTTCGACCGATGCCGCGCGATACAATCCCATGGGCTACCACAACGGCAGCGTCTGGCCGCATGACAACAGCCTGATCGCCGCCGGTGCCGCCGCGGTCGGCCACGCAGAGCTGGCCCGAAGCATCACCGAAGAGCTTTTCGAAGCCAGTTGTTTCTTCGCCGAGCACCGACTGCCCGAGCTTTGGTGCGGATTGCCAAGGGACGAAACGGCGCGGCCGGTGGCCTTTCCGTCGGCTTGCGCCCCGCAAGCCTGGGCAGCCGGGTCGGCATTTCTGTGCCTGCGGGCCTGCCTGGGGATCAGCATCGATGCCACGGCCGCCCGGATCACGATTTCGAACCCTGTCCTGCCGGCCGATATCGATTGGCTTGAAGTGTCGGGCCTGCAGGTTGCGGGCGCTCACGCCGATCTTGTCTTTCGAAAACGCGGGTCCGGCCAGGCCGAGGTCGAGGTCACCCATGCCGATGCAGGCGTCGAAATCGTGATCGACGAGCCGACCGCGATAGCGACGGCGACAACGGCGTGACACCCCGGAAGCCGCCTGCGCGTGGTCAATTCCGCTTTAGCGCCTTCACCAGATCGTCCAGGCCGAGCGTGTTCAGCACATCGCCCCGTTCAAGCCAGCCGCGCCGCGCCTGGTCGATGCCGTAACGCATGTGGTCCAGACCGCCCGTGGAATGCGCATCGGTCGAGATCGCGATCCGGACCCCGTGTTCGGCCGCAAGGCGGCAATGCACGTCCTTCAGGTCGAGCCGGATCGGGTTGGCGTTGAGTTCCAGCGCGCAGCCGCGCGTCCTGGCGGCCCCGACAAGGCGCTCGATATCCAGCGCATAGGCCCGACGCTGGCCGATCAGCCGCCCGGTCGGGTGACCGATGATGTGGACCAGCGGGTTGTCCATCGCCCGGATGATGCGCTCGGTCTGCGCATCCTCGTCCAACGCGAAGTTGGAATGGACCGACGCGACGACCAGGTCGAGCCGTTCGAGCAGGGAGTCGTGGAAATCCAGGCCTCCGTCTTTCAGGATATCCACCTCGCACCCGGCCAACAGGCGGATCCCGTCGATCTTTTCATTCAGCTCCGCGATGGCGTCGATCTGCGCGGCCAGCTCGTCCGCGCCAAGTCCCCCGGCCTGGGTCTGGCTTTTCGAATGATCCGTGATCGCCAGGTATTCGTAGCCTTGCCGTTTCGCTGCCGCGGCCATCTCGCACAGCGTGTTCTTGCCGTCGGACGCCGTGGTGTGCGCGTGCAGATCGCCCTTCACATCGCCAAGCTCGACGAGGTCGGGCAACTGGCCGTTCTCGGCCGCTTCGATTTCGCCGCGGTTCTCGCGCAGCACCGGGTCGATCCAGGGCAGTCCGATGCCGTCGTAGATCTGGGTCTCGTTCGCACCCGCGATCTGTTCGTCGCCCTTGAAGAGCCCGTATTCGTTCAGCTTCAGGCCGCGGTCCTGCGCCCGGCGTCGCCCCGCGATGTTGTGCGCTTTCGACCCGGTGAAATAATGCAGCGCGGCGCCCCAGCTCAAGCTTGGGATGACACGCAGGTCGACCTGCAAGCCAGAGCGCAGCGTGACCGTCGAGCGGGTCTTTCCCTTCGACGCGATATCTTCGACCTCGTCATAGGCAGTGAAACGCTCGATGATCTTGCCGCCGTCCCGTCCCGCGACCAGGATGTCCAGATCGCCCACCGTTTCCTTGCGGCGACGGTAACTGCCCGCGATCTCGGCCTTTTCCATCCCGTCGATGCCGCGGATCCACGCCAGAAGCGGCTCGCCGAACTCCTCGGCGGTGTCGATGCGAAGGCGGCGCTCGGTGATGTCGCCTCTTGCCAGCTCGTCGCGGATCCTGGCTTGGGTCTTTTCGCCAAAGCCCGCGATACGGGCGATGCGCCCGTCCTCGGCCGCCTTTTCCAGATCGTCCAGGGACGTCAGATCCAGCGCGTCGAACAGCTTGCGCGCCCGTTTGGGTCCGATGCCCGGAATACGGGTGGCCGCGACGATCGCCTCGGGGACATCGTCCGAGATCTCGTCCAGAAGGGCCAGATGGCCCGTCCGCACGATTACGGCGATCTTTCCGGCGAGGTCGTCACCGATATCGGGCAGCTCCGCCAGGTCTGCGCCCTCGTCCAGCATGGCGGCCACCGATCGGCTCTGGTCGCGCACCGTGTCTGCCGCGTTGCGGTAGGCCCGCACGCGAAAGGGGTTGGCGTCCTGGATTTCCAGAAGGTCCGCGACATGATCGAACATCGCCGCGATTTCGCTGTTGTGGACCGGCATCCCGCCCCTCCTTCGATTCAGCAAGTCTTCGAACGCGGCCTCGCCAGCGTCTTCACGCCTTCGGCCCCAATGATACCGCAATCGGTTTTCGCGGTCGCGCCGCCCGACAAAGAACGCCGCCACGCGTTCCGCGGGCGGCACGGTCTTGCGGGTCGGACCGCTGCCGGATGGCGGCGGGTTCCGGGTTCTGACCGGGGTCGCGGGCGATCCCTATTGCAGGGATTTGCCGAAGGCGATGCGCTCTTCCAGCGTATGCTCGGGGCGCACCCAGTCGGTGATCTGGCTCAGCCGTGTTTCAAGGCCGATCCCGTTGGACAGCTGCACCGACAGTCCGGGCCGTGCGTTCAGCTCGAGCAGCAGCGGCCCGCGCTCCTGGTCGAAGACGATGTCGACGCCAAGATAGTCCAATCCCGTCGGCTCGGAACAGCGCGCCGACATCTCGACGATCTTGTCCCATTCGGGCAGCTCGATGCCCGACAGCGGCGCGCCGGATTCGGGATGCTCGTGGATGATGCGATTGTGATAGACCCCCTGGATCGTGACGCCGGTGGCGATGTCGATACCCAGGCCGATGCCGCCCTTGTGCAGGTTGGCCTTGCCGTCGCTTTCGCGGGTGGGCACCCGGGCCATCGCCATGGTGGGCACGCCGCGATAGACGATGATGCGCAGATCGGGAACACCGGCCTCGGCCACGTCGTCGAACACGTCGGCAAAGCGCACGACCTCTTCCAGCATGGCGCGGTCCTGCTGTCCTTGCAGGCTGTACATCCCGCTGAGCACGTTCGAAATGTAATGGGCGAGCGCGCGGTCGCTCATCACCTTGCCCGACGCCAGCTTGCGGCCCTTCCTGTTGCGCCCATCGACCACCAGGATCCCGTCCCCTTGGGCGCCGCGCGCGGGCTTGATGACGAAACTTTCACGGCCCTCCAGGATCCGGTCGAGATGGCGCACCTGGGCCTGGATCTCGATCACGCCGTAGAGCTCGGGCGTCGGCACACCCGCCTTCCTGGCCAGTTCCTTCGTCTCGATCTTGTCGTTGACGGCGGGGATCAGGTGCGTGGGATTTCCGTCGGCGACGTAGTTCACGTTGCGCCCGTTGATGCCGAGAATGCCGTTGCGGCGCAGCGCCCAGGGTGTGGTCAGCATGGCTCAGCCCCGCATGTCGAGTTCGTGGAACCGCCGCAGCTCGGACAGTCGGAAGCCGGAGTAGCGGCCCATCATCAACAGAATCGCGAGGATCACGAGCAGCAGTTCGGGGAAAAGAAAGAACAGGTGCTGCAAGAGCGGGATCGCCATCACCAGGTAGGACAGGACGGCGACGACGACGCTTCCCACGAATTCCTTGCTGGCATCCAGCGCGCCGCTTTCTTCCAACGTCACCGACAGCCGCTCGATCGTCATGGTCAGGATCACGATCGGGAACAGCGTGACCGAGAACCCGGTGCCCAGCGCGTAGCTGTCGGCGCCGACGCTGACGCCGATCATGACCATGATGATGACCGTCAGCATCGACGCCAATCGCGGAACCAGAAGCAGGTTCATCTTGGAAAAGGCCAGCCGGAACGCCATGCCGACGCCCAGGATGATCGCCAGGATAATCAGCCCCGTGGTCAGCGTGGCGCTGCGAAACGCCAGGGCGATCAGCACCGGCATGAAGGTCCCGAAGGTGGGCACGCCGACGAACTGGCGCAGGAACACCAGGACGAGCACGCCCAACGGGATCACCAGAAGCGACTGGAGCACCAGCTGGGTGTTGACCGGCAGGTCCAGCAAAGTCGCCAGCGCCAGCGGCCTCTCGGCGTCGCCCTGCCGCTGCGCCAGGGCCTGGACGGCCCCCACGTCACGGCGCGTCAGGGCGATGCGCACGCCCGACAGGGTGGCGCCCTCGGCGCTGACGATATCGCCGTCCCCGCGCCACAGGGTCATGCGGTCCTCGGGGTTGAACGGATCGCCGCTGGCGATGTCGTAGGTGCGCCATTCGCTGCCCGTCCAAAGCTCGAGCCACGCGATCGGCGTGGCCTCGCGCACCGTCTCGCGCAGCGGGATGCCGTGGACGGCGCGGGCGGCACGGCCCTGCTGGTTCAGCACGTAAGCCGCCGTTTCCGCCACCGGCGTCGTGCCCACGCGCCCGTCCAGCAGCTGCCGCGCCAGGTCGTCGCTGCCATCGCGCAGCCGGTCGATCAGCAAGCTGGTCAGCGTGTCGTCGTCATAGGCCTGACGCTCGAGATCGGCCATCATGCGGTTCGCCAGCGTGCGTTGCTCGAGCGACCGCTCGGACACCAGGTCGAAATCGCTGGGCAGGTCGCGCGGCGGCTTGGTCTGGGGCCTGTCCGCGGACAGCACCGGCTTCATGAAGAAGGTCGCGCGGTAGTAAACGCTGGTCGCCGTCTCAAGTTCGGCCGTGGTCCAGATCGCCCGGCGGCTTCCATCGGGATCGCTGCGAATGGACAGCGACATCCGTTCCGACAGGAATTGCTCGCGCAGCGGCTGGTAGCGGCCGAATTCGGGGGGCACGTACATGGACACCCGCGCCCCGTTGTCCGATTGCGGCAGGTCGGCCTGGATCTCGAACGCCCAGACCGGCGAATTGGTGTCGGGGGTCAGAGGGAAGTCCAGCACGAACGCGCGATAGGCGAACAGACCCAGGCCCAAGGCGATCAGCGTCGCGCAGAGAAGCCGCAGCATCAGTCTTCCCCGTCGGCACCGCAGAGCGGCCGGACATCGTCACTTTGGGCCGGGTTGACCAGGAAACCGCCCCGCACGAGGTATTCGCGGCCGACCAGCAGGCGGTAGTCCAGCCCGTCGCGGCTGACCAGGTTGACCTCGGTCGGAAGCCTGACATCGCCCACGCACAAGTCCATCTCGACCACGAGCCGTTCGCTGTCCTCGTCGCCCGCGCCCACGATCGTGACGGTGTCGACCACCGGCAGCTCGAGCTCCATCCGCTCGTCGTCCTCGCCCAAAGGCACCTGGAAACGCACCCATTCCTGGTCGTCGCGCTCGAATTCCTCGATCTCGCGCGCGTCGATCGACGTGCTGTCGGCGCCGGTATCGACCTTTCCGAGAAGCTGGAAATCATGGTCGTCGGTGCTGAGGCCGACACGCGCATAGCTGCCGATGATCCGGATGCGGTTCTCGTCGTCCTGTGCCTGCGCGACCGGAGCCATCGACAGCGCGACAGCGGCTCCGGCAACGGCACGCAGCGTTGCCTTGAATAGTTTTCGCATGGTGCCCCTTGCCCTCGTGTTCCGATCCGACTTCTTTTTGGCCGACCACCCGTCAGAGCAAAGAATTATCGGTTTGCCTTACGACTACGGCAAATCACATAGTCCCCCCCGAGGAGTAATCCATATGACGTTCATCCGCGCGACCTGTCTGGCCATCGCCCTTGCCGGACCTGCAACGATGCCGCTGGCGGCGCAGGAAAGCTATCGGATCACCACCGGCGATCCCGGCGGCGTCTATTATCCCGTTGCCGGCGCGATCTGTTCGCTGGTCAACCGCGCGGCCCAGACCCGTCCGCCCTGCCGCACGATCACGTCCGACGGCTCGGTCGCAAATCTCGAGGCCTTGCGCACGAACCAGGCCAGGTTCGCCATCGCGCAGAACGATATCGCCACGCAGGCCCATGGCGGCCGCGGCCTGTTCGACGGTGCCGCGCCCTTCGACACGCTGCGCACGGTGTTCTCGCTGCACAACGAAACGCTGACGATCCTGGCGCGCGGCGATAGCGGGATCACGACTTTCGACGACCTGCGGGGGCGCAGGGTCAACCTGGGCAATGTCGGGTCCGGCCAAAGGGCGACGACCGATGCGATCCTGGACGCGAAGGGCTGGTCGCTGGAGGATTTCGAGCTGGTGTCAGAGCTTTCGGCCAGCGACCAGACAGCGGAATTGTGCGCGGGCGACCTGGATGCCGGGATCTATATCGTCGGCCATCCGGCCGGCGTGATCGCGGCGGCGCTGGCGGCCTGCGATCTGGTCTTCGTTGCCGCGGATGACGCGGATATCGCCGCGCTGGTGGACAGCCGCGACGAGTTCGACCTGACCGAGATCCCCGCCGAGACCTATCCTCAGGCGCCGGACCCGGTTGCCACCTTGGGCGTCCGCGCGTCCCTGTTCACGACGGCCGCGACCATGGACGACACGGTCGATCACATGGTGGCGTCCGTCATGCGCGATCTCGATCGCCTGACATCCGCGCATCCCAGCCTTGCGGCGCTGACCCCCGAACCCATGGTGCGGCTGACCTCGTCGGTGCCGCTCCACCCCGCCGCGCGCCGGTATTTCCAGGTGACGGGGTATCTGGACTTGCAGTCCGACGCCGACTGACCTGGCCAGGGGCGTCGGCAGCACTGGCCACCCCTGCTGCGCACACCGGTTTCCCTCCGCTCACGGCAGACTGGACGTGATATAGGCCAGCAATCCCAGGGCATCGTGCAACTCGCTGCGCGAGATCTGGCCGCCGAGGCAGACGCGCAGGCTTTCCGACGGCTCGCCCGACACCGTGAAGGCGTCTGCGGGCATGATGCCGACGCCGGTGCCCGCCATGCGCCCGATCACGTCCGCCCGGCTCAGGCCCTCGGGCAGCTGCATCCAGACGTTGAAAGCGTGGGGCTCGGATTCGTAGGTGGCGGTGGCCAGCACCTTCGCCGCGATGGCCTGGCGGGCCTGCGTTTCCTCGCGGACGAAACGGCGGATCCGGTCGGCGGTGCCGTCGGTGATCCAGCGCGTGGCCAGCGCCATCATCAGGGGCGACGGCATGACCGAGATCGTCTTCAACTGGTGCGCCAGGTCGCGGGCGGCGTGGCTGCTTGGGGCGACGGTATAGGCCAGGCGAAGGCCCGCGCCGATGCATTTCGCGAGGCCACCGATATGCCAGACCAGGTCGGGGGCGAAGGCCGCCAGCGGCGCGGGCGGATGCGGGGGAATGAAGCCGTATGCGTCGTCCTCGATCAGCGGCAGGTGGTGGGCGGTGATGATCTCGGCGATCCGCTCGCGCCGCGCGGGTGTGATCGTCCGCGTCGTCGGGTTCTGCAGCGTCGGGTTCAGGTAAAGCGCCTTGGGCGCATGGCGGTGGATGGCGTCGGTCAGGGCGTCGGGATCAATCCCCGCGCCATCGCCGGGCAGGCCGACCACGCGCAGGCCCAGTCGGCCCGCGATGGCGCGGAAGCCGGGATAGGTCACGTCCTCGCAGAGCACGCAGTCGCCGGGCGCGGTCAGTCCCATCAGGATCGCCATCATCGTGGGATGGGCGCCCGGTGTGACCGCGATCCGGTCGAGCGAAGGCACCAGCCCCCTGAGCGACAGCCAGGTCGACGCGGCCTCCTTGTCGATCTGCCCGCCCGTCACCGACTGGTAGCGCAGAAGGTCGATCAGGTTCGCCGACACGGTCTGCAAGCCGTCCTGCATGCGGGCCAGCAGCTCCGGATCCTGCGGCTCGGGCGGCAGGTTCATGGTCAGGTCGACATCGGCGCGGCGGCGCGACTCGCGCTTGTCGTCGCCCGAGCGGTCGCGGGCGACGAAGGTACCGCGGCCGACATGGCTTGTGACCAGCCCCCGGCGCTGCGCTTCGGCATAGCCGCGCGAAACGGTGGTGAAGTCGATCCCCAGCCGGTCGGCGAGCCGCCTTTGCGGCGGCAGGCGATCCCCAAGGCCCAGCACGCCGTCGTCGATGCCCTCGGCGATGGCGTCGGCCAGTTGCAGGTAGCGGGCGGCGCCGTCACGGCGCAGGGCGGGTGTCCAGGACTGCATATGGCCACGATACCGGCGATTCCCGGGAATTGAAGCACTTTGTATGGATTTCCGGAAATCGCTCCGGTCCGTCGCCGACCTGCTGCGGGTTCTCGCGGCTGTTCGGACGAAATTCGATGGAAAAACGGGCGAAGACGGCGGCCGGACAAGATTAATTGTATGGATAATTGTTTATAATATTGATTGCAGTCTTTGGCGTGGGGAGGGTCGAGGGGCAACACATTCACGCAGTCGCCCAACACCCGGAGGAAGCGCATGCCCGCAGTCACCATGGAAAAGCACAAGGACGGAGATTTCTTCGTCGACTACGAAGACAAGGTCTTTGAAGACGTTCAGGCGGAAGAAGGGCAGAAGGCGCTCGTCACCTTCCATACCGTGGCCTTCGAGGGGTCGATCGGGCTTGTGAACATCCTCAACGCCATCCGGCTGAACCGGAAGGGTTACGAGACCTCGATCCTGCTTTACGGTCCCGGCGTGACGCTGGGCATCCAGCGCGGCTTCCCCACGCTGGGCGACGCGGCCTTCCCCGGTCACCAGAACTTCGCCGATAACCTGAAGAAATTCATGTCCGAGGGCGGCAAGGTCTATGCCTGCCGGTTCGCGCTGCAGGCGCTCTATGGCCACGGCGAGCCGTCGCTCTTGGACGGCATCATCCCCATCGCCCCGCAGGACGTGCTGGACCTGAAGCTGATCCACGTCCGCGACAATGCGGTGATCGTCGATACCTGGACGGTCTGACCGCTCCCCGCCGGGGCCGTCGCAGGCCCCGGCCCCACCCGCTGGAGGTGTCATGTCGCGCATCGTCAAAGCCGCCGCCGTGCAGATCGCGCCCGATCTGACCAGTCGCGAAAAGACCCTTGCCCGGGTGCTCGACGCCATCGACGAGGCCGCCGGGAACGGCGCCGACATCGTCGTCTTTCCCGAAACCTTCGTCCCCTACTATCCCTATTTCTCGTTCGTCCTGCCGCCGGTGCAGCAGGGCAAGCCGCACCTGGCGCTCTACGAGCAGGCCGTGACGGTGCCCTCGGACGAGACGCGCCGCGTGGCCGAACGCTGCGCCCATCACGGTGTCGTCGTGGTGCTGGGCGTGAACGAGCGCGATCACGGCTCGCTCTACAACGCGCAGCTGATCTTCGACGCCGACGGCACGCTGCGCCTGAAGCGGCGCAAGATCACCCCCACCTACCACGAGCGCATGGTCTGGGGTCAGGGCGACGGCGCGGGCCTGCAGGTGGTCCAGACCCGCGCGGGCCGGATCGGCGCGCTGGCCTGCTGGGAGCATTACAACCCGCTGGCCCGCTACGCGCTGATGACCCAGCACGAGGAAATCCACGTGGCGCAATTTCCCGGCAGCCTGGTCGGACCGATCTTCGCCGAACAGATCGAGGTGACGATGCGCCACCACGCGCTGGAATCGGGCTGTTTCGTGGTGAACGCCACGGGCTGGCTGACCGAAGACCAGATCGCCAGCGTGACGCCGGACGAAACCCTGCAAAAAGGACTGCGCGGCGGCTGCATGACCTGCATCATCACGCCCGAGGGCCGCCACGCCGTGCCGCCCCTGACCGACGGCGAGGGCATCCTTTACGCCGATCTCGACATGGCGCTGGTCACCAAGCGCAAGCGCATGATGGATTCCGTCGGCCACTACGCCCGGCCCGAGCTTCTGTCGCTGCGCCACGACCCGACCCCTGTGGCCACCCGCCAGGTCAGCGCGCCCGAAACCCCGTTCCAACCCATTCCGCTGGAGGATTGATCCCGTGCCACAGACAGGCAGCATCATCACCGACCTGCAGACCCGCGGCATGCGCATGATCGACCCGCGCGCGGGCGCCGACAGCCGCCGCGGCGGGGCCGGGCCGACCGACCACAAGGCGGTGACGATCGACGGGATGACGGTGATGATCCCGGTCCACACCCACGCGGCCTTCGACAGCCCCTACCTGGTGGATGCGCCCGACGGCGAGGGCCGCGCGCGGGTGACCAAGGACGGCGCATTCTTCGCCGAGGTGAGCTTCCCGAAACGCGCCAGTTTCCTCGATCTCGCCACCGCCGACGGCGTGCCCTACGGCCATATCGCGCAGCTCCACGCCAAGGACGTGCTGGCCACGACGGTGCTGCAGACCTGCATCCGCTACGAAAGCCGCAAGAAGACCTGCAAGTTCTGCGCCATCGGCCAGAGCCTTGCCGCCGGGCGCACCATCGCCCACAAGACCCCCGCGCAACTGGCCGAGGTCGCCGCCGCCGCCGTGCGGTTGGACGGCGTGAAGCACATGGTGATGACCACCGGCACGCCCGCGGGCAAGGATCGCGGCGCCAAGGTGCTGGCCGACAGCGCCGCGGCGATCCGCGCCGCCGTGGACCTGCCCCTGCAGGGCCAGTGCGAGCCGCCCGAGGATAACGCGTGGCACCGCCGCATGAAGGAGGCTGGGATCGACAGCCTGGGCATGCATCTCGAGGTCGTGACCCCCGCGCTGAGGGCCGAGATCATGCCCGGAAAGGCGCAAGTCCCGCTGGAGAAATACTTCGACAGCTTCGCCGCCGCGGTCGAGGTCTTCGGCCACGGGCAGGTCTCGACCTACATCTTGGCCGGGCTGGGTGACACCGCCGAGGCGATCCTCGCGATCTCGGAAAGGCTGACGGCGATGGGGGTCTATCCCTTCGTCGTGCCCTTCGTGCCGGTCTCGGGCACGCCGCTGGAAAGCCATCCCGCGCCCACGCCTGCCTTCATGCACAGCGTCCTGCCGCCGCTGGCGCGGATGATCCACGCGGCGGGCATGAGCGCGGGCGACATCAAGGCCGGTTGCGGGCGCTGCGGCGCCTGCTCGGCCCTGTCGGCCTTCGAGAAATTCGCGCCCAAGGAAAGGATCCCCGCATGATCATCGAAAAGCCCGAGATTTTCGTCACGCCGGAATTCCTGATCCGCCAGGCGACGCAGCCTTGGGAGATCGGCGGCGCGGCATCCCTGCGCCACCGCACCTTCGTGACCGAGCAAGGCATCTTTCCCGACCACGACCGCGACGCGGTGGACAAGCTGGCGCTGCCGCTCGTCGCGATCTCGACCATGGCGTCCGAGGCCGACGAGGTGGTCGGCACCGTCCGCATCCACGAGGCCGATCCCGATGTCTGGTGGGGCTCGCGCCTTGCCGTGGCGCCAAGCTACCGGCGGGTGGGGCGGCTGGGGGCCGAGCTTATCCGGCTGGCCGTGGGCACGGCCCACGCGCAGGGGGCGAAGCTGTTCCTGGCCTACGTGCAGGCGCAAAACGTGCCGCTGTTCGAGAAGCTGCACTGGCAGTCGCTGGGCGCGCGGGACCTGCACGGCCATCCGCACATGAAGATGCGCGCTGACCTTTCCGCCTATCCGCCCATCATCGATCCCGCCCGCGGCTGGACGGCGCTGACCCGGAAGCGCGCCGCATGAGCGATCTCGCGGCCCTTGCGGCGACGCTGGCCGCGCATCCCAACGTGACGGGCAAACGCGACATTGACGCGGTCTGCGCCGCGCTGGGGCTGGGGCAAGACAGCCCCGGCCGCCCCGGCGACGATGCCGCCGCTTGGGTCGACGGCGCAGGCTGGCAGCTGATGGCGACCGAGGGCTTCCTGAACGACTTCGTGGCCGAGGCACCGTGGTTCGCAGGCTGGTGCGCGGTGATGGTCAACGTGTCGGACATCGCCGCCATGGGCGGGCGCGCCACGGCTTTGACCAACGCGCTCTGGGCGCCCGATGCCGAGCTCGCGGGCGAAATCCTGCGCGGCATGCGCGATGCGAGCGTGGCCTACGGCGTGCCCATCGTCGGCGGTCATTCGAACCTCAGGACCGACCGGCCGCAACTGGCGGCGTCGATCTGGGGCCGGGCCAACGCGATCATCACCAGTTTCGACGCGCGGCCCGGCGACGTTCTGATCGCGGCGACGGACCTGCGCGGCCACTACCCGGGCGCGGCCGACACCTTCCCCGCCTTTCTCAACGCCCCGCACGACCGGCTCCGCGGCGACCTGGAGCTGCTGCCCCAACTGGCCGAGGCAGGCCTGGTCCGGGCGGGCAAGGATATCAGCCAGGGCGGGATCGCGGGCACGGCGGTGATGCTGGCCGAATGCTCGGGCGTGGGGATCGAGATCGACATCGACGCCATCCCGCGCCCCGAGGGCACCGACCTCGCGCGCTGGATGGTCACCTTCCCGAGCTTCGGCTTCCTGCTGGCGGCACGACCCGCCGACGCCCCCACGATCTGCGCCCGCTTCGCCGCCCGCGACATCGCCGCCGCCGCCATCGGCCGGATCGTGCAGGGCAGCGCCGTGTCGCTGAACGCGAACGGGGCCCGCGCAACGTTCTGGGATCACGCCGAACGGCGCTACCTGGGCCTTGCCCCCGACCCGGAGCCCGCCCATGCCTGAAGTCGATTTCCGCATACGCTGGCCCGACGGGTCGGAAGAAAGCTGCTATTCCCCGTCCACCGCGATCCGCACCTACCTGAGCGCCGGAAAGACCTACGCGCTACGCGACTTCATGGACCGCAGCCTTGCCGGACTGGACCTGGCCGCCCGGCGGGTCGAGGCGAAATACGGCTTCCGCTGCACCTCTGCCGACGCGCAGGCCGCGCGCCTGACCGCCCGCGCGGCGGCCTTTTCCCCCGAGGAGACGATCACATGCCTGTCCATGACCTGAAGGCGCCCGACGCGGCGCGCACCCACCTGCCGGTCGTCGTAATCGGCGCGGGGCAGGCCGGGATGTCGGCGTCCTTCCACCTCTGCCGCGCGGGCATCGCGCACGTCGTGCTGGAAAGGAACGTCCGGTTCCACGCGTGGAAGAACCAGCGCTGGGACTCGTTCTGCCTGGTCACGCCGAACTGGCAGTGCCGCCTGCCGGGCCATCCTTACCCCGGTGACGACCCCGACGGCTTCATGCTGAAGGACCAGATCGTCGACTATGTCGAAGCCTTCGCCGACAGCTTCGACGCCCCCCTGCGCGAAGGCGTGACAGTCACCCGCGTCGGGCGCGCGGGCAGCGGCCACTTCGAGGTCGATACCGATGCGGGCCTCTGGTCGGCGGATCACGTCATCGTCGCCTCTGGCGGCTACGACCGCCCCGTGACGCCGCCCTACGCCGCGGATCTCGACCCGTCCATCGCCCAGCTGCACACCCGCGACTACTTTCGCCCCGAGGACGTGCCCGAGGGCCGCTGCCTCGTCGTGGGCACCGGGCAATCCGGCGTTCAACTGATGGAGGATCTGCGCATCGCGGGCCGAGACGTGTCGCTCGCCGTGGGGCCCGCCCCGCGCAGCCCGCGCATCTATCGCGGCCGCGATGCCACCGACTGGCTGTTCGAGATGGGGTATTACGACCGCACCATCGAAGAGCAGCCCGACCCCAAGGCGACCGAGGCCAAGACCAACCACTACTTGTCGGGACGCGATGGCGGGCACGAGATCGACCTGCGCGCCTTCGCCCGCGACGGGCTGCCGCTATACGGCTCGGTGACGGGGATGGAGGGGACCACGATCCGCTTCGCCCCCGACCTCGAGAAGAATCTCGACGATGCCGACAAAAGCTACCTGGGCATCCGCGACATGATCGACACCTACATCGCCGAGAACGGGATCGACGCGCCCGAGGCCGAGCCGTTCCGCAAGGTCTGGCGACCCGACGAGGAAATCACCGAGATCGACGCGCGCGACCACGGGATCACCTCGGTCCTCTGGTGCATCGGCTTCCGCCCCGATTACGGCTGGCTGCAGGTGGACTGCCTGGACGCGACCGGCCGCCCCGTGCACCGTCGCGGGGTCTGCGACACCTTCGGGATGTATTTCCTGGGCCTCGGCTGGCTGCACACCTGGGGCTCCGGCCGGTTCCTGTCGGTGGGCGAGGACGCGGCCTTCGTGACCGACCGGATCATCCAACGCCTTGCAGATCCGGAGAAACTTCGGCGCAACGCGTGATCCGATCTCGGCCCCGCCAAGGCCCGTCGCCGTCTATTTCACCTCGAAAGACCGGATCGACATGACAAGGGTATCTGAAAGCGCAGACATCAGAACCGACGCCTGACCCCCAGGGCCAGCGCATTCGATCCGCTATCCGTATCCATCAGCCCGTATGCATCGGACCGATGGTGAAGACGGAGGATCAGATCCGTGTTGTCGCTCGGCAGATTGAACGCCAATTCGCCCATCCAATACACGAGCGTCTTGCTGGTCTCCCCGTCCCGGTCGATTTCCGTCTGGGGATCCTTCGTCGTTCTCGACAGCCCGATCCCGAAGGCAAGGCTTTCCAGCCCGGGCAGAAGCGGCTGGTCAGGGTAATATCGAATGACGAGCGGCAGGTTGAGTTCCAGGTGATCCTGTCGGCCGAAATGCGCGACCATCTGCGCCTCGATACCGATCCCCGTGCGCGGAAGTCTCGACGGCCACTCGTATCCGATCCCGAGTCCGACGAAATGCGAGCCGAGAAAATCGATATCCCACGGCGTAAGCGTCTCTTCCCAGTGATTGTCTGTCATCTGCCCGCCGAACAAGACGAGCGAGGGGCCTTCGACCACCTGCGCCGATGCACTCGCGGCCCAAAACGTGGTCACGGCAGCCAGGAATGATCCCTTTCCGAAGGATCGGCCCGGGGTGCCGCCGTTTACGAGCATCGCCATCTATCGGAGCCTTCCCTGATCAGCCTGGTTCCTTGCCTTAGGAAAACAGTTCGTCTGATGGAAAGACGAAGCTAGAGGCGCTGTGAGAGCCCGCAGTTGATGCAAGTCAAGCGCCCATCAATGACGGGGCCATGCAGTGCTCGACCGTTGCACAACGACGGTTTTTTTCAGTTGTGACCGGGCTGGTCGTCTCTCTCTCTCTCTCTCTCTCTCGGGATCGTCAGTGGCCATGACCTGCTCCCCTGAAATGTTCCTGCTTTGAGGTAGTCTGGTCCTCGACATAGGAGACCGAGGTCCACGATCCCCGCGAAGTCTGCCTCCGTCAGACGGCGCACCGCAAGTTGTATGCTCCGCTCTTTATTGGCGAACCATCGGACTCCGCAAGTTCCGCCTCGAGGGGCCGTCCCTCAATATGACAAGGGACCGGCCGATCGAAAGGCAGGAAGCTTCCGGGCTCGATCAGAGCGAGGAACCGACCCTCGACTCCCGGATTCTCGAACACCTGCGAAATTTTTGCGGCGGCGGAGTATCCGCGGGGCCCGTCTTCACCGGCGGTCGGTGACCACCCCGCGGACCGGAACCCCAAGCACAATATCGAAGAGAAAGTGGATACGATGACCCTTAGAGCGGCGGTCTACGCGCCTTATTCCGACGAGATTCAGAACCCCTGCTCCATCGAGGATCAGGTCTCGTTATGCCGGAAGGACGCAGAGGCCCAGGGCTGGCCTGTAAACGAGATCTATGCCGACGCGGCGATGACCGGCCGGACGGCGAACCGGCCCGAGTTCAACCGCATTCGCAAGGACGCGGCTGACACGGTGTTCGATGTCGTGATCGTCGAGGCCGTGAAGCGGTTCAGCCGCCGTGTGGTCGACAGCCTGCAGCAACGGGAACTCCTGACCTTCAGCGGTGTGAAGTTGGTCTCCGTGAGCGAGGGCGAGCAGAACTTCTTGAACGTCATGCTGAATGCGCTCGGCGCGCAGATGTTTTCCGAGAAGATCGCCGACCATACCCGTCCCGGCCTCGTCGGCGCGCTCGAGCGCGAGGGACGCATGCACAGCCTCGCCTACGGCTACCGCAAGGTCGAAGGGCAGATGGGTGTGCGCGAGATCGACCGCGAGACGGCGCCGATCGTGCTGAGCATCTTCCAGGAGGCCGCAGATGGCCGGTCCGGCGACGACATTGCCCGCGGGCTGAACCGGGTCGGCATCCCGGCACCGCAGGGCGGCATCTGGTACGCCTCCACGATCCGCGGCGGGAGCACACGAGCCTCGACTGGCTCACCCTGTGGGAATATCACCAACGGCCAAGACAGGACCAAACACGGAACGGACTTTCTCTTTGATCGAGGACATTCAGGGGAGCAGGTCAGTAGTGATGCGATTTTCGCGGAAGCTGGTTGCGGGGGCCTGAACCCACCGAGATTTCAACTAAGCTTTGTCCGGTGACACTGAACCAGAGGAAATCGCACAACCTGTCAAGTAGCGGAGAAAGCGTTCCTGCGACTTGAAGGACTCAAGGCTACTAAAGCCCACCAGAAGTTCGGAACTGAGGATACGTTACTTAACTGAACTGAGACTTTGCAGTAGCGCCACATTGTTTCCATTTTCGCACCCAACGATTGCCTCCGAGATCAACGATACGGAGACCAACAGAAACATTGGAAAACACCATGAAATACACAGTTCGCCTTCTCGCCACCGGAATATCGTTCGTAGCATGGTCTGCCCCGGCGCACGCTTACATCGACCCGGGCACCGGCACGCTTATCGTTCAAGGTCTCATAGGTAGTTTTGTAGCGATCGCCACCGTCGGCGGGCTATACTTACAACGAATCCGGAGTGCTGTTGCCCGTGTGTTCGGCAAGACCGAAAGCTCTGAGAGCGGTGAGCCGGAATGACCTTCGCGACGCCGATCCCGGGCTCCTTTCGCGATCCCTCGGGTTGCGTGCATGACTGGGACGGCAAAATATATCGCACTGTCAGTCTGCACGGCGCTAAAGCCTACGAAGCCGTCCGAAAAACCGGGTTCCTTGACCGTATGATCGAGCAGGGACGGGTCGTCGGTATGCGAGAAGTACGATCACCCGCGATCCTCGGCGCTTTTCCCGACGCAGTGCATGTGCTCGAACATCCCCGTCTCAAGGATATCTCTTATCCTTACGAATGGTGTTTTCAGCAGCTGAAAGATGCCGCGATGCATCACTTGGACCTGTCGCTTGATGCCTTGGCAGCAGACCTGACGCTGTCCGATGCCACAGCCTAC
This sequence comes from Palleronia pontilimi, assembly GCF_016412875.1. GTDB lineage: Bacteria > Pseudomonadota > Alphaproteobacteria > Rhodobacterales > Rhodobacteraceae > Palleronia > Palleronia pontilimi. Next base: position 2,549 of record NZ_JAEKPD010000007.1, on the reverse strand, counting down.
AACATTCAGTTCGTTGGATCGAAGCCGGTTTTCATCGATCACCTTTCCCTCCGCCCTTATAAAAAGGGTGAAATGTGGCTGGCGCACAATCAGTTCTGCGAACAATTCCTCAATCCGCTGTTGCTGAGCGCCGTGTGCGGTATCTCTTACAACGAATGGTATCGCGGCCGTCTCGAAGGCATTCCGACTTCGGCCTTGGCGAAGCTTCTCCCAGTGCGATCCCGTCTCTCATTCCGAATGAACGCCCATATATTCCTTCCCGAAATGTTGGGCAGAGGTAACCAAAGCGACGCTGTGGCCCGTAGCGGTAAGAAGCGGAAGGCTTCGCTCAGCCGCATGGGGTATGAAGGACTTCTGCGGCAACTGCGCAACTGGATTGCTTCGCTGACACCCAAGGACTCCAACACGACTATCTGGAGCGACTATGCCGATGGCAATACCTATGCCAAGGCTGAGCGAGACGCCAAGCGTAACCTGGTTCGGGACTTTGCATCGCGAACGCGTCCATCCGCGCTGATTGACCTTGGCTGCAACAGCGGCGACTTCAGTCACGCTGCCATCGATGCAGGCGCAAAACGCGTGATCGGATACGATTTCGACCAAGGCGCACTGACAGCTGCATGGCGGCGCGCGCGGGCCGGAAACCTTCCATTCCTTCCGCTGTTCCTCGATGCCGCAAACCCAAGCCCTGCGCAGGGTTGGTCACAGCAGGAACGACAAGGGTTCGAAGCCCGCGCCAAAGGGGATGCGGTGATCGCACTTGCTTTCATCCACCATTTGGCAATCGGCAAGAACATCGGTTTGCGTCAGGCGATTTCCTGGATCGTCGACCGCGCCTATACCGGCATGATCGAGTTCGTGCCGAAAAGCGATCCAACCGTTCAGGCGATGCTGTCAGACCGTGAAGATATCTTCAGCACCTACACCGTCGACGCCTTCCGCGCCCATCTCAAGGAAATCGCGACTATCGAGAACGAAACCGAAGTCAGTAGCACCGGACGCATCATCTTCGAATACCGGACACTCACGGAATGATTTCGCGTGCTTCGACGCTGATCGGTCCGCTTGCCCTGATCGCAATAGTGCCGTTTTCGCTCTGGAGCAATTACAACGGGACTTATGCGTCATGGCAAGCGGTCCGCGCGGCATTGCTTCTCGGGATCGCGGTCCTTCTGGCCATTGCCGTCTTCAACTGGATGCTCAAGTCGCTGCCTAAGGCATCGTTTGTCGTCACAATGATCGTCTGCTCTGTTTTGACGCTCTACCTCAATATCGGGGTTATTTTGATGCTGGCCGGAATTTTCGCTGTGGCGGGCTTGGTTGATCGTGCACAGGCGTATCGGAATATCGGACTGGCCGCCTCCAGCATTGGTCTGGTCCTGCTTGCAGGTGCGGCTTGGCCAGCGCTGAACGCGACGCTGGAAAGCCGAGAGCTTGTGTCGTCAGAAGATGCGCTGGGCGAGATAACACTGTCTGAAAAGCCATCCATCATCCATGTGGTCCTCGACGGATACGGCGCGCCTGATGTCTTGGCGGATATCTATGATCACGACAGCGAACGGTTCCTCACCCAGCTTGAAGCGCGCGGTTTCACAGTGCTGCGGAACGTGACCACCCCCTATAGCCAGACCTTGCCCTCCATGGCGTCGATTATGTCTGGCGGCTTTGTCGACGTGGCTGCGCGCGGATCGGCGAACGTGCTGCGCCGTGATCTTGGTCACACGATTTCGCATGGACCCGTTGCAACCGTTTTGCGAGACGCGGGATACACGATGACGCGCAATAGGTCCGGTTACGGCTATCTCGACACGGGTGCCTGGGCCCATGCCGGGAACAACCGCATAGGCTTGACGGAACTGGAGGCGATGCTCGCCCCGGGTGGGCCGACCACCTTCGCCAGTTTACACAACCAAGTTCTCAAAGACAGCATGCAACCAGGGCTACTGAACGATCTTGCGGTGCCATACTTCCACTATCAGCACCTTCTTGCCCCCCATCCGCCATTCAGCGTGAACGCAGATGGCAGCGTGCGGCCAGTTACGACCCTAAGCTATTTGGATGGAAACCACGCGGTAGCGATGATGCCTCGTGGGCGCGCAGATTACATCGCGGGTTATCGCCAAAAAGCGCTTTTCATTGAGAACGCCCTTCTACGTCAGGTTGATGCCTACCCGCCGGGTCCAAAGATCGTGCTTATCCACGGCGACCACGGCCCCGGCGCGTTCCTCGATCACGAAAGCGCTGACAGAACTTGTATGAAAGAAAGGATGCGCACTTTCATGGCATTTTACTCCAACGTGCCCGATGTGTCGTTCGATGATCTCCTTCGTGCAGATGAGCCTCTATCTACGGTCAACGCCTACAGGGAGATTTTCGCTCGATTGAGTGCGGATGAGCTTCTCCGCCTGCCGACTGTTTCGAACTATTTGACCTGGTCCAAGCCTATGGAAGCCCACAAAATCCCCAACGATGTGATGCAAAAAGAGTGTAATTCGCAACTTTGACCGTATGACCTTCTCCCCGGTATCCGGGCCATTGCGAACTGGACT
>NZ_JAEKPD010000064.1 GCF_016412875.1 Palleronia pontilimi | reverse complement strand
TGTTGATGCAGAATAATAGCATGAACAACATTGTGGATGGCCTGGCACTGCGACTGCTCAGGGATCTGCCATAGGTGCTGACAACACAATTCTTGCAACAGCTGGTAAGTACTTTGTTGCAAAACTTGTGATCTTCCATGCGCTATGTTGTGTTGCTGCAATACAACATCCATGCATGGAATCAGTTGTTGTTGCAAAATTTGTTGAAGGATTTGTTGTT
>NZ_JAEKPD010000063.1 GCF_016412875.1 Palleronia pontilimi | reverse complement strand
GGACTGCTTGCTCTGGTAGCGAGCACCGCCTTTGCGCAATATAGCGAAGTTGTTGGCAGTTACGATGTTGCTGGCGGGGGTGGTGCTCAACAATGCCCTGTAGAGACAAAGCTAAATTCATGCAGGAATTACCTGCTAGATCGATGCTCAACGATGAAGGATTTCCCGGTCACCTGGCGTTGGTGGAAATGGTGGAAGGGAGGTTGTCAAGAGCTCCTTGGGG
>NZ_JAEKPD010000062.1 GCF_016412875.1 Palleronia pontilimi | reverse complement strand
GATCGGCGCTCAGCATGAACCCGGCGATGAGGATGACGGCGTAAAGCGTCGCCGAGGAAAACTCCACGACGACAGTGAGCCAGCCCCAAGGGCCGACAAATCTTTGCGTTGGCGCGCGGAAACCCGCATTCTCACCTTGCGTCGAGCATACCGGTTTTTGGCCGGTGTCAAGTGGTGGGCACACGCCGCGCCCAGGCAGAGCCGAAATTTAATCTCAGTGACCATCCGATACTCCTGTTTCGCAAGTCCGAGGAGGGCTATGGCCGGTTCAGAGGCAGGGCTCGCCTGTCGCTTCCACGGACCGCTTCCGGCATCGCTGGGATG
>NZ_JAEKPD010000061.1 GCF_016412875.1 Palleronia pontilimi | reverse complement strand
CGTAGCGAGCGGAACCAGTGGAGGTTTAGGCATTCGTCCCGGAACTTGCCGTTGAAACTCTCCACGAAGGCGTTCTGCACCGGCTTGCCTGGCTCGATAAACCGCAGGCGCACGCCGGTCCGTTCGGACCAGTCGAACATTGCCTTGCTGGTGCCCTCGGGCCCGTTGTCGAGGATGATCTCTTCGGGCAGCCCAACGCGCAAAGCTAGGTCATCCAGGAACCGAGCGACGCGAGCCCCAGGGATCGACACATCGACAATCTGGCCGGGACAGAACCGGCTGTGATCGTCCACGATGTTCAACACACGAAACCGGCGGCAGTCAGCTAACTGGTCGCTGACAAAGTCCAATGACCATCTTTGCATCGGCCTATCAGGCACCTGAGGCTCGACGCGATCCCGCCTGGGC
>NZ_JAEKPD010000060.1 GCF_016412875.1 Palleronia pontilimi | reverse complement strand
CACAATTGCAGCCACAAAATCCATCTCAGCAACAACCACAAGAGCAAGTTCCATTGGTGCAACAACAACAATTTCTAGGGCAGCAACAACAACAATTTCCAGGGCAACAACAACCATTTCCACCACAACAGCCATATCCGCAGCCGCAACCATTTCTGCCACAACTACCATATCCGCAGCCGCAACCATTTCCACCACAACAATCATATCCACAACCACAACCACAATATCCGCAACCACAACAACCAATTTCGCAGCAACAAGCACAACAACAACAACAACAACAACAACAACAACAACAACAACAACAAATCCTTCAACAAATTCTGCAACAACAACTGATTCCATGCAGGGATGTCGTCTTGCAACAACCCAATATAGCACATGCAAGCTCACAAGTATCGCAACAA
>NZ_JAEKPD010000006.1 GCF_016412875.1 Palleronia pontilimi | reverse complement strand
CATCCCAGCGATGCCGGAAGCGGTCCGTGGAAGCGACAGGCAACTTCAGAGGCAGGACGAGGCTTACCGATGCGTCCGCCAGAGAGAACGAGCGCTCATGGGGAAATTGTTCGAACTCTGCCGCAAACAAGAGTCGCTCCATAAGGCTTGGCGCAAGATTCGCGCGAACGGAGCCCGATCAAAAGCTGAAGAAACCCGCAGTGCGATCGAGGACTTCGAGCGCACTGCAAACAGGGACATATTGAGGATTCAGAGACGCCTTCGTGAGGGAACGTTTGAATTCGACCCGCAGAAAGGTGTCCTGAAGTCGAAAAGCAGCGGCGGCAAGCGCGGCATCGTCATGGCATCTGTCCACAACCGGATTGTTGAACGGGCGCTGCTCGATACCCTACAGGAAAAGGCTGAGATCGCGCGCGAAGCAGGACGTCAGCAGAGCAGCTTTGGCGGCGTTCCAGATCGTTCAGTCCCGCACGCTCTGAAATTTCTGAGTGATGCGTTCAAAAGTGATCATACATTCTTCGTGCGCTCGGACATCTCCGGGTTCTTCGATGGAATCCCTCGCAAGGTAGTTCTTGAACGTATCGCTCGTGACGTTGACGATGAGCGTTTCTTGAACTTGTTGGATGACGCCACCACGGTAACGCTCGGAAACGAGGAGGTTCTGGGAGAGGATCGATCCATATTCCCAACAGATAGCGAGGGTGTAGCCCAAGGGTCACCCTTGTCACCACTCTTTGGGAACATTCTCCTTCAGCCATTCGATCAAAAGTTCAATGATCGCGGCATTCTATGTGCACGCTTCATTGATGATTTCGTTTTGCTTGGACCGTCTGAAGCGAAGGTCCGAAGGCATTCCACAGCGCTCGGAAGTATCTCGCCGAGCATGGAATGCGATGTCATGACCCTTTCGCGGCGTCAGTCTCCGCCGAAAAAGCTCAGTATGGCCGAGTCGCCGATGGGTTCGATTTCCTCGGCTACAATTGTCGGCCGGGGCTCTGGCAGCCGTCGCGTCGAGCGCGCAAAGGAATTCTGGAGACCGTGGACGGCCATCTGTCTGCTGGTAGGAGGGCAATCGAGGAGGTGCGGAAGGCCGGAAATAGTTTTGCAGCTCGCCAGCGCTACGCTCAGAGCCTCGCCTTAGTCGACCGAGTTCTACGTGGGTGGGGCGAGTCGTTCTCATAAACGACAAGCGTTGAAACCATGGACGGTCTCGACATCAAGGTCGATGAAAAACTCGAGCATTTTCGGTCATGGTTTGCTCGACGGATGGAGACGGCCGATCGTAAGTCGAGGCGCCGTATGGGCGGCGTCGGCCTGTTGACCGACATTGAGCGGCGTGCGCTCGATGACGTGCCATTTCGGCTTGGTCCTGCCGGCTTGTTCCGGGCGTCTAAAGCCACCACTACCATCTCGACGGACGGGGCTCTTTATGCAGGACGACGGCAGCGCAAAAAAGAGCGTCACCCGGGTGGCTGGGCATTCATCATCCATGAGACGAACGAGGAGTTTGGAGGATATGAACGTTCTACGACCAACAATCGCATGGAACTGCAAGCTGTTATCGAGGCCCTACGCCACACGGCTGTCGGTGCGTCGGTGATAGTGAGGACCGACAGTCAATACGTCCATGATGCGGTGAACAAGGGGAAGACAATTAAACGGAACAGTGACCTGTGGAAGCTCTTCGAGGTCGAGGTTTCGAAGCGCAGCGTTCGCGTTCAGTGGGTGAAAGGCCATGCGGGCGATCAATACAATGAGCGGGCTGACAGGGTCGCCGGACGGTATGCCGAGCAGGCGCATATGATGGCTGAATTGGACTTGGTGCCAGCTACGGCCGATGACGTAAGTTCATAGAAACACTAACTTTAGTCTTTCTACCGTGGTGCGCCACGCCGGAGTAACCGGCTTGCATACCGTATTCTGATTCCCGAACATCCCCACCTCTTGAACCGCCTTATCCTCTGTCACGGTGCGATCCCACTCGACTGGAACAAAATATTCCGCTTTTTCGGGATCTTGGGCGAACTCCCGATGATAGGCAGCTTGAAGGACCTCAAGAGCTGGTCGGTCGTCGATGATAAAGTCCTTCGCAGGCACACGGCTCCCCTTGACCCGTCCAACTCCGACAAAGCCTTTCCCGGGGATTTCCGCCCAGATCCTATCTCCCTCGCTGAGCATGCGGAGTGAGTTGCTATACCATGTCCCGCCACCGCCAGAGACAAAGCCGTATCGCACGGCCTCGTCCCAGCTACGCGAGGCGCTTTCGCCAAAACTGACTTAGAATTCGCCGTTCCACGGTTCTTTCTCACCGCGCCTGCCGGTGCTCGCCGCTTGAACTTGAACGTCGCCAGGGTCGATCAACCAGGCGCGACTCAAGAGTTGGCTTTCGCCATGATCGAATACTTGGAAAAACAGGACGTTGATGGCGAGGCCGCGATCGTTGAGGTAGTTGACGATGCGTTCGCTGCTGGCATCCAAGGTTGCCGCAACGATGACGATTCCCGTCGCCTGCATAGCATGCTGATCGGGTCAGGTATCGTTCCGCAGGACGCGGGCGCCCACTTCGCCATCCCGGTGGACCTCGGACGGGCCGCGGCTGCGCGCGTAAGGCGGATCGTTAAGATGTCCCAGTTACCCGAGGTCCTGAATTGCACCAGACCCATGGTCGAGCAGTTGTGCAACGAACGGGTTCTGACGCCGGTCTACTAAGGAACTCCGGGTATCAACGGCAAGCTTCAGAAGGGGGCGGACGGGGATGAAATGGAGGCGCTGACCCGGTTGCTTGACGCGAACTCTACGTTGAAGGACGCGACTTCTGGCCTGGTGAAGATTTCGAAAGCTGCGGAGAAGGCAAAGATCCCCGGTGCCTGCGTCGTGCAACTGATCGCTGGCGGGTTTCTTCAGCACGTAGTTCGCATCGACGGAATTTCTGGTCTCGAAGGTCTAAGGGTCTGCCCGGCCGAGGTGAAAAAGGTCGCCAGCACGACCCTTATCGGGATGACAGCATCAGAGGCCTTCGCTGCCCTCAAACTGAACAAGGATGCGGGATGGGAACTCGTCGGCCGGCCGTGCGACGAGGTATCGTTGACCCCCTACATGGTGACGGGTGTCGGTTCCGATTTCACGATCGCCCGCTTCCTGCCGGAGAGTGTCGCAGCGTTCGGGGCGCGGTTCACCACCTTGGCTCATGCAGCTGACAAGCATGGAACTGGGGTCAAAGACCACCGGGGCTCGCTGAAGAAGATTGGCGTGAAGCCAGCAGTGCCGTGGAGCGATATCGGTGTCGAAATCTACCAAGTCTCGGATGTCGCCAAGGTTCTCCCCGCCTGATCCTTGGACCACAGATCGTAATTCACCAGATGCGCAAAAAAGGGCCGCCCTCCGGGGCGGCCCTTTTGTTTTGCTTTGTCGAAAAATCGAAAATATTGGGTTGGCGCGGAGAGAGTGGCTAACATTCGCTATCATAGTGGCCAAAACGGCGAGCCGCTCAATCTTTGGGGTTGTTATAAATCAATGGGTTATATGGCGCTCGGGGGCGGGAAGTGGCCAACAATCGCTTGCACTTACATTTCTCGCGGCTACCGATTAATGGCCAGCGGCTTGGCTGAAGCCGCGGGTCTTCATTGAAATGAGGTCAATTGGGCTTAGCGATCCGATTTCCCGAGGTTCCTGCCGTTCATTATTTTGACCTTGTCGAGAGAACGTTGAAGGGAAAGTGCGTGGTCGTCGGTGCTGCTGAAGAGAATTGGGCCGGTGTTCGGATGCAAAGAAGAAATCTGCCGAAGGCGTGATCTCATTCGGGGCGTTCGAAAGGGGTCGCCCGATTGAGTCCGCAGCGTCGTCTGCAAAGCGGATCCCTTCGCCAGTCGACCGAATGGAGGACTATCTCGGCATGTGAACCGACTGGTCTTCTTCGAACAATGTCAGGATCAGCTCGCGCAACCACTTCTGGCCCGGTTCCCGTTCGGTCCTGAGATCCCAGCACAAATCGAAGGAAAACACGACCTCGTCGAGCGGAAGCGGTGCCCATTTGAGGGTGGCGAGCCGGGGATCGAGGTCGAGCAACCGCGATGGCGCGATGGCGATCAGATCGGAGTTTGCCACGATGTCCGGGATGTCGAACCAGCTGGCCACCGTCATTTGCAGATCACGGCGCAAGCCGCGCGCCGACAGCACGTCCTCGATCACCGTCGTCCCCGTGGCCGATTGCGACAGCTTCACATGGGGCAGGGCCGCGTAGAGCTCTGCCGTCATGGGGTCGCCTGCACGGGGGTGGTCCTCGCGCATGAGCACGACGACCTCGTCCACGGCGAGCCTTTTGCTGCGGACCATTTCGGGCTGAAGGCGGCCGGGGGTCAGGCGCACCTGCATATCCACGCGGTCCCAGACACTTTCGGTCGAGATCGTGAAGGGCAGGATGTCGATGGAGACGCCCGGCGCCTCTTTTTCCAGTCGCCGCGCGAGCCGGGGCAGAAGAAAGCCCGAGACGTAATCCGCCACCTGGATCGTGAAGGTGCGCCTGGCCTTGCCCGGCTCGAACTGGTGCTGCTGCGATATGGCCGTCGAGATGAAGCCCAGGCCACGCTCGATATCGGCGCTCAACTCCCGGGCCCGGTCCGTTGGCTGCACGCCGTCGGCGGTGCGGAAGAACAGCTCGTCGTTCAGCATGATCCGCAAGCGGCTGAGCGCGTGGCTGACGGCCGACGGCGACAGGCCGACCTCTTCGGCCGCACCGGCGATCGAGCCGCGGTTCAGGATCGCGCGAAAGATCACCAGCAGGTTCAGGTCGAAATTGCGCAGGTTCACCATGCGGCCACCGTCACCGGAACCACGCGACGATGCTCAGCGTCACCGCCGGGACGAAGGCCACCAGCAACAGCACGGCGATCATGACCCCGAGCATCGGGAGCAGCGGGCGCGCGATCTGCCCGATCCTGAGCCCGCTGATCGCAGCGCCGACGAAGATCGTGTAGCCGAAGGGCGGTGTCGCCATGCCGATGGTGAAGTTGATCGCTATCATGGCGCCGAACTGCACCGGGTCCATTCCCAGCTGCTCGCCGATCGGGACTAGGAACGAGGCGAGGATGATCATCGCCGCCAGGTTGTCCATGATGCACCCGATGAAGAGCAGCGTCGCGTTCAGGACCAGAAGGTAGAGCGTCGGCATATCCGACAGGCCCGCGAGGGCATCGGTGACCCGCCCGGGGATCTGCTGAAAGGCCATGACCCAGCCGAAGCCGTTCGCCAGCGCAATGATGAACATCACGATCGTCATCGTCTTCAGCGAATTGCGCGTCACGGGGCCGATCGTGGCGAAGGTCAGCTCGCGGTAGATGCCGAAGCCGAGGATGAGGGCGAAGACCGCGGCGACGATGGCGGCCTCGGTCGGCGTGACGATGCCGCCATAGATCCCGCCGAGCACCACGACAGGCCCGCAAAGCGCCCATTTCGCGGCGTTGAACGCGTCCCAGACTTCGGCGCGACTGGCCTTGGGCTGCGGGGCGATGCCGTGTCGGCGCGCGTGAAGCCAGCACAGGCCCATGAGTCCGACCGCGAGCAAAAGGCCGGGAATGATCCCCGCAAGGAAGAGCTCGCTGATCGAGGTTTCGGACATCACCCCCCAAACCACCATCGGGATCGAAGGCGGAAGCATCGGCCCTATGATGCCGCCCGCGACGGCAAGGGCGGTGGCGAAGGGGCGGGAATAGCCGCGCTTTTCCATCTCGGGGATCATGATCGCGCCGATGGCGGCGGTGGTCGCGGGGGCGGAGCCGGACAGCGCGGCGAAGAAGGCCGCCGCCAGCACGGCGACCATGCCCAGCCCGCCGGTGCGGTGGCGCACGAGCACATCCGCGAAAGCCACCAAGCGGCGCGAGATCCCGCCCGCCGTCATCAAGTCCCCCGCCAGGATGAAGAACGGGATCGCCAGCAGGCTGAAGGATTGCGTGCCGGACACCATGCGCTGCGCGAAGATCATCATGTCGATATCCGCGGTCCAGAGCGCCAGGATGGTCGCGATCCCGATCGCCAGGGCCAAGGGGACCCGCATCACCAGCATCGTCGGCAGACCGACCGCCAGGGCCAGAACCGTCATGCTCATGCCGCTTCGGCCTTCGCCCGTTCGTCCTGCGGTGCGATCATCCGCGCCACGGCGTGCAGGATGAACAGGGCGCCGCAGACCGGCACCGAAAGATAAAGCACCTCGATGGGGACCTGCAGGGCGGCCGTCTTTTGTCCCGAGGTGCGCCCGACATACGCGATGCCCGCCGTCAGGGTGACCCAGCCGAACAGGCAGGCGAGGGCTGCGACCCAGCGGTCGGCCCAGATCTGCAGGCGCGGCCAGCCCGCCGGGATCGTCTCGATGGCGACGTGGAAGCCCTCGCGCAGTCCGACCGTGGCATAGAGCAGGACCAGCCAGGCGAAAAGGATGATCGCCAGCTCCTCGGTCCAGCTCGGCGGCGCGCCCACGAAATAGCGCATCAGGACCTGCGTGACGAGCAAAGCCAGCATGACGTAGATGATCGCGATGCAGATCGATGCCACGAGCCGCGAAATCACGCGGCTCGTGGTCGAAATCATCGAAGGGATACGATGCACCGGTCGGCTCTTACTCGGCCGCGACGGCGGCGAGCGCTTCGTTCAGCAGGTCGCTGCCGATCGACGGCTCGAACCGCTCGTAGACCGGCCCGACCCGGGCGCGGAAGGCGCCCACATCCTCGATATCGTTGATCTCCATCCCCTTGTCGGTCAGCGCCTGGATCACCTCGGCCTCGGCGGCGGCTACGGCGTCGCGCTGCGCTTCGATGGCGGCCTCGCCAGCATCGACCACGGCCTGCTGCACGTCGTCGGGCAGGCCCTGGAACGCGCGCTCGGACATCAGCAGGTGAATGGCCGAGTAGGTATGGCGGGTGAAGCTGAGATACTTCGTGACATCGGCGTAGTTGTTGGAATTGACCACCGACGCCGGGATCTCGAGCCCGTCGACCGTGCCCTGCTGCATCGCGGTGAAGACCTCGCCCCAGGCCATAGGGATCGGGCTGCCGCCCAGCGACGAGAACATCTCGATGAAGACGGGATTCTGCATCGTGCGATACTTCACGCCTTCGACATCTTCGGGCGTCCGCACGGGCCGGGTGTTGTTGATCATGTTGCGAAAGCCGCCTTCGGCCGCGCCCAGCGACACGACGCCGTGCTGGCGCAGGTTTTCGGCTAGCTGCTGGCCGACGGGGCCGTCCAGGACCTGGTGCGCCTGTCCGGCATCGCCGAACAGGAACGGCAGGTCCAGAAGCTGGTAGGTCGGCTCCAGGTTGGCGACGACGGCGTTGGTGATGATGCCAAGGTCTATGGTTCCGAATTGCAGCCCTTCCAGGATCTCCTTGTCGTCGCCCAGCTGACGGTTGGGAAACAGCGACACCTCGACTCGGTCCGGCAGGGCCGCCTCGATCTCGTCCTTGAACGCATGCGCGGCGATCGCATAGGGATCGGTCGGGCTATCGGCGGTCAGCCAGGCGAGCTTGAACTCGAATTCTGCGGCACTGGCCGCACCGGCCACCGACATGGTGGCGGCCGCGACAAGCGCGAACCTGCGAACGGAATTGTGTTTCATTGGTCTTCCTCCCTTGGAATGCCCCTGGCGTGCAATGTGTCCGCAGGGGCCGACTGCCCTGAGTCATAGCCGGTCCCAAAACGTGCAGATAGTGCATAAAAGGCAGCACCAGATGCAGGGCGTGCAGCTTGCGGCCTGAATCCGGTGCATCCGAAGGTGCGGATAATGCAGTTCCGCCACGTGCAGGAGGACGCTACCAAGGGGTCGAACCGGGACACCGATCAGACCTCAACGGCAGCCGAAGGATACGCGTCATGCACATGGAAGGCATCACCCCGGAACGACGTCAGCTTCCGGGCGGGCTTGTCTGGCCGGGCGGGCGCCGCATCGCGGTCGTCTTCAACGTGGCCTACGAAATGTGGTCGGATGGCGCGACGTCCGGGGTGGGGCCGATGGGCAACCTGCTGGGCGACGGCATCTTCGATCCGAACGCGGACTCCTACGGCCGCTACAACGCCGAAGCCGGAAGCCGCCGCCTGCTTGGCATCCTCGACCGCCACGGCCTGTCGGCGAGCGTCCTTACCTCCGGCAAGGTCGCGGAGCATCACCCCGACCACCTGAAAGCCGTCGCCGAAGCCGGGCACGACGTGGTGGCCCACGGCTACGCGCAGGACATGGTCGCGCCGACCCTTTCGGCCGTAGAGGACGACGCTTCGATCGCCGCGACCACCAGGCTGATCGAAGCATCGACCGGCGCGCGCCCCATGGGCTGGATCAGCCCGCGCGTCACGTCCTCGACGGAAAACCAAAGGCGGCTCGTGAAAGCGGGATATACGTGGCACGGCGACGCGCTGGACCAGGACCTGCCTTATGTCCAGGTCTTCCCGGAGGGAGAGATCCTGGCGATCCCCATGTCGGTCGAGTTCAACGATTTGCCGCATTCCATGCGCTTCGGGCGCACGCCGGGCCAGTTCGTGGAGCTGTTCGCCGAAGCCCTGGCGGGACTTCGACAACAGCCCGAAGAAACGATCATCTTGGACATCTTCGCCCATGGACATTGCTACGGCCGACCCGCGGCAGCCTGGGCGATCGACGAGATCGCCGGGATCTGCGGGCAGGCCGATGACCTCTGGGTCACCACCCGGGCGGCCATCGCCGACCATTGCGCCGCGGCGATCAAAGGCTCTTTCCGGGCGACCGCTTGAGGGGACTTGAGCCCCGCGGCGTCCATCACAGAGCGATCAGTCAGACTTGGTGCGAAGCGGCGCCGGTTCGTGCAGCGGGCCCTTTCGAGGTGAGCAAGCAGGCCAATGGCCACGGGTCTATCTCAAGGCGCTTCTGCAAAGATCGCCGAAGATGAAACCACGGCATTGCGTCTCGGACGCCGCGTCATCCGACCGATCACTCCGGGTGAATATCGCGGGGGCTGCACCCGGCATCGAGCACGACGGCCATCCAGTTCACGTCAAGTGCAAGGCCTTTTTCCGATAGCCACCTTTCCTGCAGCCGGTAGGCCGAAAGCTCCTGCGCGGCGGGGCAATACCAGTGATGCGGCGCCTGCCGGTGATGGGTAAGTTCGTGCAGCAACACGGCCACATCCACCGGATTGCGCGGGTCCCAAGGCTGCACCAACAGGATCTCGGACAGGTCCGGATCGTAAAGACCCCGAAGACGACCGCGCTGGAAACTTGCCGTCAGACCCTGCCGCGCCGCCGCCTGCCACTCGCTGACAAGGCGAACGCGCGGGACCGCGTCACGGCGTGGCCAATCCGTCCGCGCATCGAGCCAGTCGTCGAGCGATGAGACGAGCGTGACCATGCTGTCGGCGTGTTGCCATCCGGGCGCCGGCAGTCGCGATGCGCTCTCGGCATGCGCAAGTGTCGGGCAAAGGGCTATCAGGGCCGTGGCGAGTGCCACGGCTAGACGGGAGCGGTACATCATTCCCTCCGCTGCGTGATTTTGAGATTTGGTATCCTGATGCTACGCTGTTTCCGTTACGGCACCGAACGATCGCTTTTCAGGCTCGCGTGAGCTCAGTTCAGGCAGATAGATGGGACGCAAGCTTCCCCCCTTCGCAGCCGTCCGCGCCTTCGAGGCCACAGCGCGGCACCTGTCGGTCAAGGCCGCGGCGGGCGAGCTTTGCCTGACGCCATCGGCCGTCAGCCACCAGATCAAGGCGCTCGAGGGGTTCCTTGACACCCAGCTCTTCGAGCGTTCGGGCAACCGGATCGCGCTGACCCTCACGGGCGAGGCTTACGCCGGAAAGCTGACCTACCTGCTGGACGCCTTCACCGAAGAAACCGAACGCGTGCGCGCGGCGCCGCGCGTCTTGCGCGTTCTCTCGACGCCCGGCTTTGCCGCGCGCTGGCTGGTGCCGCGCTTGCCCAAGCTCGACTTCGCCCGCGACATCCGGCTGCGGGTCTCGAACGGCGCCCCCTCGCTTGATTTCGCCACGAACGACGCCGATATCGTCATCCAATGGTCCGACCGCCCGACGCCCGGCTTGCTGGTCGAGCCGCTGATGGCCTCGGCCCGGTATCCGGTGATCTCTCCGGCGTTGCGGGCGCGCGAAGACGTGCGGCACCCGAAGGATCTGCTGCGCCTCACGCTTTTCTACGATGAGACGGACGATGCCTGGGCCGACTGGTTCGCCGGGGCGGGCCTTGCCGGTGCGGACCTGCCGCCCGGGCCGACTTACCCCAATTGCGAGCTTGCGACGACCATGGTCGAGCAGCATCAGGGCGTGTCGCTGGCCTACGATGCGGTGGTGCGCGGCACGATCGCTTCGGGCCGATTGCAGCGCCTTTTCGACGTGACGACGCGGCCCATGGCGATCTACGCGATCGCCTGTCCGGAAGCCCGTGCGGACGACGCGCGGATCGCCGCATTCCGACACTGGTTGCGCTCGGAAGCCGAGGCCGACGAGGTCACGCCAGAGCAACTGTCCCAAGCCGCGGAGTGACGGCTAAAGAAGTCGCCCGACGGCGCAATTCCGAACGCGCAGTCGCGGCGAACGGCGGCATCACCTCGGCTCACGGATCGCAGCTATGGGCCGGTGTCGATGATCGATTCCGGCTATCCCAAAGAGCGCCCGGTCGGCTAGGCTTCGGCGTCTTGGATGGGGCGGAGGGCTGAAGGTGAACGTCAAACTGGATTTCAGCGGCAAGACCGTCGTCGTGGTCGGCGGGACGAGCGGCATCAACCGCGGGATCGCGGAAAGCTTCGCCCGCGCGGGCGCCGCGGTGGCGGTCGCCAGCCGGTCCCAGGCCAAGGTGGACGACACGATCGTCGCCCTTCAGGAAGCGGGCGCGGCAAAGGCGATCGGTCGCGCCTTCGACGTGCGGGATCCGGCCCTGGTCTCGGATGGCCTGGCATGGTTCGCGGCAGAGCTCGGAACGATCGATGTGCTCGTGTCCGGGGCGGCGGGAAACTTCCCCGCCTTGGCCGCCGACATGTCGGTGAATGCGTTCAAGACGGTCGTGGATATCGACCTCATGGGCACGATCCACGTCCTGAAGGCCGCGTATCCTTTCATGTCGCGACCGGGCGGCAGCATCATCAACATCTCTGCCCCGCAGGCGTTTCTTCCCTACGAAGGCCAGGCGCATGTCTGCGCGGCGAAAGCGGGCGTCGACATGATCACCCGGAGCCTGTCGCTTGAATGGTCGCCGGAAGGCATCCGCATCAACTCGGTCGTGCCGGGCTATATCGAGGACACGGAAGGCGCGCGGCGACTGGCGCCGACGCAGGATGCCCTGGAGATGGTGCGCCGCAATATTCCACTGGGGCGCCTGGGCACCAAGGACGATGTCGCCAATGCCTGTCTCTTCCTGGCCTCGGACCTTGCGACATACATTTCGGGACAAATCCTCTCGGTGGACGGGGCCCTGTATCAGCGCGGATCGGGTCAGCTCGGCCAGATGATCGGCGATATGCTCCGGGCCGCCAGACCAGCTGGCGAGATCGAGGGCTGAGGCAGCAGGTGTCGGGTGTTCTCTGGGGTGCATGATCTTCGAGGCTGACGAATAGAGCGACGCATTCCGCCGACCACCATCCTCGGCTCGGGACCGCGACGTTTTGAGCTGCACGCATCCGCTCAACGACGGGCCGCAGCACTTCGAATGGGTTTTGCTGGCCGCAGCGTTTTCTCGCACTTGCATCAGGCATTCGCGCGATTGAATGCTCATTAATGTGGCATGTGCGGAAGTCGTCGGCAGTGCGCGACTGACAAGCTTGATGCAGCAGGTCGTCCACCTGTCTGGATGGAAATGCAGGGTGTTTAGGGTTCCGCCGCATTGCGGGTCAGGTCCAAGAAACACCACCCGGCCGGCAAATTCCGGTTAGGCACACGGCGGGGCAAAATCCCGGGAGACGCACTGCGCAGGTTTGACCCGCACCAACCTCCTGTTCCGCCCGCGGATCCGACCTGACAGACATGACCATCGGGCGGGACGCTGACCAACGGGGATGCCCTATGACCAGAGCCAAGTACCTTGCCGCCGCCGCCATCGGATTGGCCACCGCCACCGCGTCGCCCGCCTTCGCCCAAGAGAAAACTGACTTCTCCATCGCCTGGTCGATCTATGTCGGCTGGATGCCGTGGGGGTATCTGGACGAGTCCGGCATCATGGACAAGTGGGCCGAGAAGTACGGCATCACCGTCGATATCGTTCAGATCAACGACTATGTCGAATCCATCAACCAGTACACCGCAGGGGCATTCGACGGCGTCTCGGCCACCAACATGGACACGCTGTCGATCCCGGCCGGTGGTGGCGTCGACACAACCGCGCTGATCATCGGCGACTTCTCCAATGGCAACGACGCGGTGATCGCGTCCGGCGACACGACGCTCGAAGACCTCGCGGGCACGTCTGTCAACCTCGTGGAACTATCGGTCTCTCACTACTTGCTGGCCCGCGCGCTGGATACGGTCGGCCTGTCCGAGCGCGATCTTGCTGGCATCGTGAACACGTCCGACGCGGACATGATCGCGGCCTTTGCCAGCGATGATGTGGACACCGTCGTGACATGGAACCCGCTGGTGTCGGAAATCCTGGCATCGAACCCCGATGCGACGACCTTGTTCGACAGTTCGCAAATCCCCGGAGAAATCCTGGACCTGATGGTCGTGAACACCGAAACCCTGGACGCCAACCCCGATTTCGGACGCGCGCTGGTCGGCGCATGGTACGAAGTGATGGGTCTGATGGCAGCGGGTGACGAGGAAGTTCTGACCGCGATGGCCGAAGCGTCCGGTACGGATCTGGCAGGCTACCAGTCGCAACTCGACGCGACCGAGATGTTCTACGCGCCCGCGGATGGTGTGGCGCAGGCCAAAAGCGCGGAGCTGCCCGACACGATGGTAAACATCGCCGAGTTCCTGTTCGACAAGGGCATCCTTGGCGTCGGCGCGCCGTCGGCGGATTTCATCGGGATCGAATATCCCGACGGGACGATCACCGGCGACGAGGGCAACGTCAAGTTTCGCTTCGATGCCAGCTTCATGCAGATGGCCGCCGAAGGCGATCTGTAGTGACCACCGCCCGGTCCCGCCGGTGCGGGGCCGGGCCTGATCCCCGGCATCGGAGCCCGAGATGCGCTTGATCAATCGACGTCCCGATCGGCCCACCGCTGTGCTTCTGGCGGCTCTGCCCTTTGTCGCCGTCATCATCGCCTACTGGATCGGGTCGGAAATCCGGCTGAGCGCCAACCCCTCGGACAAGCTGTTGCCCGCACCGGAAACCATCGCCGCGACCGCCAAGCAGCTGTTCACCGAAGGTGACCGCCGCACTGGAGAGATCCTGCTCTGGTCCGACACCTGGGCCAGCCTGCGGCGCCTGGGTATCGGGGTGGCCATCGCTGCCGCACTGGCAACCTTTCTTGGCGTGTTGATCGGGATGCTGCCCTACGCGCGACGCACCCTGTCCGATTTCGTCGCCGTGCTGTCCATGGTGCCGCCGCTGGCGCTGCTGCCGATCCTGTTCATCGTGTTCGGCCTGGGAGAGACCTCGAAGGTCGTCCTGATCGTGGTGGGCATCACGCCCTTCATCACCCGTGACCTCAGCCAACGCGTGCTCGACATTCCCCACGAAGAAATCGTCAAGGCGCAGACCCTTGGTGCATCGACCGCGGTCATCGCCCTGCGCGTCGTGCTGCCGAAGATCATTCCGCGCCTGATCCAGTCGGTGCGCCTGTCGCTGGGGGCCGCGTGGCTGTTCCTGATCGCGGCCGAGGCGGTCGCGGCGGATTCGGGGCTGGGCTACCGCATCTTCCTTGTCCGCCGGTATCTCGCGATGGATATCATCCTGACCTACGTCATCTGGATCACGCTGCTCGCCTTCCTGATCGATTGGGCGCTGAAGGCCATCTCTCGCGCCGCCTTCCCTTGGCTGGAGGAAGGGCTGTGAGCTTCGTGGAAGTCACCGACGTCTGGCAAAGCTACGGCCAGCGGTCGATCATCGAGCGCGTCAACCTGGACGTGACCGAGGGCGAGTTCGTCTCGATCGTCGGGGCTTCGGGCTGCGGGAAATCCACCTTCCTGCGCCTGCTGCTGGCCGACGAGACGCCCAGTCGCGGAGAGATCCGCATCGATGGCGGCGACCCTGCCCGCGAGCCGGGACGCGAGCGTGGCGTGGTCTTTCAGAAGTATTCCGTCTTTCCGCACATGACCGTGCGCGACAACATCGTCGCCGCCGAAAGCTTCCCGAGCGGTCTGGGACGCTTCTTCGGCTCGAAGTTGCGCGCCGCCCGCGAACGCGCGGACGAGACGCTGGATCGCATCGGTTTGGGCCATGTCGCCAAACAATATCCCGCAACGCTGTCGGGCGGGATGCAGCAGCGCCTTGCCATCGGCCAGGCGCTGACGGCACGGCCCCGTATCCTGTTGCTGGACGAGCCCTTCGGTGCGCTGGATCCCGGGACACGGATCGCCATGCACGACTTCCTGACCGACTTGCGGGCCGAGACGAAGATGACCGTCTTCATGGTCACTCACGATCTGAGCGAGGGCTTCAAACTGGGGGACCGCGTCCTGGTCTTCGACAAGCCGCGCTGGGATCCCCACGCGCCCGAGGCCTTCGGCGCCACGGTCACCTATGATTTCGATGCCCGCGACGGCGGTATGCCCTTCCAGCACATCCTCGACTGGTACCCCTCGCTGGCCGCGCATTGAGAGCTCCCTCCTGCGCGCCGCCGGGCCCCGCGCAGACAGGTTTGCCAAGGCCCGTACAGACCGCCCCGTGTATTGGGGCACATAAGGGAGACAGTGATGTTCTCTGATCTTAGCCGCGCCGAAGCGCGCTCTCGCCATCCACGCGATATGGCTGACCGATTGTCGGCCCGTGACCGTCGTGACCACCATCCCGACCTGACCAAGCTGGGTGGCTGGAAGGCCATGCAGAAGGAAGGAGAGCTTCCCGAAGGCCGTTGGGACGAAGAGCGCCGCTGGGCGCTGCGCATGGGCCTGACGGGTGCCGACAGCATCGACGACAAGTCCATCCCCACCTTCGCGCGCGGCGAGCTGCCGCATTACGCGGGCATCAACACGTTCCTCAAGGCGCCCTACGCCGAGGACGTGCAGGAGGTCGCCCATTACGACGCGACCGTCTTGGGCATACCGTTCGACGGCGGCACGACCTACCGCGCCGGCACCCGATTCGGCCCGCAGGGCGTGCGCAAGATCAGCGCCCTCTACACGCCATATAACTACGAGACCGGCGTCGATCTGCGCGAGCAGATGACCCTGTGCGACGCCGGCGACGTGTTCACCATCCCGGCCAACATCGAAAAGAGCTTCGACCAGATCAGCCGGGCGGTCAGCCACGTGTTTTCATCCGGCAGCCTGCCGATCATGATCGGCGGCGACCATTCGATCGGCTTTCCATGCCTGCGCGGCATCGCGGAATGCACCTCGAAGAAGATCGGGATCGTGCATTTCGACCGCCACGCCGACATCCAGGAAAAGGACCTGGACGAGCGCATGCACACGACCCCGTGGTTCCATGCGACGAACATGCCGAACGTGTCGCCCAAGAACCTGGTCCAGGTCGGCATCGGTGGCTGGCAGGTCCCGCGAGAGGCCGTGAAGGTCGCCCGAGAGCGCAACACCAACATCATCACCATGTCCGACATGGAAGCGATGGGTATCCACAAGACCGCCGAGATGGCGCTGGAAATGGCATGGGACGGCGTGGACATGGTCTATATGTCCTTCGATATCGACAGCATCGACTGTGGCTTCGTGCCGGGCACCGGCTGGCCCGAACCGGGCGGCTTTCTTCCGCGCGAGGCGCTTGCGCTGGCATCCATGGTCGCGGCGGAAGGCATCTGCGGCATGGAGCTGGTCGAGGTCAGCCCGCCCTACGATCAGTCCGAGATCACGGCCCTGATGGGCACGCGGGTGATCGTCGACGTCCTGGGATCGCTGGTCTCGCATGGCAAGCTTGGCGCGCACAAACGCCATATCGACAAGCCGGTGGCCATTCCCCGCGGTGATTTCGAAGGCAAGCGCTGGTCGAATCCCGAACCTCACAAGATCGGATAGCGCCATGCCCCATGACCACGCCCCGCACGACCATCACCACCATCCGCATGACCATAATCATCCTCACGACGCCGATCACCTGCACAGCCACATGCACACCGAAGACGTGGCCGCAGACCTGCAGGTTCTGGCGACCCAGTTCATCGACGGGTTCGTTCAGGCCAAGGACAAGACCAGCTACCTCAAGCTGGCCGGTGTCCCGTTCGAGCGACCGGGGCAGGGCGGCAAGACCGCGCTGAAGCTGGTGGACGTGGAACTGACGACCGACTGGCAGGTGGGCACCGCGTCGCCCAGCTTCGGGTCGCGAGAGCTGTCCTACCTGCCGTTCCCCGGGGAGATGGTCCAAGAACGCACCAACATGGCGCTGATCTACGTGTCGATGGACGAGAAATCGTCACTCGACCTGCGCGACTTCCTGACAACCCGAAAGAAAGAGATCGACTCATGAAGACCACGACCCTCTTCGCCCTGTCCCTGCTGACCGCCGGTCCCGCGCTGGCACACACCGCAAGCCTGCCGCACGCCCACGCGGATGCGCACGCCTGGCCTGTCCTGACCGCGTGCGGACTGATTGCAATGGCAGCCGTCGTCTACGCCAAGAGCAAGTCCGCCAAATAGACAACGCAAACGCGCGGTAGCTGCCGGGCTACCCTGCCAGATGCGGCCTGCAGGCTCCCCACCGATATGTCGCAGACGCGGGTTCGGCATCTACAAGACGACCATTGCGCCGATGGATCACTTCCATCGGCGCAATGGTCAGAGAACATGTAACGCGGGTCGGCCTCTGGGCGGGGGTCCCATTCCCGCAGGCAGAGCCGTGAGACGCGCTTGATTACACGGATGCCACGCCCCGTCTTGCCGTTCATCGAACCGGCACAGGCATGGACATCCGAGACTTGTCGCCTTTGCCGCGGGCGAAGAGAGCACCCTTGCGGCGCATGCAAATCGAGCTTCCGACGAGCGGTAATTCATCGTTCGACAAGTTCGAACCTGTGCTTTCAGTGAGAGCGGGTCGATCGGCCCTTACCCATCACGAAAAGGGCTGAAATCAGTTCCCGACAAAAAAAGTAAGAATTGACGTTCAGCACGGAGGCTCGTACACGAGGGGCCAGTGGACCAAGCATGAGAAGCAAGCCATGAGCGAAACACCGAACCAACGTCCGCGCCTTGTGAATGCGCGCCGGGTCTCGACACTGACTGGCGTAGCGGCCTTGACCGCCGCAGGGGTCATCGCCGCGACCGGGGCCTACGCCGAAGGTGAAGGCGAATCCGCGGAACGTGAAACGACGATCTCTGCCGAAGGCGAGGGCGAAGGTCACAGCGTCGCAGCGGAAACCGCTTCTGGCGAGGGCGAAGGAGAAGGCGGCGCACCCGCCGATCCCGACGTCGCGCTTCTGACCGGACTTGCCTTCATGGAGGGGCATGTGCGCGCGGGACTCGCACTTTACGAATTGGGCGATCTGGCCGCGGCCAAGACCCATATGGGCCATCCGATCGAAGAGAAATACGAAGCCGTCGAGGAGGCGCTGGAACAATCCGGCCACGCACAGCTCGAGGATCAGATCGCCGCACTTGCCGCCGCAACCGAGGCCGAGGCCGATCTGTCCGAGGTTCGGGCGCGATTCGGCGAGATGCGCGAGACGATGCAGGTCGTCCGCGCCAGCTATCCCGCCGCCACGCAGGTGGAAAGCCTTGTGGCGCTGACCCGCATCGCCGGCGAGGAATACAGCGCCGCTTTCGGCGACGATCAATCCATCACCGATCTGCATGAATACCAGGACAGCTGGGGCTTCCTGCGGGCGGTCGAAGCCGAAGCCCAGCAAATGGCCGAAGGTGACGACGCGGCGCTGGCCAAGGTTGCCCAAACCCTGCTCGACCAGGTGGCCGTGACCGGTGCCGTCTACGGCGATCTGCAAGGCGAAGGCAGTTTCGATGCAGATGCCGAAGTGATCTACGGTGCGGCGGCGCGCATGGAGCTGGCCGCGCTGACACTGGGGCACGCCGAAACCCCCGCTGAAGGCGAAGGCGAGGGCGAAGGCGAATAAGCCATGGCGATCGTCATCTCCAATGTGCTTGGTAACGACGCGTTGGCGACCCTTCGGGATGCCGCCGACGCGCTCGACTACGAAGACGGGCGAAAGACGGCCGGTCGCTATGCCCGGGACGTCAAGGCAAATCTCCAGGCCCGGAAGTCGCCCGAGCTGGAAGCAATCTTCGAAAAGGTCCGCAAGACGCTCGATGGCCACGAGCTCGTCCGCTCGGTTGCGCGTCCGCGGCATTATGCGCGGATGCTGCTGTCGCGCTATCGCGGCGGCATGACCTACGGCACGCACGTGGACGATCCGGTAATGAACGGTCTTCGCACCGATTTGTCCTTCACTCTCTCCCTCACGGACCCGGACAGCTATTCCGGTGGAGAGCTGGTGCTCGAAGACGCCCTTGAAGACCGCGCCATCAAGCTTCAGGCCGGCGACATGATCCTTTATTCGACATCCGCGCTGCACCGGGTTGAACCCGTCACGCACGGAGAGCGCGTCGCCATTGTTGGCTGGATCACCAGCTGGGTGCGCGATCCCGCACGGCGCGAGACGCTGCACGATCTCGATGTGGCGGCGCGCCTGCTGCATGACGCCACCGGCAAGACCCCGGCTTTCGACCGCGTTTTCAAGGCAAAGGCCAACCTGTCGCGAATGTGGTATGACGATTGAGCTCAAGCGCATGGCCAGGTGGATCTTGGCACCGGTGTCGATCCGCACTTTCAGTAACGGCGCACTCTTCTGCTCGGACGAAACACATCCAACCGGTGTGGGATCGGTATAGCTTCTCCCGATCTGTCCCCACCGAGTGGTCCAACTTGATGGTCGGTGCATCTTTGGCCGCTGGTCGACGGTCACGATGCTCTCCGGCGCCGGGGGCCTGTAGTCCAGGGCGCTGTGAGGTCGGACGGTATTGTAAGGGCGTCGCCACCGCTCGATGAGGATCCGGACCTCGCGGGGCGAGCAGAAGGCTCCTCCGTCGAGCAGCCCGTTGCGGAACCGATCGTTGAAGCTTTCGCAGGAGCCGTTTTCCCAAGGTGACCCGGCTCGGTGGAAGTGGTCTTCGCCCCCACGGCCTCGATCCCCCCCGCATCTTAAGCATGTCGAATTCGGGGCCGTTGTCGGACCGAATGACCTCGGGCGGCCCGCGCAGGATGAAGAGATCCGTCAGAGCCTCGACCATGTCGGTGGAGTTGAGCTTCCTGTCGACGCGGATCATGCGCTGCCCGGCAGACCGCCCAACCGCGTCGCGGGGGACGTGGGTGCGAAGAGAAACCGACGAAAACTCGGGCGCACCTACTTCGTACAAAATGCGCGGCCACTGACGTCGAAAGTGGAGAATTCCGCTTTTGCGGACGAGGTGAAGTCCCCACGTCCTCGACGGTTCACCAGGTCTTCACCCCGAACGATATGAACCAGTTGGTGAAGCACCGCGACGTGCAGACGGGAGGATGACCGCTTGAAGAGCGGCTATCCCATTGGCAGGGAGGGATTTTTTGCTGTTTATGGCTGGGGTGGTAGGATTCGAACCTACGATACACGGTACCAAAAACCGATGCCTTACCGCTTGGCTACACCCCAACGCGAGGGTGGTTTTAGGCAGGGGGGGCGGGGGACGCAAGGCCATATCCGCCCCATGGCGGTGAAAAATCATTCGGTTTCTGCGGTGTCGCTCAGCAGGTCTTCGCCCTTGGGTCCGGCCCGTTCGGCGTCGATCAGGTTGGACAGATCGTGTTCTTCGCGCACATCCACGGTGGCCGGGGGCGTCGCGGCGGGCGCAGGTGCCGAGACGGGGGGCGCAGCTTTGGGGGCGCCCGAGTCTTCAAGGCGGATGCGGTAGGTGGTGTCGGGGATCGCGGCGCCTGCGGCCTCGACCGCGTCCTTGACGGCGCGAAGTGCCTCGCCCCGGGCGCGCAGAAGCGCCGTGTCGCGCTGGTCGATCCAGCCCGTCAGCGTGAAGATCACGCCGCCTTCCGTGATGTCGTCGATCCAGACGTCCACCGCTGGCGTGTCGAGGATGAAGGGCAGGGCGCGCAGCGTGTCGTCCATCAGCTTGCGCACCGCGGCCAGGTCGCAATCGGGCTCGACCCCCAGCCGGAACAGGAACCGCCGCTCGGGGTTCGAGCTGTAGTTCACGATGCGCCCCTTGAAGACGGTGGCGTTCGGGATGCGCACGTGGTTGCCGTCGAAATCCAGCAGGATCGTGGCGCGGCTGGTCAGGCGGATGACGCGGCCCTCGTGTCCTTCGATCATCACCGCATCGTTGGGGCGGAACGGCTGGCGCATGGAAAGCATGATCGAGGCGATGAAATTCTCGACCGTGTCGCGCACGGCGAAACCGATCGCCAGTCCCACCAGGCCCGCCGCCCCCAGGATCGTCCCCAGAAGCGCCGTGGCCCCCAGGATATCCAGCGCCAGCACGATGCCCGCCAGGATGAAGGCCAGCCGCAGAAGCTGGCGATAGATGTCCGCGATGAAGGCATTGGGAGCGATCCGCTGCCAGAACCGGATCCGGCGCGCGAGGAAAAATCCCAGCGCCGACACCGCCAGCGCGGCCAGCACCGCCACCAACACCAGCGGCAGGTAGTTCAACGCCTGCGACAAGCGCGCGCCCAGCCGTTCCGCGGCCGGGTTCAGCCGTTTGTCCAGGTCGGTCGAGGTCGTGATGCGGTTCTCGACGGCGGTGACACCTTCGATGGGGGTGACCAAGTCTTCGATCCGTTGTGCCGCGGCCGGATCGACGACTTCGCCCTGCAGGATCACGACCCCCGAGCGGACCGTGACCTGCACGTCGCCATAACCCTCGAGCTCGTTCAGAAGTGTTTGGATCTGCTGCCACAACGCGGCGTCCTGAACGACGCCTCGGTCATCCTGACCGGCAACCGGGCCGTCTTCGACGTCCTGTGCGGCGATGGGCCCGGACGGGGCCAGCAACAGGATCAGGGCCAGAAGGCCGCAGGCGAGCACACGCAACATGGCGCAATCCTTAGCCGTCCCGGGCGGTGCCGCAAGGGCCCCCTAGCCCGAGACCTGTTCGCGCAGGATCGACGCGGTCAGCGACAGCAGCAGGTAGAGCCCCGCGAAGACCAGGAAGGCCAGCAACGTGTTCTCGAACGATCGCGGATAGGCGGGCGCGTCCGGCACCACCGGCGTCACGCCCAGCGACAGGTAGCGTGTCTGGCGATTGGCTTCGAGGCGCGCGGTTTCCAATTGCTGCAGCGCCTGCTGCATCAGCGCGGTGCGGGTTTCCAGGTCCGTCTCGGCGATTCGCAGCTGGGCCGAGATACGCGCCAGCGACGCGGCATCGCCCGTCCCGTTGGTCATTTGCGAGCGCAGATCGTCCACCACGGCCTGCAGCCTGCGGATTTCGCCTTCGACCCCGTTCAGCCGCGCCTGGTTCGGACGGCGGTTGGACAGGATCGTTTCGCGCTCGAGCTGCTTTTCGCGCAGCTGGGTTTCGAAGGTGGTGATCTGGCCCATGACCGACCCGCTTTCGGCTGCCGGATCCAGAACGCCCAGCTGTTCCTGCAGCGTCAGGACGCGGTCCTGGGCGGCGAGCATCTTGGCCTCGGCCTCGTCGAAGCTGGCGCGGGCGTCGTTCATCTGGTCGCCGCGCAGGCGCTGGGTCAGGTTGTCCACCCGCTCTTCAGCGTAGTCGATCAGGCGGCGCGAATACTCGGCGCTGACTTCGGGGTCGGCGGCGATGACCTCCATCTTGACGATGCCCTCGGTCGGATCGTAGCCGATCTCGACCACGTCCTGGTAAAGATCGTAGGTCCGCTCCATCGACGCGCCTTTGGGCAGACGCTGGATCGGATCGATGTGATCCTGGCTGAAATGGGTCTTGAAGCCCGCATCCTCGTCCAGCCGCAGCATGGCATCGCGCGACGTCAGATAGCTTTGCACCGCGATCGAATCCTGCGACGTGGCGAAGCCCGTGCCCGAGAATAGCCCGCCCAGACCGCCGCCCGCCTGGGCTTCGGCTTGCTGGATCACGAATTCGGTCTTGGTGGCGTACATGGGGGTCGCCACGGCGTAGAAATACCAGCCCGCGATCAGCGTGGGCAGCAGCACGAAGACAGACAGCCGCGCGCCCAGAAGCGCCAGCCGCCTGCGGCGCCGCCGGGCGATGTCGCGCTGGATCTCGTTGATCTGGGCGATCCGCTCGCCTGCGTGGCGCGGCGGCTTCGACACCTCGGTGCTGGGCACCTGGGCCTTGGCGACCGTCTGGGGCAATTGCACGCGGCCCCCCTGCACCGGGGCGGCGGACTTGTCGGACGTGGCGGCTGGCCGTGCGGCGTCGGGGACGACCAGTTCGAGCATGGTGGCCCGCTCGAACGGGTCGATGCCGCGCTTTCGCAGCTGGCGCACCGCGTCGAAATCCGACGTGACCGCGATCTCGTGCTTCTGGGCCAGCCTGCGGGCCATGCGCAGCTGGCGTCCGGTCAGGCCTTCCTTGCGGATCGCCGCCATGTCGGATTCGGCGCTGAGCTGAGAGTGCCCGGCGATATCGGGGTTCAGCGCGGCGGGCGCGGTGGCCGTCTTGCGGACCGCGTCGGCACTGGGAAAGGCGGGCCGCGCGGGCGCGCCGGTTTCGGGCGCGGGCTTGGCTGCGGCGTTCGCAGCCGTGGCCGCGACCTGGGCGGCACCGGCAAGGGGGCTGGATTTGCGAATCCGAAACTTCTTAGCTTTGGGTTTCGTAGTCATAAAGACGCTTCGCCTCTTCCAGGGTGTCGAACAGGTGCAGCTGACCGTTCATCAGGACCGCCGCCGAGCGGCAGAATTTTTCAAGCGTTTCGGCCTGGTGGCTGACGATGACGATCGTGGCCTGCTCCAGCCGCTCGCGCAGGATCTGGCCCGCCTTCTGGTTGAAGGCCACGTCCGTGGTCGACGGCATGCCTTCGTCGATCAGGTAGATGTCGAAGTCCAGTGCCAGCAGCAGCGCGAAGCTGAGCCGGGCGCGCATGCCCGACGAATAGGTGCCCACCGGCTGGTCGAAATACTCGCCCAGGTCGCACAGCCACCGGCAGAAGGCTTCCAGGTAGTCGGGGTCGATGCCGTAGAGCTTGGCGATGAAGCGCGCGTTCTCGGTGGCCGACAGCTTGTTGATGACACCGCCCATGAAGCCCAGCGGGAACGAGATCCGGCTGGTGCGGCGGATTTCCCCGTCATCGGGCTTTTCGAGCCCGGCCATCATGTTGATCAGCGTCGTCTTGCCGGTCCCGTTCGGTGCCAGGATCCCCAGCGAGTTGCCCAGATCGACACGGAACGACGCCCCCTCAAGGATGACCTTGCGCTGGGTGCCCGTCCAGAATGACTTCGATACGTTATCGAATTCGATCATTGTCCTGTCTCGACGACTGCTGCTCTGGCCCCAGCCTTATCACGACCCGGTTGGCAGACCCCTAATGCGGGATTGCGGCGTTAGTATGATAGGAATTGTGGGCAATGCCAAGAAATCCCTGTGCGCTGACGCGCGGCGTCGCGGCCGACCTCGCCCCGAGCGCAGGGCGGGTTAGATCCAACGCGATGACCGATCTGCCCGACAGGCTGTCCGCCTGCACCATCTGCGCCCAGCGCTTCGCCGAAACCGCGACCGCGCACGAGCCCAACCCGGTCGTGTGGTTCCGGAAGGGCGCGCGCGTGCTCATCGCAAGCCAGGCGCCGGGGATGCGGGTCCACAAGGCCAACACGCCGTTCTGGGACCAGTCGGGCAAGCGGCTGCGCGACTGGCTGGGGATGGACGAGCCCACGTTCTACGACCGCGACCGCGTGGCGATCGTGCCCATGGCGTTCTGCTTTCCCGGCTACGACGCGAAGGGATCGGACCTGCCGCCCCCGCCGGTCTGCGCGCGGACCTGGCGCGATGCGGCCCTTGCCCATGTGGGCCAGGTGGACCTGACGGTGCTGATCGGCGGCCACGCGCAGAAATGGCACCTGGGCGGCAAGCGCGGGGTGACCGAAACCGTTGCCGCGTGGCGCGATCATGCGCCGCGGGTCTTTCCCTTGCCCCATCCGAGCTGGCGCAATACCGCATGGATCAAGCGCAACCCGTGGTTCGAAGCCGACCTTCTGCCCGCCCTGCGCGCCCGTGTGACCGAGGTGCTGGAATGACCCCGCTGGACGATGCCCATGCCGCGATGGAAGCCGCGCCCGACGATGACGCGGCGCGGCTGCGCTTCTACGAACGGCTGGCCGATGGCGAGCTTTTCCTTCTGCTGACGCGCGAACCCGAGGGCGACGCGCTGGACCCGCGCCTGTTCGAAACCTCGCAGGGCGCGTTCGTGCTGGTGTTCGACCGGGCCGAACGGCTGGCCGATTTCGCTGACGGGCAGGCGCCCTTCGCGGCCCTGTCGGGGCGGATCCTGGCGGCGATGCTGGACGGGAAGGGGATCGGGCTGGCGCTGAACCCCGGCGTCGCGCCGTCGTCCTTCCTGGTGCCTTCGGACGCGGTGGCCTGGCTGGCCGAGACGCTGGGCCAGGGCCCCGACGAGATCGAGGCGCGCCCGACCGAACTGCATCCGCCGGGCGATCTGCCCGAGCGGTTGCTGACGGCGCTGGACGCGAAGCTCGCCACCGCCACCGGCCTGGCGCGCATGGCCTATCTCGTGTGGGCGAGCTACGAGACCGGCGTGCGGTCGCATATGCTCGCCGTCATCGACCCGGCCTTCGGGGCCGAGCGGGCCCTGGCCCGCGCGGTGCGCGAGGCGCTGGTGTTCTCGGGGCTGGAAGCAGGCGCCCTGGACGTGGCATTTTTCGACGCGTCCGACGCCATGGCCGCGCGGCTGGCGAAGGTCGGGTTGCGCTTCGATATCCCCAAATTCGAGGCCGCCCAGCCGGTCGCGCCGGGATCGGACCCCGACGCACCGCCCAAGCTACGCTGATCGCGCGCCGGGTGGCGGGCCGCGGGCCGGGATATTTGCAAGAACAAAGATGGGGCAGGGGCGCTCAGTAACCGGCGTCGCGATCGACCAGATGCAAAAGCGGCTCGCCGTGCTCGGCGCGGCGGATGTTCTCGACGATGACGCGGGCGCAGCTTTCGGGGCGCGAAACGGACGCGATATGCGGCGTCACGGTGACCCGGGGATGGTGCCAGAACGGGTGATGCGCGGGCAGCGGCTCGGTCCGGAAGGTGTCGAGCGTGGCGTGCGACAGGTGGCCCGCGTCAAGCGCCGACAGCAGCGCCGCATCGTCGATCAGGGCACCGCGCCCGGGATTGATCAGGACCGCGCCTGCGGGCATCTGGGCCAGCCTCGTGGCGTCGATCAGGGTGTCGGTTGCGGGCGTGTGCGGCAGCAGAAGGACGCTGATTTCGCTGTCGTGCAGGGCCTGGTTCAACCCGGCCGACCCGTGGAAGGCCCGGATGCCGGGCAGCGTCTTGTCGGTGCGACTCCACCCGGCGACGTCGAAATTCAGGCCCGCCAGGGCTTCGGCGCAGGCCGCG
Organism: Palleronia pontilimi; assembly: GCF_016412875.1. Classification (GTDB taxonomy): domain Bacteria; phylum Pseudomonadota; class Alphaproteobacteria; order Rhodobacterales; family Rhodobacteraceae; genus Palleronia; species Palleronia pontilimi. The sequence goes on along the minus strand of NZ_JAEKPD010000006.1, from coordinate 162,309 downwards.
CCCAGCGCGCCCAGTCCCAGGATCGTCACCCGCCGGTCGCGCGCCAGGGGCGGCGGAACCGGGTCCCAGTCGCCCGGCGCGCGGCCGATATGAGCGTCGAGACCCATGTGGTGCCGCAGGACATGGGCGGTGACGTAATCGATCATGCCTTCGGTCAGGCTGGGATCGACCATCCGGGCAAGGGGCACGGTGAGGGTCGGGTTGTCGACCACGTCCTCGACCCCCGCCCAGAGGTTCAGGACCGCCTTGAGGCGGGTGAAGGGCGTGAAATCCTGCAATCCGCCATTGGGCGCATAGACGATGTAGTCGACGGCCTGGGGCGGGTGATCTTTGGCCAGGTCGATCGGCAGTCCGGCGTCGCGTGCCGCTTGCAGAAGCGGGGCGCGGGTTTCGTCCCAGCGCTCGGGCTTGGCGGAAAACAGGACCCGCGGGCGGCTCATGCGGCGGGGCCTTCGGGCATCAGCGCGTCGTCGATCTGGTCGGCGCGGCGCTTCGCGGGCCGGTCCTTGAGCCCCGCCCAATAGGCCGCGAAGGCCGGGCGCGGCTCGATCGTGCCGAATTGCAGGCCCCACCCGATCTGCGAGCCCAGATACACATCCGCCGCGCTGAAGCTGTCGCCCGCGACGAAGCCCTTTCCGGCGACTGCCTGTTCGAGCGCGTCCATCACCCGCGCGTAATTGCCGTAGCCGATCTGGCGCTCGCGTCCCTCGGGCATCTGCAGTCCCAGGCCCTTGTGCATCACCGCGTATTCCAGGGTCGAGGCGGCGAAGAACAGCCAGCGGTAGTAATCGGCCCGCTCGGCAAGGGGTGGGGCAAGGCCCGCTTCGGGGAAGGCGTCGGCCAGGTAGGCGCAGATCGCCGCGGCCTCGGTCACGACGCGGTCGCCGTGGATCAGCGTCGGCACCTTGCCCAGCGGATTGGCGGCCAGCAGCACCTCGGGACGCGGATCGTCGAAGACCACCAGGTGCGTGTCGTAATCGCAGCCGACCTCTTCGAGCATCCAGCGCACGATCCGGCCGCGCGACATGGGGGACGTGTAGAAACGCAGATACGACATGGCGGCGTCCTCGCGTGGCGGCTCGGGCCCCCCGACTATCTCATGCCGGGGCGCGTCTGCAAAGCGGTCTCAGCGTCCGCGGGGGCGGTGGATATGGGCCGACTGCGCCAGGCCGAAGCCGACCATCAGCACCAACATCGCCGAGCCACCATAGCTGACCAGCGGCAAGGGCACGCCCACGACGGGCGCCAGGCCCATGACCATGGCCATGTTGACCGCGAAGAACAAAAAGAACGTGGCCCCTATGCCCAGCGTCACCAGCGATCCGAAGCGGTCGCGGTTGCGCACCGCCGAGACGACGCAGAAGAAGACGACCAACACGTAAAGCGTCAGCAGCGACACGGCGCCGACGAAGCCGAATTCCTCGGCCAGGGTGGTGAAGATGAAGTCGGTGTGCTTTTCGGGCAGGAAGTTCAGCCGACTTTGCGTGCCCTGCATGAAGCCGCGCCCGGTCCATCCCCCCGATCCCAGTGCGATCTTCGACTGGGTGATGTGATAGCCCGCCCCCAACGGGTCCGAGGACGGATCGAGGAACGTGTCGATCCGGCGGTACTGGTAGTCCTTCAAAAGCTGCCAGTCCTGGCCGCGCGACGCGAAGACGGCACTGACCGTGCCGACGCCCGCGGCGATCACGGCGATGAAATACCACCACGACACGCCCGCCAGGAACATGATCAGCCCGCCGCCCGTGACCAGCAGGATCGAGGTGCCCAGATCGGGCTGGCGCAGCACCAGGTAGGTGGGCAGGGCGATCAGCAGCAGCGGGATCAGCACCCAGATCGGGCGCGACGTCTTGCGGATGTCGAGCCAGTCGTAATAGGCGGCCAGGATCATCACCAAGGTAATCTTGGTCAGCTCCGACGGCTGCAGGCGCATGAACCCGAGGTTGATCCAGCGCTGGGCGCCCATGCCCGTCTCGCCGAAGAATTCCACGCCCACAAGCAGCGCCAGCGACACCGCATAGGCAAGCCCGGCCATGTTACGCCAGAACCAGATCGGCACCATGGCGATGGCGAACATCACGAACAGGCCCAGCGCGAAGCGTTTCATCTGCGGCTCGGCCCAGGGCTGCAGGGTGCCGCCCGCCACCGAATAGAGCATCAGGAAGCCCACCGACGCCACCGTGGTCAGCAGCACCACGAGCGGCCAGTTCAGATACAGGATCTTCGTGGGGCCGGTGGGGACGGTCTTGACGTTGTATTCAAGGTAACTCATGCGCGGTCCGCCCTGTCCGTGGGGCGGAAATTCTGCCGCAGGTTCAGCTCGGACAGCGATTCGCCAATCCGGGCGCGTTGCGAGGACGGGTAGTTCTCGAGCGGTGGCAGCCCGTCGTTCAGCGCGAACAGCATGATGTCGCGCGCGACCGGTGCGGCCGCGGCCGAGCCGCCGCCGCCATGCTCGACCACGACCGACACCGCCAGGTGCGGGTTCTCGTAGGGCGCGAAGCCCACGAACAGGGCGTGGTCGCGCTCTTCCCAGGGGACGTCCTGGTTGCGGACCACCACGCTGCGGACCTGGCTGGTGCCGGTCTTGCCCGCCATGCGCTTGTCGGCCGCCTCGATGCGCGAGCCGTAGGCCGTGCCACGGCGCGAATTGCCCACCGCGAACATGCCGCGGCGCACGTAGTTCAGGTGGTCTTCGCGAAAGCCCAGCGGCTCGATGCCCACCGGCTCGGGCTCGACCCCGTCCACCGACTTGACCAGGCGCGGCTCGATCCGGGTGCCCGAGGCCAGGCGCGCGGTCATCACCGCCAGCTGCAGCGGCGTGCTCAGCACGTAGCCTTGGCCGATCGCCGCGTTCAGGCTGTCGCCGACGCGCCAGTTCTGCTTGTAGCGCTCGAACAGCCACTGCTTGTCGGGCATGATGCCGGGGCTGACGGCGGACATGGGCAGATCGAACCGCTCCCCCAGGCCGAAGCGGCGCGACGTCTCGGCGATGCGCTCGATCCCGATGCGCTGGGCCAGCTCGTAGTAATAGACGTCGCAGGATTGCTGCAGCGACTTTTCCAGGTTGACCCAGCCATGCCCGCCCCGCTTCCAGCAGTGGAAGCGGCGGTTGCCGAGCGTGTGGTAGCCGCCGCAATAGAACGTCTCGCCGGGGTTAAGCAGGCCCGCGTCCAGCGCCGCCATGGTAACCATCATCTTGAAGGTCGAGCCGGGCGGATAGGCACCCTGAACCGCCTTGTTGGACAGGGGGCGATACTTGTTGTTGGTCAGCTCGCCGTAATCCGAGACCGAGATCCCGCGCACGAACTTGTTGGGATCGAAGCTGGGCGCGTTGCCCACGGCCAGCAGGTCGCCATTGCGCGTGTCCATCACCACGGCGCTGGCCGACAGGGCCGGGGCCAGCCGGGCCTCGACGAAATTCTGCAGCTTGCTGTCGATGGTCAGCTGCATGTCGCCGCCCGCGTCGCCCGGATCGCGGCCGAGCTCGCGCATGACGCGGCCCGCGGCGTTCACCTCGATCCGGCGCGCGCCGGCACTGCCGCGCAGCGTGCGCTCGTATTTCTGCTCGACGCCCGTCTTGCCGATCTGGAACTTGGGGATCTGCAGCAGCGGGTCGTCGTCGTCGATGCGGCTCAGGTCGTAGTCGCTGACCGGGCCCACGTAGCCGACGATATGGGCGAAATCCTCGTCCAGCGGGTAGTTGCGCGTGAGACCCACGTCCGGCGTGATGCCGGGCAGGGCGGGCGCGTTGACGGCCACCGTCGCGATGTCTTCCCAGCTGCGCTGGTCGGTCAGCGTCACCGGCACGAAGGGCGAGCGGCGCTTGATCTCCTTGCGCGCGCGGTCCAGCTCGACCGGATCCAGATAGATCAGCTGGCGCAGCTTCTCGATGGTCAGGTCCACGTCGCCCGCGTCTTCGCGCACGATGACGATGCGGTAATTCTGCGCGTTCTCTGCCAGCGGGATGCCGTTGCGATCGAAGATCAGCCCGCGCGCGGGCGCGATCAGACGCATGTTGATGCGGTTTTCCTCGGCCAGCAGGCGGAACTCGTCGGCTTGCTCGACCTGCATCTGGCGCATCCGCCAGCCCAGGATGCCCGCCGCGCCCAGCTGCACGCCGCCCAGCACCAGGCTGCGGCGCGAGATCTTGCGCAGCGACGCTTCGGTATCGCGCGGGCTGCGTTTCATGCGCGCAGGCCCTCCCGTTCGGACGGCGCGGGCGGGCGCACGCCGACGACGAAGGCGCTGAAGGCGACCACCAGCGGATAGACCGCGACCGACACGAAGACCTGCATCAGGATCGCGGTGAAGGGTGGTTGCGGGACCATGAACACCGCCAGGACCAGCACGTTGGCGGCCGAGATCGCGGTCAGCGTCGCGGCCACCAGCGCCCACTCGACGGGAAAGGGCAGCTCGGAGCTCAGATGGCCGCGCCCGCGCAGGAACTCCAGCGCAGCGACCACAAGCGCCGTCCACAGGCCCAGCGGCCGCATGAACAGGATATCCGACATCAGGATCACGGCCGCCACCAGCAGCACCGGCACGTAATCCGGCCGCCGCAGAACCCAGGCGAAGGCCAGCAGCACCAGCAGATCGGGCGTGCTCATGGGGTTGCTGGCGGTGTGAAAGGGCAGGATCAGGATGAACAGGATCAACACCGACAGGCCCGCGAAGATCGCGCGAAAACCCAGGCGGCGAAGGGTGAGCGGATCAACCATCGGCGCTCTCCGCGGCCTGGGCCACGGTGTCGGGGCTGCGCGATGGCGCGACCAGACCGCCCGGATCGCTGATCGGGGTCGCCGGTTGCGAACGCAGCACGCGCATGAATTCCAGCCGCTCGTAATCGGCGGCCAGGCGCACGCGCAGAACCCGGTCCGAGCCCTGCACGACCTGGCCCACCAGAAGCCCCGCGGGCAGCACGCCGCCGTCGCCGGAACTGACCACCCGGTCGCCGGGACGGACCTCTTCCGGCTCTTCCACGAAATCCAGCGGCGGCAGTTTCGAATTGTCGCCCGCCAGGATCGCGCGCTGGCCGGACGGCTGGATCGCCACCGGCACGCGGCTGTTGCTGTCCGACAGCAGGATCACCCGCGACGAGCTGTTGCCCACGCCCGACACGCGCCCCACGAGGCCCAGACCGTCGGTCGTCGCCCAGCCGTCCCGGATGCCGTCGCGGGCGCCCAGGTTCAGCAGCACCGATTGCCGAAAGGGCGAGCCGCTGTCGGCCAGCACGACGCCGGTGATGAAATTCAGCTTCGGGTCCAGCCGCACCTTGTTCAGATCCAACAGCTTGGCGTTTTCCTGTTCCAGCTGAAGCGCGGCTTCCTTCCACGCCTTCATCTGCTGCAGCTCGCGGCGCAGGTCCTGGTTCTGCTCGTAGATGCGGGTGTAGCTTTGGAAATTCTCGACCATGCCCGCGAGTTTCGTGACCGGAACAAGCGCCCATTCGAAGCTGGGCACGACCTGGTCGATGACCTGGGCGCGCAGGCGCTCGGCGCGGGGGCTGTCGATGCGCCAGAACAGGAAGACGGCCAGAAGAACGATCACGACCACACCGGTCAGGATGCGCCTGACCGGTCTGACGAAATCGTCTGACGTGTTCCTGTCTCTTGCCATTCCGGTCCCCTCGGGGCGTGCCGCGCCCCCTCAGGATCAACTGTCGTAGTCTATCACATGCCGCAGCTGTTTTTCATATTCCAGCGCCTTGCCGGTGCCCAGGGCCACACAATTCAGTGACTCGTCGGCAATCGAAACGGCCAGGCCCGTCTGCTCGCGCAGCGCCAGGTCCAGCTCGCCCAGCAACGCGCCGCCGCCGGTCAGCATGACGCCCCGGTCGACGATGTCGGCGGCCAGGTCGGGCGGCGTGGCTTCCAGCGCGATCATCACCGCTTCGCAGATCGCCTGCACCGGCTCGGCCAGCGCCTCGGCCACCTGGGCCTGATTGATCTCGGTTTCCTTCGGAACCCCGTTCAGCAGGTCGCGGCCGCGGATCTGCAGCGCGGCGCCGCGCCCGTCGTCGGGCATCCGGCTGGTGCCGATGGTGGTCTTGATCCGCTCGGCGGTGCTTTCGCCGATGAGCAGATTGTGCTGGCGGCGCAGGTAGCTGATGATCGCTTCGTCCATGCGGTCGCCCCCGACGCGCACCGAGCGGGCGTAGACGATGTCGCCCAGGCTGAGAACGGCGACTTCGGTGGTGCCGCCCCCGATGTCGACAACCATGTTCCCGGTCGGGTCCGTGATCGGCATGCCCGATCCGATGGCCGCGGCGATGGGTTCCGCGATCAGGCCCGCCTTGCGCGCGCCCGCGCTGATGACCGATTGCCGGATCGCGCGCTTTTCCACGGGCGTGGCGCCATGGGGCACGCAGACGATGATCTTCGGCTTGGAGAACGTGGTGCGCTTGTGGACCTTGCGGATGAAGTGCTTGATCATCTCTTCGGCCACGTCGAAATCGGCGATGACGCCTTCGCGCATGGGCCGGATCGCCTGGATCGAGCCGGGCGTGCGGCCCAGCATCAGTTTCGCGTCCTCGCCCACGGCCAGCACCTGCTTGCGCCCGTCGCGCACGTGGAAGGCGACGACCGATGGTTCGTTCAGCACGATGCCGCGTCCCTTGACATAGACCAGCGTGTTGGCCGTGCCGAGGTCGATCGCCATGTCCGAGGAAAAGATCCCCGTCAAACTACTCATATCCCCAAGTCCTTATCGCATGCAGCAGATGGTCGGCCCCGAGTCGCCCCGGACCGGCGTTGCGGCCTTATAGGCAAGGCCAGTGCCCGGGGAAAGGCTGCCGCTCGGATCGGTGCGGCGTAAACTTGCCGCACGGCCGTTCCCTTGCTGCTGGGTTGCGCCGTAATGTTCGATTAGTGCTAATTTCAGCGTTCCGGTACCGCGACTATCGCGCCCGATATTGCAAAGTGTCAATGTGTGGAATGTGGATGACAGTCGCAAATAAGTCGCCCGCGGGGCCATGGACGATGGGTTTCGCCCGGCCCCGCAGCCCGTTTCAGCCCGCGTCCTTGTAGCTGACCGACTTGGTGTCGGTGCCCGCACCGGTCAACGCGCGCTTGACCAGCAGGCGGTTCAGCGCGGTGATATAGGCCCGCGCGCTGGCCACCACGGTGTCGGTGTCGGCGGACTGGCCGGTGACGATGCGCCCGTCTTCCTCCATCCGGACGGTCACGGTGGCCTGCGCGTCGGTGCCTTCGGTCACAGCATGCACCTGGTAGAGCTGCAGCCGGGCGTTGTGCGGGACCAGCTTCTTGATCGCGTTGAACGCCGCGTCCACCGGCCCGTCGCCCTGGGCCGTGACCTGGTGATCGGCGCCGTCGATGGTCAGGATGACATCGGCCGATTGCGGCGCCTCGGTGCCGCAGATGACGCGCATGAACTTCAGCCGGATATTCTGCTCGGCCGCGCCTTGGGCGCGCACCAGCGCCTCGATATCCTCGTCGAAGACTTCCTTCTTGCGGTCGGCCAGGTCCTTGAACCGCACGAAGATGTCGTTCAGCTGGTTATCGGCCACGTCGAAGCCCAGCTCTTTCAGCTTTGCGCGCAGTGCCGCCCGGCCCGAATGCTTGCCCATGGGCAGCGACGTGCCCGACAGGCCCACGTCTTCGGGGCGCATGATCTCGAAGGTCTCGGCGTTCTTCAGCATCCCGTCCTGGTGGATGCCGGATTCGTGCGCGAAGGCGTTCTTGCCGACGATGGCCTTGTTGAACTGCACCGGGAAGCCGCTGACCGTCGCCACCCGGCGCGAGATCGCCATGATCTTGCGGCTGTCCACGCCGGTGTCATAGGGCAGGATGTCGTGGCGCACCTTCAGCGCCATCACGATTTCTTCCAGCGCGGTGTTGCCCGCCCGCTCGCCCAGACCGTTGATCGTGCATTCCACCTGACGCGCGCCGCCTTCCACGGCGGCCAGGCTGTTGGCCGTCGCCATGCCCAGGTCGTTGTGGCAATGGGTGGCGAAGATCACGTCCTCGGCGCCTTCGACCTCGGCGATCAGGCGCCGGATCAGGTCGGCGGATTCCACCGGCGCGGTATAGCCCACCGTGTCGGGGATGTTGATCGTCGTGGCGCCCGCCTTGATGGCGATTTCCACCGTGCGCCTCAGGAAGTCCCACTCGGTGCGGGTGGCGTCCATGGGCGACCATTGCACGTTGTCGGTCAGGTTGCGCGCGTGGGTCACGGTGTCGTGGATGCGCTGGGCCATCTCGTCCATGGTCAGGTTCGGTATGGCCCGGTGCAGCGGCGAGGTGCCGATGAAGGTGTGGATGCGCGGGGATCTGGCGGGCTTCACCGCCTCCCACGCGCGGTCGATATCCTTGAAATTTGCGCGCGACAGGCCGCAGATCGTGGCGGATCTGGTCTGCTCCGCGATGGCCTTCACCGCGGCGAAATCGCCTTCGGACGCGATGGGAAAGCCCGCCTCGATGATGTCCACGCCCATTTCGTCGAGCATCTCGGCGATTTCCAGCTTCTCGCGGTGGCTCATGGTGGCGCCGGGCGATTGCTCGCCGTCGCGCAAGGTGGTGTCGAAGATCAGAACGCGGCCGTCTTGGGCCTTTTGCATATCGGGATTGGTCATGGGATCGTCTTTCTGCTGTGCTTCATCCGGTTTCGGCGCTGGTCCACCCCTGAGCGGTCGCGCCGACAGGCACGCTCAGAGGCGACTAAGAAGCAGCAGCAGGCCGCGCTGGGCCGAAGGAAACGCACGCATATCCATATGCGGCATAGTATCCGGCTGCGCGCGAATGAAAACCCCTTTCGTTGACCCGCTGTCGCGGCCCCCTAGCTGGCAGCCCAAGGCAAGGAGAACGGGATGGACAAAGCATTGGTGATCGGCGCGTCGGGCGGCGTGGGGCAGGCCATCGTGGCCGAGCTGGAAGGGCGCGGCGTCGAGGTCGCGACCCTGTCGCGCAGCGCCGACGGCCTGGACGTGACGGACGAGGACAGCGTGAAGGCGGCGCTGGACGGCATCAAGGGCGATTTCGACCTGGTCTTCGTGGCCACGGGTGCTTTGACCTGCACCCGCGACGCACCCGAAAAGCAGCTGGACGACTTGAGCGCGGACGAGCTGATCGCCCAGATGCGGCTGAACGCGCTTGGCCCCGCGCTGGTGCTGAAGCACTGGAAATCGCGCATCCCGCGCAAGTCGCGCTTCGTCTTCGCGGCCCTGTCGGCGCGGGTGGGCAGCATCGGCGACAACCGCATGGGCGGCTGGTATTCCTACCGCACCTCCAAGGCCGCGCTGAACTCGCTGCTGCACGGTGCCGCGGTGGAAATCGCGCGCACCCGCAAGGAAGCGATCGTGACCTGCCTGCACCCCGGCACCGTGGCCACGTCTTTCACCGAAAACTACCCCGACCACGACAAGGTCACGGCCGAAGAAGCCGCGAAGAACCTGGTCGACGTGATCGAAGGGCTGACACCCGACCAGACCGGGCAATTCTTCGATTACGCGGCCGAGCCGATCCAGTGGTAGCGCGCCTGGTCCTGGTCCTGGGCGACCAGCTGTCGCAGGATCTTTCGGCCCTGCGCGAGGCGACGCGCGACGACGTGATCGTCATGGCCGAGGTCGCGGACGAAGCCACCTACGTGCCCCACCACCCCAAGAAGATCGCGTTTCTCTTCGCCGCCATGCGCAAGTTCGCCGACCGGCTGCGCGGTGAAGGCTGGACGGTGGCCTACACGAAACTGGACGATCCCGACAATTCCGGCTCGATCCCGGGCGAATTGCTGCGCCGGGCCGACGAATTTGGAACATCGCGCGTGGTGGCGACCGAGCCCGGTGAATGGCGGCTCATCCAGGCGCTGCAGGATTGCCCGCTCGATGTCGAGATCCGGCAGGACGACCGCTTCCTCGCCTCCCACGCCGATTTCGACGCTTGGGCCGAGGGCCGCAAGGAATTGCGGATGGAGTGGTTCTACCGCGACATGCGCCGCCGCACCGGCCTGCTGATGGACGGCGACCAGCCCGCGGGGGGCAAGTGGAACTACGACCACGACAACCGCAAGCCCGCCCCGGACGAGGTGGATTTCGGCGGGCCGATGCAGTTCACCCCCGACGACACGGTGACCGAGGTGCTGGAGCTTGTGGGCCGCCGCTTCGGCAACAATTTCGGCGACCTGACCCCGTTCTGGTTCGCCACCGACCAGGGACAGGCGCGCCGGGCGCTCACGCATTTCATCCAGAACGCGCTGCCGAAATTCGGCGACTACCAGGACGCGATGCTGGCCGAGGATCGGTTTCTCTACCACGCCGTGATCTCGATGTACCTGAACGCGGGGCTGCTGCACTGGCGCGAGATCTGCGAGGCGGCCGAGCACGCGTGGAAGTCCGGCGACGCGCCCATAAACGCAGTCGAGGGCTTCATCCGCCAGATCATCGGCTGGCGCGAATACATGCGCGGCATCTACTTCCGCGAGGGTCCCGATTACACGTCGCGCAACGTGCTGGGCCACGGGCGGTCGCTGCCGGGCTTCTACTGGGGCGACGCCACCAACATGCGCTGCATCTCGAAGGCGGTCGAGCAGACCCGCGCCGAGGCCTACGCCCACCACATCCAGCGCCTGATGGTCACCGGCAACTTCGCACTGCTGGCGGGAATCGACCCGCACGAGGTCCACGAATGGTACCTGGCCGTCTATGCCGACGCCTACGAATGGGTCGAGGCGCCCAATGTCATCGGCATGAGCCAGTTCGCCGATGGCGGCATCGTCGGCTCGAAACCCTACGTGTCCAGCGGCAACTACATCGCCAAGATGTCGGACTATTGCGGCGACTGCCACTACAACGTGAAGACCAAGGTGGGTGAGGGTGCCTGCCCGTTCAATCTGCTTTACTGGGCCTTCATGGACCGGCACCGCGAGCGGTTCTCGTCGAACCCGCGCATGGCGCAGATGTACGCGACATGGGACCGGATGGACGCCGACAAGCGCGCGCGGATCCTGTCCGAGGCCGACACCTTCCTGAACCGGATGGCGCAGGGCGCGCTGGTGTGACCGGCGGATCCCCGAGCCTTTGAAGACCCATGAGTGCCACTCCTGCGCGCAACGCGGGCAGGCGGCTTTACGCGGCTACTCGGAAGCGGCTTCGGCGTCGTTGCTTTCGACCTCGACCGTCTGGCTTGTCAGCGCGCCGTTTTGCCAGTCGCCGCTGGCCTCTTCGCCGCTGGCGTAGCGGATCGTGCCTTCGCCGGACCGCTGGCCGTCGACGAAATTGCCCTCGTAGACGTCGCCGTTGGGATAGGTCGCGGTGCCCCGCCCGTTGATCACGCCTTCGGACCATTCGCCTTCGTAGGTCGAGCCATCCGCATAGGTGATCTTGCCCATCCCGCTGCGCAAGCCGTTCTCGAACCCGCCTTCATAGATCGACCCGTCGGGATAGGTCACGCGGCCCTGTCCGGCGCGTTGCCCCGCCTTCCAGTCGCCCTCGTAGACCTGGCCGTCGGGGAAGGTCATGGTGCCCTGGCCTTCGTTCTGCGCGTCGACGAAGCCGCCTTCGTAGACCGCGCCGTTGGCGTAGGTGGCGATGCCCTGTCCGTTGATCACGCCGTCGGACCAGTCGCCTTCGTAGCTGTTGCCATCCGGGAAGGTGATCTTGCCCTTGCCGTCGGGCAAATCGTCGCGGAACTCCCCTTCGTAGACCGCGCCGTCGGGATAGACCACGGCGCCCGCGCCCTCGATCCGGCCCGCGACCCACGTGCCGGTATAGCTGTAGCCGTCGGGACGGGTGAAGCTGCCCTGGCCCTCGCGCTTGTCGGCGACGAAGCTGCCGTCGTAGATCTCGCCATTCGCGTAGGTCACGCGGCCCTTGCCCTGACGCTCGCCCGCCAGCAGCTCGCCTTCGTAGATATCCCCGTTGGGTTGGGTCAGCTTGCCGGTGCCGGTGATCTCGCCCGCCAGCCACTCGCCTTCGTAGATCAGCCCGTCCGGCGTCGTCAGGGTGCCGGTGCCCTCGCGGTTGCCACCCGCCATCTGGCCTTCGTAGGTGGCGCCGTCGGGATAGGTGATCTTGCCGTCGCCATCCTTTTCGCCGTCGACCCAGTCGCCTTCGTAAACGTAGCCCGAGCTGCTTTCCATCCGCCCGATGCCGTGGTGGCGCGCGTTGCGGAAGCCGCCTTCGTAGCGGGTGCCGTTGGCATAGACCGCGACCCCTTCGCCGTTGATCGTGCCGTCGGACCATTCGCCCACATAGGTGCCGCCATCGGCGAAGGTGATCTTGCCCTGTCCCTCGGGCTTGCCGCGGGCGAACTGGCCTTCGTAGACGGACCCGTTGGGAAAGCGCGCCACGCCCTCTCCGACGATTTCGCCGTCGCGCCATTCGCCCGAATATTCGTAGCCGTTGGGCAGCCGATAGGTGCCCTGGCCGTCCTGCTTGCCGTCCTTGAACGTGCCCTCGTAGACGCCGCCATCCTCGTATTGCTTGGTCTGCACGTCGCCTTCGGACTGGGCGTATGCCTGCGGGGCGGCCAGCATGAGCGCGGCGACGCTTGCGGAAAGGAATGACGTGAGCCGCATGAAGATGCCCCTTTGAAGTCGGTTCGAAGTCAGGGTGCAAACCTAACGGCGGGCCCCTTGCGCCGCAACGCTTTTCCCGCGCGCGGCGCTTCCCATTCGGCGAGGTTCTGCTAAGTCCCATCCGCGATGGAGGTACCACCATGTCCGACCGATTTCGCCTTACCCTGGGCCAGTTGAACCCGACCGTAGGCGACCTGGCGGGCAATGCCGAAAAGGCGCGCGGGGCGTGGGAACAGGGCCGCGATGCCGGGGCCGACATGGTCGCGCTGCCCGAGATGTTCGTCACCGGCTACCAGGTTCAGGACCTGGTGCTGAAGCCCGTTTTCGTGCGCCGGGCGATGGAGACCCTGAGACAGCTGGCCCGCGACTGCGCCGATGGTCCCGCGCTGGGGATCGGCGGGCCCTATGCCTATGGCGACAAGCTCTACAACGCCTACTGGATCCTGCAGAACGGCAAGGTCGCCACGCGCATCCTGAAGCACAAGCTGCCGAACGAGACGGTGTTCGACGAGGTGCGGCTTTACGACGAGGGCCCGATCTCGGGGCCCTACAGCATCGGGCCGCTCAGGATCGGCACACCCATCTGCGAGGACGCGTGGCACGTGGATGTCTGCGAGGCGCTCGAGGAATCCGGCGCCGAGATCCTGCTGGTCCCCAACGGCTCGCCCTATTACCGGGGCAAGTTCGACCGCCGCGTGGGCCACATGGTGGCCCGCACGGTCGAGACGGGGCTACCGCTGGTCTATCTCAACATGGTGGGGGCCCAGGACGACCAGACCTTCGACGGGGCGACCTTCGTGCTGAACCCCCACGGCACGCTGGCCACCGCGCTGCCCGCCTTCGACGAGGTCATCCACCACCAGGATTTCGAGCGCGGCGACGACGGCTGGCGCGCGGTCGCGGGGCCCCGCGCGGTGCACCCCGACGCGTGGGAGCAGGATTACCGCGTCATGGTCACCGCGCTGCGCGACTATTGTCGCAAGACGGGCTTCGGCAAGGTGCTCCTGGGCCTCTCGGGCGGCATCGACAGCGCCATCGTGGCGGCCATCGCGGTGGACGCGCTGGGCGCCGACAACGTGCGCTGCGTCATGCTGCCGTCGGAATACACGTCGCAGGCGTCGCTCGACGATGCCGCCGAGGTGGCGCGGTTGCTGGGCTGCAAGCTCGACCGCGTCGACATCGAGGGCCCGCGCGCGGCGGTGACGCAGGCGCTGGCCCATCTCTTCGAGGGGTTGGAGCCCGACCTGACCGAAGAAAACATCCAGTCCCGCCTGCGGGGCCTGTCGCTCATGGCGCTTTCCAACAAGTTCGGCGAGATGCTTCTGACCACCGGCAACAAGTCCGAGGTGGCGGTGGGCTACGCCACGATCTACGGCGATATGTCGGGCGGCTACAACCCGATCAAGGACATGTACAAGACCCGCGTGTTCCAGACCTGCCGCTGGCGCAACGACAACCACCGCGACTGGATGAAGGGGCCCGCGGGCACCGTGATCCCGCCGCGGGTGATCGACAAGCCGCCCACCGCCGAGCTGCGCGCCGACCAGAAGGACGAGGATTCGCTGCCCCCCTACGAGGTGCTGGACGATATCCTGGAACAGCTGATCGACCACGAATCCAGCGTCGCCGAAGTGGTCGGCCGCGGCCATGACCGCGACCTGGTCAAGAAGGTCGAGAACCTGATCTATATCAGCGAATACAAGCGGTTCCAGTCCGCACCGGGGGCGCGGCTGACGCCGCGCAGCTTCTGGCTGGACCGCCGCTATCCGATCGTGAACCGCTGGCGCGATCCCACCTGAGCCGCCCGCTCACGCCGATTTCGCGGGCGATGCCAATTCGTGGATCCGGCCCGGCAACTCGGCCCGGAAGATCGCGCCGGGCTTGTCCTTGCGCCTGATATAGCTGAGCGAGCCGCCCTGGCTTTTCAGCAGCTTCAGGATCGTGGGCAGCCCGTAGCCACATTTCGCGCCGCCCTTGGCGCGCGCCGCCTTGGCGATGGGATCTATGGCCGCGTCCACGCCGGGGCCGTCATCCATCACGCTCAACGTGATGGTCAGCGCGACCGGGTCCTCGTCGATGGTGATGTCGATCTGCGATCGTGCGTAACGGACCGCGTTTTCCATCAGGTTGCGCAAGGTCGCGTGCAGCACGATGGCGTCGGTCAGCACCACCTGCCGCGGATAGGTGATCGTCAGCCGCTGGCCGGGATCGACCAGCCCGGCGATATCGGCGCAGGATCGGTAAAGGTCGATCTCGTCCTCGCGGAACGGGGCGGAGTGGTCGGACATCACGCGCTGCATCATGCCGTCGATCGCCGCGATCGACGATCTGGCCACGTCCCGGCAGGCCAGGATCATGTCGCGCTTGCCGTCGCCCAGGTCGCGGAACCCTTCCAGCACGATCCCGGTCAGCGAGATCACGTTGGCCAGCGGGGCGCGCATGTCGTGGACGGTCAGACCGGCCAGCATCTGCACTTCCCTGTGCGCCATCTTCAGATCGGCGAGGTCCGACACCAAGCGGCTTTCGCGCAGCTTCACGTCGGTGATTTCGCTGGTGACGCCGACGATCCGGGCGCGGCCCTGGGCGCCGTCGGGCGCCCGCGCCAGGACGGTGCGCCACCAGGTTTCGGCGTCGTTCAGGCGATGGGCCTCATCCAGATAGATGGGCGTGTCGGACTCGAGCGCGGCGCGATAATTGTCGGCGATCAGCTCGGCCATCCGGGCCGGGAACACCGTCTCGATCGGGCCCGCGCAGACGGCATCGGCGTCGAAGCCGGTGGCCTTTTCAAGCTCCGGGCTGAAATGCACGAACTGGAAGACGCCTTCGGGGGTCCTTTCGACCACGAAGATCGGGCAACTCATGGATTGCACGGCCGACAGAAACGGGTCGGCCCCCCGCCATTTTCTTAGATCCAGCATGTCCGACAACCCCATTCATCCCTGGCAGCAGCATGGGGCCAAAAGGTTAGGTTTGCCTTTCCAGACGCGACATTTCGCGGCATTCGATCCCGCGCCGATGTGCCACCGCGGCGGCGGCGTCGGAGCTTGAACGGAAAAAAGGCCCGCCATGTCAGCGACATGGCGGGCCGATTTCTGTAGGTATCCCGTTCGCTTATTCGCGGTTGCCCATGAAGCTCAGCAGGAACATGAACAGGTTGATGAAGTCCAGGTACAGGTTCAGCGCCCCCATGATGGCCGACTTGCTCAGCCATTCCTGGTCCATCGACTGCGCGTGCTGGATGTAGTCGGTCTTGATCTTCTGCGTGTCATAGGCGGTCAGGCCCGCGAAGATCAGAACGCCCAGTGCCGAGATCGCGAACATGATCGCGGGCGAGCCCAGGAAGATGTTGACGATGGACGCCACGATCAGGCCGATCACGCCCATGATCAGGAAGCTGCCCCAGCCCGAAATGTCCTTCTTCGTGGTGTAGCCCCACAGCGACAGGCCCGCGAAGGCCACCGCGGTGATCAGGAACGTCTGCACGATCGAGAAGCCGGTAAAGACCAGGAAGATCGAGCTCAGCGACAGGCCCATCAAGGCGGCGAAGGTGTAGAAGAACAGCTGCGCGCCCGCGGCCGAGATGCGGTTGATCAGCGCGCCGAACGCGAAGACCATGATCAGCGGGGCGAACATGATCAGCCATTTCAGCGGCGTGGTATAGATCGCGACGCCAAGCTGGCTGAGCTCACCCGACGGGGTCACGGCCAGGCCGGAAATGGCCCAGGCGGCAAACGCGGTGATCACCATGCCCACGGACATCGTGCCGTAGACCTTGTTCATATGGGTCCGAAGACCCTGATCAATCTCGGCAGACCGGACACCGGCGCCCGAGCGGATCGTCTGTTGTTCAGCCATTAATCGCCTCCAAGCGGTAAACTTCCGGGCCGCGACGCGACCCTACGGGCGATATATTTGCAGGAATGGGCCGCAATTCAAGGGGCTTGCGGCACCATTCCGTCGCAGTTTGGCGGCAATTGTCGCCTTATGAGCGCCAATGACGGGGTGAATCCCAGATTGGCTTGCGGCTTTCAGCCTCGGCCTCGTGGCGGGTCAGCCCGATGTCGTTCAGCATGTGGTCGTCGAGATCGCCAAGCGCGCGGCGCTGGCGGTGCAACGCCAAGAGCTCGAGAAGGGGCCGCACGACATGCGGGGTCGTCAACTGGCTTTTGAAGGACGCAATGCGAATGCTGAAAATGGACATGAAAAATTCCTTTCGTGATGAAATGCGATCGTCGGATCGTGCTTGCCAATATATCCTCGGATGGGCCATTTTGAAATCGAATGATAATGACGGACTTCATCAAGAAAGTTGATATGCCTCGCAATCTGGACCTGACCGCCCTGCGCTCGTTCATCGCCGTCGCCGATCTTGGCGGCGTCACGAAGGCCGCGGGCCACCTGCACCTGACCCAGTCGGCGGTGTCGATGCAATTGAAGCGGCTGGAAGAATCGCTGAACGTCCCGCTGATCGACCGCTCGGCGCGCAACGTGCAGCTGACCGCCACGGGCGAGCAGCTTCTGTCCTACGCCCGCCGGATGCTGGTGCTGAACGACGAGGCGATTTCGCGCATGACCGATGACGGCTACGAGGGCGAGATCGTGCTGGGCGTCCCGCACGACATCCTGTATCCCGCGATCCCGCCGTTCCTTGCGGCCTTCGCGCAGCGCTATCCGCGCTTGCGGGTCCGGCTGCTGTCGCTGCCCACGCGGGCGCTGAAGCAGATGTTCGCCCGCGGCGAATGCGACGCGATCCTGACCACCGAGGAAACGCTGGACGAGCGCGGCGAGACGCTGCTGTCGCTGCCCTTGGTCTGGGCCGGGGCCGCGGGCGGCGTCGCCCATCGCGCGCGTCCCGTGCCCTTCGCATTCTGCCGCAACTGCATCTTCAGCCCGATCGCCCGCGCCGCCTTGGACAAGGCGGGGATCGACTGGGTGTCCGTGGTGGATGCCGCGTCCGACCGCGCAAGCGAGGTGGCGGTCATGGCCGACCTGGCGATCTACGTGATCCTCGACCAGACGCTGCCGCAGGGCGTCCGGAAGGTGCCCGCGAATGCGGGCCTGCCCGACTTGCCCATGCAGAAGATCAACCTCTATCGCTCGACGGCGATGCAGCCCGAGGTCTCGGACGCCATGGCCACGCTTCTGCGCGACAATTACGCACGCCTGGGGCAGCCCGAGCGACTGGCCGCCGAATAGCTCAGCCGCGCAGGCGGCGGGCCAGCTCGGCGATATGGGCCGGGCCGATTTCGCAACAGCCGCCGATGGTGGTGGCGCCCAGGTCGCGCCACGCCTCGGCATGGTCGGCATAGGCGTCGGGGTCCAGGTCCTGACGCGCCGACAGCAGGTCCACCGTCGCGCCGATATGGTCGAACCCGGACGCGATCTGCGTGAAGCCGTTGGCGTAGGCGCCGAAGGGCACGCCCCAGCCCGCCACCACGGGCAGCCCTTGGGTCACCGCCTCGGGGATCGAGCAATTCAGCAGGACCCGGTCAACCGGGTGCGCGGCCAGCAGGTCCGCCACGTCCGAAAGCGCCTCGCCCGAGCGCAGTTTCGTGCCGTCCGTGTCGTCCACCGACAGCGCAAGCCAGATCGGCTTGCCGGTCACCGACGCGCCCATCAGCCCGCCCCGGGCCTGGTCGACCGACGACATCGTCTCGAGCAGGTGGACATCGACCGTCTCGGCATGGAGGCGCGCCAGATGGGCATAGATCTCGGCCGCCCGCTCGGCGGGTGGGGCCTTGTCGGGCTGGTAGGAAAAGCCGATCGGTCCCAGCGCACCGGCGACGATTCCCTGCCCGTGGGCATCGCGCGATGCGGCGGCGATTTCGCAGGCGCGGCGGGCCAGCCGCTCAAGCTGGTCTGCCATCCCGTGCGCTTCCAGCCGGTCGGGCAGCACCGCGTAGCTGTTGGTGGTGGCCACATCGGCGCCCGCCGCGAAAAAATCGTCATGCACCGCGCGCACCAGCTCGGGCGCGTCCAGCAGGGCCTGCATCGACCACATGGACGTGGCCCGGCCCGCGCGCGCCACCAGTTCCTGGCCCATGCCGCCATCCAGGATCGTCATCGCGGTCATGGCGCCACCGTGATGACGACCTTGCCGGTGGATTTCCGGCTGCGCAGAAGCTCCAGCCCTTCGCCCGCGCGCTCCAGCGGCAGGTGGTGGCTGATATGGGGGCTGATCCGGCCTTCGGCATACCAGCCCAGCAGCGTTTCCAGCGACGCGGTCAGCCGTTCGGGCGCGAAGGCCATGTAGCCGCCCCAGTAATAGCCCAGGATGCTGACATTCTTGACCAGCAGGTGATTGGCCTTGAACTTCGGCACCTGACCGCTGGCAAACCCGATGACGATCACCCGCGCTTCGGGCCTGAGCGCACGCATGGCGGCGTCCAGCAGGTCGCCGCCCACCGGGTCATAGATCACGTCCGCGCCGCCGAGCGCTTTCAGCTCGGCGCGCAGATCGGCGGTCTCGGAATTGATGCAGTGATCGGCGCCCGCCTCGCGCGCGACCGCCAGCTTGTCGTCGCCGCGCGCCACGGCCACGACCTCGGCCCCCATCAGCTTGCCCAGCTCGACCGCCGTCAGGCCGACACCGCCCGACGCGCCCAACACGACCAGCCGTTCGCCGGGGCGCAGTCGGGCGCGATGGTCCAGCGCCAGGTGCGACGTGCCGTAGGCCACCATGAAGGCGGCGGCGTCGTCGAAGGGCATGGCGTCCGGCAGGCGCTTGGCGCGGGCCGCGTCGAACACGCCGTATTCCGCCAGCCCGCCGTGACCCGCGAAAATCGCAACGCGGTCGCCGGGCGCGAAATCGGTCACGCCGGACCCGATCGCATCGACGGTTCCCGCAAGCTCCATGCCCAGCGTGGCGGGCAGGGGCGGGATGTCCTGATAGGTCCCGTCCGCGACCAGCATGTCCGCGAAGTTCAGCCCGCAGGCCGCGATCCGCACACGCACCTGCCCATCGCCCGGCTCGGGCGTGTCGATATCGCAGATCTCGGGGGGCTGATCGTGGCTGACGACTTGAAAGGCGCGCATGGCAGGGCTCCGGCAGGGATTTCGTAAGGTCAGGTGAGCTGTCTTTATGGCTGATAACAGGTTGTTTTTAGGCCCGCATCCTCATTCTCGAGCCAAACCTGTCCAATTGGGCAGGTTGCGCGAAGGGTTGATTGCGCGGCATTCCTTACAACCAGAGTGAGATAGGTAAGGGTAGTGTAATCATGAAACATCCAGTTGATGTCCACGTTGGAAAACGCATTCGTCACCGCCGTTGGATGCTTGGGATGACCCAGCAGCAGCTTGCTGAAAAGGTCGGGATCAAGTTCCAGCAGATCCAGAAGTACGAGACCGGGATGAACCGCGTCAGTGCTTCGCGCCTTTGGGATATTGCAGACGCGCTCGATGTCCAGGTCGCCTTCTTTTTCGAGGGCATGTCCGAAGACAACGATGCCCAGACCGATACGGTCATCAAGGGCTCGGCCAACGATCTTCTGACCGACAAGGAAGCGCTCGAGCTGGTCCGATCCTATTACGCGATCCCGGAAAACCAGCGCCGCCGCCTGTTCGAGCTGGCCCGCGTGCTCAGCGACGTCGCGTGAGCTTCCAACGCCCCGCTTGACCGCGGGGCGCGATCCCGGATAGCGCCTTGGGTATCGTTGTCGGAGTAATCCGTGCCATGCCCCGCTTGTCCCAGCCTCTGCTTGCTGACCTGACCGCGACCGCGTCCGCCTTGGCCGACGCCGCCGCGCCGGAAACGCTGCGGTATTTCCGGGCCGACGGGTTGGGCGCGGACAACAAGGCTGCGCAGGGCTTCGATCCCGTGACCGAAGGCGATCGCGCGGCCGAGCGTGCCATGCGCGCGGTGCTGGCCCAGCGCCGCCCGCAGGACGCCATCCTGGGCGAGGAATACGGCGCGCAGCCCGGCACCAGCGGCCTGACCTGGGTGCTCGATCCCATCGACGGCACCCGCGCCTTCCTGGCCGGCGCGCCCAGCTGGGGCACCCTGATCGCCGTGGCCGACGCGGATGGCCCGATCCTTGGCCTGATCGACCAGCCTTACCTGCGCGAACGCTTTCACGGCTCACCCGATGGCGGCTGGCTGGACGCAGACTCCGGCCGCCGCGCGCTTGCGACGCGCGCCACATCCGGGCTGGACCGGGCGATCCTGTTCACCACCTTCCCCGAAATCGGCACCACGTCCGAACGGCTGGCCTTCGAGCGGGTGCGCGACCGCGTGCAGCTGACACGCTACGGGCTGGACTGTTATGCCTACGCGTTGCTGGCCATGGGCCAGATCGACCTGGTCATCGAGGCCGGGCTGAACGCCTACGACATTCAGGGGCCGATGGCCGTGGTCGAGGCGGCGGGCGGCATCGTGACGGGCTGGCGGGGCGAGCCCGCGCATGCGGGCGGCCGCGTGATCGCCGCGGCGAACAGGGACTTGCACGCCCAGGCGCTGCAACTGCTGGCGGATAACGGGTGAGCCATCACCTGATCCGCTGGGCCGAATTGCTCGTCACCATGGACGACGCGGACACCGAGCTTGCGGGCGCCGATATCCGCCTGCGCGACGGCACCGTGGCCGAGATCGGCCACGATCTGCCCGCCGACGGCGCCGAGATCCACGATGCTACCGGCTGCCTGGTGACGCCGGGGCTGGTGAACACCCACCACCACCTGTTCCAGACCCTGACCCGTGCCGTGCCCGGCGCGCAGGACGCGGCACTCTTCGGCTGGCTGCAGACGCTCTATCCGATCTGGGCGCGGATGGGGCCCGAGCACATGCGCGTCTCGGCCACGATCGGGCTGGCAGAGCTCGCGCTGTCGGGCTGCACGCTCAGTTCCGACCACCTGTACCTGTTTCCCAACGGCGCGCGGCTGGACGACACCATTGACGCGGCGCGCGAAATCGGGCTGCGCTTCCATCCCACGCGCGGGGCCATGAGCATCGGCGTCAGCCAGGGCGGCCTGCCGCCCGACAGCCTGGTCGAAGACGAGGCCGCGATCCTCGACGACTGCATCCGGGTGATCGACACCCATCACGACCCCGCGCCGGGCGCCATGGTGCGCGTGGGCGTGGCGCCCTGTTCGCCCTTCTCGGTCAGCCGCGAGCTGATGCGCGACGCGGCGCTGCTGGCCCGCGACAAGGGCGTGCGGCTGCATACCCACCTGGCCGAGAACGACGAAGACGTGGCCTATTCGCTGGCGCAATTCGGCTGCCGCCCCGGTCAATACGCCCAGGACCTGGGCTGGACCGGCGACGACGTCTGGCACGCCCATTGCGTGAAGCTGGACGCGGACGAGATCGACCTGTTCGCCCGGACCCGCACCGGGGTGGCACATTGTCCGTGTTCCAATTGTCGGCTGGGCTCGGGGATCGCGCCTGTGCGCGCGATGCTCGACGCGGGCGTGCCGGTGGGGCTTGGCGTCGACGGCTCGGCCAGCAACGACGCGGGCAACCTGGTGGCCGAGGCGCGGCAGGCCATGCTGCTCCAGCGCGTGGCCTCGGGCCCCGACGCGATGTCGGCGCGCGCGGCCCTGCGGCTGGCCACGCGGGGCGGGGCGGCGTTGCTGGGACGCGACGATTGCGGCCAGCTCGCCCCCGGATTCCGCGCCGACCTGGCGGTGTGGGACATGCGCGGGGTCGAGGCCGCGGGCAGCTGGGACGCCGCCGCGCTGGTGCTGGCGGGACCGACACGGGTGCGCCACCTCTTCGTCGAGGGCAACCAGATCGTGCGGGACGGCAACATCACGACACTGGATTTAGGGGCTGCGTCCAGAAATCAGCGAAGAATGGCCATTTCTCTGACGAATTGATGGATAGGGTGGACCGGGTCCGCGACACGCGCATAGGTTGTCCGCGCTATCGCCACTCGTCCAGGAGTATCCATGATCAGATCTGCCCTTCTCACCGCCGCGGCGGGCCTTGGCCTTGCCGCCTGCGTGTCCACCCCCGTCACCACCTCGAACGGATCCGAGGCCGTTCAGCGCAACCAACCGATCCCGGCCACGGGCCAGGGTCTCAACGCCTATCGCTCGAATTCGGGCGCGCCCGCCGTCAAGCGGTCCGCGCGGCTCGACGCCGCGGCCCGCGCCCATGCAATCGACATGGCCCGCAACGATTTCTTCAGCCACCGCGGGTCCCGCGGCTCGACCCATACCCAGCGCATCCAGCGCCAGGGCTGTTCGGGCGGCGCCGAGAACATCGCCGAAGGCCCCTTCACCCGGCAATCGGTGATGGCCGCGTGGATGCGCTCGCCCGGCCACCGCGCCAACATGCTGCGCCCGATCAACACCCATTACGGCATCGCCAATGTCGGCGACAAATGGGTGCTGCTGCTGTCGCGCAACTGCCCCTGATCCACTGATCCGAAGGCCGCGCGCGGGACTTCAGATCCGCCGCGTGCCTTCGGTCCAGACTCCCACCACCGCCCGGTCGTCCCCCATCATCAAGGTGGGGAACACCGCCTGCCAGATGTCGTCCGCCCGGGCCGCGCGCTGCGCGATCGCGGGCGTCGACGACACATCCAGCGCCACCAGGTCCGCGACCGAGCCTACCGCCAGGGTGCCGATCTGGTCCGCCGCGTGCAGCGCGCGGGCCGAGCCCTCGGTCGCCAGCCACAAAAGCTGCGCCGGGTGCAGCGCGGTGCCGCTGAGTTGCCCGATCTCGTAGGCCGCCGCCATCGTGCGCAGCATCGAAAACGACGACCCGCCGCCGGTATCCGTCGCAAGCCCGACGCGCTGCCCTTCGGCCATCCGCGCCGCCATGTCGAACAGGCCCGAGCCGATGAAGGTGTTCGACGTGGGGCAGTGGACCAGTGCCGCGCCCACCTCGCGCAGCCGGTCCCGCTCGCGCGGCTCAAGGTGGATCGCGTGTCCGTAAAGCCCCCGCGCGCCCAGCAGGCCGTGCGCCTCGTAGGTGTCCAGGTAATCGCGCGCGTCCGGGAACAGCTCGCGCACCCATGCGACCTCATCCGGCTGCTCGCTCAGATGCGTCTGCATCAGGCAATCGGGATGCGCGGCCCAGAGCGCGCCCAACGCGTCCAGCTGCTCGGGCGTCGACGTGGGCGAAAAGCGCGGCGTGATCGCGTAGCGCGCGCGGCCGCGCCCAT
This sequence comes from Palleronia pontilimi, assembly GCF_016412875.1. GTDB lineage: Bacteria > Pseudomonadota > Alphaproteobacteria > Rhodobacterales > Rhodobacteraceae > Palleronia > Palleronia pontilimi. The sequence continues at coordinate 138,673 of NZ_JAEKPD010000006.1, read as the reverse complement.
GCCAGCGCGCGATCAGCGCCGCGCTATGGTCCACGGCCGACGCCACGTCGTCGCGCAGGCCCGCGGACGCGTTGCGATCCATGCAGGTCTTGCCCGCCACCACCGCCATGCCCCGCGCCGCCGCGGCCTCGAAAAAGGCATCCACGCTTTCGGGATGGATGGTGCAGAACGAGGCCAGCGTCGTGGTGCCGTGCGCCAGCGCCAGGTCCAGCGTCAGCTCGGCCTGCTGGCGCGCGTAGGCCGGGTCGCCGAAGCGCATTTCCTCGGGGAAGGTATAGGTGTTCAGCCAGTCGATCAGCCGCTTGCCCCAGCTCGCGACGATGCCGGTCTGCGGATAATGCATATGCGCGTCGACGAAGCCCGGCAGGATCAGCGCGTGGCCCAGATCCGTGACGCGCGCATCCGGGTGCGCCGCGCGCAGATCGGCCTTCGATCCAAGCGCCGCGATCGCTCCGTTCTCGATCACCAGTGCGCCGTGCAACCGCGCCGCGTCCTGCGGCGGCCCGTCGAAAGGGTTGGCCGTGAATTCCAGCACCTGCCCGCAAATCAGTTCGGCCATCGCATCGTCCCCCTTGCTGCGCATCGGTTCTGACACAGTTTCAACGCCACTGGCAGACCCCCCGGGAATGACCTAGTGTCCGCCGCAATCGCGCATCAAGGAGGCAAGATATGGCCGAACCGGACCAGACCGAGATCCTGCCCGAACGCGCGATCGAAGACGACGTCTATGCCTTGCGCGACGAAACCATTCGCGAAATCCGCGCGGCGGTGGAAACCGACGATCGCGACGCGCTGGTCGCGGCCATGGAGCCGCTGCACCCCGCCGACATCGCCGACCTTCTGGAACAGATGGAGCCGGGGCCCCGTGACCGGCTGATCGCGCTTTACGGCTCCGAGTTCGATGGCGAGATCCTGTCCGAGCTGGACGAGTCGATCCGCGAAAGCGTCATCGCCGCGCTGTCTCCCGAGGTTCTGACCGATGCGGTCCGCAGCCTGGAATCCGACGACGTGGTCGACCTGCTCGAAGACCTGGACGAGGCCCAGCAGGACGCCATCCTCGAGGTTCTGGAACGCCCCGACCGGGTGGCGGTGGAGCGCGCGCTCAGCTTCCCCGAAGGCTCGGCCGGTCGTCTCATGCAGCGCGAGGTCGTGACCGCGCCCGAACACTGGAATGTGGGCGAGGCCATCGACTTCATGCGCGCCCGGCTGGACCTGCCCGAACAGTTCTACCACATCGTCCTGGTCGACCCGCGCCATCGGCCCGTGGGCCACGTGACGCTGGGCAAGGTGATGTCGTCGGACCGGGTGACGCGGCTTGCGGACCTGCAGGAAGACAGCTTCCGCACCATCCCCGCCAGCCAGGACGAAGAAGACGTGGCCTACGCCTTCAACCAGTATCACCTGATCTCGGCACCGGTGGTGGACGAGGACGGGCGGCTGGTGGGCGTCATCACCATCGACGACGCGATGATCGTGCTCAGCGACGAGAACGAGGAAGACCTGCTGCTGCTGGCGGGGGTGGGCGACGAATCCATCGCCGACCGCACGTCGCAGATCGTGCGGCAACGCTTCCCGTGGCTGCTGGCCAACCTCGGCACCGCGATCCTGGCGTCGCTGGTGATCGCCCAGTTCGAAGCGACGTTGCAGGCCATCGTGGCGCTGGCGGTGCTGATGCCCATCGTGGCCTCCATGGGCGGCAATGCGGGCACCCAGTCCATGACCGTCGCGGTGCGCGCGCTGGCCACCCGCGACCTGACCGGCGCGAACGCGATCCGCGTCATCCGGCGCGAGGTGATGGCGGGGCTGCTGAACGGGGTGGCCTTCGCCGTGATCATGGGGATCGTCGGCTATATCTGGTTCGGCACACCGATGCTGGGCGTGGTGCTGGGCCTCGCCATGATCATCAACCTGGTGGTGGCGGGCCTGGCGGGCGTGCTGGTCCCGCTGGTGATGGAGCGCTGCGGCGTCGACCCGGCGCTGGCATCGGGCACGTTCGTGACGACCGTGACGGACGTGGTGGGCTTCTTCGCCTTCCTGGGCCTGGCGGGCGTCATGCTTCTATGACCCCGGCCGAGGCCAAGGCCGCCGCGCGCCGGATCGCCTTCGCCGCGCGCGCCCGCGCCCACGCCGCCGCCGACGCGCGACAGGCGGACAATCTGATCGACGCCCTGCGTCCGCATCTTGGCCGCCCCCTTGCGGGCTATCACCCGATCCGGACCGAAATCGACCCCACGCCCGCCATGGCGCTCGCCGCCGCGCACGGACCCGTCGCCCTGCCGGTGATCGACGCGCCCGGTCTGCCGCTCAGCTTCCACGGCTGGACCCCCGATGCCGCCCTGCGCGATGGCCCCTTCGGTGCTCGCATCCCGGTCGACGGCGCCGCCATGGTCCCGGAAATCCTGATCGTCCCGCTGGTGGCCTTCGATCGGCACGGCGGGCGGCTGGGCTATGGCGGCGGGTTTTACGATCGCACGCTGCAAACCCTGCGCGCCGCGCGCGCCACCCTGGCCATCGGCTTCGCCTTCGCGGCGCAGGAAACCGCCTGCCTGCCGCTCGAGGCCACCGATCAGCCACTCGACCTGATCGTGACCGAGCGCGAGATCCTCGTCCCGCGCGGACGATGACGCGGCCCGACACGCCGTCCCTGGCCCCCGAAGATCCCGACCGGCCGCCGCGACCCGGGGCCCACTTGCCCCCGTTGGCCCAAGACCCTAACCAGCGCCCATGAAACTTCTCTTCCTCGGCGACGTCATGGGCCGCGCGGGCCGCACCGCGATCATCGAGCGTTTGGCCGAGATCCGCGAACGCCTGGCGCTGGATTTCGTGGTGGTGAATGGCGAAAACGCAACCAACGGCGCGGGCCTGTCCGCCAGCCACGCGAAAGCCTTGCTCGACGCGGGCGCGGACGTGCTGACGCTGGGCGATCACGCCTTCGACCAGCGCGACATGCTGCAGGCGGTCGAGCACGAGCCGCGGATCCTGCGTCCCCTGAACTATTCCAAAACCGCGCCGGGCAAGGGTGCGCGCGTCTTCGAGGCGCCGGGCGGCAAGCGCGTGCTGGTGGCGCAGGTGCTGGGCCAGGTCTTCATGAAACGCCCCTTCGACGATCCCTTCTCGGCGATCGAGCCCGCGCTGAAGAACGCCCGCCTGGGCGGCGCCGTGCAGGCGGCCATCGTCGACATGCATTGCGAAGCCACGTCGGAAAAGATGGCGATGGGCCATTTCTGCGACGGCCGCGCCAGCCTGGTGGTGGGCACCCACACCCATGTCCCCACCGCCGACGCGCAGATCCTGTCGCGCGGCACGGCCTACCTGACCGATGCGGGCATGTGCGGCGACTACGACAGCGTCATCGGCATGGACAAGGCCGAGCCGCTGAACCGCTTCATCACCGGCATGCCGAAGGGACGGTTCGAGCCCGCGAAAGGCCCCGCCACCCTGTCGGGCGTCTTTGTGGAAACCGACGACGCCACCGGTCGCGCCACCCGCGTCGCGCCGTTCCGGGACGGCGGACGCCTGCAACCGACCGCGCCCGAGTGACGCGCACCTTCTGCTTCATCTTTTCAGAAATATCCCGGGGGTCGTCCATTATGCGCCATTGGTGCAAGTACAATGGACGACGGGGCTGGCCCCCGCTCTTGACGTGTGCCGGGGCTGGCCCCCGCCACCGCGTCATTCGGACAGCTGCTCCATCACCTCGTCCGAGGTCTCGAAATTGGCGGTGACGGTCTGCACGTCGTCGTCGTCGTCCAGCGCGTCCATCAGCTTCATCAGCTTCTGCATGCCTTCCAGGTCCATCTCGGTGGTCGTCTGCGGCCGCCAGACCAGCTTGGTCGTCTCGGACTCGCCCAGCTGGTCCTCCAGCTTCGACGACACCTCGTTCAGGTCCGTGTCGGCGCACCAGACCACGTGGCCCTCGTCCGACGATTCCACGTCCTCGGCGCCCGCCTCGATGGCGGCCATCATCACCTCGTCGGCGTCGCCCACGTCCGCCGCATAGACCACCTGGCCCTTGCGGTCGAACATGAAGGACACGCTGCCCGTCTCGCCCAGGTTGCCGCCGTTCTTCGAGAAGGTCGAGCGCACGGTCGACGCGGTGCGGTTGCGGTTGTCGGTCATGGCTTCCACGATGATCGCCACGCCGTTGGGTCCGTAGCCCTCGTAGCGGATTTCCTCGTAATTCTCGCCGTCGCCGCCCTGCGACTTCTTGATCGCCCGGTCGATCACGTCCTTCGGCACCGACTGGCTTTTCGCTTCCTTCACCGCCAGCCGCAGGCGCGGATTCTTGTCGGGATCGGGGTCGCCCATCTTGGCGGCCACGGTGATTTCCTTGGCCAGTTTCGAAAACAGCTTCGACCGGGCGGCGTCCTGGCGTCCCTTTCGATGCTGGATGTTGGCCCATTTGGAATGGCCCGCCATGACTTACCTCGTCAGTCTGTGTGGATCGTGGGCGATATAGGCGACACTGCCCCCCCGCTTCAAGACCCCACGCGTGGACCGAAGCCCAACGGCGCGTTGCCCGGCGGGCTCAGCCGGACCCAGGGGTCGCCTTCGGTCGGCGCAAGCGGCAGGCGGGGCAGGGTCGTCGGGCGCTTCACGGCCACGGGCCAGGTGTGGGGGCAGCCGTTCAGCGTCGTCTCCCACGGCCCGGCCCGCGCGGCGCGCACGCCGGTGCAGAGGCTTCCGTCGGACATCTGGACGACCACCGTGTCGCGATAAAGCGTGACGGCCCGCGGCGCCGCCGACCCGCCCGACGGGCGGTCGGGCCCCGGCGCGGCAGCGCAGGCCGACAAAGCGAGCAGAAGGGCAAGGGATCGCAGCATCTAGAGCGGCCAGATCAGCGGGATGGCCAGCGTGGCCGTGACCGCAAGCAACAGGTTCATGGGAATGCCCACCCTCAGGTAATCGGTGAAACGGTAGCCGCCGGGGCCATAGACCAGCATGTTGGTCTGGTAGCCGATGGGCGTCGAAAAGGCGGCCGACGCCGCGAACATCACGCCGACGACCAGCGGCCGGGGGTCGATCCCCAGCGACAGGCCCAGCTGGATCGCGATCGGCGTCAGGATCACGCCGACGGCGTTGTTGGACACCATTTCGGTCAGCGTGCTGGACAGGACATAGACGCAGAAGAGCACCATCACCGGGGGCAGATCGGCGAAGAAGGGCGTCATCCACGACACCAGCAGCGCCACCGCGCCCGATGCCTCGAGCCCCGCGCCCACCGCCAGCATGGCGAAGATCAGCGCCAGAAGCCGGCCCTCGACGAAGGAAAACGCCTCGTCCGCGTCGATGCAGCGGCAGAGCAGGATTACCGCCACCGCCATCACCGCCAGCGCCAGGATCGGCGCCAGACCCAGCGCCGCCAGCACGACCATCACCGCCAGCGCACCGACGGCGACGGGGGCGCGGTTGCGGCGATAGCCCTGGTCGGTGGGCCGGGAGATGTCGACAAGGTCCATGTCCTGCGCCAGCCGCTGGATGTCGCCGGCCGCGCCTTCCAGCAGCAGCGTATCGCCCACGCGCACGACCACTTCGTCCAGCTGACGCCCGATGTTCTGGTTCCGGCGGTGCACGGCCAGCGGATAGACACCGTAGCGGCGGCGCAGGCGCAGCGATCCCAGCGACCGGCCGATCATGCGGCAGCCCGGGGTGATCAGCACCTCGACCGTTTCGGTCTCGACCGACGACAGCTTGTCGACCGAGCGCAGGTCGCGGCTTTGCTGCAGGCTCAGAAGTTCGGCCATTTCGGTGCGCAGCACCACCCGGTCGCCCGCCTTCAGCTCGACCGGCTCCAGGTCGCGCCGCAGCGACGCATCGCCGCGCAGCACGTCGATGACCCGCACGCCTTCGCGCTTGAACAGGTCCACGTCGACCGCCTTCTGACCGATCAGGCCCGAGCCTTCGGGCACCGCGACCTCGGTGAAGTATTTCATCTTGCGCCGGTCGCTCAGCATAACGCTCAGCGATTGGCGCTCGGGCAGCAGGCGGCGGCCCACCAGCGCCATGAAGGTGCCGCCGACAACGACCTGCAACAGCCCCAGCGGCGCGATTTCGAAGATCGTGAACGCCTCCAGCCCGGCCGAGCGCGCCACCCCGTCCACCAGAAGGTTCGTCGAGGTGCCGATCAGTGTAATGGTTCCGCCCAGGATCGCGGCATAGGATAGCGGGATCAGCAGCTTGGACGGCGACACGCCCAACCGCTTGGCCAGTTGCACGAAGACCGGGATCATCACCACGACCACGGGCGTGTTGTTCATGAAGGCCGAGCCGATGGCCACGGCCAGAAGCGACACCACCAGCACCATGCGCGGATTGTCCTCGGCGCGGGTGTCGGCAAGCTCGGTCAGCCGCTGCAACGCCCCCGTCCGCACCAGCCCGCCCATGATCAGGAACATGGCGGCGATCGTCCACGGGGCGGGGTTCGACAGCACCTCCAGCGCGGCCTCGTAGGGCAGCAGGCCCAGCGCGAACATCAGCGCCGCACCGGCGATGGCGACGACCTCGGTCGGATAGACCTCGCGCGCGAACAGCACGAACATCACCACCACGACCGTGAAGGCCAGGATCGCTTGTATCGTGGGATCGAGGGAGAGCGAAAGCATGATGGGTGGCCCGGTTCAGCCCCAAGGGCGTGGGGCGACGATACCCATGGCCGCCCGCGCGGCGCAACCCGCGATCACTTCAGCTGGCTGTCCTTGCTGCCGCGCCGGTTGATGCCGCCGCGCGCGCGAAAGGCGCCGTCGCGGTCCTGCTGGCAATCTATGCACAGCTGGACGCCGGAAATCGCCGCGCGTCTTTTTTCAGAAATCGGTTCGTCGCATTCGGCGCAATGGGTGCGGCTTTCCGCCCGCTGCCGCGATTGCGCGGCCTTCAGGCGCTTCAGCTCGTCCTCAATCGACGCTTCGATCTGCTCGTTCACCGCGCCGTCGCGCGCCCATCCTCCGGCCATGTGCGATCCTCCCAAAGGATAAAGATAATCACGAATCGCCCCTCGCCAAGGCCCGTCGGGGCCTTGTGAGCGCGCCGGGCAGCGCGTAGCACCGGGGCATGTCCGCACTGCTCTCCGGCTTCGCGCTGGGCCTTTCCCTGATCCTGGCCATCGGCGCGCAGAACGCTTTCGTCCTGCGCCAAGGGATCCGTCGATCCCACGTCCTGCCCGTCGTGCTGACCTGCGCGCTCAGCGACGCGGTGCTGATCGCGGCGGGGGTCGCGGGCTTCGGCTGGCTGGTCGGGTCCGCGCCCTGGATCGCGCCCGTCTTCACCTTCGGCGGCGCGGCCTTCCTGCTGGTCTATGGCGGGCTGGCCCTGCGCAGCGCGTGGCGCGGCGGGGCGGCCTTGCAGCTGGGCGACGGACAGCGCGAAAGCCTGCGCGGCGCCGTGCTGACCTGCCTTGCGCTGACCTGGCTCAACCCGCATGTGTATCTCGACACCGTGGTGCTTCTGGGATCGGTCGCGTCCGGGGCGTCGTCGCGCCTTCTTTTCGGCATCGGCGCGGTGACGGCGTCCTTCGTATTCTTCTTCTCGCTCGGCTACGGCGCGCGCCTTCTGGCGCCGCTTTTCGCCCGCGCCGTCGCGTGGCGGGTGCTGGACCTGTCGGTCGCCGCTGTCATGTGGGGCATCGCTGCCAAGCTGGTGCTGGCGTGAACGGTCAAAGCCGCCCCGTCGCGGGGGCGTTCTGGATGCTGGTGACGGGGTTCCTGTTCGTGGCCGTCACCGCCACGGTCAAGCACCTGGGCGACCGCGTGCCCGCGCCCGAGGCCGCGTTCCTGCGCTACCTTCTGGGCCTGGTGTTCCTTCTGCCGATGCTGGGCGCACTGCGCGACGCGCGGCTGGGGCGTCGGGCGATGATGCTCTTCTCGGCCCGCGGCATCGTCCACGCGCTGGGCGTCATGCTGTGGTTCTTCGCCATGACCCGCATCCCCATCGCCGAGGTCACGGCGATGAACTACGTCTCGCCCGTCTATGTCGCCATCGGCGCCGCGCTGTTCCTGGGCGAGCGGATGCACTGGCCGCGGATGCTGGCCATCGCCGTGGCCCTGCTGGGCGTGCTGATCATCCTGCGGCCCGGCTTTCGCGAGGTCTCGACCGGCCACCTGGCCATGATCGGCACCGCCATCTTCTTCGCGGGCTCGTACCTGATCGCCAAGATCATGGCGGACGAGGTCGCGCCGTCGGTGGTCGTGGCGATGCTGTCGATCGTCGTGACCCTGGCGTTGGCGCCCTTCGCGATCGCCGTCTGGGTCTGGCCCACCTGGTCCGAACTGGGGTGGCTGTTCCTGGTGGCCACCCTTGCCACCACCGGCCACCTGACCATGACGCTGTCCTTCCGCGCCGCGCCGATCATGGTCACCCAGCCCGTCACCTTCCTGCAACTGGTCTGGGCCACGCTGCTGGGCGCACTCGTCTTCGACGAGGCCGTGGACGCCTATGTCGTGCTGGGCGGCACGCTGGTCATCGTGTCGGTGCTGGTCATCACGCTGCGCGAGGCCCGCGCGCGGAAACCGGCGCATCCGCCGAACGGACCCTAGGTCTGGGCGACCGCCAGCCGGTGCGCGTCGAACGCGACGCGCTGCGCGTCGAGGGCGCGAAGCCACGCATCGGTCAGCCCCCGGATCGCGTCCCCCACGTCCTGCGCCCGCGGATAGACCGGCGCGGCGCGGTCGTCGGCCACGCCCAGGTGCCAGCCATCCGTGCTGTTCATGAACCGCGCGACGCCGTCCTCGCCGAACTGCTCGGCGTAGCCTTTCACGACCACGTCGAGATAGCTGAGCAGGATCGGATGCTCCACCGGCGTGACCCCCGCGCTGTCGGGAATCGCGTAGACGACGATCTCGGTCTCGGCCGCAAGACCGTGCCGCAGCCCCGCCGCCGCGACGCGCTCGTAGCCCCGCTCGCGCTGGTCGAGCGTCGCCCAGTCCCGCGCGGGCACCGGCGCGACCAGCCCTTCTATCCCGTCGCCGGGCGCCCGGTAGGCCGTCAGGAACGCGGCGGGCCGCAGATCCGTGGCCTGCCAGCGCCGCCGCCAGCCGGGAAGATGCGCGGGCGCGGTGGGTCCGTAGCCGTGGCTGGCCACGTTGACCAGCGAGCCGTAACCGAAGAAATGGGGATCGCTCATGCGTCCCCATGTGGGCCGATGACAAGGCTTGGCAAGACCCCTTTCCGCGTGCCACAAGCATTGCCAGCGACGGGAGAAGTCGGCCACGCGCCGGTGCCGAAGGAGCAACCGCCCCGGTAAACTCTCAGGCCAAAGGACCGCCGCCTTGATACACTCTGGAGAGTCCCCGGACACCGACCGGGGCGCCGAAGGGATAGCGATCTCAGGCGCAAGGGACAGAGGGGGCAGGACGCGCGGACCCAACTCCGCGCAGCTATGCCGGAGGGGACGATGACCGACACGCTTCTGACGACACCGCTGCACGCGCTGCACCTGGAGCTGGGCGGCAAGATGGTGCCCTTCGCGGGCTACGACATGCCGGTGCAATACCCGCCCGGCGTGATGAAGGAACACCTGCATTGCCGCGCCCACGCGGGCCTCTTCGACGTGTCGCATATGGGCCAGGTGATCCTGCGCCCCCGCTCGGGCAACGTGGCCGACGCGGCGCGCGCGCTCGAGAAGTTGCTGCCGCAGGACGTGATCGCGCTGAAGACCGGCCGCCAGCGATATGGCTTCTTCACCAACGACGCGGGCGGGATCCTGGACGACCTGATGATCGCCAATCGCGGCGATCACCTGTTCCTGGTGGTCAACGCCGCCTGCAAGGAAGCCGACATCGCCCATATGCGCGACGCGCTGTCCAAAACCTGCAAGGTCGAGGAAATCACCGACCGCGCCCTGGTCGCGCTGCAGGGCCCCGATGCCGAATCCGTCCTGGCGGCAATCGCCCCCGGCGCCGCCGACATGCAGTTCATGGACGTGGCCACCCATGACAGCGATTTCGGCCCGCTCTGGGTGTCGCGCTCGGGTTATACCGGCGAAGACGGCTACGAGATCTCGGTCGCCGCCGACCGGGCCGAGGATTTCGCCCGCGCGCTGCTCGACCACGACAGCGTCCAGCCCATCGGCCTCGGCGCCCGCGATTCGCTGCGGCTGGAAGCGGGGCTGTGCCTCTACGGCAACGACATCGACGCATCCACCACCCCGGTCGAGGCCAACCTCGTCTGGGGGATGCAGAAGGCCCGCCGCGCGGGCGGGGCGCGCGAAGGCGGATTTCCCGGATCGGACGTGATCCTGCGCCAGATCGAAATGGGCCCGCCGCGCCTGCGCGTGGGCCTGCTGCCCGACGGGCGCGCGCCCATGCGACAGGGCACCGCGCTCTTCGCCGCGGAAGACGCCGATGCCGCCATCGGCGCCGTGACTTCCGGCGCCTTCGGCCCGTCCATCGAAAGGCCGCTGGCGATGGGCTACGTTTCCATTGACCATTCCGGCGTTGGCACCAAACTCTGGGGCGAGGTGCGCGGCAAACGTCTGCCCGTCACCGTCGCCGAGATGCCGTTCCGCCCGGCCACCTACAAACGCTAAACCGAAAAGGACCGCCCCGCATGAAATTCACCGAAGAACACGAATGGCTGCGTGCCGACGACGACGAGGACGACGTGGTCACCGTGGGCATCACCGAACACGCCGCCGAACAGCTGGGCGACCTAGTCTTCGTGGAACTGCCCGAGGAAGGCATCACCGTCGCCAAGGAAGACGAGGTCGTGGTGATCGAAAGCGTCAAGGCCGCGTCCGACATCATGGCGCCCGTGGACGGCGAGATCATCGAGGTGAATTCCGCCCTCATCGACAATCCCGCGCTCGTCAACGAGGACCCGCTGGGCAAGGGCTGGTTCTTCAAGATGAAGGTGGCCGACATGTCCGACCTCGATGCCATGATGGACGAAGCCGCCTACAAGAAATTCATCTGAGCCGGGCGCAATTTCCTTCCAAGGAAATTGTCCAAAATTCTTCGAAGAATTTTGCGCCCCGCCCGTGACAGGAGTAGCCCCATGCCGTTCCAGCCGACCGACTACGACCCCTACGATTTCGCCAACCGGCGCCATATCGGCCCGTCGCCCTCGGAAATGGCCGAGATGCTAGAGCTTTTGGGCGTGGACAGCCTGGACGCGCTGATCGACGAGACGGTGCCGAAGGCGATCCGCCAGTCCGAGCCGCTGGATTTCGGCCCGCCCATGTCCGAGCGGATGCTGCTGTGGCACATGCGGCAGGTGGCCAAGAAGAACCAGGTCTTCTCGACCATGATCGGGCAGGGCTATCACGGCACCGTCACGCCGCCCGCGATCCAGCGCAACATCCTGGAAAATCCCGCCTGGTACACCGCCTACACGCCCTACCAGCCCGAGATCAGCCAGGGCCGTCTCGAGGCGCTGCTGAACTACCAGACCATGATCACCGACCTGACCGGGCTCGACATCGCCAACGCGTCGCTGCTGGACGAGGCGACGGCGGCCGCCGAGGCCGTGACCATGGCCGAGCGGTCCGCGAAGTCGAAGGCCCGCGCCGTCTTCGTGGACGAGAATTGCCACCCCCAGAATATCGACGTGATCCGCACCCGCTGCGCGCCACTGGACATCGAGGTGGTCGTCGGCGCGCCGCAGGACATGGACGCGGCCAAGGTCTTCGCGGGCGTGTTCCAGTATCCCGGCACCTACGGCGGGCTCATCGATTTCACCGATCTCATCGCGGCCCTGCACGACGCGCAGGCCCTTGGCATCGTCATCGCCGACCCGCTGGCGCTGACCGTGCTGAAAGAGCCGGGCGCCATGGGCGCCGACATCGCCGTGGGCAGCACCCAGCGGTTCGGCGTGCCCATGGGCTATGGCGGCCCGCACGCGGCCTACATGGCCTGCAAGGATGGGCTGAAGCGCGCGATGCCGGGCCGGATCGTGGGCGTCAGCATCGACGCGCGCGGCAACCAGGCGTTCCGGCTGTCGCTGCAGACGCGCGAGCAGCATATCCGCCGCGAGAAGGCGACCAGCAATGTCTGCACCGCGCAGGCGCTACTGGCCGTCATGGCCAGCTTCTATGCCGTGTTCCACGGCCCCGAGGGGCTGAAGGCCATCGCCCAGCAGATCCACGCCAAGACGGTCCACGTGGCCGATACGCTGCGCGAGGCGGGCTTCACCGTCGCGCCCGAGCATTTCTTCGACACGATCACGGTCGAGGTGGGCGCGCTGCAGGGTGCCATCTTCGACGAGGCCGCGCGCCAGCGGATCAACCTGCGCCGGGTCGGGACGACGCGGCTGGGAGTCACCCTGGACGAGACGACGCGCATGGCCACGATCGAGCGGCTGTTCGCCGCCTTCGGCATCCGCGGCGTGGCGCAGATGCCCAAGGTCCTGCGCCTGCCCGAACACCTGCAGCGCGACAGCGATTACCTGACCCACCCGGTCTTCCAAATGAACCGGGCCGAGACGGAAATGATGCGCTACATGCGCCGCCTGGCCGACCGCGACCTGGCGCTCGACCGCGCCATGATCCCGCTGGGCAGCTGCACCATGAAGCTGAACGCGGCGGTGGAAATGGCGCCGATCACGTGGCCCGAATTCGCCATGCTGCACCCCTTCGCCCCCGCCGACCAGGCTGAGGGCTACGCCGAAATGCTGGCCGATCTCAGCGACAAGCTGTGCGAGATCACCGGCTACGACGCCATGTCGCTGCAGCCCAATTCGGGCGCACAGGGCGAATACGCGGGGCTTCTGACCATCATGCGCTACCACGCGGCGCGCGGGCAGGGGCACCGCAAGGTCTGCCTGATCCCCGTGAACGCCCACGGCACCAACCCGGCCAGCGCGCAGATGTGCGGCATGAAGGTGGTGGTGGTGAAATGCACCGCGCGGGGCGATATCGACGTCGCGGATTTCCGCGCCAAGGCCGAAGCCGCGGGCGACGACCTGGCCGCCTGCATGATCACCTATCCGTCCACCCATGGCGTGTTCGAGGACACCGTGCGCGAGGTCTGCGAGATCACCCACAAACACGGCGGGCAGGTCTACCTGGACGGGGCCAACCTGAACGCCATGGTGGGCCTGTCGCAGCCCGGCAAGATCGGCGCGGACGTGTCCCACCTGAACCTGCACAAGACCTTCTGCATCCCCCATGGCGGCGGCGGTCCCGGCATGGGCCCCATCGGCGTGCGCGCCCACCTGGCCGAGCATCTGCCCGGCTACGCCACCGGCCCACAAGCGGTGCAGTCGGACGCCAGTGGCACGGGATCGGGCGCGGTGAGTGCGGCACCCTACGGCTCGGCGTCGATCCTGCCGATCAGCTGGGCCTATTGCCTGCTCATGGGCGGCGCGGGCCTGACCCAGGCCACCAAGGTCGCGATCCTGAACGCCAACTACATCGCCAAGCGGCTGGAAGGGGCCTATGACGTGCTTTATCGCGGGCAGAACGGGCGCATCGCCCATGAGTGCATCCTCGACACCCGGCCCTTCGAGAAATCGGCCCACGTGACCGTCGACGACGTGGCCAAGCGGCTGATCGACAACGGCTTTCACGCACCCACCATGAGCTGGCCTGTGGCGGGCACGCTGATGGTCGAGCCCACCGAATCCGAGACGAAGGCCGAGCTCGACCGTTTCTGCAACGCCATGTTGGCGATCCGCGACGAGATCCGCACCATCGAGAACGGGGGCGATCCGGACAACAACCCGCTGAAACACGCGCCCCACACGGTCGAGGATCTGGTGGGCGACTGGGACCGGCCCTATAGCCGCGAGGACGGCTGCTATCCCGCGGGCGCGTTTCGGGTGGACAAGTACTGGCCGCCGGTGAACCGCGTGGACAATGTCTATGGCGACCGCAACCTGGTCTGCACCTGCCCGCCGCTCGAGGATTACCTGGAAGCGGCCGAGTAGCGGGCCCAGATGCAATCGCAGCGCCCGTGGCGGGCGCTGCGTTCAGGTATTTAAGGACCAGTGATGCAGCTGAGGGGCGCTTCGGTCAGCTGTCGGTAAAGAAGCTCGAATTGCGCTCTTCCCCGAGCGCGTCGATGACGGATGTCTTGGGCTCGGCCGCGCTGGTGGCCGCCATGTGGTCGGCGGGCGCGAAGCGGGCCACGCGGTGCAGGTCTTCCACGAGCATGATCCCGTCGCGCGCATAGCTGAGCGCCCGGGACGACAGCGCCATGGCGGCGTCGGCCACGCCGGGATCGCGGTGCTCGCTGAGCGTGGCGTAGGCGCGCTGAAGCGCCAGTTGAACCTCGACGAAGGTGCGTCCGTCCCGCGCGATGGGATCGAGCGTCGCCAGCAACAGGTCGCGCCGTTCCATGGGCTGGCAATAGACGCCGGGCGCGTAGGGCTCGTCCAGTTCACGCTCGACGGGCAGGTTGGCGACCATCCGGGTGATGCGGCCAATCACGTCCAGCGCGGTGCGCGGATCGTTGATGCCCGGCGACAGGGCGCGTTCGGCGATCTCGGCCAGCACGACCAGCGAAAAGGTCGCGTCCTGGTCGTATTCGCGCCGGTCGCCGATGGCGATGGCGCCGCGCAGGGCGTTTTCGGACGTCTCGTCGAGCGCTTCGACGTCGACATATCCCAATGCGCCGCCCTTGCCGATCCAGTCGCCGGGCCGCACCGTGACGAAGACCCGTGCCGCCCAGTCCTGGGCCAGGTCGTTCAGCTTCTCGGTGTCGATGTTCTGTACGAAGCCGAAGCTGTCGGATTGGAAGGCGGGCGCGTCGCCGGGCACCGGCGTGTCGATCAGCGAGCGTCCGCCCAGGAAGGGCCGGTCGATGCGGGCCTTCAGGCAGGAATGGGCGCGCTCCTCGACCCGGCGGATCGTCGCCTCGACCGATCCCAGCCCCGACAGATGCGCCACCCAGCGCAGCACCGCGACGATCACCAGCCCCAGGATGCCCACGGTGAAGACGTAGATCAGCGGGTAATCGGCCGACTCGAACAGGCCCACATTCAGCATCGTCGTCATCACCAGCGCGTAGATGAACGCGCCGATGAAGGTGGCGATCACGGTCTGGGTGCGGCCGTCCTGCTGCAGCAACCGGTGGGCGCGCGGGGTCGCGTTCGAATCCGCGGCCAGGTGCGCCGAGACCATGATCGACAGCGAAAACGTCGTCACGGTCAGCATCGAATTGGTCAGGATCGACAGCAGCCCCGTCAGCGCGTCCTCGTCGATGCGGCCCGACAGGTCGATCGGGATCAGGTGGGACAGGGGGGTCAGCGCGGCGGCCACGAGGGCCAGGCACGAGATCAGGACCGCGCGCACCCAAAGGCGCCGCGCGAACATCCTGAACTTCCAGATGAGCGACGAGAACATGTGCCCTAACGCCGGGGTGTGATGGGGGTTCCGCGCAGTCGCCCGCGGGCAATTCCCCAGTATTGACAAGCCGCGGCCAAGTTGCGAAAGGCAGCGTCAGTGGGGCCGTAGCTCAGTTGGTAGAGCGCGTCGTTCGCAATGACGAGGTCGTCGGTTCGATCCCGATCGGCTCCACCAGATCCATTCTTTTCAACGCGATCGCGATGCGCCGATAAGGGCCGTGAAGGAGCCTTCCGCCATGCGCCTGCCCAAGATCTTCGACGGTCACAACGACCTTCTGACGCGGCTTCACACGGCCGGTGCGGGGGCCGACAGCGTCGCGCGGGACGGGCAGGGCGCCATCGACATGCCAAGCGCCCGGGCGGGGGGCTTTGGCGGCGGCTTCTTCGCGCTCTGGGTGCCGTCGCCGGTCGACGTGGTCGCGAAGATCGCGGCGATGCAGGGCGACGGCTACGACATGCCCCTGCCGGGCATGGTCCCGCAAACCGAGGCCAGGCGCGTCGTCGACGCGCAGATCGCGCTGTTTGAAGACCTGGTCGCGCTGGGCCATCTCACCCATTGCCGGACCGTCGAGGATCTGCGCCGGGCCCTGTCCGGCGACAGCCTGGCCGCCATCCTGCACATGGAAGGGGCCGAGGCGATCGGGCCGGACTTGGACGAGCTGGACGCCTATCACGACCGCGGGCTGCGCTCGCTCGGGCCGGTCTGGAGCCGCGAGACCATCTTCGGGCACGGCGTGCCCTTCCGCTACCCGTCCACCGGCGATACCGGGCCGGGGCTGACGGATGCGGGGCAGCGGCTGGTGCGGCGCTGCGACGACCTGGGGATCATGCTGGACCTGTCGCACCTGAACGAAGCCGGGTTCTGGGACGTGGCCCGGCTGTCGCACCGGCCGCTGGTGGCCACCCATTCCAACGCCCATGCCGTGTCGCCCCACGCGCGCAACCTGACCGACCGGCAGCTCGACGCCATCGCCGACAGCGACGGCATGGTGGGGCTGAACTTCGCCGTCGCGTTCCTGCGGCCCGATGGAAAGATGCGGGCGGATGTGGGGCTGGACGTGATGATGCGGCATCTCGACCACCTGATCGGGCGGCTGGGCGAGGATCGCGTGGGCTTCGGGTCGGATTACGACGGGGCGATGGTGCCGCAGGCGCTGATCAGCGTGGCCGATCTGCCCAAGCTGCGAACGGCGCTGCGGGCGCATGGCGTTGACGATGCCCTGATGGAAAAACTGTGCCAGGGCAACTGGTTGCGGGTGCTTGAAAAAAGCTGGACCTGAGCCCCTTGCGGGCGTCGGTTTCTGGTATTTGTGGAAAGATGAAGCGGGCGGTCAGGCGCGCAGGTGGGCGTCGAGCCCTTCGAGCATGGCCAAGCACGCGGCAAGCTGGTCGGTGCTGACGAACTCGTCGGGCTTGTGGGCCTGCGCGATATCGCCGGGGCCGCAGACCACGGCGTCCAGGCCGAGCTTCTGGAAAAGCCCCGCCTCGGTGCCGAAGGCCACCACGTCCGCGCCGTTGGCCCCGGTCAGCCCGGACACGATCCGCGCGGCTTCGTTGTCGTCCACCGGCTCGAGACCCGCCACGTCGCCGATGGTTTCGGTTTCGATTTTCGAACCTTCGTGGACCGCCCGCATGGCCGGAAGCAGCGTTTCGTTGCAGAAATCGCGCATTGTCCGCGTGGCCAGGTCCTTGTCGGCGGCGTTGACCGGGCGCAGCTCCCAGTCGACCTCGGCCAGCTCGGCGATCACGTTATGGGCGATGCCGCCGCGCAATCCGCCCACCTGCACTGTCGTTCCGGGCGGCGTGAAGCGGCTGTCCGCAGGCGCGCGCGCCGCCAGCTCGCCGCGCAGCTCCAGCAGGCGGGCGACGAAGCGGGCGGCGTATTCCGTGGCCGACACGCCCAGGTCGGGGTTCGATCCGTGGCCCGCCAGCCCGTGGAAGGTCGTGGTGTATTCGCAGCAGCCCTTGTGCCCTTCGACCAGGCGCATGGACGTGGGCTCGCCGATGATGGCCAGGCCCGGCCGCGTGTCCCAGTCCGCCATCTCGGCCACCAGCGCCTGCGCGCCCAGGCAGCCGGTTTCCTCGTCATGGGTGAAGCAGAAATGCAGCGGGCGGCGCAGCGCGCCGTCGGCATAGACCGGCGCGACCGCAAGGCACGCGGCGATGAAGCCCTTCATGTCGCAGGTGCCGCGCCCGTAAAGCAGCCCGTCCCGCGCGCTTAAGGCAAACGGATCCGTGGCCCAGTCCTGGTCCGCCACCGGCACCACGTCCGTATGGCCCGACAGCACGATCCCGCCCGAGATGTCGGGCCCGAGGCTGGCGAAGAGGTTCGCCTTGCGGCCGCTGTCGTCGCGCAGGATGCGGCAGCGCGCCCCGACATCTTCCAGTCGGTTCGCCAGATGCGCGATCATGGCCAGGTTGCTGTCGGACGACACCGTCGGGAACGCGACGAGATCGCGCAGGTGGTCGATGCAGGCGTCCAGCCTGCTCATTTGGCCACCAATCGGCGGGGATAGTTGGCCAGGGGTTCCGCCGGGCCGCTCTCGGCGATGACGATGGTCTCGGTCAGCTCCAGCCCCCAATCCTGCATCCAGAGGGCGGGCATGAAGTGGAACGTCATGCCGGGGCGCAGCTCGGTCGTGTCGCTTTCGCGCAGCGACACCGTGTGCTCGCCCCAGTCGGGCGGGTAGCTCAGGCCCACGGCGTAGCCCACGCGCCCCTGCCGGTCGATCCCGGCCTCGGCCAGCGCGCCCTTCAGCGCGATCGCGATATCGCAGGCGCGGTTGCCCGGAATCGCGGCGGCAAGGCCCGCGTCGATGCCCTTCAGAACCGCCGTCTCGGCGTGGCGCATCTCGGACGGCGGGTCGCCCAGGTACACCGTCCGGCAGAGCGGCGCGTGGTAGCGGCGGTAGCAGCCCGAGATCTCGAAGAACGTCGCCTCGTCCGCCCGGAAGGGGCGTCCGTCCCAGGTCAGGTGCGCGGCGGCCGCGTCCGGACCCGAGGGCAGCAGCGGCACGATCGCCGGGTAGTCGCCCCAGGCGCCGTCCACGCCGCGGATCGCGTCGCGGTAGATGTCGGCCACCAGCTCGTTCTTGGGCAGGCCCACCTCGACCCGGTCCATCAGCCCCTCGATCATCTTGGTCGAGATCGCCGCGGCCTTGCGCATGAAGTCCAATTCCGTGTCGGATTTGACCGTGCGCTGCCAGTTGCACAGGCTCGTCGCGTCGACGAAGACCGCTTGCGCCATCGAAGCGCGCAGGCTGTCCATGGCGCGGGCGGTAAAATAGAAATTGTCCATCTCGACCCCGATCCGCGCCGCGGCGAAGCCCCGGTCAGCCAGCAGGGCGGCCAGGTGCTGCATGGGGTGGCGGTCGGTGGACTGGACCCAGTCGTCGGAATAGGTCAGCACCCGGTCGTTATCCATCCAGACGGTGCGGTGCGCGCCGAACCCGTCCATGTGCCGCCCCCACCACAGCGGGTCGGCATCGTGGGTGACGATGACGCCCTGGTGGACGTAGAAGGACCAACCGTCATAGCCGGTGATCCAGGCCATGTTGGACGGGTTGGTGAGCAGCAGCAGCTCGATGCCCTCGGCGTCCATGGACCGGCGCAGCAGCGACAGGCGGCGCTGGTACTCGGCGTCGTCGAAGGCGGGATCGGCGTTCGGCATGGGGCCCCCGGCAATTGTTGCGACCTCAGGCGAACGCGGAAACCGGGGGCGGGTCAAGGGGGGCGGGGGTTTTCACCGGGCGGCCGGAGGCGTAGATGCAAGGGCATACCCCCCGAAGGAGAGCCCCGATGGACGATCTGCGCCGCAACGACGAACTGGCCCAGTGGGACCGCGACCACTTCATGCATCCCTCGACCCACCTGGCGCAGCACGCGCGGGGCGAGGCGATGGGCCGGATCATCCGCACCGCGTCGGGCGTGCATATCGAGGACCGGAACGGGCGGCGGATGCTGGACGCCTTCGCCGGGCTTTACTGCGTGAACGTGGGCTACGGGCGGACCGAGATCGCCGACGCCATCGCCGCGCAGGCGCGCGAGCTTGCCTATTACCACGCCTATGTGGGCCACGGCACCGAGGCGTCGATCACGCTGGCGCGCATGGTGCTGGAACGCGCGCCCGATCACATGTCGAAGGTCTATTTCGGGCTGTCGGGCTCGGACGCGAACGAGACCAACATCAAGCTGATCTGGTATTACAACAATATCCTGGGGCGGCCCCGGAAGAAGAAGATCATCTCGCGCTGGCGCGGCTATCACGGCTCGGGGCTGATGACCGGGTCGCTGACCGGGCTCGAAGTCTTTCACGCCAAGTTCGACCTGCCCATGGACGGGGTGATGCACACCACGGCGCCCTATTATTTCCGGCGCGACGATGTCAGCCAGTCCGAGGCGCAGTTCGTGGCCCAATGCGCCGCGGACCTGGAAGAGATGATCGACCGTGAAGGTGCCGACACCATCGCCGCCTTCTGGGCCGAGCCTCTGCTGGGCACCGGCGGCATCGTGCCGCCGCCCAAGGGCTACTGGGACGCGATCCAGCCGATCCTGCGGCGCCACGACATCCTGCTGGTGGCCGACGAGGTGGTGACCGGATTCGGGCGGCTGGGCACCATGTTCGGCTCCGAGCATTACGGGATGCGGCCGGACCTGATCACCATCGCCAAGGGCCTGACCAGCGCCTACGCGCCGCTCTCGGGCTCGATCGTCAGCGACGACGTCTGGAAGGTGCTGGAGCGGGGCACGGACGAGAACGGGCCGCTGGGCCACGGCTGGACCTATTCGGCGCATCCCATCGGCACCGCGGCGGGTGTCGCGAACCTGGAATTGCTCGACAGCCTGGGCCTGGTGGACCAGGCGGGGGCGGTGGGGGCGTATCTGAACGCGCGCATGGCCGAGGCGCTGGCCGACCATCCCCACGTGGGCGAAGTGCGCGGCGACGGGATGCTCTGCGCGGTGGAGCTGGTGGCGGATCGCGATCCGCGTACGTTCTTCGAGCCGGACCGGAAGATGGGGGCCACCGTCGTGGGCCACCTGGCCGAGCAGGACGTGATCGCCCGCGCCATGCCGGGCGGCGACATCCTGGGCTTCGCGCCGCCCTTCTGCCTGAGCCGCGACAACGTGGACGAGATCGTCGAGAAGACCGTCACGGCCATCGCGCAAGCGGGGCTCTAGGCCGGGCAGGGGAAGCTGCTCAGTCGGAGGTTGCCATGTCGGGGCGGGGCTTTGCGGGCTTTCGATTAGCCAATTGGCTCTTGGCTAAGATCGCCGAGGCCGTGCCGTGATCGAAGGATCGCCAACCTTTTTTGCCATCCATATCCGGGATCATACGTGACGTTCGCAATCGCGTGATTGCGCCACTGATCTTGGTGCTGGGCTTCGGCGATCCAATCTGCCAAGCTCGCAAAGCGTCGTCCACGTCGTCGATAAAACGAAGGCGCATGTTGACCATCGGAACCGTACCCGGGCGGGAATCGGTCCAGTTGGTTGCTTGACTCTTCTGGCAGTGATTTCAGCGCGGTGCGCATGTTCTTGGACCTCAAGGCGTCGCCCCCCCTCCGGACCGCTCGTGGCAGAATGAGATCTGGTTCGCGTGGTTCGCGGCCGACCGCTCCGTCGCGTCCAGCGGCCGACTTATTCGCCGTGGCCGACCGAGAACCGGGCGGCATTTAGCGCCGCGATCAATTCTATCATGCGAGCTGAACTCGACGCGGCTCAATCGGACGCGGAGGCAGCTATCCGGACGTAGAAAACCATAAGCGCGGCGGTGCTCGGTGGCGACGCGACGCTAAACGGTCCATGCGGCTTGCCCGGCCCAAAGCGAAGGCGGCGCCTGCCGCGCTTGAAGTCGCGGGTATCGACGTCGTGGCTACGCAGGCCTCCAGCGGGAGCCTTCTGGAGGACATGGCGCCATTTCGCGCGATCTACAAGGATCTCGACCGTGCTCCCACCCAAATCGCGCCGAGGCCGACGCACGCGGTCTGGCCCAGGCCGTCTTCATCGTCTTCTTAATACCAGACGCTCTGATCGGCTGCGCGCTACTCCATTGATCCTCCTCGGGCGACGCCTCGTCATCGGACGGCCAGGTGGGTCTTACCGCAAGAAGCCTTATTGCGGACTGCGTGTCGGGCGACGCGGGCCGGAGGGCATCCTGAGTAATGAGCGTGGGGACTCTAGTCGTTGCGCCCTTTCTATGCCCGTTTTTCGCCGGTGGTCTTGTGGGTGCGCGTCAGCTAAGCGGATGTCTCGGGCACGACGACCGCTTGGATGTGACACGTCATCTCGTCCCGGTCGCAGTGCGCGTGGACGATGTCAGCTTCGGAAGCGTCGCGCAGCCATCTCAGCGCCTAGGTCTAAATCGGCCGGGCAAGTCTCACCAAGGAACTTGACCCTCTGGTCGACGAATCACTTCTTAAGTGCCATCAGAATGACTTCGCGCAACGGTGCCTATCCCGAAACCCCTTCACGCTCGATCGTCGCGCACGCTCGTATTGCGGCTTGTCGGACCGTCGCTCGGCATTCCCGCTTGCCAGCGGACGCCGACGTGGGTCCTGGGGCCGAACCAGACCGTCGGTCGTCTCGCGCTCGCGCTGGGCTCAGCGTGACGGGCGGCGAAATTCCGGGCATGGCGGTCTGTCCAGAGGACTTCGCGCAAATATGCTGCCCCCCACGCGATCTGAAAAAATGCGACCTTGACCAACGCCCCGTTTCGAAAGCAGGATTTCTTACGTAAGGGAAAGATCGCAGACCGACGGTTTACACGAGGAAAGGCCGCAGATGAGTGATGTCATTTTGGCAGGCGATAGCTTGGAACTGATTGGGAGAGAAATCCGAATACGCACGCCGACGGGCGATACCGTCGTCCTGTCCGTCAATGACGGCAATCTGACCCTTGGTGGCGCGGGGCGCGACGGGGATCTGATGTTAACCGACCGAGCGGGCAATCTGACCATCGGACTGAACGGAGAGAGCGGCTCGCTGCATCTCGGCGGCACCACCGAGGATGGCGATGTCACGCTCTACGACCGCAATACCCGCCAGACCGTGCACATGGATGGGGCGAAGGGCGACGTTACCATGTCCGGAACACTGGTGGCCGACCGGGTCGTTCAGATATCGGATGCCACGCTCAAGACCGATTGTCAGCCGATTGATGGCGCCCTGTCCACGCTGCGCTCGGTCACTGGCTACAGGTATCGCTTCGCCGCCCGCACACAGGAGCAACGGCTTGGCTTTCTGGCCCAGGACCTGCGGAGGGCTGTGCCCGAGGCCGTGCGCGACTCAGGGGATCACCTTGCGGTGGAGCATGCGACGCTCGTCCCGCTGTTGGTCGAAGCAGTAAAGGAACTCGCGGCAGAAGTGGCGGAACTGCGGATGCGACAGGACGGCAGAAGTGGCTAGATTCCCGACCGAATCAGCTTCCGCGTGCGGCCACTTCGGAGAGGCAGTCCTGTCGCCACGTTTCCAAGCCCCACGATCTGTTCCCACCCACTGCGCCCCCGTTGTCGCCGATCCGTCGGCGTGCATTGGGATCAGAAGATGATGAGCTCCGTGGGGCTCACCCATGGATGTCCCGCGCTGAGCCTTGCGAGGTCCATTCATGTCCTGCACACCTAACGGCCAAGCTCCGAATGAGTTGACAGGCCAGGATTGGGCAACTTGGTACTGCAATTTCGACGTCGTCCGCAGCCGCCCGGCCGAAGATCCGAACGATACGGTCTTCGTGGCTCATATGGATACAGGCCTTGTGGAATCCGCGAATGTCGGTCCGTCATTTTTGGAAACGCGCTTTTCCGCCAATCTAATCGAGGGTAAAAGCCGCGAACCATGGACACCCTTGGATGAGCTTCCAGAAGACGAGCTCGGCGGCTTTGTGAACTTCAACAACCACGGGACCGCCACCTATAGCGTAGTCGCCGGATCGTCGCCCATACACGCCGCGCTGGATGGTATCTCGGGCATCAAATATGTCCCGTACCGCATCACCACTTTCGTCGGCCTCAAGAGCGACGAACTCACCTATCTCTGCGAAGCCTTGGGGCATTTCACAGAACGTCTGCTCAACGAGCCGGGCGGCGGGCCAGCGCCTCACGTTCTCGCCCTGAGCCTTGGATCGCGCTTCTTCAGCCAGAAAAAGGTTGAAAAGCTGTTGCGCACGTATGCCCGCCAAGGGGTCATCATTGTCGCGGCCGGTGGTCAGGTTCCGTTCGGCCCTGCCTGGAGGGAAGTCGACGTTGTTTTTCCGGCGAACAGGCCATGGTCTGTCGGTGTCGGCGCAATCGACCGCACCGGAGAACCGAACCAGCTCGGCTTCTACGACGAGGCGGAGTTGGACGTTGTCTCTCCGGGAATTAACATTCGCATCACGCGTGCTTACGAACCCGCGACCGGTTCGGTGGCGCGGGTCGTGGGTGAAAGCACCGCTGGCTCCTCCTATTCGACGCAGTTTGTGGCTGCCGCCGCCGCGCTTTGGATCAGGCATCACGGCAAGACCAAGCTGCGGATGAAATACGGCCTGGGCAAAACCGTCAGCGCCTTCATCCATTGTCTCCGGGCCTCGGCAGGCCCCGCAAATCGCGGGTGGCCGGAGCGAACCCTGGCGGGCCAGCTGAACGTAGACTGTTTGCTGGACCAACCCTTGCCCGACGCGTCCGGATTAGAGTTGCCGTGACAGGTTTCACGACGCTCCGCCGGGAAATGCTGATATTTCTGGACCCTCTCGCTGAGGCCGCAGGGTCCGAGGGTGCGGCCAGAGTCCTCCTTTCGGAGTTATCGCTCGGCGATCCCGAGACGATCGATCCAGGTCCCTTTCTAGCCTCGCTGGACGCGGTCGGACAGGCTGCCACCAGACTGCCCGAAGAGCCGGTCGAGATCGACTGGACCCTGCTGTTCGGCCTGCTGGGTATCCTTGCCGATCTGCTCAACTCGCCGGTCTTCACCTCGACAGAGGCGGGCCGTGTCGCGGCGCGGGCCGTGATTGCGATGCTCGTGTCGGAATACCTGTCCAGGCGCATGCCGACCGCCGGTGCCATGCTGAGGATACTTGGCGTGCTCAGGCACAATCGCGCCGGAAAAACATCGCTGCACATCGACGCCTTGCGGGCGGCCTTCACCGATCCGGCCCAGTGGGCACAGGAGGTATACGGGTGGGGCGACGGCGATCAGCCGGAACGGTTCGCCGAGAACGCAACTGCGGTCCTGCGAAGGGCCGCCTTCGAACTGGACCTCGGCCTTGGGTATCGGCGCGATCTGCAGCCCGAGAACCTTCCCACTGCTCTGGGCATCACGGAGGAGGTGACGGCGACGCTTCTGCCGTTGATCCAGGCGGAGTTCGACGAACAGCTTCTGGGCGCCCAGTCCATTCTGCTCCATGGGTTTTCGGTAGAGGCAGGTTTCAGAATTCTACCGCTGCCGGGCGGACTCGGTCTGTCGCCTTATGCCCGCGGCGACATCTCGCGCACCATCGACGAGGATGGCTGGACCTACGGCTTGGAGGCGGCGGTTGGCGAAGCCGATGGACCGACTTTGGTGCTCCGTCCGGGCGATATGAAGATCGTGCCGGGCGTGCGATCGGACGCTTCCCTGAAGCTCTTCGCGGCCACCGATCCGGAGCAGTCCGAGAGGTTAAGGCTAGATAGACTGGGGATGTTGAGGGCTGGCGGGCCGCGTATCGAAGTCTCGGCGGCCGAGCAGGAAGGGGTCGGTCTGACATTCGGTGTCGAAAACGTTTCCGTCGAGTTTCGCCTCGGCGGGGATGGGTTTCTGGCAGCGGTTCTTCCGAGCTCCCAGAAACTCGACCTGGGAACCGTTGGCCTGTCTTGGCAATCGGGTTCAGGGCCAAAGTTGATCGGCGGCGACAGCCTGGGCTTTCAGGTTCCGGTCGCTCTGCAGATCGGGCCAGTCTTCTTCTCAAGCATCGACGTATCGTTCGGAAAGGACGAAACGCTGATCGAGCTGGGAACCGCGGTCTCCGTTACCTTGGGCCCGGCAACGGCGAGCATCGACGGTATCGGCATTCGACTAGAGCGTTCGACGGATGAAAGGCCGCGTCTCGTGGCCCGTCCGCCAGTCGGGATCGGGATGCAGATAACGAACAACGTCGTCTCCGGCGGCGGCTTTCTGTCCTTCGAGCCTGAGAAGGGCCGGTATAGCGGCGCGCTGGCGCTACAGATCGGCGAAATCGGGGTTTCGGCCGTCGGACTTCTCGTAACGAAACTTCCCGACGCGAATGGTGACGGGGCACCGGACGAAGGGTTCTCGCTCATCCTTTTGATTGCGTCGGATTTCCCGCCGATCCAGCTCGGCTTCGGGTTCACGCTGAACGCGCTTGGCGGGCTCGTCGGAATTCATCGTACGGTGGACGCTGACGCGCTGCGCGACGGGCTTCGCACGCAGACGCTCGACAGTATCATGTTTCCCAAAGACCCGGTCGCTCGGGCCCCCGAGATTGTGCGCGATCTGGAGGGCGCGTTCCCGATCCGGCAAGACCAACACGTCTTCGGACCGATGGCGAAGCTGGGCTGGGGCACCCCTAGTGTAATTACGGCCGAGCTTGGCATAGTGCTCGAGCTTGACAGTCCGCTGCGGCTTCTGATCCTAGGTAAGCTGCGCGTCGGCCTGCCGTCGCTCGCGATCGACACGATGATCGTCAAGATCAATATGGACCTGCTGGGGGTCATCGATTTCGACCGATCCGAGGCGTCTCTAGACGCGGTGCTCTTCGACAGCAAGATCGCGCTCTACACCCTCGACGGCGAAATGGCGATGCGGATGCGATGGGGCGCCTCACCCTTCTTCGTGCTGGCAATTGGCGGAGTGCATCCTGCCTTCGAGCGGCCGCCGGAGCTTCCGGATCTCAACCGCATCGCAGTCTCGCTCGGCGCGGGGGACAACCCCCGGTTGCGGCTCGAATGCTTTGTCGCACTGACCTCGAACACGGTGCAATTCGGCGCACAACTCGACGCGCGTGCATCTGCGATGGGCTTCACGGTGGAGGGCTGGCTCGGCTTCGACGCGCTCTTTGAGCTGGAGCCCTTCCGGTTTCAGGTTGAGATGCGCGCAGGCCTCGCGCTCAAGCGCGGCGCCTCGCGAATCATGGGCGTGTCGCTGCGGCTGACGCTGACTGGGCCCTCCCCCTACCGCGCTTCGGGCACCGCGACGGTGTCGCTTTTCTTTCTCGACATCGACGTGCCCTTCGACGCGACTTTCGGGAAAGCCGTGACGGCGCAGCTCCCGCAGACCGACCCATGGGCGCCGCTCGCCGAGGCCATGGCGATCGCCGGGAACTGGCGCGCCGAGTTGCCCAAAGGAGGGGCGACCCTCGTCCGCCTGCGCTGCGGCGCGGAAAAGGCTGGCGCTGTGCACCCGATGGGGCAACTCGGCGTGCGTCAGCGCATCGTTCCACTCGGCGTCACGTTGGAGCGTTTCGGCGCGGCCCGTCCGGGCGTGCTGCGTCATTTCAGGCTCGGCTCGGTTGCCGTAGGCGTCGGCGGCGACACTCTTACGATCGAACGCACGGGAACGACACCGCTGCGGGAGTACTTCGCCCCGGCTCAATTCTTCGACATGAGCGACGACGAGAAGCTCGCCGCCGAGAGCTTCGAGCCGATGAATGCGGGCGCGTCCGGCTACGGTGCGTCCGGCTGGGCGCTCCCGTCCGCATCGGGGGCGACAGCGCCTTGGGTCGCTCGGGACGTCTTCCGCCGAACGATCACCGTCAATGACGACCGCGCGCCGACCCGGGATCGGATGGACTCTAACGTGATGGCGGCCGCAATCGATCAGACGCGTCCGCCGGACAGGTCCGGTCCGGTAGCGGGCTTCGGCCTGCGCGACGCCAGTTGGGTTATCGTCTCGACGGCCGATCTAAGGCCAATGGGGCCGACGGGCAACGCGCCCTTTGCCGACATGCCGGAGCTTGCCGCCGATGGTGCCGACACGCAGGCGGGTGCGCGGGCCGCGCTCCGGTCGCATCTCGCCCGTCATCCCGAGGATCGGGACGCCCTCCGGGTAATCGCCCGCGACGAGATCGAGGAGGCGGCATGAGCACGCCCGACCGCCTTTTCCTGCCGTGGGTTCGCCGCGGCTTTGCGGGCACGCTGATCGGCCCATCCGCACTCGCGACAATGCCTGCGCGACCGCCGCTGGACGTGTCCGTGACGATTGAGGCCGGTGAAAACGCGTCGCAACTCATGGCGCGCGACCCGATCGCGGTCGACGGCCTCGCCATGATGGGGCCGGGCGATGTCGCCGGGTTCGGCCCCGACGTCGTGCTCCGCTCGGAACCGCCGGATGGCACACCGGACATGTTCCCCAATCTGATGCCGTCTGTCGAGTTCGGCGCGGCGGACCTGCCGTGGATGTTTACGCCCGCGGCCCCCGACGCGAACGGCAACCTCACGCCCTGGATTGTCCTCGTCTGCGTTGAGGAGGGGACGGAGGCAACTCTCGACCGGGACGGCAACGGGCGCCCTGTTCTCCGTGTCGCGCCCCCAGAGGGTCGTCCGCTTGCTGGCTGGCGCGGCGTGCTTCCCGACCCAGAGGAAGCTTGGGCCTGGGCGCATGTGCAGGTATCAGGGATCGATGCGGCGACGACACCCACGGCGGACGAGGTCGCTGCAAAGATTGCAGGCGAACGGGGTGTCATCGCCCGGCTGCTCTGTCCCCGTAACCTCTCGCCGCGTCGGGCATATCTTTGCGCCGTTGTGCCGCTCTTCGCCGCCGGGCGGGCGGCTGCGCTCGGCGAGGACGGCACCGACGAAACAGGACCCGCCTGGACCGTGGAAGATACCGGGCCCATCTACCTCCCCGTCTTCCATCATTGGCGCTTCCGCACTACGGCAGAGGGCGATTTCGAGGCGCTGGCCCGTTTACTCGAGGCGCAGCCGCTCGGCCCCGATATCGGCCGCCGTGCGGTCGACGTTCAGCGCCCCGGCCTTCCGGTTGAGTTGGGAATGCGCGCGGTGCGCCTGCCCGCCGCCGAGATCCCGCAGGACGACGGCACACCTGGCACGGCCGAAGGCGCGCTTCGGGGCCTGCCCTTCCCGGCCCTCACCACCGCCGAGACGCCGACACTTGACATCGGTGGCGCGCTTCGGCCGGTGCGGATGATGCCGTCGCCACCACCCGCCGATCCGTTGGCGCCTGCACTCGCCGACGCGATGCGCGATCCTGACGACGGGGCAAACGGTCATCTGCTCGGCCCCCCCGCCTGGGGCCGCTGGGCCGCCGGGCGCAGCACGCGCGGGCTCGACAGGCTTGCGCCTGAGCATGACTGGCTGCGCGAGATCTCGACGGCCACGCGCCACCGCGCCGCTGCGGGTATCGGGGCCGAGATCGTTCGCCGGAAGCAGGACGCGCTGATGGAGGAGATATGGGCCCAGTTCGGCGCCATCGAGCAGATCAATGCGCGCCTGGACCGCGCGCGCCTCTCACGGGCCGCCAGCCGCCGCATCGCCGCCCGGCATTTGGAACTCGACGATGGGCTCTGCCCGGTAGGTCAAGATGCGCCACCCACGCGGATTTGGGATACCATAGGCTCGGTAGCAGACCGTGTGGTTTCCACTTCCACTTCCACTTCCATGACGGCAACGGCCGCCGAAGCCGTCCGCGGGGTGCCGAGCGGAGCGGCGCTGCGGCGCGCGGAAGCCGCCGCTCCGGGTGTTGCGGGTGAAATTGCGGATCGGATGAAGCTTGCCGCCCGCGTAGCAGGACTGCTGAATGGCCCTGAGATCGATGGGCGGCTCTCCGCATCCGACCGCGAGGCGATCGAGGAGCTCAGGACCGCTGTCGCCGGGATCCGGCCCGCCGACATCCCGACCGCCTTCGCCGCCGACCCTGACTGGCAGACCGCGCGTAGCATCCTTTGCGCGGGCCTTGACCCCGATGTTACGCTGCCGCGTCGGACCAAGGGCCGCTTGGGGCCTGCCGTGTCCGCGCATCAGCCGACGGACGACCCACTGCACCCCGTTGTCACATGGCCGGATTTACCTCGTCCGCTTTACCTCGACCTGAAGGCCCAGTCGCAGGACTGGATGCTACCGGGCCTCGACAGGGTGCCGCAGAACGCGATTTCGCTTCTGGAGCCAGACCCGGAATTTGTCGAAGCGCTGCTGGCGGGTTTCAATCACGAGCTTAGCGCCGAGATGCTTTGGCGCGGCTTCCCGACCGACCGGCGGGGCACGCCCGCCCGGACGTTCTGGGATCGGCGGGGCACCGCTTCCGTCGCCAGCACCGCCGACATTGTCCCTATCCACGAATGGGGCGGCACCCTCGGCAGCCATGCGCCAAGGGACGCGGCGGGGGTAGCGGGCTTGGTGCTCCTGATCCGGGGCGACCTCTTGCGCCGCTTCCCGGAAACGATGATCTACGGCCTGCCCGCGAAGGCCCGCACCGCGGGGTCGGACGGCGCTTTCCCGGCCCCTGAGCTCAGGACGTACGGCGACGCGCGCATGCCGATCTTCCGCGGCACGCTCTCACCGGACGTGACGTTCCTGGGATTTGACCTGACGCCGGAGCAGGTGCAGGCCAACGGTGAGGATGGCGGTTGGTTCTTCATGATCGAGGGCCCGCCGACCGAGCCGCGCTTCGGCCTTGACGAGACGCTGAAGTACGATGCGGAGGACTTCGGAAGGAATTTCGGCGCGGGCGGATCCGCCGCGGCACCGCTCGTTTCCTATCCGGCAGACTCGGCCTGGGACCCGATATATTGGGGCGATCTCATGAGCGACAAGTTGCCTGGAGAAGCGCGCGAGGCGGAGCTTGACGGGCTCACCCACGTGCCTGTCGAACTTCCCGATCCACAGGCGCCGCCGCCCCCAGATGCGCCCGAGGCAAGGCTGAACGCCACGCTCGGCGGTGCCGCTCATGGTGGCGTCACCTGGGGCCGGAGCGCCGCGCACATGGCTGCGATCACCTTGCAACTCGACGTCCGCGTGGCCTTCCATGCCGACGCGCTGATCGGAGTTGCCCGGCCATGAGCGCACACGACCTTGCCCAGAAGATTGAGCAGGCTCGCGACGCGTTGCGCCGCGCATTCGATGACGGCGCAGACCCGGAACCCATCCGCAGGGATCTGGATAGACTTCGCCAGCAGATGTCGTCGCTACGGCCCGAAGAACGCGCGGCCCTGTGGGACGCGGAGGCACCTGTCGCCTGCCTGCCGGTCCGGCTGGAGACGGCCTTTCTCGACGGTGCCCTCTGCGTCCGCGTCTATCCAGACACGATCCATCTCGACGATTACGATCCACGGGTGCCGACGGGCGACCATCAGGTCGCTACAGCGGTGGCCGAGACGGTTGCCGGGGCTCCCGCTCGCCAGTCGGAGCTGCACCGCTGGATGGACGAGACGTTGGGCGTGGCGCGTGCGGTCCGCGCCCGCGATGCCGTCGCCGTCGGCAAGGCGCCGCGGCCCGCCGATGCGGACGACCGCCCCGGGCTGGTCGGCGCACTGGCGGATCGCTGGACGCTGCGGCTCGAATGGCCGGGCGGCACGTTGGAGCAGGCGTTCCCCGCCCTCGTGGCCGATCCGCTGCCGATCGGACCCTCCGTCCTGGACCGCCGGGGCCTGCTGGACGAGGGCGCGCTCGACCGGCTCTGGTCCGGCGGATCCATCAGCGCCGACGGGATTGCCTGGATGTTCGATTTCGACGCGGCGCTCGCCG
This sequence comes from Palleronia pontilimi, assembly GCF_016412875.1. Taxonomy (GTDB): domain Bacteria; phylum Pseudomonadota; class Alphaproteobacteria; order Rhodobacterales; family Rhodobacteraceae; genus Palleronia; species Palleronia pontilimi. The sequence continues at coordinate 107,732 of NZ_JAEKPD010000006.1, read as the reverse complement.
CCGGGATGGCCATCCGTGTCGACCTGTCGAGCGGCGACGGAGCCACGCTCGAGCAACACTTGGCCGCCGACGGAACGATCGACACCGTGACGGTGCACGGGCTCCGGTGGGCGACGGCCGAGGTCGGCGCGGCGCATCTGACCACGCTCATGAAGGGCCATGTGGCAGCGCGCGGACTGCGTGTCCTGCCACAAGGTTCTGCTACCGCGAACGACGGCGTGCATCGCACGCCCGGCCCGCCGGAAAGGCGCGGCGGTCCGAACCTTGCCCGGCTCGAACGCGCGTTCGGCCTTGCACCGGAAACCTTGGCGCTTGCGGGCGACACCGATCACGACGAGGACACGCTTGCCGCTGCCATGGCGACGATGCTCTGGCCGGGAAGCGCGGGTCTGTGGTGTCACGCGGCGCTCGGGCTCGGGCAGGAGCCGCGAGAAGCGATCCGCCGGACCTTTATCGAGCGTTTGCGCGCGCGCGGACCATTTTCGGCCCTCCAGATCGGGACCGAGCCCTACGGCGTTCTCCCGGTGGTGGTGGACGGCGCAGGCCCGGCGGGCACGTCCCGCGCGCTGCGAGACAGCGACGCCGCGCTGGCCGAACGGGTCGCGAAGGTCCTCGCGCTCTTGCCGCGCACTTCGGTTGCGACCGATCCGCCCGCCGACCGAAAGGATTGGCTCTTCCGTCACGCCCGGAGTGCGCATCCCCAGACCGTCGCCGCGACGATCTGGACGGCCCTCCGACCGCTCGACAATCCTCGCACCGGACGCGTGCTTCGCGCGCTCGGCCTCGACCCAGACGCGGCACCGGCCCGCGATGCGCTCATCACCGCTCCCAGCCTGCCCATCGTTCCGCCCCTTCCGATGTCGCGTTGGGACCGGCGCCTCGCCGAAGACAGGCGCAGCGACCAGACCGAAGAGATACTCCTACGAGATGGGCCACCGACGCTCGGACGACTGTTCCAACTAATGCCGAAGGAACGCTGGCCCGTGCGAGCCTGGCGCGAGATGCCAGAAATTCGGCCGATCTTCATGCGGGCAGACGGAACCTGGAGCTTCGACACCGGTGCCCCCGGCGACCCGCTGCTCTTCACGCTGATGCGCCACGCGCTCTTCACTCACCTAGCCGAGGTCATGCGTGACGTTCTGGAGCGCGAGTCGATCGACCCGCCGCCGCTCTATGACCTGAGTTCTGGTCCCGCCGCGATCCCACTCCTGGACGCATTCCTCGACAAGACGGGCGTCGATCTCGAAGCGCTGACAATCCCGCTCGGAGAAGAAACGCGACGCGATCTGGGTATCGACGGGCCGCTCGCCGCTGTCGACCGCGACCTTGAGAAGGCGATGACCCTGCTCGCGAGGCATCCCGTCGATCGGCTTGAGCTGGCAATGCGCGAGCATCTGGGACTGGTCTCGGCGCGTCCCGATGCGTGGATCACGGCGCTCGACGCCGCGCGGCTCGAGGCGGCATCGGGACGCGGAATCCTGATCGCGGGGGCAGGGCGCGTCTTCGGCCTCGCCCGCGATCCGAAGGGTGCAACGGCGGGCGAATACCTTCTTGCCCGCAGCCCCACCCAGGCCGTCACCGGCGCCATCCTCCGCGATGGGGGGAGGCGGCGCCGCGCCGCGGGTGGCGGGGACGGGGCCTTTGCTCTCGATCTTGGTTCGGCGCGCGTCCGCGCGGCAACCGACGTAATGGACGACCTGAGGGCCGGCCGCGCGCTGGGCGAGGTGCTCGGCACTCGGATCGAAGCTGCGCTTCGGGCGGCGCCCTCGCTGGCGCCAAATCAGCTGCGCGAGTTGATCCTTGCGCTGCGCGCTATCGCGCCACTCCGCGAGGGATTGATCGCGGGCGTCGATGCGGGAAGCGACCTCGCGGCGACGGATGTCTGCGACGGGATCCGGCTGGTCGATCTGCATGATGCGGGCGACCTCCCCGCGCTTCCCCAGGCAGCACGCGAAGCCATCGAGGTGGCGGCGGGCATCGTCGACGCCATCGCCGATCTGGGTCTGGCCGAAGGCGTCCACGCCATTGCGGCCTCCACGCCCGAGCGGGCGGGTGCCGCGCTCGACGCTGTCTCCCGCGGAGCGGTCTCTCCGGAAGGCTTCACCGTCGCGCGAACGCAGCGTGCGGGCCGGGGGCTCGACGTGAAGGTCTTGCTAGTCGGCGCGGAGACGCCGTTCGGCGCCCTGCCCGACGAGCCAGGGCCAGGCGACTTCGCTTCCGCCCGGGCCATCGCGACGGGCCCACTTGCAGATGCGCTTGCCAGCATTGTCGGGCCGCTCGACGAATACGGCGCGTGGGTCGTGGATGCCGCGGGCCCCCGCAGGTGGGTCAGCCTAACAGCAACCGGCCTCGACGCCGTAAGCCTCGTGCTTTCGGCCCGGGCAGGCAACGCGCCCCGCCACCCGCTTGTCGAGGCGCTGCTCGTCGGCGCGCGCGGAGACTGGATCGACTCGGCGGCGGCAGGCCCTGATGGGCAGCCGGAATTCGCGGCGACAAAAGTAATGCTCGCCAGTCTCCGCGCGATGGTTACGGACGCGCGCGGCATCCTCCCCGAGGACCTGCCAGCCGATCCGACCGGCGAGGCCGCGTCTTTCGGCAAGCGCCCCAAATATGTCATGGCCCTAGCGGGGAAGCTAGAGGACCGTCTGAGTGCGGCCATCGCCGAGGCTGACGAGGCGACCCTGCGCGCCGCCCTCGCCGATGCGGCGCGCTTCGGGCGCGCAGATGCCGAGTCCGCGCCGGGTGCCGAGGCTGAGGTGCTGCCGGTGCTCGCGACCGGGGTTGCGGCGCGGCTCGCCTCTGACCGCGCCGCCGCTGCGGACGCGAAAACACCAGGCGATGCATTGCGGCACCTACTGGGCCCGACGCTTCCGCTTGTGCCTGGCCTTCCAACCGATGCGGCACAGGATCTGACGGAAAGGATCAGAGCGGGCGAGGCGACGGCAATTAGGCCGCAGGAGTTGCGCCGCTGGGCAACCGAAGCCGCCTCCGTCCGGGGTCGTCTGCGCGAGGGGCTGGAAGCGATTGAGGCGGCCGAGCTCCTGCGCGACGAGACTCTGCTCAAGCTCTGCCCGATCCAGGACGCGCCGGGTCCCTGGGCGGCGATGGGACCTTCTGCCGCGGATACGCCCGTCTCCCGGGCCGTGGCCGTGATTGGCCCGCGACCCGTGGCGCCTGCTGGCGGGTTGGTCCTCGACGATTGGTCCGAGGTCCTGCCCGACCCCGAGGTGACAGCCGCCGTCGCCGTCGAGGCGCCTAGCCCGGTGGCGCGGGCGCCGCAGACGATACTTATTGCGACGACGGATACGGCCTGGTCCGCGGATGCGGGCCTGCGCGCGCTCGACCGGGCCTTCGAGCTCGTTCGCTTGCGCGCCACCGCCCCAACCGATCTCGGCACCGATCTTGGCGCGCTCCCACCTGTCCTCAGCTTTCAGGATCCCCGCCCATGACCCTGCATCCCGAACAGCTCGCAGCCAGTCTCGTCCCGCTTGATCGCGATCCTGATCCAGCCCGGGCCGCGCGAATGCCCGTTGCCGATCCGCTTTGGTTTCTTCTCCGGCAGGCGGAGATGGGCGAGTTCGCCGCACGCGACGTCGGAACCCCCGCCCTTCTCCGCCTAGAAGGGGAGAGTAACACTTTCACCGCCACGCGGGCTGGACCCACGGAGAGACCCGCACCTTACGACCCGCGCGTGATGCCGCTCGAAATGCGCGTCGGCCGAGATGAGGGGGCCGCACCACTCCGTCACTGGGACACGCGGCGTCTTTCCCTCGGCCGTGAGATCGCGCGACTCCTGCGCGATGCGGGCCTTCCGCCCGAGGTCCGTAAGGCCGTCGCCGAGCGGTTCCCGCTGCCTACTCCGTCCGATCCGCGTGTGGGCAAGGCGGCGCGCGCCGTGGCGCTTCATCGAGGTGGGCGTGGCTTCGACGGCGTGGGCCTTCTCGACATGGTGCGGAACGCGCCGATCGACGACATCCTAATAGCGGCAGGCATCGCCGTCGGAGACCCGGCCATCGCCGTCGTGCAGGAGGGGCTCTCCGGCCTCCTGCGGGAAGAGTTGAACAGATCCGAGGCAGGCGCGCCGACGTGGCGCGACGCGAGCCTCGATCACGAGGCCGAGATCCTCGTCCCACAGGGCAATGCCGAACCGATCATCCTGGCGAGGCCGGACATCCTGACCGACGGCGTCGTGACCGACGTGGCGGGAATTGGGCCGATCATGATGCCAGGCGTGGGCGTACTCGGCGGGATAGATCTCGGCGCGCTTCTTGGCGGGCAGGGCAGCACGCTGCCGGACATCTCCGACCTGATCCTGCCTGATCTGGTTCCCACGCGGCTCGCAGTGCTGCGCATAAATGATCATCGAAGCGGCCCGCTCGACTGGTGGGACATGGATTTTTCGACGGAGGCCAGTCTTCCCGCGGCCGAGGCGCCGCGCCCGGCCCCTCCGTTCGAAGTGACTGCGATTCCCGTTGCCGCGCGGTTTCCAGGGATGCCGCTGGCGCGACTCTGGTCCGTCGAGCCGCCCGAGACGAATTACGGCCATCTTGATCCGGCGCCTGAGGATCTTGCCCGTCTGGTGGTAGCGGAATTCGCCCTCGGCGGTGCGCGAAACTGGTTCATAGCGCCGTTCGGCGTCCTTGCAGGAAGCGTGACGAGGATGCGTCGGGTTGTCTTCCGCGACACCTTCGGTCGCGAGGCCGAGGCGCGGGAGGTCCCGGCCGAGGACGGTCGATTCGTCTTCTGCAGGAATGTCTCGGCCACGGACGGTCGGCCGGAAACGGCCCTCGTCGTCTCGCCCGTCCTGCCCCACCACCACCGCGGTCCGGTGATCGAGCGCGTTGACCTCGTGCGCGATCCGGGGGCGAACCTCGTCTGGGCCGTGGAGGCGCAGGCCCCCGACGCTGCGACCGGCCTCACGGTAGACCGGACCGAGCAGGTGCTGGCCGCTCCGCGACCGCCCGATGTCAGACGCGCCCCGACCGAGGCACAGATGGCCTATCGGATCGCGGGGGACGTCCCGGAGAATCGTTTCCCATACGAGATGCCGCCCGATCTGGACCACCGGAAGCTCGTCCGCGCGCGGCTCTTCGACGCCCCACGCAACGCGGCCGCCGATCCATCTGGCGAGATCCTCCGCGCGCCCTCGCCCATCAACGACGAAGCCGTTCCCCCCGGCGGAGTGCGGATAGAGCGCGCTCCGATACGCGTTCGCTGGACAGGCGGCTCGGTTCGGGCCTGGACGACGCGCGAGCGATTGCCGCGAAAGCCGCAGCTCGGCAGCTCAGGCTTGCGTTTCGACACGCTTTCGCCGGTCAACAGAGGCTTCGAGGCGCTCGACACAGAGTTCCGCATTTCCTTTCGAGACGTGGCAAGCTATGCCGCGGACGCGCCCCAGAGCCTGTCGGCGCTTCTGGCGAACCGCTCTGTCGATGGCAGCTTCCGGAGTGCCACCGCGCGCCTTGCCGAAGAGATCGACCAATCCTGATCTACCGTCCATTTTGGATGTGTCGGCGCGGCACATTCCCATCCTGATGCGCAACCCGAAAAGGACCTTCGATTGTGACGAGGCGAAGGACCGGTTCGTCCGCATGGAAGCCGTCTTCCGGCAGCTTGGCTGATGTCGGCTCAGCTGCGGTCCTCTCCCTTCCGACTAAAATCCAGAGATTTTGGCAGAGCGGCGGAATAGCTCTCGTGGCGAAGGCTATAGTTCCCGCCCCCGAAGACGGGACCGAAATTGCGTCCACCATCCGCTGTGACATAGGCCTTCACGAGAGGTTGCTTCATAAGCGGCTCTGCCTGGGCGAGCCTCCTGTCTGCAAGATAAGCAGATAGTTTAACCCGGAGATGGGCGAGAAGGCCATGTCCGCAACCGATGACGAGGCGGTCCCGGCGATGTTCGAAGCGGCCGGGATCGTACCGCGGAACGGCTGGTATGCGGCACGCAAGAATGGACAAGTGCCGCGAGACAGCAACAGCGCGCGGCACTCCGAATGCTGCGCGCCGCCCGAAGCACCTCCTGACAGATCTCATGGTCTACGGGGACTGCGGTGCGCCCGACGTCAAGGTCGGAGATGACCGTTTTGGCTGCCGCGACGTCCGGATGTGGCCTGCGACACTCGAGCGACGATCGGGCAGGCGCTGCCCCCGTCCTTCGGACTCCCACGGGATATTTTCGAAGAGCTAAGATGGGGCGGTCAGGCGCGGGCGGTGCGGGGGCGACCCATGAAGACCCAGCCGCAGGCGAACATCAGCACCATCGACACCAGGAACGGCGCGCCGGGCAGGTAGAAGGGCGTGCTGTCGGCGGTCGCCACCCAGAAGACTTGCGTCATAATAAGTGGTGACACGATCATGGCGAGCGCCCCCGCACTGGTCAGCAGACCCTGCAAGCCCCCTTGGGCGTTGTCGGGGATCGCGCGCGACATCAGCCCCTGCAGCGCGGGCGTCACCACCGCGCCGAGAGCCGTCAGCGGCGTCAGGATCAGCGCCAGCGTGCCGTTGGCCACGAAGGCCAGCGCGATGAAGGCGAAGGTGTTGAAGATCAGCCCGTAGATCACGGTGCCCCGATCGCCCAGCCAGCGCAGGATGTAGCGGATCAGCCAGCCCTGCACCACGGCCAGCGCGATGCCGAAGCCCGCCAGCGACAGGCCGATCATCTGCGGATCCCAGCCGAAGCGCGCCTTGGCGAAATAGGCCCAGATCGCCGGGTAGACGAAGAAAGCCACCTGGTAGAGAAAGAACATCACCACCAGGCGTGTCACCCCGTCCATGCGGCCCAGGTCCATCAGCGCGCCCAGGGGGTTGGCGCGGGTCCAGGAAAACGGGCGGCGGATGCGGTCGGTCACGGTTTCGGGCAGGATGAAATAGCCGAAGACCATGTTCAGAGCCGCAAGAACGCTGGCCATGTAGAAGGGCGCGCGGGTGCCGTATTCGGCCAGCACCCCGCCGATGAGCGGCCCCAGCACGAAGCCCACCCCGAAGGCCGCGCCGACCATGCCGAAGCGGGCGGCCTTCTGGCTCGGCGATGAGATATCGGCCACGAAGGCGGTGGCGGTGGATTGGGTCGAGGCCGCGATGCCGCCCACGATCCGTCCCGCCAGCAGCACCCAGATGCTGCCCGCCAGCGCGATCACCAGGTAGTCGAGGCTCATCACCAGCAGCGACACCAGCAGGACCGGCCGCCGCCCGTAGCGGTCCGACAGCGAGCCCAGCATCGGGCCGCACAGGAACTGCATGACCGCGAAGCTGGTGGACAGGATGCCGCCCCAGAGTGCGGCTTCGGCCAGGGTGCCGCCCGACACCTGCTCGATCAGGTCGGGCATCACCGGCAGCACCAGCCCGATGCCCATGGCGTCGATGACCAGCGTGATCAGGATGAAGGTCAGCGGCAGCCGCGTCTTCATGGGCGGCGCGCCAGGTCGGCCAGGCGGCGGGCCAAGTCCCGCGGCGCCGCGAAGAAGGGCGAGTGCGACACGTCCATGGTCTGCACGTCCTCCGCGGGCCAGTCGCGGACCATGTGCGCCTGGAAGCCGGGCGGGATCGCGCGGTCGCGGTCGCAAATGATGTAGCTGCGCGGGCAGTCGGGCTGGGCCTCGGTGGCGCGCGATTGGGCGGCGACGGGTTGCGGTGTCAGGCGGGGCCGTGCGTAGTCGAGCGTGCCTTCGGGACAGTCGTGGTAGAACATTTCGCGAAGGCGCGCGGCGTCGAAGGTGAAGGTGGCACCGTCGTCGGACATCTCGATCACCGGGACCAGCGGCTGGTCGGGCCAGGCGCGGCGCATGTCGCCGATATCCTTGCCCGGCTCGGGCACGTAGGCGCAGACATAGACCAGCCGCGTGATCTTGTCGGGTGCGGTCAAGGCCGCGTGGGTGATCGGGAAGCCCCCCATCGAATGGCCGACCAGCGTCACGGGTGCGTCGATACTGCCCGTGATGCGCGCCACGTAATCGTCCATCGTGATCCCGGCGCGGGGCGTCGCGTCGTCGCCATGGCCGGGCAGGTCGATGGCGCGCGCGGGCTGGCCCATGGCATCCAACTCGGCCAGCACGTCGCGCCAGCACCACGCGCCGTGGCACGACCCGTGGATCAGCAGCAGCTCAGACATGGCCGGTCTTCGCGATGAAGCCGTTCAGGATCTCGGCGTAGTCCTTGGGCGCGTCGACGCAGGGCAGGTGCCCCGAACCGCGGATCAGCTGGAAATCCGAGCCGGGGATCAGCGCCATGGTTTCGCGCACCAGGTCCGGGGGCGTGCTGGCGTCCTCGCTGCCCGCGATGCCCAGCGCGGGCAGCCGCAGGGTCGCCGTCGAGGCGAAGAAATCGCTGTGCGCGATCGCCGCCGAACAGCCGCCATAGCCATGCAGCGGCGTGCGCGTCAGCATGTGGCGCCACTTCACCACCTCGTCGCTGGCGCGGAAGGTGGCCGGGAACCAGCGCTGCATGACCGCGTCGGCCAGGACTTCGATCCCGCCTATCTTCATGTCCTCGATCCGGGTCTTCCAAATCTCGGGCGTTCCGATCTTGGCGCCGGTATTGCTCAGGACCAGCGCGCGCACCTGGTCGGGTCGTTTCACGGCCAGCCCCTGGGCGATCATGCCGCCGATGCTGAGGCCCACCAGTAGGCAGTCGCGCACGCCCAGGTGGTCAAGCAGGCGCTCGGCATCCGAGATCAGCGCCCCCATGGAATAGGGCATGTGCGGGCAATCGCTTAAGCCGTGGCCGCGCTTGTCGTAGCGGATGATCCGCAGCCCGGCGGGCAAAAGCGGCAGGATGGCGTCCCACAGGCGCAGATCCGTGCCCAGTGAATTGACGAAGACGATGGGCGCGCCGTCCGGCTGGCCGCTTTCCTCGTAGTTCACGTGCAGGCCGTCCAGTCTGGCAATGGGCATGGTCAGATCCTTTTGCTCGATTTCTGCAGGCTAACGGCGGAAACTGACGACAGACAGGGGCGGAATTATTCTATTTGGTCAAGCGTCGCCGAATTTCCCAAGCGCCTCGGCGAACAGGGCGGGATCGACGTTCCCCCCAGAGATAACGCAAACAACCGTGTCGCCAACGATTTCATCGGCGCGAAACAATGCCGCGGCCAGCGCCACAGCACCGCCCGGCTCGGCCACCAGCTTCAGCCGCTTGAACGCCAGCGCCATGGCGTGCATCGCCTGGTCGTCGCTGACGGTCAGTCCCGGTCCGGCCAACCGGTTCAGGATCGGAAAGGTCAGATCGCCCGGCGCGGGGGTCAGGATCGCGTCGCAGATGCTGCCCGTGGTGCTGGAATTGCGCCGGATTTCGCCCGCCTGCAGCGACCGGGCCATGTCGTCGAAGCCGTCGGGCTCGGTCGGGCGGACGCGCAGGCCCGGCGCGTGATGTTCGAACGCCAGCGCCATGCCCGAAGTCAGCCCGCCGCCGCCGCAGCAGACCAGCACGTCGGCGGTCGTGTCCGGCAAATCCTCGGCGATCTCGATGCCGCAGGAGGCCTGTCCCGCGATCACCATCGGGTGGTCGTAGGGCGGGATCAGTGTCAATCCGCGCTCGGACGCCAGCGCGCCGCCGATCTCTTCGCGGCTTTCGCGGGCCCGATCGTAAAGCACCACCTCGGCGCCGAAGCCGCGCGTGTTGGCGATCTTCAGCGCGGGCGCATCGGCGGGCATGACGATGACGGCGGGGCAGCCATGGATCTGCGCCGCGCGGGCGACCCCCTGCGCGTGGTTGCCGGACGAATAGGCCAGCACGCCGCGCGCGCGGACGTCCGGATCCAGCGCGCTGATCGCCGACCACGCGCCGCGGAACTTGAAGCTGCCGGTATGCTGCAGGCATTCCGCCTTCACCAGCACCCGCCGACCGGCAAGCTCGTCCAGGAAGGGAGAGCTCAGCAGCGGCGTCCGCCGCGCGTGGCCCGCCAGCCGGTCCCGGGCGGCGTGGATCTCGTCGATATTCACAGCAGCGCCCTCCAGGCGGCGATGGCCGCCAGCGCCTGCGGCTCGTCCAGGAACGGCACATGCCCGCGGTCGGGCACCTCGGCCACGATCATGTCGGGGCGGCGGCGGCGCATCTCGGCCAGCGTGGCGGGCGCCAGCAGGTTGGAATTCGCGCCCCTTATGCAGGCCAAGGGCAAACCGTCCATGGCATCGAAGAGCGGCCACAGGTCGGGCGCGGGCTGGGCCCCGCCCGCGCGCACCGTGTCGGCCAGGCCGGGATCGTAGTTGATGACCAGGCCCTCGTCGGTTTGCCGATAGTGCTTTTCCACCTCGTCGACCCAGCGCGCGTGGGGCACGTTGGCGAATCCCGCCATCAGCTCGGCGCGCATGGCCGCGGCCTCGGCATGGGTCTTTTGCACCGGGTTGCGGCCGATATAGGCCATGATGGCGGCGATGCCTTCGGGCGCGATCTCGGGTCCGATGTCGTTCAGGCACACGCCCGCCACGCGGTCCTTCGCCGTCGCGCAGAGCATCATCGCGATCAGCCCGCCCCGCGACGTGCCCAGGATCGGCGCGCGCTGAAGCTCCAGGTGATCGAGCAGCTCGACCACGTCGCGCGCCTCGACCGGGATCGTGTAGCTGGCCGGATCGGCCCAGTCCGACTGGCCCCGGCCGCGGTAATCCAGCGCGATCAGCCGCGCGTCCGACTGGTGGGGGGCCACGTAGTCGAAATCGGTCGCGTTGCGCGTCAGGCCCGACAGGCACAGGATCGGCTGGCCGGTGCCGCGATCGGTGTAATGCAGTCGCAGACCGTCCGACGTGGTGAAATCAGGCATTCGCGGCGATCTCCGGTATGGGTGTCAGGTCGTGCAAGATGTGATGCGGTGCGGCCCACAGCCGATCCGTCGGCGCGCCCGCGCGGTTGACCCAGGCGGTGACGAAGCCGTAGCCCGCCGCCGCCGCGGCGTCCCAGCCGTTCGACGACACGAACAGGACCTCGTCCGGCGCGCAGCCGAAGCGCGCGCCCACCATGTCGTAGACCGGCGTCGCGGGCTTGAAGACGCCCACGTCCTCGACCGACAGAACCGCGTCGAGGGACGCCCCCACGCCCGCCGAGCTCACCGCGCCGTCCAGCATGTCCGGCGACCCGTTGGACAGGATGGCGGTCGCGAAGCCGCGCTCTTTCAGGGTCGCGAGCATCCGGGGCACTTCCGGGTAGGCCTGCAATTCCCAGTAAAGCGCCAGCAGCCTTTCGCGCAGGCTCTTGTCCGCCTGCAGACCGCAAGCCTCCAGCGCCCAGTCCAGACCGTCCTGGGTCACCTGCCAGAAGCTGCAATGCCGCCCCGCCGCGGCCCTGAGCCAGCTATATTCCAGCTGTTTCAGCCGCCAGTCGCGCGCCAGATCCTGCCAGACCGCGCGCAGGGCGTCGCGCCCGGGTTCATCGGCGGCCCGCCGCGCGGCCGAGGCCACGTCGAACAGCGTGCCGTAGGCATCGAATACGCAGATCTTGATCGCCATGGCGCCCTCCTCGGGTTCCTCCTGCCACAGAGCGCGCGGCGGGGAAAGGTCGCGCGACTTGCCCCGCCCGGCGCGAAAGCGGCGATCTTCCGGCAAGCGGGGCGGATTCGGGGCCGGGGTTTACATTCGGCGCTCGGGCGTTCAGCAATGGGCCCCATCACGACCAGGCACGGCGCCGGGGATCGGCGCGCTTGGCAAATTTCCCTTGAAACCAAAGGACACTTTATGACTCAGGCGAAAGAAGGCGACACGATTTCCATGCACTATTCCGGCAGCCTGCCGGATGGCACCCAGTTCGACAGCTCCGAAGGCCGCGCGCCGCTGGAGTTCACGCTGGGCTCGGGGATGATCATTCCCGGTCTCGACAGCGCGATCGCCGGCATGGAAGTGGGCGACAAGAAGACCGTGACCGTCGCGCCCGACGACGCGTACGGCGCCCATGATCCCAACCGGGTGCAGGCGGTTCCGCGCGACCAGTTCCCCGACGACTTGCCGACCGAGCCGGGCACCCAGCTGCAGATGCAGACCCCCGACGGACAGGCGGTTCCCGTCATGGTCGCCGACGCGACCGAGACCGAGGTGACGCTGGACGCCAATCACCCGCTTGCGGGCAAGGATCTGACCTTCGCGGTCGAGATCGTGGCGATCAAGGCCGCCTGAACAACAGCAAGGCGCTTTCGGGCGCCTTGCCCCCCCCGATCACAGGTTCTCGGGCTGCGGCATCCCCAGGACGTGAAAGCCGCCATCCACGTGGATGATTTCTCCGCTCGTGCAGGCCCCGTAATCCGACGCCAGGTAGACCGCCGTGCCGCCCACGGCCTCGAGCGTGGCGTTGCCGCCCAGCGGCGCGTTGGTGTCGGTGTGCTTGAACGTCTTGCGCGCCCCGCCGATCGCGGCACCCGCCAGCGTCTTCATGGGCCCGGGCGAGATCGCGTTCACCCGGATGCCGTCGCGGCCCAGGTCGTTGGCCAGGTAGCGCACCGCCGATTCCAGCGCCGCCTTCGCCACGCCCATCACGTTGTAGAAGGGGGTGACCTTGTTCGAGCCCTGGTAGGTCAGCGTCAGCACCGTGCCGCCGTCTGGCATCAGCTCGGACGCGCGGCGGGCCACGTCGATCAGCGAGTAGCAGCTGATCGACAGCGAGTTCTGGAAATTCGCGCGGGTCGTGTTGATGAAGCGCCCGGTCAGCTCGGACTTGTCGGAAAACGCGATGGCGTGGACGACGAAATCCATGCGCCCCCACTTGTCCTTCAGCAGCGCGAAGGCCGCGTCCATGCTGGCATCGTCGGTCACGTCCACGTCCACCAGCAGGTCGCTGCCGACCGACGCGGCCAGCGGCTCCACCCGCTTGCCGAACGCCTCGCCCTGGTAGGAAAACGCCAGCTCCGCCCCTTCGTCGGCCATGGCGCGTGCGATGCCCCAGGCGATGGACCGTTCGTTGGCCACGCCCATGATCAGCCCGCGCTTGCCCTTCATCAGATCGGCCATGTGACTACTCCCTGAACTTGCTGAGCAGCATGGACCCGTTGGTGCCGCCGAACCCGAAGGAATTGGTCATCACCGTATCGAGCCCGGCGTTTTCCACCAGCGCCGTCGCGATTTCGCCCGCGTGGATGGCCGGGTCCAAGGTATCCACGTTGATCGACGGCGCGATGAAGTCATGCTCGAGCATCAGCAGGCAATAGATCGCTTCCTGCGCGCCGGTGGCCCCCTGGCTGTGGCCGGTCATCGACTTGGTCGAGCTGATCGGCGGCGCGCTCCCCTCGCCGAAGGTGCGGCGCACCGCCTCGACCTCGCCCACGTCGCCCACCGGGGTCGAGGTGCCGTGCGCGTTGATATAGCCCACGCGTCCCGGGTCGACATCCCTCAGCGCCAGCCGCATCGCCCGCTCGCCGCCCTCGCCCGAAGGCGCCACCATGTCGTGCCCGTCGCTGGTGGCGCCGAAGCCCGTGACCTCGGCGTAGATCTTCGCGCCGCGCGCCTGCGCGTGTTCGAGCGACTCCAGCACCACGATGCCGCCGCCGCCCGCGATGACGAAGCCGTCGCGATCCTTGTCGAAGGCGCGCGACGCCTTCTGCGGCGTGTCGTTATACTTGGACGACATCGCGCCCATGGCGTCGAACAGGCACGACAGCGTCCAATCGAGCTCTTCGCCGCCGCCCGCGAACATCACGTCCTGCGCGCCCAGCTGGATCTGCTGGGCGGCCATCCCGATGCAGTGCAGCGACGTCGAGCAGGCCGAGGTGATCGAGAAGTTCATCCCCTTGATCTTGAACGCCGTCGACAGGTTCGCGCTGATCGTTGACGACATGCACTTGGGCACTGCGAACGGCCCGATCCGCTTGGGGCTGCCCTTTTCCAGCACCGTCTGGTGTGCGTCGAACATGGCGCTGGTGGACGGCCCGCCCGATCCCGCGATCAGGCCCGTGGACACGTTCGACACCATGTCGTCGGTCAGCCCCGCATCGGCGATGGCCTGGCTCATGGCGATGTGGGCGTAAGCCGCGCCCGGTCCCATGAAGCGCAGGGTGCGCTTGTCCACGTGCTCGGCAACGTCGATCTTCAGCGTGCCCGCGATCTGGCTGCGAAAGCCGCGCTCGGCCATCTCAGCGCTGGCCTCGATCCCCGATTTGCCCGCCTTCAGGGCGGCGGTGACTTCTTCAGCGGAATTGCCGATGGGGGACACGATCCCCAACCCGGTGACGACGACGCGGCGCATGGGCGCTCCTTCCATTGTTTCCGGACTATTATGAGAGCGGCATCCCCTGTAGCAAGGCGAAAGAGTTTCAACGGATTAAGTGGGCCAAACGAGCATGGCATCGAAAAACGGCAAATTCTTTTCCGAGATTGCCGAGCGCATCGGGGCACGTGCGGAGGCGGAGGGGTTCATCCCTCATCCCGCCTACATTCCGGGCTGGGATCCAGGCAACCAGGATTACAGCAGGTATCTTCTTTGGCCTGATGTGACGCAGAGGATAGACAACTTCGAGATCAATTACCGACCCGCGAGCGAGGAAGCGAGCGTAATGGTCCACAGATCCCCGTCACCGAAAGATGTGAGTTGTGTGCAGGATGTCGGCACCGACCCGGTCGACTGGTCGCGACTGATGCTGGTGCAGGGATCGACACGGTTCGCGGCGCAGCCGAAGATGAATCTCTGGCCTTGGTCGGGCAACAGTGGCTTCTCGACACGCAAGCGTGCCGCAGAAGCGCCGTTGGAAGAGGCCAAGCGCATAATTGCGGTCTGGGACGACGTTGCCCCCTACCTGTTCGCAGCGCTCCGTGGCGAGTATGTGGGCCGACGGGTTGACGTACAAAGAATTCGACCGACCACGGTCAGCTGGTAGCAGTTAGCTTTCGCTCAGCGCCACCTTCATGCCGCTGACCTGGTAGATCAGCTCGCCATCCGCGTGGACGGTGCCGTCGGCGACGCCCATGGTCAGGCGGCGCGATTGCACGGCCTTGGTGAAATTCACGTTGTAGGTCAGCATCTTGCGATCGGGCCGCACCATGCCGGTCAGCTTGACCTCGCCCACGCCCAGCGCATAACCGCGCCCCGTCCAGCCGCGCCAGCCCAGGTTGAAGCCGGTCAGCTGCCACAGCCCGTCCAGCCCCAGGCAGCCCGGCATGATCGGGTTGCCGGGGAAGTGGCACGCGAAGAACCATAGGTCCGGATGGATGTCGAACTCGGCCACGACATGGCCCTTGCCGTGCGCGCCGCCATCGCCCGAGATGTCGGTGATCCGGTCCATCATCAGCATCGGCGGTTCGGGAAGCTGCGCATTGCCGGGGCCGAACAACTCGCCCCGCGCGCATTTCAGCAAGTCGTCACGGTCGAAGCTGGTGGGATTTTGGCTCATGCGGGCGGACCCCTTCCGATACGGGCGATTATTGGCTTCACGGGGTCTATCATCGCGCGTCCGGGCGGCGCAAGCGCAGCGTCAGGCCCCATTGCGGATTGAAAACAGCGCCTTGCGTGCCCTATATAGCGGTGATGGACACTTCAGATCTTCCGCTGCCGTCTTCGGCGCTTGAACGTGGCGCCCGCTGGCTGGCCCGCGCCCAGTTGCGCCCGACCCGTCAGCGCGTGTCGCTGGCGGCCCTGCTGGTGGGCGACGGGGACGACCGTCACGTGACGGCCGAAAGTCTGCACGCCGCCAGCCGCGACGCGGGCGAGGCCGTGTCGCTCGCCACCGTCTACAACACGCTGCGCGCCTTTTGCGACGCGGGACTGATGCAGGAAGTGAACGTGGAAGGCTCGAAAAGCTATTTCGACACCCGCGTGGACGACCACCCGCATTTCTACTGGGAGGACGAGGCGCGGCTGAGCGATGCCCCCGCCGACCAGCTGAAGATCCTGTCGCTGCCCGACGCCCCCGAAGGAACCGAGATCAGCTCGGTCGACGTGGTGATCCGCCTGCGCCGCACCTGACCGGCTCAGGCCCGGCCCGCGGCGTAGCCAAGCGTCACGGCCGCCAGCAACCCGTTGCCGCTGAGATACCCCGAATCCCCCGATCCCGACACGCCGCAGGCGGCCCCCCCGGCCGCGAACAGGTTGGGAAACGGCGCGCCGTCGGTGCCGATCACCCGGCCCGTCCCGTCGGTCCTCAGACCGCCCTGGGTGTGGAACAGCGCCCCGGTGACGCGCACCCCCATGTAAGGCGGCGCAAGGGCCTGCCCGCCCGGCCAGGCGCGCCCGAAAGCATCCACGCCCCGCTCGGGCAGGGAATCCATCGTCGCCCGCAGCGCGTCGCCGGGAAGGTCGAACGCCGCGGCCAGTGCGTCGAGCGTGTCCGCGCTCTTGACCGCGCCCTGCGCCTCGGCGGCCTGGAAATCCTCGAACTGGCGGGCGATGTCGGCGATGCGGGCGTCGAAGATCGTCACCGCCAGGCCGCCGGGCTGGGCGACGACCTGGCGCGCGGCCTCGGAATAGCCCTGGGATTCGTCCCAGAACCGCTGGCCTTCCGTGTTCACCTGCACGCCGCCCTCGGTGATGACGGCCCATGTGATCAGGATGCCGTGGGGGTGGGCGACGTTGCCGTGACCCTGGTAGGCGCCCAGGTGATGCGTGGCCGCCCCCAGCGCCGCGCCCCAATCCAGCGCCTCGCCCCGGTTGCCGTCATGGCCGAACCACAGCGCGTCGCTGATCCCGGGCAGCAGGTCGGCCACCTTGTCGCGATTGCCGCCGAAGCCGTTGCAGGCCAGGATAAGCTTCCCGCAGCCCACCGTCTCGACCCCGCCATCGGGGCGCGTCATGGCGATGCCGGTGATCCGCCGCCCATCCGCGAACAGCGTCCGGGCGCGGCGTTCGCAGATGATGTCGATGCCTTCGCCCTCGGCCGCCTGGCGCAACCGGTCGATCAGCTCGCGTCCCGCCCGCGACGGCAGCCCATGCATCCGGCGGCGCGAATGTCCGGGATAGTCGAAATTCTCCACCACCGAGAAGGGCAGGCCGAAGCGGTCCGCCAGCCATTCCACCACCGGCCCCGCGCCTGTCGCCATGGCGTCCACTAATACCGGATCGTTCTCGCCATGGGCCTTGGCCTGGATGTCGCGCGCGAACATGGCCGGGTCGTCATCGATGCCCGCGGCCTTCTGGAACCGCGTGCCCGCCGCCGGGATCAGCCCCGCCGACAGCGCGGTCGAGCCCTGGGGCACCGCGTCGGCCTCGATCACCAGCACCTGCTGGCCCGCATCCCGCGCCGCCAGCGCCGCCACCAGCCCGCAGGCGCCCGCGCCCACGATCAGCGTCTCGACCTCGAAGTCGAACGCGTCTGGGCTCGGCTGGACGTCAGCCATCCGCGCCCTCCCATTTCCGGCCTTCGGCCAGCATGGCGTCGGTGCCGATCACGTCGTTCAGCCCGTCGAAATCGAACATGCGCTGCTTGAACGGCGTGTTCGAGCCGTGCGCGTGCAGGCTGGCGTAATAGTCCTGCGCCGTGCGCGCCAGCGCCCGCACGATCCCGCCGGGGAAGATGGCGATGGAAAAGCCCAGTTCCTGCAGCTCGGACGCGGTCGAGATCGGCGTGGCACCGCCTTCGACCATGTTGGCCAGCAGGGGCAGGCGGCCTGCGAACTGGTCCGTGATACGCGTCATCTGGTCCCGCGAGCGCGGCGCTTCGATGAACAGCGCATCCGCCCCCGCCGTCACGTAGGCCTCGGCCCGCTCCAACGCGGCATCAAAGCCTTCGACCGCGATGGCGTCGGTGCGCGCGATGATCAGCGTGTCGTCGCTGGCCCGCGCATCGGCCATGGCGGCAATCTTGCCCGCCATTTCCGACCGCGGGATCAATGTCTTGTCCGACAGGTGGCCGCAGCGTTTGGGATAGGTCTGATCCTCGACCTGCAGCGCGCTCGCGCCCGCGCGCTCGTAAAGCCGCATGGTCCGCTGCGCGTTCAGCGCGTTGCCGAAGCCGGTATCCGCGTCGATGATGACCGGCAGCGCCACCCGGTCGGCGATCAGCGCCATGGTGTCGGCCATCTCGGACGACGTGCTCAGGCCGATGTCGGGCCGACCCAGCCGGGTATAGGCCACCGCAGCGCCCGACAGGTACAGCGCCTCGAACCCTGCCTGGCTCGCCAGCGCCGCCGTCAGCCCGTCATAGACGCCGGGCGCCACCAGGATCTCGTCGGCGGCCAGCCTGTCGCGCAAGCCCATCACGCGGCCTCCAGCGCCGCGACGGCGTCCGCGCAGGTCATCTGGCTGCCCAGGGATCCCAGCGACAGCACCGTGGCGTCGTGCACCTCGGGCCTGAACGCCGCGCAGCCGTCGGTCAGCAGCACAGTGTCGATGTCGCGCAGATGGGCGTCGCGCAGCGTGGACGCCACGCCGCCATTGGTCACGATCCCGCCCAGCAGGATCCTGTCGACCCCCAGCTTGCGCAGGATGAATTCCAGCCGGGTCTGGTAGAAGGCGGAATAGGCGACCTTTTCCACCGTGTAGTCGGCAGGCGCCAGCGTCTCGACCAGCGCGTGCCCGAACTGGCCGGGCGCGAAGTCGCCCTTTGTCAGGAACGGCCGCAGCTTGGCCAGGTGCGGCGAGATCAGCGGCGCGCCGTCGGGCATGGGCACCAGCGTGAACTGCGCCGAGACGTAGATCCCGCCCGCCTTGCGCAAAGCGTCGCGCACCGGCGCGATCCGGTCGGGCAGGGCGGCGATGGCGTCCGATCCCTGTCCCGCGCGTCCGTAGGCGCCGTCGGGATGCAGGAAATCGTTCTGCAGGTCGATGGTCAGAAGCGCCGTGCGCGCGGGATCAATTTGGCCGCTCATGGTGCGTCCTTCCGGGTGATGATGGTGTTGCCGAACCGGTCAACGCGGCCGGTCAAGTCGGGCTCGATCAGCACGGTCGTGTCGGCCTGCTCCAGGATCGCGGGGCCGTCCACCACCGCATCCACCGGCAGCGCCAGCCGGTCATAGATCGCCGTGTCGTGCCAGGCGTCGCCGAAATGCACGCGGCGGGTGCCCTTCCTGGCCGCCTCCACGGTCCCGCCCTGGGGTGCCAGCGTCCTCAGGTCGAACTTGGGCCGCTTGCCGATCACGGCCGAGCGCAGGTTCATCACCCGCCGCGTGCCGGATTTCAGCAGCCGCCCGTAGGCCGCGTGATAGGCCGCATCGAACGCGTCGCGGATCTCGTCGCGCGTGGGCGGGGCCACCTTGCCATCCACCACCGTCACCGGGATCGGAACCGACACGGTGTGGGTCTGGCCCACATAGGCCATGTCCAGCTCGAACCGAGTTTCGCGCGCCTCGAACCGGGTCTCGGTCGCGTCCAGGATCGCCATGCCGCCCTCCACGTGGCCCTGCATGAAGCGGCCCAGCGCGTCGGTGTCCAGCGCGTCGACCGTGGCGTTCACCGTCTGCACGAAATCCTGCCGCATATCCGCGATGACGCATCCGAGCGCCGAGGTCACGCCGGGATAGCGCGGCACGATGGCGCGGCCGATGCCGACCTCGTCCAGCATCGCACCCGCGTGCAGCGCGCCGCCGCCGCCGAAGGGCATGAAGGCGAAGGTCTTGGGATCGAAGCCGCGCTCGACCGACACCAGCCGGATCGCGCCCGCCATGCGGCTGTTGGCGACGCGCAGGATCGCCTCGGCCGCCGCTTCGGTATCCAGGCCCAGCGTGTTGCCCACATGCGCGTCGATGGCCCGCCGCGCGGCGTCCACGTCCAGCCGGTCCAGCTTGCCGCCGATGGGATGCTCGGCGTCGATCCGGCCCAGCACCACGCTGGCGTCGGTCACCGTGGGCCGGTCGTTGCCCTGCCCGTAGGCGACGGGGCCGGGGGTCGAGCCCGCGCTTTCGGGGCCGATATTCAGCAAGCCCCCCTTGTCGACCCACGCGATGGATCCGCCGCCCGCACCGATCGTCGTGATCTCGATCATCGGCGTGCGCACCACCATGCCGAAATCGATCGAGGTTTGCGGCGCCAGCATGGACCGTCCGTCGGCCACCAGCGACACGTCGAAGCTGGTGCCCCCCATGTCGCCGGTGATGACGTCCGGAAACCCCGCCTCGGTCGCGATATGCGCCGCCGCGATGACGCCCGCCGCCGGTCCCGACAGCGCCGTGCGCACGGGCAGGCGGCAGGCGGTGCCCACGTCCATCGCGCCGCCGTTGGATTGTACGATCATGAACTCCGACCCGAACCCGCCGTCGCGCAAGGCGGTGTCCAGCCGGTCGATATATCCCGACACCTCGGGCTGTAGATAGGCGTTGAGCGCGGTGGTCGAGAACCGCTCGAACTCGCGGATCTCCGGCAGGATCTCGGACGAGGCCGAGACATGCGGGTTGGGCCACATCTCCCGCAGGGCCGCCACGGCCCGCGCTTCGTTGTCGGGGTTGGCGTAGCTGTTGGCGAACAGCACCACGATCGCCTCGCAGCCCGCCTCCAGCAGCGTCCGGCCCGCGTCGCGCACCGCGTCCAGGTCCACCGGCGTGCGAACCGTGCCATCGGCCAGCGTGCGTTCGGGCACTTCCAGCCGCAAATCGCGCGGCACCACAGGCTCGAATTCGCCGCGCAGACCCCAGGTGCGGGGACGGTCGCGGCGGCGCATTTCCAGCACGTCGCGCAAACCTTCGGTCGTCACGACACCGACCCGCGCGCCCTTGCGCTCCAGCAGCGCGTTGGTGCCCGCGGTGGTCCCGTGGATCACCGCCGAGATCGCGCCCAGGTCCGGGGCCTGCTGGCGGATGCCTTCTAGGAACCCGCCCGACTGGTCGGGCCGGGTGGTGGGCACCTTGGCGACGCTGGCCAGCCCCGCATCCTCGTCCAGGAAGAACACGTCCGTGAAGGTGCCGCCCACGTCGACGCCGATCATCCGCTTGGCCCCGCTCATGCCGCGCCCCCGGTCCAGCCGTACAGCCGCTCGGCGTCGTCCGCGCTCAGCAATCCCCGTTCCACGTCGCGGGCGATGGCGTCGGCGCTGCGATCCGCGGGCGCGCCGTAGCCGCCCCCGCCAGGTGTCTCCAGCCGCACCGCCTGGCCCTGCTTCAACCCGATACCGCGCATCTTCGACACCATGGGCGGCGCGTGCCAGCCGTCATCCTGCTCATACGAAAACACGTTCATCGCCGCATCGCCGCCGCCCGCCACGCCCTTGGGCGCGTGCTTGCCCCGCTCGCCGAACAGGAACGCCTCGGCGCCGTTTTCCTCCAGCACCTCGATCTCGTAGATCGCGCCCAAGCCGCCCCGATGCGCCCCCGCGCCGCCCGAACCGGGGCGCAGCGCCCATTGCCGGAACATCACCGGATAGGCCGCTTCCAGGATCTCCATGGGCGGGATCGTCGCGGTGGAGATCGGCGCGCTGCCGTGGTTCAGCCCGTCCGAGTCCGACGATCCGCCATGCCCGCCGCCGTAGAAGCTGAACATGACCCACTGGCTGCCATCCTTGCGCCGCCCGGCGATCGACAGCGCGTTGATCGTGCCATAGGCGTTGGCCACCACCCGGTCGGGCGCGGCCCCTGCTGCGGCGGCGAAGATCACGTCGATCATCCGCAGGATCGTTTCGGTGTAGCCTCCCACGGGCGCGGGAAACGCGGCCGACAGGATCGATCCTTCGGGGATCTTCACGTCGATGGGCCGCATGACGCCCGCATTGGCGGGCAGGCTCGGGAAAATGTGCTTGATCGCCACGTAGGCCGTCGCCACCGCCGTCGGCCGCGCGATGTTCACGGGGCCGAGGCATTGCGGCGCGCTGCCCGCGAAGTCCAGGCTCATCCGGTCGCCCGAGATTTCAAGACGCACGCGGATCTTCAGGGGCGCGTCGGTGATGCCGTCATTGTCCAGGAAATCCTCGGCCTCCCACACGCCGTCCGGCAGGCCCTTCAGCTCCTCGCGCATCAGCGTCTCGGCCCGGTCCGACAGCGCCCGCAGCGCACCGGACACCGCATCGGCGCCGTAGCTGTCCAGCAGCTCGTCCATCCGCTTCACACCCAGGTCCAGCGCACCCAACTGGCCGTTCAGATCGCCCTCTGCCGATTGCGGCAGACGGGTGTTGCGAAGGATGATGTCGATGATCCCCTGGTCCACCTCGCCGCCGCGCGCCAGCATTACCGGCGGCAGCACGAAGGCTTCCTGGAAGACATCCTTGGCCGCCGGGTTGTAGTTGCCCGGGGCACCGCCACCCAGATCGTGCCAGTGCCCGACCGAGGCGAGCCAGCAGAACAACCGCCCGTCCCGGAAATAGGGCCGCACGAGCCGCATGTCGTTCAGATGCGTGCCGCCGATATGGGCGTCGTTGAAGATCCAGATGTCGCCGTCCTGCGGCGCGCGCCCGGTCTCGGCCACCTTGTCGATCACGGCCTTCACGGCGAAGGACATGACGCCCACGAAGATCGGCAGGCCGGATTTCCCCTGCACCAGCGTGTCGCCGGTTTGCGCGTGGTAAAGCCCGTGCGACGCGTCATGCGCCTCGGCGATGATCGGGTTGAAGGCGGCGCGGAACAGGGTGGCGTCCATCTCGTCCGCGATCTGCTCCATCCGGCCCGCGAGCACCGCCAGCGTGATGGGGTCGAGCGGTCCTTCGGTCACGGGCGCACCTCGGCGATGTCGTTCCACACATCCTGCCGGGTGATCCTGCCGCCCTCCAGCTCGAACCGGTCGATGAAGCGGATGCCGTCGAAGGGGGTGCCGTCGGGCCACGCGCCGTGCAGCGTGCCGCGCACGAAGACGACCGATGTGCCCCGGGCCGCGCACAGATCGGTCCCGTCGATGGTCTTGGCGACGTGGGCGTATCGGGGCCGCGACCAGGCGATAAGCTCGTCCAGATTGGTCATCGGGGCCGCGCCCGGGAAGGTCATCGTGAAACCGGGCGCAAGATGCGCGCGCGCCGCGTCGAGGTCGCGCGCCTCCATGGCGCGCAAGTAGTCCTTCACGACCGCCACCGGGTCGGGCGGGGCCGCGCGGGTCTTGGCACCGTCGCCGTCGGCCGGGTGGGCATTCAGTTCTGGCACGGACGCCTCCCTGTTCAGATGTATCTTTCATAAGACAGATAATTTCGATAATAAAGAACAAATAAGTGGGTCCGGGCGATACAAATATGTTGCCTTCCCGATCCCGCCCGTTACGCTGTTGCACAGCACAGGAGCGCTTATGCCAGACGACGCGCGACACGAGTTGCCGGAAGGGGGGAAGGCCCGCAGGGTCTATCTGCTGCTGCGCGACGCCATCGCGTCCGGCGCGCACGGCCCCGGCGCGCTGTTGCCGGGCGAGCATGCCATGACCGATACCTACCAGGTCAGCCGCGTCACCGTCCGCCGCGCCCTGGACGCGCTCGAGCGGGACGGCCTGATCGACCGCCGCGCGGGCAGCGGCACTCGCGTCCTGGCCGCGCCCGCAACGGCTGCAATGTCCGCCGACATGAGCACGCTGATCCCGCAGCTGGTCAGCATGGGGCAGCATTCGGCCCGGCTGCTGTCGTTTTCCTACGACACGCCGCCCGACCGCATCGCCCGCGAGATGGGGATCGCGCCCGGCGCGCGGGTGCAGATGGCCGTGCGCGTCCGGCTGGTGGATGGTGCTCCGTTTTCGCACCTGACCACCTTCGTGCCCGAAGACATCGCCGCCAACTATTCCGAAGCCGACCTGGCCGGGACCCCGCTTTACCAGCTGCTCGAACGCTCGGGCGTCGTCGTCGCGGCCGCCCACCAATCCGTCAGCGCGACCCTTGCGGGCCCCGAGGTCGCGGATGCGCTGGGCGTCGCCACAGGGACGGCGCTGATGTCGCTCAACCGGATCGTCCGGGACGACGATCAGCGCGTGGTCGAATACCTGTCGGCGCTCTACAGGCCCGACCGGTTCAAGCTGGAAATGTCGCTGAGCCGGGTGGGCAAAGGGTCCGCGCGCCACTGGGAACCGGTCGTCGGCGACCGCGGGGCCGAGGGCGCGCCATGAGCGTCACGATGCTCGACAAGCTGTGGGACGCGCACGAGATCCTGACCAATGACGAAGGCGCGTCGCTGCTCTGGGTCGACCGCCACCTGGTCCACGAAGGCTCGCACCACGCCTTCGCCAAGCTGGCCGAGCGCGACCTGCCCGTGGCCGCGCCCGAGCTGACCTTTGGCGTCGCCGACCACTACGCGCCCACGCGCCACCGCGACCACGTGGACAACGCCGACGTGGCCAAGATGCTGGATCGGCTGTCCCGCAACACCGACGCGCACGGCATTCGCCTGTTCGGCCTGCGCGACCCGCGGCAGGGCATCGTCCACGTCATCGGCCCCGAGCAGGGGATCACCCTGCCGGGCCTTCTGATCAATTGCGGCGACAGCCACACCTCGACCCACGGTGCCTTCGGCGCGCTGGCCTTCGGGATCGGCGCGACCCAGGTGGCCCACGTGCTGGCCACCCAGACGATCTGGCAGACCCGGCCCCGATCCATGCGGATCACGGTCGAGGGCGCGCTGCCCAAGGGCGTCACCGCCAAGGACATCGCGCTGCACTGGATCGCCAAGCTCGGCACCGGGGGCGCCACGGGCCACGCGGTGGAATACGCCGGATCGACCATCCGCGCCCTGTCGATGGAAGGGCGCATGACACTCTGCAACCTGTCCATCGAGGGCGGCGCGCGCTTCGGCATGGTGGCCCCCGACGACACCACCTTCGCATATCTCGACGGTCGCCCCTTCGCCCCCAAGGACGACGCCTGGGACGCGGCGGTGCAGGACTGGCGCGCGCTGGCCTCGGACGCGGGCGCCGATTTCGACCGCGAGGTGCGCATCGACGCGGGCGATATCGCGCCCACGGTCACCTGGGGCACGACGCCCGAACAGGCGCTGCCGATCACCGGCACCGTGCCAGACCCCGACAGCTTCGACGGCGCGCGCGTCAAGGCCGCGCGCGAGGCGCTGGATTACATGGACCTGGTGCCCGGCCAGAAGCTCAGCGATATCGCGGTGGACCAGGTGTTCCTGGGCTCCTGCACCAACGCCCGGATCGAGGACCTGCGCGCCGCCGCCGCCATCCTGAAGGGCCGCCGCGCGAAGGTTCCGGGCATCGTCTCGCCCGGCTCGATGCTGGTGCGCGCGCAGGCCGAACGCGAAGGGCTCGACCGGATCTTCACCGACGCAGGCCTCGACTGGGTCGCCTCGGGCTGCTCCATGTGCGTCGGCATGAACGGCGACACCGTGCCCGCTGGCAACCGTTGCGCGTCGTCCACCAACCGCAACTTCCGCGGCCGCCAGGGGCGCGGCGCGCGCACCCACATCATGTCGCCCGTGATGGTCGCCGCCGCGGCGGTCACGGGCCATCTGACCGACGCGCGGGAGTTCCTGTGATGGCGGGCTGGACCACCCATAACGGCAAGGCGGTGGCCCTGCCGCGCGCCAATGTCGACACCGACCAGGTGATCCCCGCGCGCTTCATGTCCGCCAGCCGCGCCGAAGGATACGGCGGATACCTTTTCGCCGACCTGCGCGACGGCGATCCCGACTTCCCGCTCGACCGCCACCCCGACGCCAGCGTGCTGGTGGCGGGCCCCAATTTCGGCTGCGGCTCGTCGCGCGAGGCGGCGGTCTACGCGCTGGTCGATGCGGGCATCCGCGTCGTCGTGGCCGAAAGCTTCGCCGACATCTTCGCGGGCAACGCGGTCAATAACGGCCTGCTGCCCGCCGCGATCCCAGACGCGGGCGCCATCCTCGACGCGCTGGGCGACGGCACGGCATCCGCGCGGGTCGATCTGGACGGCGGAACGCTGACGATCGACGGCAAGACCTACGCGTTCGATCTGCCGAAGATCTGGCGCGAAAAGCTGGTCAACGGCTGGGACGATATCGACCTCACCCGCGCCCACGCGGACGCCATCGCGGCCTACCGCAAGACCCGCGCAAAAACCGCTTCCTGGGCCTGGCCCGACGGGGCATCGTGACCCGCAAGATCCGACAGCGAACCCAAGATCCCCGGACGACACCGGGGGCGCATAGCAAGGAGAGTTACATGAAACTGACACCCATCACCGGGGCCGTCTCGGTCCTTCTGTCGCTGGGCGGCATGGCCCAGGCGCAGGACACGCTGACCGCCGTCCACGCCTTCCCCGAAACGCTGATCTATACCCAGAGCTTCCTGGATTTCGTGGAAAAGGTGAACGAACGCGGCGAGGGCGTCGTCGAAATCCAGGTCCGCGGCGGCCCCGAGGCGATCGGCATGTTCCAGCAGCCCGACGCGGTGCGCAACGGTGTCGTGGACATGGTCTATACCCCAGGCTCGTTCTACGGCGGTGCGCTGCCCGAGAAGGACGCGCTGGTGGCGTCGAACCTGACCGCCATCGAGACGCGCGAGAATGGCGGGATCGAGCTGATCGACCAGATCCACCAGGAAAAGATGGGCGTGAAGTATCTCGGCTGGTTCGACAGTGGTGTCTGCTACAACCTCTGGACCCGCGACGAGCCCACGCTGGACGCCAACGGCAACCTGGACGTGTCGGGCCTGAAGCTGCGCGGCAACGCCGTCTACAACGCCTTCTTCACCGACTACCTGGGCGCGCAGGTCATCGACCTGCCCACGACCGAGGTCTATTCGGGGCTCGAGCGCGGCGTGGTCGACGCCACCGGCTGGACCCAGATCGGCCTGATCGACCTGAAATGGAACGAGTTCCTGAACTACCGGATCGAGCCGTGCTTCTTCTCGACCGACCTGGGCGTGATCGTGAACCTCGACAAGTGGAACAACCTCAGCGACGAGGCCAAGACCATCCTGCAGGACGTCGCGATCGAGCACGAAGCCGCATCGGTCGGGGCGCTGAAGGCCAAGCGGGACGAGGATTTCGCCGCCCTGGAAGAGCAGGGGATGCAGGTCGTCACGCTCGAAGGGCAGGCCGCCGCCGACTACCTGGCCGCCGCGCGCGAAAAGACCTGGGCGCGGATGCAGGGCCTGATGGAAGAGCACCCCATGGGCACCGAGAACTACGACAAGCTGATCGAGCTCTTCTACGACGAAAGCGCCGATCCCACCTGATCCAGACCGCGCGGCGGCCCCATTCCGGGCCGCCGCACCGCCCGCCGGGAAAGGCCCGCCATGCATTCCATCCGACGCGCCTATGACGCCGTCCTGACGCTCATGGCGATCATCGCGGGCGCCATGCTGGTCTGGCTCATGGTCTCGATCGTCGTGTCGGTCGCCATGCGCAACGCGGGCCTGCAGCCCTTCGCGTGGCTCTTCACGTCCTCGGAATACGCGCTGCTCTACATGACCATGCTGGGCGCGCCGTGGCTGGTGCGCGAACGGGGCCACGTCCATATCGAGCTGGTCACCGCCGCCTTGCCCGACGCCGCGCAGGCCATCGTCAGCCGCCTCGTGGCCGCGGCTTGCGTCGTCGTGTCGGTGATCCTGGCGTGGAAGGGGGCGGAACTGGTCGTCACCAACCTCGAGCGCAACGATTACGACGTGCGCGCCTACTACTTCCCCAAGTGGATCCTGACCGCGGCCTTCCCGGTCAGCTTCACGCTGATGGCCGTCGAGTTCGCCCGCTTCGTCTTCGGCCCCGAGCTCATGCATTCGGGCGAGGCGGGGATCCACGAATGATGGAATGGTACGCGGCACTGGGCCTGCTGCTGGGCTCGATCATGCTGCTGATGGCGGCGGGGATGCCCGTGGCGCTGGCCTTCCTGGCCGCCAACATCATCGGCGCGTGGATCTTCATGGGCGGCGAGGCGGGGATCACCCAGCTTCTCAACAACGGCTTCGGCTCGCTGACCAGCTTCGCGCTGGTGCCGATCCCGCTGTTCCTGCTGATGGGCGAGCTCTTCTTCTTCACCGGCCTCGGGAGCCGCATGTTCAACGCCATCGACAAGCTGCTGGGCCGCCTGCCGGGGCGGCTGTCCTACGTCACGGTGATCGGCGGCACCGGGTTTTCCACGCTGTCGGGGTCGTCCATGGGCTCGACCGCGCTGCTGGGCGCGCTGATGGTGCCCGAGATGAACGCCCGCGGCTACAAAAAGCACATGTCAATTGGCCCGATCCTGGGCACGGGCGGGCTGGCGATCATCATTCCGCCCTCGGCGCTGGCGGTGCTGCTGGCGACGCTGGCGCGCATCGACGTGGGCGCGCTGCTGATCGCGGGCGTGATCCCCGGGCTGATCCTGGCCGGGCTCTACATCGCGACGATCTGGTTGCAGGTCCGTATCGATCCCGACGCCGCCCCCGCCTACGACGTGCCGTCCATGGGCCTTGCCGAAAAGCTGCGGCTGATCCTGCGCGACGTGGTGCCCATGCTGTCGGTCATGGTCATCACCGTGGCGGGTATGATCGGCGGCATCTTCACCCCGTCCGAAGCCGCGGCCTTCGGTGCTCTGGGCGTGCTGATCCTGGCCGTGGCCTATCGCTGCCTGAGTTGGGAGAACCTGCTGAAATCCATCGACGGCGCGCTTCGGGTGACGCTGATGGCCTACCTCATCGTCTTCGGCTCGGCCACGTTCAGCCAGCTGCTGGCGTTCTCGGGGGCCTCCAGCGGGCTGATCGACTGGGCCACGGGGTTCGACCTGTCGCCGCTGGCGATGCTGCTGGTGATGTTCGCGGTGCTGCTGCTGCTGGGCATGTTCATGGAACAGATCTCGATCATGCTGCTGACGGTGCCGATCTTCTTCCCGCTGGCGCAGGGCTTGGGCTTCGATCCCATCTGGTTCGCGCTGGTGATGCTGCTGGCGCTCGAGATCAGCTTCACCACGCCGCCCTTCGGACTGCTGCTGTTCGTCATGAAAGGCGTGGCCCCCGCGGGCACGTCCATGCGCGACATCTACACCTCGGCCTTCCCGTTCATCGGCTGCTCGATGTTCCTGGTCTTCCTGCTCATCGTCTTCCCGGGCCTCGCGCTGTGGCTGCCGAGCCTGTGAGCCGCCGCCCCGCGACGGGCATCGTCCACCTGGGCCTCGGCGCCTTCGCCCGCGCCTTCGTCTGCCCGTTCGTGGCCGACGCCATGGCGGCCTCGGGCGGCGATTGGGGCATCACCGGGGTTTCGCTTCGAACGCCGGACACCCGCGATGCGTTGCGCGGCCAAGGCTGGGCCTATTACGCGGTCGCGCTGACCCCGGACGCCCCGGCCCCGCGCCGCGTGACGGTGCTGAATGACGTGCTGGTCGCCCCCGAGGATCCCGGCGCGGTGTTGGACGTTTTGTGCGACCCGCGCGTGAAGATCGTCAGCCTCACCGTGACCGAGAAGGGATATTGCCACGACCCGGCGACCGGCGCGCTGAACCCGGATCACCCCGATATCCGCCACGATCTGACCGACGCCCACCCCGTCTCGGCCCCCGGCTACCTCGTGCGCGCATTGCAGCGCCGCCGCGACGCGGGCCTGCGCCCCTCCACGGCGATGAGTTGCGACAACCTGCCGGGCAACGGCGCGCTGCTGCGCGGCGTCGTGCTGGACCTCGCCGCCCGTATCGATCCGGCCCTGGCCGACTGGATCGCGGCCGAGGCACGCTTCCCCGCCACCATGGTCGACCGCATCACGCCCGCCACGACCGACGCCGATATCGCGCGCGTCGCGCACCTGACCGGCCAGCACGACCCCGCGCCGGTGATGCACGAGCCCTTCGCCCAATGGGCGATCGAGGACGATTTCGTCGACGGCGCCCGCCCCGACCTCGCCGCCGCGGGGGCCGAGATGGTGGCCGACGTCACCGCCCACGAGCGCATGAAGCTGCGGATGCTGAACGGCGCCCATTCCGCGCTGGCCTATACCGGCTACCTTGCGGGGCACGAGACCATCGCCGACGCCATGGCCGACCCGGTCTTCGCCGCCTACGCGCAGCGGCTCTGGTCCGAAATCGCGCCCACCGTGACCGCGCCGCCCGGCGTGTCGCTGGACGCCTATGCCGACAGCCTGCGGGCCCGCTTCGCCAATCCCGCGATCCGGCACCGCACCTGGCAGATCGCCATGGATGGCAGCCAGAAGCTGCCCCAGCGCCTGTTGGGCCCGCTCGGCGACCGGCTTGAGCGGGACCAGCCCAGCCCCGCCCTTTGCCACGCCGTCGCCGCGTGGATGCGCTACGTGCGCGGCGTGGACGAGCGGGGCCACCCCATCGACCTGCGCGATCCCATGGCCGATCGACTGAAGGCGCTGGCCAGTGACGATCCCGACGCGACCGTCACCGCCCTTCTGACCGTGCGCGGAATCTTCCCCGCCGACCTGGCCGCGCGCCTGCAAACGCCGCTGATCGACGCCGCCCGCCGGATCTGGAGGAACGGCGTCCGCGCCTCACTCGACACCCTCTAGCCACCGCGGCCGCCCCGGCGCGCGTCCCGTCACCGCCGCCTCGGCACAATCCGCCAAGCTGGCGAAGCGCAGGGCGCGGCCCGACAGGCTCGGCCCGTAATGAGCGTATTTTGCCGAATTGGTCATCACCACGCGCGCGTCCGGCGGGAACACCGGCTCGGTGATCGAGCACCAGCAGAGATCGGGCAACACCCGCACCCCGCGCGCGCCCAGCGCCGCAAGCGTCCCGTCGCGGTCCAACCCGGTCAGCGTCGCGCGCCCCACCGTCGCCATCGCCCGCGCCCCGTCGCAGCGCCGGTCGCCCAAAGCGGCCAGGAACCCCCGGCACTCCGCCGCGCTGGCATGGGGCGACCCGATGGCAACCAGGTCCACCGAGGTACTGCCCCGATTGAGATCGGCCCAGCCGCGCCTGAAATCCGCCAGCCGGATCCGCACGTGATCCGCGTCCGGCGCGGGCGGCGCGTCGCCTTCCGGCGTGACGCCCGCCACGTGCAGCATCGGCGCGGCCGAGGTCGTCCCGAACGCCGCGCAGAGAGCCTTCAGGTC
Organism: Palleronia pontilimi; assembly: GCF_016412875.1. Classification (GTDB taxonomy): domain Bacteria; phylum Pseudomonadota; class Alphaproteobacteria; order Rhodobacterales; family Rhodobacteraceae; genus Palleronia; species Palleronia pontilimi. Next base: position 77,047 of record NZ_JAEKPD010000006.1, on the reverse strand, counting down.
GTCGGCACCCGGGCGGCTGCCGTCCAGCCCGCGCACCAGCGGCACCCGGTCCGGCGACGCCTGGCCCAGCAGCCAGCCCAGCAAGGGCCACGCCGCATCGTCCGCGCCGGGCGGCATAGCGACATCGACCACCCGCCGCGCCACGCGGCCCGCGTCCAGATACACGCCCGACGCGGGCGCGCGGCCCGTCATCGCGATGCACAGGTCCAGCAAGTCCGCGTGCTTCGCCGTGCGCGCGCCCAGCACCGAGTTGGCGAACACCACCGCGTTCGATTCCGACCAGGCGATGACCTCGCCGCGTGCGGGCGGGTCGTCCAGCAGGTAAGGCGCGCAGGTGAAGCTCGGCGCCGCGCCCATGGACACGTAGGCATCCGCCAGCGCCTGCGCGGCAGTTCCGAAATCGCCGTCCACCCCCTGCGCGCGCCAATTCTCGCGATCGACCGAGATCGCGTTGGTCGTGGTCGGCACCCGCACCCGTGCCCCCAGATCCGCCATCATGCGCGCGAAGGCCAGGAAGGCAGGATCGGCGTAGATGCACCCGTCGATATGCGCGCGCGTGACGTCCAGCAGCCCCGTCGCCCCCTGCACGCGGGCCATGTCGCAGATGATCCCCATCGCCAGCCGCGCCGCCCGGCCATGCGTCCCCGATAGGAACTCCCGGTCCCGGTCGTCCAGGGCCAAGCCGTCCCCAAGCGGCGCCAGGTCCAGCGAAACCCTGTCCGCCACCAGCCTGCCGTCGCCGATGGCCACGCGCCCGGACCGCGCGACGCGGGCGTAATCCTCGGCCCCCAGGCGCACCACCGGAAGCGCCCGCCCGAACAGCCGCGCGGCCACCAGCGCGCCCAGCGTCAGCACCTCTTCCCGCGCGCCGAAGACCAGCGCCGCCGGTCCGCGTCCCGCCAGCACCAAGCCCAGCAGCACCGCCGAGCCCGAGCACGACCCCCGCGAGGTCGGCATCAGCACCACCCGCCCCGCCAGGCTTTCGCCGCGTTGGGGGTGCTGCGCGTCCACGATCGTCCCGGTCGCCGGGTCAACCCCGCCCCAGACGCTCAACCCCGCGTCGCAGACCAGCGTGCGGCCCTCGGCGAGGACGTCCAAGATAAGCTGCGCCATCCCGCAAATCCCCCAGGCCCGAAAACCCATGGTCCCCGATTGCAGGCTCTTGGCAAGTCCAGTATCTAGCGAAAAACCCGCGATCCCAACCGCATCGCGCGCAATCCCATGACCCCAAGGACGGACCCACCCGTGATGACGCCGGACGAACTTCGCAAATCCTACATCGATTACATGGTCGCCGCTGGGTCGGTCGAAATCCCGTCCGACGGTCTGGTGCCCGAGAACGACTCGACCACGCTCTTCACCGGGTCGGGGATGCAGCCCATGGTCCCCTACCTTCTGGGCCAGAAGCACCCCAAGGGCGACGACCTGTCCAACGTCCAGCGCTGCGTGCGCACCGGCGATATCGACGAGGTGGGCGATCCCACCCACCTGACCTTCTTCGAGATGATCGGCCGCTGGCAGCTCAACGCCGATCCCGCCACCTACAAGCGCCGCCAGATCGAGCTGATCTTCGGCTGGCAGACCCAGGTGCTGGGTCTGGATGCCAGCCGCGTCTATATCAGCGTGTTCGCGGGCGACCAGGCGCTCGGCATCCCCCAGGACGACGAGGCCATCGCCATCTGGCAGGACGAATTCGCCAAGCTCGGCATCGACGCCAAGGTCGAGCCCGAACCGGCGAAATACGGCATGTCGCGCGGCGGCCGCATCTTCCTGTATGACACGTCCGAAAACTGGTGGTCCCGCGCGGGCGTCCCGGAAAACATGCCGGTGGGCGAGGTCGGCGGGCCGGATTCGGAAATGTTCTACGATTTCGACCCCTCGGGCCCCGACACCGACCACCCGGCAGCCGACGATTCGCGCCTGGTCGAAATCGGCAACAACGTCTTCATGTCCGTGAAGAAGACCGATGACGGCTTCGTCCCGCTCCCTGCGCCCAATATCGACTACGGCGGCGGGCTCGAGCGGATCTTCTCGGCCGTGCAGGGCAACCCCGACGTCTATCGCACGCCGTTCTTCGCCTCTGCCATCACCGAGTTGGAAAAGCTGACCGGTCACGGTTATGAGATCGACACGTCGTCCTTCCGCATCATCCTGGACCACGCCCGCGCGGTGACGTTCCTGATCGGCGACGGCGTGACGCCCAGCAATTCCGACGCGGGCTACGTCGTGCGCCGCCTGCTGCGCCGCGCCGTGCGCGTGGGCCGCGGCCTCGACGCGCCCGCCGACCTGATGGCGCGGCTGGCGCGCATCTATATCGACGAGGCCAAGTCCTTCCAGGAACTCTACGCCCGCGCCGACAAGATCGTCGAAGCCATCACCCGCGAGGAAGAGCAGTTCCAGCGCACGCTGGTCACCGGCGAAAAGGAAATCCGCGCCTTCGTCGCCAAGAACGACACGCTCGACGGTGCCGACGCCTTCCGGTTCTACGAGACCTACGGCTTTCCCAAGGAACTGACCGAGGAAGTGCTGGGCGAGATGGGCAAGACCATGCAATCGCCTGAGAAATTCGACGAAGCCGCCAAGGTCCATTCCGACAAGTCGCGCAGCGCAGCGGCGGGCAAGTTCGCGGGCGGTCTGGCCGATCACTCGGAAACGACGACCGCCTACCACACCGCCACGCACCTGCTCCTGGCGGGCCTGCAGCGCGTCCTGGGCGACCACGTCCACCAGATGGGCAGCAACATCACCGCCGAGCGTCTGCGCTATGACGTGTCCCACCCCCAGAAGGTGACGCGCGAGGAACTGGACCAGGTCGAGGCATTCATAAACGACGCCATCGCGCGCGGCGCGACGGTCAGCGTGACCGAAATGACCAAGCAGGAAGCGCTGGACGCTGGCATCGAAGGCTCGTTCTGGGAAAAATACCCCGACGTGGTGACGGTCTACACCATCAAGGCCGAGGACGGCGAGATCCTGTCGCAGGAGCTCTGCGGCGGCCCCCATGTGGGCGACCTGTCCGAGGTGGCCGAATTCGGCCGCGTGAAGATCACCAAGGAAGGGTCCTCCTCGTCCGGGGTGCGCCGCATCCGCGCCGAGTTCCGCGCCGCCTGACCGGGCGGCGCGCGCCGCTGCCCCGCACCGAGCGCCGCGTCCCGCCGAATCCACCCTCGGTCGGATCGCAGGGTCAGCCGCGCCGTTGATCCTGGGACCAATCCCGGTCGATCCCCTGCGACACGTCCGACCCTTTCGCAGCTTTGCGGCGATTGCTACATGACGGCCATGTTCACACGAATTCGTACGCCCCTTACCCCCACCTTGGTCTTGCTCGGCCTCGGCCTTGCCAATATCGCGGCCGCCGCGCCCAATGCCGCGGCCGTCACCGTGGGCGATCTGACCGTCACCGGCGCCCATGCGCGCGCCACCCTGCCGGGCCAGCCGGTCGGCGGCGGCTACATGACCGTCACCAACGCGGGCGACACCGACGACCGGCTCGTCGCGGTGTCCAGCCCCGTGGCGGGACGCGCGGAACTCCACGAGATGCGCATGGACGGCGACGTGATGCGGATGCGCCCGCTGCCCGACGGCCTGCCGGTCCCGGCCGGGGAAACGATCACGCTGGAACCCGGCGGCCCGCACCTGATGTTCATGGATCTTGCGGGCCCGCTGGTCGCGGGCGAAATCGCGCCCGTCCGCCTGACCTTCGAGCGCGCGGGCGCTGTCGACGTGCCCTTCGCCATAGCCGCGCCCGGCCAACGCGAAACGACGGGGATGCACCACTGATGCCCACGCGCCTGAAACCGCTCGTCATCGCCCTGTGGCTTCTGGTCGCCCTCGCGGGCGCGGCGGTCCTGTGGCTGCGCGTGATCGAGCCGCGCCTGAACGCGTCCGTGGGCGACACGCTGGGACAGGGCGACTACGAACTCGTCACCACCGACGGCCAGCCCTTCACCGCCGACACGCTGAAAGGCACCCCGTCCGCGGTCTTCTTCGGCTTCACCCATTGCCCCGATGTCTGCCCCACGACCATGGGCGACGCGATGGCCTGGCAGGAGGCCATGGCGGCCGAGGGCGAAGAGCTCCGCGTCTTCCTCATCACCGTCGATCCCGAGCGCGACACGCCCGACGTGATGCGCGACTACGTCTCCTACACGCCTGGCGTGATCGGCGTGACCGGGAGCCCCGACCAGGTCGCGGCGGCCATCGACGCGTTCCGCATCTACGCCCGCAAGGTCCCGACCGAAGGCGACGACTACACCATGGATCACTCGGCTCTGACGCTGCTCTTCGACGAAGACGGGCGGCTCTTCGAGCCCATCGGCTACGGCGAAGGCATCGAGCGCGCGACCGACAAGCTGCGCCGCCTCTTCGCCTCCTGACCGCCGCACCGCGCCCGGGCTCCGTCCCGAACGGCGCGGACCGGGCGCATGGCGCGTGCATCACTGGTCCTCAAATACCTCTGTCGGATCACCGCGAAAAGGCGAAGCGGCTGGTCTGCGTGTAGACAGTGCCGGGCCGCAGCAGGACCGCCGGGAAGGCCGGATGGGTCGGCGCGTCGGGCCAGTGCTGCGGCTCGAAGGCCAGCGCCGCGAAGCGCGGGTAGCCACGCCCGTGCAGCGTGGCCTCGTCCACCGCGAAGCTGCCCATTCCAAAGACCTGCATCCCCGGCGCGGTGGTCGAGATCTCCAGCGTCAGCCCCTCCGGCCCGCTCAGCCGCAGCGCGGGGGACAGGTCGCGCGGCGCGTCCGACAGGCAGAAATTGTGATCGAGCTTCGGCGCCGTGGCCGCGTCCAGCAGGCGCGGTTCGCGGAAGTCGTAAGCCGTGCCCGCAACGTCCGCGATCTCGCCCGTGGGCAGGTTCGCGTCGTCGGTGGGCAGGTAGCGGTCGGCCAGGATCTGCAGGCGCTGCCCGCTCCAGTCGCCCGGCGGCTGCATCGTCCAGTAGCCGTGGCTGGCCAGGTTCATCAGCGTGGGCCGGTCCGTCGCCGCGCGCAGCTCCAGCACCAGCGCGTCGGGGTCGAGCGTGTAGGTCGCCTCGATCCGGCGTCGTCCGGGAAAGCCGCCTTCGCCGTCGGGCAAATCCAGCGCGAAGGTGACGCTGCGCGCGTCGTGATCCGCAACCTGCCACAGCTTCGTGTGGGTGGCCGCGCTGCCACCGTGCAGCGTGTGGCGGCCGTCCTGGTTGGCGTCGAAACTGAATTCCGTCCCGTCGATCATCGCCCGCGCGTCGGTGATGCGGTTGGCGACCGGGCCCATGATCGCACCGAAATGCTCCATCACGCCCTCGTAGTCGCGGGGCGTCTCACCGCCCAGCGTCAGCGAATGGGCGACGCCCTCCAGCCGCACCTCGTGGATCAGTGCGCCGAGGGTCAGGAAACTGGCGCTGAGGGATCCGTTTTCCAGCGTCACGCGCCCCACCGCGCGCCCGTCCGACCGAGTTCCGAAATCCGTGATGCTCATAGCGCCTCCCATAGCACGCCCGCCTCCGGGATCTCGCGATCCTCGAAGCGGACGGGTTTCATGTCGTAGTTGAACCAGAATCGGTGGGTGTCGGTGTCGCGCACGCGCAGGCCGCGCGGCAGGTCCAGCGTGGCGATGCCTTCCGCGGCGCAGGCGCGGCGCAGGATCCGGTCCAGCGCGTCGGCGTCCGGCCAGCCACCCAGGTAGTGCAGCTTGCCCGCGCGCACCAGGGCGGGGCGGCCGTCGGCGCGGGCCTCGACGATTTCGGCCGTCCCGCCCAGCTGCTCGGCCCAGTGGACCAGCCTGCCCCCCTGCGCCAGCGGCAGCGCGCCCGCCGCGGGCATCGTCTCGACCAGCTCGACCACCGTATCGAGGCCCGGCAGGGCAGGGGGCAGCGGCACGGGAATCGCCATCTGCGCCGTCTTGGCATTGGTGCGCGGCCCCAGGATCGCGGTGCCGGTCAGCCCCTCGCAGAACCCGTCGGGCAGGGTGGCCAGGCCCGGGGCCAGCACCAGCGCGTAGCCCGACAGGTCCGCGTCGGGCGGCACGATGTCGATGCTGAGGCCCAGCCGCCGCAGCGCGCCGTAGAAGGCGAAGCAGATCGCGAAATGGTCGAACTCGGCACCTTGGGGTTGGACCTGCCATGCCCAGGCCGAGGCATAGTCGAAGACCAGCGCAACCCGCGCGCGCGCCGTTGCCGCGTCGGGCATCGCGGCCAGTTCGTCGGCCACCAAGCGGCATTCGGCCAGCGCTGGGGCGGGGGCGCTGTCGGGGCGCAGCAATCCTGCGTGGTGTTGTTCCTGCGCGAAGGGAACCTGGCGCCAGCGGAAATAGCACACCGCCTCGGCGCCGTGGGCGAAGGCCTCCCACGCCCAAAGCCGCGCCATGCCCGGCAGCGGCGCGGGGTTGTGGGCGGCCCAGTTCACGGGGCCGGGCTGCTGCTCGATCACCCACCAGCGGCCGCGCCCCACGGCGCGGTAAAGATCGTGGTGAAACGCCTGCATGTCCGGGTGGCCCTGCCGCAGGAACCGCGCGCGGCCGTCGTCGCTGGCGGGCACGCGGTCCTCCAGGAAGCCCAGCGGGTAGCTGTCCCAGGTGGCAATATCGAGGTCGGCGCCCACCGCGTAGTGATCGAAGGCGACCTCGCGGCCCATGTAATTGTGCAGAAGCGGCGCGCGTGTCCGGGCGCGCAGGATCTCGGCCTGGGCACGGTTGAAGCGCACCACCATGTCGCTGCTGAACTGCCGGAAGGCCAGCGCGTGGGCCGGGTTCGGCTCGGTCACGGTGGCGGTGGGCAGGTCGATCTGCGCGAAATCGTCGTACTCCATGGACCAGAACACGTTGCCCCAGGCCCGGTTCAGCGCCCCGGGGCTCTGGTAGGTCTGCGCGCACCAGTCCCGAAAGGCATCGCGCGCGGCGGTCGAATAGCTGACCACCGTGTCGTGGCAGCCATATTCGTTGTCGATCTGCCAGGCGTGGATATGGGGATGCGCGCCGTAGCGATCGGCCAGAAGCGTGACGATGCGGCGGCATTCGTCCAGGTAGCCCGCGTGGGAAAAGCAGTAGTGCCGACGCGACCCGAAGCCGCGGGGGCGCCCGTCCGGGCCCACGGCCAGCATGTCGGGCAGCTTCTCCACCAGCCAGCGCGGCGGCGTGGCGGTGGGTGTGCCCATGACGATTTTCAGGCCCGCCGCGCCCAGGGTTTCCAGCGCCCGGTCGAGCCAGCCCCAGTCCAGCCGATCCGGCGCGGGCTCGATCCGGGACCACGCGAATTCGCCGATCCGCACCCAAGTCAGGCCCGCCTCGACCATGCGGCGCGCGTCCTCGGGCCAGATCTCTTCGGGCCAGTGTTCGGGATAGTAGCAGGTGCCGAGCGTGCGCTGCGTCATGGGATTGTATCGCCTGCGGCTGGTGTGGCGTTTGAGGTATTTATGGAAAGATGAAGCAGGGCGGTGCGGCTAGAGGATCACGCGATGTTCCTTCTGGCCACGCGCGGTGGTCTGGACATGGAAGGTGCGGCCATGGCCGTCCTCGGTCGCGATGGTCGGCTCGTCCAGGCCCACGGCGGCGGACGTGACATGCAACAGGTTCAGATCGGGGCCGCCAAGCGCCGGGCAGGTGGTCTGGATCGCGGGCAGCTCGACCGTCAGGATCTGGCGCGCGTCGGGGCCATAGCAGACCACGCGACCCGATCCCCATTGCGCCGACCAGACATTGCCGTCCGCGTCGCAGATCGCGCCGTCGGGATGGTGCGGCGTGTCGCGCAGGTCGAGCCAGGTTTCCGGCTTGCCCTCGGGCCAGCCGTCGGCGTCCAGCCGCCAGCGCATGATCATCTGCGTCGGCGTGTCGGTAAAATAGGCGTGGCGATGATCGGGCGTGAAGCAAATCGCGTTGGGGATCGTCATGCCGCCCTTCAGCTTCGTGAGCGCGCCGCGATAAAAGCGGTAGAGCGCGCCGTCGCCCACGCCCTTGGCCACGCCCATGGTCGAAACCCAGAACCCGCCCTGCGGATCGGCGCGGCCATCGTTGGGGCGGTTCAGCGGCTTGTCGTCTTCCAGCGGAACGATGCGCTCGCGCGCGTTGGTGCCAAGGTCGAGCAGGGTCAGGTCGTCGCGCGTGGCCACCACCAGCCGGTCGCGGTCCACCCAGCCCATGCACGAGACGTGGCGCCGGAAGGTCCAGTCGCGCAAGCCCCCGTCCACCCGGGTCAGAAGCCGCTTCGACAGGATATCGACCCAGAAGAATTGCTGCCGCTCGGGGTGCCAGAACGCGCCTTCGCCCAGCAGGCAGCGGGTGCTGTCATGAAGCTCCGGGGTGCCCGTCTCGATCATGTCAGACCACCCCCGCGTCATGGGCCGCGACGATCTGGGCCGCGCGCGTGGCCACGTCTTCGACCGTGTCGCCGGGCCTGTAAAGCGCGCTGCCGATCCCGAAGCCGGACGCGCCCGCGCGCATCCATTCGGCGAAATTCTCGGGCCCCACGCCCCCGACCATGTAGACCTGCGTTTCGGTGGGCAGCACCGCGCGCAGCGCCTTCAGCCCGTCGATGCCCATCTGAAAGGCCGGAAAGACCTTCAGCCCCGTGGCCCCCGCATGCAGCGCGGCAAAGCATTCCGATGGCGTCAGCACGCCGGGATAGCTTTCCATCCCCAAGGCCAGCGTCCGCGAGACCACTGCCGGATCGAAGCAGGGCGACACGACCATCCAGCCGCCCGCGTCGCGGACCTGGTCCACCTGGTCGACCGCCAGCACCGTGCCCGCGCCGATCTGCGCCACGTCGCCGAAGGCCGTCGCCATCGCCTCGATCGAGCGTAGGGGCGAGGGCGAGTTCAGCGGCACCTCGATCCGGGTGATGCCCGCGTCGATCAAGGCTTCGGTCACCGGCACGGCCTCGTCCGGGTCGATCCCGCGCAGGATGGCGATCAGGGGGCGGCTCATGGCACTATCCTTTCATCAGGCGGTAGGCAGCGGTCAGACCGTGCAGCGTCAGCGTCTCGGCGCGGGTGCGGATCACGTGGGCGCCCTGGGTCTGCAGCGCGGTGGCGTAATGCCCCGCCAGCGTCGCGTCCCCGATCAACGCCACCGGCAGACCCAGCCAATAGGGCTTGGCCGCGGCCAGCTCCGCGCCGATCAGCAGGCCCGACAGGCGCGCGGCGGCCTGGCCGGGGCCCTGGTCGCCCAGCAGCCCCGACGCGCGGATCGAGAACAGGGTGGCGGCCAGGCCTTCGGGCCGCGACAGGGTGGCCGAGACCGCCTGCGCGAAGGCGTCCGCGTCCCAGCCATCGCCGACCGAGTGGCGCAACACCGTGTGCGTCGACAGCGCGGCGTATAGCTCGCCGGTCATCATCGTGCGGAACGACACGACCTCGCCCGCGCTGATCTGCACCCACTTGGAATGGCTGCCGGGCAGGCAGATCGCGCCGTCGAAATCGGCGTTCAGGGACAGGAAACCCGCGATCTGCGTTTCCTCGCCGCGCATCACGTCGGGCGGCGCGGCTTGCGACAGGCCCGCCACGATGCGCAGGTCCAGCCGCGGATCGTTGCAGGCCACCCGCGTCATCCCGGCCGCCAGCGGCGTGGCGGGCACGGCGCGATAGCCCGCCTCGGCCCAGCCCTGCCGGGCGCCGACCATGCCGCAGGCGATCACAGGGGTCGCGGGGGCAATGTCCCATCCGTCGATCATCGCCAGAAGCGCGGGCTCGAACGCGTCGCGGGCCAGTTCGCCCATCCCCGGCCCGCGCGGCGCTTCGGCCAGCACGTCGCCGCCCGACATGGCCCAGGCGCGGGCGTGGGTCGTGCCCCAGTCGACGGCGATCCAGTCGGGCTTGGTCACAGGCGCTCCCCCTCGATCACCCACATGGTCGCGGGCCACGCCCAGGGCAAGCGCAGGCCCATCTCCATCAGCGCGGCACCGCTCAGCTCGATCGGGCCGTCCTTCAGCGCCACGGGTCCGCGGCTTTGCGGCGGGATGTCTTCGGGATTGCGCAGGCTGACCCGGTAGCGCGCGTCCCGCGCCAGCCCGGCCAGCAGAAGCGGGCGCGGCAGCGTCTGGGACGACACCGCGGTCTGCGCCGCGAACACGACGAAGCGCGACCCGTCGGCGGCGCGCTGCAACTCGGCCGTCATCGCCGGATCCTCGGGCGCAAGGCGCACGATGTCGCCGCCATGCATCCAGGCGCGGTTGGCCTTGTACCAGCGCGTGACCGCGCGCAGCACGCCCGCGTCGGCGGGGCCGATCGTGCGCGGATCCATCTCGAAGCCCATGTGGCGCTGGGCGGCCACCCAGGCGCGGAACGACATGGGCAAGTGCCGACCCGACGTATGCGACACCTCCGGTCCCACGTGGCTGCCCGTCACCGCCGCGGGCAGCAGCAGCGCGGCCGCGTGCTGGATGCGGGTGCGTTCCAGCGCGTCGTTGCTGTCGCTCAGCCACACCCGGTGGGTGCGCGCCAGGATGCCCGCGTCGATGCGCCCGCCGCCCGAGGCGCAGCTTTCGATCTCGACCCCTGGATGGGCCGCGCGCAGCCGGTCCAGCAGATCGTAGATGCCTTCCGTCTGGGTCGCGTCGCTGAACGGCAGCAGGCGGTTGTGGTCCCATTTCAGGTAGTCGACGGCGTGGTCGCGCAGGATCGCGTCCAGCGCGCCGAACAGGTGGTCGCGCACGTCCTCGCGGCTCAGGTCCAGCACCATCTGCCCGCGCCCGCGCGTCTGGTCGGGCAGCCCCAGCACCCAGCTTGGGTGGATGCGGTAAAGGTCGCTGTCCTCGTTCACCATCTCGGGCTCGACCCACAGGCCGAAGGCCATGCCAAGGCCGCGCACGTGCTCGATCAGCGGGCCCAGCCCGTCGGGGTACTTGCGCTCGTCGATCCACCAGTCGCCCAGGCTGCTGGTGTCGTCGTCGCGCCGCCCGAACCAGCCATCGTCCAGCACGAAGCGCTCGGCGCCCAGGTCCGCGGCCGCCGTGGCGATATCCTTCAGCGTCGCCATGTCGTGCTGGAAATAGATCGCTTCCCAGCAATTGTAATGCACCGGCCGGGGCCGCGACGCATCGGGCCACCGGCAGACCCGGTCGCGGATGTGGCGCTGGAAGATCACGCCCGTGCCGCCGATGCCCGCGTCGCTATGCGCGGCCAGCAGGGTCGCGGTCTCGAACCGCCTGGCCAGGCCGTGATAGGCGCCGGGCGCGTGGCCCATCTGGATCTGCCGACGCCCGTCGGGCAGTTCTTCCGCGACCATCCGGTGCCCGCCGGACCAGCCGTAATGCAGCGCGCTGGCGCGGCCTTGCGTCATGGTCGCGCCGCGCTCGGGGAAGATCGCGTGCGGCGGATGCTCGTGCCCCGAGCGGCCTTGGCGGCTGTCGCGGACCCGCTGGCCCGGCTGCCACGGCGCCCTGTTCAGGTGCCATTCCCCGATCCAGCCGCCATGCACGTCGACCATCTGCGCGGCGTGGGCGGGGCCGGGCAGGACGGGGGCCGCCAGCCAGTCGCAGATCATCAGTTCCGCGCAGTCCAGGCGCGCCGACAGGGCCAGAAGCCCCGGACCCTGCACCGCCAGGGTCGCCGTGTAGCGCAGGTCCGCGTCCCGGCACCGGGCGCTGATGCGCAGCGCGGAGTCGTCGCGCTCGACCGTGGTCCCCGCAAGCCGCAGCGGAACCGGCATGCCGTCGCCGTCGCGCAGGATCGCACCGGGATGCCCCGCGAAGCCGCGCCCCGCCTCGGGACACAGGCTGAGCGGCGCCGTCACGTCCAGGGACCCGCCGCCCAGATCCGCGCGATGCGCCGCGGCCAGCGCGTCCAGATCCTCGTCCAGCGGCAGCGGCGCGCCCCAATGGATCACGCCCGGCAGCGCGTCGCCGTCCGCGGCCAGCACAAGGGTCTGGTGCCCGTCATCCAGTCGCCATTGCGGCATTATTTGACCGCACCCAAAGTCAGGCCCGCGATGAAGTGCCTTTGCATCAGGAAGAACATCGCCACCGGGGGCAGGGCGGCGACGATGCTGCCCGCGCTCATCAGGTGATAGGCGGCGCGGTACTGCGCGTTGAAGCTGGTGATGCCCGCCGTGACGGGTTGGCTTTCCGCGCCCTGGGTCAGGACCACGGCCCAGAAATAATCGTTCCAGATGAAGGTGAAGACCAGCACCGCCAGCGCGGCCAGCGCGGGCTTCATCAGCGGCAGCACCACGTACCAGAAGATGCGCCACTCGGCGACGCCTTCGACGCGCGCGGCCTCGATCAGCTCGAAGGGCAGCTGCTTGATGAAGTTGCGCATGAAAAGCGTGCAGAACCCGGTCTGGAACGCGATGTGGAACAGCACGAGGCCCGTCTTGGTGTTGTAAAGGCCCAGGTCCAGCGTCAGGTCGCGCACCGGCACCATCAGGATCTGGAACGGCACGAAATTGCCCGCCACGAACATGAAGAAGATCCACAGGTTGCTGCGGAACTTGTAGATGCCGAGCGCGAAGCCGGTCATGGCGCTCAAGGCCACGGCGCCGATCACCGTGGGCACCGTGATCAGGACCGAGTTCAGCATGTAGCGCGGCATTTCCGATTCGAAGAACACCTTGCCGTAATTGGTGAAGCCCTCGAAGCTGGACGGCCAGCCCCAGTAATTGGCATTGCCGAAATCGGCCCCCGGCTTGATCGAGAAGATCATCACCGCGATCAGCGGCAGCAACCACAGGATCAGCGCCAGCGGCAGCAGCGCCTGGTAGCTGAGCTGCGCCGCGCGCGGGGCCTTTTCGATGGGGGTGGGAAACATCAGCGACGCTCCTCGCGGTACATCGAGTAGAGGAAATAGGCTATGAAAAGCAGCATGATCAGGAACAGCACCACCGCGATCGCCGCGCCGTAGCCCATGCGGAAGCCGTATTCCGACAGCGCCACCTCGAACATGTAGAAGCTGAGCACCCGGCTCGATCCGAACGGCCCGCCCTGCGTCATCACCGAGATCAGGTCGAAGCTGCGCAGCGCGCCGATGATGGTCACGACGAAGGCGATGAAGGTGGCGGGTTTCAACTGCGGCAGCACCACGTGCCACAGCATCCGCCAGCCCTTGGCGTTGTCCAGGCGTCCCGCCTCGATCAGCTCGGGATTCACGGCGTTCAGGCCGGTCAGGTACAGGATCATGCAATAGGCCGTCTGCGGCCAGAGCCCCGCCGCGATGATCCCGTAGGTCACGTAATTCGGATCGCCCAGCACGTTGATCGGACCCGCGCCAAACCAGCCCAGCATGATGTTCAGGAGCCCGAAGGCCGGATCGTAGAACCAGGTGAAGACCAGTCCCACGACCACCTGGCTGATGACGAAGGGAAAGAAGAAAAGCGACTTGTAAAGCCGGATGCCAGTGACCGTCTGGTTCAGGAACAGCGCGATGAACAGCCCCGCCGGGATCGCCAGTAGATAGAGCAGAAGCCACAGCAGGTTGTTCTTCAGCGAGGTATAGAAGGCCGGATCGCTCCAAAGCTCTTCGTAGTTCTGGGTGCCGATATACGTGGCCTCGCCCAGGCCGTCCCAGTCCTGCAGCGAGATGCCGAAGCTCTGGAAGATCGGCAGGATGACATAGACCGCGAAGAACAGGATACCGGGCGCCAGGAACAGCCACGGCGTGATCCGGATCTGGTTGCGATGCCACCAGGACCGGTGGGTTTTGGACTGGGGCAGGGCGGCTGTGGTCATGGCACTGTCCTTTGACGTCGGACCGGACTTCTCGAGAAGTCCGTGACGTTTTCCTCGAGGAAAACGATGCGGGGCGGATGCGTCGCGCATCCGCCCCGGGCCTCGCTTACTTGTAGATCCGCTGCGCCGCCTGGTCGAGACGGCTCAGGATGTTGTCGATCTGGTCGGGCTGAACCATGAACTGCTGGAAGCCCTCCATCGCGACCTTCGCCATCTCGGCCGGCGCGTCGCGGTCGAAGAACTGCGCAACGCCGCCGGGGCTGTTGGACGACAGCACCTCGAAGCCCTGCTGCAGGAACTTGTCGTCATCCACCGACGACTGGCTGTTGACCGGCAGCTGTCCCAGCGCGTCGCCCGCGTTGATGCGGGTCTGCGTTTCCGGGGTGGTCACGAACTTCAGGAACGCCTTCCCGGCCTCGGGATTGCCGGCCTGCGCGGGCACGTGGAACGTGTCGGTGGGCGCGTCCTCGGCCAGTTCCACATCCGGGTTGATCGCCGGGAACTGGTAATAGTCCAGCTGGTCGTCCGTCAGCCCCGCCTCGCGCAAAGGCGCCACCGCGAAATTGCCCATGAGGTAGGCGGCCGCGTCGCCGTTGGTCATGAAGGGCAGCGCTTCCTGCCAGGAATAGGCGGTGTGGTTGTCGATGAACGCGCCCATGTCGATGAGCTCGCGCCAGTTGGCGAAGGTCTGCTTCACGCCGTCGTCGGTCCACGGGATCTCGCCCGCCGTCAGCTGCATGTGGTAGTCGTAGCCGTTGGTGCGCATGTTGAGGTAGTCGAACCAGCCACCCGCGGTCCACAGGAACTTGGTGCCGATGGTGAAGCACTTGATGCCGTTATCCAGCAGTGTCTGGCAGTTGGACTTGAAGGTCTCCCAATCCTGCGGCTCTTCCAGCCCGTACTGGTCGTAAAGATCCTTCCGGTAATAAACGCCCCACTGGTAGTAGGTATAGGGCACGCCCCATTGCTTGCCGTCCATGGTCATCGCTTCCTTGGTCGACGACAGGTTGGCCGACATCTCGTCGTCCCAGATGTCGCTCACGTCCAGGAACAGGCCCGCATCCACGTAAGGGGCCATGCGGTTGCCCGCGTACCAGTTGGCCACGTCGGGCGCGTTGGCGGTCAGGAAGTTGCGGATCTGGGTCTTGTAGGCCTCGCGGTCGATGACGGTCAGCTCGATGTTCAGATCCGGGTGCATCGCGCCGAATTCCTCGACCAGCGATTCCATCACCGCGCGCGGCGCGGGGTTCGACATGTCCGAAAAGATGGTCATGTCGCCCGACAGGGGGGCGGTGTGCTCGGCGGCATGGGCGGCGCCGCCCGCCAGCAGGGCGAACACGGCGACGGATGCCTTCAAAGTCGATGTCATGTGGATCCTCCCAGATCGTTGTGACGGTTTCATTATTTGAAACACGGTTTTGTATATTGAAACTTGTCGCCCGCACACGCTAGGCTTGTCAAGCGGGTGGGGTGCCTTCACCTTAGCCGCCTTGCTTGGGAGGGCAATCTTGAACGCAACCGGCGATGGAACCGTGGGCAAGGCGCTGGACGTGCTGGACCGCGTCGCGGCGGCCGACGGGCCGGTCCGCTTTTCCGAGCTGATGCAGGATTCGGCCTATCCCAAGGCGACGCTCTACCGGCTTTTGCAGACGCTCACCTCGCAAGGGATGCTGTCCCACGACGAGGATACCGGCAGTTACGCGCTGGGCGTGCGGCTGGTGCGGCTGGCGCACAAGGCGTGGTCCAACGCGTCGCTGGCACCCGTCGCGCACGACACGCTGGACTGGCTGTCGCGCGAAACCGGCGAGGCGGTGCACCTGGCGCAGCTCGACGCGGGCCAGGTTCTTTACGTGGACAAGGTGAACCGCCAGCTTCGGGTCGACATGTTCTCGGCCACCGGCCGTGTCGGGCCCGCCTATTGCACCGGGATCGGCAAGGCGATGCTCGCGTTCCTGCCCGAGGCCGAGCTGGCCGTGGCGCTCAGCCAGCAAAGCTTCCACCGCCACACCGCCACGACGCTGACCGACGCCGCCAGCCTGCGGGCCGAACTTGAGACCATCCGCGAAACCGGCCTGGCCTTCGACCGCGAAGAGCACGAGCCCGGCATCGTCTGCATCGCCACGCCGATCCTGACCCGCGGCGGCCGGATGCTGGGGGCCGTGTCGATCACCTCGACCCCCGCGCGGCGCGGCGCGGACGGCATCGCCGCACTGGCGCCCCTGCTGCGCGAGGCCCGCGACACCATCGAGACCGACATCCACGCCTGGCGCTTCCCCGAAGGCCAGCCAAACCTGCGCAGCGTAGAATAGGAGCCCGCCCATGTCCGGCGTCGAACTGACCAACGTGGTGAAGAAATACGGCGAAACGCAGGTGATCCACGGCATCGACCTGACCGTGAACGAGGGCGAATTCGCGGTTTTCGTCGGTCCTTCGGGCTGCGGCAAGTCCACGCTGCTGCGGATGATCGCGGGGCTCGAGGAAACGACCAGCGGCAAGATCCGCATCGGACAGCGCGACGTGACCCGCGAAGATCCCGCCGAGCGCGGCGTGGCCATGGTGTTCCAGACCTACGCGCTTTACCCGCACATGACGGTGGCCGAGAACATGGGCTTCGGGCTGCGCATGACCGGCCATCCCAAGGCCGAGGTGAAGCAGAAGGTGAACGAGGCTGCGCGCATCCTGCAGCTGACCGACTACCTGGACCGCAAGCCCGCCGCGCTGTCGGGTGGCCAGCGCCAGCGCGTCGCCATCGGCCGGTCGATCACCCGCGGACCCGAGGTGTTCCTGTTTGACGAGCCGTTGTCCAATCTCGACGCCGAACTGCGCGTCGAGATGCGGGTCGAGATCGCCCGGCTGCACAAGGATATCGGCGCCACGATGATCTACGTCACCCACGACCAGGTCGAGGCCATGACGCTGGCCGACAAGATCGTGGTGCTGCGCAAGGGCGTGATCGAACAGGTGGGCGCGCCGCTCGAGCTTTACCGCGATCCCGACAACCGCTTCGTGGCGGGCTTCATCGGCTCGCCGGCGATGAACTTCCTGGACGCGACCGTGCAGGACGGCGCGCTTCAGGTGCCCGCGCTGGGCGGCCGCGTGGAGGTGCCGCAAACGCTGCCCGAAGCGGGGCGCGCCGTGTCGCTGGGCCTGCGCCCCGAGCACCTCCGCGTGACGGAAGGCGACAGCTTCACCGTGGATCTGACCGAGGCGCTGGGCGGCGTGTCCTACGCCTATCTGCGCGCGTCCTCGGGCGAGCGGATCATCGTCGAGGAACGCGGCGACACCCGCGCGAAGATCGGCGACACCGTGGGGCTCGCCTTCGACACGGACCGCTCGATGCTGTTCGACGCCAAGACCGAGGGCCGGATCCGCTAGGGCCCGGGCGGCTCCCGCCCGTCGTCACGCCCGCCTGCGGCGGTCGCTTCTCCCGTTGGGCGTGGCCGCGCGTGCCGCGCGGCGGGCGCAGGGAACTTGGCCAAAGCCATACCGGTCAGGCGGCGTTCGCGCCCTTGCCGTAGTACAATCCCACCACGTGCTCGGCCTCGGCGAAGAACAGCCAGCGCTGGCCCAGCATTCCCAGGACGTGGCTCAGCACCGCGATCCCCGCGCTCAGGTGGCCGAAGGGCATCAGCAGCGCCACCACCGGCACCGCGAAGGCGAAGACCAGCACCAGCGACCGCAGCTTCTGGGCGTGCTTGCGCGCCACCCGGAAGACCATTTCCTTGGTCAGGTAATTGCCACCGCTATGCGGCGGCTCGAACAGCCGCACCCGCCCACGGGGCCCAAGGCCCGTCGCGGTGCCGATTGTGGTGCCGCTGTCCGACAGGGCCCGGTCACCGCGCCGCCAGGCCAGGAACTGCGCCACCGCCATGATCCCCAGAAGCAGTGCGGCGGGCCAGACCCGGCCCGACAGAAGCGCGCCGCCCGTGACCGCGTATCCCACGAACAGAAGCGGCGTGACCGGCCCGTGCCAGCGCGGCACGGTCTTCAGCTGCGCGTAGATCATCGCCGTGCAGAACACGACCGCGAGGCAAAGCGCCGCCCCCAGCCAGCCCAGCGGCGAAATGCGCAGGCCCAGCAGCGCCAACAGCGCGTAGATCCCCATGACGCCCAAGGCCGCCATGGCCACCCACGCCTCGCGGCTCAGCCAGGACGTGCGCCATTGCGAAAACGCCTTCGGCGCGCGCTCGGGATGGCCCAGGTGCAGCAGCGACGACAGCAACCCCGCGCCCGTCATCCCGAAGGCCAGCGCGAAGAACACGAAGCCGGTCCAGCCCGCCGTGGGCGCCAGGCCCAGCCCCAGAAAAGCCAGCAGCCCCAGCCCGAGCCCCGAAAGCGTCGAGAACGCGATGAGCGACGGCGCCGGATGCATGTCAGAGCCGCTCCAGCGCGCGGTCGAGCCAGCCCAGGAATCCCTTCGGCCCCTCGTCCACCCGCTCCAGGAATGGCGCAAGCACGTCGATCTGATCGCGCGCCCGGGGCGGCAGGTACTTGTTCACGGGCTTGGTGCCCTGCTCGGGCATCAGGTCCATGCCGCCGCGCGCCTCGACCAGCTTCGACACGTCGCTATCGGGATCGCCCAGGTCGCCGAAATGCCGCGCGCCCGCGGGGCAGGTGCGCACGCAGGCGGGCACGCGGTCCACTTCGGGCAGTTCCTCATTGTAGATCCGATCGACGCAGAGCGTGCATTTCTTCATCACGCCTTCCAGCGGATCCATCTCGCGCGCGCCGTAGGGGCAGGCCCAGGCGCACAGCCCGCAGCCGATGCAGTCGGTTTCGTTGACCAGAACGATGCCGTCCTCGACCCGCTTGTAGGACGCGCCGGTGGGGCACACCGTGACGCAGGGCGCGTCCTCGCAATGCAGGCAGGATTTCGGGAAATGCACGGTCTGCGCCGCGCCCGCATCCGGCTGAACCTCGAACGAATGGATGCGGTTCAAAAAGGCGCCGACGGGGGCGGCGCCATAGGCATCGGCATCGCCCAAAGGCGCGCCGTGGTTCTCGGTGTTCCAGCCCTTGCAGGCCGTGACGCAGGCGTGGCAGCCGACACAGGTATCCAGGTCGATCACCAGCCCCAGCTTGCGCGTCGTCGCCTCCGGCAAAGCGGTCATGGCTTCACCTTTCTCAAAATACCTCGGCCGAGCGGCGACACCCGTCCGACCGCGATCCCGACGCGACCCCGCCCGCCAAGGGGCGAAAATTCTTGAAGAATTTTGCCCGCGCTCACGATTTCACCTGCTGCGCCACGTTCTTGGGCCCGCGCCCCACCGGGCTTTCCTGGATGCCGGTGTCGGGATAGCTCTGCCGGGGGGCGGGCACCTTCTCGATCTTCACGCGCAGATCGAACCAGGCGGCCTGGCCCGTCACCGGATCGCTGTTGGACCAGCGCAGCCCGTCGCCCTTGGGCGGCAGCAATTCGTGGATCAAGTGGTTCAGCAGGAAGCCCGTCTTCGCCTCGGGGGCGTTCTTGTCCAGCGCCCAGGCGCCGCGCCGCTTGCCGATGGCGTTCCAGGTCCAGACCGTGCGCTCGTTCAGCGCCGCCTGGTGCGCCACCGGCACCGTGATCTCGCCGTGGACCGAGCTGACGCGGGCCCAATCGCCCTCTTCGAAATTATGCATTTCCCACAATTTGGTGGGGATATAGAGCGGATTGATCCCGTGGATTTGACGTAACCACGCATTCTGCCCGCCCCAGCTGTGATACATGGCGGCCGGGCGCTGGGTCAGGGCGTGGATCGGGAATTCCACCGGATCGGCATGCCCGTCCTCCAGCGGCGGGTACCAGATCGGCAAGGGGTCCAGCGTCGCCTTGATCCGCTCGCGCAGATGATCGGGGGGCTGGCGGGTGCCGTGGCCCTCGGCGGCCAGCTGGAACCGGCGCAAGGGCTCGGACCAGAGCGAGAAGAGGTAGGGCGCGGCCTGGTCGAACAGCCCGATCTCGACCGCCCATTGCTGATAGGCCATGTTCCACGGCTTGAAATACTGCGCCTCTTCGGGGATGTGCCCGATCCAGAAGCCGCCGTTCTCGATATAGGCATCCAGCTGCGCCGCGTTCGGCGCGCCGCGTCCATGCTCCAAGCCCTTTTCGCCCACGCGCCAGCCCGCCAGCGGCCCCACGCCCGGGCGCCGTTCGTGGCTGACGATGTAATCGGCGTAATCGGCATATTTCGCGCTGCCATCCTCGTTCACGAAGCCGGGCAGCTTCAGCCGCGCGCCCAGGTCCACCAGCACCGACTGGAAGCCGCGCACGTCGCGGTCGGGTGTGACCACCGGCCAGCGGATCGCGTCGGCGGCGGCGTCGGCCTCGCAGATGGGACGGTCCAGCAGCGAGATGCAGTCGTGCCGCTCCAGGTAGGTCGTGTCGGGCAGCACCAGGTCGGCATAGGCCACCATCTCGGACGAATAGGCATCGGAATAGATGATATTAGGAATGACGTAATCGCCATTCGCATCCGTATCCGTCAGCATCTTCATGACGCCCGACGTGTTCATGGACGAGTTCCACGCCATGTTCGCCATGTAGAGAAACAGCGTGTCGATCCGGTAGGGATCGCCCGCATGGGCGTTCGAGATCACCATGTGCATCATGCCATGGGCGCTCATGGGGTTTTCCCAGGTGAAGGCCTTGTCGATCCGCGCGGGGCTGCCGTCCTCCTTCAGCGCCAGGTCGTCGGGGCCGTGCACGAACCCCAGGTGCGGCCCGTCCAGCGGCTGGCCGGGCCGGACCCCGTAATGGGGCTTCGGATGCGCGGTGGCGGGCTTGGGATAGGGCGGCTTGAACCGAAAGCCGCCCGGCGCCTCGACGCTGCCCAGCAGGATCTGCAGCAGGTGCAGCGCGCGGCAGGTCTGGAAGCCATTGGAATGGGCGCTGATCCCGCGCATGGCGTGGAAGCTGACGGGCCGGCCGCGCATGGTTTTGTGGGTGTCGCCGCGGAAATCGGTCCACTCGCGCTCCAGCTCGAAGCTCTTGTCGAAGGCGGCATGGGCCAGCTCGGCCGCGATCGCCTCGATCCGCGCGGGGTCGATCCCGCAAGAGGGCCCCACGATCTCGGGCGCGTAGGCCCGGTCGAGGTAGCGCTCGGCGATGTGCTGGAACACGCTGCGATGGGTCTGCCCCGCGCGGCGCATCTTGCCCGCCAGGTCCGGCTGCACCAGCGGCGCGTCGAAGGGCGCGGGCTTGCCGTTGCGCCGGTCCACCACCAGCGCGCGGCCCTCGTCGTCCGTCATCAGCAGGCCGAACGCGTCCGATTTCAAATCCTCGTTGACCAGCACCGGCGCGTTGGTGAAGCGCGCCAGGTAGTCCAAGTCGATCTTGCCCGACCGCAGCAGGCAATGGATCAGCGACAGGATGAACAGCCCGTCGGTGCCGGGCGTGATACCCACCCATTCGTCGGCCACCGCGTTGTAGCCGGTGCGCACCGGGTTCACCCCGATCACCTTCACGCCGCGGGCCTTCAGCTTGCCCAGCCCCATCTTGATTGGGTTGCTGTCGTGATCCTCGGCAACCCCGAAGATCATGAAAAGCTCGGTTCGGTCCCAGTCGGGCTGGCCGAATTCCCAGAACGCGCCGCCCATGGTGTAGATGCCGGCCGCCGCCATGTTGACGCTGCAAAATCCGCCATGGGCCGCGTAGTTGGGCGTGCCGTAGGCTTGCGCCCAGAAGCTGGTGAAGGACTGCGACTGGTCGCGCCCGGTGAAGAAGGCCAGCTTCTCGGGGGCCTCTTCGCGCAAGGGGCCGAGCCGGTCGGTGACGATCCGCAAGGCCTCGTCCCAGGTGATCTGCTCGAACTTGCCCGACCCGCGCGGGCCGACCCGCTTCAAGGGCGCGCGCAGCCGGGCGGGCGACAGGTGCTGCATGATCCCCGCGCTGCCCTTGGCACACAGCACGCCCTTGTTGACCGGATGGTCGCGGTTGCCCTCGATATAGGCGACGCGCTCGACCCCCTCGGTGTCGCGCTTCAGGTGCACGTCGATACCGCAACGGCACGCGCACATGTAGCAGGTGGTCTTGGCGACCCGGTCGCCGGGCTTGGGGTGCAGGTCGATCTCGGGCTTCGTCATGCCGCTACCCTAGGCGGGCGACGGGGGCGGCGTC
Organism: Palleronia pontilimi; assembly: GCF_016412875.1. Taxonomy (GTDB): domain Bacteria; phylum Pseudomonadota; class Alphaproteobacteria; order Rhodobacterales; family Rhodobacteraceae; genus Palleronia; species Palleronia pontilimi. The sequence continues at coordinate 55,322 of NZ_JAEKPD010000006.1, read as the reverse complement.
ATCCCCAAAATCTCGGCCGTCTCGCGCGCGATCTGCCGCTCTTCGTCGGCGGCGACGACATGGACGGCGACCGGACCCGCCCATTTGAGCCCGTCCACGATCCGCCCGCGCATCTCCGCGTCGTTCTCGCCGATCCCGCCGGTGAAGGCGATGGCGTCGATCCCGCCCAGGACCGCGATCAGTCCACCCGCCTGTCGCAACGCCCAGTGGCCGAAATGCGCCCGCGCGAAGCTGCTTTCAGGCAAGTCGCGCATGTCGCTGGTCCCGCCCAGCGCGCGCAGGCCGCTGTCATTGTTCAGCAGCCGTCCCGCGGCGTCGATGCCGATCTCGCCCGCGATGCGCAGCACGGCATTGGCGTCGATCTCGCCCACGCGGGTGCCCATGGTCATCCCCGAGACCGGCGAATACCCCATGGAGGTCGCCACCGAGCGTCCGTCCCGGATCGCGCACATGGACGCCCCGTTGCCCAGGTGGCACGCCAGCAGCCGACCCGGCAGCGGGTCGAGTGCCTCGACCAGCCCCCGGTAGCTCAGCCCATGAAACCCGTAGCGCCGAACGCCCTTGTCGCGCCAGGCCGCGGGCAGGGCATAGCTGGTGACGACATCCTCCTGCCCGGCGTGGAACGCCGTGTCGAAGCTGGCCACCTGCGCGACACCCGGCGCGATGGCCGCCAACGCGTCGATGCAGGCCAGCGCCACCGGATTGTGCAGCGGCGCCAAGGACCCAAGCGCGTCGATCCGCGCCCGCACCGCCGCATCGATCACCCGCGGCCCGTCGAAATCCGCGCCGCCATGCACCACCCGGTGGGCCACCGCGGCCAGGTCGCCCGGCGCGACCCTCAGCGCCTCCAGCACCGCGACCAGCGCCGCGCCGTGATCGGCAAGCCGCACCTCGCGCCGCGCGCCGTCCGCCACCAGCGCCGACGCGCCGCCGATCTCCACTGCCTGCGCGTCCGCCACCCGCTCCAGCGCGCCCGAGAAAAGGGCGCATTTTAAGGACGACGACCCCGCGTTGACGACGAAGATCACGCGCTACTCTCCCCTGCATCACTGTTCGAGAACTACTCTCGGGGGGTCTGGGGGGCAGACAGCCCCCCAGACTCTCCAGCTATTCCGCCGCCATGTCCGACGCGGCAACACCCGCCACGCGCACCGGCTTCTTCATGGCGTCCCGGCGGAACGGCTCGCCCAATTCCTGGTTCAGGATCACCTCGATCAGCGTGGTCACCCCGTCCTCCATCTGCGCCTTCACGGCCTTGTCCAGCGCGTCGGTCAGCTCGTCCATGCCGCGCACCTGAACCCCTTCCAGCCCGCAGGCCTTGGCGATCCCGGCGTAGCTCACCTTCAGGTCCAGCTCGGTGCCCACGAAATTGTCGTCGAACCAGAGAGTCGAGTTCCGCTTCTCGGCCCCCCACTGGTAGTTGCGGAAGACGATCATGGTGATCGCGGGCCACTCGTCGCGCCCGATGGCGGTCAGCTCCGTCACCGCGATGCCGAACGCCCCGTCGCCGGCGAAACCCACCACCGGCACGTCCGGACAGCCGATCTTTGCGCCCACGATCGAAGGCAGCCCGTAGCCGCAGGGCCCGAAGAGGCCCGGTGCCAGGTATTTCCGCCCCGACTCGAAGCTGGGATAGGCGTTCCCGATGGCGCAGTTGTTGCCTATATCCGAGGATATAATGGCCTCCTTCGGCAGCGCCGCCTGGATCGCGCGCCATGCCATGCGCGGGCTCATCCGGTCCGGGTGGGCGGCGCGGGCGCGCTCGTTCCAGGTGGTTCCCGGGTCGTCCTCCTCGTGGTCCATGGACGACAGCTCCTGCGCCCAGCGGGATTTCGTCTCGGCGATCAGGTCCAGCCGGTCCGTGGCGGGCGCGTCCTTGTCGCCCAGCCGCGCCAGCAGCCCCTGCGCCACCTTCTTGGCATCCCCGATGATGCCCACGCTGACCTTCTTCGTCAGGCCGATCCGGTCGGGGTTGATGTCCACCTGGATCACCCGCGCGTCCTTCGGCCAGTAGTCGATCCCGTAGCCCGGCAGGGTCGAGAACGGGTTCAGCCGCGTGCCCAGGCACAGCACCACGTCGGCCTTGGCGATCAGCTCCATCCCCGCCTTGGACCCGTTATAGCCCAGCGGCCCCGCGAACAGCGGATGCGAGCCCGGGAAGGCGTCGTTGTGCTGGTAGCCGCAGCAGACCGGCGCATCCAGCCGCTCGGCCAGCTTCACCGTGTCGCCGATGGCATCCGCCAGCACCACGCCCGCGCCGTTCAGGATCACCGGGAATTTCGCGTCCATCAGCAAAGCCGCCGCCCGGTCCAGCGACGCGGCCCCCGGCGTCGGCGGCTCGAACACCACCGGCTCGGGCAGCTCGATATCCACGACCTGCGTCCAGAAATCGCGCGGCACGTTGATCTGGACCGGCGCGCTCATGCGGTGGGCCTTCGAGATACAGCGGGCCAGCACCTCGGCGATGCGGGTGGGGTCGCGCACTTCTTCCTGGTAGGCGACCATGTCCTCGAACAGCTTCATCTGCTCGACCTCCTGGAAGCCGCCCTGGCCGATGGTCTTGTTGGCGGCCTGCGGCGTGACCAGCAGCAGCGGCGTGTGGTTCCAGTAGGCGGTCTTCACGGCGGTCACGAAATTGGTGATGCCAGGCCCGTTCTGGGCGATCATCATGCTCATCTCGCCGGTGGCGCGGGTGTAGCCGTCGGCCATCATCCCCGCGCTGCCCTCGTGCGCGCAGTCCCAGAAGGTGATGCCGGCCTTCGGGAACAGGTCCGAGATCGGCATCATGGCCGAGCCGATGATCCCGAAGGCGTGGCGGATCCCGTGGCGCTGGAGCACCTTCACGAAGGCTTCTTCGGTGGTCATCTTCATGGGGGATCCTCCAGTGGACTCGGATGCGGTGGCTCACACTCCTAAGAACAGCACGGACCGTCGGATAGGGCCAGATGCAATGCCCCTATCGGGCCAATCCGCGCGGCGGGACTATCGCTCGCCCGGCACGACGTGGCGCAACCGCTCGGACTGCGCGCGCACCTCTTCGGGCGACCAGGGCGACCGGACCCGCGCGGTGGCCGCCGGGTGGTGCGCCAGCCCCAGCGCCTTGCCCGCGCGGTGGTTCGTCTTGGGCCGGATCGGACGCGGTGTCAGGTTGCCGCCGCAGGTGGGGCAGACATTCTGGAGCACGGTCTCGACGCAGTCGGCGCAATAGGTGCATTCGTAGCTGCAGATCCGCGCCTCGGCGCTGTCGGGGGGCAGGTCGCGGTCGCACCATTCGCAGTTGGGTCGAAGCTCGAGCATGGCGTGGCTTTCGGCTGGCTGGCATCCATGAAATCGCCGCGCCGCCGACCCGTCAAGAGGCAGGGCGGCCCGGCATCCTGCGTACCTCTTCGGCGATCAGCGCGATGCCGTCGGCGATCCGATCCTCGGGGATCGACGAATAGGCCAGCCGGTAGGTGTCGCGCCCGCGCGCAGGGTCCGCGAAGAACGGCGATCCCGGCTCGATCAGCACCGAGCGCGCGCGCAGCCGCGCCGCCAGGTCGTGGGTGTCGATCCCCGGCGCGCGCATCCACAGCGACGAGCCGCCGAAGGACCCGCGCCCCGCGACCTCGAGCCCGTGCGCGGCGATGGCGGCTTCCATCACCGCGCGCCGCTTGCGATAGGCCCGGCTCATCCGGTTCAGCAGCGCGTGGTAGTGGCCGAGCTCCAGGAAATGCGCCGCCGTGCGCTGGATATGGCCCGGCGGGTGGCGAAACGTGGTCGAGCGCAGCGCCCGCGCCGCCGCGATGAACGGTTTGCTGCCGACCAGGTATCCCAGCCTGAGGCCCGGAAACAGCGACTTGGAAAAGCTGCCCACGTGGATCACCCGCCCGTCGCGGTCGAGCGATTTCAGCGCCGGGGCGGGCGGGCCCAGGAACGACATCTCGAACTCGTAATCGTCCTCGACCACCAGCATGTCGCGCTCGGCGGCCAGCGCCAGAAGCGCGCGGCGCCGCTCCAGCGGCATCGTGGCCGAGGTCGGGCAATGGTGGCTGGGGGTGGTGAAGACCACGCCGGCCTTCGGCAAGCCGTCGACCCTCAGGCCGCTGGCATCCACGCCCACGGGCAGGATGCTGGCGCCGCCCAGCCGCAGGATGTCGCGCAGGGGCGGGTAGCTCGGATCCTCGATCACCGCGCGCCCTCCCGGGCCCAGAAGAACCTGCGCCGCCAGCCACAGCGCGTTCTGCGCGCCCATGGTCACCAGGATCTCGTCGGGGGCGGCCAGGATACCGCGGCGGGGCAGGGATTGGCGGGCGATGAAATCCACCAGCTTGGGGTCGTCGCGGTCGTAAAGATCGGCCGTCATCGCTTCGAAATCCCGCGCCCCCAGCGCCTGCACCGCGCAGAGCCGCCAGTTGGAATGGTCGAACAGCGTCGGGTCGGTCTGCCCGTAGATGAACGGGTAGCGATAGCTGCGCCAGTCGCGCGGACGTTCGACCCGTGGCACCTGCGGCGGCGGCGGTCGCAGCGCGGCGTCCCAGTCAACGCTGTCGGCGCGCGCGACCTGCACGTGGCCGGAGGGCTGCGGCACGTCGTCCCCCACGTAATACCCCGAGCGTCCACGCGCGGTCAGGTAGGCATCGGCGACCAGCTCGGTATAGGCCAGCGTCACTGTCATCCGGCTGACGCCCAGATGGGCGGCCAGCGCGCGCGACGAGGGCAGCTTTTCGCCCGGCCGAAAGCGGCCCGAAAGAATGCCCTGCGCCACCATGCGCTGGATGCGCGTTTGCAGCGTGCCCTCGTGGTGGGGATTCAGGAAGAAGGTGTCGATGGCGATGCCCATGAACTGGACTTACCGCATCACCGCAACTGGCCCAAGGCCCCCGACACGCCCGCGCCCCATCTTTGTTCTTTCAAATATCCCGGGGGAGTCCGCAGGACGGGGGCAGCGCCCCCAAGCGACGCCTGGCATTTGCGCCGCGGATTCCCCCGGGGCACATCCGGTCCGACAACGGCGCTCCCTCCGCCTGCCGCCCGCGTCAGTGGGGACCCGCGTCGGTGGCCGGGCGGCGGGCCGAGATCCACGCGGCCGCCAGCACCACGACCGTCACCGCGACGATGACCAGCGTCGCCAGCGCGTTGACCTCGGGCGACACGCCCAGCCGCACCTTAGAGAAGATCACCATCGGCAGGGTCGACGATCCCGGACCCGCCACGAAACTGGCGATCACCACGTCGTCGAGGCTGAGGGTGAAGGCCAGAAGCCAGGCCGCCACCAGCGCGGGCGCCAGGCCCGGCAGCGTCACGTCGAAGAACACCCGCAGGGGCCGCGCGCCCAGGTCCTGCGCCGCTTCTTCCAGCGAACGGTCCAGCGCGACCATCCGCGCCTGGATCACCACGACCGCGAAGGCCGTGCCGAAGGTGGCGTGGGCGATGACGATGGTGGTCAGGCCGCGCCCGGCGGGCCAGCCCACCAGGCTTTCCATGGCGACGAACAGCAGCAGCAGCGACAGGCCGATGATGACCTCGGGCATGACCAGCGGCGCGGTCACGAGCCCGCCCAGCATCGTCCGCCCGCGAAAGCGCCCGTGCCGTGCCAGCGCCGTGGCGGCCAGCGTTCCCAGGATCGTCGACAGGCACGCGGCCAGGAACGCGATCTTCAGGCTGATCCAGGCCGCTTCCAGGATCTGCGTGTCGCGCAGAAGCTCGCCGTACCACTTGGTCGAAAAGCCGCCCCAGACGGTGACCAGGCGGCTTTCGTTGAAGCTGTAGATCACCAGGCTCAGGATCGGCGCGTAAAGGAACACGAAGCCCGCGACGACGACGATGCGCAAAGCGGCGCGGCTCATGCGCGATCCTCCTGGGCCGCCTGGACGCGGCGCAGGATGGCGATGGGCAGGGCCAGCACCAGCACCATGACGATGGCGACCGCCGCGGCCACCGGCCAGTCGCGGTTGAGGAAGAACTCGTTCCACAGGACCGACCCGATCATCAGCGTGCCCGGCCCCCCCAGAAGTGCCGGGATCACGTATTCGCCCACCGCCGGGATGAAGACCAGCATCGAGCCCGCGACGATCCCCGGCAGCGACAGCGGCAGGGTCACGGTCAGGAAGGTGGTCGCGGGACGCGCGCCCAGGTCCGCCGCGGCATCCAGCAGATCGACGTCGAGCTTCGACAGCGTGGCGTAGAGCGGCAGGATCATGAACGGCAGGTAGGTATAGACGATGCCCAGATAGACCGCGAAATCGGTCTGCAGCATCACCAGCGGCTGGTCGATCACCCCGATCGACAGCAGAAAATTGTTGACCGGCCCGTTCGCCTTCAGCAAGCCGATCCACGCGTAGACGCGCAGCAGGAACGAGGTCCAGAAGGGCAGGATCACCAGCATCAGCAGAAGCCCGCGGCGGCGTTCGGGCGCGCGCGCGATGGCATAGGCCATGGGATAGCCCAGCAGCAGCGCGAACAGGGTCGAGATCGCGGCGATCTTCACCGACGAGAAGTAGGACACCAGGTAAAGCGGGTCCTCGGTCAGGAAGATGTAGTTGCCGAGGTTCAGCGCGACGGTCAGGATCCCGTCGGCCCAGTCCACCACGGGCAGGTAGGGCGGCTGGGCGATGGCCGGTTCCGACAGGGATATCTTCGTCAGGACGACGAAGGGGATCAGGAAGAACAGCCCCAGCCACGCCAGCGGAACAAGGGCCACCAGGCGCTTCATGACGGCAGCACCACGGCCGAGCGGCCGGTAAAGCCAAGCTCGACGCGGTCGCCCACGCTGATATCCTCGGTCTCGGCGCGCAGGCGGTTCGTGCGGCTGACGCGCACCCGCTTGCCCGATGCCAGCAGCACGTGGAAGACCGACAGGTTGCCGTTATAGACGATGTCGCGCACCTCGCCCGCCAGGGTGTTGTCGTAGGGCTCGGGCAGGGCGCGTGCGATGACGATCTTTTCGGGGCGGAGCGCCACGGCCACATCCTGTCCCTTGGTCCCGGTGACGGCATGGGGGATGCGGATGTCGATGCCCGCCTCGGGGCTGGCGATGACGGCGTCGGTGTCGCGGTCTTCCGCGATGGTGCCTTCGAACAGGTTCACCGTGCCGATGAAATCGGCGACGAAGCGGCTTTGCGGGAACTCGTAGACCTCGTGCGGAGCGCCGATCTGCACGATACGGCCCGCGTTCATCACGCCCAGCCGGTCGCCCAGCGTCATCGCCTCTTCCTGGTCGTGGGTCACGACGATGAAGGTGATGCCCAGGGTGGTCTGGATCTTCTTCAGCTCGAGCTGGGTTTCCTCGCGCAGCTTGCGGTCGAGCGCGCCCAAGGGCTCGTCCAGCAGCAGAAGTTTCGGCCGCCGGGCCAGCGCGCGGGCCAGCGCCACGCGTTGCCGCTGGCCGCCCGACAGCTGGTCGGGCTTGCGGCGGGCCAGCTTGTCGAGCTGCACGAGGCCCAGCATCTCGGTCACGCGGGTGGCGATCTGGGCCTTCGGCATGCCCGCGCGGTGCAGGCCGTAGGCGATGTTGCGCTCGACGCTCATGTGCGGAAACAGCGCGTAGGACTGGAACATCATGTTCACGTCGCGCGCGTGGGGCGGCACGTCCGTCATGTCGCGCCCGTCGATCACGATGCGCCCCGCCGTGGGCCGGTCGAAGCCCGCGAGCATGCGCAGCAGCGTGGACTTGCCGCAGCCCGACCCGCCCAGAAGGCAGAAAAGCTCGCCCTGCCGGATATCGAGCGAGACATCGTCGACGGCATAGACCTCGCCGTAGGTGCGGGTCACGCCGTCTATGCGGATGAAGGGGTCGGACATCGGCATTTCCCGCGCAGGGGGGCCGCCCGGGCGCGGGCGGCCCGGGTGGCTCAACGGCCGGTCTTGAGCGTGGTCCAGGCCCGCGTCAGCGCCCGGTCGAACCGGGCCGATTTGGGCGTCGCGGTGTACATCTTCTGCAGCGTCGCCTCGGGCGGGTAGATGCCGGGATCGTTGCGCACCTCGTCCGACACCAGCGGCGTCGCTTCCTTGTTGGCGTTGGCGTAGAACACCGCGTCCGACACCGCCGCCGTCACCTCGGGGCGCAGGAAGTAGTCGATGAAGGCATAGGCCGCGTCGGGGTTCGGGGCGTCCGCGGGGATCACCATCATGTCGAAGCCCAGCAGCGCGCCTTCCTGGGGGATGACGTAGGTGATCTCGACGCCCTGTTCGGCCTCGGCGGCGCGGTCCTTGGCCTGCAGGATGTCGCCGGAATAGCCCACGGCCAGGCAGATGTCGCCGTTGGCCAGGTCGTTGATGTATTGCGACGAATGGAAGTAGCGCACGTGGGGCCGGATCCCGTCCAGAAGCGCTATCGCCTGCTCCAGGTCGCCGGTGTCCTCGGAGTTCGGGTCGAGCCCCAGGTAGTTCAGCGCGGCGCCCGTGATCTCGGACGGGCTGTCGAGCAGCGCGATGCCGCAATCGGCCAGCTTTTCGGCGTTGGCGGGATCGAAGACCAGCCCCCAGGTGTCGAGATCGGCATCGGCGCCCAGACGCTCGGTCACCATGGTCGTGTTGTAGCCGGGACCGACCGAATACATCATCCACGGGATGCCGTAGGTGTTGTCGGGGTCATTGGTGGCGATGATGCGCAGGATCTCGGGGTCGAGATTGCCGTAGTTCTCGATCTTCGACTTGTCGATCGGCTGGAACACGCCCGCCTGGGCCTGGCGCGCCATGAATTCCAGCGACGGCACCACCAGATCGTAACCGGTCGAGCCGGTCAGCATCTTGGCCTCGACCACCTCGTTCGAATCGAACACGTCGTAATTGACGTCGATCCCGGTTTCGGACTCGAAGGTGGGGATCGTGTCCTCGGCGATGTAGTCGGACCAATTGTAGAAGTTCAGGGTGTCCTGCGCCTGTGCCGCCAGGGGCATGGTCAGCAGAAGGGCCGTCAGGGTCGTTCGGGTCATGGGATGCTCCATAACAGGGGGGTTAAGTCAGACGCCGAGCCGGTCGCGGGTGGCATACCACCACGACCCGAGCACGGAATAGGGCACGCGGAACGTCCGCCCGCCGGGGAACGGCAGCCAGGGCAGGCCCGAGAACAGGTCGAACCGCGACAGGTCGCCGTCGATCGCCTCGCCCAGGATGCGGCCGAAGAGATGCGAACCGGTGACGCCGTGGCCGGAATAGCCATGGGCGAAATAGGTGGACGAACCCAGGCGGCCCATCTGCGGCACCCGCAGGAAGGACAGCGCGAAATTGCCCGACCACGCGTGCTCGATGGGGGTGCCCGACAGCGACGGGAACACCTTCAGCATCGCCGCCACCAGCTTGCGCTTGATGTCGCGCGGATCGCTGCCGCCATAGACCGATCCGCCGCCGAAAAGCAGCCGGTGATCGGCGGACATGCGGTAATAGTCCAGGATGTAGCGTACGTCCTCGACGCAGGTGTCCGACGGCATGAGCGCGCGCGCATGCTCGGCCCCCAGCGGCGCGGTCGCCATCATCTGGGTCGAGACCGGCATCACCCGCCATTCCAGCCCGGGCACGACGCCTTTCAGATAGGCGTTGCCGCACAGCACGAGCGTGCGCGCCTCGATCTCGCCATGGGCGGTGCGCACCAGCGGGCGGGCCCGTTCGGGTTCGGCATGGATGACGGGCGAGGATTCGTGGATCGTACCACCCAGCTGCTCGACCGCCGCGGCCTCGCCCAGGGCCAGGTTCAGCGGGTGCATGTGGCCGCCGCGGGTGTCGATCATGCCGCCGCAGTAAAGCTCGGTCGCGGCGTGGTCCTGCATCTGGGCCCGGTCCAGCATCTGCAGGCTGTCGAGCCCGTGCGACGCCCAGAGATCGCGCTTGGCCTCGAGCCCGCGCATGTGGCGGGCGTTGAACGCGGCGAAAACGTTGCCGTCCTTCAGGTCGCAGTCGATGCCGTAGCGGGCGACCCGGTCGCGGATTATATCGCCGCCTTCCATCACCAGCTTTGCGACCCGCGCGGCGATATCCTTGCCGAAGCGGCGTTCGAACACGTCGAGACCCGCGTTCAGGCCGTTGACGATCTGCCCGCCATTGCGGCCCGATGCGCCCCAGCCGATCCGCGCGCCTTCCAGCAGGGTGACGGAATGGCCCCGTTCGAGCAGGGTGATCGCCGTCGACAGGCCCGAATAGCCGCCGCCGACGACGCAGACATCGACGCTGTGACGCCCTTCGAGCCGTGGGCGCGGGGGGGCGGGCGCGGCACTGGCCGCGTAATAGCTGTCGGGGTAGTCGGTCGCCTGCGCGGCGGGATGCGATGCGCCGTCCATCACACGGCCTCCAGGTACGAGTGGTATTCGAAATCGGTGACGTGGCGGGTGAAACGGCCAAGCTCCTGGCGCTTCATCTGCTCGAACATCCGGACCAGGCGCGGCGCGAAGATGCCGGACGTGTCCGAGCCGCGCGCGAAGGCGTCGATGGCCGAGGCCCAGTCGGGCGGCAGGCGGTCCAGCCGCATCGAGTAGGCGTCGCCGGTGACCGGGGACGGCGGCTCCTGTCCGGCCTCGATCCCCAGAAGCATGCCCCCCAGGATCGCGGCCAGCACCAGGTAGGGGTTGGCGTCGGCCCCGGCCACGCGATGCTCGATCCGGCGCGCACGGTGATCGCCGCCGGGGATGCGGATCGCCACGGTGCGGTTCTCGTAGCCCCAGGCCACCGCGGCGGGCGCGTGGGCGCCCGGCAGAAGGCGCCGGTACGAATTTTCGTGCGGGGCGAAGATCAGGCCGTTTTCCTGCATCGTCGCGATCAGCCCGGCCACCGCGTGGCGCATCAGCGGCGTGCCGTCGGGGCCGCCATCGTCGAAAAGGTTCGTCCCGTCGGCATCGACCAGCGAGACATGGGCGTGCATCCCCGATCCCGCGCGCTCGCCATAGGGCTTGGCCATGAAGGTCGCCGCGAAGCCGTGCTTGCGGGCCAGCCCCCGGACTAGGCGCTTGAACAGGACGGCATCGTCCGCGGCCTTCAGCGCGTCGGATTGGTGGACGAAGTTGATCTCGAACTGGCCCGCGCCGTTTTCCGAGATCGCGCTGTCGGCGGGAATATCCTGGGCGCGGCAGCCGTCGTAGATCTCGTTCAGCAGGGCGTCGAAATGCTGCAATTCGTCAACGCTGAGCGCGCCGTCGGTATCCAGCCGCTTGCCCGTCACCGGCGAGCGGGGCGGCTGCGGCGCGGCCTTGCTGGGATCGACGATGTAGAATTCCAGCTCGGTCGCCACCACGGGCATCAGGCCGCGCTGGTTCAGACGCTCGACGATGTCGGCCAGCGCGCGGCGCGGATCGCCCGCGAAGGGGGTGCCGTCCTCAGTCCGGGTCCAGAGCTGGATGAAGGCGGTGGGCCGCTCGGTCCAACCCAGCAGGCTTGCGGGTCGGCCCGTATGCTCGCAGATGCCGTCCGCGTCGCCGGTGTCGAACACCAGGTCCGAGCCTTCCACATCCTCGCCCCAGATATCCATGCCCAGAAGCGACAGCGGCATCCGCAACCCGCCGTCGCGCACCTTGTGGATCTGGTCGGCGGGAAGCCGTTTGCCACGCATCACGCCGTTCAGGTCGCAGATGCACGCGAAGATCGCATCGACCTCGGGATGGTCGTCTTCGAGCTGCGCGATGGGCGCGGTCTGGTCCATCACCGATTCCACAAAATTTGTCCTGAACCGAAGTGAATGGCCTGTTGGCGGGTGTCAATCCAGATCGCTATTTCGCGCGCCTCCGGGCTTGCAAAGCCCCTTTTTTCATCGGGCGCAGGTCGGGCGTTGCCCCGGGAACCTGCGTCCCGGCCCCGGTCCTAGCCCAGAACGCGGGTCATGGCGCGGTCGACCGCGTCGGTGATGTGGTCGATATCGTCCGCCGTGGCGATCAGCGCGGGGCTGAAGCACAGCGTGTTGTTGTAGCCCGGCACCGAGCGGTTGGTCGCGCCGATTATGACGCCCTGCGCCATGCAATCCTTGACGATGGCCTGCACCAGCGGCTCGGGCAGGACCTCTTTCGTCTGGCGGTCGGCGACCAGTTCGGCGCCCAGGAACAGGCCCTTGCCGCGCACATCGCCGATGGCCGGGTGCTTGTCGGCCAGCGCGTGCAGGTTGCCCATCATCCGCTCGGACATCTTGTCCACGTTGGCCAGAAGATCCTCGTCCTCGATGATCGCCATGTTTTCCAGCGCCGCGGCGGGGCCCGCCGTGCAGCCACCGAAGGTGCTGATATCGCGGAAGTAGTTCAGCAGGTCGCCCTCGTCGTCGCGGAACATCTCGAACACCGCGTCGGTGGTTACGCAGCACGAAATGGCCGCGTAGCCCGACGCGACACCCTTGGCCATGGTCACGATATCCGGCTGCACACCGTATTGCTGGTAGCCGAACCAGGTGCCGGTGCGGCCCAGCCCGCAGACCACTTCGTCGATATGCAGCAGCACGTCGTACTGGCGGCAGATCTCCTGCACCCGGTCCCAGTAGCCTTCGGGGGGCGGGATCACGCCGCCGCCCGCCGTCATCGGCTCGAGGCAGAGCGCGCCCACGGTGTCGGGGCCTTCGCGCAGGATCACCTTCTCGATCTCGTTGGCGACCGCGACGCCGTAATCGGCGCCGGAAAGGTCGCCGAAGCCCTGCTCGTGCTTGCGGTATTCCAGGCAGTGCGGCACCTGAACGAAGCCCGGCGCGAAGGGGCCGTATTGGGCGTTGCGCTCCTGCTGGCCGCCCGCCGACAGGCAGCCGATGGTGGTGCCGTGGTAGTCGCGGTCGCGATAGAGGATCTTGTGCTTGGCGCCGCCATACCGCTTGTGGGCGATCTGGCGCACGATCTTGAACGCCTTCTCGTTCGCCTCGGACCCACTGTTGGCGTAATAGACGCGGGAAAGTCCGGGCATCTTTTCCACCAGGCGCTCGGCGAAGCGCGCGCCGGGGATCGAGCCGAGCGTGCCGCCGAAGAAGTTCATCTTCACCAGCTGGTCCCGCACGGCGTCGGCGATCCGCTCGCGCCCGTAGCCGACATTGACGGTCCAGACCCCGCCCGACACGGCGTCGAGATGTTCCTTGCCGGTGATGTCCCACAGCTTCAGGCCCTTGCCCTCGACGATGATGCGCGGATCGATCTCGGACCGCAGGTAGGGGGCATGCTGGCTGAGATGGTGCCAGACGTGGCGGCGATCGGCCTCGATCACGGCGCGGGGATCGTTCACCTGGAAGGGGATAGTCATGGGGCAACCTCCGGTCGCGTCATCGTCCCAGCGGTGTCGGCCAGCGATTCGCTGCGGTCAGTCTTCGTGCCAAGTATGATAGCAGATCGCACGCGGGATAGGGCCAATTGCGATGCGCCCATCGGTCCAGACCGCGGCCCTGACGCCGCGTGAAGTTTTTCATTGACGTGCACCAATCCCCCCGATTTGCTGATGCGCGACGCGGGTCAAGGGTTCCCCGCGCAGGGCGTCCGGACCGGGCGCGTATCAAAACAAGACCCACGCGCGCGCAGGATGTCGTGCGCTTACATCTGGGAGTTACCGATGAAACTGAAATCCAAACTGCTGGGCGCTGTCGCGGGATTGGCGTCGCTGGCCGCACTGCAGGCGCAGGCCGCCGAACATTCCGAAGGGATCACCGTCGCCTACTTCCTGGAATGGCCGATGCCGTTTCAATACGCCAAGGAAATGGGCATGTACGAGGAAGAAATGGGCGTTCCCATCGAATGGGTCAGTTTCGACACCGGCACTGCCATGAGCGCCGCGATGGCGTCGGGCGACGTGCAGATCTCGGTCAGCCAGGGCGTGCCGCCCTTCGTGGTGGCGGCGTCGGCAGGCCAGGACATCCAGGTGCTGGACGTGGCCGTGAGCTACGCCGAGAACGACAATTGCGTCGTCGCCAGCGCGCTGGAGATCGACAAGTCCACCGCGGGCGACCTGGCGGGCAAGAAGGTGGCCGTGCCGCTGGGCACAGCGGCGCATTACGGGTTTCTGAAGCAGATGGACCATTTCGGCGTCGACGTGGCCTCCATGGACGTGGTCGACATGGCGCCCGCCGAAGGGGCGGCGGCACTGGCGCAAGGCAGCCTGGACATGGCCTGCGGCTGGGGCGGTGCGCTGCGCCGCATGAAGGAATCCGGCAACGTCCTGCTGACCGGCGCCGAGAAGGAAGACCTGGGCATCCTGGTCTTCGACGTGACCAGCGCGCCCGCCGACTTCGTGGCCGAGAACCCCGATATGGTCGCCAAGTTCCTGAAGGTGACGGCCGACGCCAACGCCATGTGGAACGCGGGCGAGAACAAGGACGAGATGCTGGAAGTCATCGCCCAGGACGCCGGCATGGACATGGACGCCACGGCCGAGACCATGGCCACCTTCGTGTTCCCGTCGGTCGAAGAGCAGCTGGGCCCCAAGTGGCTGGGCGGCGGTGCGGCCGAGTTCATGGACGGCGTGGCGCAGGTGTTCCTGGATGCGGGCAGCATCGACAGCAAGCGCGACAGCTATGCCGATGCTGTGGCCGTGGGCCCGCTGGAAAGCGCCCAGGGCATGTAAGCGCCAATCGGGTCGGGCCGGGCGCCGCGTGGCGTCCGGCCCGACCTTTCAGGTATTTATGGAAAGATGAAGCCAGGGGCGCGGCGCGCCGGGTCTTCCGTCTTTCCCCGACACCCGCCGAAGGAGATTTCATGTCGAACCTGGTGATTGACGACGTCTCGATGCGGTTCGACCTTCCCGGGGGCGGCGCGGTGCAGGCCTTGAAGAACGTGTCGCTGACGTTGAAACAGGGCGAGCTCATGTCGGTGTTGGGGCCGTCGGGCTGCGGCAAGACCACGCTTCTGAACATCCTTGCGGGGTTCCTTGCGCCCACCGAGGGGAAGATCAAGCTGGGGGACAAGCGCGTCACCGGCCCCAGCCCCGAGCGCGGGATGGTGTTCCAGCAGGGCGCCCTGTTCGAATGGATGAGCGTGCGCGACAACGTGGGCTTCGGCCCGTCCATGAAGGGCATGGCGCAAAAGCAGAAGCGCGAGATCGTGGATCACCTGCTGGACGTGGTAGGCCTGTCGCAATTCAAGGAAAAGGCGGTCTATGAGCTGTCGGGCGGGATGCAGCAGCGCGTGGCCCTGGCGCGATGCCTGGCCAACGAGCCCGAGGTGATCCTGATGGACGAGCCGCTGGGTGCGCTGGACGCGCTGACGCGCGAGAAGATGCAGGGGCTGGTGCTGAAACTCTGGAAAGAGACCGGCAAGACCGTGATCCTGATCACCCATTCGGTCGAAGAGGCGCTGCTGCTGGGCGAGCGGCTGATCGTCATGGCGCCGCGCCCGGGCCGCATCCACCGCGAATACAACCTGCCCTTCGCCGATATGGGCGTGGGCCGGGACCTGCGCGAGGTGAAGAAGCACGAGGATTTCGGCAAACGCCGGGAAGAGATCCTGTCGATGATCTGGGAGATGGAGGAAGAAATCATGGGCGGAGCCGAGCAATGACCCCGTTCCTGATCGCCGATCTCTGGGGCGAGCTGCTGGCCGTCCTGACCACGCTGTTCTTCGCGCTGCCCTATATCGCGGGCTACATCGCCATCATCCTGCTGACGCTGCTGATCTGGACCGGGGTCAAGAAGGTGCTGCGGCCGGTCCACGACTACACGTCGCTGAAAACGGTGACCTTCGGCGACGAATCCGCCGTGGTGTCGAACTCGGTCGCGTCGGTGGTGTCGGTGGTGCTGATCTTCGTGTTCTGGGCGGTCTTCACCGGATCGTCGCTGCTCCCGTCGTTCCTGCACGCGCCGGGGGCGTTCACCGGGACGGGCACCTTCACCTACACCGTGACCACGCCGGACGGGCGCAGCGACGACGCGGAAGTGACGGTGCTGGTCTATCCGCGCGACGAAGAGGCCGACGCGCCGGACGTAGATCCCGGCGATGGGTTCGCCAAGAACGATTCCATCGCCATCGCCGAGTATCGCTCGGACCTGTTGCGGGTGGACCAGAACGACGAGATCGGGCGCGACGAGGACGCGGTGATCACCGCCATCAACGGGCAGGAGGTCGCGCCGGGCGATACCGTGCGCGTGGATTTCGGCACCGTGTCGCTGTCGGGGCGCGGCACGCCGAATATCAGCCCGTCGACCGGGATGCAGATGGAGCCGATCTGGCTGCCCTCGCCCGAAGGGGTGTGGTCGCGGCTGACCGAGATCGCGACCTCGGGCTACCGCAACTCGACCTTGTGGGAGCACCTGGGCTATTCGCTGTTCCGCGTCATCGTGGGCTTTACGCTGGGGGCGCTGGTGGGCATCCCGCTGGGCTATGCCATGGGGCTGTCGGACTGGTTCCGCGGCTGGTTCGACCCGATCGTGGAATTCATGCGCCCCGTGCCGCCGCTGGCGCTGATCCCGCTGGTCATCATCTGGGCGGGCATCGGCGAGGTGGGCAAGATCATCCTGCTGTTCCTGGCGGCGCTATGGATCATGGCCATCGGCGCGCGGTCGGGCGTGTCCGGCGTAAAGATCTCGAAGGTCCACGCGGCCTATTCGCTGGGTGCGTCGAAGTTCCAGATCCTGCGCCACGTCATCATCCCGAACTCGCTGCCCGAGATCTTCACCGCCGCGCGCGTCGCCATGGGCGTGTGCTGGGGCACCGTGGTGGCGGCCGAGCTGGTGGCGGCGGAAAAGGGGGCGGGCATGATGATCATGGTGGCGTCGAAGTTCCAGTCCACCGACATCGTCATCATGGGGATCATCCTGATCGGCATCATCGGTTTCGGCATCGACATGCTGATGCGCGCCGCCGAACGCTTCCTGGTCCCGTGGAAGGGAAAGGGGTGAGCGGCGGTTCGGCAAAGCCGATGATCGCTCCAGTGGAGCGATCAAGCCGCGAACGGGCGGAGCCCCGACAGGCGGCGCTCCTGCGCAGCAGGGGATCGCTCCGGTGGAGCGATCACGCCGCGAACGGGCGGAGCCCCGACAGGCGGCGCTCCTGCGCAGCAGGGGATCGCTCCGGTGGAGCGATCACGCCGCGAACGGGCGGAGCCCCGACAGGCGGCGATCCTGCGCAGCAGGGGATCGCTCCGGTGGAGCGATCAAGCCGCGAACGGGCGGAGCCCCGACAGGCGGCGCTCCTGCGCAGCAGGGGATCGCTCCGGTGGAGCGATCACGCCGCGAACGGGCGGAGCCCCGACAGGCGGCGCTCCTGCGCAGCAGGGGATCGCTCCGGTGGAGCGATCACGCCGCGAACGGGCGGAGCCCCGACAGGCGGCGATCCTGCGCAGCCGTTCGGCGGGGCATCCGTCGTAGGACGGAAGGCTAACACGAGCGCGCAAAGCGACTGGCCGCCAAGGCTTCGCAAGCCACTTGCCAGGTGTCGAAATGGGGACCGTTCAGGACCGGCCACGCCATGAGCGGGACCGGCGCGATGCGTGAATTCTGTGGGTGAGGGGACGGATTCAGCCGGGGTGCCTGTCACAACATCCCGCGGCCCGGTGCCGTGCCGAAGGCGAATAGAAGCGCCGCCGAAGCGGCGCTTCCGCCTATCGCGTCAGCCCCCGGTCGTGCAAACCGGCGGCGTGCACGCGTCGCGCGTCACCGGTGTCGTCTGCGTGTCGTCGGGAAACCAAAGCCTTGGTGTCGTGCCGATCGTGCCGAACATGGCCGACGCCGTGGTGGCCCAGAAGACGATCAGTGCCGTCGCGGAAAATACCTTGCGCATTATAACCCCCTTGAAAAATAGGTCTTGAAGGTATCCGCCCGCCAAAAAAGACTTCGCAGAAAAATATGGAAAAGTGCGAGAGATCCCCGCTTAACCATACAACACGGGGCAAATTGACGCAAGGTAAGGTTTGCCGACCGCCGTTTGGTGGCTGTCGTTTTTCCCCCCTGATCTGTCGAAACCGCGCGGGGCTTTTCGCCGGTCCCGGCGTAGCACCCTTGGGAAAGACTCGCGCGCAAGGGAACGTCCGATGAAAACGCACGTCAAAGCACTGGTCGTCGGCGGCGGCGCGGTGGGCACCTCGATCGCCTATCACCTGGCCAAGCACGGCTGGGACGACGTGGTGCTGCTGGAGCGCGACGAGCTGACCAGCGGGTCGACCTGGCACGCCGCGGGCCTGCTGCCCTATTTCAACATGAGCTACGCGACCACCTGGATCCACGACTATTCCATCAAGTTCTACAAGCAGCTGGAAGAAGAAACCGGCCTGAACGCGGGCTTCTACGTCGTCGGCAACCTGCGCATGGCCCAAAGCCAGGCGCGGATGGACGAATACATGCTCTACGCCGCCACGGCCGAAACGGTGGGCGTGCCGTTCGAGTGGATGACGCCCGGCGACATCAAGGACCGCTTCCCGCTGGTGCGCACGGACGACCTGGTGGGCGCGATCTATCACCCGACCGACGGCTACATAAACCCCGCCGACGTGACCATGGCCATGGCCAAGGGCGCGCGGCAGCGCGGCGTCACGATCGAGCGGCGCTGGCAGGCGGACGGCTACGCATGGACCGGCAGCGAATGGCGCGTGACGCTGACCAAGATGGTGGAAAAGGGCGGCAACCTGGTCGCCTCGGACGAGCAACAGGTCATCACCGCCGAGCACGTCGTCACCGCCACCGGCAACCACGCCCAGCGCACCGCGCGGCTGCTGGGGATCAAGCACCCCGCCATCCCGGTCGAGCACCAGTATATCGTGACCGAGCCCGACCCCGCCCTGGTCGAATGGCGCAAGACCAACGGCCAGCACCCGGTTCTGCGCGACGCCGACGCCAAGTGGTACGTGCGCGAGGAGCGCGGCGGCTGGATCCTTGGCCCCTACGAGCACGGCGCGCCCGCGCGGTTCGAATACGGCGTGCCCGACAGCTTCCGCGCCGACCTGTTCCCGCTGGAGCTGGACCGGATCGAGCAGGAGTACCTGTCCTTCATCCACCGCATCCCGTCCTCGGAAGAGGTGGGACTGAAGGACGATTTCAACGGCCCGATCTGTTACACACCGGACGGCAACCCGCTGATCGGCCCCGCGCCGGGCCTGCGCAACATGTGGCTGGCCGAGGGCTTCAGCTTCGGCATCACCGCGGCGGGCGGGGCGGGCGAATACCTGGCGCAGATGATGGTCCAGGGCGAGGCCGAGATCGACATGGCGTCGCTGGACCCCAAGCGTTTCGGCGATTGGGTGACCACCGAATACGCCGTCCAGAAGGACGAAGAGGCCTACGCCCACGTCTATATCCTGCACCATCCCGACGAAGAACGCCCCGCCGCGCGGCCCCTGCGCACGGCGCCCTGCTACGACCGGATGGCGGCGCGCGGCGCGCAGTTCGGCTGCGTCAACGGGTGGGAGCGTCCCAATTACTTCGCCATCGACCCGGAAAGCGGCAAGGTCGCGGCACGGGCGAAATCGGTCGTCGACTTCTCGGACCACGACGCGCGCAGCTTCCGCCGCGGCCGGTGGTGGGACTTCGCGCGCAGCGAGGCCCAAGCGGTGCGCGAGACCGCGGGCCTGATCGACGCCACCGCCTTCGCCAAGCACCGCGTGTCCGGCCCCGGCGCGACCGCGTTCCTGGACTGGTTCACCACCAACAAGCTGCCCCGCGTGGGCCGCATCAACCTGACCTACGCGCTGACCGTGGCGGGCACCACGCGCACCGAATACACCATCGTGCGCCTGGCCGAAGACGATTACTACCTAATTTCGGCCGGCGGCTGGGAAGCCTATGACGAGGATTACCTGTTCAAGGCGATCAAGGACAAGGCGCCGGAATTCGGCCAGATCACCTGCGAAAACGTCACCACGAAATACGGTGTTTTCGCGCTGGCCGGTCCCAATTCGCGCGCGATCCTGCAAAGGCTGATTCGCGACCCCGAGCCCGTGACCGCCCTGTCGAACAAGCGGTTCCCGTGGCTGTCTGCGCAAGCGATCGAGCTTGGCATGGTGCCGGTCACCGCCATCCGCGTCGCCTATACCGGCGAGCTGGGATGGGAGCTGCACCACCCGATGGAGATGCAGAACCACCTGTTCGACCGGCTGATGGAGGCGGGCGAGGATCTGGACCTGCAACTGGTGGGCGCGCGGGCGCAGAACTGGCTGCGGCAGGAAAAGTCCTATCGCGCCTTCGGCACCGAACTGGGCCGCGATGCCACGCCGCTGGAAGCCGGGCTGGACCGGTTCGTGGATCTCGACAAAGATTTCCACGGCAAGCAGGCCATGCTCGACAAAGGCATCCGCAGCAAATGCGTGACGCTGCTGATCGACGGGCCGGACGACGCCGACCCCTGGGGGCGCGAGGCGCTGCTGCACGACGGCGAGAAAATCGGCCGATTGACCTCGGGCGGGTATTCGGTGGCTTTCGGAAAGTCCATTGGCATGGGATACGTGCCGGACGCGCTCGCGGTGCCGGGGACGAAGCTGAAGGTCCGCATGTTCCGCGCGCTCTGGGACGCAGAAGTGACCGAGGACAGCCCCTATGACCCAAGCAACGCAGCGATCCGCAAGGACGGGTAGGGGCCTGATCGGGGTTGCGCTTCTGGTCTTGGCGCTGGCCGCCAGCGCGCTGGCCTGGGGCTGGCGCGACAACCCGCTGGTCCACCGCGCCCAAGGCTACGCGCAATCCGTCGCCACGACCTCCGCCGCGACCTACGTGACTTTGCGCACGCTCAACGCCTTCCTGTCCACCGCGCAGGAGATCGAGGTGGGCGGATCGCTGTTCGTGTCCGGCACGGTGCAGCCGCTGAAGGTGCTCGAACCCATCGACGACACGGTCGAGCGCATCGCGGGCGGGATCTTCGTGGTGATGATCACCACCGGCGTGCTGGCCGTGGCCTTGGGGCCCGTGGGGGGCGTGGGGCTGGGGATGGTCGCGCTGGCGCTGGGCGTCGCGGGGCTTGGCGCGCTGGTGCGCGGCCGACCGGTTCTGGCGGGCCTGACGCGGGGGCTGGCGATCTACGGGATCGTGCTGGCGCTGGCGCTGCCGCTCGTCTTCGTGGTGGCCGACCTGGTGGCCGACCGCATGACCGACGCGGTCTGGCTGGAAAACCAGCGCATCATCACCGAGATCACCCGCGGTGTGGCCGACGTGGCCGAGGCCGAGACGGCGACCGATGCGGGCTGGATCGAGGCGCTGACCACGCCCATGACCTCGATCGCCGAATACCGGGCCTTCGCGGCCAGCATCTATGCCAATGCCGACCAGCTGGTGGGCAGCTTCGTGATGATTCTGGCGGTGTTCGTGTTCAAGATCCTGGTGCTGCCGATCCTGCTTCTGGGCGGTGTCTTCATCGCGGCGCGGGCGCTTGTCCGACAGGCCGGACCGTCGCGCGGCTAGGATTTCTGCGACAATCCGGGTGAAAACCGCGGATTGGACCGGCCCTGCCATAGTTTGATCCCGTTTACGTCAGATTCATCCCTTTGGGTAACCATGGTGAGTGAGGAAAGGTCTTGTGATGTCGCATTGCGAACCCTTGTCGATCGAAGCGGTTGCGCCCCTGACCGGGGTGTGCGGGACAGCGCTTTTGCGCACGCCGACCGGACCGCGCCGGGCCGAGAACGTGCATGTGGGCGACCTGATCGTCACCCGCCACAACGGCCTGCAACCGGTGCGCTTCATCTGGAAATCGGTGCTGAAGGACCGCATCGCGGACAATCCCGATTCCGCGGCGATCCGCATCGCGCGGCGCGGTGTGGGACCGATGATGCCGCAGCAGACCGTGGCACTTGCCCCCGATCAGCAGATCCTGGTGCCGTCCTATCTGCTGTCCGAAGTCGCCGGGACCGGGGCGCTGCTGAAGGCGCGCGCCCTGGCGGGTCACGCCGACGACGTGTGGGTGGACCGCACCATGGACGACGCGACCTTCTACGATTTCGGCTTCGACCGGCACGAGATCATCTGCGTGTCGGGTCTTCCGGTGGCCAGCTACCGCCCCGTCGCGGCCCGGATCGGGGATCTGCCCGCCGATATGCGGGACCGGCTCGTGCGCCGCTATCCGCAGCTGCGCGAAAAGCGCGATCCCTTCCCCAGCTGCCCCTACGAGACGGCGGGCGACGAGGCCTACATGCCCAGCCCGACCTGACGGGAACCGCTGCAAGACAAGGGCTTGCGCCGACGGGATTGCGTCACCGGGCCAGGCGTTCGGCGCGGGACCCGGATCACTGTCCCGAATGAATCATGGCGTCCATCAAACCCGTCTCGCGCATTCGCTGCATCTGCAGCGCCATCAGCCCGCATTCACCGCTGAGCGCGATCGCGCGATCCTGCGGGACGGGCTGCGGCAGGGCGGCCATGCGCGTTTCAAACTCGTCTGCACCCAGATCGGTCTGTGCTAGGAGCTCTTCCATCGCGTCGAACGACGCGTCGATGGCATCCGGCTCTGCCTCGGCCCTATAGCCGTCCAGCAGGCACTGCGCCGCGTCGCGCATCGCGTCGTCCCACGCCACCGCCTGCGCCACGTCGATGTCGCTACCTTGCACCATGTCGGCGAACATGCGCGCCTGTAGCGTTTCGGTGATCCGCTCCATCCGTTCAAGCTGTGTCTCGGCCAGCGCGGGCGCGGCCGACAGGGCCAGCAACGCGGCGATCAGCGGTGCTTTCATATCGGTGTCCTTTCCGTGAGAAGTCGGTCGGGCGCCAGCGCGGCAACGGTTGCGGGGGCAAGATCCGGCGCTGCGCCGCCCATGAGATCGGCGATGAGCCTTGCGGCTGCCGGGGCGGTCTGGAAGCCGTAGCCCGCCTGTCCCGCCAGCCACCAGAAGCCCCGCGCGCGCGGATCGGCGCCGATTACCAGCGTGCGGTCCGGCGCGATGGTCCGAAGGCCCGCCCAGGTGCTGAGCGGGCGCGTGACCTCGACCGTCACCGCGTCCTGGTAGCGCGCCAGCCCCTCGGCCAGGACCATGTCGTCGGCCCAGGCGTCCGACGCCTCGACCGGGTCTTCTTCGGCGGGCGACACGATCCAGCGGCCCGCGTCGGGCTTGGCGTACCACGCTTCGCCCACCTCCTCGACGAAGGGCCAATCACTCACGTCGTGGCCCCCCGGCGCGGCCATCTGCGCCATCGAACGGCGCTTGGGCGCCAATCCCAGCGGCCCGACGCCCGCCATGGCGGCCACTCCGTCCGCCCAGGCCCCCGCCGCGTTCACCACATGGGCGGCGCGGGCTTCGCCACCCTGCCACGACACGCGCCACCCACCGTCCTCGCGTGCGATGTCGGACACCCGCGCGCGGGTTTCGATCCGGCCCCCCTGGGCCAGCACCCGCTTGCGGTTGAGCTGCAGCAGCAGGTCGGTGTCCAGGTCCCACGCTTGCCGGGTCATGGCCGCCGCGGCGAAGTAGCCAGGCTCGAGGATCGGGAACAGCTCGACGGCCTCGTCCATGTCGATCCGGTCCAGTCCCAGTTCCGCCGCCTCGCGCTCCAGCAGGTCGACCTTGCCCGGCGGCGCCATCGACAGGAAGGCGCGCGGCGTCAGGACGCCCGCGTCGTGGTGGTGCTGCGCGCTGGCCGCGTTCAGAGCGCGGACCGTCGCATTGCCATAGAAGGGCAGGAACATCGCGGCCGAGCGGCCCGACGCGTGGTAGCCCAGCGCGCTTTCCGCTTCGAGCAGCAGAACCGAGGCGTCCGCCGACAATTCGGCCGCGGCCGACACGCCCGCGATGCCTCCGCCGACGATGACGATATCGACGTTCATGCCTCTTCCAGACGGTCGGTGGCGGGCGGCGGGGTGGGCGACAGCGCCGAGATCCGCGCGTAGAGCGCGTCGTCCATCTTGAAGTCCAATGCGGCCAGCGACGGGGCCAGCTGTTCGGCGTCGCGCGCGCTTATGATGGGGGCCGTCACGCCGGGATGGCGCGCGGCCCAGGCCACCGCCAGCGTCGCCGGATCCATGCGGATCGTGTTGGCCATATAGGCGACATCGGCGGCGGTGTTGTGCATCCATTCCGGCGCGTAGCGCTTCGAATACATCTCGTCATTGGTGATGCGCCCTTCGCCGCCCGCGCGGTACTTGCCGGTCAGCAGCCCGCCGCCCAGCGGCGAATAGGGCACCGCCGCGATGTCTTCGCTTTGGCACATGGGCAGCAGCTCGACCTCGGCCTGGCGTTTCACCAGGTTGTACATGGGCTGGATCATGTCGATCCGCGTGCCTTCGGCCTGCGCCACGGCCTGCGCCTTCATCACCTGCCAGGCGGCGAAATTGCTGACACCGATATGGCGGATATGCCCTTCCTTCTGGGCCTTCGCCAAGGCCTTGAACGACTCCTTCAGGGGCGTATCGTCGTCCCAGCGGTGCAAATAGTAGATGTCGATCGTGTCGATCCCCATGCGCGCGCGGCTGACCTCGAGCGAGCGGGTGATGCTGTCGGTGCTGTTGCCGCGCTTGTAATCGGCCTTCGACGCGATCACGACCTTGTCGCGCTCGTCCTTGACGAAGGCGCCCAGCCATTCCTCGGACACGCCGTCGGTATAGACGTAAGCCGTGTCGAAGAAATTCAGCCCCGCCGCGCGGCAGGCCGCATACATCGCCCGGCTGGCCGCCTGGTCGGCCTTGCCGCCGAATTGCATGCATCCGAAACAAAGGGGCGAAAGCGGGGTGCCGTCTGGCGTGGTGATCCTGGTCATGGGCGCGACTGTGCCAGAGGGCGCGCGGACGGGGAAGAATATTGCCGATCCATGCGCGGGATTTCGCGGAATGGACAGCCCCCCGCGCGCCTGCCATGCTCGGCGCCATGAAAGCCTTCCTGATCGCCGCTGTCCTGTCCATTCCGGCCCTACCGCTGGCGGCCTCGGACGATTGCACCGAGGACGCGATGATCGTGTTCGACGGCTCGGGATCCATGTCCGAAATGGGGTTCAACGACTTGGCCGAGCCCCGCATCTTCGACGCCCGCCGCGCGCTGCACCGCGCGGTGCCGCCCATCGCCAAGCTGCGGCGGCTGGGGCTGAGCATTTACGGGCCGGGCGAAAACGCCAATCGCTGCGCCAACATCACCCGCCATTTCGCGCCCATGGCCGACGCGGCGGGGCCCCTGCTGGCGACGGTGGACGCGCTGGAGCCGGCCGGTCCCACGCCGCTGACCGCGGCGGTGGCCCAAGCCGCCGAGACGCTGGACTACCGCAACCGCCCCGCCACCATCGTGCTGGTCACCGACGGCAAAGAGACGTGTTCGGGCGCGACCTGCCAGCTGGCCGCGCACCTGGCCCATGACGGCGCCGACCTGACCGTCCACGTGATCGGCTTCCGGGTGCGGCCCGAGCATTTCGACTGGAACGCGGGCCTGGATATGGGCACCGACACCGCCGCCGCCTGCTTGGCCGAGGCGACGGGCGGCAAATACATCGCCGCCGAAAGCATCGACGACCTGGTCTCGGCCATGTCGGTCACGCTGGGCTGCCCCGTCTACGGCGCGCTGGAATGAAGCTGGCGGCGCTTCTGACCTGGCTCGCGCTGCCGGGCATGGCCGCGGGCGGCTGCATGGACAACGCCATGATCGTGATGGACGGCTCGGCGTCGATGGCGCGGCCCGGCTACCGGCTGGGCGCGCCCGCCAAGATCGACATGGCCCGAACGGCCCTGGCCCGCGTCCTGCCGCTGGTGCCCGCCACGCGGCCCATGGGCCTGCTGACCTACGGCGCGGGGCAGGGCTTGTGCAGCGACGGCGACGTGCGCGTGGTGCCCGGACCCGATACGGCTGCCGCGATCCTCGACCAGCTCGACCGGATCTTGCCGCAGGGCGAAACGCCGCTGGCCAAGGCGGTCGTGGCGGCGGCGCGCGCGCTGGACCACGCGCGGCGGCCCGCGACCATCGCGGTCGTCACCGACGGGCTGGATACCTGCGGCGGCGCGGTCTGCACCGCGGCGCGAATCCTGTCGAACGAAGGCCTGAACACGGTGATCCACGTGGTCTATCTGCGCCGCCCCGGCGACGTGCTGACCGCCGACGCACACCTGTGGCGCACGCCGCCCGGTTGCCTCGCGCATTACACCGGCGGGCAATTCCTGCGCGTGACCGACGAGGTCGAGCTGACCCGCGCGCTGTCGGCGACGCTGACCTGCGCGCTCCTGTCGGATCTGGGACCCGAGCCCACGCCGCAGGGCTAGCCCGCCACGCTCACCCGGCTGGGCGCGCGCGCCAGTCCGACCCAGATGAGCCCCGCCATGCACAAGAGCGTGCCCGCGACGCCCGTCTTCAGCGCCAGCGCGTAGCCGCCCTGTTCCCACAGGATCGAGCCCAAGTAGGGCGCCAGCGCCAGCGCTGCGTAATAGGGCAGGGCCAGGCAGCCCAGGATCGCGCCGATCGACGCGTAGCCCAGGCAGTCGGACACCACGACCGGTTTCAGCACCGGTGTCAGCCCGTAGCCCAGCCCGAACAGCGCCATGAAGGCGAAGGCCGTGCCGGTGCTCTGGGGACCCAGCAAAAGCACGCACAGGCCCGCGCCCATCGCCGCGACCGCCAGCACCATCAGCCCCAGCGATGCGCCTTCGACCCGCGCGCACAGGATCGCGATGCGGGCCACGGCCTGGAACGGACCGAGCAGCGCCAGCACCAGGATGGCGACCGCGCTGTCATGGCCGAACGCCACTAGCGCGGGCACGCCGTGGGCCAGGACCAGCCCTTCGGTGAAGGCCAGGCAGGCGAAGGCCACAAGCAGGCACCAGAAAACCGGCTGGCCGCGGGCGTGGCGCAGCGCGGCCCCGGCAGCTTCGGCGCGGGCGGTGCGGTTCAGCCTGCACGACGCGGGTTCGAGCGTGGCGGCCCCGAAATACATCAGCGGTGCGGCGACGTAGGCCGACAGGCCGGCGAAGAAGACCACCGCCTTGCGCCAGCCGAATCCGTCCGCGATCTCGCTGGCCACGGGATAGACCAGCGACGTGGACAGCCCCGCCACCAGCGCCACCAGCGCGATCGAGCGGCGCGCCCGCTGGCGCAGCACGCGGGCAAGGAAGGTGAAGGTGGCCTCATACAGGCTGCAGCCCTGCGCCGCGCCGATCACGATCCACGCCAGCAGGAAGCCGCGATGGCTGGTGGCCTGCGACAGGGCCAGCAGGCCCACCGCGCCCAGAAGCGCGCCGAAGGGCAGCAGCAGCCGCCCGGCGC
The DNA here is from genome assembly GCF_016412875.1 of Palleronia pontilimi. Taxonomy (GTDB): domain Bacteria; phylum Pseudomonadota; class Alphaproteobacteria; order Rhodobacterales; family Rhodobacteraceae; genus Palleronia; species Palleronia pontilimi. The sequence continues at coordinate 28,337 of NZ_JAEKPD010000006.1, read as the reverse complement.
CCGCGTCGATGACCTTGCCCGCCACCGGTGCGACCACAGCCGACGCCAGGATCGCGCCGGTCAGGCCCAGCGACAGGTCGGCCTTGCCAAGACCGGTCTGCGCTTCCCAGACCAGAAGCAGCGCGCCAAAGAGGTAGAAAAGCGCGCTCCACCCGACCAGAAGACCGACGGCAAGGGACAGAAGGGCCGCCAGCTCGCGGTGGCGGGGCGGGCCGACCGGATCGGGAAACGGCAAGGGGTCGGCGGGCGAAAAATCGTCCTGCTGCAAAATAATTCTCTGAAATATGACGTCTTAAAATATGGCTTGAGCCTACCATGCGCCGCGGGCGGGACCAAGGTTTTCCGGGCTTTCGGCAGGCATTACCCCGCCCGCGCCCGTTTTCCGGGCGCCTGACCGTTTCCGCGGCAGGGCTGCACCCGAGCCAAAAAAAGCGCGCGCGTGACTGCCACGCGCGCGCTTCTTTAGCGTTTTTCCCGGCGATCCGGGACCTTTCGGGTCAGTTCGGGATCTCGCCCGTCAGACCCTCGACGTAGAAATCCATGCCCAGCAGCGTGCCGTCATCCGCGGTCTCGCCCTCTGCCAACCAGACCGATCCGTCCTGCTTGTTGATCGGGCCGGTGAAGGGATGCATTTCGCCCGCGCGGATCTGCTCGACGATGTCCAGCGCACCCGCCTTCACGTCCTCGGGCACCGCGTCCGAGATCTCGCCGATCTCGACCATGCCCTTGTCGATGCCTTGCCAGACCGACTGGCTTTCCCAGGTGCCGTCCATCACGGCGCCCACGCGCTCGATGTAGTAGGGCGCCCAGTTGTCGATGATCGAGCTGACGCGCGGCAGGGGGGCGTATTCGGCCATGTCCGAGGCCTGCCCGAAGGTGATGATCTGCTTGCCGTCGGTGCTGGCTTCCGCCGCCGCGGCCTGGGGCGCGGTGGAATCGGTGTGCTGCAGGATCACGTCGGCGCCCTGCTCGATCAGCGCCTTGGCGGCGTCGGCTTCCTTGGCCGGATCGAACCAGGTGAAGGCCCAGACGATGTTGAATTCCACGTCCGGGTTCACGGCGCTGGCGGCCAGGTACGCCGCGTTGATGCCGCGGATGACCTCGGGGATCGGGAACGACGCGATATAGCCGATCTTGTTGGTCTCGGTCATGTTGCCCGCGATATAGCCCTGCACCGCGCGCCCCTCGTAGAAGCGGGCGGAATAGTTCGCCACGTTGTCTGCGGTCTTGTAGCCGGTGGCATGCTCGAACTTCACGTCCGGAAACTTGGCGGCCACGTTGATGGTCGGGTCCATGTAACCGAAGGAGGTGGTGAAGATCAGGTCCGCGCCCGACAGCGCCATCTGGGTCATCACCCGCTCGGCATCCGCGCCTTCGGGCACGTTTTCCTGGAACACCGTCTCGACCATGTCGCCGTATTCCGCCTCGACGGCCAAACGGCCCTGGTCGTGCTCGTAGGTCCAGCCGCCGTCGCCGACGGGGCCCACATAGACGAAGCCGACCTTGGTCTTTTCGGCGTGCTCGGCGGCGAAGGCGCCGGTGGTCATGACAAGCGCCGTGGCAGCGGCGCCCAGAAGTGTTCTGCGAAGCATAGTGAAGATTTCCCCTTGGATTGACGCGTCCCGTCAGTGGGTCGCGTGAAATTGTTTGCCCAGGTCCGCGGGCGCCCCGAGCGACCGCTTCGAGCCGCGCGCCGACATGACGACGAGCACGGCAATGGTTATCAGATAGGGCGACATGGACAAGTATTCGACCGGCAGTGCCACGCCCGCCGCCTGCAGGTTCAGCTGCAACACCGTGACACCGCCGAACAAATAGGCACCCAGCAAAACGCCGCCCGGCCGCCAACTGGAAAAGACCACGATGGCCAGCGCGATCCAGCCCGCGCCCGCGGTCATGCCTTCGGTCCATTGGGGCACGCGCACCAGGCTCAGATAGGCGCCGCCCAGGCCCGCCATGGCCCCGCCGAACGCGATGGCGCAAAGCCGCACCGCGCGCACCTTCAGCCCCAGCGCGTGGGCCGCGTGGTGGCTTTCGCCCACGGCCCGCAGCTTCAGGCCCGCGCGGGTGCGGCGCAGGAAATACCAGGTGGCGACCACCAGGAACAGGCTGAGATACACAACCCAGTCGTGGCCGAAGACGACACGCCCCACGAAGGGCAGATCGCTGAGCGGGCCCAGGTCCAGCCGCGCGGTCGACGGCGGCTTGATCCCCACATAGCCCTGGCCCAGCAGCGACGACAGGCCGAGCCCGAACAGCGTCAGCGCCAGTCCCGTCGCCACCTGGTTGCTCAGGAAAATCTGGGTCAGCACCCCGAAGACGAGTGACAGCATCGCACCGCCCAGCGCCGCCGCGGCGAAGCCCAGCACGGGGTTGCCCGTCTCGACCGCGGTGGCGAAGCCGCAGATCGCGCCGGTGATCATCATGCCCTCGACGCCCAGGTTCAGGACGCCCGCCTTTTCCACGATCAGCTCGCCCAGGGCGGCCAGCAGGATGGGGGTCGCGGCCACCATGAGCGACGCGACCAGAAGGGTGGCAGAGATGGCGCTCAGGTCCATGGCAAGGCTTTCGTGGCGGTGGTGCGTTCAGGTATTTTTGGAAAGATGAAGCAGGGGGTCGCGCGCACCGGGGTGGCGGGGCTCCCGAGGCGGGCGTTGCGGGCGCGGGGTGTCCGGCGGATCACCGGGCCACCTCGCGGTGGCCGAGGCGGATCCGGTAGTTGGTCAGAACGTCGACGGCCAGCAGGAAGAACAGCAACATCCCCTGGAACGCCTGGATCGCGGCTGCCGGTATGCCCAGCATGAAGGACGCCAGTTCGCCGCCGATATAGGTCAGCGCCATCAGCAGCCCCGCCAGCGCGATGCCGACCGGGTGCAATCGGCCCAGGAAGGCCACGATGATGGCGGTGAAGCCGTAGCCCACGTTGAAATCGATGCTTATCTGGCCCGCGGGTCCGGTCACTTCGAAAATGCCCGCCAGTCCCGCCAGAGCGCCCGACATGCCCAGGCAGAACACGACCAGGCGGGCGGGGTTCACCCCCGCGAAGCGCGCCGCGCGGGGTGCCTGACCGGCAAGCTTGATGTGAAATCCCGCCAGGTGCCGGTTGAGCAGGATATAGGCGAAAATCACCGCGATAAAGGCCGCGACCACGCCCCAATGCATCCCGGTGCCCGCCACCAGTTCGGGGTTCTTCGCGGCGTCCCACTGGCTGAGGTTGCGCGAGCCCGGAAATCCCCCGCCCTCGGGATTGCGCAGCCGCCCCACCGCCATCGACGCCAGCAGGTTCTCGGCCACATAGACCAGCAGCAGCGACACCAGGATCTCGTTGGTGTTGAACCGCGTCTTCAGGATCGCCGGGATCATCGCCCAGACCCAGCCGCCCAGCGCTCCCGCCAGCACCATGAGCGGAAAGATCGCCCGCGTCTCGGCCGGGTAGAGCGCCAGCCCGACGGCGGCCCCCGTCAGCGCGCCGATGATATACTGCCCCTCGGCCCCGATATTCCAGACGCCCGCCCGGAACCCCAGCGCCAGGCCGGTGGCGATCAGGATCAGCGGCCCGGCCTTCACCAGAAGCTGCGGCCGCGAATAGGCCGCGAATTGCGGATCGAAGAGCGGGTCGTAGAAGATCGTGCGGATCGCGGCCACCGGATCCTTGCCCAGCGCCGCGAACATCAGCCCGCCCGCGATCACCGTCAGCGCCACCGCCAGGAACGGCGTGGCATAGCTCCAGGCCCGCGACGGCGTCGGCCGCTTCTCGAGCCCGATCATCGCGCGGCCTGCTTCATCTTTGTTCTTTCAAATATCCCGGCGCCGTCCCCCGTATCATGGGCGACCTCCAGGTCGTGCGCGCCGCCCAGCATCAGGCCGATCCGCTCGACATCCAGCGATGCGGCCGGGACGGGCGCGCTCAGCCGCCCCTCGTTCAGCGCCGCGAAGCGATCCGAGATCTCCATCAGCTCGTCCAGGTCCTGGCTGATGACGATCACCGCGGCCCCGCCCTGGGCCAGGTCCAGCAGCGCCTGGCGGATCGCGGCCGCGGCGCTGGCGTCGACCCCCCAGGTGGGCTGGTTCACCACCAGGATGTCGGGGGCCTGCAGGATCTCGCGGCCGATGACGAATTTCTGCAGGTTGCCCCCCGACAGCGCGCGGGCCGCCACGGACTCGTTCGGCGTGCGCACATCGAACGCGGCGATGACGTCGCGCGCGAAATGCCGCGCCTTCGACCAGTCGATGAAGCCGCGCCGGGCCAGGCCCTTGCGGATGTGCCCCGACAGCAGCGCGTTTTCGGTCAGCGACATGTCGGGGGCGGCCGCGTGGCCCAGCCGTTCCTCGGGCGCGGCCAAAAGGCCCAGCTTGCGCCGCGCCTCGGGGGCCAGCCGCGACAGGTCGCGCCCTCCCATGCGCACCGACCCGGGCGGCGACAAACGCTCGCCCGACAGCGCCGCCAGCAATTCGTCCTGCCCGTTGCCCGCGACGCCGCCGATCCCCAGCACTTCGCCCTTCGAGAGCGTGAAGCCGATACCGCGCAGAGGCGTGCCGAAGGCGTGGGCGGGCGGCAGCGACAGGTCGGTGACCTCGAGCACGGTTTCGCCCGGCTCATGCGCCGGTCGGGCGGGCGCTGCCAGCGCGCTGCCCACCATCATCTCGGCCAATTCGCTGGCCGAGGCATCGCGCGGGTCGCAGCGCCCGACGACGCGGCCCAGCCGCAGGATCGTCGCCGCGTCGCACAGCGCGCGGATCTCTTCCAGCTTGTGGCTGATATATAGGATCGCCGTGCCCTCGGCCGCGAGCTTGCGCAGGGTGGCGAACAGGATCTCGACCTCCTGCGGGGTCAGCACGCTGGTCGGCTCGTCCATGATAAGCAGGCGCGGCGATTGCAGCAGGCAGCGCACGATTTCCACGCGCTGCCGCTCGCCCGCGCTCAGGTCGCCCACGATCCGGCCGGGATCCAGCGGCAGGCCGTAGTCGCGGCTGACGGTGCGGATCCGCTGGGCCAGGTCGCGCATGGGGGAGGGATCGGACATGCCCAGCGCGATGTTCTCGGCCACGTCCAGCGCGTCGAACAGGCTGAAATGCTGGAACACCATGGCCACGCCCGCGTCGCGCGCCGCCAGCGGGCTGTCCGGAGCATGCGCGTCGCCGTCCAGGATCATGCGTCCCGCATCGGGGCGCACCAGCCCGTAGATCATCTTCACCAAGGTCGATTTTCCCGCGCCATTCTCGCCCAGCAGGGCATGGACCTGCCCCCGGGCGATTTCGAAGGACACATCGTCATTGGCGACCACGCCGGGATAGGCCTTGGTCAGGCCGTGCAGATCCAGAAGCAGGCTCATGCCGAGACCTCCCGTTCGCTTGCCAGGCGGGCCACGACGCCGCGGGCGATCGCGTCGGGATGCTTGCCCAGGCTCTTGTCCCCGATGGGACAGGTGATGGCGCGCGGATCCAGCCCCAGCGCCTCGAGCCTGTTGCGAAACCGCCGCCACTTGGTGTCCGACCCGATCAGCCCGATCCCCGCGGCGCCCCGGTCCAGCAGAGCGGCGCAGAGCGCCAAGTCGATCTCGTGGCTGTAGGTGAAGATCAGGTGCTGCGCGTCCTGGGGCGCGCTTGCCGCCAGCCGCGCCATGTTCCGGGCCACGACCACGTCGACGCGGTCCGGCACGCAGGATGGAAACCGATCGGCCGCATCGTCCACCCAGGTGATCGCGTGGGCGGCGGGCGGGCAGGCGCGCACCACCGCGCGACCCACATGGCCCGCACCCCAGAGCCATAGCGGCCGGGGCGGCCCGCGGTCTTCCGTGACCGGATGCACCACGGGGGGCGAGGTGTCGATCTCGCGCCGGTCGCGCGTGAACAGCAGCGACACCGACCCGCCGCAGCACTGGCCCAGCGCCGGGCCCAGCGGCAGGGTCAGCACGCGCCCGTCGCCGCCCGCATCCAGCAGCGCGCGCGCCTCGGCAATCGCGCGGTGCTCCAGCGCGCCGCCGCCGATGGTCCCGGCAACGTGCGTCGCGCCGACCTGCATGGCCGTGCCCACCTCGCGCGGGCTCGATCCGCGCGCCGCGACGATTTCCACGTATATCACCGGGTCGCTCATCCGCGCGCCCGCCGGATTGCCGCCAGCACCCGCTCGGCCGTCGCAGGCGCGTCCAGGGCAGGATAGTGGGGCCCGCAGGCCGACACCGCGTCCGACAGCGCCATGAGCGTGCTGATCGCCAGCATCAGCGGCGGCTCGCCCACCGCCTTGCTGCGATACACGGTCTCGGCGCGGTTCTCGCCGTCCCACAGCGCCACGTTGAACATCTCGGGCACGTCCGATGCGGCCGGGATCTTGTAGGTCGACGGGGCATGGGTCGTCAGCCGCCCGGCATCGTCCCAGACCAGTTCTTCCGTCGTGAGCCAGCCCACGCCCTGCACGAAGCCGCCCTCGATCTGGCCAATATCCAGCGCGGGGTTCAGCGATCGGCCCGCATCGTGCAGGATATCGACCCGCAGCAGCCTGTTCTCGCCCGTGCGCGTGTCGATCACGACCTCGCTCACCGCCGCGCCATAGGCGAAATAGAAGAACGGCCGCCCGCGTCCCGCGATCCGGTCCCAGGAAATGTCGGGTGTCTTGTAGAAGCCCGTGGCCGACAGGCTGACACGGCCCTGATAGGCCAGCTGCACCGCCTCGGCAAAGCTGTAGGTCGCGTCGCCCGCTTGCACTTTTCCCGCATCGAACCGCACGGAATCGGGGGATGACTGGTGCAAACCCGACAGGTATTCCGCAATCCGGTCCCGAATGGTGTCGCAGGCGGCCATCACGGCCATGCCATTCAGATCCGCCCCCGAAGACGCCGCCGTGGCCGAGGTGTTCGGCACCTTCGCGGTATCGGTCGCGCTGACATGCACGGCATCCACCCCGATCCCGAAGCGATCGGCCGCCACCTGCCGCACCTTCTGGTGCAGCCCCTGGCCCATCTCGGTGCCGCCGTGGTTCATGTGGACCGAGCCGTCCTGGTAGACATGCACCAGCGCGCCCGCCTGGTTCAGATGCGTCAGCGTGAAGGAGATCCCGAACTTCACCGGCGTCAGCGCGATGCCCTTCTTCAGGATCCCATTTTCGGCATTCCACCCGGCCACCGCCGCCCGCCGCGCGTCGTAATCCGCATCGGCGCGCAACCGGTCCACCATCTCGTGCAGGATGAAATCGGTGACCGGCATGTGATAGGGCGTGGTCTGCACGCCCGAGGACTTCGCCACCGGCGCCACCGCCGCGGGAATCTCGCCGGTCGCGGCCCGGCTCGCCACCTCGACATCCCGCGCCGCCGCCGATCCGTCAGACCGGCCCGCTGATTCACCTTTTTCCAAATATCCCTCGGGGGGGCGCGCAGCGCGGGGGGCAGACAGCCCCCCTGCTTGCCCGACATCCCGCGCCGCCGCGTAGAAGTTCACGCGCCGCACCTCCAGCGGGTCGCGGCCCAGCGCGTGGGCGATCTCGTCCATGACCCGCTCGATCCCGAGCATGCCCTGCGGCCCGCCGAAGCCGCGAAAGGCGGTGGCGCTTTGCGTGTTGGTGCGCAGCCGGTGCGACACGATCTCGACATCGGTCAGGTGATAGGCGTTGTCGGCGTGCAGCATCGCCCGATCGGCCACCGGCAGCGACAGGTCCTGTGCCCAGCCGCAGCGCGCGTAGTGGGTGAAGGCGATCCCGCGGATCCTGCCGTTCCCGTCGAAGCCCACGTCGTAGGCGATCCGGAAATCGTGGCGCTTGCCGGTGATGGTCATGTCGTCGTCGCGGTCGTAGCGCATCTTGCACGGGCGGCCCAAAGCCCGGGCCGCGACCGCGCAGGCTACGGCCAGGGCGTTGCCCTGGCTTTCCTTGCCGCCGAAGCCGCCGCCCATGCGCCGCATTTCGACCCGCACGGATGCCATGGGCTGCCCGATGGCATGGGCCACCTTGTGCTGGATCTCGGTCGGGTGCTGGGTCGAGGCGTGCACGACCATGCCGCCGTCCTCCTGCGGCAGGGCAAGGGCGGCCTGGCCTTCCAGGTAGAAATGCTCCTGTCCGCCGATCTCGATCCGGCCGTGCAAGCGATGGGGTGCCGCCTTGATCGCCCGTGCCGCGTCGCCCTTGGCGTAGCGGCGCGGCCCGTCCTCGAACCGGGCATTCGCGGCCAGCGCGTCGTCGATGCCGAGGATCGCGGGCAGCGGATCGATCCCGATCTGGCCCAGCCGCGCCGCCTTGCGCGCCGCAAGGTGACTTTGCGCCACGACCAGGAAGATCGGCTGGCCGACATATTGCACCGTGCCCTCGGCCAGGAGCGGCTCGTCGCCTGCGGCGGGCGAGACGTCGTTGTCGAAGGGCAGATCGGCGGCCGTCAGCACGGCGATGATTCCGGGTGCGGCGCGCACGGCGTCCAGCGCGATTTTGTCCAGGCGCCCATGCGCGTGGTCCGACACTCCGAAGGCCAGGTGCAGGCAGCTGGCGGGCGTCGGGATATCGTCCACGTAGCGCGCAGCCCCGGTCACATGCGCCCGCGCGCTGTCGTGGGGAAGCGGTTTCGCGACGCTCATGCCCGCACGCCCAGCACGTGGGCCGGTGCCGAATTTTCGTCGAAAATTCGCGCGAGCAGACCGCGGGCCGCGTCCAGGCGATACCCGGCCGAGGCCCGCATGTCCGACAGCGGCGCGAAGTCCTGCGCCAGCGCGTCCTGCGCGGCCGTCAGACCGTCCGCGACCAGCGCGGCCTCGGCGGTGCGGGCGCGCTTGGGGATGCCCGCCATTCCGCCGAAGGCCAGCCGCGCCCGGGTGATCCGGCTGCCTGCGCGCTCGATATGGAAGCAGCCGCAAAGCGCCGAGATGTCCTGGTCGAACCGCTTCGAGATCTTGTGGCAGGTCAACGTGCCCGGCCCGCGCGGGATCGTGATCGCTTCGATGAATTCGCCCGGCGCGCGGTCCTGCTTGCCGTAGTCGAGAAAGAAATCTCCCAGCGCGATCTTGCGCCGCGCGTCGCCCAGGCGCAGGTGCAGCTCGGCCCCCAGCGCGATCAGCGCGGGCGGGCTGTCCCCGATGGGCGAGCCGTTGGCGATGTTGCCGCCGACGGTTGCCGCGTTGCGGACCTGCGCCGAGCCGTAGCGGCGCAAAAGCTCGGCGAAGGACGGCCAGAGGGGCGCCACCGCGTCGCGCAGGGCAGCGATGGTGACGCCCGCGCCGATCGTCGCCTGCGTGTCGGTGATCTCGATCCGCCTCAGCGCCGCGATGCCGTTCAGGAAGGCGATTGGCCCCAGGTCGCGGAAATCCTTGGTGACCCACAGGCCCACGTCGGTCGCACCCGCGATCAGGGTGGCATCGGGATGGGCGGCGTACCACGCGGCCAGTTCGTCCAGTTCGGTCGGGCGGACGGCGCTTTCGTCGGGGGGCAGAGGGGGGCCGTCTGCCCCCCGCGCTGCGCGCCCCCCCGAAGGGTATTTGTGGAAAGATGAAGCAGGGGCGTCGCGCATGTGGTCGGGGACCGGCGCGTCTTCGGCCGCCCGCGCGGCGCGCAGGATCGGGGCGTATCCGGTGCAACGGCACAGATTGCCCGCAAGCTGGTCTGCGTGATCGGTGGCGCCGGTCAGGTGGCTGCAGGCCATGGCGGTGACGAAGCCCGGGGTGCAGAAGCCGCATTGCGATCCGTGGTGGTCGATCATCGCCTGCTGGACCGGGTGCAGCGTGCCGTCGGGGGCGGCGATACCTTCGATGGTGCGCACGGACCGGCCGGGAAGCTGGCCCATGAACAGGATGCAGGCGTTCATCGTCATGGGGCCGTCCGAGTCGGTCACGATCACCGTGCAGGCGCCGCAATCGCCTTCGTTGCAGCCCTCCTTGGTGCCGGTCAGGCCGCGGCTTTCGCGCAGCCAGTCCAGCAGGGTGGTGGTGGGCGGGGTGTCCGCTGTCACCGTCTCACCGTTCAGACGGAACGAGAAGTCCATGGGGATTGCCTGCCGCCTTACCGATGCCGGGATCGCGCGTGTTCGATGCGGCGTAGAACTGGCGCGGGCTGTCTGGGCAAAAGGCTAGGCGGCGCGGCACGGAATTGGCAAGGGGCAAATGATCCTCAACCTGCCCAAATGTTGCGCGTGCGGTCGGAGGTGTCGGAGCCGTGGGCTCGGCCGGGCGCGGTGCCTCGATGGCGGACGGGGCGCGATGGGGTCTTCCCGGGGCGGGGCCGTCGGCGTATCACGGACGCCATGGCCGATCCGCGATTCATCCACCTGCGACTGCACACCGAATATTCCCTGCTGGAAGGGGCCATGCGGCTGAAGAAGCTGCCGGGCCTCGTGGCCGGGATGGGGATGCCCGCCGTCGCCGTCACCGACACCGACAACATGTTCGCGGCGCTGGAGTTTTCCGTGGGCGCGCTGGAGGCGGGCGTGCAGCCCATCGTCGGCTGCCAGGTGTCGGTCATGGGGTTCGGCGAAGCCGCGCAGGGCCGCCAACTGCCGCGCCCGGCGCCGCTGGTGCTGCTGGCGCAGTCCGAGGCGGGATACGAGAACCTGATGAAGCTGAACTCGGCGCTCTACCTGCGCGAGGGGGGCGACCTGCCGCATGTGACGGTGGACGATCTGGCGGCCCATGGCGACGGGCTGATCTGCCTGTCGGGCGGGCCGGACGGGCCGGTGGGCCGGCTTTTGCAGCAGGGGGCGCGCGACAAGGCCGAAGCCATGCTGGCGCAGCTGGCGGGGATCTATCCCGGCCGACTTTACGTCGAATTGCAGCGCCATCCCGGCGAGGGCGGCAAGCTGACGGGCGCCGAGCAGGCCACCGAGCGCGGCCACGTGGAAATGGCCTATGCCATGGACCTGCCGCTGGTCGCGACCAACGACGTCTATTTCCCCAAGGCCGACATGTACGAGGCGCATGACGCGCTGATCTGCATCGCCGACGGCGCCTACGTGGACCAGAACGAGCCGCGCCGCCGCCTGACGCCGCAGCATTACCTGAAATCGCCGCGCGAGATGGCGACGCTGTTCGCGGATCTGCCCGAGGCCATCGAGAACACGGTGGAAATCGCGCGGCGCTGCGCCTTCGCCGCCTATCGCCGCGATCCGATCCTGCCGAAATTCGCCGATGACGAGGTGGACGAGCTGCGCCGCCAGGCGGTCGCGGGGCTGAAGGACCGGCTGGCGGTGATCCCGCATGCCGCACCCGTGGAAGACTACGAAAAGCGGCTGGAATTCGAGCTGGGCATCATCGAAGGGATGGGCTTTCCCGGCTATTTCTTGATCGTCGCGGATTTCATCAAGTGGGCCAAGGATCACGACATTCCGGTGGGCCCCGGCCGCGGATCTGGGGCGGGGTCGCTGGTGGCCTATGCGCTGACGATCACCGACCTGGACCCGCTGCGCTATTCGCTGCTGTTCGAGCGGTTCCTGAACCCCGAGCGGGTCAGCATGCCGGACTTCGACATCGACTTCTGCATGGACCGCCGCGAAGAAGTGATCCGCTACGTGCAAGAGAAATACGGCCGCGACCGGGTGGGCCAGATCATCACCTTCGGCGCGCTTCTGTCGAAGGCCGCCGTGCGCGACGTGGGCCGGGTGTTGCAGATGCCCTATGGCCAGGTGGATCGGCTGTCGAAGATGATCCCGGTGGAAGGCGTGAAGCCCGTCAGCATCGAAAAGGCGCTGGCCGACGAGCCACGCCTGCGCGAAGAGGCGCGCAACGAAGAGGTCGTCGCGCGGCTGCTGGATTACGGCCAGCAGGTCGAAGGGCTATTGCGCAACGCGTCCACCCACGCGGCGGGCGTGGTCATCGGCGACCGGCCGCTGGACGCGCTGGTCCCGCTCTATCGCGACCCGAAATCCGACATGCCCGCCACCCAGTTCAACATGAAATGGGTCGAGCAGGCGGGGCTGGTGAAGTTCGACTTCCTGGGCCTGAAGACGCTGACGGTGATCCAGAACGCCGTGGACCTGATCAACCAGACGCGGCCGATCCATATGGCGCCGGACGGGTCCGAGCTGTACCAGCCCGCGCAAGGGACCGAGAACCAGATCAACCTGATCCCGCTGGACGACCCCAAAAGCTACGCGCTTTACGCCCGCGCGAAGACGGTCGCGGTGTTCCAAGTGGAAAGCACCGGCATGATGGACGCGCTGCGGCGCATGAAGCCCACCTGCATCGAGGATATCGTGGCGCTGGTGGCGCTCTACCGTCCCGGCCCCATGGAAAACATCCCGAAATATTGCGAGGTGAAGAACGGCCTTTCCGAACGCGACACGCTGCACCCGTCGGTCGATCACATCCTGGACGAGACGCAAGGCATCATCGTCTACCAGGAACAGGTGATGCAGATCGCGCAGGAAATGGCGGGATATTCGCTTGGCGGCGCCGACCTGCTGCGCCGCGCCATGGGCAAGAAGATCCAGGCCGCCATGGACGCCGAGAAGCCGAAATTTCTGGCCGGTGCCGCGAAGAACGGCGTCGACAAGAAGACCGCGAACGAGACCTGGGCGCTCTTGGACAAGTTCGCCAATTACGGCTTCAACAAGTCCCACGCGGCGGCCTACGCGGTGGTCAGCTACCAGACCGCGTGGCTGAAGGCGAACCACCCGGTTGAGTTCATGGCCGGCGTGATGAACTGCGACATCCACCTGACCGACAAGCTGGCCGTCTATGCCGAGGAAGTGCGCCGGGGGCTCGAGATCGAGATCGTGCCGCCTTGCGTGAATCGGTCCGCGGCGGCGTTTTCGGTCAGCGAGGGCCGCGTGGTCTATGGGCTGGGCGCGCTGAAGAACGTGGGGCTCGAGGCGATGCAGCTGATCGTGGCGGGTCGCACCGGAGGTGCGCAGAACAATGAAGACGGCAAGCCCTTCGCGACGCTCTTTGATCTGGCGCGGCGGGTGGACCTGAAGCGCGTGGGCAAGCGGCCCATGGAAATGCTGGCCCGCGCCGGGGCCTTCGACCAGCTCGACCCGAACCGGCGGCGGGTGTTCGACAGCCTGGACGCGCTGGTGGCCTATTCGGCGGCGATCCATGACCAGAAGGCCAGCAACCAGGTGTCGCTGTTCGGCGAGGCCGGCGACGATCTGCCCGAGCCGCGTCTGGCGCCCTGCGACGACTGGCTGCCCGCCGAGCGGCTGGCCGAAGAGCACAAGGCCATCGGCTTCTACCTGTCGGGCCACCCGCTGGACGACTACATGCCCGCATTGAAGCGCAAGGGCGTGATGACGCTCGAGGCGCTGGCGCGCGAGGCCCAGGGCGGGCCCAAGGTCGCCAAGATCGCGGCGACGGTGTCGGGGCGGCAAGAGCGCAAATCGGCCAAGGGCAACCGCTTTGCCTTCGTGCAGGCCAGCGATCCCACCGGGCTGTTCGAGGCGATGGTATTCTCGGACACGCTGGAATCGTCGCGCGACCTGCTGGAGGCGGGGTCCAACGTGCTGATGCAGGTGGAAGCGACGGTCGAGGCCGAGCAGTTGAAGCTGCTCTGCCGCTCGGTCGTGCCCATCGACACGGCGGTGGAAGAGGCGGGCGGCGGCGGTCTGCGCGTCTTCGTCGAGGCCGAGGAAGCGGTGGGGCTGGTGGCGTCGATCCTGGAGCGCGCGGCGTCCGAGGCCAAGATCCGCGGACGCGGACCGGTCAGCCTGTGCCTGATGGATCCGGACCTGCCGGGCGAGGTCGAGGTCAGCCTGGGCGACGCCTTCCCGGTCAACCCGCAGATCAAGGGCGCGCTGAAATCGCTGGCGGGCGTGGTCACGGTCGAAGACATCTGACGCGCCCGCTGCGGGGTGGTCGGCGGCCAGGCGGGACGGCCCGCCCGGACAGCGCCGACCCCGATCGGGCGCGTCACCAGTGCGGCGGGCGCTCGTCGCCCAGCGGCACCACGCCGCCTTCGCCGTATTCGCGGCCTGCCTCGCGCTCCATCAGCATCTGCACGCGCCGCTCGAGCAGCGCGATGCGCTCGGCCTGGTCGCGCACGATATCCGACAGCTCGTCATTGGCGCGCAACAAGTGGGCCAGGCGTTCTTCGATCCGTGTCGTCTCCATGCCCTCGCGCCTAGCACATGGCGCGCCGCGGGGCCATCGCTTGCGCGGGGGGCGGGGCTGGGCTAGACGGGCCGCGTCTGAAGCACACCCCCGGAACCCCATGGCCAAGCAGAAAAAACAGCCCCGCCCCAAGGCCGTGACGCCCAAGGGCTTCCGCGACTATCGCGGGGTCGAGGTCACGCGGCGGGCAGACATGCTGGCCAAGATCGCCCGGATCTATCACCTGTATGGCTTCGACGCGCTGGAAACCTCGGCCGTCGAGACGGTCGAGGCGCTGGGCAAGTTCCTGCCCGACGTGGACCGCCCCAATGACGGGGTTTTCGCATGGGAAGAAGACGGCGACTGGCTGGCGCTGCGCTATGATTTGACCGCGCCGCTGGCGCGCGTCGCGGCGCAGTATCGCAACGATCTGCCGTCGCCCTACCGGCGCTATCAGGTGGGCCCGGTCTGGCGGAACGAAAAGCCCGGGCCGGGACGATTTCGCCAGTTCTATCAATGCGATGCGGATACGGTGGGATCGGCGTCCATGGCCGCCGACGCCGAGATCTGCGCCATGCTGTCGGACGTGTTCGAGGAATTGGGCCTCGGCGGCGACTACATCATCCGCGTGAATAACCGTAAGATCCTGGACGGCGTGATGGAGGTCGCGGGCATCGCGCCCGACGACGAACGCACCCGCGGCATCGTCCTGCGCGCCATCGACAAGCTGGACCGTCTGGGCGAGGACGGCGTCCGCGCGCTGCTCGGCGAGGGGCGCAAGGACGAGAGCGGGGATTTCACGAAGGGCGCGGGGCTGTCGGACGCGCAGATCGAAAGGTTGATGAGCTTCGTAGGTGCAAACAGGCTTATCAACGAGACTGTTGAGCAGGAAAAATCTGCACTAACGGATCGCGATGATATCAGCCCGAACGAGACTTCGCTTGCCTATCTCGCAGACATTGTTTCCGGGTCCGAAACGGGCCGCGCGGGAGTGGACGAGTTGCGCCAGATCGCCGACCTGCTCGCCGCTCAAGGCTACGGACCCGACCGCATCGTCATCGACCCCTCGGTGGTGCGCGGCCTCGGCTACTATACCGGCCCGGTTTACGAGGCCGAGCTGACCTTCGAGATCACCGACGAAAAGGGGCGCCCGCGCCAGTTCGGCAGCGTGGCGGGCGGCGGGCGTTACGACGACCTGGTGAAGCGCTTCACCGGGCAGGAAGTGCCCGCGACGGGGATCTCCATCGGGGTCGACCGTCTGCTGGCCGCGCTCGAGGCGAAGGGCCGCTTCGACGGGGTCGAAGACGGTCCCGTGGTCGTCACCGTGATGGATAAGTCGCGCATCGCGGACTACCAGAAGATGGTCACCGACTTGCGCAAATCGAACATTCGCGCCGAGCTCTACCTGGGAAATCCCAAGAATTTCGGCAACCAGTTGAAGTATTGCGACAAACGCGGCGCGCCCTTCGCCATCATCCAGGGCGACGACGAGGCCGCCCGCGACGTGGTGCAGGTCAAGGATCTGAAGCTGGGTGCGCGGCTCGCCTCGGAACTTAGCCACGAGGAATGGCGCGACCAGCCCGCCCAGTTCGAAGTCCCCCGCGCGGACATGGTGGCCGAGATCGCGAAGCGGTTGGGATGAGCGACGCGCCCGACAAGCGGGCCGAGCGCGCCTGCGCCGAAGACCTGCTGACCGCGTTCCTGGCCGCGGGCGCCGAGCGGGTCGAGCCCGACATCCTGCTGCCCGCCGACACGCTGCTGGACCTCTACGGCGAGGACATCCGCGCCCGCGCCTTCGTCACCCAGGGGCCCGACGGGGGCGAGGCGATGCTGCGTCCCGATTTCACCGTGCCGATCGTGCAGCGCCACATGGCCACCCGTGCCGATCCCGCGCGCTACGCCTATGCGGGCGAGATCTTCCGCCGCCAGACCCGCGCCGACCGCTCGGCGGAATACCTGCAGGCCGGGTTCGAGCTGTTCGGCGGCGTGCCCGCGGATGCCGATGCCGAGGTCTTCGCGCTGATCCAGGCGGTGCTGGCGCCGCTGTCGCCCCGGGTGGCGACGGGCGATCTGGGCGTGCTGACGGCGCTGGTGAGGGGGTTCGAGACGTCCGAACGCCGCCGCGCGGCGCTGATGCGGCATATCTGGCGGCCCGCGCGCTTCGCGGCGCTGCTCGACCGCTTTTCGGGCCGCACGCCGGTATCGCCCGCCCGCGCCGCCCTGCTGGCCGAAAGCGACCCGATGGCCGAGGCGGGCGCCGAGATCGGGCTGCGCTCGCGCGCCGAGGTCGAGGCCCGCATCGCCGCCCTGCGCGCCGACGCGGCCGAGCCGCCGCTGTCGAAGGCGCAGGTCGATGCGATCGGCGCGCTGCTTGCGCTGGACATGCCCAGCCCGGCGGCCCTGGTGCAGCTTTACGACATCGCGTCCGAGATGCCGGGGATCGCGGATGCGGTGGACGGCGTGGCGCGGCGCCTGGACGCGCTGGTCAAGCACGGCATCGACGTCTCGGCGCTGCCCTTCGACGGTGCGCTGGGACGCGGCACGATGGAATATTACGACGGCTTCGTCTTCACTTTCCGGCTGGCCGGGCGCGATGACTTGCCGCCGCTGGCCACCGGGGGGCGCTACGACGCGCTGACGCGCGCCCTGGGTGGCGGGGCCGACATGCGCGCGGTCGGCGGCGTGATCCGGCCCGCGGTGATGCTGGCGGGGGACGCGCCATGCTGAAGATCGGGGTGCCGTCCAAGGGGCGGCTGATGGAAGACACGTTCCGGTGGTTCGGCGAACGCGGCGTCGAGATGCAGAAGATCGAGGACCGCGAATACGCGGGCCGGATCGACGGCATCGACGGGGTCGAGATGGTGCTGCTTTCGGCGGGCGAGATCCCGCGCGAGCTGGCGGCGGGGCGCATCCACCTGGGCGTCACCGGCTCGGACCTGGTGCGCGAGAACCTGGCCGCCTGGGACACCCGGGTCGAGCCGCTGGCGCCCATGGGGTTCGGTCATGCCGACCTGGTGATCGCGGTGCCGCAGCTCTGGGTGGACGTGGACACGCTCGACGATCTGGACGCCGTCTGCGCCGCGTTCCGCGCGCGCCACGGGCACCGGCTGAGGATCGCCACCAAGTACCACCGGCTGATGCGCGACTACCTGCGCCAGCACGGCGTGGCAGACTACCAGCTTGTCGACAGCCAGGGTGCCACGGAAGGCACGGTCCGGAACGCCACCGCCGAAGCCATCGCCGACATCACGTCGACGGGGGCCACGCTGCGCGCCAACCATCTGAAGATGCTGTCCGACGGTCCGGTCCACGCCAGCCAGGCGACGCTGTTCCGCGCCCGCGCCGCCGCGTGGGACGACGCCGCGCGGGCGACGCTGGCCCGGCTGAGCGCGCAGCTGGGACTGGCCTGACCGGATCGCGCGGCGCAGGGCGGGGGCGCCGGACGGCGCCCGCTCAGAACCACTGGCCGGGCTCCATCAGCCCCAGGTCCAGAAGCTGCTGCGAATCCCATTCGAATGGCGCCGAGTTGTGCCACTTGAAGTTCCTGACCGCGCGGCGCGATCCCGCGTTGCGCCGCAGCGCCTTGGCCGCGCGGAACGAGCAGATCGTCGCCGTCACGTTGTGGTGCCACGGACAGGCATAGGTGTTGTATTCGGGATCGCTGAAGGTGTGATCGGCGCACAGGCGCAGCCCCGGCTTGGCGCGGAACAGCCCGATCCGGTCGATGCGGCGACTGTCCTCGGGGACGTGCTCTTCGAACCGCCAGCGCAGGCCGCCGTAGAAATTCAGCTGCCGCTCCATCGGGTAGTCGTGATTGTCGGGATCGGGCCGCGCCAGCGCGTAATAGCCCGACCGGTCCAGGTGCGCGTGGGCGCGGGACACCGCGTCGGGGAAGGCGTCGGTATCGGCGGCGTAAAGGTCGATCACGTAAGTGAGCATCGCGTCGCGCCGTTCCTCGGCGTGGAAGGCCAGCAATTCGCCGACGCTGCGCGTCTCGCAGAACGGGTAGAACAGGTATTCGGCGTTGTAGCAGTAATGCATCCACACGCCCGGGGCCTTGTCGATCACCGCGTTCACGGCGTCGGTGGTGGCCGCGCGCCCGCCCGGGGTCCAGCTGACCCGGATCAGCCCGTCGGGCGGATCGGCGGGCGCAAGGGCGTCGGGCGCGAACATCACGATCCGGGCGAAGCGCACGGTCCGAAGCCGGTCGAGCGTGCTGTCGAGTTCGGTCGCGTCCTCGGCCAGCAGGATGGCCACGGGGCCGGGGCCCAGATCGATCTGGGCCGCGCGAAAGGCGTCGATATTGTGGAAGCGGGACATGCTGCTTCGCGTTTTGCCGCCCCCCGCCTTCCGATGCAAGCGTTGCGGGCCCGCGTCGCCTGCGGTATGGACCGTCGCGCATCCAGACCCCGCCACGAAAGCGACGCCCATGTCCGCCCCCCGCAAGCTGTTCATCAAGACCTATGGCTGCCAGATGAACGTCTATGACAGCGAGCGCATGGCCGAAGCGCTGGCCCCCCGGGGCTATGTCCAGACCGACAGCGCGGACGATGCCGACATGATCGTCCTCAACACCTGCCACATCCGCGAGAAGGCGGCCGAAAAGGTCTATTCCGAGCTGGGACGCTTCCGGGCCCTGAAGGACGCCAATCCCGACCTGAAGATCGGCGTGGCGGGCTGCGTGGCGCAGGCCGAGGGCGAAGAGATCATGCGTCGCCAGCCGCTGGTGGACCTGGTGGTGGGGCCGCAAAGCTATCACCGGCTGCCCGCGCTGGAAGCGAAGGCGCGCGCGGGCCGGAAGGCGCTCGACACCGATTTTCCCGAAGAGGACAAGTTCGGCGATCTGCCCGCCCGGCCCAAGGCGCGCCGCGCGCCGTCGGCGTTTCTGACGGTGCAGGAAGGCTGCGACAAGTTCTGCGCCTTTTGCGTCGTGCCCTACACCCGCGGCGCCGAGATGTCCCGCCCGGCCGCGCGCGTCCTGTCCGAGGCCCGCGACCTGGTCGAGCGCGGTGTGCGCGAAATCACGTTGCTGGGCCAGAACGTCAACGCCTATCACGGGCACCCGGGCGGGCTGGCGGGCCTGATCCGCGAGTTGGCTGCCATCGACGGGCTCGCGCGGATCCGGTTCACCACGTCGCATCCCAACGACATGGACGACGCGCTGATCGCGGCCCATGGCGAGGTCGAGAAGCTGATGCCCTACCTGCACCTGCCGGTGCAGTCCGGCAGCGACCGGGTGCTGAAGGCCATGAACCGCAAGCACTCCGCCGAAAGCTATGTCCGCCTGATCGAACGCATCCGCGCGGCGCGCCCCGATATCCTGCTGTCGGGCGATTTCATCGTCGGCTTCCCCGGCGAGACGGAGGCGGATTTCCAGCAGACCCTGGCGCTGGTCGAGGCCGTGGAATACGGCCAGTGCTACAGCTTCAAGTATTCGCCCCGCCCCGGCACCCCCGCCGCCGAGCGCGCCCACGTGGACGAGGCCGTGAAGGATGATCGGCTGCAACGGCTCCAGGCGCTTCTGAAGCGCCAGCAGCGCGCGGTGCAGGACCGGATGGTGGGCCGCACGGTCAGCGTGCTGTTCGAGAAGCCGGGCCGCGAGGCGGGGCAGATGGTCGGCAAGTCGGATCACCTGCATTCGGTCTTCGTGGATGCGCCGCAGGTCGCCGTGGGCGATCTGCGCGCGGTTCGGATCACCGCCAGCGCGCCCAACTCGCTGGCCGGAACGCTGGTCTGACGCCAGCGCGATTTGCGGCGGGCGGGGCGTCCGCGGGCCCGCCGAACCCATGCGCAGCCTGACCAGATGGCGCGACACAAAATCTGCATTGTTTCCGTAGCGGAAACACCATCGGCGGTATTCTGCCTTCACAAGTCTTTGAAAACGGGTATGGTTTTTTCCAAGATTTGGGGATGTCGAACGGTGCTGCCCGGTTTCGGCGATGATATCGGAAGGAGTCGTGCTGTGAAGCTCACTTTGTCAAACATGGGCCGCGCGGCGCTGATGGCGGCCGTTGCCGCCACGGCCACGCTGAGCGCGCCGCTCGAGGCCCGCGCCCAGCAACGTGCGGTGGGCACGATCTGGATCGACCCCGACGGCTGCGAGCACTGGGTGCGCGACGACGGCTGGGAAGGCTACGCGTCTAACCGGCTGACCCGCAAGGGCACGCCGGTCTGCCACAAGGTGGAAACCTGCGGCGTGATGAACTCGGACGTGCTTTTCGCCACCGATAGCGCGCGGCTGGGCCGCCAGGGCCGCCAGATGGTCGCCAACTTCTTCCAGCAATCGGGCAGCCGCGCCTACACGATCATCGGCCACACCGACAGCCGCGCGTCCGACAGCTACAACCTGCGCCTGAGCTACAACCGCGCCAACGCGGTGGCAAAGGTCGCGGCCAGCGTCGGCGCCCGCATCAACGATATCCGCGGATATGGCGAACGTCGCCCCGCCGCGTCCAACCAGACCGCCGCCGGCATGCAGAAGAACCGCCGCGTCGAAATCCTTTGCATCCGGTGACACACATGAAAAAGCTGCCACTCCTTCTGATCGGTGCCGCGCTGGCCGTCGCGGCCTGCGGCAACAAGGGCGACCAGACCATCGACCGCGGCTTCGACAGCAAGAACCTGCGGAACCTGACCAAGACGCCCGGCATCTGGGTCGACGGGGATGGCTGCGAGCACTGGGCCATCGACGACGGCATCGAAGGCTACCAGACCAACCGCCTGGATCGTGACGGCAAGCCCATCTGCGGCCTGCTGCCGCCCTTTACGCTGAACGGCCCGGACCGCGTGGGCTCGCGCGTGCCCGATCCCATCTGATCACTGCCCGATTGGCAGGCGAAGACCGCGCGGCAGGGATGCCGCGCGGTCGTTTTCATCAAATCTTCATGGTCCGGCCTGCGTCCAGCCCTTGCGCTTGGGATGCAATGCCCCCACCATATGAGTGGTAGAGATTGCCATTCCCGGAGGTTTGTTTGGCCCTTCCCACAAGTCCCGCCCCGACCGACGACCTGAGCCTGGCCGAACGCCCGACCGAAACCCACCTGGAATTCCCCGACAACCGCCTGTTGATCGACCTTTGCGGCCAGTTCGACGCCAACCTGGCGCGCATCGAGCAGGCGCTCGAGGTGCAGATCGTGCGGCGGGGCAACCAGCTTGTCGTGATGGGCGAAGCGGGATCCCTGGCGCGCGCCGCCGAGGTGCTCGAGGGCCTTTACCACCGGCTTGAGGCCGGCAAGGCCGTCGAGCCCGGCGATATCGACAGCGCGATCCGGATGGGATTTTCCGACGCCGACGAGCCGCCGCGCGCCACCGACCAGATCGAGATGTTCACGGCGGGCGATGTCGAGATCAAGACCCGCAAGAAACTGGTCGAGCCGCGCACCGAGGCGCAGAAGGCCTATGTCCGCTCGCTTTTCGCCCATGAACTGGCCTTCGGCATCGGCCCGGCGGGCACCGGCAAGACGTACCTGGCCGTGGCGGTGGGCGTGAATATGTTCATCAACGGCATGGTGGACCGCATCATCCTGAGCCGCCCGGCCGTCGAGGCGGGCGAGCGTCTGGGCTTTCTGCCCGGCGACATGAAGGACAAGGTCGACCCCTACATGCAGCCGCTCTACGACGCGCTGAACGACTTCCTGCCCGGCAAGATGGTCGCCAAGCTGATCGAGGAAAAGCGCATCGAGATCGCGCCGCTCGCCTTCATGCGCGGACGCACGCTCAGCAACGCCTTCGTGGTGCTGGACGAGGCGCAGAACGCCACCGGCATGCAGATGAAGATGTTCCTGACGCGGCTCGGCGAAGGCTCGCGCATGGTCATCACCGGCGACCGCACCCAGATCGACTTGCCGCGCGGTCAGGTGTCGGGCCTGTCGGATGCCGAGCGGCTTCTGAAGACGATCCCGAAGATCAGCTTCAACTATTTCACGTCGAAGGATGTCGTCCGCCACCCGCTGGTGGCCGCCATCATCGAGGCCTACGAGGCCGATGGCTGAAACCGCCCCCCTGGTCGACGTCACGATCGAGGATATCCGCTGGTCGGCGCTGGACATCGACGCGCTGGCGACGAATGCCTGCGCGGCCACGCTGGACCATCTGGGCCTGGGCCTGGAGTGGGAAATCGCGCTTCTGGCCTGCGACGACGCGCGGATCGCGGTCCTGAACCAGGATTTCAGGCAGAAATCCGCGCCCACCAACGTGCTGTCATGGCCGTCCGAAGAGCGTGGCGCGGACATCGCCGGGACCGCGCCGCGTGCCCCCGATCCGTCCGATCCCGAGCTGGGCGACATTGCCATCGCCTATGACACCTGCGCGGCCGAGGCGCGCGCCGCGGACGTGCCGCTGGCCGATCACGCGACGCACCTGATCGTTCACGGTTTGCTGCATCTTCTGGGCTATGACCACGAGCGCGACGCCGATGGCGACCTGATGGAACGATGCGAGACGCAGATCCTTGCGCAGATGGGGCTTTCCGATCCATATGCGCGTCAGCCAACACACTTGGAAAGGTGAAATGACCCACGACCCATCGGGCCCCGATCAGGTCCCCGCCCAAGCCGACGACGAGGACAGTCCCGACAGGGGCTTTTTCGGCCGCATCTTCGACGCCTTCACCCCCACCGAGGGCGAAGAGGAAGAGGACGCGGATAACGGGGCACGCCCCACGCGACTGCCGCCCGGCCTGCTGAATCTGCGGCGGATGCGGGTCGAGGACGTGTCGATCCCGTCGATCGAAATCGTGTCGGTCCCCGTCGATATCGAATGGGACGCGCTGGTCCAGGTCTTCAAGGACAGCGGAATGACCCGTCTGCCGGTCTATGAGGGCACGCTCGATTCGCCCATCGGCCTGGTGCACCTGAAGGATTTCGCGCTGCGCCACGGGTTCGGCAGCCAGGCGACCTACGACCTGCGCGCCATGTTGCGACCGCTGATCTACGCGCCGCCGTCGATGCCGATCGGCGTGCTGCTGCAGAAGATGCAGCAGGACCGGATGCACATGGCGCTGGTGATCGACGAATATGGCGGCGTGGATGGGCTGGTCACGATCGAGGATCTGATCGAGCAGGTCCTGGGCCAGATCGAGGACGAGCACGACACCGAGGAAGACCAGTACTGGACCGTGGAAAAGGGCGGCTCGTACCTGGCGCAGGCCAAGACGCCGCTGGACGATTTCGAGGAAGAGATCGGGATGCGCCTGGTCGATCCCGAGGAAGAGGAAGAAGTGGACACGCTGGGCGGCCTGGTGGTGCTGCTGACGGGGCGCGTGCCCACGCGCGGCGAAGTCGTTCCGCACCCGGCAGGCCCCGAATTCGAGATCGTGGACGCCGATCCGCGCCGCTTGAAGCGATTGCGCGTGCGGGTCCCGGATGTCGACGCGGGCTGAACCGCGGGGCCGCTTCGCACTGTGTCTGGCCGCGTTCGGCGGGGGGCTGGCGGGACTGGGGCAGGCTCCAGTCTCGATCGTGCCGGTCGCCCTTCTGGGCCTCGCGTTCGCGGCGTGGCTGTGCCGCACGGCGCCGTCGGCGCGCGCCGCGGCCTGGCGCGGCTTCTGGGCGGGGACCGGCTATTTCGCCGTCACCCTGCACTGGATCGTCGAGCCCTTCCTGGTCGATGTGGCCCGCCACGGCTGGATGGCGCCCTTCGCGCTGGTCTTCATGGCGACGGGCTTCGCGCTGTTCTGGGCGCTGGCCTTCTGGGTCGCGCGGCGCATGGGGCGCGGCTGGCGCTTCGCGGTCGGCTTCGGGCTGAGCATCGCCGCCGTCGAACTGGTCCGCAGCTACGTTCTGACGGGCTTTCCCTGGGCGTTGCTGGGCTATGTCTGGACCGAAAATCCGGGCGCGTGGCTTGCGGCCTGGATCGGACCGCACGGTCTGACGCTGCTGACGGCACTGCTGGTGGGCGGGCTGGCCCTGGCCGCGCGGATCTGGGTCATGGCGCTGGGCGCGGTGGCGGTCTGGGGCGGCGTGACGCTGGCGGGCCTGGTGCTGCCCGAAGGCGACGCGCTGGCGCGGATCGGGGACGATCCGGTCGTCCGCCTGGTCCAGCCCAACGCGCGGCAGGATCAGAAATGGGATCCCGACTTCGCGCTGGCCTTTTTCGACCGGCAACTGGACTTCACCCGCGCGGGCGACGCGCCGGACCTGGTGATCTGGCCCGAGACGGCGATCCCCTACCTGCTGCAAGAGGGGCATCCGGCGCTCGACCGGATCGCATCGGCGGCGCGGGGCGTGCCGGTCATCCTCGGCGCGCAGCGGGTGGACGGATTGCGCGCCTTCAACAGCCTGGTCGTGCTGCAGCCCGACGGCCGGATCGGGGCGCTTTACGACAAGCATCACTTGGTCCCCTTCGGCGAATACATGCCCTTCGGGCAGGTCACGCGGCTGATCGGCCTGCGCAGCTTCGCCGCGCGCGACGGCTACGGCTACAGCGCCGGTCCTGGGCCGCGCGTGCTCGAGCTGGGCGAACTCGGGCGGGTGCTGCCGCTGATCTGTTACGAGGCGATCTTTCCCCAGGATGTCAGCGTGCCCGGCAGCCGTCCCGACTGGCTGCTGCAGATCACCAACGACGCCTGGTTCGGCACCTTCGCCGGGCCGCAACAGCACCTGGCGCAGGCCCGGATGCGCGCCATCGAGCAGGGGTTGCCGATGATCCGGGTGGCCAATACCGGCATCTCGGCGGTGATCGACCGGCGGGGCAGGGTGCTCGAGCAGCTGGGGTTGGGCCAGGCCGGGTATTTCGACACCGGCATCCCGGCCGCGGGGCCGATGACGCCCTATGCCTTCACCGGCGACTGGCCCGTCGCCGCGCTGGTGCTGCTGGGACTGGCGGGCCTTGGCGCGGCCGCGGGACGGGGCGTGCGCCAAGGCGCTTGAATATCGGGCTGTTTCCCCGTAGGCCCGGAAAAACCGGCGCGCAACGGCTTCCTGACGTGCGTCGAGACAGCTTGCATCGGAGCATTTCATGGCACGCCAGAACTATATCTTCACCTCGGAATCCGTGTCCGAGGGACATCCCGACAAGGTCTGCGACCGCATTTCGGACGCGGTTCTGGACGCCTTCCTGACCGAAGAACCCGAGGCGCGCGTCGCCGCCGAGACCTTCGCCACCACCAACCGCGTGGTGATCGGCGGCGAGGTGGGGCTGTCGGACAAGGGCAAGCTCGACGAATACCTGGGCCGGATCGAAGGCATCGCGCGCGAGTGCATCCGCGACATCGGCTACGAGCAGGACAAGTTCCACTGGGAAACCTGCAAGATCACCAACCTGCTGCACGCCCAGTCCGCGCATATCGCCCAAGGGGTTGATGCCGACGGCAACAAGGACGAAGGCGCGGGCGACCAGGGCATCATGTTCGGCTACGCCGTGGACGACACGCCGGAATTGATGCCCGCCCCGATCCATTTCGCGCACCGGATACTGAAGCGGTTGGCCGAGGTGCGCAAGGACGGCACCGAGCCCACGCTGGGACCGGACGCGAAATCGCAGCTGTCGCTGCGCTACGAGAACGGCAAGCCGGTCGAGGTGACGCAGATCGTGCTGTCGACCCAGCACAAGCACGAGACGCAGACCAGCGACGACATCCGCGCCATCGTCGAGCCCTATATCCGCGAAGTTCTGCCCGAGGGCTGGATCACCGACGCGACCGAATGGTGGGTGAACCCCACTGGCATCTTCGTGATCGGCGGACCCGACGGGGATGCGGGGCTGACCGGCCGCAAGATCATCGTCGACACCTATGGCGGCGCGGCGCCGCACGGGGGCGGCGCGTTCTCGGGCAAGGATCCCACCAAGGTGGACCGCTCGGCCGCGTATGCCGCGCGCTACTTGGCCAAGAACGTTGTGGCCAGCGGCATGGCGAAACGCTGCGCGATCCAGCTGAGCTATGCCATCGGCGTGGCGAAGCCCTTGTCGATCTATGCCGACACCTACGACACCGGCGAGGTGTCCGAAGAGGCGATCGAGAAAGCCTGCTATGCCTGCATGGACCTGACGCCGCGCGGCATCCGCGAGCATCTGCAGCTCAACCGCCCCATCTTCCAGCGCACAGCGGCTTACGGTCATTTCGGCCGCGCGCCCGAGGCGGATGGCGGGTTCTCGTGGGAAAAGACCGACCTGGCCGACACGCTGAAGCGCGCCGTCTAGGCCCCGTCGGCCGGGCACCCGCAGGGGCGCCCGGCGCGGATCAGGTCGGGAACCCGGCCTCGACGATCAGCGTGCGCAGGCGCAGGTTCAGCGCGTGCAGCGATTCGGTCGCGGCCCTGACCTTGTCGGTCGCGTCCGCGTCGATGCGCATTTCCTGCCCGATCTTCACTTCCTTGCGCCGGTCGGCGATGCGCATCAGGATCGACGACGCCTGGCCGCTTTGGCTGTCGAAGGCGTAGATGCAGTGGTTCAGCCGGTTGCGCAGCGGCGCCTGCCGCGCCAGGTCACCGGTCGCCGCGAGCAGCTTGTCGCGCAGCTCGGGCGCCACACTGTCCTGCTTGGCCAGCCGGTCCACCAGGTCGATCCGCGCGCGCGTGGTGTTGAGCGTCAGGAACACGATCGTCGCGGCATCCTTCGACGTCCCGAGAAGCCCGGCGATCAGGTGGATCAGCAGGCTCTCGGTGTTCGAAAACGAGTAGTTCAGATGCCCAAGCGCGGTCAGGAAGGTCGAGAATTCGGCGTCGTATTGCGCCGGGGCGGTCATCCTTGTGTCATCATCAATTGCTGTGCGGCCTGGGTCCGATTGCGCACGCCGAGCTTCTTGATGATGTGATGCATGTGCAGCTTCACGGTGTGCTCGGACACTTCCAGCGCGTGGGCGATGGTCTTGTTCTGGGCACCCTTCGCCGCCAGCGCCAACACCTCGGATTCGCGGTCGGTCAGTTTCGACAGGCAGCGCGGCTTGCGTGCGACACCTTCATCGGCCTTCAGCGAGGCCGCGACAGGCACATAGGTGGTGCCCATCATCGCCAGCTTCAGGATCGACAGCCAGACATCCAGTCGCACGTCCAGCGGCACAAGGCTGACGGGTGTCTTCCAGCCGCCCGCGCGCATATCGCGGAATGCCTCGCACATGTCGCGCTCTCGATTGAAGCAGGCCAGGATGGCCGCATCGGGATAATCACGCTGCACCCGCTCCACTTCGGCCCTGAGGCACGACAGGTAGTCGGGACCGAGCAGCACCGCGCGCACGGGACCTTCCACGTCCTCGGGCTCGGGATTTCGCAACAGCATCATGTCGTTGAAAGCGTGCTCGACGGACGAAAGCAGCGTGTCGCTGAAGTGCACGGAAGACCCTTTGAAAATCATGAATTCCACGGCAGTATTTCCCCCAAAAATTTCTTTTACGTCTTCTTCCTCTTGCAACCTGCCGCGCCGCCATCGTGACCGAAGGCGCCGGGGCGGACCTGTACCGGCCCCCCTGATGAAATGAATCGGGTGGGACCGAAGAGTTGCGAGTTCCCTGGATAATGCCAGGACGCTCTCGCAATTAGATTTGTATCAATTCAATCGAAAAAATTAGCTGAGCCCCCCAATTGGACTAGACCCATACTATACCCGCTCGGAGGGTTCGGAGTGAACTGATCTTTCGATTAGTGCTCCGTTGACTCGGGCATTCGCACGGGGTTTCGAAAAACGGTATAGATTACAGTTGCCTGTAGGTCCTTAGCGCCATGGTTGCGCAGGGGTGGGGCACTACCGCATGAGGTGTTTCCAAGGGGTCGAAGGACGGTGTGAACGCCGCGGTTCCGGGCTTCCACGGCGCGGGGCCCGAATCACCTCTCCGGCGGGGACAGGATTCGCGGAATGTGTGCGGCCGCGACGCGAATCGCCAATTTTCATGGAGGTTGGGGCCATTCCGAGCCCCTTCAGCCACGCGCGGGTCGGGGCGCCGCGCCCCGTTCCGGCGCCTCGGGACCACGCACAGCACCCACCCTTATGGCTAGGTCGGCGCGGCAAAAGGTTGAGATTTCGTTAACCGAATATCCGAGTGGAAAGGTTGAGCCGTTTTGATGGCTTCTGGTTCTGCGGGGATGACCCCGTCATTTCGAAACGCACTTCGTATCCCGTTGGTAGATGACGCACGGGAGCGCGGTGCCCAATTCTAGGAGAACACCGATGTCAGGATCTGGTAGACACGGACACTATTACGGTTGGGGCCACGGATCGCAGGACCAGGACCAGGACCAGGGTCAGGGCCAAGGTCAGCTTCAGGCCGAGCTTCAGGCGCAGCTTCAGGCTGAGCTGCAGGAGCAGGGCCAGGATCAAGGCCAGGATCAAGGCCAGGGCCAAGGTCAGGATCAGGGTCAGGACCAGGGCCAAGGCCAGGGTCAGGAACAGTCCCAGACCAGCGAGCAATCGTCTGAGAACCT
>NZ_JAEKPD010000059.1 GCF_016412875.1 Palleronia pontilimi | reverse complement strand
TTGCACTTTGAGGGGAGGCTCTGGGCCCTCTGAAGTTGTTTGAATACCTCACCTCGCCAAATGCCCAAGAAGCCACCGAGCCTGCCTTGGATCACTCGCCGGATAGAATCACAGCGACATTGTGGTGCTATCTGGCTCAGCTGCTTGCAGCACTTCTCCCGAACCTCATGCTCACAGCCGCCCTTCCACCATTTTGTGGGCCAGGTGACTGGAAAATCCTTCATTGTGAAACATCGCTCCATCACGTAATCCTTGCAAGAGCTTAGCTTCGGCCGCTCCTGCGGACATTGTTGAGAACCACCTCCTCCGCCAACTTCATTGTACCAGCCGCCAACTTCTGAGTATTGCGCGAAGGTTGTGCTCGCTACAAGAGCAAGGAGAGCTAGGAGGAATAAGGTCTTCATGTTTTCAATG
>NZ_JAEKPD010000058.1 GCF_016412875.1 Palleronia pontilimi | reverse complement strand
CACCAGCGAACCAGACTTGGCTAGAATACCATGGCGTGCAAGTCCAGCTGCAGCCTCCTCCTCTTGGCCGCCGTCCTGCTCTCCGTCTTGGCCGCTGCTTCCGCCTCCGGCAGCTGCGTCCCAGGGGTGGCTTTTCGGACCAATCTTCTGCCACACTGCCGCGACTATGTGTTACAACAAACTTGTGGCACCTTCACCCCTGGGTCAAAGTT
>NZ_JAEKPD010000057.1 GCF_016412875.1 Palleronia pontilimi | reverse complement strand
ACACCAGCGAACCAGACTTGGCTAGAATACCATGGCGTGCAAGTCCAGCTGCAGCCTCCTCCTCTTGGCCGCCGTCCTGCTCTCCGTCTTGGCCGCTGCTTCCGCCTCCGGCAGCTGCGTCCCAGGGGTGGCTTTTCGGACCAATCTTCTGCCACACTGCCGCGACTATGTGTTACAACAAACTTGTGGCACCTTCACCCCTGGGTCAAAGTTACCCGAATGGATGACATCTGCGTCGATATACTCCCCTGGGAAACCGTACCTCGCCA
>NZ_JAEKPD010000056.1 GCF_016412875.1 Palleronia pontilimi | reverse complement strand
GATTTCGGGGCTCCCCCGACAAACGCCTCGTCCACCTCGACGATGTCCTCCAGCGGCAGTAGCTCGGCGTTCCGGTCATCCATCATTTCCCTGATGGCGTGGCCCATCTTCCACGCGGTCTTCTGGTTCACGCCGAGCAAGCGTGCCATCACGACCGAGGAGATGCCCTTACTCGATGTGAGCACCAGGAACATCGCGCAGATCCAGATACGCAAGTCGAGCTTGGTGCCGTGCATCGGGGTGACCGTGGTGACCGTGAACTGGAGACGGCAGTCTCGGCACTGGTAGAGCCGCGGTCGGAAGGTCCTTCCGCGCAGCGCCGACGAGGCCACCGACCCGCAATGCGGACAGTGCCTGCTGGTCGACCATATGGCACCCTCCAGGAAGCGTCGCGCGTGCATCTCGCTCGGCATCCGCTTCCAGATGTCAGGGATCGACTTCAGTTCGGTGATCATCAGGGCTCTCCGCTCGTTCCGCCAACCGAGCAATGTTGGC
>NZ_JAEKPD010000055.1 GCF_016412875.1 Palleronia pontilimi | reverse complement strand
CAACAACCGCAACAATCATTCCCCCAGCAACAACAACCGTTGATTCAGCTATCTCTACAACAACAGATGAACCCCTGCAAGAATTTTCTCTTGCAGCAATGCAACCCTGTGTCATTGGTGTCATCCCTCATATCAATGATCTTGCCACGAAGTGATTGCCAGGTGATGCAGCAACAATGTTGCCAACAACTGGCACAGATTCCTCAGCAGCTCCAGTGTGCAGCCATCCATAGTGTCGTGCATTCCATCATCATGCAGCAAGAACAACGACAAGGCGTGCAGATCCGGCGGCCACTGTTTCAGCTCGTTCAGGGTCAGGGCATCATCCAACCTCAACAACCAGCTCAATTGGAGGTGATCAGGTCATTGGTATTGAGAACTCTTCCAACCATGTGCAACGTGTATGTCTCACCTGACTGCTCCACCATCAACGCACCATTTGCCAGCATAGTCGTCGGCATTGGTGGCCAATGAAAAATGCAAGAGTTATGCTAATAGGTAGATGGATCATCGTTGCTTAGCTGATGCACCAATCGTTGTAGCGATGACAAATAAAGTGGC
>NZ_JAEKPD010000054.1 GCF_016412875.1 Palleronia pontilimi | reverse complement strand
CCAGTTCGCAATGGCCCGGATACCGGGGAGAAGGTCAGCGGGGCGCCGCAGATCTCCGCGACATGCCGTTCAAGGCCGGACCCCGGCCAAGGCGGAACGATCCATGCGCCTGTGGGTCGGGGCGCAAATACAAGAAATGCTGCGGCCGACACTGAGCGGGATCGCTCAGGCTACTCCCGGCACACACCGGACATTTACCAAGCTGGCTATTGAACCGCGCCGGGTTTGCCGGAGGCTGATTGCGATTAGTTACGCGGCTATGGGTTCAGTTTCCAGAGCGGCGTAGA
>NZ_JAEKPD010000053.1 GCF_016412875.1 Palleronia pontilimi | reverse complement strand
TGAACCGCGCCGGGTTTGCCGGAGGCTGATTGCGATTAGTTACGCGGCTATGGGTTCAGTTTCCAGAGCGGCGTAGAAGTTGGCCTCTGCTTCAGCGGGCGGGACATTTCCGATGGGCTCGAGCAGGCGTCGATTGTTGAACCAGTCCACCCATTCCAGGGTCGCGTATTCGACGGCCTCGAAGCTGCGCCACGGACCGCGGCGATGGATGACCTCGGCCTTGAACAGCCCGTTGATCGTCTCGGCCAAGGCATTGTCGTAGCTGTCACCGACGCTGCCCACAGAGGGTTCTATCCCGGCCTCGGCAAGGCGCTCGGTGTATTTGATGGACAGATACTGACTGCCGCGGTCGCTATGGTGAACCAGTCCCGTT
>NZ_JAEKPD010000052.1 GCF_016412875.1 Palleronia pontilimi | reverse complement strand
TTGATGCATAATAATAGCATGAGCAACATTATGGATGGCTTGGCACCTCGACTGCTCAGGGATCTGCAACAGTTGTTGACAACACAATTGTTGCAATAGCTGGTAAGTACTTTGTTGCAAAACTTGTGAGCTTGCATGCGCTATGTTGTGTTGTTGCAAGACAACATCCCTGCATGGAATCAGTTGTTGTTGCAAAATTTGTTGGAGGATTTGTTGTTGTTGTTGTTGTTGTTGTTGTTGTTGTTGTTGTTGTGCTTGTTGCTGCGAAATTGGTTGTTGTGGTTGTAGATACTGTGGTTGCTGTTGTGGATATGGTTGTTGTGGTGGAAATGATTGCGGCTGCGGATATGGTAGTTGTGGCGGAAATGGTTGCGGCTGCGGAAATGGTTGCAGTTGCAGATATGGTTGTTGTGATGGAAATGGTTGCGGCTGCGGATATGGCTGTTGTGGTGGAAATTGTTGTTGCTGCCCTGGAAATTGTTGTTGTTGTACCAATGGAACTTGCTCTTGTGGCTGTTGCTGAGATGG
>NZ_JAEKPD010000051.1 GCF_016412875.1 Palleronia pontilimi | reverse complement strand
TGCGGATATGGTTGTTGTGATGGAAATGGTTGCTGATGCGGATATGGCTGTTGTGGTGGAAATTGTTCTTGCTGCCCTGGAAATTGTTGTTGTTGTTGCATCAATGGAACTTGCTCTTGTGGTTGTTGTTGAGATGGATTTTGCGGCTGCAATTGTGGCACTGGAACTCTAACTGCACTTGTGGCGGTGGTCGCCACGATAGCAAGGAGGGCTAGGATGAGAAAGGTCTT
>NZ_JAEKPD010000050.1 GCF_016412875.1 Palleronia pontilimi | reverse complement strand
GTGAACGCCGCCGACGGCCCCATGCCCCAGACGCGCGAGCACATCCTGCTCGGCCGCCAGGTCGGCATCCCGTCCATGGTCGTCTACATGAACAAGGTCGACCAGGTCGATGACGAGGAACTGCTCGAGCTGGTCGAGATGGAGATCCGCGAGCTGCTGTCCAGCTACGAGTATCCCGGCGACGACATGCCCGTGATCCCCGGCTCGGCCCTGGCCGCCATGAACGGCACCGATCCCGAGATCGGCGAAGAGTCCATCCGCAAGCTGATGGCCGCCGTGGACGAATACATCCCCACGCCCGAGCGCGCGGTGGACCAGCCCTTCCTGATGCCGGTCGAGGACGTGTTCTCGATCTCGGGCCGCGGCACGGTCGTGACCGGTCGCGTCGAGCGCGGCGTGATCAACGTGGGCGACGAAATCGAGATCGTCGGCATCAAGGACACCAAGAAGACCACCTGCACCGGCGTCGAGATGTTCCGCAAGCTGCTGGACCGCGGCGAGGCGGGCGACAATATCGGCGCGCTGCTGCGCGGCGTGGACCGCGAAGGCGTGCAGCGGGGCCAGGTGCTCTGCAAGCCCGGCTCGGTGAAGCCGCACACGAAGTTCGAAGCCGAAGCCTACATCCTGACCAAGGAAGAGGGCGGCCGCCACACGCCGTTCTTCGCCAACTACCGGCCCCAGTTCTACTTCCGCACGACGGACGTGACGGGCACGGTGCAGCTGGCCGAGGGCACGGAAATGGTGATGCCGGGCGACAACGTGTCCTTCGGCGTCGAGCTGATCGCGCCGATCGCCATGGAAGAAAAACTGCGCTTCGCCATCCGCGAAGGCGGCCGCACCGTCGGCGCCGGCGTGGTCTCGAAAATCATCGAGTAACCCGCGACGCAG
>NZ_JAEKPD010000005.1 GCF_016412875.1 Palleronia pontilimi | reverse complement strand
CAGGGCCAAGGCCAGGGTCAGGAACAGTCCCAGACCAGCGAGCAATCGTCTGAGAACCTCAACGGCAACCTGAACGGGAACGGCAACGGCAACCTGAACGGGAACGGCAACGGCAACCTGAACGGGAACGGCAATGCCAACGGCAACTTCAACGGCAACGCCAACGCCAATTCCAACACCAACGACTCGATGACCAGCGTCACGGTGGATGTCTCGGCGAACCTGCAGCCGATGAGCGATGACGATCAGGACAATGACGGCATCGACATCGACAATTCCACCATCCACGGCCTGAACTACGCCGGTCGCGACATCGACCCCGGCAACGACATCAAGGACATCCTGAACGATGCCCTGAATGGCCCGGGCAATGATGTCGGAACCGTCAATATCTTCTCTAACAAGCTCGACGACTCCGACACGTTGAAGAACCCGACGGTGAAGAACGACGCTAGCTTCAACAACAGCGGCACTGCCGCTGGCGGCTCGGCCAAATCCGACGATGGCATCGATGCCGAAGGCGGAAACGGTGCCGCGGGCGGCGCTGCATCGGCTAACGCGGGCGGCGCCATCGGCGGCTTCGGCATCGGTGGCTTCGGCGTCGGTGGCGAAGGCGGTGAAGGCACGGGCGGCGAAGGCGGCGAAGGCGATTCGGGTGAGGCGGACGCATCGGCCGATGCGCTGTCGGGCTCGCTGGCCGCATCGCAGGCCGGTGCTCTTGGCGTCGGCGTGGGCCTGGCCGGAGCGAACGCTGACGCGGACGCGACGGGCGGAAGCAGCCTGGATATATTCGACCTGCTGGTCGACGAAGACGGCGGTAACGCCATCGCCCAGGCGGCGGCGGCTGCCGCGGCGGGCGGCTACGGACTTGGCGCCGCATCCTCGGGTGCGCTGTCGGGCTCGATGGCGACGGGCGGCACGGCGACGGCCACATCCGGTGATGCCACTGGCGGCGCCGGTGGTGGCGGATTCGGCGGTGCCGGCGGCGCGGGTATCGGCGGCGCGGGTGTCGGCGGCGGAGCCACGGGCGGCGTCGGTGGCATGGCCACCGGTGGTGCCGGCGGCAACGGTGCCTCGGCCGGCGTCTGGGGATCGAACAACGGTGACGACGGCTACGTGACCGGAACTTCGACCGCCTCGGCCGACGGCATCTTGGACCAGGCCATGTTCAACCAGTCGATCTCGATGGGCGCCAACATTCTTGGCAACCAGGTCGACATGACCGTGGTCGGCGGCAACCTGACCTCGTCGCTGGTCGGCGAGGACGACACGGTCTGATCGGGCCGGAATGACAAGTCCCCGCGCGGCGCTCGCCGCGCGGGGACGCCACTTAAGTTTATTTCATTAGTTCTATTTCATTCTCACGGGGAACTGACATGTATTTGGACAGGATCACCGAAGAGGTCGCTCATTTCATAGGCCTATTTCTGATACAGGCCGAAGGGGCTCGTTCGCGTCTGGATTACGACAGGTTCGACGAGTTGCAGCAGTCGCAGGACGTCGGGGAAATCGACCTGAGCGTCGGGGCCGGTCGGCCCGGCTTTCACGTTCCGGACTTCGATCCGTCGGTCACCGATGCCGGGCTGTCGCTTCCCACATTCGATCTGAACGCGCTGCCGAATTTCGCGCCGCCGCTCGAGCCCGATGCGGCCGCGGCCGAGCCCGGCTTCGAATTGCCGACGGTTTCGGTCCTTCTGCCCGCAGGGACCCCGGACATCACGTGGGGCCCGCTCGAGGTGCCGCCGCCCGGATCCCTGGCGACGGTCACGATCCAGATCAACGTCGTCAACGACAACGACATCCTTGATATCGCGCCCGACATCGCCGCCGCCTGGCTGGCGCTTGCCGAACTTCGCCTCGACGCCATGCTGGCGGCGGCCAATTACGGGCTGGGCGGACTGAGCGCGATTTCCGACGACGGGATGAACACCCTGGTGACGGGCACCGCGGTCGCAGAGCACATGGAGCTGCTGCACGTGCTCGGGCCGACCCCGGACGATGTCATGGCGATCGAGCAGGGGCAGTGGCTGTCCGATGGCCAGTGGACCGACGAGCAGATCTCGTTCGAGACCCTGCGCGAAACCTACGGCCCGCAGCCCGACGATGGCAGTGCCGCGGGACGGTTCGGCGTCTCGACCGGGCAGAACATGGCCCTGAACCAGGCGGGGGTCGCAAATATCTGGATCGACGCACCGGTGATCGCGGTCGGCGGCAATGCCTACGCGCTGAGCGGGATCGTCCAGAGCAACGCGGTCCACGACGAGGATTTCGGGATCGGCTGGGCGGGCGAAAACGTGTTCGCCAACCAGGCCGGGATCAACGGCCAGTCCGAGATCGTGTTGGACGAAGGCCCGCTGTTCAGCGGCGTGCTGGGCGGGGTCACCATCGCGACGATCGAGGGCGACCTGATCAGCGTGAACGCGACCCACCAGATCAACGTGCTGTCGGATGTGGACGCGGTGTCGCTGACGTTCAGCATGGGCGGCCTGCTGCTGGAGACGGGCGAGAACCTGCTGTTCAACGCCCAGTTCCTGCAGGCGCTGGGCACCGGGTTCGACCTGATCATCGTCGAGGGCGATTTCATCCAGACCAACTGGGTGAGCCAGACGAACGTCCTGATCGACGACGACGTGGCCGTTTTCTTCGGCGCGGGCGACATGGACGGCAGCATCGGCAACGCGCTGCTCAACTCGGCGTCGATCTCGATGACCGGCGACAGCATGATCGGCGGCCACTCGGCCGTGGCGGACCTGATCGCAAGCGTCGAGGACGGGGCGGATATGGACGCGCTGGCCGATGCGGGTGTGGGCAGCACCACGGGCACGATCAACATCCTGCACATCACAGGCGACCTGATCGTGTCGAACGCGGTCGAGCAGACGAACATCGTGCTCGACAGCGACCTGATCGAAGGCTTCGCGTCGCAGGTGGATGCCGAGGGCAATTTCCTGGGCAACGTGGCGGACGTGGTGGTGGGGGGAATGCCCTCGACCGTGGCCGCGGCGGGCGAGGTCTATTCCGACGCGCTGATCTACCAGGCCAACCTGATCGAAACGGGCAACGGGCCCGAGCCCGGTCTTGCCCACGCGGCGGTGGCCTTCCTGGCCGATGACATGATCGCCGAAGCGCAGGTCACGCAGGTCGATGTGCCGACCGCCAATGAACTGGCCGACGCGGGAACACCCGCGGACGTCATGCAGCTTGCGCTGGCCTGACGGGCACGGCGTAGCCAAAACGGTATGAGGGGACGAGCATGGTGAAGCAGGACAAGGCGAAGGCCTTCATGGACGCTGTCGAGCGTGCGGTGGACAGGGGCAACGCCGAACGGAAAAGCGCGGGAGCCATGCCGACGCTCGTGTTGCGTAACCCGATCACTCCGGACGAGGCGCCGAAAGCGGAAGCCGCCGGTGCCGAGGCGAAAAGCCAGCCCGAGGCCCCGAAGGCCGAGGCGCCCACGGGCTGGAAAGTCCGCCGCGTCGCGCCGCCCGACCAGACCTTCATCGACCCGCCCCTGCGCAAGACCCGCGACCAGCGCGACCAGAAGGCCGCGGCCGAGATCCAGCCCCCCATCGACGGCACCCATGGCGGCGGCGGTGGCGGCGGCGGCAACGGGGGCAGCGGCAGTTTCCACAAGCGCTTCGGCCCCGAGAACGCGACCGAGAAGCTGGCCGCGGGCCAGCGGGTCGTGCGGCGCAACCTGTCGCTGGTCATGGTGCTGACCGTGGCCACGAACATGCTGGTGCTGGCGATCCCGATCTACCTGTTCCAGATTTCCGACCGGGTGCTGACCAGCCGCTCGCTCGACACGCTGATCATGCTGACGATCGTGATCGCGGGCGCGGTGGTGCTGCAATCCATCCTCGACGCGATCCGCCGCATGATGCTGATGCGCACGGCGGTCGAGATCGCCGCCAAGCTGGGCGCGCCGATCCTGTCGGCCGCGGCGCACGCATCGCTCAATTCCAACGGGCGCGAATACCAGACGCTGGGCGATCTGCAGCAGATCCGCTCGTTCCTGACCGGCGGCACGCTGCTGGCCTTTCTCGACGTGCCCTTCGCGCCGCTGTTCATCACGGCGATCTTCCTGGTGCATCCGAACCTGGGCATGATCGTGGTGGCGACGGCGCTGGTGCTGTTCGTGATCGCAATGGTCAACCAGAAGATCACCGCCAAGCCCTTCGCGTCGGCAAGCCAGTCGCAATCGCTGGCCAATCTTCACCTGGATTCCATGTCGCGCAACAGCCAGGTCATCAACGCGCTGGCGATGATCCCCGAGCTGGTGTCGATCTGGGGCCGCGACACGGCCGCGTCGCTGCAGGCCCAGGTCCGCGCGCAGGACCGCAACGTGATGAGCGCCACGGTGTCGCGCGGCGTGCGCCTGCTGACGCAGGTGGGCATGCTGGGCTGGGGCGCCTACCTCGCCATCCTGGGCGAGATCACCGGCGGCATGGTCATCGCCGCGTCGATCATCGCGGGCCGCGCGCTTGCGCCCATCGAGGGCGCCATCGAAGGCTGGAACGGGTTCTTGTTGTCGCGCAACGCATACGGGCGGATTAGCGCCCTGTTGCGCGGCGCCACCGCCCGGCACGAAAAGCTCCTGCTGCCCGATCCCCGCGGACGGCTGGATGTCGAGCGTTTGCTCTACGTGCCGGGCGGAACCAAGCAGGTGATCCTGAACGGGATCAGCTTCCATCTGGACCCCGGCGACACGTTGGCTGTGATCGGCAATTCGGGCGCGGGCAAGACCACGCTGGGCAAGATGCTGGTGGGCTCGATCATCCCGACCTCGGGCAACGTGCGGCTGGACCTCATGGACCTGCGCAACTGGGAGCCGCGCCAGCTGGGCCTGAACATCGGCTACCTGCCGCAGGACGTGCAGCTGTTCCCGGGCACCATCAAGGAAAACATCGCCCGGATGCAGGGCGACGCCGACGATGCCGATGTCTATCGCGCTGCCGTTCTGGCCGATGTCCACGACATGATCGCGTCGCTTCCCCAGGGCTACGAGACGGTGGTCAGCGTCGACGGCTCGCCGCTGTCGGGCGGCCAGAAGCAGCGGGTGGGCCTGGCGCGCGCCTTCTTCGGATCGCCCAAGCTGCTGGTGCTCGACGAGCCGAACTCGAACCTGGACGCGGCCGGTGACAAGGCGCTGATGCGCGCCATCGGCCAGGCCAAGGAGCAGGGCATCACGGTGGTCGTCATCACCCAGAAGACCAGCCTGCTTCCCGCGGTCGAAAAGATCATGATGCTCGCCGACGGCAATATCGCGCTGTTCGGCTACCGCAACGACGTGATGCAGCGTCTGAGCGAGCTGAAGAACAGGTTGCCCGGCGCGTCCGGGCCGACCCCACCCGCCAAGGGAGACACCCCATGACCGACCTGCGCATGAACCCCAGCCAGGACTGGTTCACCGAAGTGCCCCGGTCCATCGCGAAGCTCACGGTGATCGGGCTGGGCCTGATGATCGGCGGGCTGGGCGGCTTCGGGATCTGGGCCACGACCGCCCCCCTGGCGGCGGCGGTGATCGCCCAGGGCTCGTTCGTGGCGACGGGGCGCAACAAGATCGTGCAACACCTGGAAGGCGGCATCATCCACAGCATCGACGTGTCCGAAGGCGACGTGGTCAAGGAAGGCGACGTGCTGGTCGAGCTGGACCAGACCGCCGCGCGGGCCGACCAGCGCGAGCTCTGGCTGCGCCAGTTGCGGCTGGAAGCGATCGAGGCGCGGCTTTTGTCCGAGGCCAACCTGTCCCGGACCATGAACCTGCCCGATCACCTGGTGGCCGAGATGACTGTGCCCGAGATCGCCGATATCGTGACCAAGCAGCGCATGGCCTTCGACGTGTCGCGCTCGGTGATCGAAAGCAACCTGTCGGTGATCGAAACCGCGCTGACCTCGCTCGAGATCCGCATCGAGGGCTACGAGGCGCAGCTGGCCAGCCACCGGGCGCGGCTGGCCGACATGCGGGCCGAATTCGCCGACCGCAAGACGCTGGCCGACAAGGGCCTATTGGCGACACCCGAACTGGGCGTGATGCGCCGCGCGATCCTGGACGCCGAGGGCCAGATCGCCCGGCTCGA
Organism: Palleronia pontilimi; assembly: GCF_016412875.1. Classification (GTDB taxonomy): domain Bacteria; phylum Pseudomonadota; class Alphaproteobacteria; order Rhodobacterales; family Rhodobacteraceae; genus Palleronia; species Palleronia pontilimi. The sequence goes on along the minus strand of NZ_JAEKPD010000005.1, from coordinate 213,444 downwards.
AGCGCAGATCGGCGAGACCCATATGGAAATGGGCCGCGTCGAGCGCGAACGCGAGAAATATCTCAGCGACCGGCGCCAGTCCGTCTACGAGGACCTCCAGGAAATCCAGGCGCAGCTCGATTCGATCCGCGAGCAGACCCGCAAGGCCGACGCGGTCCTCGTGCGCTCGCAGATCACCGCGCCCGTGGCGGGCACCGTGGTGCGGCTGCACTACCACAGCCCCGGCGGCGTGATCGAGACCGGCAAGCCCATCGCCGAACTGCTGCCCGCCGACGCACCGCTGATCGTCGAGATCACCGTGCTGCGCACGGATATCGACACGGTGCGCGTCGGCCAGTCCGCGACCGTGCGGCTGAGCGCGATGAACCAGCGCACCACGCCGGTGCTGAACGGGCACGTCTCGTATGTCTCGGCCGACTCGCTCAGCGAATCCACCGACGGGCTGACACGCCAGGTTTACAAGGCGAACGTGGAAATCTCGCGCGCCGAGCTCGAGCGTCTGACCGACGCGCAGGTGGTGCCGGGGATGCCGGCCGAGGTGATGGTCCAGACCGAGACCCGGACCTTCTTCGAGTACCTGACCAAGCCCGTCCGCGACAGCATGTCCCGCGCCTTCCGCGAGCACTAGGCGCGGGCGCGGCCCACCCCCGCCATGGAACCCCGCGCGCCCTGCGGCGGTTTGGACCCCGCATGCAGAAGGAGCGCGGGCCATCTCGACCGGAACAAAACACCGCCACGAAGATCACGACATCGTCGCCAAGGAGCGGCCCGAACTGCTGATCTTCTGCGGCATAGCCGGGATCGTCGGCAACGTCATGCCGCTGGTGGCGATCACCGCGGGCACGCTCGTCACCCAGCACGACTTCATCGCCGACACGATCAGCGATCTCGCGCGCGGCGAGCAGAAGTGGATCATGGACGTGGGCTTCTACTTCAACGCCGCCGGATTGCTGGCGCTGGCGATCGCCGCGGCCCACGCGCATCTGGGCCGGATCGGCTGGACCGTCGGTCTGTTCTGCCTGTCGTTCCTGGCGCTGATCGAAGTACTGCTGGGCGTCTGGGACGAGTTCGGGCAGCAGACCCAGGATATGTCGGTCCACACCCGGCTGACCTTTTTCCTGGGGCCGCTCTACCTGATCGGCCCCATCGCCATGGCCGGTGGCGCGGGGGGCGTGAACACGCGCTACAAGTGGCTCTTCTGGATCTCGGCCGCGATCTGGGCGGTGCTGGCGACGGCGTTCAAGTTGGCGCCCAACGGGATCGACGGTATCCTGGAAAAACTGGCGGTGTCGGGCACGCTGCTGTGGCTGGTGCCGCTGTCCTGGCTGTTCCTGGCGCGCGGCTGGGAGACGACGCACCGCCTGTCGCTCAGCGAAAGCCTGAAGGCCTGAGCGCCCTTGCGCAGGGGGCGGCGCTGGCCTAGTCCGGCGCGCATGTCGCAAAAGCCCGCAAACGCGCCCTGGCGCAACTTCTACGGTCGCCGCAAGGGCCACGCCCTGCGCGACAGCCAGGAAGCGTATCTTGCCGAGGATCTGGCGCGCCTGAGCCCCGGCGCGGTGGATTGGGACGTGAACCCCGAGCGCAATGCCCTGGATCTGAAGGCGCTGTTCGGGGGCAGGCCGGTTTGGCTGGAAGTGGGCTTCGGCGGCGGCGAGCACCTGGTGCACCAGGCCGCCACGAACCCGGACGTCGGGATCATCGGGGCAGAGCCTTACATCAACGGCGTGGCGATGCTGCTGGGCAAGATCCGTGCCGCTGGCGTGACCAACCTGGCGGTGCATCCGGGCGACGTGCGCGACCTCTTCGACGTGCTGCCCGATGCCAGCGTGGCGCGGGCGTTCCTGCTTTATCCCGACCCGTGGCCGAAGGCGCGCCACCATCGGCGGCGCTTCGTGACGCCAGAGCACCTGCAGCCGCTTGCCCGCGTCATGCAGCCCGGCGCGATCTTCCGGGTGGCGACGGACATCCCCGACTACGTGCGTCAAACGCTGGAAGAGGTGCCGCCGGCGGGGTTCGATCTGCTGGGCGAAAGCGGCGTGGCGTGGGACGACTGGATCCCCACCCGCTACGAGCAGAAGGCACTGCGCGAGGGGCGCGTGCCCCATTATGTGACATTTCGACGCCGGGACTGAGCGCCCTCTTGCCCATCACGCAGTTGCGAGGTTTCCAAAGCGATTCGCCGGGGTATGAGCGGGTATTGAACGCAACCCTTTCACGGCGTGAGTCACCATGTCCCGCATTTGCAAAAACCTCGCCCTGCCGCTGTTCGTCTTTCTGATCATCCCGCTGGCCATCCTGATCTGACGCTCGCGGGGGGCTTGCGGCCCCGGACCCCATGCCTATTGTCGCGCGGGTTGCGAAATCCGCGCGAACGAGGCCCCACATGTCCGCCCACGGCGACCCCATTCCGATGCAATCCCGCCGCGCGGGTCCCCTGACGGGCACGGCCGAGGTGCCGGGCGACAAGTCGATCTCGCACCGGTCGCTGATCCTCGGCGCCATGGCGGTGGGCGAGACGCGGATCACCGGGCTTCTGGAAGGGCAGGACGTGCTGGATACCGCAAAGGCCATGGCCGCGCTGGGCGCCGACGTGGTGCGGCACGAAGGCGGCGCGTGGTCGGTGCACGGCGTCGGCGTCGGCGGCTTCCACGAGCCGGACCAGGTGATCGATTGCGGCAATTCGGGCACCGGCGTGCGGCTGATCATGGGGGCGGTGGCCACCCACGACATGGCCGTGACCTTCACCGGCGACGCGTCGCTGAACGGACGGCCCATGGGGCGCGTGACCGATCCGCTGGCGCTGTTCGGCGCGCGCGCGGTGGGACGCGCGGGCGGGCGGCTACCGCTGACGCTGGTGGGCGCGAAGGATCCGGTGCCGGTGCGCTACGCGACGCCGGTGCCGTCGGCGCAGGTGAAATCGGCGGTCCTGCTGGCGGGGCTGAACGCGCCCGGCCAGACGGTGGTGATCGAGCGCGAGGCGACGCGCGACCATTCCGAGCGGATGCTGGCGGGCTTCGGGGCCGAGATCGCGACCCGCGAGACGGACGAAGGCCACGAGATCACGCTGACGGGCCAGCCCGAACTGCGCCCCCAGTCGATCGCTGTGCCGAAGGATCCCAGCAGCGCGGCCTTCCCGGTTTGCGCGGCGCTGATCGTCGAAGGCTCGGACGTGCTGGTGCCTGGGATCGGGCTGAACCCCACGCGCGCGGGCCTGTTCGACACGCTGGTCGAGATGGGCGCCGATTTGACCTTCGAGAATCGCCGCGACGAGGGCGGCGAGCCGGTGGCCGACCTGCGGGCGCGCTTCTCGCCCGCCATGAAGGGCATCCGCGTACCGCGCGAGCGCGCGGCGTCCATGATCGATGAATACCCCATCCTGTCGGTCGTCGCGGCCTGCGCCGAAGGCGTGACCGACATGCCCGGCGTGGCCGAGCTGCGCGTGAAGGAATCGGACCGGATCGACGCCATGGCGGAAGGTCTGCGCGCCTGCGGCGTGACGGTCGAGGACGGGCCGGACTGGTGGCGCGTGACGGGACGCGGGCCCGGCGGTGTCGCGGGCGGTGCGACCTTCGCGGCCCGGCTGGATCACCGGATCGCCATGTCGGCGCTGATCCTCGGGATGGCCAGCGAAAAGCCGGTCACGGTGGACGACGGGCAGCCCATCGCTACATCGTTCCCCATCTTCGAGACGCTCATGGGCGATCTGGGGGCCGAGGTGACACGGAAGGACGCGTGATGTTCAGCGACGATGCCGATCTGCCGGTGATGGGCGGGTGCTTGTGCAATCAGGTGTCGTTCCGGGTCCGCGGGCCCATGCGGCCGGTGGTGAACTGCCACTGCCAGATGTGCCGCCGGACCTCGGGCCACCACGGCGCCGCCACCGCAGCACCGCGCGACAGCATCGACATCGAAGGCGAGGTGCGGTGGTACAAAAGCTCGGAATCGGCGCGTCGGGGCTTCTGCCCGGTCTGCGGGTCGAACCTGTTCTGGGACGGCGGCGGGGCCAACCTGTCGATCTTCGCGGGCACGCTGGACAAGCCCACGGGGCTGCAGACCGCCTGGCACATCTTCGTGGCCGACAAGGGCGACTATTACGAGATCGCGGACGATTTGCGGCAGTTCGACCACGCCGATGACGGGCCGCCCGCCGCCGAATGAGCGTCGCGCGGGCCCGCTGGGGCGCGCTTCCAGGTATTTAGAGACAGGTGAAGACAAAATGGCGTTCACGGTGGCCATCGACGGTCCCGCGGCAGCGGGCAAGGGTACGATTTCCAAGGCCGTGGCGGCGCATTTCGGCTTCGCGCACCTGGATACCGGGCTGCTCTACCGCGCCACGGGCGCGCGGATGCTGGAGGGATCGGATCCGGTGGACGCGGCGCGCGCGCTCAGGCCCGAGGATCTTCAGCGTGACGGGTTGCGCCGCGCCGACGTGGCCGAGGCGGCCAGCCAGGTCGCCGCGAACCCCGACGTGCGCGCCGCGCTGCTGGCCTTCCAGCGCCGCTTCGCGCGGCTGGGCGACGGGGCGGTGCTGGACGGGCGCGACATCGGCACGGTGATCTGCCCCGAGGCGGAAGTGAAGCTGTTCGTCACCGCCGCTCCCGAGATCCGCGCCCGCCGCCGTTACGACGAGCTTGTGGACAGCGGGGCCGAGACCTCGTTCCAGGACGTGCTGGCGGATGTGCGGGCGCGGGACGCGCGGGACATGGGCCGCGCCGACGCGCCGCTGCGCCCCGCCGGCGACGCGGTCGAGATCGACACCAGCGACCTGAGCATCGACCAGGCCGTGGCGCGCGCGGTGGCGGTGATCGCGGCGGCGCGCGCTAGCGGTTGAACAGGTTGTCCTTGGCCGCGGCGTCGTCCTGGAACGCCTTGCGCTTGTCCAGGTGCAGCCCGGTGCCGCGCTGCACCGCGGGCCGTGCGGCCACGGTGTCGAGCCAGCGCGCGAGGTCGGGCTTGTCGTCCAGCGTTTGCTGCTGGCCTTCCCACAGCGACGCCCAGGGGTAGATCGCGATATCGGCGATGGTGTAGTCGTCTCCGGTGACGAAGGCGCGGCCCTGCAATTGGCGGTCGAGCACGCCGTAAAGCCGCGCCACTTCATCCCGGTAGCGGTCCTTGGCGTAGGCGATATCCTCGGGCGCGTATTTCAGGAAGTGATGCGCCTGGCCCGCCATGGGCCCCACGCCGCCCATCTGCCACATCAGCCACTGGTCGACCTCGGTGCGGGCCCGCTCGGTCGCGCCGCCGAGGTGGCCGGTCTTGCGCGCCAGATATTGCAGGATCGCGCCGGATTCGAAGATCGCGATGGGCGCGCCGTCGGGGCCGTCGGGGTCGACGATCGCGGGGATCCGTCCATTGGGCGAGATCGCGCGAAAGGCGTCGCTGCGATGGTCGCCCGCGCCGATATCGACGAGATGCAGATCGTAGGGCAAGCCCAGCTCTTCCAGCACGATCGACGCCTTCCAGCCATTAGGCGTGGGCCAGTAGTAAAGCTCGATCGGTGGCATGGACGCTCCTGCTGCCGGGATGTTCACGCATATTGACCCGCGCGCCGCGGCGCAGTAGCAGAAGCATCGTGGCGATTTGTACACCGGATTGCGGGCCACGTAAAACATGCCGCTAAAGAGGTCGGGACGTCCCCCGCCTTTGGTATCGGTGGGGTTGATGTCGAAAGGACCCCTTTGATGACAGACGATTGGAAAAAGCGGACCCGCGCGGTCCATGCGGGCACCCGCCGCAGCCAGTACGGCGAGGTGAGCGAGGCGATCTTCCTGACGCAAGGCTTCGTCTATGACAGCGCCGAGGCCGCCGCGGCGCGGTTCGAGAACCTGGGCCAGGATGAATTCATCTATGCCCGCTACGGCAACCCCACCGTGGCCATGTTCGAAGAGCGGATCGCGGCGCTGGAAGGGGCCGAGGACGCGTTCGCCACCGCCAGCGGCATGGCGGCCGTCAACGGTGCGCTGAGCTCCATGCTGAAGGCGGGCGACCACGTGGTGTCCAGCCGGGCGCTGTTCGGATCGTGCCTGTATATCCTGGAAGAGATCCTGACCCGCTACGGCGTCGAGGTCAGCTTCGTGGACGGCATCGACCTGGACCAGTGGCGCGCGGCGATCCGGCCGGACACGCGCGCGGTCTTCCTGGAAACCATCTCCAACCCCACGCTCGAGGTCATCGACCTGAGCGCCGTGTCCGATCTGGCGCACGGGGTGGGTGCGACGGTGATCGTGGACAACGTCTTCGCCACGCCGGTCTTCAGCCGCGCCTTCGAGATGGGCGCCGACGTGGTGATCTATTCGGCCACCAAGCATATCGACGGGCAGGGCCGGGCGCTGGGCGGCGTGATCCTGGGCACCCGCGATTTCATCCGCAAGACGGTCGAGCCCTACTTGAAGCATACCGGCGGCGCCATGTCGCCCTTCACCGCCTGGGTCATGCTGAAAGGGCTCGAGACGCTCGAGCTGCGCGTGCGGGCCCAGGCCGCGACGGCGCAGGCGGTGGCCGAAGGGCTGGCGGGCGATGCGCGGCTTGCCCGCGTGATCTTCCCGGGGCTCGCGGACCACGCCCAGTCGGGCATCATCGCCGCGCAGATGACGGGGCCGGGCACGGTGATCGCGCTGGACCTGGCGGGCGGCCGACCGGCGGCCTTCGCGATGCTCAACGCGCTTCGGCTGGTGACGATCTCGAACAACCTGGGGGATGCCAAGTCGATCATCACGCATCCGGCGACCACGACCCACCAAAGGCTCAGCGACGCGCAGCGCGCCCATCTAGGCATCGGCGAAGGCCTATTGCGCCTGTCGGTGGGGCTTGAGGACGCCGACGACCTGCTGGCGGACCTGCGGCGGGGGCTGGATGCGGCGGGGTCGCCCAAGAGTTGAGCCCTGCGTCCATGAGACAATCTGCCAATTGGTAAAGTCCCTTGCGCCCCCTATATCGATTTTTGCGCCAACGTAAGAGACAGGTGGAGTTTCATGGACGGTCAAATTGTTGAATCCGGCGAAGATCTGAGCCGCCGAGAAGCCTACGAGCTTCTGGCGCAGCTGCGGGCCTGGGCCGAAAGTGCCGCGCCCGCGGATGTCGAGGCGCTGGACCCGGCCCTGCACTCGGTCCTGCTGGACGACGGCGCGAAGCCCTACCCGAAGCTGGCCAATGAGTATCGCGACGATTTCGTGGCCGATCCCGAATATCGCGCGACCCTGCCGGACTTGCAAAACGGGCCGACGTCGCTGATTTCGGGCGCGCGCCGCCTGATCCAGCACGTGGGCATCAGCAATTTCCGCCTGCCGCTGCGGGTGAAGACCCGCGATGGCGACGTGCTGACGCTCGAGACCAGCGTGACCGGCACCGTCAGCCTCGAGGCCGAGAAGAAGGGCATCAACATGTCGCGCATCATGCGCACCTTCTATCGCCGGGCCGAAGAAACTTTCAGCTTCGCGGTGATCGAAGCGGCGCTGGACGACTACAAGTCGGACCTGGACTCGTTCGACGCGCGCATCCAGATGCGGTTCTCCTTCCCGGTGAAGGTGGAAAGCCTGCGCTCGGGGCTGTCGGGCTACCAGTATTACGACTTCGCCCTGGAACTGGTGGAAGCCGAAGGCACGCGCCGCAAGATCATCCATATGGATTACGTCTATTCGTCGACCTGCCCGTGCTCGCTGGAGCTCAGCGAACACGCGCGCCGCACCCGCGGGCAATTGGCCACGCCGCATTCGCAGCGCTCGGTTGCGCGCATCTCGGTCGAGCTGAGCGAGGATGGCGATACCCTGTGGTTCGAGGACCTGATCGCGCTCTGCCGACGCGCCGTGCCGACCGAGACGCAGGTCATGGTCAAGCGCGAGGACGAGCAGGCCTTCGCCGAGCTCAACGCCGCCAACCCGATCTTCGTGGAAGATGCCGCGCGGCTCTTCGCCGAGCAGTTGCAGGCCGATCCGCGGATCGGCGATTTCCGGGTGGCGGCATCGCACCAGGAAAGCCTGCACAGCCACGACGCGGTCAGCATCCTGGTCGACGGCGAAACCTTCCGCCAGGACAGCATCGACCCGCGCGCCTTCGCGTCCTTGTTCCACGTCGGCTGAGCGACAAGCGCGGCTGACAGGGGCCATGACCCGTGCTAGCAGCGGGACCGGAGGTGCGCGACAATGCCTGACACTCGCTGGTCCTGCCGCTGCGACGCGGTTCAGATCGACGTGGCCGATGTGCCCTCGGGCGGTGTGCCCGCCATCTGCTATTGCACCGATTGCCGGGCGTTCGCGCGCCTGCACGACGCAACCGACGACATCGACCCGGCGGGCGGCGTGTCGCTCTATTCGACGACTCCGGACCGGCTGAAGATCGTCGACGGGGCCGACAAGCTGGCCTGCCAGCGGCTGACCGCCCGCGGCCCGCTGCGCTGGTTCACCACCTGTTGCGACACGCCTTTGGGCAATGGGGCGCCCCTGCGCGGCGTGCCGTTCTTTTCCGTGATGACGGCTGGGCTGGCGGATTACGACGCGCGGCCCGTGGCGCGGCTGCATCGCGGCTCGGCCTTGGGCAAGGTTCCGAAGCCCCACGGCAGCACCTACGCGCTGCTGGTCGGGGTGGCGCGTCGGGTGATCGCGGCCCGCCTGGGCGGCCGCTGGAAGGACACGCCGTTCTTCGACGACGACGGATCGCCCGTGGCCGACCCCGGCCGCCCGGACGCCGAGGCCATGCGCAAGGCCTACGGGACCGCGCCGTGAAGCTCGAAGCGCGTCGCCGCAGGACCAACCTGCTGGATATCCGGCCGGTCGCCTACGTGATCGGGCTGCTGGTCATGTGCCTCGGCGGCACGATGCTGGTGCCCTTCGCGGTGGACCTGCTGGTGGGCAACGGCGAGTGGGAGGTCTTCTTGCAATCGTCGGTCCTGACGGTGCTGGTGGGCGGGCTCGTCTCGATGGCCTGCGCCAGCGGCGATACCGGGCGGTTGGGGTTGCAGCAGACCTTCCTGCTGACGACCAGCGTCTGGGTCGCCTTGCCCATCTTCGGCGCGATCCCCTTCCTGATCGGACCGCTGGAAGCGTCGCTGGTCGATGCGGTGTTCGAGGCCACGTCGGGGCTGACCACGACCGGCTCGACGGTGTTTTCGGGGCTGCAGGACCTGCCCGAGGGCATCTTGCTGTGGCGCTCGATGATGCAGTGGTTCGGCGGCATCGGCATCATCGTCGTGGCTATGGTGTTCCTGCCCGAACTGCGCATCGGGGGCATGCAGATCTTCCGCACCGAAGCGTTCGACACGATGGGCAAGATCCTGCCCCGCGCCGCCGAGATCGCCAGCCAGATCAGCTGGATCTACGTGGTCATCACCTTCGCCTGCTTCCTGACCTACCGGGCGCTGGGGATGAGCGGCTTCGACGCGATCAACCACGCGCTGACGACCGTGTCCACGGGCGGCTTTTCGACGACGGATTCGTCGTTCGGCGCGTTCCAGGGGGCGCCGGAATATGCGGCGGCGCTGTTCATCCTGCTCGCGTCATTGCCCTTCGTGCGCTACATCCAGCTGATCGCCGGGACGGCGCGGCCGATCCTGTCGGACAGCCAGATCCATGCCTACTTTCTGATCGTCGGGGTCTCGACCGCGGTGCTGGCGGTGTTCCAGGTCATCGTCGACGAGCGCGGGCTCGAGGAATCCTTCCGTGAGGCGATCTTCAACGTCGCCTCGATCATATCGGGCACGGGCTATGCCAGCGTGAACTACCAGCTCTGGGGGCCGTTCGCGATGGTCGTGTTCTTCGTGCTGGGCCTGATCGGGGGATGCGCGGGATCGACCAGCTGCTCGGTCAAGGTGTTCCGCTACCAGATCCTGCTGAGCGCGATCCGGGTGCAGATCCTGCGCCTGCGCTCGCCCCATGGCATCTTCGCGCCGCGCTTCCAGGGACGGCGGGTCAGCGACGACGTGCTGAGCTCGGTCATGGCGTTCTTCGGCCTGTTCGTCGTGTCGCTGGGCATCCTGTCCGTGGCGCTGGGGTTGACGGGCCTGGACAGCGTGACCGCGCTGTCGGGGGCCGCGACGGCGCTGGGCAATGTGGGGCCGGGGCTGGGGCCGATCATCGGCCCGTCGGGCTTCTTCGGGCCGCTGAACGACACCGCGAAGTGGCTTTTGATCGCGGGGATGCTGGCGGGTCGGCTTGAATTGATGGCCGTCTACGTGCTCTTCACCGTCGCTTTCTGGAAAGTCTGACCGAAGGGGGGGGGGGGCGACGGAAATCTCGAGATTTCCGTGACGGATTTCTCGAGAAATCCGGCGCCGTCGCGTCAGGCGTGGCGATCCGACCAGCAGGGCGCGGCGTCGCCATGGGCCGGGGTCGCGTGGAACACCGCGCGGGCGATGGCGCGCGCGAGGCACGCCGCCGCCGCGTGGCCCAGTAGAAGCTGGCCCGCGTCGTCCGGGGCGGGCCGGGCGCGGGTGGACGCCGCGAAGACCAGGTCGCCATCGAAGGGCGTGTGGCTCGGCAGGATCGCGCGGGCCATGCCGTCATGGGCGGCCATGGCCATGCGCGTCGCCTGGGCCTTGCTCAGCGTGGCGTCGGTGGCAACGATGGCGATGGTCGTATGGGCGGATTTCAGCAGGTCGGGCAGGGGCAACTCGCCGGGGGCGGGGGGCAGGCCCTTGCCGCCGAACTCGTCCCCGCGCTCGAACGGGGCGGCCCAGAACTGGCCGGTATCGGGGTGGGCGACGCTGCCCACGGGGTTCGCCGCGACCAGCGCGCCCACGATGGTGCCATCCGCCAGCCGGGCCGAGGCACTTCCGATCCCGCCCTTCAGCGGCCCCGCGACGGCGCCCGTGCCCGCGCCGACACTGCCAAGCTCGAACCGTGTGTCCGCCGCGTCCAGCGCCTTGCCGCCAAGGGTGGGATACGGAGTGTCGAGCCATCCGTGATCGCCGCCCGCCGACAAATCGTAGAGGATCGCCGTGGGCACGATGGGCACGCGATGCCCGCCCACCGGAAAGCCGCGTCCCATCTTCCTGAGACCCGCCATCACGCCGTCGGCCGCCGACAGCCCGAAGGCCGATCCGCCTGACAGGACCAGCGCGTCCACGCGCTCGACCAGGTTCTCGGGCGCCAGAAGGGCGGTGTCGCGGCTGCCCGGCGCGCCGCCCATGATGTGCACGCCCGCACTCATCGGCGCGTCGGCCAGCAGCACGGTGACGCCCGATTTCAGGATGCCGTTCTGGGCATGACCGACGACAAGACCGGGCACGTCGGTGATCAGGTTCAGGGGGCCCGGCTGCGGGGAAACGGTCATCATGGGCGCCGATGGTGGCGCGGTGAGAAGCCCCTTGCAAGGGGCTTGGCCGGCACCCTAGACAGGCGGGACGAGCGGGACGATGGCGTCGTCCCTGGTGGCTCCGATCGGTCCTGAACGCCGGGACCCTTTGGTCAGGAGGCATGGACATGACCGATACCCGACAGGATTTCTACCGGTTCCACAACGGCGAGAAGGCGGTGCTGCCCTTCGCGTCCGACGAATACGACGCGCGGCTGGCGGGGCTGCGCGCGTCGATGCAGGCGGCCGGTGTCACGGCCTGCGTCCTGACCTCGATGCACAACATCGCCTATTACTCGGGGTTTCTCTATTGCGCCTTCGGGCGGCCCTACGGGCTGGTGGTCACGGCGACCGACAGCGTGGTCATCGGCGCGGGCATCGACGCGGGCCAGCCCTGGCGGCGCTGCCACGGCGACGCGATCACCTATAGCGACTGGCAGCGCAACAATTACTGGCGCGCGGTCGCCCACGTGGCCGGGACCGGCGGCCGCGTGGGGATCGAGGCCGATCACCTGACGCTGGCGCAGCGGGCGCTGCTCGACGATTTCCTGAAGCCGTCCGGCGTGACCGACATCGCCCCCGCCACTATGGCGCAGCGCATGGTCAAGTCGCTCGCCGAGATCGACCTGATCCGCGCGGGCGCCGCCGTGGCCGATGCGGGCGGCTACGCGATCCGCGACACGATCCGCGCGGGCCTGCGCGAGATCGACGTCGCCATGGCGGGACGCGACGCCATGGAGCTCGAGATCGCCACCCGCTTTCCCTACGCCGAGTATCGCGACACCTGGGTCTGGTTCCAGTCCGGCCCGAACACCGACGGCGCCCATAATCCCGTGACGGGCCGGGTCCTGCGGCACGGCGATATCCTGTCGCTGAACTGCTTTCCGATGATCTCGGGCTATTACACCGCGCTCGAGCGCACGCTCTTCGTGGGCGAGGTCGACGACGCGTCGCGCGCGGTCTGGGAGGCCAACGTCGCCACCCACGAATACGGCCTCTCGCTGATCCGGCCGGGGATCTCCTGCGCCGAGATCGCCCTGAAGCTGAACGATTTCCTGGCCGCGCGCGACCTGCTGCAATACCGCACCTTCGGCTACGGCCATTCCTTCGGCGTGCTGTCCCAATACTACGGCCGCGAGGCGGGTCTGGAGCTGCGCGAGGATATCGACACGGTGCTGGCGCCGGGCATGGTCGTCAGCATGGAGCCGATGCTGACCCTGCCCGAAGGCGCGCCCGGCGCGGGCGGCTACCGCGAACACGACATCCTGGTGGTGGGCGCGGACGGGGCCGAGAACATCACCGCCTATCCCTACGGGCCGGGCTTCAACGTGGTGGGCTGAGGGCCCACGCGCCCGCGGCGTCGGGGCCGAAGCCGTCGCGTCTTGGAATTGCCAAGGTCCCCTTATAACCTGATCTCAAACGCCTATGTAAAAGGCATAAACATTCCAGCGGGGACCCCGACGCCATGGCGGATTTCAACACCCAGATCGAACGCAGCAAGGCCGAGGTCAGCGAGGCGCAGGACAAGATCGCCGAGATCACCAGCCGGATCGAGACCGCGCGCCAGAAGATGGCGGCGGGCACCGATGTGAGCGTGGATATCGAAAACGCCACGCTGGAAGACGTCCACGCCCATACCGAGGCGATGAACGCCAATATCGCCGAGCTGATCATGGGGCTCGACGACGTGACCGCGGGCTTCAGCCAGGATTTCGAGGCGCTGCGCCAGAAGACCGGCTGGGAAAGCTTCGTGGGCATTTTCAGCGCCGGGAAAAGCGATTCCATGCGCGAAGAGCGGATGCGCCAGGCCAGCGTCGACGACAAGCTGCAGGACCTGATCGCCAAGTCCGACACCATCGTGCGCCTGCTGGAAGGCCAGCTTCAGGTCCTGAACGACCAGAAGGCCAAGGTCGAGGGCAACCTGACCGGCACGCTGGACGAGCGCGAGGCGACCGTGGAGGCGCTGGAAGCCGTGCGGGCCGAGATCGTGACCATGGATCCGGCGATCATCGAGCTGGAGAACAAGATTAGCGTCGAACAGGACGCCAGTGCGCGCACCAAGCTTGAATCGCAACTGGCCGAGATGAACAGCCGCTACAACGCGCTCGTTCAGGACGAGCAGGTGAAGCTGGCGAAGTCGCAGACGCTGGAGCGCTATATCGAGAAGGGCAAGACCTGGGTGGACAGCTTGCAGAACCAGGCGGCCACGCAGATGGTGCTGATCAACAAGCTGCAGACCGACACGAAGCAGCGCGTGGTGCTCTACGACGCGCTGACGAAGTCGCTGAAGACCGCGCAGCAGCAGGACACCGCCCACCGCATCAACGAGATCGGCGTCGAGACCGACAAGCAAGCTCAGACCGCCATGGCCGCGATCGGGTCGGCAACCAACGCGCGGATGGCCGAGATGCTCGAGGCGCACGAGGATCACATGGTCTTCGCGCGCAAGGTGCTCGAGCAGAAGGCGAAGGCCGACGAGCGCTTCGCGCGGCGCTTCGCCAAGATCGTCGAGAAGCACGACAGCAATCTTTACGGGGGCTGAGGTCGGTCCGGGTGCAGGCCGCCGGGGGGCCAGCCCCCCGGACCCCCCGGGATATTTGTGAAAAGATGAAGGAAGGGAAATGTTCGACCTGTTGCCTGACTTGGCACTGATCTTCTTCTTCGGAACCTTCCTTCTGTTTGCGGCCTCGGCTCTTGTCATTCTGGTGACCGGCGAGCCGTGTGGGGAAGTGGCGAATAGCGGCTGCCGGACACTTCCTTGAGCCAGACATGACAGGACCCAGATGACCGTGACGCAAGACGCCGATCCGACCCGCGAGCATGTCGGCATCACCGACACCTTCGCCGCGCGGCGTTACTTCGCCAAATTCCGCCGGATCACGGGGCACCTGGTCCGCGTGGCGGCCGAGATGGAGCGGGACCGGCTGCTGCGCCGCGACGAGGTGGCGATCCTGACGGGATATGTCGCGCGGCTGGCCAACACGTTCGAGGCGCTGGGCACCAAGTACCTGATGACCGGACGCGATGGGGGGACGTATCTGGGATCGCTGGCCATCGACCGGGTCGAGAGCGGCTTTCCCATTCACCGCGAGCTGTTGCAGATGGCGGCCGATGCCAGCCAGCTGGACCGTCACCTGTCGGGCACGCCCGGGCGCGCGCGGCTGATCGAGGAGATGATCGCGCGCATCGTGGGCGACCTGGAAATCCCCACGCGGCTGCAATTCACCATGTCCCAGCGGCTGTATTACGAAGCCCTTGCCAAGGGGAACCTGTTCTGGCCGCAGAACGACCCGGTGGCGCTGTGGCAGGGCGAGGGCGACGGGCGGCGGCGCTACCTGCTGCACTGGGCGATCTACGACAGCCAGGTGAACCTGCCGACCGTGTACCTGCTCGAGTTGGAAGACAGCGGACGGGTGGCGCTGCCCAAGGACGCCGCGCGCTGGGCCAGCGTGCAGGCGCACCTGGCGGCGCAATCGCTGGGCGGGCTGAAGCTGGTGACCATCGCCAGCGGCTTCGACACCGATTTCGACGACCTGCACCCCAAGCGGCTCAGGCGGCTGCATTTGGGGCCGATGTATTCCTCGGCCTTCACCCGCCAACACGGGCCCATCCGCGACGTTCTGGAAGCCGCGCGGGCGCCCGCGGGCGACGATTGGGCGCTGGCCTGGACCGTCGAGGACCTGCAGGCCGACCGGGTGCGCGAAGAGCGCAAGGGTTGGTTCGGCACGGTCGAGCGGCAGATCTTCGCGCTGGATCCGTTCGAAGGGCGGGGCGCCGAGACCGGGGCCACCGCCACGCGCCGCGCCGTGATCCTGCCGCAGCGCCCCTATCAGGCGCTGGCGGAATTGCAGCCCGCGGGCTTTCGCGACGTGACGAAATACGTGGTCTCGGCCGCCGGGTCGGTGATGAAGGCGCAGTAGGGGGACGGCGATGAGCCAGACGAGCGACCAGATGGAGCTGCGCGAACAGGACATCGTGGCTTATTACGCCGCCGCGCTGTCGATGCTGGAGGGCGTTGATCACGTGCCGCGCATTGCCAAGCCGCGTGAGCTGGCGGCGGCGCCCGAGCGTTCGCCCGGGATCGCGCGGGGGCGGCGGTTTCGTTCGACCACGCCGGGGCTGGTGACGCGGACCGTGGCGCGGGCCGAGGGCGTGCGGCTGATCGATCGGATCGAGGGTCTGGACGACGACGCGCTGCCCACGGCCGAAGAGGCCCGCGTGCTGCAGGGCTTGCGCCGGGCGCTGGCGATCGCGCTGGCCGTGGGCGCGCAGTTCTCGGAAGTGACTGGCCTCGATGCGCTGAAGCGCGACAACCTGGCGGGCACGCTGGCGGCGGCGTCCCGGACCGAGTTCACCGAGCTTCTGGCGGCCGAGGCGCTGGCGGTGCTCGGGGTCTTCGCCAACGCGACCGCGTTCCTTCTGGGCGATTTGGCGGGCGAGGCGACTGTCGAGCTGGGGGAAGTGCAGGAAATCCTGACCGAGAACGCGCCACTGGCGCTGCACGGCGCGATCTGGGAGCTGGACCAGGACTTGGCGCTGCACGGGCAGCTTGTGCCGACCGTGCTGGCCTTCGCCGAGCAGCTGATGGCGAAGGTCGCCCTGCGGGCGCAGAACGCGCCGCGGCTGGGGGCGTTCACCGACGCGCATTGGCGGGTGGAGGCCGACGACCTGTCGATCCGCGGCTTCGAGCCGTCGCGCAAGGGCCATGGCGGCACGCTGTCCATGGCGTTCAAGAAGCCCAACGAAGTGGTGGGCAACCACATCGCCAAGTACCAGGCGATGAAGCTGGCCAAGATGATCATGGCCTACGATTTCGACCGAAAGCTGAACCCCTTCGCCGAACTCGGCGGCTTCATCTTCACCTTCATGGGCGACGGTGCGCCGGGCACCGGCAAGACCACGCTAATCCAGATGATGGCCGGGCTGATCCACGATTACGCCCAGGTGGCGGGCTACCCGTTCCGATACCAGAATTTCAGCATCGACCAGATCGACAGCTACCAGGGCAAGTCGGGCCAGAACGCGCGGGCCTTCGTGGACAACGTGCTGGACCCGTCGGTGATCGGCTTCGGCACCATCGACGATATCGACCAGATCGCGGGAAAGCGCGGCGACCGGCAGTCCAGCGCGGGCCAGCAGGAGGTCACGGCCGTCTTCATGGAGGCCTTCGCGGGCGCCAACACGGTCGTGCGCGGCAATTGCACCTTCGGGATGTTTTCCAACTTCCCCGAAAACGTCGACGACGCGCTGCGCCAGCGGGCGGGCGCGCGGTTCCTGGTGGACGGGCCGCAGACGCGCGCGGATTACATCGACATCCTGGGCCTGTTGCTGGGCCGCGGCCACGACATTCCGCTGGGCGATCACGACTACATGGCCGCGCAAGAGATCAAGACCGCCGTCGCGGCCAGCTTCGCGTCGCATGGTCGGCCCAGCGAGGATGGGCTGGTCGCCGTGTGGGAGCGGATGGAGGCGCGAGTGGGATCGCTCGACACCATCGCCAAGCTGGGCAGCTACCTCAAGGCGATCCAGGAGGCGGATCCGCGCTTCACGGGCCGCGCGATCAAGAACATCACCGACGCGGTGAAGGTGCGCGCCCTGGATGTGGAGCTGCCGGACGCCTGGATGGAGGACCCCGACCTGTTCTTGTGGAAGCCCTACGACGCCAAGATGGCGATGCTGCGCGAGATGACGCAGCCCATTACCGTCGACATGGTGCTGCAAGAGATAAACCGTTACGCCGACAGCGAATTCCGCTATGCCGACAAGTCCGACGAGGTCGCGATCGAAGGTGCCGTGCGCGACATGGAACGCATGGAAGAAGCCAAGCGGCGCTATATGGAACGGAACCGATGAGCCTTATGGCCCTTGTCACGATCTGCGCCGTCATGGGCGGCTTGGCGAGCGTCGTTCTGATGCCGCGCGCGACCATGCGGGGTGGCTTCGGCGTCGCGCTGCTCAGCGGTTTCGGTGTCGTGGTGATCGCCGGGTTCATCGCGTCCCTGTCGCTCTGGCTGCTCGTCGGACTGGTGGGCGAGGAGGACGCGACGGCCACGTTCGCCACCTGGATCCAAAGCGCCCAAGCGCTGGACTGGGCGATTTTCGCGCTGCACCTGGGCCTGGCCGTCGTCCTGTCGCTGTCCCTGCGCAAGGGGCGGCGGTGAACGTCCTTTGGGATATCGCGCTGCCGGTGGCGGGGATGGCGGCGCTGGGCGTCGCCGCGCCATACCTTTGGGCGCGTCTCTTGCCCGAGGGCGTGGGCGGGCTGGTGGCCAATTTCGCCCTGTCGGTGGTCACCTGCGCGGCCGCGGCCGGGCTGTGGCGCTTCGGGCTGAGCGCGCCGGGCTGGGGCGCGATGCTGCGGTGGGAAGCCATGACGGCGATCATCTGGGGCCCTTGCGTCCTGCTGGCGGTGGCGCAGCAGCCCGGGCGCTGGAAGGACGTGACGTGGTGAGGCGCCTGATTGAAAGCGGGCTGATGTTCGGCGGCATGGTCCACGTGGACAGCCCGGTGCTGGTCGAGCGCTACAACCGGGCGCTCGAGCGGCTGATCGGCAAGCGCACGAAGTTGGACGATTTCCACATCGACCTGTCCGGATTCGCGCCGGAGATTGGCGACGAGTTGCAGAATCCGAACTATCTGAATGCCAACGGGTGCAACCGCCAGTTCATCTTGCTCGGCGTCGAGCAGAAGCGCGCACCGCTTCTGAACATGACCTTTTCCAGTGCGCGGCCGATCCTGCGGGACTGGATCGAGGCGAACGAGGCGGCGCTGTTCGCGCTGACCGCGCGCGACGCGGTGGTGGGCGAGCTGGTCAATTCCGTCTTCGACGTCTCGACGCCGTCGGACCTGCTCGATATCCGCCAGATCACGGTCGAGGCCGACACCACCGATGCCCACGTGGCCGACGCCGCGGCGCTGGCGGATCGGATCGAGCGGTTCCGGACCGAGCCGGACGCCTGGCTCGACGACGTTCTGATCGCCGAGATGATCGGGCTGGCGAAGCGGACCGGCGATGTGACGCGCACGCCGATCGAGCTGCAGCAGGGGCGCGTGGCCCACGGCAATTTCTGGACCCGTCTCTTCGGCGGCGCCTACGTGTTCGCCACCGTGCCGAAGCCCTTCATCGTGGCGCGCGCACCGGACGGCTTCCGGGCCGACCCGGCGCTGGGCTGCGACGTGCTTGGGCTGGACGATGCGGTGGAGATCGCGCGGGCGCTGCGCGAAAACGGGCTGAGCCAGGCGATCGTCGGCGCGCCCGGCGTCGATGCGGCCGCCATCCTGCGCCAGAAGATGGCGTTCATCCTCGTGGATGCGGCCGCCACGCGCGAGATGGACCTGCACGGCACGGACCTTGCCGATCTGCGCGGGCTTGCGCGCAAGATGGGTAGCGGCTTGCCCGAGGCCTTCGCCGGTCTGGCCGAACTGGTGCGCTACGTGGAAACGGGGGGCACCTGGCCGCAGATCTCGCCCGTGCACCCGGCCTATTTTTACGCGCTGCGCGGCCAGCCGGGACCCGACCGGGACGTGGTGAACATGCTGCTGGCCGAACTGACGCCGCTGGACCCGCTTCAGCTCTTCATCTGCCACAAGGAACTGTTCTACGCGACCTATCGCGGCTGGTCGGCCCCGCGCCAGGCGCTGATTGCCGATTATCTGCAGCGTGCTTACATGTCCGACAAGCCAGCCATGCGGGAAACCTTGTTCGGGGACGCCGAAGAGGCAGCGCCCGCGCCACGCCGCCCGGGCCCTTGGGGATAAGGAGGTCGGTCCATGCTGTTCGCCATCGCCCGTCTGATCCTGGGGGCCGCCGTCATCCTGGGCGTTCTGTACCTGCTGGTGTCGATCTATGCCCGCTCGCTCAGGCGCGAGGCGCTGGAAAAGGAATGGGCCCGGGAAGAGCGCGCCATCGCCCGCGATGCCTACGTGAAGCGCGGCATGGTCGAATACGACAAGTCGCTGAAGCGGCGCGCGCTTTTGCTGATCTTCATCGTGCCGCCCGTCGTGGTCGGCGTCATGGCCTACATGATCAACACCTGAAAGGACGGCCCCCATGCGATACGTGAAGTGGACCCTGATCGTCGGCTGGCTGCTGGTCGTCTTCGCGGTGCTGCACTACACGCTGCCCCAGCACGACGTGGTGCGGATCGTCAACACCGAGATCCGGCGCATGGATTTCGGCGAGAACTCGATCTTCTGGGCGTCCGAGGACGTGGGCACCGACGGCACCACCGTGAACCGCGACATCCGCTTTATCGAGGCGGTGCGCCCCGACGGGCGGCCCTCGGTCTATCGCAACGAGGATACCGGCTGGGGCTGGCCGCCTTACCTCAAGCTCGATTCGTCGAACCTGCAGGCCGAGGCGGCGGACCTGATCTCGACCCGCGACGCGCCGATCTGGGTGGCGATCACCCATTACGGCTGGCGGTCGCAACTGCTGACGATCTTCCCGAACGCGGTGGGGGTCGAGCGTGTCGACGGCCCCGACGTGAAGTTCATCCCCTGGCTCAACATCGTGATCCTGACGACGCTGGCGCTGCTCTGCCTGCTCTTCTGGCGCATGTGGGTGCAGTTCCGCGAACGCACCATCGACCCGCTGGTGGGACAAGCGTCCGAGACCTGGGACGGGGTCGAGCTGCGCGCGCAGGAAAAGCGGCGGATCTGGCGGCGCTGGCTCGACACCTGGAAGCGCAAGGACCGCCGCTAGGGGCGGTTTGCCCGGCGGAAAGGGCGCCGCATTTCTCGAGAAATGCGTGACGGAATTCTTGAGAATTCCGCTACGCCCAGACGCCCTGTGCCGCGTCGCGGATGGCCTTGATATTGGCGGCGTAGGGTGCGGGGTCGTCGACCGATCCGCCGCGGAACACCGCCGAGCCCGCGACCAGCACGTCCGCCCCCGCCTGCACCACCTTGGGCGCCGTGGTGGGATCGACGCCGCCGTCGATCTCGATATGCACCGGACGGTCGCCGATCATCCGTTTGAGCTCGGCGATCTTCGGGGTCATGTCGAGAAAGCTCTGCCCCCCGAAGCCCGGGTTCACCGTCATCACGCAGACCAGGTCCACGAGGTCGAGCACATGCGCCACCGCGCTTGCGGGCGTGCCGGGGTTCAGCGCCACGCCCGGCCGCATCCCCGCCGCGCGGATCGCCTGCAGCGTGCGGTGGATATGGGGCCCGGCCTCCACGTGGGCGGTCAAAATGTCGGCGCCCGCATCGGCGAAGGCGTCGATATAGGGATCCACGGGCGCGATCATCAGGTGCACGTCCATGGTGCCGGTGACGTGCGGGCGGATGGCCTTCGCCGTCGCCGGTCCGAAGCTCAGGTTGGGCACGAAATGCCCGTCCATGACATCGACGTGGATCCAGTCCGCGCCCGCATTCTGCACCGCGCGGCACTCGGCGCCGAAATTGGCGAAATCGGCGGCAAGGATCGACGGGGCGATCAGGATATCGGGCATGGCGGGCACCTCGTGGTCAGCGGTTCGGGGGGGATATAGGCCGGATCCACACGGGTCGAAAGGGCCGTCGCGGAATGCTTGCGAGCGGCTGCCCAAGGTGCGACCATCCCGCCCTCAAGGAGAGCCCGCAATGCCCGACCCCGCCATCCGCCTGCACGACGCCCCCGCGCGCAATCCCGGCCTGCCGTTCGATCTGGACCGGGTGCATGCGGTGCAGGCCAACACCTCGGCCATCGAACGCCGCGCGGCCACGCTGCCGGGGCGGCGCACGGTCAAGAAGGACTGGCAGGCGGCGTGGTTGCTGCGCGCGATCACCTGCATCGACCTGACGACGCTGGCGGGCGACGACACGCCCGGCCGCGTGCGCCGCCTTTGCGCCAAGGCCCGCCAGCCGGTGCGGCCCGACCTGCTGGACGCGATGGGGATGGGGCCGATCACGGTGGGGGCGGTCTGCGTCTATCACGACATGATCGACACGGCGCTGCGCGCGCTGGAGGGCTCGGGCATCCCGGTGGCCGCCGTTTCCACCGGCTTTCCCGCGGGCCTGTCGCCGTTCCCCCTGCGGGTGCGCGAGATCGAGGAGAGCGTGAAGGCGGGTGCGTCCGAGATCGACATCGTGATCTCGCGCCGCCACGTGCTGACCGGCAACTGGCAGGCGCTCTACGACGAGATGCGCGCCTTCCGCGAGGCCTGCGGCGCGGCGCACGTGAAGGCGATCCTGGCCACGGGCGAGCTGGGCAGCCTGCGCAACGTGGCCCGCGCGTCCCATGTCTGCATGATGGGCGGCGCCGATTTCATCAAGACCTCGACCGGCAAGGAGAGCGTGAACGCCACGCTGCCGGTGAGCCTGGTCATGGTGCGCGCGATCCGCGACTACCAGCGCCAGACGGGCGTCAAGATCGGCTACAAGCCCGCGGGCGGGATCTCGAAGGCGAAGGACGCGCTGGTCTACCTGGCGCTCATGAAGGAAGAGCTGGGCGACGACTGGCTGCGAAACGACTTGTTTCGTTTCGGCGCGTCGTCGCTGCTGGGCGATATCGAGCGGCAGTTGGAGCATCACGTCGCGGGTCGTTACTCGGCGGCGCACCGGCATCCGGCGTCGTGAGCGTGGCGAGCGGTCCGCCGTGGATATTTGGAAAAAGGTGAAGAGATGAGCGTGGCCGAGATATACGAGACCATGGCCTATGGACCCGCGCCGGAAAGCGACGCCGAGGCGCTGGACTGGATCGCCGGGCATGGCGGGCGGTTCGGGCTTTTCATCGACGGCGCATTCGGGGATCCGGGCGCGATGTTCGACACCCGCAATCCCGCCACGGGCGCGGTGCTGGCGCAGGTGACGCAGGCCAGCGGCGCGGACGTGGCGGCGGCAGTGGCGGCGGCGCGCAGGGCGCAGCCGGGCTGGGAGAAGCTGGGCGGGCCGGGGCGGGCCAAGGTGCTCTATGCGCTGGCGCGGCTGGTGCAGAAGCAGGCGCGGCTGTTTGCGGTGCTGGAGAGCCTGGACAGCGGCAAGCCGATCCGCGAGGCGCGCGATATCGACGTGGGCCTGGTGGCGCGGCATTTCTATTTTCACGCAGGCCTGGCGCAGCTGATGGAGGACGAGTTGCCGGGCGCGCGGGCGCTTGGCGTCTGCGGCCAGGTGATCCCGTGGAACTTCCCGCTGCTGATGCTGGCCTGGAAGGTCGCGCCCGCTTTGGCCATGGGCAACACGGTCGTTCTGAAGCCCGCCGAGTGGACGCCGCTGACGGCGCTGGCCTTCGCGGACCTGTCGCGTCAGGCGGGGCTGCCCAAGGGCGTGCTGAACATCGTCACCGGCGACGGGGCCGTGGGCGAGGCGGTTGTGGCCGCGGACGTGGACAAGGTGGCCTTCACCGGCTCGACCGAGGTGGGCAAGGCGATCCGGCGCGCGATAGCCGGAAGCGGCAAGGCGCTGACGCTGGAGCTGGGGGGCAAGTCGCCCTTCATCGTGTTCGACGATGCCGATCTCGATTCGGCGGTCGAGGGGATCGTGGACGCGATCTGGTTCAACGGCGGGCAGGTCTGCTGCGCGGGCTCGCGGCTGTTGATCCAGGAAGGGATCGCCGACGATTTCCACGACCGGCTGCGCGCCCGCATGGCGAAGCTGCGGGTGGGCGACCCGCTGGACAAGTGCATCGACATGGGCGCGATCGTGGACCCGCTGCAGAAGGGCCGCATTGAGGCGATGGTCGCGGGTTGCGGCGGCGAGGTGACGCAGGGCGACGCGCCCCAGGGGTGCTTCTATCCGCCGACGCTGATCACGGGGCTCGAGCCCGCCGATCCGCTGATGCAGGACGAGATCTTTGGCCCGGTGCTGGTGGGCACGACCTTCCGCACTCCATCCGAGGCCGTGAGCCTGGCCAACAACTCGCGCTACGGGCTGGCGGCGACGGTCTGGACCGAGAACGTGAACCTGGCGCTGGACATCGCGCCGAAGCTGGCCGCCGGGATCGTCTGGGTGAACGGCACCAACATGATGGACGCGGCGGCGGGTTTCGGCGGGGTGCGTGAAAGCGGGTTCGGGCGCGAAGGCGGCTGGGAAGGTTTGCGGGCCTATGTGAAGGGGCCGGACGCGAAGACTCTGAAGCCGGTCGCGGCGGTGGCGGCGCCGGACAAGGCCGTGGTCGAAG
This sequence comes from Palleronia pontilimi, assembly GCF_016412875.1. Lineage (GTDB taxonomy): Bacteria > Pseudomonadota > Alphaproteobacteria > Rhodobacterales > Rhodobacteraceae > Palleronia > Palleronia pontilimi. The sequence continues at coordinate 190,061 of NZ_JAEKPD010000005.1, read as the reverse complement.
CCATCGACCGGACGGCGAAGTTGTATATCGGCGGCAAGCAGGCGCGGCCCGACGGCGGCTATTCGCGCCCGGTCTGGTCGCCCAAGGGGGCGCTGCTGGGCCATGTGGGACTGGCCAACCGCAAGGACCTGCGCAACGCGGTCGAGGCGGCGCGGGGCGCGGCGGCATGGTCGCGGACCAGCAGGCATTTGCGGGCGCAGATCCTTTATTACGTGGCCGAGAACCTGTCGGCGCGGGCGGACGAGTTCGCGCGCCGCATCGGCGACATGACGGGGGCGAAGGCGAAGGACGCGGAGGCCGAGGTGAGTGCGTCGGTCGAGCGGCTGTTCACCTGGGCGGCCTGGGCCGACAAGTACGACGGCCGTGCGAAGGGCGTGCCGATCCGGGGCGTGGCGCTGGCGATGAACGAGCCGGTGGGCGTGATCGGGCAATTCGCGCCGGACGAGGCGCCGCTGCTGGGGCTGGTGTCGGTGGTGGCGCCCGCCCTGGCCATGGGCAACCGGGTGGTGACCGTGGCCTCGGGCGCCTATCCGCTGGCGGCGACGGATTTCTACCAGGTGCTCGACACGTCGGACGTGCCGGGCGGGGTGGTGAACATCCTGACGGGCGACGCGGTGGGGCTGGCGGCGCAGATGGGCGGACATATGGACGTGGACGCGGTGTGGTCGTTCTCATCCGCCGATATCTCCGCGGATATAGAGCGCGAATCGGCCCATAACCTGAAGCGGACCTGGGTGAACCAGGGCCGGGCGCGGGACTGGGGCGATGCGGCGGCGCAGGATTTCCTGGCGCAGTCGACCGAGGTGAAAACGGTCTGGATCCCTTACGGCGAGTGACGCGTGGCGCGAATTTTCGGCGAAAATTCGGGTCCTTGGCTCAGAACTTCGCGATGGTGATGCCGTCGCTTTCCAGACGGGCGCGCAGCGTCTTGGCGGCGGCCACCGCCGAGGGCTCGTCGCCGTGCAGGCAGATCGTGTCGATGCGGGCGGGAAGCTCCTTGCCCGAGGCGGCGATGATCGCGCCTTGGCGCACCATCTGGCTGATCCGCTCGGCCGCCTCGTCGGCATCGGTGACCATCGCGCCGGGCTGGCCGCGCGCGATCAGCGTTCCGTCGTCGTTGTAGCCGCGATCGGCGAAGATCTCGCAGGCCATGTTGGCGCCAAGCGCTTCGGCCGCGTCCTGCATCGGGGTCGCGGCGAGCACCATGAGGATGATGTCGGGGTCGACCTGCAACGCGGCGTCATAGGCGCGGCGGGCCATTTCGCCATCGACCATCGCCATGTTCGACAGCGCGCCGTGCAGCTTCAGGTGCCGGACATGCCCGCCCGCGGCCCGCGCCATGGCCTGCGCGGCACCCAGCTGGTACTGGACCAGGTGCGCCACCTCGTCGTGGCCAAGGGTCATCTTGCGCCGCCCGAAGCCCTGCAGGTCGGGAAAGCCCGGATGCGCGCCGATGCCCACGTCGTTGCGCACCGCGCGCGCCATCGTCGCGGCCATCACGTCCGGGTCGCCCGCGTGGAAGCCGCAGGCGATGTTGGCCGAGGTGATCACGTCCAGCAGCGCGTCGTCGTCGCCCATCTTCCACGGGCCGAAGCCTTCGCCCATATCCGCGTTCAGATCGACCGAGGTCATGCGAGCTCTCCCTTCTCGTTGGTGCCTGCGGTCACGCCCGAGATCAGCTGGTAGCTGCCCAGGTCGCGCATCTCGCGCGGGTCGCGGACCAGCGGGCGCACGGATTTCTTCAGCGCCTTCAGCAGGTCGTCTTCGCTTTTGTGCAGATCGGTCGCCTGGTCGCGGTCGATGAAGCGGAAGGTCAGCTCGGCGCCCGCCGCGGCCTGCGCGGCTTTGGGCAGGTCATCGGGCAGCACGCTGCCGATGCGGGGATAGCCGCCAGTGGTCTGGCATTCGGGCAGCAGGATATAGGGCGTGCCTTCGCCGGTCATCTGGATGTCGCCGGGCACGATGACTTCCGACACGATGCCCAGCTGGTCGGCGATGGCGAAGGGCGCGCCGTCGTGGTTCAGGCGCACGCCCTGGCGGTTGCCGCGCTGGTCGCGGGTGAAGGTCGTCGTCTCGAACCGGTCGATATCGTCCTGCGAGAACAGCGCGGTATGGGTCGAGGCCAAGACGCGGACCTGGCCGCCCTTGAACCGGTCCGCCACGTCGACGACCCGTTCGACCGGGCCGGACTGGTCGTCTTTCAGCGGCAGCTCGGTGCCCGTTTCGGGGATCAGGCCGAGCTTCAGCGACAGGTGGGTGGCGCGGCTGCCCATGATCGGATCGGTCTGGATACCGCCGCCCAGGTGCAGGTAGGACCAGACGCCGCCCTTGCCGGGACCAAGGGTCAGGGTCTGGCCCGGCTTCAGGCGGTGCGAGGCGTGCCAGGTGACGCTTTCGCCGTCGATCTGGGCGCGCAGGGGCGCGCCGGTCAGCGCGATGCGGCTGGGCGCGTCGACGTTGAAGGTGCCGCCCATGGCGGTCATCTCGAGCGCGGCGCAATCGGGCGACTGGTCCAGCAGGGCGGCCCCTTCCAGCAGCGCCAGCCGGTCCGCGGCGCCGCCGCGCGACAGGCCCTGGGCCAGGAGCCCGCGGCGGCCCAAGTCCTGAATGGACGCGCCGGGGCCGATCTTCTTGATGGTGAGCGTGGTCATCGGATGTCCTCCGCGGTGGCGCCCGCCAGGGGCTCGGCGGCCAGCCGGTCGAGCTCGTCGCGCGAGACGGGGCGCAGCTGCACCTCGTCGCCGGGGGCGAGGGCTATGGGGCGGTCGGGGTCGTCGGGGCGGAAGGCCTTGAAGCGCGACATGCCGATCTGCCGCCAGCCCGTGGGCCCGGAGGTGGCGAAGACGATGACTTGGCGCACGGCGGTGACGACCGCGCCTTCCTTCACGGTCGGGGTCAGGTCCTTCTGGCGCGCCAGGTCCCAGTGCTCGGGCAGGGCGCCCAGATAGGCCTGCCCGGGCGCGTAGCCCAGCGCGTAGGCGCGCAGCGGTTCGGCGCAGATCTGCTTCACGGCCTGCTCGACGCTGACGCCCGCAAGCTCGGCCGCGTCGGCCAGTTGCGGGGCATGGTCGCCTTCGAAGGACGCCGGAATGGTCCAGAGCGTGCGGTTCGCGGGCAGGTCTTCGGCCAGCCAGTCGCGATCCGCCAGAATTTCGCGCAGGCGTGCCTGCAAATCGGACGGCGACAGCTGGCCGGGCTCGAAGGACACGAAGGCCGAGCAGAGCGAGCTTGCCGTTTCGGTCACGCCTTGCCAGTTTTCCGCGTCGATGGCGGCGCGGAAGGCCAGCGCGGCGCGGTTGGCGGCGTCGTCCATGGCGTCGCCGAAGGTGACGAGCATGCCGTCGAGGCCAAGGGGTGTCAGGCGGGGCGGATCGGGACGCTCGAAGCTGGAGGCGGCAAGGGGCATGGCAGTGCCTTTCGGATGCGATGAGTTACGTTGACAAAACACCGATAAATTGTCAACGTGTCTGAAATAACGATCATGAAAATCGATGACACCATCAGGAGAGACCAAATGACCCATATCCGCAACGTCGTTTTCGCCACCGGGCTGGCCGTCGCCGCCACGCCCGCACTGGCCGAGACCTGGGATTTCGCCACGCCCTACGGCGACGGCATCTTCCACACCGACAACATCCGCCAGTTCACCGAAGAGGTCACGGCGGCCACCGATGGCGGGCTGGAGTTCACCATCCATTCGGCCGGCTCGCTGTTCCCCCATGCCGAGATCAAGGGCGCCGTGCGCTCGATGCAGGTGCCCATCGGCGAGTTCTTCCTGTCGCGCCTGTCGAACGAAGACGCGGCCTATGGCCTTGATTCGCAGCCCTTCGTCGCCACGTCCTACGAGCAGGCGCAGGCGCTGTGGGAAGCGCAAGAGCCCGTCATCACCGAGCTTCTGGCCGCCGAGAACCTGATGCCGCTCTTTTCCGTGCCGTGGCCCGCGCAGGGGCTTTACACCAACGGCGAGATCGCGACCGTGGACGACCTGAACGGCCTGCGTTTCCGCGCCTACAACGCGCAGCTGGAAGAGTTCGCGCAGCTGGCCGGTGCCGCCCCCGTGCAGGTCGAGGCGCCCGACATTCCGCAGGCCTTCAGCACGGGCCAGGTCGAAGCGATGATCACGTCGCCGTCCACCGGGGCGGATTCGAAGGCATGGGATTTCCTGACCCATTATTCGCCGATCAACGCCTGGATCCCGAAGAACATCGTCGTGGTGAACCAGCGCGCCTTCGACCGGCTGCCCGAGGATCAGCAGCAGGCCGTCCTGGACGCCGCTGCCGCCGCTGAGACGCGCGGCTGGGAAATGTCCATGGCCGAGGCGGAGGCGAAGACTAAGGAGATGGCCGATAACGGCATCATCGTCTACGAGCCCAGCGACGAGCTGATCAGCGGCCTGCAGGCGATCGGTGACGACATGCTGGAAAGCTGGAATGCCAGCGCCAGCGACGAGGCCAAGCAGATCCTGAGCGATTTCCGGGGCTGAGGCTTTCCATCAAACACCGCCCCGTGCAGGTCTTGCGCGGGGCTTTTTACTATGAAGGGGCAGGGCGATGCGGCGGTTTCTGGATAGTCTTTACAGCGGCGCCGGATGGCTGGCGGCGCTGTCGATCCTGAGCATTTGCGCGGTGGTCACGGCGCAGGTGGGCCTGAACATCGCGTCGCGCCTGGGCGGGCCGCAGGCGAACCTGACGATCCCGTCCTACGCCGATTTCGCGGGCTTCGCGCTGGCGGCCGCCACCTTCCTGGCGGCCGCGTCGACCCTGCGCCACGGGGTGCATATCCGCGTGAACCTGCTGGTGCAGCGGTTCCCCCGGGCCATGATGTGGGTCAGCGAGATCCTGGTGCTGGTCGTGGGCATCGGCATGGTCGGGATCGCGACCTACTGGACCGCTATGCTGGTGGGCGAAAGCTGGCATTACGGCGACCAGTCCACCGGCATCATCGCGATCCCGCTGTGGATCCCGCAGGTGCCCATGGTGGCGGGGCTGGGGCTGCTGCTGGTGGCGCTGATCGACACCCTGGTCGAGGCGCTGCGCACGCGGCGTCCCGTCCTGATCGACGCGGGAGAAGCCTGATGTCCGATCCCGCCATCTTCGCGCTGCTCTTCGGCCTGTTGATCGGTCTGCTGGCCATGGGCCTGTGGGTCGCGCTGGCGCTGATGGTCATGGCCTTCGTCGCCATGGCCTTTTTCACCAACGCGCCCGAGGGGCTGGTGCTGGCCACGACGCTGTGGGGCCATTCGCACAGTTGGCCGCTGGCGGCCCTGCCGCTGTTCATTCTGATGGGCGAGATCCTGCTGCGATCTAGGCTGTCCGAGGATATGTTTTCCGGCTTGGCCCCGTGGCTGGGCCGCGCGCCGGGGCGGCTGCTGCATGTCAACATCCTGGGCTGCGCGATCTTCGCCGCCGTGTCGGGCTCGTCCGCGGCGACGGCGGCGACCATCGGCAAGATGAGCGTGCCCGAGCTGAAGGGCCGCGGTTATCCCGAAAGCCTGATCCTGGGCACGCTGGCGGGCAGCGCCACGCTGGGCCTGCTGATCCCGCCGTCGATCATCCTGATCGTCTATGGCGTGGCGACCGAGCAGAGCATCGCGCGGCTGTTCGTGGCGGGGATCCTGCCGGGGCTGATGCTGGTGGGCTTGTTCGCGGGCTACGTCGCGGTGCGGGCGCTGCTGGACCGCGACCTGATTCCGGTCGAGGCGACGGATTTCTCGCTGATGGAAAAGCTGCGCGCGTCGCGGCGGCTGGTGCCGGTGGTGCTGCTGATCGCGGGCGTCATCGGGTCGATCTATACCGGCATCGCGTCGCCCACGGACGCCGCGGCGGTGGGCGTGTTCCTGGCGTTGGTGCTGGCGTCCATGACGTCGAGCTTCGGGTGGTCCGAGTTCAAGGATGCGCTGATGGGGGCCACGCGCACGTCGTGCATGATCGCCTTCATCCTGCTGGGGGCGGCGTTCCTGTCGATCTCGATGGGGTTCACGGGCATCCCGCGCAACCTGGCGGCGTGGATCGGCGCGTTCGAGCTGTCGCCCTATGCGCTGCTGGCGGCACTGACGGTGTTCTTCATCGTGCTGGGCTGTTTTCTGGACGGGATTTCCATCGTGGTGCTGACCACGTCGATCATCCTGCCCATGGTCGAGGCGGCGGGGATCGACCGGCTGTGGTTCGGCATCTACCTGGTGCTGGTGGTCGAGATGAGCCAGATCACGCCGCCGGTGGGCTTCAACCTGTTCGTCATCCAGGGGCTGACCGGGATCGACATCCTGCGGGTGGCGAAAGCGGCGCTGCCGTTCTTTGCGCTGCTGGTGCTGGGGGCTGCCCTGATCACGGTGTTCCCGGGCATCGTCACGGTGTTACCGAACGCCATGGGCAATTGAGCGGGCAAGATTATCCCTGATAATCTTTGCCAGAAAATCCCCGATTTTCTGTGCCTAGAGGGACGCGGCCGCGCGGCTGGCCTGGTCGAACTGGCCCGACAGGCTGCGCAGAAGGGCCGCGGCGTCGCGCAGGGCGGCGCCGTCCACCCCGCCGCCGGGCAAGGCCTGCAGCAAGCATTGCTGGCGCAGCGTGCGGTAGCGGGCGCACAGATCGCGGCCCGTATCCGAGGTCGTGTAGAAGACTTCCTTGCCGCGTTTCTCGGCCGTCAGAAGCGCGAGCTTCACCAGCTTGCGCAGCGCGTAGGTGACGGTGTGGGTGTCCTCGATATTCAGAAGGAAGCAGATATCGGACACGCGCTTGGCCCGGTCGCGGTGGTTGGCGTTGTGCAGCACCAGGATTTCCAGCGCGCTCAGGTCCGGCTGGCCCGCCGCGGCCATGCATTTCGTCATCCAGCGATAAAAGGCGTTGTGGGCGACAATCAGCCCGTATTCCAGCTCGGACATCTCCCACATCTCGCCCTCGGCCAGGTGGCGGGACGAGACGATGCGGCGCGTGTCGGGTTCGGACATGACAACCTCTACAACCTTTGACTGACGAATTACTGATAACTTATCAACGTATCCGCGCGGAATCGAGCCTTACGCCGCGCGTTTTGCAAGCCAGATCGTGTGTTTCGCCCCGCGCTTGCTGCGCCCCGCGCGGTGGGTTTCCACCTGCACGTCGAATTTCGCAGCCCGAAGGCGCGCGGTGAAGGACGGCGCGGGATGGGCCGATCAGATGGCAAGCACGCCGCCCGGGCGCAGCGCGCGGCGGGCGGCACCGAGCCCCGCATCGGAATAAAGCGCGTCGTTGCCCGCCCGCGTCAGGCCGTCGGGCCCGTTGTCCACGTCGAGCAGGATGGCGTCGAACGCCGCATCCGCCGCCCGGATGATGCGCGCCACATCGTCGATCCGAAGATCCACGCGCGGATCGTCAAGGCAGTCGCCGAACACGGGGGCCAGGGGGCCGCGCGCCCAGTCGGCAAGCTCGCCCACGATCTCGGCGACGGTCAGCGTGGCGTCGGGGCCCAGAGCATCCTGCGCGGCGCGCAGGGTGAAGCCCATCCCGAGGCCGCCGATCAGCAGGTGGGGCGCGGCCCGTCCGTCCAGCGTGGCGATGCTGCGGGTGGCCAGCGCTTCTTCCGAGCCGCCGAGGCGGGAGTTCATCAGCTCGTTCCCGCCGGTCAGGCGGATCGAGAACTCGTCGCCGCGGCGCAACAGGCGCAGCGTGTCGCCATCGGGCGTTCGCCCATCGGCGAGGGGGATCCAGGGAAGCATCTCGTCTGCCTATCGCGGCGGGCGCGGAAAGTGCAAGCGGGGCGCGCCTCTGCGAACGCGCCCGCGTGTGGCCGGGGGGATGGAACGGTGTCGGGTGTGGAGATATCGGCGCCATCCGCGCGGATCTTCGCCATGGCGCGGAAGGGCCGCGTCGGCGGTGCAGATCATCAAACGGGGAGATTGGTGGACCCTAGCGGGATCGAACCGCTGACCTCCTGCATGCCATGCAGGCGCTCTACCATCTGAGCTAAGGGCCCGTGGCGCGGGAGGCCCGCGCGATGTGCCGCGTCTCTAATCGGCGTCTGCGCGGGGTTCAAGCGGAAAAACGCCCGCCCCGCGCGCCGCCGCGATCCGTCAGCTGTCGTCGTCTTCGGACGGCACGTCGGCGATATCGTCGAGCGACACGTTGTCGTCGTCGTCATCGTCTTCCAGCACGTCGTCGCCCAGATCCACGTCGGTCGAGTCGTCGTCATCGTCCAGGATGACGTCTTCCTCTTCGTCGGTCTGATCCTTCTTGGCGGATTCCTTGTCGGCCTTGTCGGCCACCATGGTGCGGCTGCCTTTGCCGGTGTCGAGTTGCACGACCTCGCCGGTATAGGGGCTGACGACCGGATCGGCGTTGAGGTCGTAGAAGCGCTTGCCGGTGGTCGGGCAGACGCGCTTGGTTCCCCATTCTTCCTTGGGCATGGATGACCCTTTCGTCTGGTCTGGTATCGTGAAAACAGGCTGCCACCTGCCACAGGCCGCGATGGGTGTCAAAGGCTTTCGCGGACTGGTGCGGGCGGGTGCGATTGGCTAGGGATGGCATATGGGACAGGCGCGCGAAAGCTGCAAGACCTTGCCCGGCGATCCGCCGGTGGAGCTGGTGTTGCGCCGGTCGGCGCGGGCGCGGCGGATCACGCTGCGGGTGTCGTCGCTGGACGGCCGGGTGACGCTGTCCTTGCCGCGCGGCGTGTCCGAGCGGGCGGGGCTGGCCTTCGCCGAAGAACGCTCGGACTGGATCCGGTCACATCTGTCGAAACGGGCGCCCGGGCGGGGCGTCGCGCTGGGCGGCGTGGTACCGGTCCTGGGGGCGCCGCGCGAGGTCGTCGAGGGCGCGCCCGGACTGGGGCCGGATGTCCTGCGGGTGCGGGCCGCCCGCCCCGTCGGCCCCCAGGTCCAGGCCGTGGTGAAAGAGGCGGCGCGCGGGGCGCTGGTCGCCGCCTCGGGTCGGTATGCCGCCGCGATCGGGCGGGTGCCGGGGCGGATCACCCTGCGCGACACGCGTTCGCGCTGGGGCTCGTGTTCGTGGCAGGGCAACCTCAACTATTCGTGGCGCCTGGCGCTGGCCCCGTTCGACGTGCTGGATTACGTGGCGGCGCACGAGGTCGCGCACCTGGCGCATATGGACCATTCGCCCGCCTTCTGGTCGGTGGTGACGCGGCTTTGTCCCGACTGGAAGGCCCACCGGGCCTGGCTGCGCACCCATGGCGGTGATCTGCACGCCTGGCAGTTCGGCTGAAAGTGGCGCGGTGCTGATCCAGAGCCGCCCCGAGGCGGGCCAGGGCCAGGCGGCCCATGACCGGGTCTACCGCGTGCTGCGGACCCAGATCATGCATGGCGAGCTGGCGCCGGGTGCGGCGCTGACGCTGCGCGGCATCGGGCGGCAGTTCGGCGTGTCGATGACCCCCGCGCGCGAGGCGGCGCGGCGGCTGGTGGCCGAAGGGGCGCTGACCCTGTCGCCGTCGGGCCGGGTGACGACGCCGGACCTGTCGCCCGACCGGATCGAGGAGCTGGCGGCCTTGCGCGCGCTGATCGAGGTCGAGCTGGCCAGCCGCGCCCTGCCGCGCGCCCACGGGGCGATGATCGAGCGGATGCGCGCCGTGAACACGCTGATCGCGGAAGCGGTGGCGAAGGGTGACGCGGTGGAATACCTGCGCCGCAACCTGGAATTCCACCGGATGCTGTACCTGCGCGCGCAGGCCCCGGCGATGCTGGCCATGGCCGAGACGGTCTGGCTGCAGCTGGGACCCACCATGCGGGCGCTTTATGGGCGGATGAACCGCACCGCGCCGCCGCGGGGCCATGTGGGGATCATCGCGGCGCTCGAGGCCGGCGACGAGCCGGGTCTGCGCCTAGCGGTGCGCAGCGACGTGACCCACGGGCTGCGGATGATCCTGGCAGGCGACTGAGCCGCTTTGGCAGGTATCGTCGCGCCCGGGGCAGGCGGCGTGCCGGGATATTTGGAAGAACAAAGATGGGGAACGCGGGTGCGGGCCGGAGGTGCCGCGGGCGGGTCAGATCAGGTCGTGGCTTTGCAGCGCGTCGTATCGCGGTCCGTCCGGCGTGAGCGTGGACTGGTAGAGCGTCAGCTTGGTGGCGGGCGTCGGCGGGTGGGACCAGTCGCCATGGGCCTGCAGGAAGCGCCCGAGCCGGGCGTGCTCGTCGGGGGCCATGGTGTTGGGGAATCGCGCCAGCGTGATGTGGGGGACGAAACGGCGATGGGGCAGGATGACGCCCGCGCGCCGGATCAGCGTCGTGACCTTCGACTGCAGGTAGTTGAGGGCCGGGTTGGGCATGATCGCCGCACGCAGGCTGCGGGGCCTTGCGCTGCCGAAGGTGGCCACGCCCCGCGCGTCCAGCGCGAGGGGTGCTGTGCGCAGCATTTCCAGGTCGAGCGCCAGGTCGTCGAGCGGCTGCGGCTTGATGTCCGGCACGAAGGCGAGCGTCAGGTGCAGGTCGTCTTCGGGGACGAGGCGGCCGGTCTTCAGGTGGTCCTGCAGCCGCGACAGGGCGTCGATCAGGTCGTCCGACAGGTCGAGGGCCACGAAGATGCGCATGCGTGGCCCCCGACCGGATCGTCTTAGAGGCCGAGCGCGGATTTGACGGCCGGAAGGCCGGGCTCGCCCGACGCGGTCTCGACCCCGTCGAGCCAGCCGTCGAGGGCGCCCGGGTTTTCCTTCAGCCAGGCGGTTGCGGCCTCGGAGGCTTCGGTGCCGTCGTTCAGGATCGCGCCCATGATCTGGTTTTCCATCTCGAGCGTGAACTCGAGGTTGTTCAGGAGCGTGCCGATGTTCGGGCAGGATTCCGCGAAGCCCGCGGCGGTGTTGGTATAGACCGTGGCGCCGCCCAGGTTGGGGCCGAAATAGTCGTCGCCGCCGGTCAGGTACGACATCTCGAACTGGGCGTTCATGGGATGCGGCTCCCATCCCAGGAAGACGATGGGCTGGTCGCGGCGGTTCGAGCGTTCGACCTGCGCGAGCATCCCCTGCTCGGACGATTCGACCACTTCGAAGCCGTCCAGCCCGAAGGCGCCTTCGTCGATCATCGACTGGATCAGGCGGTTGCCGTCATTGCCGGGCTCGATGCCGTAGATCTCGCCGTCCAGCGCGTCGCGGTTGGGGGCGATATCTTCGAAGCTGGCGATGCCCATGTCGGCGGCGGCCTTGTTCACGGCCAGCGTGTACTTGGCGCCTTCGAGGTTGGCGCGCACGGTGTCGACGGTGCCCGCTTCGCGGTAGGGGGCGATGTCGTTTTCCATGGTGGGCATCCAGTTGCCCAGGAACACGTCGATGTCGCCTTCGGCCATGGAGGTATAGGTGACGGGCACCGACAACACCTTGATTTCGGTGTCATATCCCAGCGCGTCCAGCACCACGGTCGTGGCGGCGGTGGTGGCGGTGATGTCGGTCCAGCCGACATCCGAGAAGGTGATGGTTTCGCAATCGGCAAGCGCCATGCCGGCGCTGGCGGTCAGGGCAAGGATGGAAAGTCCGGTTTTCATTGTATATCTCCCTTGGTGGACCGGCGCGGGTCATTGATCGGCCGGTCAAGAAAAGCTAAGCGATTTCAGTCGCGTATGGCGGGGTATAGATGCCAAAGCTCGGGATGCAACCTATCAGGCGGGACGCTCTGGTCAACGCGGCCATCGCACAGGTGGGCGCGCATGGCCCCGATGTGACCGTCGCGCAGATCGCCCGGCAGGCGGGGATCAGCCCGGCGCTGGCGCATCATTATTTCGACGGCAAGGCCGACCTGATGGACCACGCCATGCGGGCGATCCTGCGCGATTACGGCGCGGCGGTGCGCGCCGAGCTTGCGAAAGGCGGCGACCGGGTCGAGGCGGTGGTGCGCGCCAGTTTCGCGCCCGGCAACTTCCGGCGCGACGTGGTGGCGGCCTGGCTGACCTTCTATACCCGGGCGCAGAAATCCGACACCGCCGCGCGGCTTTTGCGGGTCTATCAGCAGCGGGTGCGGTCGAACCTGCGGGCGGGGCTGCGGACGCGCGGACATGCCGACCCTGAGGGCATGGCCGAGACGCTGGCCGCGCTGATCGACGGGGTGTACCTGCGGGTGGCGCTGGGCGGCCGGATCGGGCCCGCGGCGGCCTGTGCGCAAGTGCTGCGGGTGCTCGAGTGAGCGTCGCGCTGGAAGACCGCGAGGGCTTGCCCGACGCGCTGCGGGTGCTGGTGGAACAGCTGCCGCGCGGCACGTGGGAGGCGCATCCCAACTTCTCGCCGCTGACGCGGTTCTGGCTGGACCGGCACCTGATGTTCCGCGACGTGCTGGGCCGCTTGCAGGACGGCACGCGGCAGTTCCTGGACGGCGACGCGGACGCGCAGCGCTACGGCCGCGAGACGGCGCGGATGGCGCAGTTCTTCCTGCAGGAGCTGCACGCCCATCACGGGATCGAGGATCACCATTACTTCCCGGTGCTGCAGGGGTTGGACGGGCGGCTGGAGCGGGGCTTCGCGTTGCTCGATGCCGATCACCACGCGCTGGACGGGCACCTGAACGGCCTGGCCGAAGGCACCAACGCCATGCTGACGGGGCTTGCGGGCGACGACCCGCGCGCCGGGGCGGGCGCGTTGGAGGCGCGGCTGGACGGGTTCCAGCAGTTCCTGGACCGTCACCTGGTCGACGAGGAGGATCTGGTCGTGCCGGTCATCCTGACCTACGCGCCCGAGATCGGCTGAGCTCTACTCGGCCGGCTCGTAGTCGGCCTTGGGCAGGGGGCGACCGGCGACGCGGTGCTCGCGCCAGATGGTGAACCAGATCGCGGCCACGGAGGCGACCGAGGTCAGCGTCATCAGCCACAGCAGCGGCGCCGCGCCCGTGCCGCGTTCGAGCAGGATGCCCGCCAGCGCAGACAGGCCCGCGCCGCCGCCGACCATGAGCGCGCCGCCCAGGCCCGACGCGGTGCCGGCCAGGCGCGGTCGGACCGACAGCATCCCGGCCATGGAGTTCGGGATCACCAGCCCGTTGCCCAGGCCCACGAAGACCATGAAGGCGAAGAAGGTCTCGGGGGTGCGGATGCCGCCCATGTCGACCAGCAGACCCGCCAGCAGGCCGATGACGGTGACCCCGGTGCCCGTGGCGATCATGCGCTGGATGCCGAAGCGGTTGGAATAGCGCCCCGAGATGCCGTTGCCGACCATGTAGCCGATGGCGGGCGCGCCGAAATAGATGCCCAGGCGTTCTGGCGTCATGCCGTAAACTTCGGAGCCGACGTAAGGCGCGCCGCCGAGATAGGCGAAGAACGCGCCGGACGCGAAGGCGGCGGTCAGCGCGTAGCCCCAGAAGCGGGGCGCGGTCAGAAGCTCGGGGTAGTGGGCGATCTGCTGGAACATGGATTCGGTGCTGGGCGCCGCGGTCTCGCCCATGTCGGCCCAGGTCAGCGCGAGGCCCGCGATGCCCATGAGCAGCAGGGCGACGAAATTGGCCTGCCAGCCGAACAGCCCGTCCAGCACGCCGCCGAGCGCGGGGGCGACCATGGGGGCCACGGCCATGCCCATGGTGACCCAGCCCATCATCGACGCGGCCTTGTCGGTGTCGTACATGTCGCGCAGGGCGGCGCGGGGCAGGATCATGCCCGCCACGATCGCGCCCTGCATCAGCCGGAAGGCCAGGAAGACCTCGATCGTGGTGGCCAGGATGCAGCCGATGGACGCCAGGATGAACACCACCGTGGCACCCATCAGCGTGTTGCGCCGCCCGTAGCGGTCCGAGATGGGGCCGATGATAAGCTGCATCACGCCGGTTACGCCCAGGTAGCCCGCCACCGCGATCTGCATGATGCGGTATTCGGTGTCGAAATACGCGGTCATGTTGGGCAGCGACGGCAGGAACAGGTTCATCGCCAGCGCGCCCAGCGAGGTGAGCGCGATCATCGTCGCCACGTGGGGCGGCGTGCTGGGGTCGAGGAAACGGGCTTTGACGGTGGCGCTCATCGGGCTGATCTAGTCCGCGCCTGGGCCTTCGTCCATCGGTGCCGAGCCCACTTTCGCGCCAAGGCCCTGAATTTGCCTTCCAAACCGGGCAGCGCACACCTAATGTGCGCGAAACAAGACAATAATCGCGCAGCGAGGGCCCCAGATGACCGATATTCTTGACCAGCTCACGGCGCGCCGCGCCCAGGCCCGCGCGGGCGGTGGCGAGAAGCGTGTCGAGGCGCAGCACCAGAAGGGCAAGCTGACCGCGCGCGAGCGGATCGACCTGCTGCTGGACGACGACAGTTTCGAGGAATTCGACATGTTCGTCACCCATCGCTGCACCGATTTCGGCATGGCCGACAACAAGGTGGCGGGCGACGGCGTGGTGACCGGCTGGGGCACGATCAACGGGCGGCAGGTCTATGTCTATAGCCAGGATTTCACCGTGCTGGGCGGGTCGCTTTCGGAAACCCACGCGCAGAAGATCTGCAAGGTCATGGACATGGCGATGCAGAACGGCGCGCCGATCATCGGGCTGAACGATTCGGGCGGTGCGCGCATCCAGGAAGGTGTGGCGTCGCTGGCGGGCTATGCCGAGGTGTTCCAGCGCAACGTGCTGGCATCGGGCGTGATCCCGCAGATCAGCGTCATCATGGGTCCCTGCGCGGGCGGCGCCGTCTATAGCCCCGCGATGACCGACTTCATCTTCATGGTGAAGGACAGCAGCTACATGTTCGTGACCGGCCCAGACGTGGTGAAGACCGTCACCAACGAGGTCGTCACCGCCGAGGAGCTGGGCGGGGCGTCGACCCATACCCGCAAATCCTCGGTGGCCGATGGTGCGTTCGAGACCGATATCGACGCGCTGATCGAAGTGCGGCGGCTGGTGGATTTCCTGCCGCTCAACAACCGCGCGATGCCGCCGCGGCGCCCGTTCTTCGACGATCCCGCGCGGCTGGACGACAGCCTGGACACGCTGGTGCCCGACAACGCCAACACGCCCTACGACATGAAGGAGCTGATCCACAAGATCGCGGACGAGGGCGATTTCTACGAGATCCAGGAAGACTTCGCCAAGAACATCCTGACCGGCTTCATCCGGCTGGAAGGCTCGACCGTGGGCGTGGTGGCCAACCAGCCGATGGTGCTGGCGGGCTGCCTGGATATCGACAGCTCGCGCAAGGCCGCGCGTTTCGTGCGGTTCTGCGACGCGTTCGAGATCCCGATCCTGACGCTGGTCGACGTGCCGGGCTTCCTGCCGGGCACATCCCAGGAATTCGGCGGCGTCATCAAGCACGGCGCCAAGCTGCTGTTTGCCTATGGCGAGGCGACGGTGCCCAAGGTCACGGTCATCACCCGCAAGGCCTATGGAGGGGCCTATGACGTGATGTCGTCCAAGCACCTGCGGGGCGATTTGAACTATGCTTGGCCCACGGCGGAAATCGCGGTGATGGGGGCCAAGGGCGCGGTCGAGATCCTCTATCGCAGCGAATTGGGCGACAAGGACAAGATCGCGGACCGGGTGGCCGATTACGAAAAGAACTTCGCCAACCCCTTCAAGGCGGCCGAGCGGGGTTTCATCGACGAGGTGATCCAGCCCCATTCGACCCGGCGCCGCATCTGCCGCGCCTTCGCCAGCCTGCGCGGAAAACGGCTGACCAATCCGTGGAAAAAGCACGACAATATCCCGCTCTGACGCAAGTGTCAGAACGCGCCTCTTGATCGGGACGGGGCGTGCGGCTTAGGCTTCGGGAATTGCTGTTTCTCTCCGGTTTCGCGATGCGTTTTGTTGGTTGCTTCCTGTTCGTGATGGCCGCACTGCCCGCCCGGGCGGGCGAGCCGGTGGCCGTTCCGTCGGGCCAGACCGTCGAGTTCCACGAGGTCATCCGCGATGCACCGGGCCTGGGCCTGGCGTACCGCTTCCGCTTCATCGCGCCGCAGCTTGCCGAGGGATTGGATTTCGCCACCGCTGAGGGCGACATGCTGCATCTGTGCCAGTCCTACGCCCTGCCGAAGCTCCCGAACCTGGGCCCGGCGCCCGGCCGCGTGGTCATCAGCCTGTCGGACCGCGTCATCACGTTCGGCGAAGTGGTGCCCGATGCCATCCAGTATTTCGAGATCTACCGCCCCGAGGGCGAGACCTGCGTCTGGGACGACTATTAAGGCACGGTTTTGCTTGTTTTTGATCGCGTTGCGCCCCAGACCTCGCCGACCGGGCAAGTCGTGATATATAGCGAAGGGCCGTGCGGCAAGAAGCCGTCCGCGGCCTAGAAGCAAGATCAACAGGAGACAGTGATGTCGCAAACCATCAAGATTACCCTCGGCCTGTGCCTGGCCGCCTTTGTCGGCGCCTGCAGCCAGCCCGAGCCCGAGCCCGTCTTCATCGAGCCCGCGCCCATCGTGGCTGAGCCGAGCTACACCAAGTACTGATCCCGCCGGGATCGTTCGAACGGGCGGGCATCAGGCCCGCCCGTTTGCGTTTGAAGGACCGAACCGCAATGGCATTGCCCCCCATGACCAAGCATCGCGGCTTTCCGGGCCGCCTGCCGGGCACCGATTTCCAGTTCACCCTGCGCCGCGCCAGTCCCAAGGGGGCCACCAAGCTGGTCGCCCGCGCGCGCTACGGCGATCGCCGTCCCGCCGACCGGGCCGCGGACGAAGGGTTCCTGTGGGCGTTGTGGCAGCATTTCGGCGATCAGCCGTTCGAGCGCGGCAACCTGGACGCGGGACGGCTGAGTTGGCTGTTCGGGCGCGAAGTGGTGCCCGCGGAAGACCCGTTCGACCCCGAAAGCTACGAGGCGCTTTTGCGCGTGGACCTGGCCCGGGCGCAGGCGAGCTTCCCGGGATTGCTCGATTGACGTTACGTTAAGCGGTTTTCCGCCGGGATTTCGCGGCGATCGGCGGGATTAAGCGCAAAAACCCATCCATTTGGATAGGGGGCTTTGCGGGCGGGGATTCGCGGTGCAGGGTCCCTTTGACCCCGAGCTTCAGCACGGCAACGGGTCGAGTTGTCAATACCGTTACCCTTCCCCTACGGCCCGACCTTTCACGGTCGGGCCGCTTTTCTGCGTGGACCCACCGGCGGCGGCGCAATTTCGTCGCTATCCGCGGGCATTCGGTCGATTCCCTGCGATAGGCAGTTGTCCTTTCGCCGCCTCGCATGGCATCTGATTTGCAACGAAAAAAATTCAGGGGCGCATGGGATGCGGCACTTCATCGGACTGGGTCTTTTGGTTTTGGGGCTGGCAGCGTGCGCGCCGCAAACAACGGACATGATCATACCGGGTGCCACAGGCCCGCAATACGAGCCCGGTGATCCCTGCCAGGGCGTCGTGCCCGAACTTTGCGCGTACTGAGCGGGAGCGGCCCCATGTTCAAGAAGATCCTGATCGCCAATCGCGGCGAAATCGCCTGCCGCGTCATCAAGTCGGCCCAGAAAATGGGGATCAAGACGGTCGCCATCTATTCCGACGCCGACCGCAACGCGCTGCACGTGCGCATGGCCGACGAAGCCGTCCGGATCGGCCCGCCGCAGGCAAACCAGTCCTATATCGTGATCGACAAGGTGATGGAGGCGATCCGCAAGACCGGCGCGGAAGCGGTGCATCCCGGCTACGGCTTCCTGTCGGAAAACCCCAGATTCGCCGAAGCCCTGCGCAAGGAAGGCATCGTCTTCATCGGCCCGCCCGTGGGCGCGATCGAGGCGATGGGCGACAAGATCACGTCCAAGAAACTGGCCGACGAGGCGGGCGTCAGCACCGTGCCCGGCCATATGGGCCTGATCGAGGACGCGGACGAGGCGGTGAAGATCAGCACCGAGATCGGCTATCCGGTGATGATCAAGGCCAGCGCCGGTGGCGGCGGAAAGGGGATGCGCATCGCCTGGAACGACGCCGAGGCGCGCGAGGGCTTCCAGTCCTCGAAGAACGAGGCGGCCAGCAGCTTCGGCGACGACCGCATCTTCATCGAGAAATTCGTCACCCAGCCGCGCCATATCGAGATCCAGGTGCTGGCCGACAAGCACGGCAACACGCTGTATCTGAACGAGCGCGAATGCTCGATCCAGCGCCGCAACCAGAAGGTCATCGAGGAAGCGCCGTCGCCCTTCCTGGACGAGGCCACCCGCAAGGCCATGGGCGAGCAGGCCTGCGCCCTGGCCGCCGCGGTGGACTATTCCAGCGCGGGAACGGTGGAGTTCATCGTCGACGGCGACAAGAACTTCTATTTCCTGGAAATGAACACCCGCCTGCAGGTGGAACACCCCGTGACCGAGCTGATTACCGGGATCGACATCGTCGAGCAGATGATCCGCGTGGCGGCGGGCGAAAAGCTGTCGATGACCCAGGACGATATCGGGATCAACGGCTGGTCCATCGAATCGCGGCTTTACGCCGAAGACCCGTATCGCGGGTTTTTGCCGTCCATCGGGCGGCTGACCCGCTATCGCCCGCCCGCCGAGCTTTTGTCCGACAAGCATATCGTGCGCAACGATACCGGCGTCTACGAGGGCGGCGAGATCAGCATGTATTACGACCCGATGATCGCCAAGCTCTGCACCTGGGCGCCCGACCGCGCGCAGGCGATCGAGGCGATGCGCGTGGCGCTGGACAGCTTCGAGATCGAGGGCATCGGCCACAACCTGCCGTTCCTGTCGGCGGTGATGGATCATCCGAAATTCGTCAGCGGCGACATGACCACGGCCTTTATCGAGGAAGAATATCCCGGCGGCTTCGCCGGGGTCGAGCTGGACGAGACGGCGTTGCGCCGGGTGGCGTCGGCCGCCGCGGCCATGAACCGGGTGGCCGAGATCCGGCGCACCCGCGTGTCGGGCCGCATGGACAACCACGAGCGCAAGGTCGGCACCGACTGGGTGGTGGTGGCGCAGGGCGTCGAGATGCCCGTCACGATCCAGGCCGACCGCGAGGGAGCGACCGTGCGCCACGCGGACGGGACCGAGATGCGCGTGAGCTCGGACTGGCTGCCGGGACAGGCGCTGGCGAAGCTGGACGTGGACGGATCGCCGTTGATCCTGAAGATCGGGCGCGCCACGGGCGGCTACCGCATCCGGACGCGCGGCGCGGATCTGAAGGTGATGGTCTATACCCCGCGCCAGGCCGAAATGGCGCACCACATCCCCGAAAAGGCAGAGGCTGACACCTCGAAGCTGCTGCTCTGCCCCATGCCCGGCCTGATGGTGAAGATGGACGTGGAAGAAGGCGAAGCCGTCGAGGCGGGGCAGGCGCTGTGCACCATCGAGGCGATGAAGATGGAAAACATCCTGCGCGCCGAGAGGAAGGGCGTGGTCAGCAAGATCAACGCTGCCGCCGGGGACAGCCTGGCGGTGGACGAAGTGATCCTTGAGTTCGAATAGGGGCTACTGGTTCGCGTTCTGCCGTTCGCGGATTTCCTGGCGGCGCATGGGCATCTTGTCGATCGAGCGGGTGAGCTCGCGCACGTCCCACGGGAAGGGCTTGCGCAGCTTCACGTCGCCGTCTTTGCCGATCAGCACCAGCATGAAGCCGCGCGGGCGCAGCTTGCGCCGCAGGTCCGACAGCGTGGACGGATCGGTATCGGTGATGACGACCACGTCGCGCCGGGCCAGGTCGTCGGCGCGGCCCGCGAGCAGGTCGATCTGTTCCTGGAAGGCCGGGTCGAATTCGCTGTCCGCGAAGACGACGACGGGCCGGGCGATCCACTTGAAGTCCTCGAGCGACACGTCGGCGGACCTGAATTGCACCTTCGGATCCTCGCGCCAGCGGTCCACCGGACTGGTCAGCACGGGCACCTCGACGTTCTGGGCCGCCGGTTGCGCGGATTCTTGCGCTAACAGCGGGACAGCGGCCACAAGGCCGGATAAGGAAACGAGAAATGTTCGGCGCGTGTTCTTTTCCATGGCTTGGATATAGGATGGGCCGACGCGAAAACGAAGACCTGCGGCGACGATGCACGCTGCCGTGATGCCGCAGCAGACGTGAAGGGAGATCCGCCATGGACGATTGGAAGAAGCGCGCCGAAAAGGAGCTTCGGGGCCGCAGCGTCGACGATCTGACATGGGCGACCGCCGAAGGGATCGACATCGCGCCGGTCCATGGCCCGGGCGAAAGTTTCGAGCATATGGGCTCGATGCCGGGCGAGCCGCCGTTCACGCGCGGGCCCAAGGCCACGATGTATGCGGGCCGTCCCTGGACGATCCGGCAATATGCGGGCTTTTCCACCGCCGAGGAAAGCAACGCCTTCTACCGGCGCGCGCTGGATGCGGGCCAACAGGGCGTGTCGGTCGCCTTCGACCTGGCCACCCACCGCGGCTATGACAGCGATCACCCCCGGGTCGAGGGCGACGTGGGCAAGGCGGGCGTCGCCATCGACACCGTCGAGGACATGAAGGTGCTGTTCGACGGCATCCCCCTGGGCGACGTGTCGGTGAGCATGACCATGAACGGCGCGGTGATCCCGGTGCTGGCCAGCTTCATCGTCGCGGGCGAAGAGCAGGGCGTGGACCGCGCCAAGCTGTCAGGCACCATCCAGAACGACATCCTGAAGGAGTTCATGGTCCGCAACACCTATATCTATCCGCCCGCGCCCAGCATGAGGATCGTGGCGGATATCATTGATTATACAAGCAAAGAGATGCCGAAGTTCAATTCGATCAGCATCTCGGGCTACCACATGCAGGAAGCGGGCGCGAACCTGGTGCAGGAGCTGGCCTTCACGCTTGCCGACGGGAAGGAATATGTCCGCGTCGCCAAGGACCGCGGCATGGACGTGGACAAGTTCGCCGGGCGTCTGAGTTTCTTCTTCGCCATCGGCATGAATTTCTTCATGGAGGCCGCCAAGCTGCGCGCCGCGCGGTTCCTGTGGCACGAGATCATGACCGAGATGGGGGCCGAGGACGACCGCTCGAAGATGCTGCGGACCCATTGCCAGACCTCCGGTGTCAGCCTGGCCGAGCAGGACCCTTACAACAACATCGTGCGCACCGCCTATGAAGCGATGAGCGCGGTGCTGGGCGGCACCCAGTCGCTTCACACGAACTCTTTCGACGAGGCCATTGCCCTGCCTACGGATTTCTCGTCCCGCATCGCGCGCAACACGCAGCTGATCCTGCAGAACGAGACCGGCATCACCAACGTGGTCGACCCGCTCGCGGGGTCTTACTACGTCGAAAAGCTGACCGCCGACCTGATCGATGCCGCGCGCACCCTGATCGCCGAAGTGGACGAGCTGGGCGGCATGACCAAGGCGGTGGAATCGGGCATGCCGAAGCTTCGGATCGAGGAAGCGGCAGCGCGCAAGCAGGCGCGGATCGACCGGGGCGAGGAGGTGATCGTCGGCGTCAACAAGTTCCGGCTGGAAAAGGAAGACGACCTGGACATCCGCACCATCGACAATGCGGGCGTGCGGACGAGCCAGATGAAACGGCTCGAGCAGGTGCGCGCCAGCCGCGACCAGGCCGCCTGCGACGCGGCGCTGGCCGCGCTGGAAGAGGGCGCGCGGGGCGACGGCAACCTGCTGGAGCTGGCCGTGACCGCCGCCCGCGCCCGCGCCACGGTGGGCGAGATCTCGGACGCCATGGAGCGCGCCTTCGGCCGCCACCGGGCCGAGGTGAAGACGCTGGCGGGTGTCTATGGCGCCGCCTACGAGGGCGACGCAGGTTTCGCGCAGATCCAGCGCGACGTGGAAGCCTTCGCCGAGGAAGAAGGCCGCCGCCCGCGCATGTTGGTCGTCAAGATGGGCCAGGACGGCCACGACCGGGGCGCCAAGGTGATCGCCACCGCCTTCGCCGATATCGGCTTCGACGTGGATGTGGGCCCCCTGTTCCAGACCCCCGAGGAGGCCGCGCAGGATGCGGTGGACAACGACGTGCACGTGATCGGCATCTCGTCCCAGGCGGCGGGGCACATGACGCTGGCCCCGAAGCTGATCGCGGCGCTGAAGGCGCAGGGTGCCGGCGATATCCTGGTGATCTGCGGCGGCGTGATCCCGGCGCAGGATTACCAGGCGCTGCAGGATGCGGGCGTGGCCGCCATCTTCGGTCCGGGCACCAATATCCCCAAGGCCGCGCAGGATATCCTTGGCCTGATCCGCAGGGCGCGGCAGGCCGCCTGATTGACCCTGTGACAGCAAACCCTTAGAGGCGCGGGACACCGTCCGGCATGCCGGGCGCGCCAAGGGGAAATGCGACATGCAACTGGATCACTTGGCCATTCTGGCCGAAAACCTGGATGAGGGCGCCCGGATCGTGTCCGAGATGCTGGGCGAAAAGCTGGTGCCCGGCGGCCAGCACACGCTGATGGGCACCCACAACCGGCTGCTGTCGCTGGGGCCCGATTGCTACCTGGAAGTGATCGCGGTTGACCCGAAGGCGCCGAAGCCCGACCGCAAGCGGTGGTTCGGGCTGGACACGTTCAGCGGCCCGCCGCGCCTGGGCAACTGGATCGCCAGCACCGCCGACCTGGCCGGCGCCCTGGGCCAGGCGCCCATGGGGATGGGCGAGATCCTGAATTTCCAGCGCGGCGACTTGGCGTGGTCCATGGCGGTGCCGCGCTCGGGCGCGCTGCCCGGTGACAACGTGTTGCCCGCGCTGATGCAGTGGAAAGGGCCCCGCGCCCATGCCAAGCTGCCCGAAAGCAGCTGCAAGATGAAGCGGATCGTGCTGCGCCATCCCGAAATGGACCGGCTGTCGGCGGAATGGCCGGCTCTGGCGCAGATGGACAAGGTGGCGCTGGAAGTGGGCCCGTTGCCCGCGCTCGAGGCCGAGATCATCACGCCGCGCGGTCTGGTCGCGCTGTCCAGCCTGACGGAAACCGCGTAGGCTGGCGCTATGTCGATCTGGCAGCGCATCTCGGACGCGATCTCGGCGCTTACCTCGGGGCAGGGGTTGGCGGCGGTGTTCGAGCGGCTGAATGCGCCGCCCGAACGCTCGGTCGCCTTCACCATCGCGGTGATCGGTCTGGGCGCGAAGATGGCCAAGGCCGACGGTCAGGTGACGCGCGACGAGGTGGCGGCCTTCCGCGAGGTGTTTCACATCCCGAAGAAGGACGAGGCCGCCGCCGCGCGCGTCTTCAACCTGGCGCGCACCGACGTAGCGGGGTTCGAGGAATACGCCACCCGCATCCGCGCCATGTTCTCGGCGGGCGACAGGGCGCTGTGCGACCTGATGGAGGGGCTGTTCCACATCGCCGTGGCCGACGGCGAGCTTCATCCCGACGAGGAAGCGTTCCTGCGCCGGGTGCACGCGATCTTCGAGCTGGACGAGCGGCAATATCGCGCGCTGCGCACCCGCTTCGTGCCCGACGCGGACCCCGATCCGTGGGACGTGCTGGGGCTGGAGCCGGGCGCCGATCTGCGCGAGGTCAAGGCGCAGTGGCGCAAGCTGGTGCGCGAGACGCATCCCGACCGCGTGATCGCCCGCGGCGTGCCCGAGGAAGCGGTGCGCATGGCCGAGCGGCGCATGATCGCGATCAACCGCGCCTACGAGGAGATCACGGATCAGGCCGCCTGATGCGGATCGCCACCTACAATGTCGAATGGTTCGATCGTCTGTTCGACGACGAGGGGCGTCTGCGCAATGACAGCGGCTGGTCGGCGCGCTGGGACGTGACCCGCGCGATGCAAACGGACGCGCTGGTGCGGGTGTTCGCCGCGCTCGATGCCGACGCGGTGCTGGTGATCGAAGCGCCGGACACGTCCCGTCGCCGCGACGGGCTGCTGGCGCTGGAAAGCTTCGCGGCATATGCGGGTATCCGGGCGCGCGCCGCCCTGCAGGGGTTCGCGAACCACACGCAGCAGGAAATCACGCTGCTCTACGATCCGGATATCTTCGAGGCGCGCCATGACCCGCAAACCCACGGTGGCGCGCCGCGCTTCGACGGCACGTTCCGCATCGATCTGGATATCGACGCGCGCACCGATCGGGTGGAGTGGTCGAAACCACCGCTGGAAGCGGCGCTGCATCACCGGCCCAGCGGGACCGACCTGCGCCTGATCGGCGTGCACGCGAAGTCGAAATCGCCCCGGGGGGCGACCGATCCCGACGAGATTCTGCGGCTGTCCATCGCCAATCGCCGCAAGCAGCTGGCCCAATGCATCTGGCTGCGCCGCCGGGTCGAGGCGCATCTGGAAGAAGGCGTTTCGCTGATCGTGGCGGGCGATTTCAACGACGGGCCGGGGCTGGACCGGTTCGAGGAACTGTTCGGCCGCTCGGGCGTCGAGATCGTGCGCGGCGCGGCGGACGAGGTGCAGCTTTACGACCCGCATGCCGATGCGGACGGGGATGCGACCAGCGCGCGCTTCTGGCTGACGGTGCAGCGGCAGTGGCTGGAAGAGATGCTGGATTTCATCATGGTCTCGCCCGACCTGGCCGCGCGGCATCCGGACTGGCGGGTGTGGCATCCGTTGCGCGATCGGACGATCCGGGCCGATGCCGTGCTGGCCGATGCGCTGCTGACGGCGTCGGATCACTTTCCGGTCACATTGGACGTCGCGCTTTGATCGAAGCAGCCGTTGCCGCTAGGGTATTGCCATGAGACACGCGCTGATCCTGGTTCTTTGCCTCGCCATGACGCCGCTGGCCGCGCAGCAGACCGGCACGCCGGAAGATATCGAAGAGGGCGTCGATCTGCTGTCGGAAGGCGCGCGGCGCTTGCTGCGCGGGCTGATGGGCGAGGTCGAGCCGCAAATGCAGGAGATGGCCGAGGCGCTGAAGGAATGGAACTTCAACGGCATCGGCATCGACGATCTGGGCCAGTATCACCCGCCCGAAAAGCTGCCCAACGGCGATATCATCATCCGCCGCAAGACGCCGCTGGATGTCCCCATGGACGACGAGATCGAGATCTAGCCGCGTCCGGCCGACGCCGAGGGGGTTTTGCACCCCCGCGCGCGCAGGCGCGCGCCCCCCGCAGGATATTTTCGAGAAGATGAAGACAGGGTAACGCCCTGTTAACCCTGTTTGGCGACACTGGAGACGCGGTACAGGCGGGGACGCCGATGACCGCAAAAGGTGAAGCCCCCGGCGGTCCATAGCGCCGGGGGTGACCGCCTGGCACCCCATCCGTCATCTTCACCTTTTTCCAAATATCCGCGGCGCGGCGTCAGACCTGGGGGGCGTCGTCCCGGGCTTTGGGGCGCAGGCGCTTGATCTCGGACGTGGCACCAAGAGCGGAGACGAGCGAGTCGAAGCGGGCCTGCGCCACTTCGCCGAAGAGGTCCTGCGCCGTGTCGGTCAGGCGCAGCTCGAGGTGTTTCTTCTTCGGAAACCAGTCGAGCTTGCCCAGGTCGTTGGGCGTTTCGGCGGAGAACATCGCGCCGAAGCGCATGGCCCGGCCCAGCACCTCGGCCTGCGCGATCTGGCCCGCATCGAGGATGCCGATCAGCTCTTCGAAGCGCGTGCCGGTGCGCGAATTCTTGTAGCGGTGCATGAGCGACAGCCCCAAAAAGACGCGTTCGGGATGGGTGAGGCCGCCCAGGTTGGCGCGGGTCGCGTTGTCGAAGCAGGCCTCGTGGCGGTAGTCGGGATGGGCGCGCCAGCTCACGTCGTGCAGCAGGCAGGCGGCGCGGATGATCCGGCGGCGCGACTCGCGCTCGCCTTTGAAGATCGGCAGGATGAAATGGTAGAGCGCCCGCCCGAAGCCCGGCAGCCGCGCGTCCTTCTGTTCGACGAAACGGCAGGATTCGATCAGCGGGTCGCGGTCGCGCAGGCGGCCCGGCATCTGCTCGTAGAGCATGCCCTCGCGGATGCCGTAGCTCGAGATCGCGATCTCGCGCGGTTGCACGGCGCGGACCAGCTGGCGCAGCACCAGCGCCGCCAGGGGCACCAGCGACATGCGCGATTCGCCGATGCCGGTCTGCGCGCGAAGGTCCGCGACGTCGTGGGATTCGATGTATTTCAGGGTTTCCTGCACCGCCTTCGTGGTCATGCGGTATTCGTGCAGCACGTGCAGCGGGTAGCCCCGCCGCTCCATGTCGATCCGGGCGATGGCGCGCCACGACCCGCCCACCAGGAACAGGCGCTTGTGGTCGGTGCCGACCGTGTCGACCAGTTCCGCCAGGACGCGCTTTATCTCGGCCTTCATGCCCTTGCGGCCGCCCTTCACGCCTTGCAGACGCAGCGGCCCCAGGGCGGATGTGACCCGCTTGCCGACGCGGCCATCGGCGATGCGGGCGAGTTCCATGGACGAGCCGCCGATATCGCAGACCAGGCCTTCGGCTCCGGGCCAGCCCAAGAGCACGCCCTGGGCCGAAAGGCGGGCTTCCTCGCGCCCGTCGACGACCCACATGCGCAGGCCGGTCGCGGCCTCGACCTCGGCGCGGAAGTCCGGGCCGTCCTCGGCCTCGCGCATGGCGGCCGTGGCGACGGTCACGACGGGCGACGCGCCCATGCCGCGGGCCAGTGCCGCGAAGCGCTTCATGGCCGACAGCGCGCGGACGCGGCCTTCGGGGTGCAGGCGCCCGGTCTGGGAAAAATCGCGCCCCAATCCGCACATGACCTTTTCGTTGAAGAAATACGCGGGCGAGCGCGCGGCCCCGTCGAAGACCACCAGACGGACCGAGTTCGAGCCGACGTCGATCACGCCCACGCGTGACAGCGCGCGGGCCAGTGGATCGTCGAACAGCGGCTTGCCGAAGGGGCTGTAATCGTCGTGGGTTTCCCCGGTCGCGTCGGTCATCGGTTCCCCCTGGACTTGGATGTCAGGTTTAACGCCCTGCAATCACGCGTCAATCGTCTGAATGGGTCAGTTCCGGCACGTCGCTGGCGCCTGCCGTGCCGCGCCCGGACAGGGACGGGTTTTCCATGAAGAAGCGGTGGCAGTTGAAAAGCCGCGCGCCCTCGTCGCCTTCCGGGCGGGTGAAGGTGCCGTCGCCGTAGAGCACCCAGGACTGCGCCTCGTCGGCCATGTTGGCGGCCATGATCTGGCTGACGATCTGGGCCTTCACGGTGTTGTTGGTGCATTCCACCAGCGTTTCCACCCGGCGGTTCAGGTTCCGGCCCATCCAGTCGGCGCTCGAGATATAGACGCGCGCCTTTTTCGACGGCAGGTCGTGGCCGTTGCCGAAGCAGACGATGCGGGAATGCTCGAGGAAGCGGCCGACGATGGATTTCACGCGGATATTGTCGCTAAGCCCCTTGATGCCGGGGCGCAGGCCGCAGATGCCGCGGATCACCAGGCTGATCTCGACCCCGGCCTGGCTGGCGGCGTAGAGCGCGTCGATCACGTCGATTTCCACCAGCGCGTTCATCTTGGCCCAGATGACGGCGGGCTTGCCGTCCGCCGCGTGCGCGGCTTCCTCCGCGATGCGCTTCAGCAGGGTGGATTTCAGGTCCAGCGGCGAGATCGACAGGTTTTCCAGGGATCCCGGCTGGGCATAGCCCGACAGGTAGTTGAACAGTCGCGTGCCGTCGCGCCCCAGCGCCGGGTCGCAGGTGAAGAGCGACAGATCGGTATAGATGCGCGCGGTGATGTGGTGGTAATTGCCGGTGCCGAAATGCGAGTAGGTCACCATCTTGTCGCCTTCGCGGCGCACCACGGTGCTGATCTTCGCGTGGGTCTTGAGGTTCAGGAACCCGTAGACCACGTGGACGCCCGCGCGTTCCAGCTTGCGCGACTGGCGGATATTGGCGGCCTCGTCGAAGCGGGCCTTCAGCTCGACCAGCGCGGTGACGGACTTGCCCTGTTCGGCGGCCTCGCAGAGCGCGTCGACGATGGGGCTGTCGTAGGACGTGCGGTAGAGCGTCTGCTTGATCGCCACCACGTCGCGGTCGTTGGCCGCCTGCGCCAGGAAGCGCACGACCATGTCGAAGGTTTCATAGGGGTGGTGCAGCAGCATGTCCTTCTGGCGGATGGCCGCGAACATATCGCCTTCGTGGTCCTGCACGCGCTCGGGGACGCGGGGGGTGAAGGCGGGCCAGAGCAGGTCGGGCCGCTCGGGCAGGACCAGTTCGGACAGGTCCGCAAGGCCGATGATGCCTTCCATCTCGACCACTTCTTCCTCGGTCACGGGCAGTTCGGACATGATGATCTTCTTCAGCCCCGCGGGCGCGCCGGTGCTGATGGTCAGGCGCACGACCTCGCCGCGGCGGCGACGTTTCAGCGCCACTTCGAATTCGCGCACCAGGTCTTCGGCCTCGTCCTCGACTTCCAGGTCGCTGTCGCGCAGGACGCGGAAATTGCAGTGCCCTTTCACGGTGTAGCCCGGGTAGAGCGTGCCCAGGTGCAGCAGCAGCATCTCTTCGAGGGGCAGGAAGCGGCTCTGGCCCTCGTCGGCGGGCAGGGCGATGAAGCGGTCGATCTGGTGCGGGATCGGCAGCAGCGCGCGCAGGGTGCGCTTGTCGGACGTGCGTTCGAGCTGCAGCGCCAGCGAGTAGCCGGTGTTGGGGATGAACGGGAACGGATGCGCGGGGTCGATGGCCAGGGGCGACAGGACCGGGAACACCTTGCTGAGGAAGACATCCTTCAGGAATTTCGTGTCCGCCTGGGACAGGTCGTCATTGGCCAGGATATGGATGCCGGAGGCAGCCATTTCGCGGCAGAGCTGGCGATAGACGACCTGCTGATGGGCCAGAAGCGCGCGGGCGTCGCGGTTGATCAGGCGCAACTGCTCGGCGGGCGTGCGGCCATCGGCGGCGGGCGTGGTGTTGCCCGCATGGGCCAGCTCGCGCAGGCCCGCGACCCGCACCGTGTAGAATTCGTCCAGGTTGGTGGCGCTGATCGACAGGAAGCGCAGCCGTTCCAGCAGCGGGACGCGCGGGTTCTCGGCTTCCTCGACCACGCGCCAGTTGAAGGCGAGCCAGGACAATTCGCGGTTGAAGAACCGGTCGGGGCCGTGGAAATCCATGCCCTCGGGCGGGTCCATGGGTTTGGGAAGCGGTTCGGTCAGGAAATCGGCGATGGTCATGGGCTATCCTTCCGGGTCCTCAGTGTAGCCCTGCCGCGACGGATCGGCCATCTGGAGGGCGCGGCGGGCGAGGCCGGTCGACAGGGGCCGCCGTTCGTTCAGCGACAGGCGGTCCATGAGATGCACCAGGCGCCGCGCCTCGGCGCCCGAGCGGGTCATGCGCGGCACGATGTAGTCGATCAGCTTCTGGGACGGGTCGAGCTGGCGGTCGTGGAACTGCTTGCGCAACAGCGCGGCGAGCAGGGCGTCGTCGGGCAATTCGAGCGTGACGAGCGTGGTGCCGACCAGGCGCGAGCGCAGGTCGGGCAAGCGGATGCTCCAGCGCGTTGGGGCGTCGCGGCCGGTGAACAGAAGCCGCCCGCCGTCGCCCAGCAGCAGGTTGTGCAGGTGGAAAAGCGCGGCTTCCTCTTTGCGCTGACCGGCGATGCGTGGCACGTCCTCGACCGCGACGTGGCGCGCGCCCGCCAGCGTGGGAATGTTGAGCCGGGCCAGGTGATCGGCTGCCACGACCACCCCGTCCACGCGGTCGGCCCAGACATGGGCGAGGTGGGTCTTGCCGGACGCCTCGGGACCCGCGAGCGCCAGCTTGCCCCCGGGCCAGCGCGCGTCGCCGTCGATCAGTCCGACCGCGGCGGCGTTGGCCGAGGACACGAAGAAATCCTCGCGCCCCAGCGCGGGGCGCACGGGCAGCTCGAAGGGCAGTTGCTCGGCCATCACTCGGGGTCGTTGTCGGGTTCGGCACCTCGGTAAAGGGCCGACTGGGTGTATTGCTCGACGCCGAAACGGGCCAGCACGCCCAGGATCGCGGCCACCGGCACGGCGACGAGAAGGCCGACGAAGCCGAAGATCGCGCCGAAGGCCGACAGCGCGAAGAGCAGCCACACGGGATGCAGCCCCACGCTGTCGCCCACCAGCTTCGGCGTCAGGATGTTGCCTTCGATGAACTGACCGGACTGAAAGATCGCCCAGACCGCGATGATCCAGATCCAGTCGCCCCAGAACTGGAAGAGCGCAAGGCCGATGGCCAGAAGCCCGCCCACCAGCGCGCCCACGTAGGGAATGAAGGTCAGGAAGCCCGCGATGGCCCCCACGACGAAGCCGAATTGCAGCCCCACCAGCGCCAGCGCCAGCGCGTAGTAGATGCCCAGGATCAGGCAGACCGTCCCTTGCCCGCGGATGAAGGACGCCAGCGTGTTGTCCATGTCGCGGGCGAGGCGGCGGATCGTCGGCTGGTGCTCGCGCGGCAGCAGCTGGTCGATGCGGGCGACCATGTTGTCCCAGTCCAGCAGCAGGTAGAACGCCACCACCGGAACGATCACGAACAGGATCAGCGCGTTCACCACGCCCGAGAAGCTGGCCAGCAGCCCTTCGAGCAGGGTGCCCGAACGCTCGCGGATCGCGCCCGACAGGCTGGTGATGACGTCGTTCAGGGTCTTTTCCAGATCGCCCGCATTGGGCAGGCGATCGGTCAAGGCCGGGTAGTTGGTGGCCAGCCATTCCTGGAAGCGGGCGATGTTCATGGGCGCCGCCTCGAAGATGGCGGCGATGCGGTCGCTCAGGCTGGCCGCCTGCGTGACCAGCGTGGGGATGACCAGCAGGATGAGGGCGACGAAGAGGATCAGGCCGATCACGGTCATGATCGCGACCGAGGCCACGCGCGACAGGCCCAGCCGTTCGAACCAGTCCGCGATCGGGTCCAGCAGGTACGAGACCGCAGCGCCCAGCACGAAGGGCAGGATCACGTCGCCCAGCCACCACAGCAGGAACAGGAAGACGATCAGGGCGATGCCCCAATATTTCAGCTGATCGCGCACCGTGAGGGCCATTGGGGTCCCGGACATTCATTGAAGTCCCATCCTTGTCCACCGATCCCGCCCGCAGCGCAAGTGGTCGGGCCGGGGGTGTCGGCGCGTCGTACGCGCGTCCGGGACGATCTTCGACCCAGCGCGGGGGTGTCGCTCGGGGAGCGGGCGGGTTAGGAAGCGGAAGCGATCGCCGGGAATAGCATGAAACAGGTCATCTGCATCAACTGGGGCACGAAATACGGACCCCCCTTCATCAACCGCCTCTACGCGATGGTGGCCCGCAACATCACGCCGCCGTTCAGCTTCACCTGTTTCTGCGACGATCCCACCGGCATCCGCGACGAGGTGCGGACCTTTCCGCTGCCCGAAATCGACTTCGAGATCCCCAAGACGCAATACGGCATCTGGCCGAAGTCGCGACTTTGGGGCGAGCGGCTGGGCGACCTGGAGGGGCCGGTGCTGTTCCTGGACCTCGACCTGGTGATCACGGGCTCGCTCGATCCGTTTTTCGAGTATGGCGATCCGGGCGACGTGATCCTGTCGCGCAACCAGTCCACGCCATTCGAGCGTCTGGGCCAGACGTCCTGCTTTCGCTTTCCGGTGGGCGCGCTGAAGCCGATGCAGGATTACCTGAAGTCCGACCCGCAACGCCTTGCTACAGAACACAAATTCGAGCAAAGATTCGTCACCCGCAACGCGCCGGGCGGGATCAAGCTGTTTCCGCGCAGCTGGGTGCTGCATTACCGGCAGGACTGCACGCGGCCCTTTCCGCTGAACTTCGTGCTGCCGCCCAAGCTGCCCGACAGCGCCAAGATCGTGATCTTTCCCGGCGGCGTGCACCCGCCCCACGCGATCGAAGGGCGCTACGGCGACCGCTACGCGCAGCACGTCCCGCCGCTGGACTACCTGAAGGGCGCGTTCGACGACGACCGCCCCGAGCGGATCGACAAGTACCTGCGCCATTTCCTGTTGCCGGCGCCCTGGGTGGCCGACCACTGGCGCGAGTGAACTTGTCGCCGCGCGGCGTTTGCCCTAGCGATTGGCGCGACAGTCAACGAAAGGTCCGATCCCATGCGTCTCAGCCGCTATTTCCTGCCGGTGCTCAAGGAAACGCCCGCCGAGGCGCAGATCGCGTCGCACCGCCTGATGCTGCGCGCGGGCATGATCAAGCAGGCCAGTGCGGGCATCTATTCGTGGCTGCCCCTGGGCTTTCGCGTGCTGAAGAACATCGAGCGGATCGTCCACGAGGAACAGCAGGCGGCGGGCCATATCCCGATGCTGATGCCGACGCTGCAGCCGGCCGACCTGTGGAAGGAATCTGGCCGCTATGATGCTTACGGCCCCGAGATGCTGCGCATCCGCGACCGGCAGGACCGGGATATGCTCTATGGTCCCACCAACGAAGAGATGATTACCGACATCTTCCGCAGCCATGTCAGCAGCTACCGCGACCTGCCGCTGACGCTGTATCATGTCCAGTGGAAGTTCCGCGACGAGATGCGGCCCCGCTTTGGCGTCATGCGCGGGCGCGAATTCTACATGAAGGACGGCTACAATTTCGACGTGGACCGCGACGCGGCGCTGCATGCCTATAACCGCCACATGGTCAGCTACCTGAAGACCTACGAGCGGATGGGGCTTCAGGCGATCCCCATGCGCGCGGATTCGGGGCCCATCGGCGGCGACGACACGCATGAATTCCTGGTGCTGGCCGATACGGGCGAGTCCGAAGTGTTCTATGACGCCGCCATTACCGAGCTGAAATTCGGCGACAGGGTGGTGGATTACGACGATGTCGACGCCTGCCGGGCCATCGTGGACGAGTGGACCGCGCCCTATGCGCGCACCGACGAGACCCACGACGCGGCCAAGTTCGACGCGGTGCCCGAGGACCGCCGCCGCACGTCACGCGGGATCGAGGTCGGGCAGATCTTCTATTTCGGGACCAAGTATTCCGACGCCATGGGCGCGACCGTCACCAACAAGGACGGCGAGGTCGTGCCGGTCCACATGGGATCGCACGGCATCGGCGTGTCGCGGCTGGTGGGCGCCATCATCGAGGCCAGCCACGACGACAACGGCATCATCTGGCCCGAAGGGGTCACTCCGTTCCATTGCGGCATCGTCAATCTGCGCCAGGGCGATACCGATTGCGACGCGGCCTGCGCGCTGATCGAGGGCTCGCTGATCGCCAAGGGGCTGGACCCGCTTTACGACGACCGCGACGAGCGCGCGGGCGCGAAATTCGCCACCATGGACCTGATCGGCCTGCCGTGGCGCATCACCGTGGGGCCGCGCGGTCTGAAGAACGGCCTGGTCGAGCTGACCAGCCGCCGCACCGGCGAAAGCGAGGAGATGACGGTCGAGGCCGCCATCGACCGGGTGGGGCAGATTTACCCGCGGGGCTGACCCGGGCCGCGATTGTGCTAGGTTTTCGGTGACGCATCAGCCACGCCGGGAGCCGCACCATGGACAACGACGCCCTGATCGACCGTTTGCGCCGGATCGTCGGCGCGAAACATTGCCTGACCGATCCAAGCCAGACCGAGCGGTTCCGCAAGGGCTGGCGCTCGGGGCAGGGCGAGGCGATCGCGGTGGTGCGGCCCGGATCGCTGGTCGAGCAGTGGAAGGTCCTGCAGGCCTGCGTCGCGGCCGACAAGATCGTCATCATGCAGGCGGCCAATACCGGGCTGACCGAGGGGTCGACGCCCAAGGGCAGCTACGACCGGGACGTGGTGGTGATCTCGACCCTGCGGATGGACGGCATCCACCTGATCCGCGACGGGCGACAGATCGTGGGGCTGCCGGGTAGCACGCTTTACAAGCTGGAAGAATTGCTGGACCCGCTGGGCCGCGAGCCGCACAGCGTGATCGGGTCGTCCTGCGTGGGCGCGTCGATCGTCGGCGGCATCTGCAACAATTCGGGCGGCGCGCTGGTGCGGCGCGGACCGGCCTTTACCGAGCTGTCGCTGCACGCGCGGCTGAACGCCGACGGCACGCTGGAGCTGGTCAACAACCTGGGCATCGACCTGGGCAACGACCCCGAGGAGATGCTGGCCAAGCTGGAGCGTGGCGATTTCCGCGCGGAAGATATCCACGACGATGCGGGCCGCGCGTCGGACGACGATTACGCGTCGCGCGTACGCGAGGTCGACGCGGCCACGCCCGGCCGGTTCAACGCCGATCCGCGCGGGCTGCACGAGGCGTCGGGATCCGCGGGCAAGCTGGCGGTCTTCGCGGTGCGCCTGGACACCTTCCCGACGGTCGAGGGCGCCAAGACCTACTACGTGGGCACCAACGACACGGCGCAGCTGACCGCGCTGCGCCGTGCGCTGCTGAGCGAACTGGACGAACTGCCGATCAGCGGCGAATATGTGCATCGCGAGTGTTTCGAGATCTCGCGCAAATACGGCAAGGACACGCTGCTGATGATCCACTGGCTGGGCACGTCACGGATGCCCATGCTGTTCGGAATCAAGGAGGCGTTGGACGCGCGGCTGCACAAGATCGGTCTGCTGCCGGGCAACCTGCTGGACCGGGTGATGCAGGGGCTGTCGCGGCTGTTTCCCGAGGCGCTGCCGAAGCGGCTGCTGCGCTATCGCGACCGGTTCGAGCACCACCTGATCCTGAAGGTCGCGGGCACGTCGGCCGATCGGGCCGAGGCGATCCTGAACCGCACGGTGGGCTCGGATGGCTGGTTCCTGTGCGACAAGGACGAGGCGGCGAAGGCCACGCTGAACCGCTTCGCCGCGGCGGGGGCGGCGGCCCGCTACCAGGTGATGCTGGGCAAGGACGCGGGCGATCTGCTGCCGCTGGACATCGCGCTACGGCGCAACGACGCGGACTGGTTCGAGGTGCTGCCGAAGGACCTGGACGACCAGATCGCGGCGAAGATCTATTACGGCCATTTCCTGTGCCACGTCCTGCACCAGGATTACGTGCTGAAGGCGGGCACGGATACGAAGGCCGTGAAGGCGCGGATGCTGGAACTGCTGGACGCGCGCGGCGCGGAATACCCGGCCGAGCACAATGTCGGCCACCTTTACGAGGCGAAAGAGGCGCTGTGCGACCATTACAAGCGCTGCGATCCGACCAATTCGTTCAACCCCGGCATCGGCAAGACCTCGCGCAAGAAGAACTGGGCGGCCTAGTCCGGATCGCGGCCCGCCAGCTCAAGGATCAGCGTGCGCTTGTCCTTGTCCATGGGGTTGTCGATCCCGGCATCCTTGGCGGCGGCGTAAACTTCCTGCCGGGTCATCCCCAGCCATTCGGCGATGTCGTCTTCGGCCGGGTCGTCCATGGCCGCGATCAGCTCGTCCTTGGTCATGTCGTTGTGCCCGCCGACCTGCCGCACCGAGGCGAGATCGCGCAGCGCGTCCTTCGTGAGGTCCGACAGCTCAACCGGCATCCTTCAATGCCTCCACCAGCTCGTCCTTGGTCATGTCCGAGCGGCCGTCGATCTCGTGCTCCTGCGCCATGTCGTAGAGCTCGTCCTTGGTCTTGGCCTCCAGCGACGCCTTCGAGCCCTTGCCGCGCCCGTTTTCGTCGGTGGCCTTGTCGATGGCGTCCAGCAGCTCGTCCTTGGTCATGTCGGACCGGCCGGTGATGTCGAGGTCCTGCGCCCGCTCCATCAGCATGTCCTTGGTGGGGCCGTCCGCCTTGATCTTCGACACCTTGTCCTTCACGTCGTCGGGCTGGTCGACATATTGCCCCGATCCGTCCTTCTTCACTTGGGTCGATCGCGCGTATTCATCCTCGGTCAGCAGCATCCGGACCTTGCGGGGCAGGTAGCGCTCGCCGGTTTCCAGCGCCTCTTCGCCCGACTTGGTGCCCCAATCCTGTTCGGTCCACTCGTGCAGGTCGGTGTCTTCCTGGTCCGGCCCGTCATCGGCGTAGCCGCCGCCGCGTCGCTTGTATTCCTGCACCGCCATCTGGGCCGCGCGCGCCGACCATTGGCCGGGATCGCCGCCCTTGTCGGATTGCATGATCTCGTCTTTCACCGTTTCCCACAATTCGGGGTCGGTCTTCTTGGCGTCGGCCATCGGGGCTCTCCTTCAGCTGTCGACCGGGAAACGCCGCGCCCTGCCGGGCGGGTTCCCGCTGCGGCAAATCGTGCCGTCCGGAACGGGTCTGCGCGGGGTCGCGTTGATCCCGCAAACGGAGGTTATTCCCATGAAACGCATCATTCCGACGCTGCTTCTTTCAACCGCCCTGGCGGTCCCCGCCATGGCCGAGCAACACGCCGAGCCGGTCGAGCAGGGCGCCAAGAACGTGCCCGAGTTCGAGCCCGCCTGGCCCAACCAGACCCGCGCGCCCGCGCTGGACAGCGGGATCGACCTGGCGGTGCAAGAGGTCGCGACCGGCCTTGTGCATCCCTGGGGGATCGAGGTGCTGCCCGATGGCAGCTACCTCGTGACCGAGCGCGCCGGGCGACTGCGCCACGTGAGCCGCGCGGGCGAGGTGCACGATCCCATCGCCGGATTGCCCGAGGTCTTCGCCCAGGGGCAGGGCGGCCTGCTGGACGTGGCGCTGGCGCAGGATTTCGACACCAGCCGCACGGTGTTCCTGACCTATTCCAAGCCCATGGAGGACGGCATGTCCGCCACCGCCGCCGCCCGCGGGACGCTGAGCGAGGACATGACGCAGCTGACGGACGTGACCGACATCTTCGTGCAGTCGCCGCCGTCGCCCAC
This sequence comes from Palleronia pontilimi, assembly GCF_016412875.1. Taxonomy (GTDB): domain Bacteria; phylum Pseudomonadota; class Alphaproteobacteria; order Rhodobacterales; family Rhodobacteraceae; genus Palleronia; species Palleronia pontilimi. The sequence continues at coordinate 153,784 of NZ_JAEKPD010000005.1, read as the reverse complement.
GGCCAAGCATTACGGCAGCCGCGTGGTGCTGGACGGTGACTTTGCCTACATCACCACGGGCGAACATTCGTCGATGCAGGAGCGCGACTACGCCCAGGATTTCGACAAGACCTACGGCAAGGTGATCCGCGTGGGGCTGGACGGCACGGTGCCCGACGACAACCCCTACGTCGCGGATGGTGAGACGGCGGCGCTGATCTGGACGCTGGGACACCGCAACGTGCAGGGCGCGGATATCCGGCCCGACACGGGCGAGCTCTGGACGCTGGAGCATGGCCCCGCGGGCGGCGACGAGCTGAACAAGATCTTGAAGGGCGAAAATTACGGCTGGCCGGTGGTCAGCTACGGCGAGCAATATTCGGGCGGTCCCATCGGCATCGGTGAGCCGCGCAGGGAAGGCTTCGCCGAGCCGCAATATTACTGGGACCCGGTCATCGCGCCCGGCGGCTTCGCGTTCTACGAGGGCGAGATGTTCGCCGAGTGGAACGGCAACGTGCTGGCCAGCTCGCTGGCACCCGGCGGCCTGGTGCGGCTGACGCTGGACGGGGACCGGATCAGCGGCGAAGAGCGGTTCATCCCCGACCAGGGCCGCATCCGCGATGTCGAGATCGACGCCGACGGGGCGATCCTGGTGCTGGTGGATGCCGATAACGGCAAGGTGCTGCGCCTGACGCCCGAGGGCAGCGGGTCGTGAGGGGCGCGGATTTCGTGAGAAATCCGTCACGTTTTTCTTGAGAAAAACGGCCCCCGGCGAGCACCGGGGGCCGTTCCTTCAGGCGGCGCGGCCCAGCTTGTAGAGATGGATCTCGAAGACCGGGTGCATCTCGGCGCCGACCACGTCCTCGCGATAGTGACGGTAGATCGACCGCCAGTAGGGCTGCGTGATCACGCCTTCTTCGCGCAGGATCGTCTCGATCTGCTCCATCAACACGCGGCGCTCGTCGGGATCGGGGATGCCCTTGGCGCGGTCCAGCAGCGCGTCGAATTCATCGTTCGAGAACCCGCTTTCGTTCCACGGCACGCCCGAGCGATAGGCCAATGACAGCGTCTGCACGCCCAGGGGGCGCCCGCCCCAATCGGTGGCCGAGAATGGGTATTGCACCCAGTCGTTCCAGAACGTCGCCCCCGGCAGCACCGTGCGTTTCACGTTGATGCCCGCATCGCGCAGTTGCGCGGCCATGGCGTCGCAGGTGTTGCGGCGCCAGTCGTCGTCGATCGAGATCAGCTCGTGCTCGTAATCGGCCATCCCGGCCTCTTCCATCAGCGCCATGGCCTGCTCGGGGTCGTATTGGGACGGGCCGATATCGGCGTACTCGGGGTGCAGCGGACTGACATGGTGGTTCGCGGCCAGCGTGCCGCGCCCGCCATAGCCCAGCTGCAGCAGCGTGGCGTTGTCGGAGGCCAGCGACAGCGCGCGGCGCACGCGCGCGTCGGCATAGGGCGTCTGACCGTTCACCTCGGCCTTCTGGTTGGGGCGAATGACGACCGTGCCATTGGTGGGGGTTTCGGACTGCACCCAGCCCAGCGTGTCCATCAGGTCCACGAAATCGCCCACCGATTCGTAAACCATGTCGACCTCGCCCGAATCCGCCGCCGCGAAGACTGCCGAGGCATCTGTGCCCAGGTCGATGAAGCGGATCTCGTCCAGAGGGGCGGGGCCGAACACCTCGGCGCCCCACCAGGTGAAGTCGGGTTTGGGGACCAGCACGGCTTCGACGCCGACCTCGTAGCTGTCGGACATGTAGGGGCCGGTGCCGATGGCGGTCAGCGGATCGCCGTCGAAGTCGGGGTGGACCACGGCCGCCGGGTAATCGGTGAAGCTGGGGATGATGGTGATATCGGCATCGCCAAGCGTCAGTTTCAGCGTGGTGTCGTCCACGATCTCGATCGCGCCGTCGCGGATCTTGCCGGTGTCGTCGTCGATCAGCGAGCCGAAGCGCGCGGCCATTGCGTTGCCTTCCACGTCACGCTCGCACCACCGCTCGATATTGTGGGCCACGTGTTCGGCAGTGAAGGCGTCGCCGTTCCACCAGGTGATGCCCGGGCGGACGTTCAGCGTGTATTCGGTGGCGTCGTCGCTGACCTCCCACGACTCGAGCAGCATGGGGGTGATCGTGCCGTCGCGCTGGTATTCGGCCAGGTATTCCAGCCAGCCGCGCGTCACGTTCGCCATTTGCGGCCAGTCATAGGTTCGCGGGTCCTTCAGCGCGCGCACGTCCATCTGGATGCGCAACGTGCCGCCCTCGGCGCGGTCCTGCGCGTGGGCCTTGGGGGCCGCGGCCCCGAGCAGGCCGTAGGCGGCGGTGCTGCTCAAGCCGAGCGCGGTGGCGCGGGACAGGAACTCGCGGCGCGACAGGGTGCCGTCGGCCACTTCGGACGCGGCGCCCTCGAGGCCGGGGTGAAAGGAGGGATAGCGAATACCGGATGTGGTCATGGGGAAAGCCCTTCGTGCTTTTGGGGAGCCGGGGTCGGGGGATGATACCGCTTTGCCGACCGTGAATGATGCCCCTAAGCCTAGCCGTGCATCGGTGCGGGTCAATTCCCCGTCACACATGCTTGACCCCGCAGGCGCGAAGGCCGAAGTGTCGCCCCAGCCCGATCCAAGGACGCAGACCCATGCAGACCGCGCCGTTTTCCCGTTTCGAATGGATGATCGCCTGGCGCTATCTCAGGGCCAAGCGGGCCGAAGGTGGCGTCAGCGTGATGACCTGGATTTCGCTGATCGGCATCACGCTGGCGGTCTTCGCGCTGATCGCCACGCTGGCCGTTCGCTCGGGGTTTCGCGACGAGTTCGTGGATACGATCCTGGGGGCGAACGCGCATATCACTGTCTATTCGGGCGTCTATGCGGACGAGAACGGCAACCAGAGCCGCGATTTGGAAGACTTCGACGCGGTCGCCGCTAGGGTGGCGCAGGTGCCGGGCGTCACGCGGGTGGCGCCACTGGTCAAGGGCCAGGTCATGGCCAGCGCGCGGGGCAATACCAGCGGGGTCGAGGTGTTCGGCATCCGCCCCGACGACCTGAACACCATCCCGCGGATCGCCGATCCGGTGGAATCGTGGGGCGATCTGTCGCGCTTCGGCGCCGAGGGCGTGCCGGGCATCGCCATCGGATCGGGCGTCAGCCGCGAATTGCAGGTCAGCCTGGGCGACACGATCCAGCTGATTTCGCCCAACGGCGTGCAGACCGCGTTCGGCACGTCGCCGCGCGTATCGAACTACGAAGTGGTCTATGTCTTCACCGCCGGGCGCTACGACATCGACCGCACGCGGGTCTACATGCCCTTCGACGAGGCGCAGATCTATTTCAACTCCGAAGGCGTGGCCGACGAGCTCGAGGTGATGGTCGAAGAGCCCGAGGCGGTGGACGCGTTGGCGCCCACGCTGATGGACGCGGCCGGCGCCAACATGCTGACCTGGACCTGGCGCGACGCGTCGGGGGCGTTCCTGCGGGCGCTCGACATCGAGGACAACGTGATGTTCGTGATCCTGTCGGTGCTGGTGCTGATCGCGGCGATGAACATCATTTCGGGGCTGATCATGCTGGTGAAGAACAAGGGCCGCGACATCGGCATCCTGCGCACGATCGGGCTGACCGAGGGGTCGGTGCTGCGGGTGTTTTTCATCTGCGGCGCGATGACGGGGATCCTGGGAACGGTGTTCGGGGTGATCCTGGGCTGCGCCTTCGCGATCTGGATCGATCCGATCTTCTCGGCCATCAACTATTTCTCGGGCGGGCAGGCGTGGGATCCGTCGATCCGGGGCATCTATGCTCTGCCAGCCAAGCTGCAGCTGGGCGACGTGCTGTCGGCGGTGGCTTTGTCGCTGGGGCTGTCGTTCATCGTGACGATCTTTCCGGCCCGCCGCGCAGCGCGGATGAGCCCGGTCGAGGCATTGCGCTATGAGTGAGACGTTGCGCCTGGACGGCATCGAGAAGACCTATAACCGCGGCCTGCCCAGCGAGGTGCGGGTGCTGCGCGGCTGTTCGCTGTCGGTTCAGGCGGGCGAGGTCGTGGCGCTGGTGGCACCTTCGGGCGCGGGCAAGTCCACGCTGCTGCATATCGCGGGGCTGCTGGACACCGCGGATGCGGGCCGCGTGATTTTGGGTGGGCAGGACATGACAGGTCTTTCCGACCGCAAGCGCACCCGCGCGCGGCGCGCGGATGTGGGCTTCGTCTACCAGTTCCACCACCTGCTGCCCGAGTTCACCGCCGCCGAGAACATCGTCCTTCCGCAGCTTGCGGATGGGGTCGGTCAGGCGGACGCGGAACAGCGCGCCATGGCGCTGCTCGACAGCGTGGGCGTGAAGCATCGCGCGGGTCACCGCCCGTCGGCCATGTCGGGCGGCGAGCAGCAGCGCGTCGCGGTCTGTCGCGCGCTGGCCAACCAGCCGCGCCTGTTGCTGGCCGACGAGCCCACGGGCAACCTGGACCCCGAGACGTCCGAAAAGGTGTTCGCCGCGCTGATGGCGCTGGTGCGCGATACAGGCCTGTCTGCGCTGATCGCGACCCATAACCTGGAACTGGCCGCGCGGATGGACCGTTCCGTGCGCCTGAGCGACGGTGACCTGGTGGCAGGTTAGCGCGGCGGCGTTGACGGTTTCGGACGAGCTTCGGATCGGCGCGGGCGGCATCTGGTTTTGACCTTCGGGTCACGGGCCGCGCTCCCGGGGTGCCGTGATCGATCCGGGCCTGTCGGGGTTGTGTGCCGACCGCCGGTCACAACTTCTCCGCTCGGTGGATAACGAGAATGCGGCCTGCCGGATCGCGCGGGGTCGGATGACCCTACGTAAAGGAAAGGCACAGTTAAAGCTGGCTATGCGAGTGTCGAGGGGTGTGGATAAGTCGGGGGAAGAAACCGTCTGGAGCGGGCGATGAGATTCGAACTCACGACCCTAACCTTGGCAAGGTTATGCTCTACCCCTGAGCTACGCCCGCGCGCCAGACCGGTCCGTTGTCTCGATGGAGCGGGCGAGGCGATTCGAACGCCCGACCCTAACCTTGGCAAGGTTATGCTCTACCCCTGAGCTACGCCCGCGCGCCAGACCGGTCCGTTGTCTCGATGGAGCGGGCGAGGCGATTCGAACGCCCGACCCTAACCTTGGCAAGGTTATGCTCTACCCCTGAGCTACGCCCGCGCGCCAGACCGGTCCGTTGTCTCGATGGAGCGGGCGAGGCGATTCGAACGCCCGACCCTAACCTTGGCAAGGTTATGCTCTACCCCTGAGCTACGCCCGCATCATCGAGTGTGGCAGGCTTTACCGCCGCCGGGGGCGCGTCGCAAGGGGAAATTTCGGCGCGATCCACCGCGATCGGATGGGCAGGCGGACCAGCCTCCGGATGGCGTCGCGCCGCCGGGCGCGCCGTTCGGCGCGCGCGACGCGGCGGGCTTCGGCGATGCGCTTGGACCAGATCAGGCGTTCCGCCTCGTATCCCGTCACCGGGCTGTCGGCATCCGGGTTCAGGTGGCTGCGATGCTGGACGAACATGGCATATCCTTTCTGTTGAGTAACGAAGTCAGGGTAAACCGGCGCAGACGGGCCTTGGCAGGCCTGCAGTTCGCAAGTTACCTTTCAGAAATGAAAGACACGCCCTCCCTCGACGACCTGGCATTGTTCCTTGCGGTGGCCGATACGGGGTCACTGGCCCGTGCCGCGCGTCAGACGGGTGCGAGCGTCCCGACGCTCAGCCGCCGCATGGGCGCGCTTGAGACCCAGCTGGGCCGCCGCCTGTTCGACAGGGGCGCGCGGGGATACGACCTGACGGCCGAGGGGCACGCGCTTGCCCGCGAGATGGCGGATCTGCGCGCCGTGTCGCAGCGCGCGGCGGCGCTGGCCGACGGCAACGGGCCGCTCGGCGTGCGGATCACGGGGGGCGACTGGACCTGCCGGTATCTGGCCCGTCACCTATCACGCTGGTGGTCGCCCGGGGCGGATTGGGTGCCCGCCTTCGTCCCGTCGACGGCGGACCTGGATATCGCCCGGCGCGCTGCCGATATCGGGATCCGCAACCGCAGGCCGACGCAGGACTGGCTGGCCGGGCGGCGCACCGCACGGGTGACTTACGGCATCTACGCGGTGTCGGAGGCGATCGAGGGCTTCGTCACCCTGCCCGAAGGGCCGGACGCGCCACCGTCGTCGCGATGGGTGCACGCGCAGCCGGGCGCGCGGGTCGTGACCACTGCCAGCACCCCGCGCGCCGCGCTGGATCTGGCGCGCGCCGGGGTGGCGCGGATCGTGCTGCCGACCTTCGTGGGCGATGCCGAGCCGATGGCCCGCATCGGCCCCGAGATCGATGACCTCGCCCACGAGGAATGGCTGGTCGCCCACCATGCGGCCCGCAACGACCCCGGCATCCGGCCCGCGCTGGACGCGCTGGCCGCGCTGCTGTCGGATCGCACGCTCAGGCCCGGCTGAGCGGCCTCATTCCAACTCGACCAACAGGTCCTTGGCGTCGATCTGGGCGCCGGCCGTGACGTGCACGGCTTTCACGATGCCGTCGTTTTCGGCGTGCAGGCCCGTCTCCATCTTCATGGCCTCGATGGTCAGCAGCATGTCGCCCTGCTTCACGGCCTTGCCGGGCTCGATCGCGATCGAGCCGACGACCCCGGGCATGGGCGCGCCCACATGCTTGGGATTGCCCAGTTCGGCCTTGAGCCGGACCTTGGCGCTGCCCGCGAGCTTGCGGTTGGGGATGCGCACGGTGCGGGGCTGGCCGTTGAGCTCGAAGAAGACCTTCACCTCGCCCGCGTCGTTGGTCTCGCCCATGGCTTGCAGGCGGATTTCCAGCGTCTTGCCCGGATCGATCTCGGCCGAGATCTGGTCGCCGGGCTCCATCCCGTAGAAGAAGGTCTGGGTGGGCAGGGTGCGCACGGGGCCGTAATCCTCGTGGCGCAGGCGGTAATCGGTGAAGACCTTGGGATACATCAGGTAGCCCATCAGGTCCTCGTCGTCGATTTCGACACCGCCCGCGGCTTTCGACGCCTGTGCGCGCGCGGCCTCCAGATCGACTGGCTTCAGGTGCTTGCCGGGGCGGTCCTGCAGGGGCTTTTCGCCCTTCAGCACCTTCTTCTGGATGGCGTCGGGCCAGCCGCCGGGGGGCTGGCCGAGCGCGCCCTTCATCATCTCGACCACCGAATCCGGGAAGGACACGTCCTTTTTCGGGTTTTCCACCTCGGCCCGGGTCAGACCTTGGCTCACCATCATCAGGGCCATGTCGCCCACGACCTTCGAGCTGGGCGTGACCTTCACGATATCGCCGAACATGTCGTTCACGTCCGCGTAGGTCTGCGCGACCTCGTGCCAGCGATGCTCGAGCCCCATGGACCGCGCCTGCGCCTTGAGGTTGGTGAACTGGCCGCCGGGCATTTCGTGCAGGTAAACTTCAGAGGCGGGGGCCTGCATGCCGGATTCGAACGCGGCGTAGTGGTCGCGCACCGCTTCCCAGTAATTGCTGATTTCGCGGATGGCGCCAATGTCGAGGCCCGTGTCGCGCTCGGTGTGGCGCAGCGCCTCGACCACGGTGCCCATGGTGGCCTGGCTGGTGTTGCCGGACAGCGCGTCCATGGCGCAATCGACGGCGTCCACGCCCGCCTCGCTAGCCGCCAGGATCGTGCCGCTGGCGATGCCGGCCGTGTCGTGGGTGTGGAAGTGGATCGGCAGGCCGACTTCTTCCTTCAGCGCCTCGATGAGCACCCGCGCTGCGCCCGGCTTCAGCAGCCCCGCCATGTCCTTCAGGCCCAGGATATGCGCGCCCGCGGCCTTCAGGTCCTTGCCCATCTGCACGTAATAGGCCCGGTCGTACTTGTTCTGATCGGGGTCCATCATGTCGCCGGTGTAGCAGATCGTGCCTTCGCAGACCTTGTTCTGCGCGATCACGGCGTCCATGGCGACGCGCATGTTTTCTACCCAGTTGAGACTGTCGAACACCCGGAACACGTCGACACCGCTGGTGGCCGCCTGCTTGATGAAGGCCTGCACCACGTTGTCGGGGTAGTTGGTGTAGCCCACGCCGTTGCTGGCGCGCAGCAGCATCTGGGTCATCAGGTTGGGCATGGCCGCACGCAGGTCGCGCAGGCGCTGCCACGGGCATTCCTGCAGGAACCGGTAGGCCACGTCGAAGGTCGCGCCGCCCCAGCATTCCATCGAGTAGAGCCCGCTCATGTTGGCGGCGTAGGCGGGCGCCACGCGGATCATGTCGATCGAGCGCATGCGGGTGGCCAGCAGCGACTGGTGGCCGTCCCGCATGGTGGTGTCGGTGATCAGCAGGTGCGGCTGTTCGGCCATCCAGTCGGCGACGGCCTGGGGGCCGAATTCGTCGAGGATGTGGCGCGTGCCGTGGGGGATGCCGTCGGTGCGCGGCGCGGGCGGCTTGGGGATGCCCAGATCGGCGCGGGGCAGGGCGCGGCCCTCGGTCTCGGGGTGGCCGTTGACGCTGATGTCGGCGATGTAGCGCAGGATCTTCGTGGCGCGGTCGCGGCGCGGGGCGAAGTCGAAGAGCTCGGGCGTCTGGTCGATGAACTTGGTGTGGTATTCGTAGTTCAGGAAGGTCGGGTGCTTCAGCAGGTTCTCGACGAAGGCGATGTTGGTGCTGACGCCGCGGATGCGGAACTCGCGCAGGGCGCGGTCCATGCGGGCGATCGCGGCTTCGGGCGTGGGGGCCCAGGCGGTGACCTTTTCCAGCAGGCTGTCGTAGTAGCGCGTGATGACCGCGCCCGAATAGGCGGTGCCGCCGTCCAGCCGGATGCCCATGCCGGTGGCGCCGCGATAGGCGGTGATGCGGCCGTAATCGGGGATGAAGTTGTTGGTCGGATCCTCGGTGGTGATGCGGCACTGGATGGCGTGGCCGTCGAGCTGCACGTCGTATTGCGACGCGGTGCCGGTGGCTTCGACCAGGGACTTGCCCTCGGCGATCAGGATCTGGGCGCGCACGATGTCGATGCCGGTGACCTCCTCGGTCACGGTGTGTTCGACCTGCACGCGCGGGTTCACTTCGATGAAGAAGAAATCACCGGTTTCCATGTCCATCAGGAACTCGATGGTGCCCGCGCATTCGTAGCCCACGTGTTCGGCGATCTTCTTGCCCAGGTTGCAGAGCTTTTCGCGCTGGGCGCCCGACAGGTAAGGGGCGGGCGCGCGTTCGACGACCTTCTGGTTGCGGCGCTGGACCGAGCAGTCGCGTTCCCACAGGTGGTAGATGGCGCCGTACTGGTCGCCCAGGATCTGCACTTCCACGTGGCGGGCGCGCAGGATCATCTTTTCCAGGTAGCCTTCGCCGTTGCCGAAGGCGGCTTCGGCTTCGCGACGGCCTTCGCGCACCTTTTCTTCCAGCTCCTTCTCGTTGGCGATGGGGCGCATGCCGCGTCCGCCGCCGCCCCAGCTGGCCTTCAGCATCAGCGGATAGCCGATCTCGGCCGCCTCGGCGCGGATCGCGTCCATGTCGTCGCCCAGGACCTCGGTGGCGGGGATCACCGGCACGCCGGCCTCGATTGCCACGCGCCGGGCGCTGGCCTTGTCGCCGAGCTGGCGCATGGTTTCGGCCTTGGGGCCGATGAAGGTGATGCCCGCGGCGGCGCAGGCGTCGACGAAATCGGGGTTTTCCGACAGCAGCCCGTAGCCGGGATGGATCGCGTCGGCGCCGCATTTCCGGGCCACGCGGATGATTTCTTCGATCGAGAGATAGGCCGCGACGGGACCCAGGCCTTCGCCGATCAGGTAGGCTTCGTCCGCCTTGAAGCGGTGCAGGCTGAGCTTGTCCTCGTCGGCGTAGACGGCGACGGTGCGTTTGCCCAGCTCGTTGGCGGCCCGCATCACGCGGATTGCGATCTCGCCGCGATTGGCGATCAGGATCTTCTTGAAATCGGCCATGGCGACGCTCTCCTGTTGCTGCGGGTGCAGCTTAGCGTGCCTTGGACGACTTGAAAGGGGTCAGAGCCGCATTCGTTAATGCGCCTGGGACATGATCGACGACAACCGCTCCAGCGAGCGGCGCACCGGGTCGGCGCTGGGACGGCTGCTCAGGTTTTGGGCATCCATGAGATAGGTCGGCTTGGCGTCGATGGTGTCGACCGCGCGCGGCTCGGCCAATTTGCGGATGTCCTGCAGGGTCCGGTCCACCGTCCGGCACAGCGCGGACAGGATGCTCAGGTCGGTGCAACTGACATCCTGTGCGCAGCGATGTTCCAGCGCATCGAGGTAGGCGGACACGCGGCTGAGCTGGAACTGCGACTGGACCGAGAAGTAATTGATGTCTTCGAACACGCGGCGGTGCCCGTTCCGGGCGGGCTGGCGTTCGACCAGCACGGCGTTGCCGACCACGCGGGACCGGCCGGTTTCGGACCGGGTGGGCACCAGGGTCGTGTGCCAACGGGTGATCGCGCCGTTGATCGTCAGCTCTTCGCTGTATTCCATCGGGCGGCCGCGTTGAAGACAGCGGGCGTAGTTGTCGTTGATCGCTTCCGCGTCGGCGCGGGGCAGGAGTGAAAAGATTTCCATGTCGCGCACCTGAGCGCGCTCCATCTTGCTGGCCTGGGTGTGCGCATCGTTGATCGCGCGCAGGGTGAAACGGTCGTGGCGGTCGGAATGGGCGTCGGCGATGAACATCGGCACTTGGAAGGAATCGATGAGTGTTTCGAGCGTCCCTGTATCGTCGGATGTGAACATAGTGTCCCTGTAGCTTTCGAAGTAACTTCTCAAAGCTTAGGCAACCAATCTTAAAGCCCGGTTACCACAAAAACGGGAATGCACTGAAAACTTTAAGCATCCAGATCGCGGGCCTGGGTGGGCCGATCGAGACCCAGCTGCCCCAAATCCGCGATCAGTCCTTCGCGCAGGATGTGAAAGACGTGGTCCACCCCACGCTCGCCCAACGCCGCCATGCCGTGGTGGAACGCGCGGCCCAGCATGACGAAATCGGCGCCGCGCGCGAGCAGCCGCAGCACGTCGGTGCCCGAGCGCACGGCCCCGTCGGCGATCAGCGGATAGTCCGGTCCCACGGCCTGGCGGATCGCGGGCAGGGCGTCGGCGGGGGCGGGCGCGGCTTCGAACTGGCGGCCACCGTGGTTCGACACCCAGACCGCGTCGGTGATCCGCGCCGCGCGGGCCGCGTCATCGGGGTGCAGCACGCCCTTGACCATCAGCGCGCCGTCCCATTCGTCGCGCAGCGCCCGCAGGTAGTCCCAGTCGGGCGCCGTGCGCAGCCGGTAGCCGATATGCGCGGTGGCACCCGTGGCCGAGTTGGGATCGGCGTATTTCTCGAGCGTTTTCAAGCGGGGCGTGCCGTGGCGCAGCGTCCCGGCGGCCCAGAGCGGCGCCAGCGCCGCCTGCCACGCGATGCGCGGCGTCAGTCGCATGGGGTTGGTCAGCCGCGCGCGCCGTTGCCGTTCGCGCCGCGACGTTGCCTGCAGATCGACGGTCAGGATCAGCCCGGTGAAGCCCGCGTCGCGGGCGCGGGCCAGCATGTCGCGGCGGATCTCGGGATCGGCGGGGGCGTAGAGCTGGAACCAGCCGGTGCCGCCGCCCAGATGCGGACCGACCTCTTCGGGCGTGGCGGCGGCGACGGTGCTCAGGCAGAAGGGCGCGCAGTTCCGCGCGGCCGAGCGGGCCATGGCGGCTTCGGCCCCCGGCCAGACCGAGCCGGACATGCCCACGGGCGCGATGCCCACCGGCAGATCGAAGCGCTGACCCACCAGGGTGGTTGCGAGGTCCGGCGTCGATTTCACCAAGGCGCGCGGGGTCAGCGCGATGGCGTCCAGCGCCGCCTCGGCGCGGTGGGCGGCGGCTTCGTTGCCGGTCGCCGAATCGAGGTATTCCCAGATGAAGTGCGGCACCCTGCGGCGCGCGCGCGCGGCAAGATCCGACAGCGCCGGGAATCGGTCGTCGAGATCGCTCATCCCGCACCTCGTCGTGCCAGGTGGCCCGCAAGGCTCAGCCCGAACCCCGCGACCGCGCCCAAGGGCGGCAGGACCGACCCCCGCGCGGGTGCGCCGGGTGCCACGTCTTCGAACACCAGGTACAGGATCCCGCCCGCGGCGAAGAGCATGAGCAGGCCGAGGATCACGTCGCGCCCGGCCAGCAGCACGTGGCCGATGGCCGCGGCCAACGGGCCCGGCGGGGCAATGGCCGCGAAGATTGCCAGCAGCGCAACGCCGCCGAGCGCCACGGCGCCGTACCCCCACGGCTCCATTGGGTCAGCCGTCCGGTCGAGCGCCAGCGCCAGCGCCCCGCCCAGGGGGATCGCCAGCCCGCCTACCGCGGCAAAGATCAGCGCATCGATCATGGCGCGACCCTAGCGCGACCATTTCGCCGCGAACAGACCGGAACGAAGGTGGAACACCCGGCTTCCCAAGGGGCCGGGATCGCGCTAGAAGGGACCCATGAGCAGTTTCGACGAACACGACGCCTTCGAGGCGGCGGCCACGCCGCTGTCGCAGCAGGCCATGGCGGCGCGTCCGGCGCCCTATCTGGACGGCCTGAACCCCGCCCAGCGCGAAGCCGTCGAGACGCTGGATGGCCCAGTGCTGATGCTGGCGGGGGCGGGCACCGGCAAGACCCGCGCGCTGACCGCGCGGATCGCGCACCTGATGACGCAGGGCAAGGCGCGCCCGAACGAGATCCTGGCAGTGACCTTCACCAACAAGGCGGCGCGCGAGATGAAGAACCGCGTCGGGCACCTGTTGGGCCAGACGGTCGAGGGGATGCCGTGGCTTGGCACCTTCCACGCGATCTGCGTGAAGCTGCTGCGCCGTCACGCCGAACTGGTGGGGCTGAAGTCGAACTTCACCATCCTGGACACCGACGACCAAATCCGGCTGCTGAAGCAGTTGATCGTGGCCGAGAACATCGACGAAAAACGCTGGCCCGCGCGGCAACTGGCCGGTCATATCGACCAGTGGAAGAACCGTGCCTGGACGCCGGACAAGGTACCCGCAGCCGAGGCGGGCGCGTTCAACCACCGCGGCACCGAGCTTTACGACTATTACCAGGAGCGGCTGAAGACCCTGAACGCCGTGGATTTCGGCGACCTGCTGCTGCACATGGTGACGATCTTCCAGGACCACCCGGACGTGCTGGCGCAATACCAGCGTTGGTTCCGCTATATCCTGGTGGACGAATACCAGGACACGAACGTGGCCCAGTACCTGTGGCTGCGGTTGCTGGCCCAGGGCCACAAGAACATCTGCTGCGTGGGCGACGACGACCAGTCGATCTATGGCTGGCGCGGCGCCGAGGTGGGCAACATCCTGCGGTTCGAAAAGGACTTTCCCGGCGCCAAGGTGGTGCGGCTGGAACAGAACTATCGCTCGACCCCCCATATCCTGGCGGCCGCCGCCGGTGTCATCGACGCCAACAAGGGGCGGCTGGGCAAGACGCTGTTCACGGATCTGAGCAAGGGCGAAAAGGTGCGCCTGATCGGCCATTGGGACGGCGAGGAAGAAGCCCGCTGGATCGGCGAAGAGGTCGAGGCGCTGCAACGCGGCACCCGCGGGCTTGACCCGGTGTCGCTGGACGACATGGCGATCCTGGTGCGCGCGTCCCACCAGATGCGCGCCTTCGAGGACCGGTTCCTGACCATCGGACTGCCCTATCGCGTGATCGGGGGCCCGCGTTTCTACGAGCGGCTCGAGATCCGCGATGCCATGGCCTATTTCCGCTGCGCCGTGTCGCCGGATGACGACCTTGCCTTCGAGCGCATCGTTAATACTCCCAAGCGGGGCCTTGGCGACAAGGCGCAGCAGAACATCCAGCGCACCGCGCGCAGCCATGGTGCCACGCTGATCGACGGGGCGCGAATCCTGCTGGCCGACAAGGGGATCGGCGGCAAGGGCGCGGCCGAGCTGCGGGTGCTGGTGGACAACCTGGCGCGCTGGCACGAGCTGACCCGCAAGGACGGCCAGAGCCATATCGAGCTGGCCGAGATCATTTTGGAAGAGTCTGGCTACACCGCGCATTGGCAGAACGACAAGACGCCTGAGGCGCCGGGACGGCTGGAAAACCTGAAGGAACTGGTGAAGGCGCTGGAGCAGTTCGAGAACCTGCAGGGCTTCCTGGAACACGTCGCGCTGATCATGGACAACGAGACGGAAGAGGGCGGCGCGAAGATCAGCGTCATGACGCTGCACGCCGCCAAGGGCCTGGAATTTCCGGCGGTCTTCCTTCCGGGCTGGGAAGACGGGCTGTTCCCGTCGCAGCGCAGCATGGACGAATCGGGTCTGAAGGGGCTCGAGGAAGAGCGCCGACTGGCCTATGTGGGCATCACCCGGGCCGAGCGGCTGTGCACGATCAGCTTCGCCGCCAACCGCCGGGTCTATGGCCAGTGGCAATCGTCGCTGCCGTCGCGGTTCATCGACGAGTTGCCTCCCGAGCACGTGGAAGTGCTGACGCCGCCCGGACTTTACGGCGGCGGCTACGGTGCGGCGGGCATGGCGGCCAGCGCGTCGCCCGCGATCATGGCGGCGCAGAACAGCGACTTGCACGACCGTGTCAGCCGCGCCGATGTCTACAATTCGCCCGGTTGGCGGCGGCTGCAGGAACGCAGCGCCAATCGCCCCATGCGCCAGCCGACCGAGAGCCGGAATATCGTGATCGACGCGCAGGCCATATCGTCCTTCACGGTGGAAGACCGCGTTTTCCATACGAAATTCGGCTACGGGACGGTCACGGGCATCGAAGGCGACAAGCTTGATATCCGCTTTGACAAGGCGGGCCAGAAGAAGGTTGTCAGCAAGTTCTTGGTTGACGCCGACCGGGCCGACGACGTGCCGTTCTAGGCCCCGCTTTCAACTTTCTTTAACGGCTCTGCGCGATACTGGTCACGCGACGTGAGTGTGGGGGCCTGAAAATGAAGATGCTGGTTGTGGACGATGATCCGGCCATTTGCTGTATCTGGAGCGACGTGCTGGAAGAAGAAGGCCACGAGGTCGACGTGATCCGTGACGCCGAAGCGGCCCGCAAGAAATTGATGACCAAGTCCTACGACGCCGTGGTGCTGGACCTCTGCCTGGGCGAAGAGAGCGGCCTGAGCGTCGCGGCGCTGGCCACCTATACCAATCCCGAATGTCGGGTCGTGATCGTGACCGGAACGTCGCTGTTCGCGCGTGGCGAATTGTTCTGCATGGCGCCCAACATCGCGGCCGTGCTGCGCAAGCCTGTCTCGATCTCGGAATTGGTGGCTGTTCTGGAATACGACGCGATCGGACTGACGCGCATGTCCGCCTGACGGGCGGCACCCGGACGATCTGTTGCCCAGGTTATGCGGCGACGGGGCCGGGGAGGAGGTCGACCCCGTCGCTTAGCGCGACCACCCCAGGGAGGCTGGGAAAGGCCGCGTTCTGATCCGGCTATATGTGCCGGAAGCCTTGAGCCATAGCGGACAGGCGTCCGCCGAAGGCATGTGTTCAGTCGCGATGCCCGTAGGCGGCGTCCAGTGCGACGCTTCGGATCGCCGAGCGCGACAGGCCGAGATCGTTCAGCTCGCGGCCGCTGAGGGCCTGCAACTCGTTGAACGTGCGGCGGTAGGTCTGCCAGCGCGTGAAACGTGCGCGCATGTCGGACGTGATACGGTTCAGCCTGCCGGGGCGGGCGGCGATCGGTGAGGTCTGGGTCAAAGTGGCCATTACGGTCCTCTCATTCGTCTATCTAGGTGACCAGCGGATCGGTATCCGGCTGGCGTTGACCCAAACCTAAGAAATTGCTGCACCTGCACAATGGGCGTCTCGGCAATGCCGCTATGCAGCATTTGCATGGAACCCCGCCTGGATCCGTGCGGCCGCCATTTCGCTCGCCGCGGCGGAGCCCGGCCCGGGCGGAGAGCTATGCGACTTGGGACGGCATGGGAACGCGATTGGGCCGGCATGGGAATCGGTGCAGAGACTGCGCCCGACTCGCGCTGCCGTCTGGGATTCGGGTTCGAGACGGCTCTTTGATGCGGCGGTGAGCACATGGAGCGGCGCATCAGGGCGCGCGCTTCAGCCGAGACGCGGGGCCTGGCTGCAAGATTTCAAAAAACTTGCCCAGCTTTGGCAAAAATATCTCACACCATATGTAGTGGTGAAATCAGGACCACACCTCACCATCGGGCGCTTTCGGGGCTGAATCCGCCATTTGCGCGGCCATCGGCGCAGTCCGGGCGCGCGCGGATCCGCTCTGCCGCTGCAGATTTTTGTTGCCTCCCATGGTTTCCCATGCGATCCCTAATTCATCGAAGAGCAGGACACAGGCAGACGCAAAGATCTGAACGGTCCAACGAAAACAGAGGCTTAGGTTTCATACAGGCAAACTTCTTCGTGACATCGAGATCCGGCGCGCGGGCGAGCAGACATCCCCCCAGGTGGCGCGCGCGATCGGACACCCCGGAAACGGGACGAGGGCGGCGATCGGAACAGTGGCAGCAGTTCCGGTCGCCGTTTTCCGTTTTAGCACACGAGGCTGAATCGGAATAGGGTATAGGAGACGGGACTTTGTTCGGCGGCATGTATATCGGCCTGCACGAGAACAAGATCGACAGCAAAGGGCGGCTGTCGGTTCCCGCTGATTTTCGCCGACTCCTGGAAAAGAACGATCCCGAATGGGAGGAGGGCAAGCAGGCCCGCATGGTCGTCGTATACGGAGACGAGCGGCGCGACTATCTTGAAGTGCATTCCGTCAAGGACCTGATGGATATCCACCGCCAAATCCAGCGCATGGACCGCGGATCGCGCAAGCGCGCCGAGTTGCAGCGCCTCTATGCCCACCAGGTCCAGCCCGTCACGCTGGACGATACCGGCCGCATCGTGTTGAACGCGACCCTGCGCAACAAGATCGGTCTGACCGATACCGCGATCGTGGTCGGCAACAGCGATACATTCCTGATCTACAAACCCGAGACCTACGAGAACGCGGCGCTCGACCATCTGCGGGCCGAGGACGACTTGGATCCCAACCTGGATCCGTCGGTCTACCTGGGTGGAAACCTGGACCTTGCGGAATGAGCGGTGGCGCCATGGACGACCGCCCGCCGCATACCCCCGTCCTGCTTGGTCCGATCCTGAGCCATTGCGCGCCCGTCTCGGGCATCTGGGTCGACGGCACCTTCGGCGCGGGGGGCTACGCCCGCGGTCTGCTGGATGCGGGTGCCGCGCGCGTGATCGGCATCGATCGCGACCCGTCGGTGTTCGCCCTGGCGGCCTCCTGGGCCGACGAATGCGGCGACAGGCTGCACCTGGTGCAGGGCACGTTTTCGGATCTCGACACGCTGGCGGGCGGACCGGTGCAGGGCGTGGTGCTGGACCTTGGCGTGTCGTCGATGCAGCTGGACCAGCCCCAGCGCGGATTTTCGTTCCTGCGCGACGGGCCGCTCGACATGCGGATGGGCGATAGCGGGCCCACGGCGGCCGATCTGGTGGCGCAGGTCGAGGAATCGCGGCTGGCCGACATCATCTATCAATACGGCGAAGACCGTGCCTCGCGCCGGATCGCGCGGGCCATTGTCCGTGCGCGCGCCGAGGCGCCGATCACCACGACCGGGCAGCTGGCGGGCCTTGTCGAGCGCGCCCTGCCGCGGCCGAAGCCGGGACAGAGCCATCCGGCGACCCGCACCTTCCAGGCGCTCAGGATCGCCGTGAACGATGAGTTCGGGCAGCTCGTCCAGGGGCTCGAGGCCGCCGAGCGCGCGCTGGAGCCGGGCGGCTGGCTGGCGGTCGTCAGCTTCCATTCGCTGGAGGATCGTGTGGTCAAACGCTTCTTTCAGGCGCGCTCGGGCGGGGGCGGCAATGCCAACCGCTACGCGCCCGCGACCGAAGACGCCGCACCGCAATTCACCGATGTGAGCAAGGGAATCGCCGCGGACGAGGCCGAGTTGCGCGCCAATCCGCGGGCCCGCTCGGCGCGTCTGCGGATGGCGCGCCGCACCGACGCGCCCGCGGGGCCGGTGGATCGCACCCGGCTGGGACTGCCGAAGATCGACCTGGAGGGGGGACACTAGACCATGCGCACACTTCTTTTCATTCTGCCGGGCCTGGCGGTCATGGCGCTGGCCTTTTGGGCCTATTCCGAGAATTTCGAGACCCAGATGGTGCTGACGGACGTGGACCGCCTGCAGGCGCAGATCGGCACCGAGCGCGAGACGCTGGCCATCCTGCGCGCCGAATGGGCGTATCTGAACCGTCCCGAGCGGCTGCGTGACCTTGCCGATCTGAACTTCGACCGGCTGGGCCTGCTGCCGCTGACGCCCGAGCAATTCGCCCGCGTGACGCAGATCGGCTATCCCGGACAGCGCGCGCTGGGGCCGATCATTAATCCCATCACGCTCGACAGCACAGGGGGTCAGCCATGATCCGCACGCCATTGCGCCCGCTTGCCCGCATCCTGGATGCCCGCGAGCGCGGCGAGAATCCCGACGCCATCGAGCGCGAGAACCTGCGCCTGCGCCACGAGGAAATGCGCGACCGCGCCCGGCTCAGGGCCGAAGGGCGGCTGCTGGTGCTGGCGCTGTTCTTCTTTTGCGCCTTTTCGGTCGTGGGCGCGCGGATGGGCCTGATGGCCGCGTCCGAGCCGATGGAGCCGCGCGCCGCCGTGTCCGCGTCGAACATCGTGGCCCAGCGGGCCGACATCATCGACCGCAGGGGCCGTCTTCTGGCCACGAACCTGAGCACCTATGCGCTTTATGCCCAGCCGCCGCACATGATCGACAAGGCGGGGGCCGCGCGCAAGCTGGTCGAGATCTTCCCCGATCTGGACGAGGCGCGGCTGCTGAAGGATTTCACGGGCGACCGCAAGTTCATCTGGATCAAGAAGAAACTCAGCCCCGAGCAGCGCCAGGCGGTCCACGATATCGGCGATCCCGGCCTGCTGTTCGGCCCACGCGAGATGCGGCTTTATCCCAACGGCAAGCTGGCCGCGCATGTGCTGGGGGGTGCCAGCTTCGGGCGCGAAGGCGTCCATTCGGCGGAAGTCATCGGCGTGGCGGGCGTGGAAAAGGCCTTCGACGACTATCTGCGGGATCCGGCCAATGGCGGCGCTCCGCTGCAGCTTTCGCTGGACCTGACCGTGCAGAGCGCCATGCGCGAGGTGCTTTATGGCGGCATGAAACTGATGAACGCCAAGGGCGCCGCGGGCATCCTGATGGACGTGCATACCGGCGAAGTCATCGCCATGGCCAGCCTGCCCGATTTCGATCCCAACGACCGTCCGCGCCCGTTGATCCAGGGTGATGCGTCCGACAGCCCGCTCTTCAACCGGGCGGTGCAGGGGGTTTATGAGCTGGGCTCGACCTTCAAGATCTTCACCACCGCGCAGGCGATGGAGCTGGGGCTGGTCGGGCCGCAGACCATGGTGGATGCGAACGCGCCGATGAAGTGGGGCCGGTTCAAGATCAAGGAATTCCAGAACAAGAATTACGGACCTCTTCTGTCGGTCACGGATGTGATCGTGAAATCGTCGAACGTGGGCACCGCCAAGATGGCCTTGCAGATCGGCGCCCAGCGGCAAAAGGAATTCCTGGCCCGGCTCGGCGTGTTCGAGCCGACGCCCATCGAGCTGATCGAGGCGCCCGGCGCCAAACCGCTGGTGCCGAAGCAATGGTCGGACATCGTCACCATCACCGCGTCCTACGGGCACGGATTCTCGGCATCGCCGCTGCATTTGGCCAGCGCCTACGCGTCGCTGCTGAACGGCGGCACCTTGGTGAAGCCCACGCTGCTGAAGCGCGGCCGGGTCGAGCCCGGTCCGCGCATCGTGTCGCCCGAGGTTTCGGCCGCCAGCGCGAAGATGCTGCGCGACGTGGTCTTGCGCGGCACGGCCAGCTTCGGGCGGGTGCCCGGCTACGACGTGGGCGGCAAGACCGGAACGGCCAACAAGGTCAAATCGGACGGGCGCGGATACCACAAGGACAAGAATATCAACACCTTCGCGACGGTCTTTCCGGCCAGCGACCCGGCCTACGTGCTGATCGTCACCTTGGACGAGGCGTCGGACAATTCCGGCTCGGAGCCGCGGCGCACGGCGGGCTGGACGGCCGTCCCCGTCGCCGCCGAGCTGATCCGGCGCACCGCCCCCCTGCTGGGTCTCAGACCCGAGATTGAACCCCTCCCCCCAACCAAGGTAACACTGACCGCAAATCAGTGAGGATCCGCCATGGGCGAGCAGTCGAAATCCCTGTCCGAGTTGGGCCTGACGGCCGGATCGGGCCGCGAGGTGCGCGTCACCGGCCTGTCGGTGGACAGCCGCCACGTGAAGGACGGGCACCTGTTCGCAGCCCTTCCCGGCAGCAAGGTCCACGGCGCCGAATTCGTCCCCTTCGCGCTGCGCATGGGGGCGGCGGCGGTGCTGACCGACCGCGATGGCGCCGCCATGATCCGCGACCAGCTGGGCGACGTGGCGCTGATCGTGGCCGAGGATCCGCGCCAGACGCTGGCGCTGGCCGCGGCCTTGTGGTTCGAGGTTCAGCCGCAGATCTGCGTCGCGGTGACCGGCACCAACGGCAAGACCTCGGTCGCGTCCTTCACGCGCCAGATATGGCGCGCGCTGGGTCTCGAGGCGGTGAACCTGGGGACGACGGGCGTCGAGGGCGCGTGGGAAGCGCCGCTGGCCCACACGACCCCCGAGCCGATCACCCTGCACCGCACCCTGGCCGAGGCCGCGCGCAACGGCATCACCCATGCCGCGATGGAGGCCAGCAGCCACGGGCTGGACCAGCGGCGGCTGGACGGCGTGTCGCTGACGGCGGCGGCCTTCACCAATTTCACCCAGGATCACCTGGATTATCACGCCTCGTTGGACGAGTATTTCGCCGCCAAGGCGGGGCTGTTCGGACGGGTTCTGGGCGAAGACGGCACGGCGGTCATCAATATCGACGACGCGCGCGGGCCGGACATGCTGCAGATCGCCGAAAGCCGCGGGCATGACATCCTGACCGTCGGGCGCCGCGCCGACGCGGCCTTGCGGGTGGTGTCGCAGCGGTTCGATCCAACGGGGCAGGATTTGCGCTTCGAATGGAACGGCGACGCGCAGCAGGTCCGGCTGGGCCTGATCGGCGGGTTCCAGGCCGAAAACGTGCTGGTGGCGGCGGGATTGGCCATCGCCAGCGGCATCGAGGCGCGCGACGTCTTCGCCACCTTGCCGAAGCTCACGACCGTGCGGGGCCGGATGCAGCTGGTCGCCACGCGTGAGAACGGCGCGGCGGTCTTCGTGGATTACGCGCATACGCCCGCCGCGCTCGAGACGGCCCTGAAGGCCCTGCGCCCGCACACGATGGGGCGCCTGATCGTCGTTTACGGGGCAGGCGGCGATCGCGACAAGGGCAAGCGCCCGCTCATGGGCGCCGCCGCGAGCGACCATGCCGATGTTCGAATAGTGACGGACGATAACCCCAGATCGGAGGATCCGGGCGCGATAAGATCGCAAATCCTCAAATCCGACCCGGATGCGATCGAGGTGGGCGACCGCGCCGAAGCGATCCTGCGCGGCGTCGACGCGCTCGAGCCGGGCGACACGCTTCTGATCGCGGGCAAGGGGCACGAGACCGGTCAGACCGTGGGCGACACTGTCTATCCCTTCGACGATGCCGAGCAGGCGAGCGTCGCGGTGGCCGCGCTGGACGGGCGCGTGGCATGACCGGGACGCTCTGGACCAGCGACGAGGCGGCCCGTGCGACGGGCGGCGTGACGACGCGGGACTGGCAGGCGAATGGCGTGTCCATCGACACGCGCACGATCCGGCCGGGCGATTTGTTCGTCGCGCTGACCGACCAGCGCGACGGGCACGATTTCGTGGCGCAGGCGCTGGACAAGGGCGCAGCCGCTGCCTTGGTGTCGCGCGTGCCGGACGGTCTGGACGACGCGGCCCCGCTTCTGGTCGTGGACGACGTGCTGGGCGGGCTGGAGCGGCTGGGCGTCCATGCCCGCGCGCGAACGCAGGCTCGGGTGATCGCGGTGACAGGCTCGGTCGGCAAGACGACGACGAAGGAAATGCTGCGCGCGGCGCTCGAAGGGCAGGGCCATGTCCACGCGGCCGAGGCCAGCTACAACAACCACTGGGGCGTCCCGCTGACGCTGGCGCGGATGCCGCATGGGACGGATTTCGCGATCATCGAGATCGGCATGAACCACCCCGGCGAGATCTCGCCCCTGTCGCGGCTGGCCCGGCCCCACGTGGCGCTGCTGACCACGGTCGCGGCCGCGCACCTGGAAGCCTTCGCCGGGCTGGACGGCATCGCGCGCGAAAAGATGGCGATCGTCGACGGGCTGGAGCCCGGCGGCATCGCGGTGCTGCCGGTGGACGTGGCGCCCGAAGCGGGCGCGGTGATCGACGCACTGGCCCCCGAGGGCGCCTGGCGTTTCGGCAGCCGCGACGCCGCGTGGTCGGTGGCTCGGATCGATGAGGCGGCGGACGCGCTGGTCTTGAGCGCCGATGTGCCGGACGGCACGGCGGCGATCGCGCTCCAGGCGCAGGGCCGCCACCTGGCGATGAACGCGCTTGGCGCGCTGGCTGCCTGTGTCGCGGCGGGCGCGGACCTGGCTCTGTCGGCGCAGGGTCTGGGCCGCTGGCGGCAAGTGGCGGGCCGGGGTCTGCGCGAGACGCTGACGCTGGATGCCGCGACAGATCGGCACCTGACGCTGATCGACGACGCCTTCAACGCCAACCCCGCATCCATGGCCGCGGCGCTCGACACGCTTATCGCGGCCGCGCCCGAGGGCGCGGGCCGCCGCGTGGCCTTCCTGGGCGACATGCTGGAACTGGGACCGGACGAACGGGCCCTGCACGCCGCCATCGCACGGCATCCGGGCCTTGACGCGGTCGACGTGATCCATTGCGCCGGGCCACGCATCCGCGCGGCCTATGACGCGCTGCCCGTCGCCCAGCGGGGCGAATGGGCCGAGACTGCCGAGGAATTGACACACCGATTGGGCGATTTGGTGGGCGCGGGCGATATCGTGCTTGTCAAAGGCTCGAAAGGCGCAAAGACCGCGCGCATCGTCGATGGCCTGCGCGCGCTTGCGCGCCGGTCCCGCGCTGAGGTCTAGGGGGACCGCTACCCATGTTCTACTGGTTGTCGAATTTTTCGGACGGAGGGGATATCTTCAACCTCTTCCAGTATATCACGTTCCGCTCGGGCGGTGCGTTCTTCACGGCGCTCATCTTCGGCTTCATCTTCGGTCAACCGCTGATCAACCTGCTGCGCCGCCGCCAGCGATACGGCCAGCCGATCCGCACCGATGGCCCCGAAAGCCACGTGGTCACCAAGGCGGGCACGCCCACCATGGGCGGAGTGCTGATCCTGGGTGCGCTGATCGTGTCGACGCTGCTCTGGGCGCGGCTGGACAACCCATACGTCTGGATCCTGCTGTTCGTCACCGTGTCCTTCGGCCTGATCGGGTTTGCCGACGACTACGCGAAGGTGACCAGCAACAGCCATGCGGGCCTGTCGGGCCGGACGCGCCTGCTGATCGGCTTCGCCATCGCGGCCATTGCCGCGGGCGCCGCGTCCTGGGCCCATCCCGAGGCCCTGACCAACCGGATGGCCTTCCCGGTATTCAAGGACGTCCTGTTGAACCTGGGTTTCCTGTTCATCCCCTTCGCCATGATCGTGATCGTGGGGGCCGCCAACGCGGTGAACCTGACGGACGGTCTGGACGGGCTGGCCGTGATGCCGGTGATGATCGCTGCCGCCACGCTGGGGATCATAGCCTATACCGTGGGGCGGGTGGACTTCACCGACTACCTGGACGTGCATTACGTGCCGGGCACGGGCGAGATTTTGATCTTCTGCGCGGGATTGATCGGCGGGGGCCTGGGGTTCTTGTGGTACAACGCACCGCCCGCCGCCGTCTTCATGGGCGATACCGGGTCGCTGGCGCTGGGTGGCGCGCTGGGCGCCATCGCGGTGGCCATCAAGCACGAGCTCGTGCTGGGCATCGTGGGCGGGCTGTTCGTGGTGGAGGCGCTGAGCGTCATCATCCAGGTCCTGTATTTCAAGCGTACCGGCAAGCGCGTGTTCCTGATGGCGCCGATCCACCATCATTTCGAAAAGCGCGGCTGGGCCGAGCCGCAGATCGTCATCCGGTTCTGGATCATCAGCCTGATCCTGGCGCTGATCGGGCTGGCCACGCTGAAGCTGCGCTGATGCGCGCGGGGCGGGCGATGCACCGGGATATTTGCAAGAACAAAGATGGGGCAGGGCGCGCGTGATCCCGGTCGTGGGATATGCGGGCCGCACGGTTGGAGTGCTCGGGCTGGGACGCTCGGGCCTGTCGACGGCGCGGGCGCTGGCGGCGGGCGGTGCTGTGCCGGTCTGCTGGGACGACAGCGACGAGGGCCGCGCGCGCGCCGAGACCGAAGGCTACGCGGTGCGGGACCTGACGCGCGACGGGGCGTGGGACGACGTGGCGCTTCTGGTGACGTCGCCCGGGATCCCGCATCTCTATCCCGCACCGCATCCGGCAATCCTGGGCGCCTTGCGGGCGGGCGTGCCTGTGGACAACGATATCGGGCTGTTCTTCCGCTCGGTCGCGACGCAGGAATGGGAGCAGATGGACGTGGCACCGCGCGTGGTGGCGGTGACCGGCTCGAACGGGAAATCCACCACTTCGGCGCTGATCCATCACATCCTGAGCGAGGGCGGGCGGGCCGCCCAGCTGGCCGGCAATATCGGGCGCGGCGTGCTGGATATCGACCCGCCCGTCGATGGCGGCGTCGTGGTGCTGGAATTGTCGAGCTACCAGACAGACCTGGCGCGCGCGCTGACCCCGGATATCGCGGTCTTCACCAACCTGACGCCGGACCATTTGGACCGGCATGGCGGGATGGGCGGGTATTTCGCGGCCAAGCGACGGCTGTTCGCCGAGGGTGGACCGGATCGCGCGGTGGTGGGCGTGGACGAGGTCGAAGGGCTGTACCTGGCCGGGCAGATGGCCGAGGGCCGCGCGGACGACCGGGTGATCTCGGTATCGGTGACGCGCAAGATCAAGGGCCCCGGCTGGTCGGTCTTTGCGCGCAAGGGTTTACTTGCCGAGTGGCGCAAGGGGCGGCAGGTCGCCGACGTGGATCTGCGCGACATGCCGGGGCTGCCGGGCGCGCACAATCACCAGAACGCCTGCGCGGCTTATGCCGTGGCGCGCGCCATGGGGCTGGCGCCGAAGGCGATCGCGGCGGCATTGCAGTCTTTCGCGGGGCTGCCCCATCGCAGCCAGCTGGTGGCCGAGATCGGCGGCGTGCGCTTCGTCAACGACAGCAAGGCCACCAACGTGGATGCCGCGGCGCAGGCGCTGGCGGCCTTCCCCCGGATCCGCTGGATCGCGGGGGGGCTGGGCAAGGAAGGCGGGATCGCGGCGCTTCAGGGCGCGCTGGGATCGGTGGCGAAGGCCTATCTGATCGGGCATTCGGCGCGGGATTTCGCGTTGCAGATGCCTGGCATCCCGGTCGAGATCTGCGAGACCATGGACGTGGCCGTGGCGCGCGCCGCCGCCGAGGCCGAGCCGGGCGACGTGGTGCTGCTCGCCCCCGCGGCGGCGAGTTTCGACCAGTATCCGAACTTCGAGAAGCGCGGCGAGGACTTCGTCGCCTGCGTCGCGCGGCTCGGCTGAGGCGGGCGGTTTGCCATAAGTGCATGAAGAACAGGGATGAATTGACGAGGGCCGTTCCATCGCTGTTCCGGAAATACTCACGGCGCGACGTCGGCCCCGCGCGTCATCCGCGGGCCTTTCGCGCCGCGATCGCCTGGCCCGCCGCCCAGCCCGAAGACCAGGCCCACTGGAAGTTGTAGCCGCCCAGCCAGCCGGTGACGTCCACGGCCTCGCCGATGGCGAAGAGGCCGGGGCAGGACCTGGCCTCCATGGAGGTCGAGTTGAGCCCTGACGTGTCGATGCCGCCCAGCGTGACTTCCGCGGTTCGATAGCCTTCGGTGCCCGATGGCGTGATGCGCCAGCGGCGGATGCGCTCGATCAGCCGGTCCAGCGCGGCGTCGCCGCAATCGCCGATATTCGCGGGCAGCGACATCTCTTCGGCCAGGGCCGTTGCCAGTCGGGCGGGCAGATGCTGACCCAGGATCGTCGCGGGCGATTTGCGGCCGGTGGACTGGCGCGCGGATTTCAGCGCGGGCAGGGTGCGCGCGTCGGGATCGAGGTCGATCGTGACCGGCTGGCCCTCGTGCCAGTAGCTCGAGGCTTGCAGGACCGCCGGGCCCGACAGGCCGCGATGGGTGAAGAGCAGCGCTTCGTCGAAGGCCGGGCCGTCGGCCTGGACGCGGGCCGGGGTGGCGACGCCCGCCAGCGCCTTCAGCGCGTCGAGCGGTGTGCCCGAGAAGGTGAAGGGCACGAGCCCGGGGCGCGTGTCCAGCACGTCCAGTCCGAACTGGCGGGCCAGCTTATAGGCCAGGCCGGTGGCGCCCATCTTGGGGATCGAAAGCCCCCCTGTGGCCAGCACCAGGTGGTCGCAGGCAAGGGTGATTTCGCGGCCCTCGCGGCTCACGCGGACCAGAAAGCCGTCGGGGCCGTGCGCGACCTCGTCGATGCGGGTCTGCAACCAGAGCTCGGCCGTCGCCGCGTCCATCTCGGCGCGCAGCATGGCGATGATGTCCTTCGCCGAGCGGTCGCAAAAAAGCTGGCCCAGCGTCTTTTCGTGCCAGGCGATGCCGTGGCGCTGCACCAGGTCCAGGAAGTCCCATTGCGTGTAGCGCGACAGGGCCGACTTGGCGAAATGTGGGTTGGCGGACAGGAACGCATCGGGATCGCAGCCGGTATTGGTGAAATTGCAGCGCCCGCCGCCGGATATGCGGATCTTCTCGCCCGGCGCCTTGGCGTGGTCCAAGACCAGCGTTCCCGGGCCCGCATGGGCCGCGCACATCATCCCGGCGGCACCTGCGCCGAGGATCACCGTCTTATACCGTGTCGAATTCGCCATCATCGGGGCCAAACCATGCAGCGATGCCCCGCGCAAGGGGCCAAAGAGGCTGGATCGGTGCGCGTCCAGTCGCTAGACTCGGCTTCGAGACCCGGAAAACGGGCGGTTGAGGCAATTGGCGGTACATCCATGACGGAAATGGTCTATGGGACGATGCCCGCGCGCGCGGGTGATCCGATCCTTCCCCGGTGGTGGCGCACCATCGACAAGTGGGCGCTCAGCTGCGTGCTGATGCTGTTCGGCGTGGGGCTGCTGCTGGGCCTTGCGTCGTCCCCGCCGCTGGCCGCGCGCAACGGGTTCGAGCCGTTTCACTACGTCCAGCGGCAGGCGTTCTTCGGCGGCGTGGCCCTTGTGGCCATGATCATCACCACGATGATGTCGCCCACCATGGTGCGGCGCCTGGCGGTGCTGGGCTTCGCGGTGTCTTTCGTGGCGATGATGGGCCTGCCCTTCGCGGGCACCGATTTCGGCAAGGGCGCCGTGCGGTGGTATTCGCTGGGTTTTGCATCGCTGCAGCCGTCGGAATTCCTGAAGCCGGGCTTCGTGGTCGCGGCGGCGTGGATGATCTCGGCCAGCCAGCACCTGGGCGGCCCGCCGGGCAAGTCGCTGAGCTTCGCGCTGACCATTGCCATCGTGCTGATGCTGGCGCTGCAGCCCGATTTCGGCCAGGCCTGCCTGATCCTGTTCGCCTGGGGTGTGATGTATTTCGTGGCGGGCGCCCCCATCGTCCTGCTGCTGGGGCTGGCGGGCGCGGTCGCCTTTGCGGGGACCATCGCCTATTCCAATTCCGAGCATTTCGCCCGCCGGATCGACGGGTTCCTGTCGCCCGATCTCGACCCCACCACGCAGCTGGGCTACGCCACCAACGCCATCCAGCAGGGCGGCTTTTTCGGCGTGGGCGTGGGCGAGGGGCAGGTGAAGCAATCGCTGCCCGATGCGCATACCGATTTCATCATCGCCGTCGCGGCCGAGGAATACGGCCTGCTGCTGGTGCTCTTCATCATCGCGCTTTACGGCACCATCGTGGTGCGCTCGCTGATCCGGCTGATGCGCGAGCGCGATCCGTTCATCCGGCTGGCGGGCACCGGGCTTGCCTGCACCTTCGGCGTGCAGGCCATGGTCAACATGGGCGTCGCGGTGCGGCTGCTGCCCGCGAAGGGCATGACGCTGCCCTTCGTCAGCTACGGCGGCTCGTCGCTGATCGCGGGCGGCATCGCGGTGGGGATGCTGCTGGCCTTCACGCGCACGCGCCCCCAGGGCGAGATCCGCGATATCCTGCTGACGCGGGGGGCTTCTTGAGCGCGCCACTGGCCATACTGGCCGCGGGTGGCACCGGCGGGCACATGTTCCCCGCCCAGGCGCTGGCCGAGGAGCTTCTGGCGCGCGGCTGGCGGGTGAAGCTCAGCACCGACGCGCGCGGTGCGCGCTATGCGGGCGGCTTCCCGGATGCGGTCGAGATCGAGGTCGTGCCCTCCGCCACCACGGCGCGGGGCGGTCTGAAAGGCAAGCTGGCCGCGCCCTTCAAGATCCTGGCCGGGGCGTGGCGCGCGCGCGCGTCGATGAAACGCGACCGGCCCGCCATCGTGGTGGGCTTCGGCGGCTATCCGTCGATCCCGGCGCTGCTGGCGGCCACCCGGCTGAAGCTGCCGACGCTGATCCACGAGCAGAACGGCGTGCCGGGCCGGGTGAACCGGCTCTTCGCCAGCCGCGTCGACGGCTTTGCTTGCGGGGTTTGGCCCACGGACCTGCCCGATGGCGTCGAGGGCTATTTCACCGGAAACCCGGTGCGCAGCGCGGTGCTGGCGCGGGCTGGCGCGGGCTATATTCCGCCCGGCGACTACCCGATGGCGCTGCTGGTGATCGGCGGCAGCCAGGGCGCGCGCATCCTGTCGGACGTGGTGCCCGGCGCGGTCGCCAGCCTGCCCGAGGACCTGCTGCGCAACCTGCGCGTCGAGCACCAGGCCCGCGGCGAGGACGAAGAGCGTGTGCGCGCCTTCTACGACCAGCACGGCATCAGCGCCGAGGTCGCGCCCTTCTTCGAGGACATCGCCCGCCGCATCAGCGAGGCGCAGTTGGTCATCAGCCGCGCGGGCGCGTCGTCGGTGGCGGACCTGGCGATCATCGGCCGCCCGTCGATCCTGGTGCCCTTCGCCGCCGCCGCGGGCGACCACCAGACCGCCAACGCGCGGGCGCTGTCGGGTGCGGACGCGGCCATCGTGATCCCGGAATCGAAGCTGACCGAAGCCACGCTGGCCGACGCGATCGAGACCATTCTTTCCCAGCCCGACGCCGCCCAGCGCATGGCGCGCAGCGCGCAGGGCGTGGGCCGCCCCGAGGCCGCGCAGGACCTGGCGGATCTGGCGACACAGATTGCCGGGCTGGACATTTACTCCGATGAAAGGGCAGAGCAGCCATGAAACACGAAACCATCGCACCCGGATACGCCATGACGCCGCGCCCGACCAAGCTGCCCACCCAGATGGGCCCGATCCATTTCGTCGGCATCGGCGGCATCGGCATGTCGGGGATCGCGGAAGTGCTGCTGTCTCACGGCTACACGATCCAGGGATCGGACCAGAAGGCCAGCAAGATCACCCAGCGGCTGGAAAAGCTGGGCGCGACGGTGTTCGAGGGCCAGAGCGCCGAGAACCTGGACGGTGCCGAGGTCGTCGTGATCTCGTCCGCGATCAAGCCGGGCAACCCCGAGCTTGACGCCGCCCGCGCGCGCGGGTTGCCGGTGGTGCGGCGGGCCGAGATGCTGGCCGAGCTGATGCGGCTGAAATCCAACATCGCCGTGGCGGGCACCCACGGCAAGACCACGACGACCACGATGGTCGCCGCCGTGCTGGACGAGGGGGGCATCGATCCGACGGTCATCAATGGCGGCATCATCCACGCCTATGGCTCGAACGCGCGCATGGGCAAGGGCGAGTGGATGGTGGTCGAAGCGGACGAGTCCGACGGCACCTTCAACCGCCTGCCCGCCACCATCGGCATCGTCACCAATATCGACCCCGAGCACATGGAACACTGGGGCACCGAAAAGGCGCTGCACCAGGGGTTCCTGGATTTCGTGTCGAACATCCCCTTCTACGGCCTGGCCGTGTGCTGCACCGACGACGCCGACGTGCAGGCGCTGGTCGGCAGGATCCGGGATCGCCGCGTCGTGACGTTCGGCCTGAACGCACAGGCGGATGTTCGGGCGATCAACCTGACCTACAAGAACGGCGTGGCGCATTTCGACATCGCCCTGCAGGACGAAGGCGCCGTGATCGAAGGCTGCGAGCTTCCCATGCCAGGCGATCACAACGTGTCGAACGCGCTGAGCGCCGTCGCCGTCGCCCGCCACCTCGGGATGGAGCACGACGAGATCCGGCGCGCGCTGGCCAAGTTCGGCGGCGTCAATCGCCGCTTCACCCGCGTGGGCACGCCCGGCGGCGTCACCATCATCGACGATTACGGCCACCACCCGGTCGAGATCGCCGCCGTTCTGAAGGCCGCACGCCAGGCCACGGAAGGTCGCGTCATCGCCGTGCACCAGCCGCACCGCTATTCGCGGCTGCATTCGCTGTTCGACGATTTCTGCTCGTGCTTCAACGATGCCGACGTGGTCGCCATCGCCGAGGTCTATGGCGCCGGCGAAGAGCCCATCGAGGGCGCGTCGCGCGACGACCTGGTGGCGGGTCTGATCCAGCATGGCCACCGTCACGCCCGCGCGCTGCAATCCGAAGACGACCTGGAGCGGCTGGTCCGCGAGCAGGCGCGCCCCGGCGACATGGTCGTGTGCCTGGGCGCGGGCACCATCAGCACCTGGGCGGGCAACCTGCCCGCGCGGCTGGAAAGCTGAGATGACGACGGCGCTGACACTGGCCTGCCTATGGGTGCTGGCGGCCGCGGCCACGGCGATGCTGCCCATGCGGCGGCAATACGTGCCCGGCATCGCCTTGCTGGTGGTGGCACCTGTGTTGCTGGTCTTCGTGGCCAAGGCGCACGGGCTGTGGGTGACGGTTGCCTGCGTCGTGGCGCTGCTGTCCATGTTCCGCAATCCGCTGATCTACTTCGCGCGACGCGCCATGGGCCTGCCCGTCAGCTTGCCCGAGGAGCTGGAGCGCGACAGGTGAGCCCCGCGCTGGTTGCCGCCTTCGCCTGGCTGGCGGGAGCGAACGTGATCGCGATGCTGCCCAGCAAGCGCCAGCACTGGCCCTCGGCCTACGCTCTGATGGCCGTGGGCGCGCCGCTGGCCGCGTGGCTGTGGCTGACGGTGGGCCTACTGGCCGCGGGACTGTTCATGCTCGCCGCGGCGTCGGTGCTGCGCTGGCCCGTGGTCTATGCCGCGCGCTGGGTGCGGGCGCGCCTTCGCTGAGCGGGCGCGCCGGGTTTTGACGACGGGGATTAAGGTATTTGGGGAAAGATGAAGCAGGGGAATGCGCCATGATGGATCTGCCGCGCGTGCGGGGACGGCTGACGCCGGATCGGTCGTTGGCCGATCTGACCTGGCTGCGCGTGGGCGGTCCAGCGGATGTCCTGTTCCAGCCCGCCGATCTTGAGGACCTGCAGGACTTCCTTCGCGATCTTCCGGACGACGTGGACGTGTTTCCCATGGGCGTGGGCTCGAACCTGATCGTGCGCGACGGCGGGCTGCGCGCGGTGGTGACCAGGCTGGGCCGCGGCTTCAACGGGATCGAGGTGGCGGGGGACCTGGTCCATGCGGGTGCGGCGGCGCTGGACGCCCACGTGGCGCGCAAGGCGGCGGAAGCGGGGCGCGACCTGACCTTCCTGCGCACCATCCCCGGCGCGATTGGCGGGGCGGTGCGGATGAACGCGGGCTGTTACGGGTCCTACGTGTCGGATCACCTGGTCGAGGTCCAGGCCGTGACGCGGGGCGGCGACGTGGTCACGATCCCCGCGGCGGATCTGAAGCTGGCCTACCGGTCCAGCGAGTTGCCCGAGGGCTGGGTGCTGACTCGGGCGACCTTCCGGGCCGCTGCGGGCGACCCCGCCGATCTGGCCGCGCGGATGGACGACCAGCTGGCCCGACGCGACGCGACGCAGCCCACGAAGGATCGCAGCGCGGGGTCGACCTTTCGCAACCCGGCGGGCCACAGCTCGACCGGGCGGGCGGGCGACACGCACGAGCTGAAGGCGTGGAAGGTGATCGACGATGCCGGGCTCAGGGGGGCCACGCGGGGCGGCGCGCAGATGTCGCCGAAGCATCCGAATTTCCTGGTGAACACCGGGGGCGCCAGCGCCGCGGACCTGGAAGGCCTGGGCGAAGAGGTCCGCGAAAAGGTCTTCCAAAACAGCGGCATTCGTCTAGAGTGGGAAATCAGACGGGTGGGTGAGCCTGACCCGTCGGGGCAAAGCGGTGCGAAATCCGCGTCCGAACAAGAATAAGCGCCTGAAAACGGGCGAAACACACGAGTGGCGGGTATGTCGAGCAGGGCACACCCCAAAGTGGCGGTACTTCTGGGCGGACCCTCGGCAGAGCGCGAGGTGTCGTTGTCCACCGGGCGCGAATGCGCCACCGCACTGCGGGGCCAAGATTATGATGTGATCGAGGTGGACGCCGCGTCCGACCTTGCCATTCGCCTTTCCGATATCCAGCCGGACGTGGTTTTCAACGCGCTGCATGGCCGCTGGGGCGAGGATGGCTGCGTCCAGGGCCTGCTGGAATGGATGCAGCTTCCCTATACCCATTCGGGCGTGCTCGCCTCGGCCTTGGCGATGGACAAGGAGCGCACCAAGGATGCCTATCGCAAGGTCGGGCTG
Source organism: Palleronia pontilimi (assembly GCF_016412875.1). Classification (GTDB taxonomy): domain Bacteria; phylum Pseudomonadota; class Alphaproteobacteria; order Rhodobacterales; family Rhodobacteraceae; genus Palleronia; species Palleronia pontilimi. Next base: position 121,146 of record NZ_JAEKPD010000005.1, on the reverse strand, counting down.
CCCGTGGTGCCGTCGGTGCTGGCCTTGTCGCGGCACGTGCGCAGCGGCCACGTCATGGACCCGCCCTACGTCGTGAAGCCCTATAACGAGGGGTCGAGCGTCGGGGTCTACCTGGTGGACGCCGATGCAAACGGGCCGCCGCAACTGGCCGATGACATGCCCGAATTGGTGATGGTCGAACGGTTCGCGCCGGGGCGCGAGCTGACGACGACGGTGCTGGGCGCGGGGCCAATGGGCGAGGCGCGGGCGCTGGGCGTCACCGATATCCTGACCGATGGCTGGTACGACTACGACGCCAAGTACGTCGAGGGCGGATCGCGCCACGTGATCCCCGCCGACGTTCCGCCCGAGGTCCACGCCGCCTGCCTGGACTACGCCATGCGCGCCCACGAGGTGCTGGGCTGCCGGGGCGTGACGCGCACCGATTTCCGCTGGGACGAGGCGCGCGGGCTGGACGGGCTTGTGCTGCTCGAGACGAACACGCAGCCGGGCATGACGCCCACATCGCTGGTGCCCGAACAGGCCGAGCATGCGGGCATGGGGTTCGGCGCGTTGTGCGACTGGATTGTGAAGGATGCCTCATGCCTGAGATGACGCCGCTTCCGCGCGACCCCGCGCCCTCGCGCCTGGCATACCGGATGCAACGGCTGGCGCTGACGCCGGGCATGCGGCGGGCCTTCGTCTTCGGTCTGCCCGCGGCATCGCTGTCGCTGATCGTGGCGCTGGCGCTGTCGGACCAGGGCCGCCGCGATGCCATGGGTCTGTGGTGGCAGGACGTGAAGGCCGAAATCCAGCAGCGCGAGGAGTTCATGGTCAAGCTGATGGCCATCGACGGCGCGTCGGACAGCATCGCGCAGGACATCCGGGAAGTCGTGCCGCTGGATTTCCCCATGAGCTCGTTCGACCTGGACCTGGCCGGGATCCAGGCCGAGGTCGCCGGGCTCGACGCGGTGAAGAAGGCCGATATCCGCATCAAGCCCGGCGGCGTGCTGCATATCCAGATCGCCGAGCGCGTGCCCGCCCTGGTCTGGCGCAACAGCGACGGGCTGGAGTTGATCGACGCGACCGGCAAACGGGTGTCGGCGCTCGAGCATCGGGCCAAGCGTGCCGATCTGCCGCTGGTCACCGGCAAGGCCGCCGACCGCGCGGCCGCCGAGGCGCTGGATCTTCTGGCGGCGGCCGCACCGCTGCAGAAGCGCATCCGGGGCCTTGTGCGGGTGGGCGAGCGTCGCTGGACGCTCGTGCTGGACCGCGACCAGCGGATCCTTCTGCCCGAGGTCGACCCGGTGAGCGCGCTGGAACAGGTGATCGCGGTGGACGAGGCGCAGGAATTGCTGGGGCGCGACGTGGTGCTCGTGGACATGCGCCGCCCGGCGCGGCCCACGGTGCGTCTGGTGCCCGACAGCGCCAAGATCCTGCGACAGATCAAGCTCGACGAGTTGGGAGACGACTGAGACATGGCCGATTTCTACGAATCCCAGCGGGCGATGCGGTCGATGCGCAAGGCGGCGTTGCAGCGCGGCGTGATCGCGGTGCTCGACGTGGGCACGTCGAAGGTGGCGTGCCTGGTTCTGCGCTTCGACGGGCCGGACCATTTCAAGGCCAGCGACGGCGTGAATGCCATGGCGGGCCAAAGCGCCTTTCGCATCGTGGGCGCGGCGACGACCCGGTCGCGCGGGGTGCGCTTCGGCGAAATCGACGCCATGCCCGAAACCGAACGCGCCATCCGCACCGCGGTGCAGGGCGCGCAGAAGATGGCGCAGATCCGGGTGGACCACGTGATCGTCACGATCTCGGGTGGTGCGCCGCGCAGCTACGGGCTGGCGGGACAGGTGGACGTGGAAGGCGGCCCGGTCAGCGAGCAGGACGTGGCGTCCTGCATGGCCGCCTGCGACGTGCCCGATTTCGGCGAGGGCCGCGAGGTGCTGCACGCGCACCCGGTGAATTTCGCGCTGGATCACCGCTCGGGCATGGGCGATCCGCGCGGCCACCGGGGCAGCACGCTGGCCTGCGACATGCACCTGCTGACGGTGGACAGCAACACGGTCGCCAGCGTGATCTATTGTCTCAAGCGCTGCGACCTGGAAGTCGCGGGCATCGCGTCGTCGTCCTATGTCAGCGGCATTTCCAGCCTGGTCGAGGACGAGCAGGAGCTGGGTGCCGCCTGTGTCGACCTGGGCGGCGGGGCCACCGGCCTGTCGATCTTCATCAAGAAGCACATGATCTATTCGGACAGCGTTCGGATGGGCGGCGACAACATCACGTCGGACATCGCGAAGGGCCTGCAAGTGTCTCTGGCCACGGCCGAGCGGCTGAAGACGTTGCATGGCGGTGTGGTTGCCACGTCGATCGACGATCGGGACAGGATCGCGCTGGGCGGTGCCGAAACCGGCGACTGGGACCGCGACCAGCGCACGGTCAGCCGGGCCGAGCTGATCGGCATCATGCGCCCGCGTGTCGAGGAAATCCTGGAAGAGGTCCGCGCGCAGCTGGACGCCGCCGGGTTCGATCATCTTCCCAGCCAGCAGATCGTGCTGACGGGCGGTTCGAGCCAGATCCCCGGCCTTGACCACCTGGCGCCGCGAATCCTTGGCCAGCAGGTGCGTATCGGGCGACCTTTGCGCGTTTCGGGTCTGCCCGAGAAAGCCACCGGCGCGGCCTTCGCCAGCGCCGTCGGGTTGTGCCTGTTCGCGGCGCACCCGCAAGACGAGTGGTGGGATTTCGAAATTCCCGCCGACCGATACCCCGCGCGCTCGCTTCGTCGGGCGGTAAAATGGTTCAAAGACAATTGGTAAACACGATATCTTGATGTTCTATCTAAACTCCGCTGAATCGATGCGCCTGAAACCCCATATTTTGTGGCGCTTTCGTGTTTTTCGGATGACGGGAACGGCGGATTTCGGTAGACTCGACAATAATTGGCGAAAAACCCGGGCAAAAGACCGGGATTGAAAACAGGCGGACACCCCATGACATTGAATCTTTCCTTGCCCCAACGCGACGAGCTGAAGCCCCGCATCACCGTGTTCGGTGTCGGTGGGGCGGGCGGCAACGCCGTCAACAACATGATCGAAAAGCAGCTTGATGGGGTCGAGTTCGTCGTTGCCAACACCGACGCCCAGGCGCTGAGCCAGAGCAAGGCCGCGACCAAGGTGCAGATGGGTGTGAAGGTGACCGAAGGTCTGGGCGCAGGCGCGCGGGCCGCCGTCGGGGCCGCCGCCGCCGAGGAAAGCATCGAGGAAATCGTCGACCACCTGGCGGGCGCGCATATGTGCTTCATCACCGCCGGGATGGGCGGCGGCACCGGGTCCGGCGCCACCCCGATCATCGCGCAGGCCGCGCGCGAGCTTGGCGTCCTGACCGTCGGCGTCGTCACCAAGCCCTTCCAGTTCGAAGGCAACAAGCGCATGGCCCAGGCCGAAGAGGCCATCGAGGCGCTGCAGAAGATGGTCGATACGCTGATCATCATCCCCAACCAGAACCTGTTCCGCCTGGCCAACGAAAACACCACCTGCACCGACGCCTTCGGCATGGCCGACGACGTGCTCTACCAGGGCGTCAAGGGCGTCACCGACCTGATGGTGCGCCCCGGCATGATCAACCTGGACTTCGCCGACGTCCGCTCGGTGATGGACGAGATGGGCAAGGCCATGATGGGCACTGGCGAGGCCGAGGGCGAGGATCGCGCGCTGAAGGCCGCCGAGCTTGCCATCGCCAACCCGCTGCTGGACGAAATCAGCCTGAACGGCGCCAAGGGCGTGCTGATCAACGTGATCGGCGGCTACGACATGACCCTGTTCGAGCTGGACGAGGCCGCGAACGTGATCCGCGACAAGGTGGACCCGGACGCCAACATCATCGTCGGCTCGACCCTTGACGACAGCATGGAAGGCCGGATGCGCGTCAGCGTCGTGGCGACCGGCATCGACGTGATCGAAAAGCCCGCCGAGACGCCGGTGCCGCGTCGCCGCCTGGCCGAGCCGCTGCACGCGGGCCGGACCGACAGCGCGCCCGCCGAAACCCCCGCCCCGCGCCCCGCGGTCGTCGCGGCCGCCGAGCCCGAGATGGACGAGCCCGAGATGGCCGCTGCCGACGACGAGCCGGACTTCTTCGCGAGCTTCAAGACCACGAACCGCGACGCCCCCGACGGGGATGCGCTGTTCGGTGCGCCCGAAGACGACGCCGACGTGCCGCCCCCGGCCTATTCCGGCGAGCCGGTTCGCCGTACCGCAAAGCCGGGCGAGCCGTCGCCCGAAGCCCTTGCGCGCCTGGAGAAGGCCGTGCGCAGGGCTCCCGGTGCGCCGCAGCCCGGCCCGTCCACCGCGCCGCGTCTTGGCGCCCCCCAGCCCTCCATGTCCGGTGCCGCGGCCGAGCGCCCGCGCTTCGGGATCAACTCGCTGATCGGACGGATGACGGGCCAGCCCGACGCCGACCGGCAACAGGCCAGCGCGCCCCAGACCGCGCGTCGCCCCCAGCCGCAACCCCAGCGCGCGGAACTGAGCGACGAGGCCCAGGGCGACCAGGATCGCATCGAAATTCCCGCGTTCCTGCGTCGCCAAGCGAACTGAAACACCGATTTATCGTGAGCAGGGGGCCGGTTTCGACCGGCCCTTTTTCTATGTCTTTCAGTTGCTTGGGGATAATTAATCACTGATCGGCAAAAAATCGCCAAATGCGATCCGGCCCTGTTACAGCGCGTTGCAATGGTTGATTTGAGAAGCAATCCCCCCGCGCCTACATCACTTTCAACCAAGCCCGACGAGGCAGGAGTGAGGCGCAATGCAGAAAACTTTAAGAAAAGCGATCACGTTTTCCGGGGTCGGTCTGCACTCGGGCCGTCCCGTCACGATGACGCTGCGCCCCGCCGCCGCCGAGTTCGGGATCTGGTTTCGCCGCACCGATATCACACATCGCAACGCCCTGATCCCCGCCCATTGGAGCCTGGTCGAGCAGGGTGAGCTGTGCACCCGCATCGTCAATGCCGACCGCGTCGATGTCTCGACCGTCGAGCATGTCATGGCCGCCGTCGCCGGATGCGGCATCCACAACCTGGTCATCGATGTGGATGGTCCCGAGGTCCCGATCCTCGACGGCTCGAGCGCGGGCTTCGTGCAGGCCATCCTGCGGACCGGGCTTCAGTCGCTCGACGCCCCAGTCCGGGCGTTGAAGATCCTTCACACGGTCGAAGTCCGTAACGGCGCGGCCTGGGCCCGGCTCGAGCCCGCCGACGCGCTCGAGATCGACTTTCATATCGACTTCACCGATGCCGCGATTGGGCGCCAGGACAAGTGCCTGACGGTCGCCAACGGGGCCTTCGTGCGGGAACTTGCCGACAGCCGCACCTTCTGCCGACAGTCCGACGTCGACGCCATGCGCGCCCGCGGTCTGGCGCTGGGCGGCACGCTCGAGAATGCGGTGGTGGTCGATGGCGCCGATGTCCTGTCGCCGGGCGGCCTGCGCCACAAGGATGAAGCGGTGCGTCACAAGATGCTGGATGCGCTGGGCGATCTGGCCCTGGCGGGCGCGCCGATCCTGGGTCGCTACACCGGCGTGCGCTCGGGCCACGCCATGACCAACACCCTGTTGCGCGCGTTGTTTTCGGATCCCGGCGCGTGCCGGATGGTCGAGGTCGACGCCCCCACCGAAGCGCGTCTGCCCGGCGCAGGGTTGCGCCGAAGCGACGCACAGCGTCTCGCGGCCTGAGCGGATCGTCCTTAGGCGTTTTGCCCGCGATTTTTCTATGCTAGACCGTTGTCCACAGCCGCGACATCGGTCGCGCCACGGACAGTAGGGGCCACGCAGGACATGTCGGCTTTGACGGGGATCACGCGCATCATCTGTATCGCGGCGCTGGGCCTGAGCCTTGGCGGGTGCAGTCGGCTTGGCCTGAGTGGCCTGGCCAGTCGCGACAAGCCGCTCGAGGGCTATTCCGCCGAAGAGATCTACAAGCGTGCCGAATTCGAGCTGGAAGACAGCAATCCCGACGAGGCCGCGCGCTTCTTCGGCGAGGTCGAGCGCCTGTATCCCTATTCCGAATGGGCCAAGCGCGCCCTCGTGATGCAGGCCTTCGCCTATCACCGCGACCGCGATTACGAGGCGGCGCGCACGTCCGCCCAACGCTACCTGGATTTCTTCCCGGGCGGCGAGGACGCGGCCTATGCGCAGTATCTGTTGGCGCTCAGCTACTACGACCAGATCGACGACGTCGGCCGCGACCAGGGCCTGACCTTCCAGGCGTTGCAAGCCTTGCGCGCGGTGATCGAGACCTATCCCGACAGCGAATACGCCCGGGCGTCGATCCTGAAATTCGACCTGGCCTTCGACCACCTGGCCGGCAAGGAAATGGAAATCGGGCGCTACTATCTGAAGCGCCAGCATTTCCCCGCCGCCATCAACCGCTTCCGCGTCGTGGTCGAGCAGTTCCAGACGACCACCCACACGCCCGAGGCGCTACTGCGCCTGGTCGAAGCCTACCTGTCGCTGGGCCTGACGGACGAGGCCCAGACCGCGGGCGCGATCCTGGGCTACAATTACCAGTCGACGCCCTGGTACGAGGACGCATATGCCCTGCTGACGGGCCGCGGCCTGTCGATGGAGCCGCGTGGCGACAACTGGTTGAGCACGGTGTACCGTCAGGTTCTGCGCGGCGAGTGGCTGTAAGACCCGACCTGTTTCGAAAGCCCTGACATGCTGCGCGGTCTTGATATCCGGGACATGCTTCTCATCGACCGGCTGGAGCTCGAGTTCCAGCCGGGTCTGAACGTGCTGACCGGCGAGACGGGGGCGGGCAAGTCGATCCTGCTGGATTCGCTTGGCTTCGTGCTGGGCTGGCGGGGCCGGGCGGAGCTGGTGCGCAGCGGCGCCGAGCGGGGCGAGGTCACGGCGTGGTTCGACCTGGCCGCGGATCATCCGGGCCGCGCCGTGCTGGAAGAGGCCGGGTTCGAGGTCGAGGACGAGCTGGTCCTGCGCCGCGTGAACACAGCCGACGGACGCAAGACTGCGTGGATCAACGATCGCCGCGCCTCGGGCGACGTGCTGCGGCGGCTGTCGGGAACGCTGGTCGAATTGCACGGCCAGCACGACGACCGGGGCCTGCTGGACCCGAAGGGGCACCGGATGCTGCTGGACGCGTTCGCGGGCAACGCGGATCTGCTGGCGGAGGTGGGGCAGGCGTGGCGCGCGCGGGCCGAGGCCGCGCGGACCCTGGCACGGGCCGAAAAGGCGCTGGACGAGCTGCGCGCGGAAGAGGACTTCCTGCGCCACGCGGTCGGCGAGCTCGACGCGCTCGAGCCCGAGCCGGGCGAGGATGCGGTGCTGGACGCCCGTCGCCGCCAGATGCAGGCCGGTGCGCGCATCCGCGAGGATATCTCGCGCGCGCTGGATGCGCTGGGCAGCTCGGGCGCCGAAGGCCCGATGCTGGACGCGTCGCGATGGCTGGATGTGGCGGCGCCTCACGCCGAGGGGCGCCTCGACGCGCCGATCGAGGCGCTGGCGCGCGCCCTGCACGCCCTGGCCGAGGCCGAGCAGGGCACGGCGCGGGCGCTGGACGCGCTGGAGTTCGACCCGAACGAGCTGGAGCGCGTGGAAGAGCGGCTGTTCGCGCTGCGTGGCCTTGCGCGCAAGCACGAGGTGCGGCCCGATGAGTTGGCCGATCTGGCCGATACGTTGCGCACCCGGCTTCAGGCGCTGGAGGGCGGCGCCGAGGATATCGCGGGTCTCAGGGCCGCATTGGCTCAGGCAGACGCGGCCTACGCGCGCGCCGCCGATGCCCTGGGTGTCGCGCGACGGGATGCGGCCGGGAAGCTCGACGCCGCCATGCGGGCCGAGCTTGCGCCCCTGAAGATGGAGCGGGCGATCTTCGAGACGAAGATTACGCCGCAAGAGGGCGGTCCGACCGGTGCCGACAGTGTCGAGTTCACGGTCGCCACCAATCCCGGTGCGCCGTCGGGCCCCTTGGGCAAGATCGCGTCGGGCGGCGAGCTGTCGCGGTTCCTGCTGGCGCTGAAGGTCTGCCTGACCGACGCCGAGACCGGGCTGACGCTGATCTTCGACGAGATCGACCGCGGCGTGGGTGGCGCGACGGCCGATGCCGTGGGCCGACGGCTGGCATCCCTTGCGGCCGGCGCGCAGGTGCTGGTCGTGACCCATTCGCCGCAGGTGGCCGCGTTGGGGCAGCATCACTGGCGGGTGGAGAAGCGCGTGATCGGCGAGATGACCACGTCGAACGTGGTCCCGCTGGACACCACCGCCCGCGTGGACGAGGTGGCGCGCATGTTGTCGGGGGACAAGATCACCGACGAGGCCCGCGCGGCGGCGCGGACCCTGCTGGCGGGCTAGATCACTCGGCCGCGGTCTTCATCTGGAAACCCTGCTCGATCCGGTCCGACGGCGTTACCGGGTAGTCGCCCGAAAAGCAGGCATCGCAATATTGTGGCGATTTGGCGTCGCGGCCGTCGGCTTCGCCCACCGCGCGGTACAGCCCGTCCAGCGAGATGAAGCGCAGCGAATCCACGCCCAGATGCTGGCACATCTCGTCCTCGGACATGGAGGCGGCCAGCAGCTTTTCCCGCTCGGGCGTGTCGACGCCGTAAAAGCACGGCCACGCGGTGGGGGGCGACGCGATGCGGAAATGCACTTCCTTCGCGCCCGCATCCAGGATCATCTCGCGGATCTTGATCGACGTGGTCCCGCGCACCACGCTGTCGTCCACCAGGACCACCCGCTTGCCCCTGATGAGCGCGCGGTTGACGTTCAGCTTCAGCCGTACGCCCATGTTGCGGATCTGCTCGGTCGGCTCGATGAAGGTGCGGCCCATATACTGGTTGCGGATGATCCCCATGCCGTAGGGGATGCCGGATTCCTGGCTGAAGCCGATCGCGGCGGGCGTGCCCGAGTCGGGCACCGGGCAGACCAGGTCGGCGTCGACCGGCGCTTCGCGCGCGAGCTCGACGCCGATATCGCGGCGGGTTTCATAGACCGAGCGACCGCCCAGGATGCTGTCGGGGCGCGAGAAATAGACATGCTCGAAGATGCAGAAGCGCGGCTTGCGGGGGGCGAAGGGGCGGTGGCTGGCGATCTCGCCATCCTCGATCACGACCATCTCGCCCGGCTCGATCTCGCGCAGGAACTCGGCGCCGCAGATGTCCAGCGCGCAGGTCTCGGAGGCCAGCGCGTAGCCGTCGCCAAGCCGACCCAGCACCAGCGGCCGCACACCCAGCGGATCGCGCACGCCGATCAGCTTGGTGCGGGTCATGGCGACGATGGAAAACGCGCCTTCCACCCGGCGCAGCGCGTCCTGCATCCGCTCGGGCACGCGGCGTTGCAGGGATCGCGCCATCAGGTGGATGATGCATTCGCTGTCGCTGGCCGACTGGAAGATGCTGCCCGCGCCGATCAGCTCGCGCCGCAGCGCGTCCGCGTTGACGATGTTGCCGTTATGGGCGATCGCCGCACCGCCCATGGAAAATTCACCGAAGAAGGGCTGCACGTCGCGGATCTGCGATGTGCCCTTGGATCCGGCGGTGGAATAGCGGACATGGCCGATGGCCAGCGCGCCGGGCAGCGTTTCCATCAGCGATTGCTTGGTGAAATTGTCGCGCACGTAGCCGAAGCGCCGGGCCGAGGTGAAGCCGTGATCGGGGTGATAGGCGACGATGCCGCCGGCCTCTTGCCCGCGATGCTGCAGCGCGTGCAGGCCGAGCGCCACGAAATTCGCGGCATCGGCGACGCCCGACACACCGAACACGCCGCATTCCTCGTGCAGCTTGTCGTCGAGCCCTGCATCGCGCAGGTGGCTGGTGTCGAACGGATGGGCAGGGGGCAGTTGGGCGCGCATGATTGGGTCCCGACTCTGTGGCAGCAGATGGGTGGGTATGTATGGCGGCTTGGCGCCACTGTCACCCCTCGGCGCGATCCCGGGTCAGTTTATCAAGCCAGGCAGCATCGACAGGACCAGAAGTGTGGCCATGACGCCATTGAACAGGCGCAACCGGATCAGGCTGGTCAGGGCGCGCCGCAATTGCTGTCCCATGGCGGTCCAGGCCGAGACCAGCGGAAGCGACACAAGGCCGAAAGTGCCCGCGACGATCAGGACCGACGGGGTGGCGCGGTCGGGGGCGTAGAGCGTCACGGCGCTCAGACCCATGGCCCAGGCCTTAGGGTTCACCCACTGGAACGCCGCGGCCTGCAGGAACGAGAAGGGGCGCGCCCCGGCTTCGGCCTGGCCGGGGGCGGCGGCGGTCGCGATGCGCCAGGCAAGATAGAGCAGATAGACCACGCTCAGCGCCGTCAGGATCGTGTAGCTGGGCGGCCAGGCGTCGAACACGCGCATGATGCCCAGGCCCACCAGCGCGATCATCAGCGTGAAGCCGAAGGTGATCCCCAGCATGTGCGGTATGGTGCGGCGAAATCCGAAATTCGCGCCAGAGGTCATCAGCATCAGGTTGTTCGGCCCCGGCGTCGCGGTCGAAACGACCGCGAAGACCAGAAGCGCCAGGTAAAGCTCAAAGCTCATCCTTGCGGTCGGGCGGGGGTCAGCCGCCCTCGCAGACGCTGACCAGGTTCTCGTACTGGCCGACGATCCAGCCCGGGGCGTCGTCGGGGATCGCCTGGTCCAGGTCGCCTTGCGAGCGGGCGAAGATCTTGGCGGTGCGGCTATCGTCGACCATGGGAATGGACTCCGTGGCGACCACGCGGTCGTAGACGATCATAGCGACCGCGACCAGAAGCACGCCGCGTGCCACGCCGAACAGGAAGCCCAGCCCCTGGTCGACCCCGCCCAGGGCCGATTCGCGCACCGCGCCGGACAGAAGCGGGGTGAAGATCGACGCGATGACCAGCGCGATCGCGAAAACGATCGCGAAGGCGGCGATGATCGACAACTCGCACGAGTCGCCGACGAAATCGCCGAGCACCGGCAGCTCCCTGACAAGGGGCTGGGCCATGGGGGCCAGTACGAAGGCCGCGATGGCCGCGACGATCCAGCCGACGATGGCCATCGCTTCGCGCACGAAACCGCGGCTATAGGCCAGGATCGCCGAGACGACGATGACGGCGGCCACGATGCCGTCGATGAGAGTGAAACCTTCCATGGGATCCGATCCTTATCCGGCGCCGAACATGTCGCCCACCAATCCGGCCAGGTCGGGATAGCTTTTCAGGGCCATCCCGCTCTTGGCCATCCGCTTGGTGGAGACGGGCGCGATTGCGGTCGAAAAACCAAGTTTCGCGGCCTCTTTCAACCTGTTTTCCGTCTGACCGGCCGGACGCAGCGCGCCAGACAGGCTGATCTCGCCGAAAACCACCGATTGCGGCGGCAGGGCGACGTCTTCGCGGGCGCTCAGAAGCGCGAGCGCCACGGCCAGGTCTGCGGCCGGTTCACGTACGCGCAGCCCGCCCGCGATGTTAAGATACACGTCCAGCCCCGCGAAGGGGATGGCGCAGCGCGCTTCCAGCACCGCCAGGATCATCGCCAGCCGCCCGGTGTCCCAGCCCACGGCCGACCGGCGCGGCTGGGCGTGGGGCGTGGGGGCCACCAGCGCCTGGATCTCGCACAGAACAGGGCGCGAGCCCTCGATGCCCGCGAAGACCGCACTGCCCGCGCTGGGACGTTCGTGGTCGCCCAGAAACAGCGCACTGGGGTTGGCGACCTCGGCCAGACCGCCGCCGGTCATCTCGAAGACGCCGATCTCGTCGGCGGGGCCGAAGCGGTTCTTGACCGCGCGCAGGATGCGGAACTGGTGGCCGCGCTCGCCTTCGAAATAAAGCACGGTGTCCACCATGTGCTCGACCACGCGGGGGCCCGCGATCTGGCCTTCCTTGGTGACGTGACCCACCAGAACGACCGATATTCCGTGGCGCTTGGCGAAGGTCGTGAGCTCGTGCGCCGCGGCGCGGACCTGGCTGACCGAGCCCGGCGCGCTGTCCACGTTGTCGGCCCACATGGTCTGGATCGAATCGATGATGGCCAGCGCGGGTTTCTCGGCCTCGAGCGTGGTCAGGATCTCGCGCAGGTTGGTCTCGGCGGCCAGTTGGACGTCGGCCTTGCCCAGACCCAGCCGCTGGGCCCGCATCCGCACCTGGGCGCTGGCCTCTTCGCCGGAGACGTAGATCACCTTCAGCCCCGATCCCGCGAAGGCGGCGGCGGCCTGCAGCAGAAGGGTGGATTTGCCGATGCCCGGATCGCCGCCCACAAGGACGGCCGATGCGGGCACCAGCCCGCCGCCCAGCACGCGGTCAAGCTCGCCCATGCCCGACCGGGTGCGCGGCGGCGGGGCTTCTTCGGCGGCAAGATCCGTAAGCGCCATGCCGCGTCCGCGCTTGTTGCCCAGCGATTTCGACGCGGGCCCGGTGGACAGGCCCGCGTCTTCCACGATGGTGTTCCACGCGCCGCAGGCGTCGCAGCGGCCGGACCACTTGGTATAGCTGGCGCCGCAGGCGGTGCAGTGAAAGGACGGGGTTTTGGCCATGCGCCCTTCTGCCCCTTGGGGGCGGCGGGGGCAAGGTTACTCGGCGGCCATGCCCTTGTGCGCAGCGGCGGGCATCGCGATGATGTTGTGCGCCGTGCGCGAGCGGGTGAAGCCCAGGTCGCGCAGCAGGTCGCCGAACTCGTCTTCGAGCTGGGACATGCGGCTGTCCATCATGTCGCCGTCCATCGCCACGGCGTCGCGCTGGCGGCGCAGGTCGCGGCAGATCTTCAGCGCCCGCTCGAACCGGTCTTCGAACAGCGCGGCCTCTTCCTGGCGATGGGCCAGGAAGCCGCGCGCGCGGGCGACGTTTTCGTCGCTGTAGGTTTCGGCCAGGTCACGGCTGGCATAGGACATCTCGGACGCGGCTTCGAGCACGTCGGGTTCGAGATTGCCGAGGTCGGGATGCTGCCGCAGATAGAGGATCCGCTCTTTCACGGCGTCGAATTGCTCGGACAGGGTGAAGACGCCCTGGCGGTCGGCGGCATGGCAGATGCGATAGGCTTCGGCCACGTCGGACATGGTGATGCTGAAATCGCGGTGGGTCCGCTCGAGGTCGAGGACACGCAGGCCGGACGGCAGGCAGGCCACGACCGCGAGCAGGAAGATCGCAAGGCCGACCTGGATCGCCAGCCCCGCTTGCGGATAGATCGTGTCGCCGAATTGCAGCGGCAGGGTCAGGACGGGAAGATAGCCCAGCACACCCGCGAGCGTCGCAAGACCAAGCGCCAGCGCGGCAACCGCGACGAGGCTGGAGGCCACCCACTGCACCTGTGCGGCCAACGTGCGACGAAAGGTCTTTGCTTTGGTCGACATCGATTCTTTCCCCCAATTACACAGTATAAGCGATTTTTCGCTTACCGTGTTTAAGTTTTTTGCGAAGCGTTGGTTCCGGCAATTAATTTTTCGTCAGGACTGTGTGCTCCGCGGCCCGCAATGGGCACGAAATTCGGGGCTATTGCGGGCTTTTTCACTCTCTGTCTCGAGTCTCGAGTTTGACAGAAGTGCGCGCATGTCGTCGTTGACCGCGGTCAATATCTTTTTTTTGAGCAAGGTTTTCAGCATCAAATCGACGCGAGTCGCACGAGCGGCTCCCCACCCGACACTGGATGTGACGGGGAAAACCGCGTGTGACCCGCCAGCGGAAAACAATGCGACTAGATCGGCCCGATTGTTGCGCAATCGTGGCTGATCAGGAGTATTCGCGCCGGTAGCGCGCGCCGAGCGAGGTCAGGATTTCGTAGCCGATCGTGCCTGCCGCATCCGCCAGGTCGTCGATGCCCTGCTGCGCGCCGAGCAGCTGCAGGGTGTCCGGCGCCGTGTCGAGATGGGTCACATCCACCGTCAGCATGTCCATCGACACACGACCGGCCAGCGGGCAGGGGGTGTCGTCGGCGAACACGACCGCGTTGTCGCCCATGGCCCGGATAAGCCCGTCGGCATAGCCCGCCTGGACGGTCGCCACGCGCGCGGCCTGGTCGGCCAGCCAGGCGGCGCCGTAGCCGACCGTCTCGCCAGCCGCCACATCGCGGATCTGGATCACCGGCGCGTTCAGATACGCCACGGGCTGCGCATCGGCGAAGGGCAGCCCGCCGTAAAGGCCGATGCCGGGACGGGTGGCGTCGAAATGGTAGTCGGCGCCCAGCAGGATGCCGCCGGTGGCCGACAGCGACAGCGTGGTGTCGAGCCCTTGGGTCATTTCGCGGAAAGCGGCCAATTGCCGGGCGTTCATGGCGTCATCGGGCTCGTCGGCGCAGGCCAGGTGGCTCATGACCATGCGCGGCCCCTGCGGAATGACGATGCCACGGGCGGCGGCCCATTCGGCAGGCTCCAGCCCCAGCCGGTTCATGCCGCTGTCGATCTGGACGCCGAAGGCATGGCCCGGCAGCGTTTCGAAATGGCGCGTCATCTGTTCGATGGAATTCAGCAGCGGGATCAGCCGCGCATCGCGCAGCATGTCGGAATCGCCCGCCATGTGGCCCGAGAAGACGAAGATCTCAGGGCCTTCGCCCAAAGCGTCGCGCAAGCTGACACCTTCTTCGGCCTGCGCCACGTAGAATTGCCGCGCGCCCGCATCCGCCAGCGCCCGCGCCACGCGCGCCACGCCCAGCCCGTAGCCATCGGCCTTTACCACGGCGCCGGTTTCGACGGTGTCGGCCGAAAGCTTGTCCAGCGCGCGCCAGTTGGCGGCCAGCGCCTCGAGGTCGATTTTCAAATGTGCCTGCGCCATGCCCGCTTCTCCGGAGTTTCGCTTTGTCCGACGCCCTTCATCGGGGTGCTGCTCTTGGTGGCCCGCGGTGGCGGGACGCCGTTGTTTTCAGGGCTAAACCAGAATGCGGGCCCGGTGCGAGTCGGTGTGGAACGCCGTTCGAACGTACCAGCGCAGCACGCCGTACGCCACGATAGCCCTTCTGCCTGGTGGACCGCCAAGTCCCGCATCTTCGCAACCGCATGTGTCGGACCGGTGATAAGCGGTTCACGGCAACTCGTAAACGCGGTTCCGACGCCAGATCTTCTCGCCGATCAGGCAATCATAGGCGTCCGGCAGGATGGCCTGCGCCTGCCAGAGCCGCGGCGTGTCGCCCGCGATTTCCAGGATGAGCTTGCGCTTGATGGCGGGAGCGAATTCCACCCAGGACAGCACCGGAAGGACGAAGGCACCGGGCCCGCCGATCACGCAGGCACGATAGTAGTCGTCGAGATTTTCCAGATGCCAGCGCGTCCCGATCCCGTCGCGCGTCATCAGCGGCAGACCGTTCACCACGATCCCGGCGGCCACCGCCCTGTCGCGCGCGATGCGCACGTCGCCACCGTGGTTGTTGGGCCCGTCACCCGAGATGTCGATCACCCGCCGCAGCCCGTCGATGTCGTTTTCGTTCAGGGTGTTTATCCCGTAGCCGAGCGCGCCCGAGATCGACGTGCGCCGCATGGAATTGCGGAACGTGGCGTCGATGGCGCCCGCGAAGGCGCGCGCGTCGGCTGCGCTGTCGATGATCGTCCAGTCCACGACGGGGCGGATGGAATCCGCGCCCGCCCATTCCACGTAGGACAGCGCGATGCGTCCCGTCAGTCCGTTCAGGATGGCGTCGATCACCTCGGGATCGCTCAGCGCCTCGGCGTAGCCGCGCCGCTGGATTTCCAGCTCGCGCGGCGACATCGAGCGCGACACGTCCACCAGCAGCAGAAGTTCGAGATCCACTTCGTTGGTTTGCGCGGGCACCATCGGGGCCCAGAGCGTCAGGAAGAGGATCAGAAGACAGCGCATGCCTCTAGGGAACCAAGGCGCTGGCCCCGTGTCCAGTCACGACGGCGTGGCCTAGAGATCGCCGCCGCCCTGCTGCCAGGGCTGCACCAGGTTGCCGAAGCGGGTGAAGCGGCCCTCGAAGCTCAGGTCGACCGATCCGATGGGGCCGTGACGCTGCTTGCCGATGATGACCTCGGCCTTGCCATGCAGGCGCTCCATCTCGTCCTGCCAGGTCGCCATCTTTTCCAGCTCGTGATCGCCGGGCTTTTCGCGTTCCTTGTAGTATTCTTCGCGGAACACGAACATCACCACGTCCGCGTCCTGCTCGATCGAGCCCGATTCGCGCAGGTCGGAAAGCTGCGGGCGCTTGTCCTCGCGGCTTTCCACCTGGCGGCTGAGCTGCGACAGCGCAACCACGGGGATGTCCAGTTCCTTGGCGATGGCCTTCAGGCCCTGGCTGATCTCGGAAATCTCGTTCACGCGGTTGTCGTTCTTGCCGGTGCCCTTGATCAGCTGCAGGTAGTCCACCACCAGGACGTCCAGCCCGTGCTCGCGCTTGAGCCTGCGGGCGCGCGCGGCCAGCTGGCTGATCGGCAGGGCGGGGGTGTCATCGATGTAAAGCGGGCAGGCTTCCAGCGACTTTGCGGCTTCGACGAAGCGGCGGAATTCGCCCTCGTTCATGTCGCCGCGGCGGATCTGTTCGCTCGGCACCTCGCTGGCCTCGGACAGGATCCGCGCGGCCAGCTGCTCGGCGCTCATTTCCAGTGAAAAGAAGCCCACCACGCCGCCATCGACGGTGCCTTCGGCGCCGTCCGGGCGGATGCCCTTCTTGTAGGCCTTGGCGATGTTGAACGCGACATTGGTGGCCAGCGACGTCTTGCCCATGGAGGGACGCCCGGCAAGGATCAGCAGGTCGGACTTGTGCAGACCGCCCAGCTTCTTGTCGAGATCCACCAGCCCGGTGCTGACGCCGGCCAGCCCGCCTTCGCGCTGGTAGGCGGCGTTGGCGACGTTCACCGCGTCGGTGACGGCGCGCAGGAAGGACTGGAAGCCCTGGCCCGATTGCCCGGCCTCGCCCAGCTTGTAGAGCGCCTGCTCGGCATCGACGATCTGCTCCTTCGGCTCGCAGGACACGTCGACCTTCGCGGCCTTGTCCGAGATGTCGCGGCCCAGCTGGATCAGCTTGCGGCGGATCGCCAGGTCATAGATCACCTGCGCGTAATCGCGCGCGGCGTAGCTGGAGATCGCGGCCCCCGCGAGACGCACCAGGTATTGCGGACCGCCCAGCTCGGCCATGCCGGGCTCGCCTTCCAGGAACGACTTCAGCGATACGGGGCTTGCGACCTGGTTCTTGGCGATCCGGGCCGAGGCGATTTCGAAGATCCGCGCGTGGATCGGATCGTAGAAATGCGTCTCGTTGATGACCGACGCGACCCGGTCGTAGACGTCGTTGTTGGTCAGGATCGCGCCCAGGAGCTGTTGCTCGGCGTCGATATTGTGCGGCAGAAGCGCCGCGGCGTCGTCGGCCTTTTCGCCGTGTTCCGCGAACCGCGAGATCTCGTTCATGTTCCTGCTCCCTTGCCCCCCGGCGCCCTTGGGTTAGCGCCCAATCCCGGCGTCTCGCAAGATGGGATAAGCCACTTGGGCAGATTATTTCCGCCACCTTATCTGGTGCGCCTTTTGCAGCCTATCACAAGATCCGCGATACCGTGACAGCTTTTCGCCCGGGCCAGAAGCTATCCCGGACTTATGCCACCGACCCATCCACATCTGTGGACGAATCCTTCCGTCTCAGCCGCGCGCGGCCTGCCAGGCGCGCGGGTCGCGCAGGAAAGTCTCGACGCCCTGCAGGGTTTCGTCGTCGAAACTGCCCCGCGCGCGGGCCGCGGCCAGAACGTCCCACCAGGTGCACAGGCTGTGCAGCGCCACACCGTGATCGCCCAGCGTCTTTTCCGTTTCCGGGAAGATGCCGTAGCTGAAGATGACGGCCGTATGGGCGCAGGTCGCGCCGGTGTCGCGAATGGCGTCCACGAAGCTCAGCTTCGAGCCGCCATCGGTGGTCAGATCCTCGACCAGAAGCACGCGCTGGCCTTCGGTCATCACCCCTTCGATCCGCGCGTTGCGCCCGTAGCCCTTGGGCTTCTTGCGCACGTAGCTCATCGGCAGGGCCATCCGCTCGGCCACCAGCGCGGCAAACGGGATGCCCGCCGTCTCGCCGCCCGCGACGTTGTCGAACGCCTCGAACCCCGCGTCGCGCATGACGGTGACGGTCAAAAAATCCATCAGCGTGCTGCGGATGCGCGGATACGAGATCAGCTTGCGGCAATCGATATAGGTGGGCGACGGCAAGCCGCTGGCCAAGGTGAAGGGCTCGCGCGCGTTGAAATGCACGGCGCCGATTTCCAGCAGCATTCCGGCGCTGAGACGCGCGATCTCGTCGCGGGGCGGAAAGGACGTGGGGATCATAACGCGCTCCTCGGGGCAGCTTTCGCCCTGATTAGGCCACCGGCCCGGGCGCGCCAAGCCCCCCGATCTCGGTCAATGTCGCGGGCGTTGCTTCCAGGTATTTAAGGACCAGTGATGCCAGCAAGCGCCGCGCACTATCATCACTGGTCCGATAAATACCTTGTTGGGCGGTCAGTCTCGGACGCGCCAGTGGAGCGGCATCCCGGGATCGAACACGGTGACCGGCCCGTCCTCGGTGTCGATGGCGGCGGGGTAGGTCACGGAATCGCCCCGTTCCAGCGTGATCGTGCCGTCGTTCACGGGAAGCCGGTAGAAGGCCGGGCCGTTCAGCGAGGTGAAGGCTTCGAGCCGGTCCAGCGCACCCGCCGCCTCGAAAACCTCGGCCAGGATCGACAGGGTGTTCGTGGCCGTGAAGCAGCCCGCGCAGCCGCAGGCTTGCAGCTTGGCGGCGTCGGTGTGGGGGGCGCTGTCAGTGCCCAGGAAGAAGGACGCGTCGCCCGAAGTGGCGGCCTGGACAAGTGCGCGGCGGTGGGATTCGCGCTTGGCGACGGGCAGGCAGTAATAATGCGGCCGGATTCCGCCCGCCAGGATGTGGTTCCGGTTGATGACCAGGTGATGCGTCGTGATCGTGGCCGCAATATCGTCGCCGCCCGATCGCACGTAGTCCACGGCGTCCGAGGTGGTGACATGCTCCATGATCACCCGCAGCCCCGGAATATCGCGCCGGATCGGGTCGAGCACGCGCTCGATGAACGCCGCCTCGCGATCGAAGATATCGATCTCGGGGTCGGTCACCTCGCCGTGGACGCAAAGCGGCAGCCCGATCTGGGCCATGTTTTCCAGCACGCGGCGGACCTTGGTGAAATCCCGCACGCCCGAGGCCGAGTTTGTCGTGGCCCCCGCCGGATAGAGCTTCACGGCGGTGATCAGACCGATATCGGCGGCGGCGCGCAGGTCGCGCACCTCGGTCTCTTCGGTCAGGTAGAGCGTCATCAGGGGGCGGAATTTCGACCCCTTCGGCTTGGCGGACAGAATGCGGTCGCGATATTCGGCCGCGTCGCGACCGGTCACCACCGGTGGCACGAGGTTCGGCATCACGATCGCGCGGGCGAAATGGCGTGTGGTTTCCGGCAACACGGCGCGCATCATAGCGCCATCGCGCAGATGCAGGTGCCAGTCATCGGGGCGGCGCAAGGTCAGTCGGTCCATGGCGCGATTGGCTACAGGATTGCGGCGCGCAAGACCAGACGAGTTGGATCAGCTCGCAGGCGACGGGACGCGGATGCCCTTGGCCGCAAGCTCTTCGACGACCCGTTCGTATTGCGCCATGTAGCGCCTGCGACCCAGCTTTTCGCCGATATGACGCAGCACCAGCGCGCGCAGCACGGGACGGTCGGGATTGGTCAGGCGCCCCGTCAGGGTGCGCAGATAAAGGTTGTTGCGCCGACGCGTGCGCAGGGCCTGGAAATAGGCCCGCGCGCCAAGTTCGCCATCCACGGCGTCGCCCAACACGCTTTCCAGCGCACCGAGCTCGTCGAGATCCTCGATCAGGTCGCCGCTCATGCCGAATCGCATGGGCAGGGCCTTCGCGCCGCGCGCCGCGATCTTCTGGGCCATGAGCCGCTGTTCGGCGTCTCGGGGATCGAAGACCACGTGGATCTGTTCGGCCACCGCCAGGTTCGCCGCGCTGGGGGCGTAGCGACCCGTCTGGGGCAGCGCGCCGCGGGGCCCCAGCACGAGCACCCGCGCCATGGGTGCGCAGATCGAATAGCCAAGGGCCGCCGCGGCCGTTGCGCCGACGCCCACGAACAGAACGCTGTCGAATTCATCCAGCAGGGTCGAATCCAGCAGGGCATCGAAATAGCCGACCATCTGGTCGCTGTGCAGCTTTTCCGCGTCGTCGGTGTCGATGCGCAGAAGCGAGCATTCCATGTCATCGGTCACGTGGGCGAGCGCGTCGTTCACACCGAAGCAGACCAGAAGCTCGGGTCCGCGACGCTCCAGCGCGATCGAGACGCCCGGCATCAGATCATACGAAAAGTCCCGGCCGCCGACGGGCTCGCTCGTCTCGTCTTCGATAGTGTCGGTCACTGAGTTCATCTGGTGTGCCTCAAGCAGCTTCGATCGACGCAGTTGGGTCTGCGATTAACCTAAACATGCCCGACAATACGTTCAACAATTGGGCCAGATTGGGAAGATTTGTCAGGGCACGCGACTGATTGGTTAACCAAGTCTTACTTGCTGCCCTCTTTTATCTTCTCGGGGCTGTCCGTCAGGCGCCTGACAAAGGACACGCCCGTCTGCTTGCCCAGAAGGCCCCGCGCGTATTTCTGCAAGCCGATTTCCTTCAGGATGCCCGCCTTGCGGTAGTGGACCGTGTAGATGTCGCGGTCCTCGGGCAGCGGCTCGCCCCGCAGCCGTCCGCCCAGGATATAGTGCTGTTCTTCGGGCAGGATGTTCCAGTCCAGGCCCGCGCGCCGGATCGCCGGCGGCAGCGACATCTGGTCGAGGTAGGGGCGGCGGAATTCCAGCGACTCGACCCGGTCGATCTGGCGCGCGGTGTCGTACCACACATCGGGAAAGCGGCTGTCGCTGCCGGGCGCTTCGGGGAAGACCACCAGCCCCGCCGAGAAATAGGGGATCGACGGGCCGCGCGGGCGGCGCATGTATTCCATGCGCTCATCGGGGATCTCCATGTCGAGCGCGCCGTAGACGATGTCCCACATCTCTTCGCCGGCCCAGGTCATCGATGCCGCCGCCGAGCAGGATACGTGGTCCGCGCGGATCAGGTTGTCGGGCGTGTTGTCGCGCAGGAACAGAACGTCGCTGTCGACGAAGGCCGAATATTCGCTGTCGCGCGGTTGCATCGCGGCGATGATCTTGTTGCCGTGGGGGTAGTCCTCGTCCCACATGCCTTGCGTTCTCATGGGCCTGAGCTCGGCCTGCATGATTTCGTGCGCCTTGAAGACCGACGGATGCAGCTCGTCCATGCGGTGTTCGGGGCAGTAGCCGACGGCGGCCACGTCATCGCCGAAATGGGTGCGGATTGACGCCAGCAGGGTGCAGGCCAGGATCTGGTAGTCCGGCGGCTCGACGATGTAGGCGAAGGTCAGTCGGGGCCGCGCCATGTCAGATCCAGTCGAGGTTCAGGCGTCGCTTCGGATAGGCTTCGGCCGCGGCGGCGCGTAGCGCGCGGAAGCGGGGCCGAAGCTCCTTGAACTTGTGCTCGTGGGTTTCCGCGACGAGGCATCGGATCGGGTCGAGCGCGCGCCGCGCCACGAGGTCTTCCAGGATCTCCAGTTCGGCGCCTTCGATATCCATCTTGCAGAACGCGATCCCGCCGCCACCGGACGTCAGGCGCGCCACCTCGTCCAGGAAGCCGCGCATCTCGACGTCGATCGCCGTGCTTTCGTCGATCGCGCGGCCGCCTGTCACGGTGGTGGACTTCACCGACGCGCCCTGGGGATTGCGGTCGAAATTGTCGGCGCGCATCAGCTGGACGGTGCCCGCCTTGCGGCCGATGGCGGCATTCACCAGCTCGACATTGGGGTTTTTCGCGAACCGTTCGTCGAGTTGGGCGAAGGTCCAGGGATCGGGCTCGTAGGCGACGACGCGTGCGCCGGTTTCGGCCAGGGGGGCGGTGATTTCGCCCAGGTTGGCGCCGATGTCCATGACGATGTCGCCTTCGCACAGCATGCTGCAGATGCCCGCCAGGTGGGCGTGGGCCTCGGCGGCCCGCAGGTTCCGCCGGTAGCGGCGCACCATCTTGATGGCCTTGCGTTCGGCTTGCGTGCGGGGCGTCCCGTCCGCTTCGAGCGCCGCAAGGTCAGCGCTGTTCTGCGCTTCGGTGATCGTGTCTTCAAAGCTCATCGGCTTTCCCCTTTCCGATCCGGGCTTCGACCTGCGGTCATTCCAGCGCCTTGGCGGGGTCGATCCCCACCTGTCGGCACATCCGCCAGGCATACGAGTTCTCGAGCGGCGGGTTCTTGCGCCACCAGGGCTTTGTCCCGTTGGTGTAGAGGTGCACGGACAGCGTGTCGTCGGTGAACCAGCCTTCGACGCGGCCGTGCGGGTCGTAGAAGATGTCGTTCAGCTGGAAGGGCACGGGGTACAGCGTGTCCGGCGTCATGGCCTTGTCGTAATCGCCGGTCTGCTGGGCGAAATAGGTGAAGGCTTGCGGCCCAAACGCCGTGCGCTCGGCCTTGTAGATCTTTTCGCTGTGCGGAATGTTGTCCTTCTGCCGGTCCAGCTTCTTGCGCTGGTTCTTGTTGAACCAGGGCGGGTAGTCGGGAAGGTTGTCGTAATAGTCCAGCAGCATGTCGATCAGCGCGCCCTCGCGCGGGATCTTCACCACGCCGCAATTCAGCGCGCCGCGCATCCCGTGGCCCGCGAAGATGTTGTCCATCTCGTCGGGGAAGGGGCGGTGGCAGAAGGCGTCGCAGTCGATCCAGATCGCGTCGTCCTTCTTGATCATCTTGTAGCGGAACACGTTGGACCAGAACGACGCCGAGGTGCCTTCGACCAGCGCCATGTCGATGTCCATGACCTCTTTGGCGTCGCGCATCTCGACGCCCTCGGGGACATTTCCGACGTTATGCGTGCAATACAGGATCGTTGGGTGGCCCGCCTGGACATGGCTCGCCAGGCAGAGCTGGTTGAGGTATTGGAGCTTCTCGCCGATCCACAGCGAAGCGACGGGGCGGCGGTTGAGTTCTGCCATTTCAGCCTCTGACTTGAGGCGCGGTTCAGGGGAAATCCCCCCATTCTGCGCCGAATTGTTATCGTTTCGTGGACAATGCCCGCGTGGCTCGGCCCTGTCCATCATCGCGATCCGCGCTTTGCGAAAAAGGCGCAGATGCCGATGCGGGCCAGGGAGGTGTCCGCCTGTTGGGGCTTACCTTGGCAAGGAAATGTGCAAATAGTATGGAGATCGGCGCCCCAAGCGTCCCGAACAGGCAAAAATTTCGATCCATGCCCGACACCGCGCAGGTCCAGCCGCAGCTTCCCGTCAAGGCGGTGTCGCCCCACGGGCGCGTCACCGCGGTGTCGATGATGAAGGACGAAGGCCCCTACCTGCTGGAATGGGTCGCGCACCACATGGCGGTCGGATTCACCGACCTGGTGGTCTATACCAACGACTGCACCGACGGCACCGACACGATGTTGATGCGGCTGGAAGAGCTGGGGCTCGCCTATCACCGCCGCAACGACATCCCCAAGGGGATGAAGCCGCAGCCCTCGGCGATCAAATACGCCCAGGACGAGCCGCTGGTGCAGGACAGCGACTGGGTGCTGATCTTCGACGCCGACGAGTTCCTGTGCATCAAGCACGGCGACGGGTCGCTGGATGGCATGATCCAGTCGATCAAGGACGAAGGCGCCAACGGCATGGTCATCACCTGGCGGATCTTCGGGTCGGGCGGCGTGCAGCACTGGTCCCGCGACTTCGTGACCGAGCAATACCTGATGGCAGCACCCCCCATGTGGAACAAGGGCTGGGGCGTGAAGACCCTTTTCCAGTTCGATCCAGAGAAGTGGAAACTGGGGATCCACCGGCCCAAGATGAAGAACAAGGTGCTGGATACGGATTATCCGCATTCCGTAAAGTGGCTGAATGGCTCGGGCCGCGAGATGGAGGAATATTTCAAGTTCCGCGGCTGGCGGTCGATCGTGCGCACCATCGGCTATGACTGGGCGCAGATGAATCACTACGCGGTCAAGTCCATCGACAGCTACGCGATCCGCAAGTTCCGCGGCAACGTGAACAACAAGAAGGACAAGTACAACGACGACTACTGGTCTTTGCAGGACCGCAACGAGGTGCGCGACGATGCGATGTTGCGATACACCGACCGGCGGCGCGAGATCTTCGACGGGCTGCTGACCGACCCGGTCCTGAACCGGCTGCATTTCGCAGCCCTCGAACGGGCCGAGGCACGACTGGCCGAGTTCAAGGGCAGCCCCGAATACGACGCCTTCGTGTCCCAGTTGCAGGCGGCGTCGCAGGTGCCCATCACCCAGGTCGAGGCCAAGCCCCCGAAAGAGCGCGACAAGGATGCCATCGCCGCGCAGATGAAGGACATGGAAAAGCGCGCCGCGATCAAGCGCGAGGACGAGAAGGCGAAGCCCCCCGAGGAGCGGATGATCGCCCCCGTGGACACCTACGTGCGCGACATCCCCGACATGGGCGCCGATCCCCCTATGGAATGGCACCGGAACCACTCGGTCGAGCTGCCCTGCGATCCGCGCCTGTTCACGCCGCCGGGACTGATCCAGATCACCGAGGGCAAGTTCGAGCGCAACCTGGCCCGCAACCTGCCCAAGATGCTGCCCGAATTCGCCCATGTGGTCGAGATCGGCGCGACCTCGGGGTTCATCGGCGCACACCTGGCCAAGGAGCGGCCAGACCTGCGCGTGACCTTGGTCGAGGGCCATCCGGAACTGCGCAGCTTCATCCGCAAGCTCTGGACCCGCAACGATCTTCGGGCCGGGGACCGGCTGCGCCTGCTCGACGGGGACGATCTGGCCGCGCTGCTGCGCGACACGCCCGCCGACTACCTGGCGCTGGGCGATCCGGCGCTGGTGCCGCGCGCTGTCTTCGATCTGCTGAAGCCCGTGCCTCGGTCGCCCGCCCTCATCGCCCTGACGGGCCGCCTGTGGGTCGACGCATTTGCCGAGTTGCGCCAGTGGGAAGGGATGCTGGGGCAGCTGGGCTATACCCGCCGCCTGCCCATCGATCCCGCCGTGGCCGCCGTCTACGCCCGCCCCGAGCCGCTCGAGCCGCAGCCATGAGCGAGCGGATCACCGCCTTCTTCGTGGTCGACGGGCCCGACATGGCCGCGCAGGGCCTGCTGCTCGCGTCCTCGTTGCGCGCTCGCGTGGTGCACGATCTCGACATCGTCGCCTACGTGCCGGTGCCGGGCAACGGCGCGCCGCCCGACGACCTGCGCGCCGCCTACGACCGGCTCGGCGTGCGGCTCGCGGATCTGCCGATCCCCGGTGGCGCGTGGAAGAAACCCTTTCCCCACGGCAACAAGATCTTCGCCTGCGAAGCGCCGCGCGATGGCGACACGGGCGTCTTTCTCGACACCGACATCCTGATCGGTGACGCTTTGGACCTGCGCGGCCTTGCTCCCCCGGACGGCATCGCCGCGGTGCCCGAGGGCAAGCCCACCTGGGGCAAGAACAACGACCGCTGGGACCGCGCCTATGCCCATTTCGGAATGGAGCTTCCCACCGAGCGCGTACGCCTGACCCGCGGCCGCCGGATCGAGTTCTATCCCTATTACAATGCGGGCTTCATCGCCTTCCGCGAGGGCGCGCCGCCGGATTTCGCCACCCGCTGGCGCGAGACGGCGCAGGATATCGACTTCAACCTGCCCGTCGCCCGCAAGCGTCCGTGGCTCGACCAAGTGGCGCTGCCCATCGCCTGCGCGCGCTTCGGCATTCCCGTGACGGTGCTGGACGAGCGCTACAATTACTCGATCTCGGACCGGCAGGCCGAGCCAAACCGGGCGGCCGTGATCCACTATCACCGCTACGCCCACAATATCGGCTGGCCGTTCTTCGCGTCGGCCTACGACCGGCTGCTGGCCGACCTGGGTGGCAAGTTGCCCGCCAGCGCCGCGGTCATCCGCGAAGGGCTGGACGCGCCCTCCGATGGCTGAAGCGGAGCGTATCCTGGTCATCACGTCGGTGCGCGACGAGGGGTCGAACCTTCTGCACTGGATCGCCCATTGCCGCGCGCTGGGCGTCACCGATTTCCTGGTGTTCTCGAACGATTGCGCAGACGGGACGGACGTGCTGCTGGACCTGTTGCAGGCGGGCGGCATCCTCAGCCATGTGCGCAACCGCGTGCCCGACGGCAAGACGCCGCAATGGTCCGCGCTCCACCAGGCCAGGGGTCACCCGCTTCTGGACGAGGCCGACTGGATCGCCGTCCTCGATTGCGACGAGTACCTGAACCTGCGCGCGCCCTACGACACGCTGCAGGACCTGCTAGCGGACACGCAAGCGGACGCCATCGCGCTGCCCTGGCGGTTGTTCGGCCATAACGGCCACGTCTCGAGGCCGGATTTGCCGCCCACGCGGGCCTATACCACCGCGATCCCCGAAGACGCGCTTTATCCGGCGCTCGGACGCTTCATCAAGACGCTCTATCGCCGCGCGGGGCCGTTCCAGAAGCCCGGCGTGCATCGCCCGAAGCAAAGCGGCCCCGCGGCCTGGATCGATGGCTCGGGCCAGCCGTTGCCCGACCGGTTCTCGGAAGATCAGGGCCAGATCATGCTCTGGGGCGGTCCGCTGGCCAATGCGTGCGTGCAGCTCAACCACTACTCGGTCCGCTCGGCCGAGGATTTCGTGGCCAAGGCGCGGCGCGGATTGCCCAACCACACAGAAAAGCCCGTGGATCTGACCTATTGGGTCGAGCGCAACTTCAACACCGTGCCAGACGACACCATCCTGCGCCACGAGCCGCGGACCGACGCCGAATTGGCGGGGCTTTACGCGCTGCCGGGGATCATTGAGGCGGAAGCCGGGGCCCGCGACTGGCACGCGCGGGCCTTCCGCATGGCGCTGGCCGACCCGTCCTGGGTCAAGATCTACGGCCGGTTGCTTCTTGCGGCGTCAAGCCAGCCGCCGCCGCCGGACGTGGCCCGCAAGCTGGTGGCGCTGTTCCAGAACGCGACGCGCACGCCCGATTGACGCCATGCCACTTAAGCCCCGCTTGACCGCGCCGCCCTGCGGTGCAGGTTTGTGCGCAACCGACAAAGGACATGGCCCATGACCGATATCCCCGAAAGCATCGATGCCGTGCAGGACATGCTGGCGGGACAGGACTATGTCTGCGGCCGCGCCTTGGCGACGGTGACGTTCCTGGCGATGAAACTGGGACGCCCGCTGTTCTTGGAAGGCGAGGCCGGGACCGGCAAGACCGAAATCGCCAAGGCGATCGCGGCGGGGCTGGGCCGCAAGCTGATCCGGCTGCAATGTTACGAAGGGCTGGATGCGGCATCGGCCGTCTACGAATGGAATTTCGCCGAGCAGATGATCGCCATCCGTGCCGCCGAGGCCTCGGGCGGCGCCGACCGCGATGCGCTGAAATCCGAGCTTTTCACCGAGGATTACCTGATTTCGCGCCCGCTGCTCGATGCCATGCGCCCCCAGCCCGGCGGGCCGCCGGTGCTGCTCATCGACGAGATCGACCGCACCGACGCCCCGTTCGAGGCGTTCCTGCTCGAAGCCCTCAGCGATTTCGCCGTGACCATCCCCGAGCTCGGCACGATCCGCGCCCCCGAGCCGCCCATCGTCATCCTGACGTCGAACCGCACGCGCGAGGTTCACGACGCGCTGAAGCGACGCTGCCTTTATCACTGGGTCGACTATCCCGATTTCGACCGCGAGATCGAGATCCTCCACGCCCGCGCCCCCGACGCGTCCGAGGCCCTCAGCCGCGAGGTGGTGGCCTTCGTGCAGGACCTGCGCACCGAAGACCTGTTCAAGAAACCCGGCGTGGCCGAAACCATCGACTGGGCCAAGTGCCTGCTGGCGCTCGACATCCTGGAACTCAGCCCCCAGGTGATCGCCGACACGCTGGGCGCGATCCTGAAATACCAGGACGACATCCAGAAACTGCAGGGCTCGGAAGCCACCCGCATCCTGGAAAAGGTGCGCACCGAGCTTGCCACGGCGTGACACGTCCCGTGCTTCATCTCTTTTCAAATATTCCTCGGGGGGGCGCGCAGCGCGGGGGGCAGACAGCCCCCCTCGACGCCGGATCCCCATGGTAACGCTTCCCGAACTCGAGCTGCCCGACAATCCCAAGCTGGCCCACAACATCACCTGGTTCGCCCGCGCGCTCAGGAAGGCGGGCCTGCCCATCGGGCCGGGCCGCGTGATGGATGCGATCCGCGCGGTGCAGGCGGCGGGCTTCACCGATCGGCGCGATTTCTACTACACCCTGCAGGCCTGTTTCGTCTCGAAGCCCGACCAGCGGGCCGTGTTCGACCAGATCTTCCGGCTTTACTGGCGCGACCCGCGCTACATGGAGCAGATGATGAGCTGGCTGATCCCGGCGGTCCGCGGCACCCAGGAAGAGCGCATCGCCAAACCGGCCGAAAAGCGCGCCGCCGAAGCGATCCTCGACGGCGCCAACGCCGACCTGCCGCCACCGCCCGAAAGCGACGAGACTGAAACACTGATCGAGGTCGACGCCTCGCGCACCATGTCCGACGAGGAGCGGCTGCGCACACTCGATTTCGAACAGATGTCCACCGCCGAGATGGCCGCCGCCAAGCGCCTGATCGCGCGGCTTACGCTGCCCGTGCAGCCGTTGAAATCGCGCCGCACCATCGCGGCGATCAACGGCGCGCGGCCGGACTGGTCGCAGACCATGCGCACGGCCATGCGCAAGGGCGGCGAGGTCACGGATTTCGCCCGGCGCGAGCGGCGCACCCGCTGGCCCAGCCTGGTGGCGATCTGCGATATCTCGGGCTCCATGTCCCACTATTCGCGCGCGGTGCTGCATTTCCTGCACGCCGTCAGCAACGAAAAGGGCGCGGGCTGGGCGCAGGTCCACGCCTTCACCTTCGGCACCCGTCTGACCAACATCACCCGCCACCTGCGCCAGCGCGACGTGGACGCGGCACTGGCCGCGGCGGGGGCGGAAGCCCAGGATTGGGAAGGCGGCACGCGGATCGGCGCCTGCCTGGCCGATTTCAACCGCGACTGGTCGCGCAGGGTCATGGGACAGGGGGCCATCGTGCTGCTGATCACCGACGGGCTCGACCGGGGCGATCCGAAGGTGCTGGACGCTCAAATGCGCCGTCTGAGCCTGACCGCGCGCAAGCTCATCTGGCTGAATCCGCTGCTGCGCTTCGACGGCTTCGCGCCCAAGGCCGCGGGCATCGCCGCGATGATGCCCCACGTTGACAGCTTTCGCGCGGGCCACGACATCGCGTCGCTGGAAGGGCTGGCCGTGGCGCTGTCGCGCCCCGACGATATCGGCGAAAAAGCGCGAATGATGGGGGCGTTGTCGGGCTCGTGATGGAACGCGCGCGGCATTGGTGGGTTAATTGCGCAAACCCTAATGGTCCCCGAAAGGACGCAAAATGCGCAAATCCCTGAAAACCACCACGGCCCTTGTCGCGGGCCTTCACCTGGCGATCCCGCAGGCCGCCTTCGCGCAAGACCAGATCTCGCTCGACCAGCTGCTTGAGGTCTGCGCCGAACTCGACGCCGAAACCTGCGCCACCGCCACGGGATTGCCGGCCGACCAGGTTGCCGAAGCGCTGCGCATGGCGCGCGAGGCCGGTGCGGCCGAGACCGCCGAGCCCGCGCCGGAGGCGGCCGAAGCCGCCCCGGAAGAGGCCCCCGCGGCCGAAGAGGTGACGGAAACCGAGGCGGCGGAACCCGTCGAAGAGACGGCTGAAATGCCGGAGGCCGAGGCTGAGGCTGAGGCCGAAGCGATGACCGCCGAGGGCGAACAGACCCAAGCCGAACCCGTCGAAGGCGAAGCGGCCGAAGCCGCGCCAGAGCCCGCCGCGGTACCGGCTGAGCCCGCAGCCGAAGCGGCAGAGGCGGCACCGGCCGAGCCCGCGCCCGCCGCGGATGCCGCCGAGGCCGCGCCGGCCGAGCCCGCGACGGAAGCCGAAGGCACGGTCGAGACCACCGCCGAAGAGCAGGTGACGGACGAGGCCCCCGAGACGGCCGAAACCGAAGAAACGCCCGAGATGGTCGAAATGGATGGAACGCCGGTCCTGACCGAAGAGACGGGCGATGCCGCCGCCGCGACCGAAGCCGCTCCGGCGGAAACGGCCGAAGGCGAAGCCGCCCCCGAAGCGGAAATGCCCGCCGAGGAAAGCCCCGCCACCGCGGAAGCCGAGGCCGAAGCGGCCCCGGAGGACACCGCCACGGCCGAGAGCGCCGACGCAGCGCCCGAGGCGGGCGAGGCGCCCGAGACGCAGATGACCGATGCCGAACGCCAGGCGCTCGAAGGATCGGAGGCCGCGCCGGTCGCTGCCGCCGCACTTGACGCGGCCCCGGCCGAAGAAGTCGCGACCGAA
The DNA here is from genome assembly GCF_016412875.1 of Palleronia pontilimi. GTDB lineage: Bacteria > Pseudomonadota > Alphaproteobacteria > Rhodobacterales > Rhodobacteraceae > Palleronia > Palleronia pontilimi. Next base: position 90,910 of record NZ_JAEKPD010000005.1, on the reverse strand, counting down.
ACCGTTACCGAAGAGACTGCGCGCTCGAGCGACGAGGATTTCACCAGCGACATCGCGGGCGAGCCGCGCGAAGCGTCCTCTGCGTCGACGGTCGAGGCCGAAGCCGCCGATAACGACGACGATGACGGGCTCAGCACCTTGCAGAAGGCCCTGATCGCGGGGGCGGGCATCATCGCCGTGGGCACGCTTCTGAACAACAACCGCCAGGTGGTCGCGTCTTCCGAGGACCGCGTCGTGGTTTCGGGTCGCGATGGCGGATACGAGCTGATCAAGGACGACACCGCGCTGCTGCGCCGTCCCGGCACGGAAGTCAGCACCGAGCGCTTCGACGACGGCTCGACCCGGACCACGGTCCTGCGACCCGATGGCAGCCAGATCGTGACGATCCGCGATGCCAATCTGCGGGTGCTGCAGCGCGTGCGGGTGACGCCCGAGGGCGACCGCATCGTGCTGATCGACGACACTATCGAGACGCAGGCCGTGGACGTGAGCACGCTGCGTCCCGCCGCGCGGTCGCAGGTGGATGCGGGCATGGACGAGGACGCGCTGCGCCAGGCGCTGGCCGCCGAAGGCGCGTTCGATCGCAGCTTTTCGCTGGCGCAGGTGCGCAACATCTCGCAGGTGCGCGAACAGGTACCCGCCGTCGATCTGGACAATATCACCTTCGCATCCGGATCGGCCGCGATTGCGCCCGAGCAGGCCGACGAGTTGACGGATCTGGGCAGCTATATCCGCGCCCGGATCGCCGAGAACCCGCAGGAGATCTTCCTGGTCGAGGGTCATACGGACGCCGTGGGCAATGCCGCCTACAACCTGGCGCTGTCGGATCGTCGTGCGGAATCGGTGGCCCTGGCGCTGACCGAGTATTTCGACGTGCCGCCCGAAAACCTTGTGGTGCAGGGCTACGGCGAGCGCTTCCTGAAGGTGCCCACGACCGAGGCCGAGCGGCAGAACCGCCGCGCCACGGTGCGTCGCATCACGCCGCTGCTGCAGACGGCGTCGGCGCAGTAGGCCGGACGGGGACGGGGGCTCTGCCCCCGGCCGCGCGGCGCGCGGCTCCCCCGGGATATTTCGAAGAACAAAGATGGGGCGGGGCGGCGGCAGGCTGTCCCGCCACCAATGGACAGGGCCGTGCCGCTTTTCGTGGCGCGGCCTTTCGGTCTATGAGGGAAGCCGAAAGGAGCCGCCATGTCCGCAGGATACGATGATTGTCCCGCCATCGCGCTGGACTGGGCGCGCGCGGGGCGCGGTGCCGCGCTGGCCACCGTGGTCGAAACCTGGGGTTCGGCCCCGCGCCCCGTGGGAAGCCAGCTGGCGATTTCCGGCGACGGCGAAATCGCGGGATCGGTGTCGGGCGGCTGTGTCGAGGGCGCGGTGGTGGTCGAGGCCCTGGAAGCGGTCGAAGACGGCGGCTCGCGCATTCTCGAATTCGGCGTCAGCGACGACGAAGCCTTCGCGGTGGGCCTGGCCTGCGGCGGGCGCATCCGCGTCATGGTCGAGCCGGTGCGTGACGACGACCTGCCACAATCCCTTCTTGCCGAGCTTGTCGCGGCGCGGGCGCAGCGCAAACAGGTGGCCTATGTCGTCGATACCGAAGGCTGGACGCGCAAGCTGGCCTATCCGCCCGCCCATGCCGACCGGTTCCGGCTGGACCGCTCGGGGTTCGACGAGTACAGCCTGCAATTCGTGGCCATTCACAACCCGCCGCTTCGCATGGTCGTCGTGGGCGGCGTGCATATCGCGCAGCCGCTGATGCAGATGGCGCGGCTGGCAGGGTTCGACGCGGTGCTCGTGGATCCGCGCGACAGCTTCGCGTCGCCCGCGCGCTTCCCCGGCGAGGTGCTGATCCACGACTGGCCGGATGCGGCACTGGCCGATCACGGGCTCGACGCGCGCACGGCGGTGGTGACGCTGACACACGATCCCAAGCTGGACGACCCGGCCATCGAAACGGCGCTGGGATCGGATGTCTTCTATCTTGGGTGCCTCGGCTCGACCCGGACCCATGCGAAACGCGTGGCCCGCCTGGAAGAAAAAGGGTTCGACGCGCAGGCCATCGCCCGCATCCACGCGCCCGTGGGGCTGGATATCGGGGCGCGCGCGCCCGCCGAGATCGCCGTGGCGGTCATGGCCGAGATCATCCAGCGGCTGCGGCAAGGCTGATGCGGTTCGGCCCGGTCCCGCTGGACGCGGCGCGTGGCGCGACGCTCGCCCATTCGCATCCGGTCGCGGGAGGACGCCTGCGCAAGGGGCACCGGCTGGAGGATGCCGATATCGCCAGGCTGCGCGCCGCCGGGCTGGACACGGTCATCGTGGCGCGCGCCGATCCCGGCGATCTGGACGAGAACGACGCGGCGGCGAGGATCGCGCGGGCGCTGGTGCCGGATCCCGCGGGACAGAACCTGCGCCTGGGCCGCGCGGCGACGGGACGGGTCAATATCCACGCGACATTGCCGGGTATCGTGGTTCTAGACACTGGTGCCGTGACCGCGCTGAACGCGCTCGATCCCAACGTGACGACCGCCACGCTGGCGCCATTCCAAAGGGTCGCCGCGGGGCAGATGGTGGCGACGGTGAAAGTGATCTCGTATTTCGTGGGCGAAGCAACAGTGGCCCAGGGCGCACATCTGGTGGAGGCGGCGCTGAGGGTCGCACCGGTGACCCTGCGCAACGCCGCCCTGATCGTCACCGATATGGGGCAGGGGCCGGGCAAGGGCGAATCGGCCATGGCGCTTCGGCTCGAGCGCTTGGGCATGGCGCTGGAGGCGACGCGCGTCGTCGCCCACGATGCGGCCGCCATCGCCGCGGCGCTGGGTGAGGCCAGTGCCGACCTGCTGCTGCTGCTGACGGCATCGGCGACATCCGACGCGGGCGACGTGGGGCCGACGGGATTGATCCGCGCGGGCGGGCATTTGACCCGCTTCGGGATGCCCGTCGATCCAGGCAATCTGCTGTTTCTGGGCGCGCTCGGGAAACGCCCGGTGATCGGGCTGCCGGGATGCGCGCGATCGCCGGCGCTGAACGGTGCGGACTGGGTGCTCGAGCGGGTGGCCTGCGGGCATATCCCCGATGCAGCCGAGTTCGCGGCGATGGGGGTCGGAGGATTGTTGAAGGAACCGCCGTCGCGCCCTCATCCGAGGGCCAAGGCCAGGGACTAGTCGAGATCCGGCAGGTGGCGCGCGTCGAGCGTCTTGCGATAGGTGGTCATCACGCGATCCAGCTCGTCCAGGGTATCGTCGGGCAGGGGCGGCGGCGGCACGTTCGCTTCCTGGGCGATGTCGCGGTCCAGCTCGATCCGGGTGATCAGCGGGAAATGATCCGACCCCACGTCGGGGCCGCGCCGGAAATCGACCAGCGCGATATCGGGCGTGGCGTAGAACTGGTCGATGGGGGTCCGCAAGAGCTTGGATTTCGCATCGAAGCTGGCGACGAGACCGCGCCCGACCCTGGGATCGACATAGCCGCCCACGTGCTTGAACCGCCGCGAGGTGTCGGACCACGCGGCGTCGTTGAAATCGCCCACGGCCATCAGCGGCATTTCCTTGGCGCGCGCGAAACGGGCGGAATAGATGATCTGGGCGTCCCGGTCCTTCGTCGAGTTTCCCGGCACGGGCGGCCGCGGATGAAGGCCCACGAAGCGGAAGCGGTGACCGCTGGGCGTCTCGAGCTCGGCGAAGAGGGTCGGCGTTTCGTCGGGCGTCAGATAGACGATCTGCGCCTGGTGCACCGTCAGCCGGGTGGCGAAGATCATGCCGTAGTAATTGTCGCGCAGCTCGGTCACCACCGTGGGATAGGACGCGAGCGCGTCGGCGAGCCGGTCGAACCAGGTCTCGTTCGTCTCCATCAGAAAGACGCTGTCGGCATCGGTTTCGGCGATCAGGTCGGCGACGCGGTCGAACTCCTCGTTCGGCATCTCGACATTCGAGGCCAGGATGGTCGTCTGGCTGCCGTCGTCGCGCTGCGGGACGTTGTTCATCTCGGTCCGGGCGAGTGGCGTGTAGGGATAGATCCGAACCGCCTGGTAGGCGCAGGCCGCGACGAGTGCGGCGATGAAGATCCATTTCGCAGGCGAGCCCAGGAACATGGCGCCGACGATGACGGCGCAGCCGAGGATCAGAAGTTGAAGGCGCGGGAAATCCCAGGCGCGAATCCACCAGGCGTGGGACGGCACCAGCGGAAGCAGGGTGGTGACCAGAACCAGAAGGCCGAAGAATACAACCGCAGCCGCAAAGAGGAAATTCGCCACGTCATCGACCTTACTTCGGTTGGTTCGGGGCGGGCCATCAGGGCCCGCCACCCGTGCCCGTTACTTGCTGGGTCCGATCAGCATGACCATCTGTCGGCCTTCCATCTTGGGGAAGTTCTCGACCTTGCCCACGTCCTTGGTGTCTTCGGCCACACGCTCCAGAAGTTCGCGGCCGAGGTTCTGGTGCGCCATCTCGCGGCCCCGGAACCGAAGCGTGATCTTCACCTTGTCGCCGTTCTCGAGAAACTTGAAGACGTTGCGCATCTTGACGTCGTAGTCATGCGTGTCGGTGTTGGGGCGAAACTTCACCTCTTTCACCTCGATCGTCTTTTGCTTCTTGCGCGCCTCGGATTCGCGCTTCTGCTGTTCGTATTTGAACTTGCCGAAATCCATGATCTTGCACACGGGCGGGCTGGCATTGGGCGAGATCTCGACCAGGTCGAGCCCGGCCTCTTCGGCCAGCTGCATGCCGCGTTCGGGCGTCACGACGCCGACATTTTCGCCTTCCGCGCCGATCAGGCGGATTTCGCCGGACCGAATGCGTCCGTTGACGCGGGGGCCGGTGTCGCGCGTGGGCGGCGCGTTGTGAGGTCTGCGGGCGATGGGTGTATCTCCTGATGCTTGTTACGAGCGCGTAAAATAACGGTCGGACGCGCCCTGTTCAAGGCGTGTTCGACGCGGCGCGTGGGGAATAGCACGCATGGAAGACGGGAACCATCCTTGGGCGAGATCATTGTCTTGAAGAGACACTGCATTCAAACGCGAAGGACATCCCATGGGACTGAGATCGACATCACTGATCGCATTGCTTGCTGCCGGAATCCTGGTGGCGGGTTGTCAGGAAGAAGAGGCAGGCGAGGCCGAGACCAGCAGCGTCGAGGCGGAAGCAGAAGCAACCGCCGAGGCCGCCGAAGAGATGACGGACGAGGCAGCCGATACGGCCGAGATCGCCGCCGAAGACGCCGCGGCCGAGGCAGAGCAGGCGGCAGAAGAGATGGCCACCGAAGCGGCCGAGGCCGCCGCCGAGGCCGAGGCAGCCGCTGAAGACGCCGCAGCCGAGGTCGAGCAGGCTGCGGAAGACACCGCCGCTGCCGCTGAAGGCGCCGCAGACGAGATGGCCGCAGACGCGACCGAGGCCGCCGAAAGCGCCGAAGCCGCCGTCGCGGAAGGCGCCGCCGAGGCCGAGCAGGCCGCGGAAGCCACCGCCGCCGAGGTCGAAGCCGAAGCCAGCGATATCGGCGCGGCATCGTCGGACGCGACCGAGGCCGCCGTCGAGGCCGCACAGGACGGCGAAGCCGTGGTCGAGAACGTGCAGGAAGACGCGACCGAAGCGGCCGTGGAAGAGGGTGTGGTCGGCGCGAGCGAAGCCCAGGAAATGGCCCTGACCGAGCTGCTGACGCTCGAGAATTTCGACAGCGAACAGGTGATCGCCGCGGTCGAGACGTCCGAGTTGAACATGGTCCAGAAGACGACGTTGTCCGAAGCCGTCCGGCAAGTGGGCGACGATCCGGCTGTGGTCAAGGAACTGATCGTCCGCCTGCGCGACGCGATGGGCCTGCCCGAGCTTCAGGCGGCACAATAGAGCTGGCCGTCAGGGGGTCGGCATCGCTGCCGACCCTCGCCCTTGCCCGAAGCGCAAAGACTCTATCCCACGAAGGCCTTTTCCACGACGTATTCGGCGGGGTCGCTGTTGGCGCCCTCGCGCAGTCCGAACCCTTCCAGGATCTCCTTGAGATCCGTGTTCAGCCCGATCGAGCCGCAGACCATGGCCCGGTCAGTCTGCGGTGACATGCCGTCCGCGATCCCCAGATCTTCGAACAGGGCGCCCGACTTCAGAAGATTGGTGATCCGGCCCATCTTCGGGCTCTCTTCGCGGGTGGTGGTCGGGTAGTAGACCAGCTTCTCCACCACGTCGCCCAGAAGCTCGCGCAGCGTCGCGTCGGATTTGACGTGCTCGACCAGGCGGCGCCCGTATTCCAGATCGGCCACGTCGCGGCAGGTATGGGTCAGGATGATCTGCTCGTAATCCTCGTAGGTCTGCGGATCGCGGATCAGCGACGCGAAGGGCGCGATGCCGGTCCCGGTCGAGAAGAACCACAAGCGTTTGCCGGGCAGCAGCGCGTCGTGCACCAGCGTGCCCACCGGCTTGGGGCGCAGGATGATCTGGTCGCCGGGCTGGATATGCTGCAGCCGACTGGTCAGCGGGCCGTCCTGGACCTTGATCGAATAGAACTCGAGCTCGTCGTCCCAGGCGGGCGAGGCGATGGAATAGGCGCGCAGCAGCGGCTTGCCGTCGTCCTTCAGCAGGCCGATCATCACGAATTCGCCGGAGCGGAAGCGCAGGGATGCGGGGCGCGTGACCCGGAACGAAAACAACGTGTCGGTCCAGTGGGTCACGCTGGTGACGGTCTGGGCGTCGGGCAACACCTTGACGGCTTGGGCAGCTTGAGCGGTTGAGGCGGTCACGTCTGTCATCTCGTTCATGTCTTGTCGCGGACCCGAAACGGCCCGGCCTTCTGTTAGCCTGTCTGGAAGTTCAGCGAAAGGCGACGCTCAGCCGCGCAGGCGTCGCTGATAGTCGTGGGCGCGCCAGTCGGCGCGGGCAAGCCACTGGTCTTCGGGCTGGCGCGCGGCCAGGTCGTCGTCGATCTCGACCTCGTCGAAGCCCGCGCGCCGCGCCATCGCGTATTGATCGGCGATCACATGGCCGCGCGCGCGCAGCCGCCCCGCGAAGCCCAGCCGCCGCAGGTGCGCGGCCAGGGTGAAGCCGCGCCCGTCGGCGAAGCTGGGAAAGTCCACGCGGATCAATCGCGCGTCCAGATACGCCGCCAGGTCGCCCGGCGGGGTGTCCGAGGGCAGGTCCACCGCCCCCCCGTCATTCGCGGCGTGCCGGTCGGCGGCGGAAAAGCCCGCCGTCCAGTCGTCGGACCCGAAGCCCGCATCGGTTACAATTATGCTCATCGTTCCATCCCGTCGCGAAGACGTCCTGTCTTCATCTTTCCCAAAATACCTCGAAGCACCGGCCGCTCAGCTGCGCACCGCCCGACCGTTTTCGAAATGGATGCCGCATTCCACCTTGTCGAAGCCGCGCCAGCGACCGGCGCGTTCGTCTTCGCCGGGATCCACCTTCGACGTGCAGGGCGCGCAGCCGATCGAGGCATAGCCCTGCTTGATCAGCGGGTGACGGGGCAGGCGGTTGTTCAACAGGTATTCCTGCACGTCCGCCTTGGCCCAATGGGCCAGCGGGTTCACCTTGATGCGGCCGTCGCTGTCGGCCTCGAAGAACTGCAGGTCCGCGCGCGCGCCGCCCTGGAAGCGCTTGCGCCCGGTGATCCAGCCGTCGAAGCCCCGAAGCGCGCGCTCGAGCGGCTCGGTCTTGCGCAGCGCGCAGCAGGCATCGGCGTCGTCGCGGTGCAAAAGCCCGTCCGTGTCGCGCAGCAACGTCTGGGCGCGGTCCGGCCGGATGCGGCGGATATCCGTGAGCTCCAGTCGTTCGGCCACCGCGCTTTGGTAGATCAGCGTGTCCGGGAACAGCATCTCGGTATTCAGGAAGATCACCGGCACTGTCCGGTCGATGACGCTGAGCATGTGCAGCAGCACCACCGATTCGGCGCCGAAGGACGACACCAGCGCGATCCGCCCGACCTGGGGGTCGGACAGCGCGTGGCGCAGCACCGCGGTGGCGCCGTGGCGGGTGTAGCGGGCGTTCAGCTCGCGCGCGCGCTCGTGCGCGCTGGGAAGGGGGGCCTCAAGCGGCACGGGCGTTCTCCTTTTCGGGATAGAGCGCCGCCTTGAACGGGGCGATCCCCGTGCGACGATAGGTTTGCAGGAACGTCTCGGACGCATCTTCGCGCAGGCCCAGATAGGCCTGGATCAGGCGCTCGATGGCGGGCACGATCTCGTCATAGGCGAAACCGGGTCCGGCGCGCGTCCCGATGACGGCGTCTTCGGTGCCGTCGCCGCCCAGCGTGATCTGGTAATTCTCGACGCCCGCACGGTCGAGGCCCAAGATGCCGATATGGCCCACATGGTGGTGGCCGCAGGCATTGATGCAGCCCGAGATCTTGATCTTCAGCGGTCCAACTTCGTGCTCGAGCTTGAGCTCTTCGAAGCGGGTCGCGATCTCTTGCGCGACGGGGATCGAGCGGGCGGTTGCCAGCGCGCAATAATCCATGCCAGGGCAGGCGATGATGTCCGAGATCAGCCCGATATTGGCGCTTGCCAGGTCGGCATCCTTCAGCGCCGCGTGTATCGCGGGCAGATCGGCGCGCGCGACATGGGGCAGGATCACGTTCTGTTCGTGCGAGATGCGCAACTCGTCATGGCCGAAGCCTTCGGCGAGTGCGGCCATCACGTCCATCTGCGCGGCAGTCGCGTCGCCGGGCGTGGCGCCCGGCTTTTTCAGCGAGATCGACACGATGGCATGATCGTCGCGCTTGTGAGCGCTCACGTTGATGTCGACCCAGGACCGGAACACCGGGTCCGCGTCGTAGGCGGCGTGAAAGCAGTCCATCGGCTTCGTCTCGAAATCGGGCGCGGCGAACTGGGCTTCGATATCGCGCAGCACCTGCTGGTCCACGCCCGAGAAGCCGGGCCGGATCTCGGAGAAGCGCTGTTCGGCCAGCCGCGCGATCTCGTCGATGCCGTGCTCGTGCACGGTGATCTTGATGCGGGCCTTGTACTTGTTGTCCCGGCGTCCGAGCAGGTTCCAGACCGACACGATGGCCTCGATATAAGGCAGCAGGTCGGATTGCGGCAGGAAGTCGTGAACGACCTTCCCGATCATCGGCGTGCGTCCCAGCCCGCCGCCCACCAACACGCGGAAGCCTAGGGCGCCGTCGCGCTCGATGACCTGAAGACCGATGTCATGGGCGGCGATCACCGCCCGGTCGGCCGCAGCGCCGGTGATGGCGATCTTGAACTTGCGCGGCAGGAACTGGAACTCGGGGTGGTCGGTGGACCACTGGCGCAGCAGCTCGGCAAAGGGCCGCGGATCGGCGATCTCGTCCGCCGCGGCGCCCGCGAAATGATCGGCGGTCACGTTGCGGATCGTGTTGCCGGAGGTCTGGATGGCGTGCATGTCCACATCGGCCAGCGCATCCAGGATGTCGGGCACATCCGCCAGCTTGGGCCAGTTGAACTGGATGTTCTGGCGCGTGGTGAAGTGCCCGTAGCCCTTGTCCCAACGCGCCGCGATCAGCGCCAGTTGCCGCATCTGGCGGCTGTTGAGCGTGCCGTAGGGGATCGCCACGCGCAGCATGTAGGCGTGCAGTTGCAGGTAAAGCCCGTTCATCAGGCGCAGCGGCTTGAATTCGTCCTCGGTCAACGACCCATCGATGCGGCGCGCGACCTGGTCGCGGAACTGGTCCACGCGGGTCCGCACGAAAGCTTCGTCGAAATCGGAGTAATGGTACATCTTGTCTGCTCCTGCTGCGCCGGTGGCGCGATTTTCCCGGGGGACCCGTCAGGGCCCGCCCGGGAATTACGTGTCCTCAGATCGCGCCGTCGACTTGCTTGCCGTGGTCGCGATTGGAGGGGCCGCGCGTGCGAAACACCTCGCGAAGGTGAACGGGCACGGGGCCGAGTGCGCCTTGCTCTGCCTCGGCGAGATAAGGGCCGACGGCAATCTGCGGCTGGCCCTTGGCAAAGAGCATCCGCATGTCGGCATGGGCCTCGTCGGTCAGCAGCTCGGCCCGCGCGATGTCGCGGCTCCAGGTGTCGTCTTCGGTCAGCCAGATGGCGTCACCCAGCATCAGGTGGTTGGCGGTGATGACCTTGGGCGTGTATTCGCGGCTCATAGAGCGATCTCCTTCGGGGATGATTTGGACGCCAGCTGCATAGCATCGGCCCGCGACAGGACGGTGACAGCTTCGCGCGGCCGAAGGCCCAACATGACGACCGCGGGGCCGGCGAAATTGATCTCGCTCAACTCGGGCTGCAGCCGGGCCAAGGAGGTGGCAAGCGTTCGCGCATCCGCCCGGCCTGCGTTTTCGACGACCGTCACCGGGGTTTCGGGATCGGCGCCGTGCATCAGCAGGCGGCCCTGGATGAAGCGCGCGGCCCGTTTGCCCATGTAGATCGCGGCGACCGTTCCGGGCGCGGCCAGGGCGGCCCAGTCGTGATCGGCGAAGCCTTGCATGTCGTGGCCGGTCAGCAGCCGCACCGAGCCGTTGCGCCCGCGCCGCGTCAGGCTTTGACCGATGCCCGCCACGGCGGCGGATGCGGCGGTGATGCCGGGCACGATCGTGTAGGCGAGGCCCGCTTGCTCGACCGCCTCGATTTCCTCGTCGAGACGACCGAACACGGTCGGATCGCCCGATTTCAGCCGCACGACCTGGGCGCCCTGGCGCCCGTGTTCGACGATCATCGCGTTGATCCGGGCCTGCGGGGTGGAGGGACCGAAGCCTTCCTTGCCCGCGTCGAGGATCGTCGCCTCGCGGCGGGCCAGCTCCAGGATCTCGGGTGCGACAAGCCGGTCGTGGATCACCACGTCCGCCGCGTCCAGCGCCTTGCGGGCCTTCAGGGTCAGCAGGTCCGGATCGCCCGGACCCGCGCCGACGAAATGGACGTGGCCGGGCTGCGCGCCGCGGTCGAGGTGCTGGGACAACAGATCATCCAGCGCGGGGCGCACGGCATCCTCGCCCTGCGCGAAGGCCATGGGCCCCGCGCGGTCGTAATAATCGGCCCAGAAGTCGCGGCGCGCCCGGCCGAACGGTAGAAGCTCCGCCATCTTGCGGAATTCCTTGCCGATCCGCGCCAGCGGGCCAAGCGCGGTCGGCAGACGTTCTTCCAGGTCGCGCTTGATCGCCCGCGCCAGGACCGGCGCCGCGCCTTCGGTGCCAATGGCGATGGTCACGGGATCGCGGTCCACGATGGCGGGCGTGATGAAGGCGCTGTCTTCGAGGTTGTCGACGATGTTGACCAATGCGCCGTCCGCGTGGGCGATGGCCGCCGTGCGCGCGTCTTCGGCCGGATCTTCGGACGCCGCGTAGAACAGCTTGGCGCAAAGCGTGTCGCCGGGTGCCATTGCGCGGGTGTGCAATGTGAGCTTGCCCGCCGCGGCCCATGCGGCGATTTCGGGCGCGGGATCGGGTGCGAAGACCGTGACCCGCGCCGAGGTCTTCAGGATCAGCCGCAGCTTGGCCAGCGCCGCGTCCCCGCCGCCCGCCAGCACGATGCGGCGGCCTTCGACGGCCAGGAAGATCGGGAAATGGTGCATCGGGGCGGTCCTTGTCTGCGCTGGATCATAGATAGAATATTTTCCCGCTGTCGTGCAGGTGCGCGGCAATATAAGAAACGTATGTTCCGCGGCTGTCGCGCCGTGGAACGGGGGTTCCATGGAAGAGGGAATGAGTGGAATGGATGTTCGTCTGGATGCGCTTGACCGGAAGATCCTTGCGGCCGTGCAGCGCGATGCCAGCCGGTCGCTGGACGATATCGCCAAGGACGTGGGCTCGTCGAAGACGCCGGTGTGGAATCGATTGCGCAAACTGCGCGATGCGGGGGTGATCGGCCAGCAGACGGTGTTGCTGGATCCCGAGAAGCTGGGACTCGAGGCGTGTTTCTTCGTGCTGATCCGCACGTCCGAACACGATGCGGACTGGCAGACACGGTTCCTGCAGACGCTGCGCGCGCGCCCCGAGGTGCTGGAGGCGCACCGGCTGGCGGGCGATATCGACTACATCCTGAAGGTGCGGGTCACCAACGCGCGGGCCTACGACACCTTCTACCAGGCGCTCATCGGCCAGGTGAAGATCCACAACGTCACGGCGCTTCTGTCCATGGAAGAGCTGAAGTTCACCACCGAATTGCCGGTTTGAGGCAAGGGATTCAGGTATTTATGGAAAGATGAAGCCGGGGGCGGGCGCGCTGACCATGAGCCGGGCCAGGCCGTGGAAGTGGTAGATATCGGCGAAACGGGGCGTGTCGGCCAGACGCAGACCGGGTTTGCGCGCGAAGAGGCGCGGCAGGGCGATCTGCAGCTCGAGCCGCGCCAGCGGTGCGCCGAGGCAGAAATGCGGCCCGGCCCCGAAGGCCAGGTGCGCGGGGCCGCGCCGGTCCGGCAGGAAGGTATCGGGACGGTCGAACACCGCCGGGTCGCGCCCGGCCGAGGCCAGCAGCAGCCCGATCCGGTCGCCGCGCCGGAAGGGATGGTCGAAGAGGGTGCAGTCTTCGTAGATCCAGCGGGTGAAGAGATGCAGCGGCGGGTCGAGGCGCAGCAGTTCCTCGACATCCGTCACCGGGTCGCCGGGCGTCACGCCACGTGACAGCATCAGGGCCACGGCGTTGCCCAGGGTGTGGACCGTGGCCTCGTGTCCCGCGTTGAGCAGCAGGATGGCGGTGGCGGTGATCTCGGCGTCGCTCAGGCGGGTGTCGGCGTCTCGGGCGTGGACGAGCTGTGACAGAAGCCCGTCGCCGGGCACGCGTCGCAGGGCTGCGATCCGGTCCGAGACGAGGGCGGCGAAGTCCCGCGCGGCGTCGTTTGCCGCGTCCTCGTCCGCGCGGCTGCGGCCAGCCCGATACATCCCCACCATCGCGCTGGACCAGGCCAGAAGCTGGTCGTTCAGCGTTTCCGGCAAGCCAATCAGCCGCGCGATGATCGTCACGGGCAGGGGGCGCGCGTAGGCGTCGAGCAGGTCGAAGGCGCCGTCGGGAAAGGCATCGATCAGGCCGTCGCACAGCGAGACGATCTCGGGGCGCATCCCATCGACGCGGCGCGATGTGAAGGCGCGCAGCACCGAGCGGCGCAGCCGCGTGTGGTCGGGCGGTTCGCGTTCCAGCATCGAGTGATGCTCGACCGCGTAGAAATCGCGCAGATGGTCCGGTGCAGGCTGGCGTGTTTCGGGCGGCTCTTCGCGGCCCAGGCGCGGGTCGCGCAGCAGAGCGCCCACGGCGCGGTGGGTCGTGGCCACGGCCATGGCGTAGTCGGTCCACCAGACGATGTCGCCCGCCGCCCGCGCGCGGGCGTAGCAAGGATAGGGATCCTGGACGAAGCCCGGGTCGGTCGGCGATTGGGACAGGCGCTGCATCCGCCATCGCTAGCAGGCGCGTTCCGGGACTGCTAGAACGCAAGGCGCAAGGGAGGCATCGCATGGCGCGCGCGTTTGGCATCGCGGGATATCTGGTGGCCATCGGCCTGCTGTCCGGTGCCGTGTGGTGGGCGGCGTGGCTGGGGGCGCTCGACCGGCTGGAAGAGCGGGGGCGCGCCGATCTGGGGCAGGCGTCGGGGCGCCTGCTGGGGCTATTGCAGCAATACCGCGAGTCAGTGGTCCTGGTGGCCGAGCACCCAGCCTTGCGGGCCTTGGCCGAGGGGCGCGCCGATCCCGAAGCGGTGTCCGATCTGCTGCGCCGGATGGAGGGCAAGACGGGCGCGCGGGGCTTGCGGCTGGTGTCACCCAACGGCTGGGTGCTGGCGCAAAGCAGCGACGGGCTGGGCCGCCCCCCGCCCGAGCTGATGGCGCGCGCGCTGACCGGTGCGCTGGGGCGACACCACGGTGTCGAGCCCGATACCGGGCGCCGCCGGTTCGGCCATGCGACGCCGATCTTCGGCGATCCCGGGCAGGGCATCCTGGCCGTCCTGATCATCGACGTGAACGTGGACGCGCTGGAAGCCAACTGGCGCGGCGCGGCCGAGCCGGTGTTCTTTACCGACCCCGACGGCCTGATCTTCATCGCCAACCGCTCGGAGCTGGTGTTGCAGACCGCGGCCCGCGATGCGCCGCTGGGCGAGACGCCCGTCACGCGGTCCGCCCGCGCCGGGCACGACGTCTGGCGGATCGCGGACAACCGCTACCTGCCGCGCCGCGCGCTGCACCTGAGCCAGGATCTGCGCGTGCTCGACATGACGGCCGAGCTTCTGGTGGACCTGGCCCCGACCCGGCGCTCGGCGCTGCTGCAGGCGCTTGCGGCGGCGGGGCTTGGGCTGCTGATCGGCGCGGGACTTCTGCTGGCCAGCGACCGCCGTCGCGCGCTGGCCGAGCGGCTGACGCTCGAAGGTGCGGTCAACGCCAAGCTCGAGCGCGACGTGGCCGATCGCACCCGCGCGTTGCGCGACGCCAACCGGGTGCTGCGCGCCCAGATCGCCGAGCGGCTGGACGCTGAGGCCGCGCTGACCCGCGCGCAGGCGGAGCTGGTGCAGGCCAGCAGGCTCAGCGCGCTGGGGCAGATGTCGGCCGGGATCAGCCACGAGCTGAACCAGCCGCTGATGGCGATCCGGTCTTTCGCCGAGAACGGCCAGACTTTCCTCGAGCGCGGCAAGCCCGACAAGGCGGCCGAGAACCTGGGCCGTATCGCCGAGATGGCGCGGCGCATGGGGCGCATCATCAAGAACCTGCGCGCGTTCGCCCGGCAGGACAGCGTCGAGATCCGCGACGTGGACCTGAGCGCGGTGATCGACGACGTGCTCGACATGGTGGACGCGCGCACCCGGAAGGACGGTGTGCGCATCGTCACCGACCTGCCGGATGGCCCCGTGATGGTGCGCGGCGGCGAGGTGCGCTTGAGCCAGGTTATCCTGAACCTCGTCACCAACGGCATGGACGCGATGGCGGGGCAGGGCGGGCGGCTGACGATCACGCTACGGGACGGCGATCCGGTGCGGATCTCCATCGCGGATGAGGGCCCTGGGCTGGACGCGCCCGACCGGATCTTCGATCCGTTCTATTCCACCAAGGAAGTGGGGGCGTCCGAGGGCATGGGGCTGGGGCTTTCGATTTCCTACGGGCTGATCCAGAGCTTCGGGGGCCGCATCTCGGGGCGCAATGCCGATACCGGCGGCGCGATCTTCGAGATTGATCTGGTCCCCGCCAGCGTTCGGGCCGCGGCATGACGATCCGCGTGATGATCGTCGAGGACGAGCCGGATCTGCGCGACGCATTGGCCCAGACCCTGGAGCTTGCGGATCTGGACCCGCTGACCGCCAGCTCGTTCGTGGCCGCCAAGGACCGGATCACGGCCGAGTTCGACGGCGTGATCTTGAGCGACATCCGGATGCCGGGCCGGGACGGCTTTCACCTGCTCAAATACGCCCAGAAGATCGATCCAGACCTGCCGGTGATCCTGCTGACCGGCGAAGGCGATGTGCCCATGGCCGTGAAGGGGATGAGCGCGGGCGCGTACGACTTCCTGGAAAAGCCCTGTGCCGCGGCCGACCTGGTGGCCTCTGTCCAGAAGGCGCTGAAGACCCGGGCGCTGGTGCTGGAAAACCGCCGCCTGAAAAGCGCGGCGCAAGAGGGGGACGCGGCGGGTCGGCTGATCTTCGGGGAAAGCGCGCTGGCGCGCACCCTGCGTGACCGGGTTCGCGCGGTGGCGCGCACCCGCGCCGAGGTTCTGATCCTGGGCGCGCCCGGCTCGGGCATCTCGAAGGTAGCCGAGGTCATCCATCTGCTGTCCGACCGCGCCTCTGCGCCCTTCGTGAAGCTTTCCGCCGCCTCGGCGGATGCCAAGGCGCTAGGACAGGCCATCGACCGGGCTGCGGCGGGATCGCTTTTCATCGGCGAGATCGCCGACCTGACGCCGCCATTGCAGGCGACACTGCTTGAACGGCTGGAAGGCGAGATCGACGCGCGGATCATCGCGGGCTCGTTCCGGGCGCTGGACACGGATGCGGCGGAGGGGCAGTTCAACCCTGACCTGTTCTATCGGCTGGATTTGATGCGGGTGCGGATCCCGTCGCTGAGCGAACGCCCCGAGGATATCCCGCTGCTGTTCCGCAAATACGTGGCCCAGGCCGCCGAGCAGGCCGCGCTCGATCCGCCCGAAATCACGTCGGACACGCTGGCGCGGATCATGGCGCAGGATTGGCCGGGCAATGCGCGCGCCCTGATGAACGCCGCCATGCGCTTTGCCATGGGGGTCGAGGATCGCGACCCGGGTGCCGATCTGGGGTTGAACGAACAGATGGCCCAGGTCGAACGCAGCCTGCTGATCCAGGCGCTCCGCCAGGCGAAGGGCCACGCCACGTCGGCCGCCCAGGCGCTGAAACTTCCGCGCAAGACGTTCTACGACAAGCTGACGCGCCACGATCTGAAGCCCGAAGATTTCCGCTAGCCTGTGCGGAATCCCGCACAACGCGGAAGAGGGCTGTGCGGCATTTCGCATCAAGGATGTGGGGACACGTAGAGATATCGGTGAGAAATAAGGCAACCGACTGTAATCAAGTCATAAAGTCGGGTAAAAATTCCGCGACCGAAATTCACTTGCAGCTTCGTTCACCAATTCGTCATCCTGCACGGGTCCCGGCCACCAATGCGCCGGATCAAGAATAATAGATCGGGAGACACCTATGAAATTCCTTACAACCACCGCCGTCGCGCTGACGCTGACGACCGGCGCCACCTTTGCGGCCGAGCATGAAGCGGGATGCGACGACGGCGAAATGGTCATCAAGTTCAGTCACGTGACCAACACCGACCGTCACCCCAAGGGCATCGCCGCGTCGCTGCTGCAAGAGCGCGTGAACGCCGAGATGAACGGCACGGCCTGCATGGAAGTGTACCCGAACTCGACGCTCTACAACGACGACCAGGTGCTCGAAGCGATGCTGCAGGGCGACGTTCAGCTGGCGGCCCCGTCGCTGTCGAAGTTCGAAACCTTCACCAAGCAGTTCCGCATCTTCGACCTGCCGTTCATGTTCGTGGACATCAACGCCGTCGACAAGTTCCAGAACTCGGAAGCCGGTCAGGCGATGAAGGATTCGATGACCCGCCGCGGTCTGCAGGGCCTTGAGTTCTGGCACAACGGCATGAAGCAGTTCTCGGCGAACGTACCGCTCGAGACGCCGGAAGATGCCGCTGGCCTCAAGTTCCGCGTGCAGCCCAGCGACGTGCTGGTGGCGCAAATGGAGGCGCTGGACGCGTCGCCGCAGCCCATGGCGTTCTCGGAAGTCTATGGCGCGCTGCAGACGGGCGTCGTCGACGGTCAGGAAAACACCTGGTCCAACATCTACGGCCAGAAGTTCTTCGAAGTGCAGAAGGGCACGACCGAAACCAACCACGGTGTGCTGGACTACCTGGTCGTGACCAGCGTGGACTGGCTGGAAGGGCTCGACGAAGAGACGCGGACCCAGTTCCTGACCATCCTCGAGGAGGTGACCAACGAGCGGAACGCCGCCGTGGGTGAAGTCGACGCCGAGGCACGCCAGGCGATCCTGGACACCGGCGCGGTGATCCGCGAGCTGACGGACGAGCAGCGCCAGGCCTGGGTCGACGCGATGAAGCCCGTCTGGGAGCGGTTCGAATCCGACGTGGGCGCCGACAACATCGCCGCCGCGCAGGAAATCAACGCATCGATGTAAAAACGGTGTAGGGTGATCGCGGGAGAGGCGATCACCTGACGCCAAACTCCACCCGGTGCGTCCGCGCGCCGGGTGGTTCTGCAGAAGGGGGACGGCATGTCGCAGAACTATCAGCCAAGCGGGCCCGTCTCGCGCTTCGTCGACGAGCTCGAGGAAACCGCGATCGCGGTGCTTCTGGGCCTGATGACGTTGGTCACCTTCGCCAACGTGGTTCTGCGCTATGTCTTCAACGAAACGCTGATCTGGGGGCTCGAGACCACGCTGATCCTGTTCGCGTGGTTGGTTCTGTTCGGGGTCAGCTATTGCGTGAAGGTGACCGCCCATCTGGGCGTCGACGCCATCACCAACCTGCTGCCGCCCAAGGGCAAGTACGTGGCCGCGCTGATCGCCTGCGCCGTGTCGCTGGCCTACGCGCTGCTGCTGTGCAAGGGCGCGTGGGATTACTGGGCGCCCTTCGCCGCGCTCGATGCGACCACGGGGCGCTGGTTCCCGACCGGGTTCGAGGACACGCGCGACCGCGCCTTCTACGTCACCGACCAAGTGCCCATGCTGGAGATCTTCCGCTGGCTCGAGCCGCTGATCAACATGGGCGAGGAATACGAAAAGCTGCCCCGGGTGATCCCCTACGCCATGCTTCCCTTCGGCTGCGCGCTGCTGCTGTTCCGGCTGGTCCAAGCCACCGTCGAGATCGCCCGCGGCACCCGCGACAGCCTGATCGTCAGTCACGAGGCCGAAGACGATGTCGAAGCCGTCTCGCACATGAACAAGGACGCTTAAGCCATGGATGTCGTTATCCTTTTCAGCATGGTGATCGGCCTTCTGTTCCTGGGCGTACCGATCGCCATCGCGTTGGGCTTTTCCTCCACGATCTTCCTGCTGGTGCTGTCAGACACGTCGCTGGCCTCCATCGCGCAGAGCTTCTACCAGGCGATGGCGGGCCATTACACGCTGCTGGCCATCCCGTTCTTCATCCTCGCGTCCAGCTTCATGTCCACCGGCGGCGTGGCGCGGCGGATCATCCGCTTTTCCATCGCCATCGTGGGCCATCTGCCGGGCGGCCTCGCCATCGCGGGCGTCTTCGCCTGCATGATGTTCGCGGCGCTGTCGGGCTCCAGCCCCGCCACCGTCGTCGCCATCGGGTCCATCGTGATCGCGGGGATGCGGCAGGTGGGCTATTCCAAGGAATTCGCCGCCGGTGTCATCTGCAACGCGGGCACATTGGGCATCCTGATCCCGCCGTCCATCGTGATGGTCGTCTATGCGTCCGCCACCGACGTGTCGGTGGGCCGCATGTTCCTGGCGGGCGTGATCCCCGGCCTGCTGGCGGGCTTCATGCTGATGCTCACGATCTTCACCATCGCCAAGCTGCGCGACCTGCCCAAGGGCGACTGGCAGGGCTGGGGCGAGGTCTGGGCGTCGGGCCGCGACGCCATGTGGGGTCTGTTCCTGATCGTCATCATCCTGGGCGGCATCTATGGCGGCATCTTCACCCCGACCGAGGCCGCCGCCGTGGCCGCCGTCTATGCCTTCGTGATCGCAACCTTCGTCTATCGCGACATGGGCCCCCTGGCGGCCGAGGCCGCGGGCAGCGCCGATCTGACCGAGATGGTCGAACAGGGCAGCCTGTCGGCCGCCGCCAACCCCGCCGCGCCGCGCCAATATACCCTGCTGGAAAAGCCCTGGGCGCTGGTCACGGCCTTCTTTCACCGCGACACCCGCGACACCCTGTTCGAGGCGGGCAAGCTGACCATCACGCTGATGTTCATCATCGCCAACGCGCTGATTCTGAAGCACGTGCTCACCGACGAGCAGATCCCGCAATCCATCGCGGGGGCCATGCTGGATGCGGGTTTCGGGCCGATCATGTTCCTGGTGATGGTCAACGTGATCCTGCTGATCGGCGGCCAATTCATGGAGCCTTCGGGCCTGATCGTGATCGTCGCACCGCTGGTCTTTCCCATCGCGATCCAGCTTGGCATCGACCCGATCCACCTGGGCATCATCATGGTCGTCAACATGGAAATCGGGATGATCACGCCACCCGTCGGACTGAACCTGTTCGTGACCTCGGGCGTGGCGAACATGCCCATGATGGCCGTCGTGCGCGCGGCCGTGCCGTTCCTGGCGGTGCTCTTCGTATTCCTGATCATGGTGACCTACATCCCGTGGCTGTCGACCTTCCTGCCGACGACCTTCATGGGGCCCGAGATCATCACGAACTGACGCCCGCGACGGGCTTTGGCGCCCGGTCGATCGGGCGGCCACGAGGGTCGGTCGCCCCGCACTGGCGCGCGGTGCCGCATAAGTGACCGATATCCGCCCGCGAAGCTGCTATCATTGATCATCCGCGCATTGGGCGACATTCGGCCAATCGGGCGCACGCAGCGCATCCATCATGTGGCCGACACACGGGAGGATGCATCATGGCCAAAACGATCGGAAATCCCCTGTCCTGGACGGCGCACCGCCTTGCCGACGCGTCCGGGCACATCGCCCATTCCGTGGGGCGGATCGGCGGCGACGAACGGATCGAGCCGCGCATTCGCGCCATGACGCTACAGGACATCCGCCAGGTCCTGCGCGCAGGCCTCGACGATTTCGGGGCCTTGCGGACGGACGTGATGTTCATCGTCCTGATGTATCCGATCATCGGCGTCTTGCTCGTCTTCTTCGCCTCGAACGCGAACCTGATGCACCTGGTCTTTCCGATGATCGCGGGCTTCGCGCTTATCGGCCCGTTCACGGCCGTCGGCCTTTACGAGGTCAGCCGCCGCCGCGAGCGGGGCGAGCAGGTCTCGTGGCTGGCCGCGCTGGGCGTCGTGCGCTCACCGAACTTCGCCGCGATCGTGGTACTGGGGCTCTATCTTGCCGCGATCTTCGTGGTCTGGATCGTGGTCGCGCACCTGGTCTGGGCGGCCACCCTCGGCCCGGTGGCGCCGGACGGCGTGTCCGCCTTCCTCGAGGCCGTGTTCACCACCAGCGCGGGCTGGGCAATGATCGTGATCGGGACGTTCGTAGGGTTTTGCTTCGCTTTGGCCGTGCTGGTGACCAGCGTGATCAGTTTCCCGCTGCTCCTCGACCACAATGTCGGGGTGCCGACGGCGGTGGTGACGTCGTACCGGGTGTTCCGCAGGAACCCGCGCGTGATCCTGGCCTGGGGTCTGACGGTCGCGGTGTTGCTGCTCCTGGGCTCGATCCCGGCCTTCGTCGGGCTGATCATCGTGCTTCCGGTGCTGGGCCATGCCACGTGGCACCTCTATAGGCGGGCGATCGAAGTCTAGCGCGGTCCCGCGGGGCACGCGGCTGGCCGCTGCGCCGGGGACGATGAACCCGCTTGAAGGGTCCGGGCGCCCATTGCATAGAGCGGGGCATGGTCAAGCCGCTGCCCTATCACCAGATCTACGAGATTTTCGAACGGTTCGAAGCCATTGATCCCGAACCCAAGGGCGAGCTCGAGCACGTCAACGCCTACACCCTGGTCGTGGCCGTGGCGCTGAGCGCGCAGGCCACCGACGTGGGCGTGAACAAGGCCACGCGCGGTCTTTTTGCCGTGGCCGACACGCCGCAGAAGATGCTCGATCTGGGCGAGGACGGCGTGATCGCCCATATCAAGACCATCGGGCTCTATCGCAACAAGGCCAAGAACGTGATGAAGCTCAGCCGCATCCTGGTGGATGAGTATGGCGGCGAGGTGCCGTCGTCGCGCGCCGCGCTGGAAGGCCTGCCGGGCGTGGGCCGCAAGACCGCCAACGTGGTGCTGAACATGTGGTGGGGCCATCCGGCACAGGCGGTCGACACCCATATCTTCCGCGTCGGCAACCGCACCCGCATCGCGCCCGGCAAGGACGTCGTCGCGGTCGAGCGCGCCGTCGAGGACAACGTGCCCGCCCGGTTCCAGCGCCACGCCCATCATTGGCTGATCCTGCACGGCCGCTACACCTGCGTGGCCCGCAAGCCGAAATGCGGCGCGTGCCCGATCGCCGATCTTTGCCCCTTCCCGGAGAAAACCGCATGACCACCCCCGCCCGCATCGTCGGCATCGGCAACGCCATCGTCGATGTCATCAGCCACGCCGACGACTCGTTCCTGGACAACATGGGCATCGAGAAGGGCATCATGCAGCTGGTCGAGCGTGAGCGCGCCGAGCTGCTTTACGCGGCCATGTCCGACCGCATCCAGACGCCGGGCGGATCCGTCGCCAACACCATCGCCGGGCTGGGAAAACTAGGGGCCGACGCGGTGTTCATCGGCAAGGTGAAGGACGATGCGCTGGGACGGGCCTACGCGGACGGGATGCAGGCGGACGGGATCGCGTTCCCCAATGCGCCGGTCGCCGACGCGGCGCTGCCCACGTCGCGCTCGATGATCTTCGTGTCGCCCGATGGCGAGCGGTCCATGAACACCTATCTCGGCGCGGGCGCCGATCTGTCGCAAAGCGACGTGCCCGTTCAGGCGTTCGACGGGGGCGGCCTGCTGTTCCTGGAAGGCTACCTGTTCGACAAGGACGAGGGAAAGACCGCCTTCGCCCGGGCCGCCGACCTGATGCGACACGCGGGCGGGCGCAGCGGCCTGACCCTGAGCGATCCGTTCTGCGCCGAGCGCCATCGCGCCGATTTCCAGCGCCTGATCGAGGAACGCCTGGATTTCGTCATCGGGAACGAGGCCGAGTGGACCACCCTCTACGAGACCGACCTCGATACCGCGCTGGCCCGCGCGGCCAAGAAATGCGCCACGGTGGTCTGCACCCGCTCGGGCGATCCGGTGGTGATCGTCCAGCACGGCGTACGCAGCCAGGTGCCGGTCAACCGCATCAAGCCGGTGGACGCTACCGGGGCAGGCGACCAGTTCGCCGCCGGGTTCATCTACGGTATGGCGCAGGACCTGCCGCCCGCGATCGCGGGCCAGATGGGTGTTCTGGCCGCAGCCGAGGTGATCGGCCATGTGGGCCCGCGTCCCAAGGCGGACATGCGGGCGGTCTTCGCGGCCCACGACCTGATCTAGGCGCCGCACGCCCCCATCTTTGTTCTTGGAAATATCCCGGGGAGCGCGAGGGGCTGGCCCCTCGCTTCCGCCCCGACCGGCCGCGCCGTTCAGCCGCCCAGCTTGGCGTGCACCTCGTCCAGGTCGATCTCGCCCGTCGGCATCTTGTTGGCCGGGTTGTCGAAATCGTAGCGGAACAGCCTGAAGTCGCGGTGATAGATCTCCCACATGAGGTGCATGGACAGATCGTCGAAATAATCCTCGACCGGGTGGGCGCGCTTGGGGCCGTGGCCTTCGCTTTCATTGAAGCGCGGGATCTCGGCAAGGTCCACCGGATACGTCGTCTCGGTCGCGTCCAGCACCTTGCGCATGCCCGCGTTAAAATCCTCGGTCCAGAAGATCTGGTCGTACCGGCCGCCATTGGCGATGAAGGTCGCCACGTGGCCGCTGACGGCCGACCAGTGGATGTCGGGATCCATCGGCTTGCGGAACCGGATCGTGTCGCGCACGAACAGCAGGAAACGGCGGAACGACGCGATCTGGTCGAACTCGGCCTTGCCATCGTCGCCGCCCACCTCGATGCCGTATTTCTGGATCAAAAGCGGCACCAGGTTGCCGCGATAGCGCCGCCCGTTGCGCTGGATGCCGCAGATCTTGTCGAAGAACGACGACAGCACGCGGGTATAGGGATTGCGCACGCAGGTGAAGGCCGGGCTGTCGTGGCGCCGCACGTTGCGGGTGATGATGGGCTGGCTTTCGGGCAGGGCCCATTTGTGCAGGTCTTCGGTCGCGTCGTGGATATCGCCGTCGAAGAAGCGCCCGTGGTCGGAGTAGAACATTATCTGCCCGATGGTCGAACAGGCGCATTTCGGAACGACGCGGTAAACCATGCTTTCGCTCGTCGTCATCCAGGTTCCGGGGAATCCCATGGTCGCGCAACTCTCTTCCTGGTCCCGTCAAGGACCGCGGTGCCCCACACCTTGGGGTCATCATGAAGCAAATAAGCCCTGTCATTGCAATGGGGTCTCGGGCTATCAGGTGGCCAATGTTGCATTTGGACAGGTCCCGATCCCGCCCATGGCGCAAATCGCCTATCTTCTTCTCAGCCACAAGGACGCGCCCGCGGTCATCGCCCAGGCCAATCGCGTGACGGCGGCGGGCGACTTTCTGGCCATTCATTTCGACGCGCGCGCGCCGGATGGCGACTATCAGCAGATCGTGTCCGAGCTTGCGGACAACCCGCGTGTCGTGGTCACGCCGCGCCGGGTGAAATGCGGCTGGGGCGAATGGAGCCTTGTCGAAGCCACCATCCTGGCCGCCCGCGCGGCGATCGACACCTTCCCGCGGGCCACGCATTTCTACATGCTGTCGGGCGATTGCATGCCCATCAAGTCCGCCGAATATTGCCGCGCCATGCTCGAGGCCGAGGATTGCGACTATATCGAGCATCACGATTTCCACGCGTCGGACTGGATCAAGACGGGCTTCAAGGAAGAGCGGCTGATCTATCGCCACTTCTTCAACGAACGCCGGAACAAGGCGCTCTTCTACCGGTCGTTCGAGCTGCAGAAGCGCCTGGGTCTGACCCGTTCCGTGCCCCAGGATCTGCAGATCATGATCGGCTCGCAATGGTGGTGCCTGCGGCGCGAGACGATGCAGAAGGTGCTCGCCTTCACCGATCGCCGCCGCGATGTGCGGCGTTTCTTCCGCACCACATGGATC
The DNA here is from genome assembly GCF_016412875.1 of Palleronia pontilimi. Lineage (GTDB taxonomy): Bacteria > Pseudomonadota > Alphaproteobacteria > Rhodobacterales > Rhodobacteraceae > Palleronia > Palleronia pontilimi. Next base: position 66,668 of record NZ_JAEKPD010000005.1, on the reverse strand, counting down.
CCCGATGAGACCTTCTTCCAGACGCTCGTCCATCACCTGATCCCGCGCGCGGAGCTGCGCAACCGGACGCTGACCTTTCTGATATTTTCCGACTACGGGATGCCGGTCAGCTTCTACGACGATCACTACGATCTTCTGCTGTCGCAGGATTACCTGTTCGCCCGCAAGATCAGTCCCGAGGCGCTCGCGCTGAAGCGGCGGCTGGGCCAGCTTTATACGACCGTCGGAATGGAATTCGATATCTCGAACGAAGGCCGACGGCTGTTCCAGTTCCTCGCCGGACGCGGTCGCGTCGGGCGCCGCTTCGCGCCCCGGTTCTGGGAAAAGGAAAGCAGCATCGGCCGGGACCGCGAGCTTCTGATCGTGACGTGCAAGAAATGGCATGTGGCCAAGCGACTGGTGGACCGCGCGCGCCAGCATACCAACCTGCCGGGCTTGAAATACCTGTTCGACGAAGAAGACACCGAGTTGCCCGATCTGGGCGGCACGCAGGCAACCCTGGTCAAGCGCACGCGGCATCGCCGGGCGCTGATGCGGATGCTTTTCGACTATCACGACACGGACCGCCTGATGATCTGTCTGGACCCGAGCAACCTGGCCCTGATGCAGGATTTCGAGTCCGATCGCTCGACCACGCGCATCCTGGAAATTCTTTGCGACTTTTCGGACCAGTACCTGGAAGGTCACGCCCGGCGGGTGGGGATCGCGGGCCAATCCACGAAGGCCGTCACCATGTCCCGGCTGTTGCCCACGATCCGCGCCGATTTCCAGTTCGAATCCGAGGCGATCAATGCCGCCGGTTTCACCCATCTCTACCGCATCACCGAAAGCGACACGCCCGACACGAATGCCGGACCGCTTGCCGAATTCCTGTCCATCGAGCCGGGGGCCGCCCAGCAGATCGCCGCCTCGGACCACCTTTTCGCCGATTGAAAAACTTCCAGGAGCCGACCATGCCCTTCACCTATGACGACCAGAACGTGTTCGCCAAGATCCTGCGGGGCGAGATCCCGAACGATACCGTCGCCGAAACCCAGCACACGCTGGCCTTCAAGGACATAACACCGCAGGCGCCCGTGCATGTGCTCGTGATCCCGAAAGGCGCCTATGTCTGCCACGATGATTTCATGGCGAACGCTTCGGACGCCGAGATCGCCGATTTCAGCCGCCTCACCGCGCGGATCGTGACCGATCAGGGATTGAGCCCGGGCGCGGGCGGCAACGGCTACCGCGTCATTTCGAACGCAGGCGCCAACGGGGTCCAGGAAGTCCCCCACTACCACCTGCATATCCTTGGGGGCCGCCCGCTTGGGCGGATGCTGCCCAAGGGCTAGGCGCGCTGCGCGCCCAGGAAGGCCCAGGCCGCGTCTTCGTTGGCGGCATCGAAACTGCGGGCGTCGACCGGCAGCATCTTGCCGGACCATTCGACCGCTTGCTTTGCTGCGTCCGATCCGCCCACGACCGCGTAGCGCCGGACCTTGCCCAGCGCACGCACCCGGGATTTGAGCGTTTCCCAATCGAAACTCGCCCCCCTCTCGGCGCCGTCGTAGATGTCGAACATCAGCAACATCGACACGGTGTCATGCTTGTCGAACTGCGTGTTCATGTAATCGGCCATGGCCGACATGTCGTCGGCCGTGACTTCACCGATTATGTGGAAGGCGAAGACGTCCCGCTCGGTCGTCGGTGCCTCGCGAATGGTGGGGCGTATGAACATCCATAGCTCCGTTCGATCCTGCCGGACCTGACGGGGTGCAGGATGCACCGCCCGGCGGTCCGGTCTTTGTCGTGCTGCGGTCTTGCTTGTGGCTGCAGGGGAAAGCGCCCAGCGCGCAGCCCGGTTCCCTTACGCCGCGGACTTGTTGGCGCTGCGGGTCAGGTCGAGGAACACGTCTTCGAGATCGGGCTCTTCGATCGACACGTCCGCGATCTTCACCCCCGCCTCGCGCAGCGCCATCAGGATGTCGCCGGGCGAGGTCTTCGTCTTCGCATAATTGAACGCCAGGATGCCGCCCTCGCGCCGGTCCAGCGTGACCCCCTGGGGCAGGGCGACATCGGGGGGCGGCGTGCCCTCGGGCTGGATCACAAGAGTCTTGGTGTCGATGCGCCCGATCAGCTTCGGCGTCGTGTCGCGGACCAGCAATTCGCCGTGGTGCAGGATCGCGATCTCGTCGCACATCTGTTCGGCTTCTTCCAGGTAATGGGTGGTCAGGATGATCGTCATGCCCTCGTCGTTCAGCTTGCGCACGTTCGACCACAGCATCTGGCGCAGTTCGATATCGACGCCGGCGGTGGGCTCGTCCAGCACCAGGATGCGCGGATTGTGGACCAGCGCCTTGCCCAAAAGCAGCCGCCGCCGCATGCCACCCGACAGGTTGCGCGCGTAGGCGTCGCCCTTGTCGGTCAGGCCGATCATTTCCAGGATCTCGTCGGTGCGCCGTTCGGCCCGCGGCACGCCGTAAAGCCCGGCCTGCACATCCAGCGATCCGCGCGGCGTGAAGAACGGGTCCAGGTTCAGCTCTTGCGGCATGACGCCGATGGCCGCGCGGCTCTGGCGCGGGTTCACGTCCTGGTCGAAGCCCCAGATCTTCACGTGGCCCGCGGATTTCACCACCAGGCCCGCCAGCACGTTGATCAGCGTCGACTTGCCCGCGCCATTCGGTCCGAGCAGTCCGAAGATCGAGCCGCGCGGGATGTTCAGGTCCACGTCCTTCAGCGCAGTTTTCGGCGGCTCGGATCCGGACCCGGCATAGGTCTTGGTAAGGCCCGAAATCTCGATGGCGTTATCGGTCATTGTCCTGCGCTCCACTTGCCCCTCGGGCGGCGATGGCTATCATCATGCACCGACCTAGGCCCCGGCCCGCATGATCCAAGCCCCGAAGGAAATCCCATGTCCGAAAAACCTGTCGACCTTGAAGGCGATCTGCCCCCGACCGGGGCCTTCGACGCGCCCGAGGTTGAAGAAGTGACGACGATCCGGGTCAGTTGTGACGGCGGGATGACCCATCCGCGCGTCTGGCTGCAAATCCCGGAAGAACGCGGATGGGTGGAGTGTGGCTATTGCGACAAGCGTTTCGTCTTGAAGGATGGCGCGGGCGGCCACTGATCCGGATCGCTTTCGCGCTGGTCCTGACATTGATGCCCGCGGCCGGGGCAGGGCGGGATTATGGGCTGGTGCGCAACTACACGGGCCTGGCATTGGTCTTTCCGTTGCAGATCCGCACCGATCCCGGTCCGGACCTGTCAATTACGCTACGCGATCCTGCGACAGACCAGCCCGCCCTGACCGCCCGGCTGCGGGCCGGGCAATTCTTTCGCGTGCTGGTGCCTGCCGGGACCTATACGCTCGATGTCACCGCCGACACGCCGACCCCGAGCGCGTTCACCTATCCCGAACCGCTGAACTTCCAGATCGTGGGGCTGGGGCGGAAGATGGGGTACCTGATCGATCTGCGCGGTGACGGTCCGCCGACGGATCGGCCCATCGGCCTCTGCCAGACCTTCGACTACGACATCCACGACCTTGAGGCTTTGCGGGACTATTACCGTCTGCCCCTGGGGGATCCCGATCGCCCGGAATGGCCCCCGTCACGCGAAACACGGGACCGCTTCTGCGACTGACCGGCAGCGGCGATTCCTGATTGCCGCACTCGGGCCATATTCGATCTGCAGAGTTGAAACCGTTTCGCACCGTTATTTTGGGAGGGTGGAATGAACCATGCAGAAATTCCCGGCGGCGGTTTCCGGATCGGATACCTGGCGGTCGGCACCGGCGCCCTGGCGCTGATCCTGGCCATGGTCCACATCTTTGGCGGTCCGTTCACGCCCCAGCAACCCGTCGGCGTGTCCATCGGTGAAATCGCGGGCGATATCCGCGCCTCGGCCTGGCGGGCGCTGACAGGCGCGCCGCAGCCCGAACCCGAGCCGCGGGGCTGGGACATCGACCGTATCCTGCTGCTGGCCGCGCCGGTGACCGGTGCCGTGGCGATCGTGCTGTCGGTCGTGTCGCTGATCCTGCGCGATCCGCCGCGTCTGGGCGCATACGGCACGATGATGGGCCTCTCGGCCATCGTGTTCCAGTTCGTCTGGTGGATCGTCGTGCTGATCGCGGCCGTGCTTTTGCTCGTGTCGATCATCGAGAATATGGGCGACATCTTCGGCGGTCTCTTCGGCGGGTTCTGGGGCGGCTGACGACTGGACTCCGACGCGCGCGCGGGCGATGACAGCGCGGCGCATCGACGGAGAACCCGCATGAGTTTCGGCAAAGGCCATCATCTGCACCTGGTCGACGGATCGGCCTTCATTTTCCGCGCCTACCACGCGCTGCCGCCGCTGACGCGCAAGTCCGACGGGCTGCCGGTGGGCGCGGTGTCGGGCTTCGTCAACATGATCTGGAAGATGATCGAGGACAACAAGGGCCCCGACGCGCCGACCCATGCGGCCGTGGTCTTCGACAAGGGCAGCCACACGTTCCGCAACGACATGTACGACAAGTACAAGGCGAACCGCGACGAGATGCCCGAGGATCTGCGCCCGCAGATCCCCCTGACGCGCGAGGCCACGCGCGCCTTCAACCTGGCCTGCCTGGAACAGGAGGGCTTCGAGGCCGACGACATCATCGCCACGCTGGCCTGCCGCGCGCGCGAGGCGGGCGGGCGGGTCACCATCATCAGTTCCGACAAGGACCTGATGCAGCTGGTGGGCGGCGGGGTCGAGATGTACGACGCCATGAAGAACGCGCGCATCGACGCCGACGGCGTGCGCGACAAGTTTGGCGTCGATCCCGAACGCGTCGTCGACGTGCAGGCGCTGGCCGGCGACAGCGTCGACAACATCCCCGGCGCGCCCGGCATCGGCATCAAGACCGCCGCGCTGCTGATCAACGAGTTCGGCACGCTCGAGGACTTGCTGGCGCGCACCGACGAAGTGCCCCAGCCCAAGCGGCGCCAGACGCTGATCGACAATGCCGACCAGATCAGGCTGTCCAAACGGCTTGTCCAGCTCGATTGTGACATGGATCTGGACTACGATCTGGACAGTCTCGAGGTCAAAGAACCGATCGCTGACGATTTGCTGGGCTTTTTGACTGACATGGAGTTCCGCACCATCGTCAAGCGCGTGTCGGACGGGCTGGGCGTGGATGCGCCCGTGATCACGGACACGACCCCGCAAGGCTCCGACCCGGTCGATGACGCCAAACAGGTCGCGTTTCCGGATGCCTATGATTGGGTGAAGGTCACCGACACCCTGAAAGACTGGATCGCCCGTGCCCACGCGCGCGGCTACGTCGCGGTGGACACCGAAACCACGTCGCTGAACGAAATGCAGGCGCTTTTGGTGGGTGTGTCGCTTTGCATCGACCCGGGCGAGGCGTGCTATATCCCGCTGGGCCACAAGGAAAACGCCGAGGCCGATCTTTTTGCCACCGACGCGCTGGCCGAGGGGCAGATCCCCTTCGACGAGGCCATGGCCCTTCTTAAGCCGCTGCTGGAAGATCCGTCGGTGATGAAGATCCTGCAGAACGCCAAGTACGACTGCAAGGTGCTGGCTCGGTTGGGTGTGCAGGTGGCACCCGTCGACGACACCATGCTTATGAGCTACGCCATGAACGCGGGCCTGCACGGGCACGGCATGGACACGCTGAGCGAGCGTTACCTGGGCCACGCGCCGATCCCGATCAAGGAGCTGATCGGCAGCGGCAAAAGCCAGATCACCTTCGACAAGGTGAATGTCGAAAAAGCTGTCAAATACGCCGCCGAAGACGCCGATATCACCCTTCGATTGTGGCATTTGTTCAAGCCGCAGCTGCACCGCTCCAAGGTCACGACGGTTTACGAAACGCTCGAGCGGCCCCTGATCCCGGTGCTGGCGCGGATGGAAATGGCGGGCGTGCAGGTGGACCGTGACGTGCTGAGCCGCATGTCGGGCGCCTTCGCGCAGAAGATGGCCGGGCTCGAGGACGAGATCCGCGAGCTCGCGGGCGCGGATTTCAAGGTCTCGAGCCCCAAGCAACTGGGCGAGATCCTATTCGACAAGCTGGGCCTGCCGGGCGGCAAGAAGACCAAGACCGGTGCCTACCAGACCGGCGCGGACATCCTGGAGGATCTGGCGACCGAGCACGAATTGCCCGGCCTGATCCTGGACTGGCGGCAGGTCAGCAAGCTGAAATCGACCTATACCGACGCGCTGCAGGACCATATCGACCTAGAGACGGGCCGCGTGCACACGTCATACTCGATCGCGGGGGCGAACACGGGTCGCCTGGCCTCGACCGATCCGAACCTGCAGAACATCCCGATCCGCACCGAGGAGGGCCGCCGCATCCGCGAGGCGTTCGTGGCCCCCCAGGGCCGGACGCTGGTGGCGCTGGATTACAGCCAGATCGAGCTGCGGATCCTGGCCCATATCGCCGGGATCGACGAGCTGAAACAGGCCTTCAAGGACGGCCAGGACATCCACGCGCTGACGGCGTCCGAGATGTTCGACGTGCCGCTGGACGAGATGACGCCCGAGATCCGGCGCAAGGCCAAGGCGATCAATTTCGGTGTGATCTACGGGATCTCGGGCTTCGGCCTGGCGCGCAACCTGCGGATCCCCCGCGACGAGGCGCAGGGCTTCATCGACCGCTATTTCGAACGCTTCCCGGGCATCCGCGCCTACATGGACGAGACAGTCAAGTTCGCCAAGGACCACGGCTTCGTGCAGACGCTGTTCGGGCGCCGGATCAACACGCCCGACATCAACGCCAAGGGTCCCGGCGCGGGTTTCGCCAAGCGCGCGGCCATCAACGCGCCGATCCAGGGCACCGCCGCCGACGTCATCCGCCGCGCCATGATCCGCATGGAAGACGCCATCGCGGACCTGCCCGCCACCATGCTGCTGCAGGTCCACGACGAATTGCTGTTCGAGGTGGACGAGGGATCCGAGGACGCGCTGATCGCCGCTGCGCGCGAGGTGATGGAGGGCGCATCGCTTCCGGCCGTCCACCTGAGCGTGCCGCTGGAAGTCGATGCGGGTCAGGGGGCGAACTGGGCGCAGGCGCATTGAGGTTGCCCGCGGGCTTTCCCGGCGTCGTGCGAATGCCTTGGAACTCCGGGTTCGCAGGGAGCCGGAACGTCCCGCGATGCTGATCGCGCTGGACAAGCCCATGAACCGGCTGAGCCAGTTCACCGACGAAGGGCGCTGGTCGGGCCTGTCGGGATTGGGGCTGCCCAACGGCGTTTACGCCGCCGGTCGGCTGGATCGCGACAGCGAGGGCTTGCTGCTTCTGACCGATGACGGTCGCTTGCAGGCGCGGATCACCTCGGGGGCGTTCGCGAAGACTTACCTTGTCCAGGTCGAAGGTGTGATCGACGCCCCGGCGCTTGCCGCGCTGCGCGAAGGTGTTCGTTTGAAGGACGGACCCACCAAACCCGCCGAAGCCGAAGCGATCGCCCCGCCCGATCTGTGGCCGCGCGATCCCCCCGTGCGCGTTCGCAAGACCGTGCCCGACAGCTGGCTGCGCCTCTCGATCCGCGAAGGCCGCAACCGGCAGGTCCGGCGCATGTGCGCCCATGTGGGCTTTCCGTGTCTGCGGCTCGTGCGGTGGCAGATCGGACCGGTCCCGCTGGGGGATCTTGCGCCCGGCGCGTGGCGCGACGTGACCGGCGCGATCTGAAACCTAGTCCTCGAGATCTTCCTGGATCCAGTCGGCGCTCAGGTGGATATCGGTCGTCTCGAGCCTGTCCGGCCCGAGGTTCCTGAAGGCATGCGCCACGCCCGCCTGCGCAAGCAGAACATCGCCCGCCACGGCTTCGATGGTGTCGTCTGCGAGCGTGAACAGGGCGCGGCCGCGCCGGACGATGAAAACCTCGTCATAGGGGTGGCGATGCAGGCCCGGGCCCGCCCCGACCTCGTCGGAACTGAAGAACAGCACCGTCACGTCGGTGCCCAGGTCCTGTCCGCTGATATGCCCTTTCCACAGATCGGGATCGCTGGCCCAATCGTTACGCGAAAACTTCTTGGCCATGCTGCACCTCCATTCACGGCGCCGTGCCCTGCAATGGGGAGCGTAGTGCGCGTCGATCCGCTGACCACGGCACTACGCCCGGGGGAACCGAACGCGGTTTGCGACGCTGACCCCGGAACCAAGCATTACAGGAGCATCCCCATGCCCACGACACCCATGCCCGGACAGACCGCGCCTACTTTGAACCTGCCGCTCATCATTGGCACGCGTTGGGAGCTGTCCGAACAATCGCCGGACAGTTTCACGCAGATCATCGTCTATCGTGGCCTGCATTGCCCGGTCTGCAAGGAATATCTCGGCCAGATGCGCAAGCTCTACGACGATTTCTTGGCCAAGGGGGTCGAGACCATTCACGTCTCGATGGACACCGAAGAGCGGGCGCGTGAGGCGCATGAGGATTGGGGCCTTGACCCGATCCCCATGGCCTACGGGCTGAGCGAGCAGCAGGCGCGCGACTGGGGCCTCTATATCTCCGAATCGATCAAGGACGAGGAAGCGCAGGTCTTCGCCGAGCCCGCCGTGTTCTGGGTGCGTCCCGACGGGGAGCTGTACCTCGCCAACGTCTCGAATTCGCCCTTCGCGCGGCCCGACCTGGAATTCCTGCTGGACAAGGTCGATTTCATCGTCGAGCAGGCCTATCCTGCCCGCGGAACCCGGCGCGCCGCCTGATCCCTTGTGACGGGGCGCGGGCACCGGGCCGTCGCCCTGGCGCGCCACGGAAGGGGTCAATGCCTTGCCGCACGATCACGGCCATATGGATCCCAAGGTCGGTGACGCCCGCATGGCGGGCGCCGTCGCGATCAACCTCGGGCTGACCGTGGCGCAGGTGATCGGCGGCGTGCTGTCGGGCTCGCTCGCGCTGATCGCCGATGCGCTGCACAACTTCTCGGACGCGCTGTCGCTGATCATCGCCTTCGCGGCCCGCCGGATCGCCCGCAAGCCCGCCGACGATACCATGACCTTCGGCTACGGAAGGGCCGAAGTGGTGGCGGCCTTGGTCAATTACACCACGCTGATCATGCTGGGCCTGTTCCTGATCTACGAGGGCGTCACCCGCCTTTTCGATCCACCAAGCATCGACGGCTGGATCGTGGTCGTGCTCGCATCGATCGCGCTGGCGGTGGACCTTGTGACCGCCGCGCTGACCTACGCCATGTCGAAGAGGTCGATGAATATCCGCGCGGCGTTCCTGCACAACGTGGCCGACGCGCTGGGCTCGGTCGCGGTGATCCTGGCGGGCACGCTGGTGCTGTTGTACGATTGGCGGCTGATCGACCCCATCGTGACCATCGGGATCGCCGGATATATCCTGTGGCACGGCGCGGCCGAGATCGGGCCGACGATCCGGCTGCTGATGCTGGGTGCGCCGCTGACGATCGAGACCGAGGACGTGCGGCAGGCAATCGCAGGTGTGGGTGGCGTGCAATCGGTCGAGCATCTGCACCTGTGGCAGATCGACGAGCACCGCGTTTCGGTCGAGGCGCGACTGGTGCCCCGGGCCGGCACCGAGTTTCCGCCGCTCTGCCGCGAGGTGAAAGACATGCTGCGCGCGCGTTTCGACATCACCCACGCGACCTTCGAGCCGCGTTCGGCTGACAGCACGGGCGCGCCGTGAAGGATTCGCGGGTGGTCTGAAGACAGGGCAGGGCCGTGGCCCGGGCGCTAGGGCAGCTCGGCGGCCGGGATGACGGGAAAGAACTGTCCGCCCGAGCGCAGACCGAACCACTCGGCCCCGTCGTGGGGCGCGACCTCGCCGATGTCGACCAGGCGATAGAAGCTCTTGCGGTCGATCAGCGCCTCGAGGTTGCGGCGCACCAGGATGTAGGGCGACGGCTCGCCCGTGGCGGCGTCGCGCTCGACCCGGATCGGGTGCTCGGCATCGGCGCGCACCGTGTCGCCGACATTGGTGGTGAAGACCAGATCGTCGTCGTCGCGCGCGAAGTCCACCGCAACGAACGGCGCGTCTTCGACCTTGATGCCCAATTTTTCCACAGGGGTGACCAGAAAGTAATCGTCGCCCTCGCGTTTCAGGATGGTCGAGAAGAGCTTGACCAATTTCGGCCTGCCGATGGGCGTGCCTTCGTGAATCCAGGTGCCGTCGCGCTGAATGACCAGGTCCATTTCGCCGCAATAGTCGGGATTCCAGTCCTCGACCGGCGGAAGACCGCGCGGTGCGGCGCGGCGGACCTGCGCTTCGATGCTGCCCGCGTCGGGGATCACGGGCTTTTGTCCTGTGTGCTCTTTTGTCATTTGTGCCTGCCGCAATAGGTCTGCATCATGCAATTCAACCTAGCCCGGCGAAGGACTTTGTCATGACGGACCCCATTCTGGACGAGATCGACACGCTGGGCGCCAAACTTGCCGACGCGCGCGACTCGATCACCAAGCGGTTCATCGGCCAGACCCGCGTGGTCGATCTGGTGCTGTCGACACTGCTGTGCGGTGGACACGGTCTGCTGATCGGCCTGCCGGGTCTGGGCAAGACGCGGCTGGTGGAGACGCTGTCCACGGTGATGGGCCTGGACGGCAAGCGCGTGCAGTTCACCCCCGACCTGATGCCCGCCGATATCCTTGGCTCGGAAGTGCTGGAAACCGGCAAGGACGGCAGCAGGGCGTTCAAGTTCATCGAGGGGCCGGTCTTCTGCCAGCTTCTGATGGCCGACGAGATCAACCGCGCGTCCCCGCGCACCCAGTCCGCGCTGCTTCAGGCGATGCAGGAGAAGTCTGTGACCGTCGCGGGTCAGGCCCACGCTCTCGACAAGCCGTTCCACGTTCTGGCCACCCAGAACCCGATCGAGCAGGAAGGCACCTATCCGCTGCCCGAAGCGCAGCTGGACCGGTTCCTGGTTCAGATCGACGTGCCCTATCCGGACCGCGGCACCGAGCGTGATATCCTTCTGGCCACCACCGGGGCCGAGGAAGCCGAATCCCACGGCGTCTTCACCGCAAAAGAGCTGATCGCCGCGCAATCCCTGCTGCGCCGGATGCCCGTGGGTGACGCCGTGGTCGAGATGATCCTGGACCTGGTGCGCGCCTGCCGCCCCGAGGACGACACCGCCCCGCAGCCCGTGCGCGACCACGTGGGCTGGGGTCCGGGGCCGCGTGCGGCACAGGCGCTCATGCTGACGGTGCGGGCCGCGGCGCTGCTCGACGGCAGGCTGGCCCCCAACGCCGAGGACGTGGCGGATATGGCGGTGCCCGTTCTGAGCCACCGCATGGCGCTGAGCTTCGCCGCGCGCGCCCGGGGCGAGACGCTCGAGCATGTCATCGCGCAAGTGGTCGACGCCAAGACCCGGGCGCAGGCCGCGTGAGCGACGCCGCCCTCCTACGCTCCCGCGCCGAACAGCTTGCCGCGCCGCTGCCCGCCCTTCTGGCGGGCGCGCAGCATCTGGCGCGTTCGGTCCTGCTGGGCAGCCACGGCCGCCGCAGGCCGGGGCAGGGGGACGAGTTCTGGCAGTATCGCCCCGTCGTCCAGGGCGACGAGGCGCGGATGGTGGATTGGCGCCGCTCGGGCCGGTCGGACGAGCAATTCGTGCGCCAGAAGGAATGGCAGGCGGCGCAGTCGGTCATGTTCTGGGTCGACCGCTCGCAATCCATGGGCTTCGCATCCGCCAATCTTGCGCCGAAGGGAAGTCGCGCGGCCGAGCTGGCCATGGCCATGGCAATCCTTTTGGGACATGGCGGCGAGCGTGTCGGCCTGTCGAACCACGATCTGCCCCCGCGCAGCGGCGCGTTGCAGCTTCTGCGCATGGCCCAGGCGCTCGAGGGCGACGACGACCATGCCGATTACGGTGCGCCCAACGCGCGCGAGATCCCGGCCCGCGCCCGCGCCGTGTTCCTGTCGGATTTCCTGGGCGACGTGACCCCGGTGGAAGGCGCCCTGACCATGGCCGCCGATCGCGGCGTCAGCGGCGTTCTGCTGCAGATCCTGGACCCGCAGGAAGAGGCTTTCCCCTTCGACGGGCGCACCATCTTCGAATCCATGGGCGGCACGCTCAGCCACGAAACGCTGAAGGCGGGCGATTTGCGGACCCGCTACCTGGACCGGCTGGCCGAGCGCAAGGCGCGCTTGCGCGATCTCTGCCGTGTCACCGGCTGGCAATACCACCTGCACCATACCGACCATTCGGCCAGCGCGGCGCTGCTCTGGCTTTATGGCGCGCTCGAGCGTGACCACTGATGTGGATCGTCGGTCCTATAGGGTTCACCGCGCCCTGGCTGCTGCTGGGGCTGCTGGCCCTGCCGATCCTTTGGATCCTGCTGCGCGCCGTGCCACCCGCGCCGATCCGGCGGCGGTTTCCGGGCGTGGCATTGCTGCTGGGCCTGCAGGATGACGAGCACCAGACCGACAAGACCCCCTGGTGGCTGTTGCTGCTGCGCGCCCTGGCCATCGCCGCGCTGATCCTGGGCTTTGCGGGTCCGGTGCTGAACCCGTCGGACCGCGAGGCGGGCAGCGGCCCGCTTTTGGTGCTGATGGATGGCACCTGGGCCGATGCGCGCGATTGGCCCGCGCGGCTCGAGCGGGTGGAACAGGCGCTTGACGAGGCCGCGCGCGATAATCGGCCCGTGGCCCTTGTGACCCTGACCGATCTGCCAGAGGGCGCGTTGCCGTTCCGCGCGGCCAGCGACTGGTTCGCGGTGCTTGCCGGACTGGCTCCGGCCGCGTGGCAGCCCCAGGACGCGGGGGCGTGGGCGGAGGGCCTGGAGACGTCTTTCGACACGATCTGGCTGTCGGACGGCACCTCCCAGAACTGGCGCGCGGATGTGCTGGCGGCGCTGGAGCAAAGGGGATCGGTCCGCGTGTTCCAATCGCCGCGTCCGGTTTTCGGCCTGCTGCCGCCGCGCTTCGAAGATGGGGCGATCCAGCTGGCCGCCCTGCGCGCCGCCGCGGGGTCGGAGCGCGAGGTGACCGTCACCGCGCATGGGCTGGATCCCAACGGTGTGGCCCGCGAATTGGCGCGCGAGACCATGCTTTTCGAGGACGGGCAGACCCGCGCCGAGCTGGCCCTGTCGCTGCCGCCCGAGCTGCGGAACCGGATCACGCGATTCCAGCTGGAAGGCGTGCGGTCGGCCGCGGCCGTGAGCCTGACCGACGACGCCCTGAAGCGCCGCGAAGTGGCGCTGATCGCGGGCCGGGACGACCGCGAGGGTCTGCAATTGCTGTCGCCCACCCATTACCTGGAACAGGCGCTGGCTCCGGTGGCCGACCTGCTGGGCGGGTCGCTGTCGGATGTGCTGCTGGCCAATCCCGACGTGATCGTGCTGGCCGATGTCGCGACGCTGCCCGACGCGCAGGTGCAGGCGCTGGAGGACTGGGTCACGGAAGGCGGCTTGCTGTTGCGCTTCGCGGGCCCGCGCCAAGCCGCCAGCGATATCAGCCGCGGGACCGAAGACGTGCTGATGCCCGTGCGCCTGCGGGCGGGCGGGCGCAGCGTCGGTGGCGCCATGAGCTGGGGCGAGCCCAAATCGCTGCGCGCCTTCGGCGAAGCGTCCCCCTTCCACGGACTCAGCGTTCCGCCCGATGTGACGGTCAGCGCGCAGGTCATGGCAGAGCCCGACCCGACGCTGGGCGACCGCACCATCGCGTCGCTGACCGATGGCACGCCGCTGGTCACGCGCAAGCGGATCGGGCAGGGCCAGGTGGTGCTGTTTCACGTCACCGCCAATGCCGAGTGGTCGTCGCTGCCGCTGTCGGGCCTATTCGTGTCGATGCTGGAGCGGCTGGCGGTGTCGACCCGTCCCGCGGCACCGTCGGTCGAGGATCTGGCGGGCACCACCTGGTCGATGGACGAGGTGCTGACGGCGTTCGGACAGGTCGAGGATGCGGGCATCCTGCCGGGCATCGCGGGCGAGGACCTGGCCGGTGCTCGGCCGTCGCCCGACACCCCGCCGGGTCTTTACGCCGGTGAAGACCGCCGGATCGCGCTGAACGTGTTGGATGCCGACGCCACGCTGGCCGCCGCGCAATGGCCCGCGCGGATCGCGGTCGAAGGAATGGGCGTGGTGCAGGAGCAGGACCTGAAGGGCTGGCTGCTGGCCGCGGCGCTGGCCGCGCTGGCGGTGGACGTGCTGGCGTCGCTCTGGCTGGCGGGACGGCTGACCGGTCCGCGCGCGGCCGCGGCGATGCTGGTGTTCGCCCTGGCGCTGCCCGTGGGCGAGGCGCGCGCGCAAGACGACCGCGAGCCGTTGGGCGATTTCGCCCTGGAGGCCACGACCGAAGTGGTCCTGGCCCATGTTCTGACCGCGGACGCGCGGCTTGACGACGTGGCGCGTGCCGGGCTCGAGGGTCTGTCGCGGACCCTGTTCGCGCGCACGTCGATCGAGCCCGCAGCGCCCATGGGCGTGAACCTCGAGACCGATGAGCTGGCGTTCTTTCCGTTTCTTTACTGGCCCATATCGCCGGATCAGCCGATCCCGTCGGACGCGGCCTATGCCAAGCTGAACACCTATCTGCGCGGTGGCGGCATGATCCTGTTCGACACGCGGGATGCGGATGTGGCCGGGTTCGGCGCGGCCACGCCCGCCGGTCGCAAGTTGCAGGAATTGGCGCGGCCCCTGGATATCCCCCCGCTCGAGGCGGTGCCCGCCGACCATGTGCTGACGCGCACGTTCTACCTGCTGCAGGACTTCCCAGGACGCCACGCGGGCCGCGACGTCTGGGTCGAGGCCGCGCCCCCCGACGCCGAAGCGGTGGAGGGGATGCCGTTCCGCAATCTCAACGACAACGTCACCCCGGTGGTGATCGGTGGAAACGACTGGGCGGCGGCCTGGGCCATCGACGATGCGGGCGGCCGGATGTTCCCGGTGGGCCGTGGCTTCGCGGGCGAGCGGCAGCGCGAGATCGCATATCGTTTTGGGATCAACCTGATCATGCACGTGCTGACGGGCAACTACAAATCCGACCAGGTGCACGTGCCCGCCTTGCTGGACCGGCTTGGGCAGTAGGACGGCTTCGGATGCGAGGGGCCAGCCCCTCGCGCTCCCCGGAGGTATTTTTGGAAAGATGAAGGGCAGGCAGCTTTGACCGGAAGCATCGTATTCGACCCCTTGGTGCCCGTGGTGGTGCTGGCCGTACTGGGCGGGCTGGTCGCGCTGATCGTCGTGCTGGCGATCTGGCGGGGCCTGGGCGGCTGGTGGTTGCGGGCGCTCGCCGGGCTGGCGGTTCTGGCGGCCCTGGCCGGTCCGTCCTTCCAGCGCGAGGACCGCGCCCCGCTCAGCGATATCGTGGTGGTGGTGGTGGACGAAAGCGCGTCGCAGGACCTGTCGGACCGCGCCGCGCAGGCCGAGGAAGCGCTGTCGCGGATCGAGGCCGAGGTGGCGGCGCTGGAGAACACCGAGCTGCGGGTGGTGCGCATGGGGGACGGTCCCGGCGACGAGGGCAGCCTGCTGATGACCGCGCTTGCCGACGCCGTGGCCGACGAGCCGCGGGCGCGGCTGGCGGGGGCGATCCTGATCTCGGACGGGCGGCTCCACGATGTCGAGCGGGCGCCCGACCTGCCCGCACCGCTGCACCTGCTTCTGACCGGTCAGCCCGACGATTGGGACCGCCGCCTGGCGATCCTGAGCGCGCCCGCCTTCGCGATCCTCGACGAAGAGGTCACGCTGAGCTTGCGGATCGAGGACCAGGGCGCCGTGCCCGCGGGCCAGGATGGCACCGCCGAGATCTCGATCGCGGTGGATGGCGGCGAGCCGGTCAACTTCACCGTGCCCGTGGGCCAGGACCTGGAGCTTCCCGTCACGCTGCCCCATGGCGGGCGCAACGTGATCCAGTTCTCGACCCCGCTGGCCGAGGGCGAGTTGACAGACCGCAACAACGCCGCGGTGGTGCAGATCAACGGCGTGCGCGACCGGTTGCGCGTCCTTCTGGTCAGCGGCGAGCCGCATCCGGGCGAGCGGACCTGGCGCAACCTGCTGAAGTCGGACAGCAGCGTCGACCTGGTGCATTTCACCATCCTGCGTCCGCCCGAAAAGCAGGATGGCGTGCCGGTGGACGAGCTGAGCCTGATCGCCTTTCCGACCCGCGAGCTGTTTCTCGACAAGATCGACGAGTTCGATCTGATCATCTTCGACCGCTACCAGCGGCGCGGCATCCTGCCCGCGCTTTACCTGGACAACGTGCGCCAATACGTCGAGGACGGCGGCGCCGTGCTGGTGGCCGCGGGCCCCGAATTCGCGACCGCCGCGTCGCTCTATCGCTCGCCCTTGGGTGAGATCCTGCCCGCCGCACCCACGAGCCGGGTGATCGAGGAGCCTTACCTGCCCGAACTGACGGACCTTGGGATGCGCCACCCGGTCACCCAGGGCCTGACCGGCGGCGGCGAAGATCCGACCTGGGGCCGCTGGCTACGCCAGATCGAGCTGGACGCCACGGGCGGGCAGGTGGCGATGACCGGCGTGAACGGAGCACCGCTGATGGTGCTCGACCGGGTCGGCGCGGGCCGTGTCGCCCTGCTGGGATCGGACCACGCGTGGCTATGGTCGCGGGGTTTCGACGGCGGCGGGCCGCAGCTGGAGCTTTTGCGGCGCCTTGCGCACTGGATGATGAAAGAGCCCGAGCTGGACGAAGAAGCGCTCGACGCGACGGCCGAGGGGCAGGAAATGACGATCACCCGCCGCACGCTGGGCGACAGCGTGGGCGAGCTGGAGCTGACGGCGCCCGATGGCACGGTGACGATGATCCCGCTGGACGAGGTGTCGCCCGGACGTTTCCAGACCACGATCACCGGGCCCGAGCTGGGTCTGTACAGGCTGCGCGAAGGCGACGAGGAAACGGTCATCGCGCTGGGCCCGAGCGCACCGCGGGAATTCGAGCAGACCGTGGCCGATGGCAGCCTGCTTGCGCCGCTGATCGAGGAACGCCGCGGCGGGATCCGCTCGATTTCCGACGGGCTGCCGGACTTGCGCCAAGTGCGCGAAGGACGTGCTGCGGCCGGACGCGGCTGGCTGGGTATCACGCCGCGCGCGGCCTACCTGACGGCGGATGTCACATCGCGCCCGATTCTGCCTGCCTGGGCGTGGCTGCTTCTGGCGGCGCTGCTGAGCGTCGGTGCATGGTTGCGCGAGGGGCGGCGATAGGATCGACTGCCCCCGCATGATCCGGGACGCCAAAGGGGGGCAACGATGCCGAGTGATGGGAATTCGCAGGACTGGCTGCAAGACGTGATCGTCTGCAACGACAGCCCGAGCTATGACACGCCGGGCGATGTGACGGTGTACCGCTCGGCCGAGGACCTGTGCATCGCCATCGAGCCGTGGAGGGTCGAGGGCGTCGGCCACATCCTGAACGGTCATGGCCAAAGAATCAGGCTGATGCTTCGCGACGAGGCCGTGCTGGCCGAGCTTGACGAGGGCGGCACAGCCGACCCCGAAACTCTGCGAAGCTGGCTGCGCCATGCCGCGCGGGCGGTGCACGCGGCGCGCGTCCACCGGGCAGAAGCGAAGGGCGGTTGGTTCAGCGCCCGCGCGGGGTTGGGTGCGCGCGAGGCGGAGGGCGTTCTGCCCGACACGATCGAAGGATTGCTTGCCTATATCCACCTTCGCTGAGGCGCGGATTGCGGCCGGGTCCCGCTGGTCTTCGCGTTCAGCGCAAGGACAAGGACAGCGTTTCGTCCGACCAGCCGCCGGGACGCGTGCGGGCGCGGATCATCACGGTGTCGACGCCCTCGGGGATCGCGACGCCCCTTTTCGCGCGGGTGAAGGGCTGCTCGGTGACGTGGGGATGGGCGAGAACGCGGCTTGCCAGAACGGTGCCGTCGGCCAGTTCGACCCGCCAGCCGTCGGCGTAATCCTCCCACCCGGTATCGGCGTGGCGCAGGGTAACCGATACGGTCCAGCCATCGCCCGATCGCTCGGCCTTGGCCCCTTCGATCCGTGCGGGATCGGCAAGCGCGGGCAGTGCAAAGGCAAGGGCAGCAGGGATGAGGATTCGGCAAATCATGAAGCGATGGATAGCACGCCCGCGGGGGATGTCAGAGCTTTCCCAACAGGATATCGCGCGGACGTGACCGGAATTCACGCGACCAGACGATCCAGTGGGTCAGCGCTGCCGTTCCCAGCAGGGCCACCGGTCCCAGCAGCCAGCCGAGCGCGCCGAGCGCGTAGTACATCGCCCTCAGACCGCGGTTAAAATTCCACGCCGCGCGGATGTTCAACTCGGCCGCCTGCCGCGCGCGGTCCGGTGCTTCGGGATCGTTCGGATCGTTCGGCACGCCCGCCATGACCACGGCGGAATACCCGAAAAGCCTGTTGGACCAGACGAACTTCAAGAAGGCCGCTGTCAGAAGTGCCGCCACCGGCGCCAGCTTCACCTGCCACAGCACCGGCGGCAGGTCGCGCTCGCCGAAGCCCTCGGCCACCGATTGCAGGTTGTCCGCGTTGCCCATCAGCGCCAGCGCGCCGCCGATGGCGATGACGCAGGTGGACGCGAAGAAGGCGGTGCTCTGGCGGATCGCCGACAGCACCTGCGCGTCGAAGATGCGCGGCTGTCGGGTCAGCATCTGCGCCATCCAGTCGCGGTTGTGCTGCATCATCAGGACCGTCACCGACGGCTTGCCCCGGGTGCGTTCCACGCGCCATCCGGTCAGCCACCACCCGGCCAGCAGGAACGCCATGGCGACGTAGTCGAGCGGTTGCAAAAGGCTCAGAAGCGGGGGAAGCATGGTCTGCATCAGTCCATCTAGCCGCCGTGGGGGCACGCTCGCAAGGCGGCTGCGGCGCGCCGTCCGCTTGCGCAAGCCGCGTGACCCCGCCATGTAGGGATTGCAGCAAGGAGATCCGCCATGGAGATGCCCGCCCCGAGCCCCACCATCCTGTCGCATAAAGCGCGGATCGTGCAGCGACTGCTGCAGGTCCTGCCCGAAGACGCGGTGATCCATGCGCCCGAAGAGACGCGCGCCTATGAATGCGACGCGCTGACGGCCTACAAGTGCCCGCCGCTGGCCGCGGTCCTGCCCGCGTCGACCGCCGAAGTGTCGGACGTGCTGCGGATCTGTTCCGAGGAAGGCGTTCCGGTGGTGCCCCGCGGGTCCGGCACGTCGCTGGCGGGCGGCGCGCTGCCCACGGCCGATTGCGTGATCCTGGGCGTGGCGCGGATGAACGACGTGCTCGAGACGAATTACGCGGATCGCTACATCCGGGTGCAGACCGGCCGCACGAACCTGAGCGTGACCGGCGCGGTTGAAGAGGACGGCTTCTTCTACGCCCCCGACCCGTCGTCGCAACTGGCCTGCGCCATAGCGGGCAATATCGGCATGAATTCGGGCGGGGCGCATTGCCTGAAATACGGCGTGACCACCAACAACCTGCTGGGCGTGACGCTGGTCCTGATGGACGGCACGGTGACCGAGATCGGCGGCGCGCATCTGGACGCGGGCGGCTACGACGTGCTGGGGGTGATCTGCGGGTCCGAGGGGCAGCTGGGCGTCGTGACCGAAGCCACGCTGCGCATTCTGCCCAAGCCCGAGGGCGCGCGGCCCGTGCTGATCGGGTTCGATTCGAATGAGGTGGCGGGCGCCTGCGTCAGCGACATCATCAAGGCGGGCGTGCTGCCTGTCGCAATCGAGTTCATGGATCGCCCCTGCATCCGCGCCACCGAGGCCTTCGCGGGCGCGGGCTATCCCGATTGCGAGGCGCTGCTGATCGTCGAGGTCGAAGGCTCGGACGCCGAGATCGACATGCAGCTGGGCGTCATCAGCCAGATCGCGCGGCGTCACGATCCGGTGGAGCTGCGCGAAAGCCAGTCCGCCGAGGAAAGCGCCCGCATCTGGCTGGGCCGCAAATCCGCCTTCGGGGCCATGGGCCAGATCAACGACTACATCTGCCTGGACGGCACGATCCCGGTGAGCGAGCTGCCGCGCGTGCTGGGCGGCATCAAGGATCTGTCCGCGCAGTACGGGCTGGACGTGGCCAACGTGTTTCACGCGGGCGACGGCAACATGCACCCGCTGATCCTGTTCGATGCCAACAAGGACGGTGACCTGGAAAAGGCCGAAGAAATGGGCGCGGACATCCTGCGGCTGTGTGTCGAGGTGGGCGGCTGCCTGACGGGCGAACATGGCGTGGGCGTCGAAAAGCGCGACCTGATGGAGGCGCAGTTTTCGCCCGCGGACCTGGAAGCGCAGCTGCGGGTGAAGGACGTGTTCGATCCCGCGTGGCTTTTGAACCCGGCGAAGGTGTTTCCGCTGTCGGTGACGGCGTCGCGACGGGTGGCGGCGGAGTAGGGGGCGCTGCCCCCGTCCGCTCTGCGGACTCCCCCGAGGTATTTGGAGACCAGTGATGGAACAGAACGGGGCCTTGACGCCCACGGACGAGCACGAACTTGCAGAGGCCGTGGCGGGGGCCGCCGGACCACTTCGCGTGCAAGGTGGCGGCACGCGGACGTATGCGCCCGTGGAAGGTGACACCCTGTCGGTCGCGGGGCTTTCGGGCATCACGCTTTACGAGCCGGGCGCGCTGACGTTGGTGGCGCGGGCGGGCACGCCGCTGGCCGATATCGAGGCAGCGCTTGCGGCCGAGAACCAGCGCCTTCCCTTCGAGCCTATGGATCACCGCGCAATCCTTGGCACCGAGGGAACGCCAACGATCGGCGGCGCGGTGGCGGTCAATGCCAGCGGCCCGCGCCGGATCGTGGCGGGGGCCTGCCGCGACAGCCTGATCGGTGTGCGCTTCGTGGATGGGACCGGCACGATCGTCAAGAATGGCGGGCGGGTGATGAAGAACGTCACCGGCTACGACCTCGTGAAACTGATGGCCGGTTCCCATGGCACCCTGGGCGTGTTGAGCGAGGTCAGCTTCAAGGTCCTGCCGGGGATCGAGACCACGGTCAGCCTGCGTCTTGACGGTCTGTCGCCCGAGCGCGCCGTCGCCGCCATGGCCGCGGCGCTGGGCTCGCCCTATGAGGTGTCGGGTGCGGCGCATGTGCCCGTGGGGCCGGATGGCGCGCCTGTGACCATGCTGCGGCTCGAAGGGTTCGAGGCATCTGTCGCCTACCGGTCCCAGAAGCTGCGCGCACTGCTGGAACCCTTTGGCGACGCACGGATCGACGAAATGGCGGGGCGCGAGGGTGGCACCGATCCGGGCTGGCGCTGGGTGCGCGATGCGGAAATGTTCGGGGGCGGCTCGGGCGCGCTCTGGCGGATTTCGGTCAAGCCCTCGGACGGGCCGCGCGTGGCGGCGGCGCTGCCGGATGGCAAGCTGCTGATGGACTGGGCGGGCGGTCTGATCTGGGCCGAGCTGGACGAAACCTTCGATGTGCGCGCGGCGCTAAGCGAGATTCCCGGTCACGCTACCCTGGTCCGCGCATCCGACACGGCCCGCGCGCGCTTCGGCACGTTCCACCCCGCGCCCGCACCCGTCGCGGCGATCAGCGACGGATTGCGCGCGAAGTTCGATCCGCGCGGCATCCTGAATCCCGGCCTGATGGGCTGATCCGAAAGCACCGACATGCAAACCACATTCACCCCCGAACAGCTGGCCGATCCCGCCACCGCGCGCAGCAACGAGATCCTGCGCGCCTGCGTGCATTGCGGCTTCTGCACGGCGACCTGTCCGACTTACCAGGTGCTGGGCGATGAGCTCGATTCCCCGCGCGGGCGGATCTACCTGATCAAGGACATGCTCGAGCAGGGGCGCCCGGCGGACGAGAAGACGGTCAAGCATATCGACCGCTGCCTGTCGTGCCTGGCCTGCATGACCACGTGCCCCTCGGGCGTGCATTACATGCACCTGGTGGACCACGCCCGCGCCCATATCGAGGCGACCTACAAGCGCCCCTGGCGCGACCGGGCGCTGCGCTGGCTGCTGGCGGCGGTGCTGCCCTATCCGGGCCGGTTCCGGCTGGCGCTGATGGGCGCGAAGCTGGGCCGCCCCTTCGCCCGCTGGATGCCGGACGTTCGGCTGCGCGCGATGCTCGAGATGGCACCGAAGTGGATACCGCCGGTCAGCCGCAACGACGATCCGCAGACCTTCGGCGCGCAAGGCGAGACGAAGATGCGCGTCGCGCTTCTGACCGGCTGCGCGCAGCGGGCGCTGGACACCGACATCAACGACGCGACCATCCGGCTGCTGACCCGGCTGGGGGCCGAGGTGGTCGTGGCGAAGGACATGGGCTGCTGCGGCGCGCTGGTCCACCACATGGGGCGCGAGCAGGACAGCCATGCCGCGGCCAAGCGCAACATCGCCGCGTGGATGGCGGTGAAGGACCAGGGCGGGCTGGACGCGGTGGTCATCAACACCTCGGGCTGCGGGACGACGGTGAAGGATTACGGCCACATGCTGCGCAACGATCCGGTGTCCCAGGATGCCGCCGAGATCAGCGAAAAGGCGATGGATGTGAGCGAGGTGCTGATGAAGCTGCTGCCCGGCGATGCGCCCCTGCCGCTGAACGAGGCGCGCATGGACATCGCGGGCATCGACGCGGTGTCGCCGGGACCGGCGGGGCAGGGGCCGATCCGCGTCGCCTATCACGCCGCCTGTTCGCTGCAGCACGGCCAGCAGATCAAGTCGCACCCGAAGACCTTGTTGAAGCGGGCCGGTTTCGAGGTGGTCGAGCCCGCCGACAGCCACCTGTGCTGCGGCTCGGCGGGCACCTACAACCTGATGCAGCCCGAGATCTCGCGCGAGCTGAAGGCGCGCAAGCTGAAGACGCTGCATGCGAAGGCGCCGCAAGTCATCGCCGCGGGCAATATCGGCTGCATGATGCAGCTGGCGGGCGGGGCGGAGGTGCCGGTCGTGCATACGGTCGAGCTGCTGGATTGGGCAATGGGTGGTCCGCGACCGGCGAAATTGGGCGAAACCGTGGCCGCTTTGCCCCGCAACGGCTGAAGTCCCGACATAAACGCGCCGCGCCGGGCTGCTATCGCTTGCCTCGACATCAGCGAGGAGTCCGCCCATGCGCCCGTTTCTCAGACGCGTCCTGTTGCCCGCCGCGGCCCTTGCCGCGAGCGTCTTCGCGGGCCCGGCCGTCGCCATCGACGCAGACGTGATCCGCACCCTCGCCAGCCGCGACGGCAGCCAGGCGTTCTCGGCCATCGGCAAGCTGGAATTCGCCAACGGGAAGTTCTGCACCGCGACCCTGATCGCGCCGAAGCTCGTGCTGACGGCCGGTCACTGCCTGTTCGATGTGCGCACCGGCGGGCGGCACAGCCCCGCCGAGATCGTTTTCCTGGCCGGTCTGCGTGACGGCCGGGCCGAGGCGCACCGCGCCGTGCGGCGCGTGATCGTGCACCCCCGGTATCACCACGGGAAGACCGGGCTGGGCGACCTGGCGGTCGACCTGGCGCTGATCGAGCTCGATCACGCCATCGCCGCCGAACAAGTGGCGGCCATCGACATGAACGGCGCGGTCCGCATGGGGACCGAGGTCGGCGTCGTGTCCTACCAGTTCGACCGGTCCGAACGGCCCGACCTGCAAGAGGTCTGCCACGTGCTGAACGCGCAGGACGGCGCGCTGATCACCAGTTGCAACGTGGATTTCGGGGCGTCGGGCGCGCCGATCCTGACCTTCGATGCCGACAACGTGCCGCACCTGGTATCGGTCGTCAGCGCCAAGGCCGAGGTCGCCGATCAGAAAGTGTCCATCGGCACCGATCTGAAGCAGCCCGTGGCCGAGTTGCTCGCGCTGCTCGACGCGCAGGGCGACGGCGTGTTCCACCGCAAGACACCCAAGGTCGTGCGGATGGGCCAGAGCGAAGCGCGCGCCATGGGCTCGGCCAAATTCCTGCGGCCCTGAGACCGGAATTTTTCCCCATCCGGGGGTCTTGAAGGGGCAAAAACGTCTTCCCACATATGCGTCACCGGATGCCAGACGGGTCCGGTGAACCGACGCCCGGCTCGGACGCACGAGCGGGCAGATGACTGTTATCGCTTATGAAAAGGATGACCCCCATGCGTAATTTCGACCTTGCTCCGCTGCACCGCGCCACTGTCGGCTTCGACCAGATGGCCGACCTCATGAACCGTGTCATGTCCGACACGTCCGGTGCGCAGACCTACCCCCCTTACAACATCGAAAAGACCGCCGACGATGCCTGGCAGATCCAGATCGCGGTTGCCGGTTTCACCGAGGACGAGCTGAGCGTCGAGCAGCGTGAAAACGCGCTGATCGTCACCGCCAAGAAGTCCGACGACGATTCTGGCCGCACCTTCCTGCACCGCGGCATCGCCACGCGCGCCTTCGAGCGTCGCTTCGCGCTGGCCGACCATGTCCGCGTCACGGGCGCGACCCACGTGAACGGCATGCTGAACATCGCGCTGCAGCGCGAAGTTCCCGAGGCTCTGAAGCCCCGCCGCATCGAGATCGCCAAGGGCGACACCGTCAATGGGAAAGCGGTCGAGCAGCACGACGCCTGATCGCTCGCCGACAAGCTGAGTGACGCGCCGCATCCCTGCCGGGGTGCGGCGTTAACTTTTTGCGTGTATTTCTGCGTCGATAGGGTCAGACTTGTGAAATGACACAGGAACTGATCACGGCGCTGGATGACGCCTACAACAATCGCGACCATATACCGGACGCGGAAAACTTTCCGCCCCGCTGGCGGGCGGAGGCGAGCGCCTTCCGCAAGGCGCTGGGCAAGCGGGCGGTGTCGGGCTTTCACTACGGCGACGGCGCGCGTCAGACGCTCGATCTGTTCCTGCCCGAAAGCGCGCCGCGTGGTACGGTCGTCTTCGTCCATGGCGGCTATTGGCGCAGCTTCGAGCCGTCGGACTGGTCGGCCTTCGCCGGGGGCGCGCTGGACGCGGGGTGGGCCGTGGCGATGCCGGGCTACACCCTGGCCCCCGAGGCGCGCATTTCGACCATGACGCGCGAGATCGTGACGGCGCTCGGACTGATTGCCGATGCGGTGGCGGGGCCGATCCGGCTGACGGGCCACTCGGCGGGCGGACACCTGGCGGCGCGGATGCTGTGTGCCGACGCGTTGTTGCCAGACGCCCTGGCCGCGCGGATCGAGCGTTGCGTGCCGATCTCGCCGCTGACGGATCTGCGTCCGCTGATGGAAACGGCGATGAACGAAGATTTGCACCTGACCCACCGCGAAGCCGTGGCCGAAAGCCCGGCGCTACAGGCCCGCGCGCTCGACGTGCCCGTGACCGTCTGGGTCGGCGGCGACGAACGACCTGCCTTCCTGGACCAGGCGCAATGGTTAGCGAGCGCGTGGGGCGTGCCTTGCGAGATCGACGCCGGGCGGCATCATTTCGACGTGATCGACGGCCTGAAGGACGCGGAAAGCCCGCTGATGCGGACGATCCTGCGTTAGACGGCCCGCCTGGCCGGGACAGGCTATTTCCAGCAGCCCACCAGCACCGTCATGTCCGTCGCCCGATCTTCGAGCGCGCGGCGGGCCAGCCGCGCATTGCCCCGCGCCGCGGGCGCATCGATGCCGTTGGCGCCGAGGAACGCGTCGATCGTCTCGACATCCGCGGCGAAGGCCACGCCTTCGGGCAGGACGCGGCCGCTTTCGACCGGCCCGGGAAGCAACATGCCCAGCACCGCGCCGGTGCTGTCCAGAACCGGCCCGCCCGCATCGCTGGGCTGCGCGGCAAGGGCGAATCGCTTCACCGATTCCTCGCCGTTGAGCCCGCGCATGTCGGCCAGTTCGCCATAGCTCAGCGATGGCGCCCCGAGCGCGCCGTCGAAGCTGAACCCGGCCAGGATCGCCTGCGATTTCAGGCGCGGAACGGCCGCCTGGAACGCCGCATGGGCGCGCGGCGCCAGCGGCTGCGTGGGTTCCAGCAGGGCCAGGCCCGCGGCGGCGTCGACCGCGATCACGCGCGCGTCCACGTCGTTGTTCAGGGTGATGCGCTGGCACGATTGCGCCGCGTCGGCGCTTGTCAGGACCTGTCCCCGGCGCGAGACGTAGAAGCCCGAGCGCACCGTTTCGGGGCGCCGGATCTGCAGGCCCGCCAACAGATCGATGCTCTGGTCTTCGCTGGGCTCGCCCACCATGTCGTCCATCACCACGTCGGGATTGGCGTCGAAGCTGGCGATCATTTCCTCGATCACGCGTTTGCGCCGCGCTTCGTCGCCGGTGGGCCAGATCAGCGTGAAGCCCTTCACGTGCCCGTCGCGCAGCCGCGCTTCGGTCTGCGAGATGAAGTCCTTGCCCTCGCCCACCAGCGTGAAGCCCCGATCGCGCTTTTCGCGCGGGCCCTCGGGCGGGACGATTTCCAGCGTCTGCATGATGTCGAACAGGCCGTAAAGATTGGCCCGATCGCCGCGCTGGCTGATCAGCAGCACCTTGTGGATCCCGTCGGGATCGGTGGGTGCGTAGTGGACGAAGGGCGGCTCGTAGGTTTCGAAATCCACCAGCGCCGTCGGCATCATGACCGTGATTCCGGCCACATCGTCGGTCACCCGTTGCAAGCCCAGACCGTCCAGAACCGAGTTGTATTCGCGGATCAGCGCCACGCGTTGCAGGGTCGTCAAAACGCCCGTGGACTCGAAGCCGCGCGCCGCCTGCCAGTCGGCCATTGCACCCCGTGTGCCGCGCCCGAAGGCGCCGTCGATGGCGGCGTCGTAATATCCCGCCCAACGCAGCGCGACCTGCAGGTCGCGACGGGCGTCGCGGTCCAGATCGCGTTCGGAGCGCAAGGCCTGGTCGCGCGTCTCGCCCGGCTGGGCCGGCGGCGCGGGGAGCAGGTTCGCGGGCGCCTCTTCTGGGGCGGGCGTGGTTTCGGGGGTGACTTCGCGCAAGGTCGCCGTCTCCACCGGTTCCGGCAACGCGTTCGGCACGGTCGCCGTCTCGTCCGGCCAGAACTTCTGCCGGAACGAGCCGCCATCGGTCAGGAAGGAATCGCCCGGGATGGCGCGTCGCGAGCGCAAATCGCGCCGCACCTGGTTGGCCTGCTGCTCGGTGAACGGGCCCAGCACGATGGCGTACCAATTCGTCGCACCCAGCCGGTAGCCTTCGACCCGGTCGAGCCGCGCGTCATAGCGCTGGGCCGCGCGCAACGCGGCGTTCACGCCCGACTGCGCCTCGATCTGGATATAGCGATCCGCGGTCTGCGCCAGGGCCGGAAGCGCTGCGATCAGGGTCAGGGCCATCAGCGTGGCGCGGAAAAAAGCTGTCATCGTCAATCCAAAGTCCGTTTAAGCCCGATACCAAGAGCGTTCGCGCGCTAGACACACCGATAGAAGCGAAAAGGTCAAGAAAACGAACCGTTACCGGCCCTTGCGATTGACCCTTGTTGCCCTTCTGCCTATGCAAGGCGCGCATCTCTCCGCGCATCCGACAGGACGTCAGACCATGGCCCAACCGCGCTGTTTCCAGGATATCATTCTGGCCCTGCAAAAGTACTGGGCGGATGCGGGCTGCGCGGTGCTGCAACCCTACGACATGGAGGTCGGCGCGGGCACTTTCCATCCCGCCACGACCCTGCGCGCGCTGGGCCCGACGCCCTGGTCGGCCGCCTATGTGCAGCCGTCCCGCCGACCCACCGATGGGCGCTATGGCGACAGCCCCAACCGCTGGCAGCACTACTACCAGTTCCAGGTCATCATCAAACCGTCGCCCCCCGATCTGCAAGAGCTCTACCTCGGCTCGCTCGAAGCCATCGGCATCAACGCCGAGCTGCACGACATCCGCTTCGTCGAGGACGATTGGGAAAGCCCGACGCTGGGCGCCTGGGGTCTTGGGTGGGAGGTCTGGTGCGACGGCATGGAAGTGTCGCAATTCACCTACTTCCAGCAGGTTGGCGGCCACGATTGCCACCCGGTGTCGGGCGAGCTGACCTACGGGCTGGAACGGCTGGCCATGTACGTGCTGGGCTTCGATGATGGCAACGCCATGCCCTTCAACCCGCCCGATGCGCCGATCCCGCTGACCTACGGCGACGTCTTCCGCGAGGCCGAGGCGCAATACGCCCGCTGGAACTTCGACACCGCGGACACGGCCACGCTGCTGCAGCATTTCCAGGATGCCGAGGCCGAATGCGCCCGCATCCTCGACCAGCCCGACACCGACCCCAAGACCGGTCGCCACATCGTCATGGCGCAGCCGGCCTATGACCAGGCGATCAAGGCCAGCCATGTCTTCAACCTTCTGGACGCGCGGGGCGTGATTTCGGTAACCGAACGGCAGGCGTTCATCGGTCGGGTCCGGGCGCTGACCAAGATGTGCGCCGACGCGTTTCTGCGGACGGGCGCGGGCGGCCGCGCGGCATGATCGGCAAGATCATGACCGCTGCGATCGTGCTGACCGGGATCGTGGTGGCGATCTCGGTCTATTACCTGCAGGTCTATCACTATTACGACGAGGTGACGCTGGAAGCGTCCGAAGTGGCGCTGATCCCGCAGGGCGATGGTGCGCCGCGCCGGATCGACGCGCGCGACATCAAAGCCATCGACGCCAATTCGTCGCCCATCCGCTTCCGGGCCTGCTTCACCACCGACCTGACCCCGTCCGAGGCGCGCGCCACGTTCACGCCGGTGGACGCGCAACCGCTGAACGCGCCCCGCTGGTTCGATTGTTTTGATGCCGATGCCATCGGCGCGGCGCTGGCCGATGGCCGCGGCGCCACGTTTCTGTCGCAAAAGAACGTGGCCTACGGCGCCGACCGGATCGTCGCCATCCTGGACGACGGGCGCGGCTTCATCTGGCACCAGCTGAACAATTGCGGCGAAAAGGCCTATGACGGCACCCCCGTCGGCGAAGCCTGCCCCCCGCGCGAGGAGTTTGAGTGATGCCCGACCTGCTGATCGAGCTGTTTTCCGAAGAGATCCCCGCCCGGATGCAGAAACGCGCGTCCGAGGATCTGCAACGGCTTGTCACCGACGGGCTGGTCGAGTCCGGGCTGACCTATGCGCATGCGGGCGCCTTCGCTACGCCGCGCCGCCTTACCCTGGCGCTCGAGGGTCTGCTGGACCGCTCGCCGGACACCGTCGAAGAGCGCAAGGGCCCCAAGGTCGGTGCGCCCGACCAGGCGGTCGACGGCTTCCTGCGCGGGGCGGGCGTGAGCCGCGACGACCTGGAGATCCGCGACGACAAGAAGGGCCAGGTCTATTACGCCACGATCAAGCGGCCCGGCCGCGCCGCCGCCGATATCGTGGCCGAAGTCCTGGAAGCGACCATCCGCGATTTCCCCTGGCCCAAATCCATGCGCTGGGGCGCGGGCGGCCTGCGCTGGGTGCGGCCGCTGCACCGGATCCTGTGCATCCTGACGCGCGAGGACGGCGCCGAGATCGTGCCGCTGACGGTCGATGGCATCGTCGCCGCCGACATCACCGAAGGCCACCGTTTCATGGCCCCGGGCGAGATCCGCGTGACGGGCTTCGACGATTACGTGGCCAAGCTGAAGCGCGCCCGCGTAATCCTGGATCCGGTCGAGCGGGCCGACGCGATCTGGCACGACGCCACCAACGCGGCCTTCGCCAACGGGCTCGAAGTGGTGGAAGACGCGGGCCTTTTGCAGGAGGTCGCGGGGCTGGTCGAATGGCCCGTGACGCTGATGGGCCGGATCAACGACGCGTATCTGGGGCTTCCGCCCGAGGTGCTTCAGACCTCGATGCGCGAACACCAGAAGTTCTTTTCGGTCCGCGACCCGAAAACCGGGCAGATCGTCCAATTCGTGACGGTCGCCAACCGCGAGACGGCCGATCACGGTGCCACGATCCTTGCGGGCAACCAGCGCGTCCTGTCCGCCCGCCTGGCCGATGGCGCCTTCTTCTGGGAAAACGACCTGCGTGTGGCGCGTGATGCGAAGATGCAGCCCTGGATCGAGAACCTGGCCAGCGTCACCTTCCACGCCAAGCTGGGCTCGGAGGCCGAGCGGGTCGCGCGCATCGCGGCACTGGCCCGCGAGCTGGCCCCTGCCGTCGGCGCCGACCCGGACGCCGCCGAACAGGCCGCGCGGCTGGCCAAGGCCGACCTGACCTCGGAAATGGTTTACGAGTTCCCCGAGTTGCAGGGGATCATGGGCCGTTACTACGCGCTGGAAGCCGGGTTTCCCGCGGAAGTGGCCGACGCCGTGGCCGAGCATTACGCGCCGCTTGGCCCCTCGGACACCGTGCCCACCGCGCCCGTCTCGGTCGCCGTGTCGCTGGCCGAGAAGATCGACAAGCTGACGGGCTTCTGGGCCATCGACGAGAAGCCGACCGGCTCGAAGGACCCGTTCGCCTTGCGCCGCGCCGCGCTGGGGGTGATCCGGCTGCTGCTCGTGAACGACATACGAATAAAGCTTCTCGAAGATCGTATCTTCTCGAAAGCAGACATGTTGATCGCCGAGAACGAGGACGGCATTTCAGGTCCGAACTTCGATGTCTACGGACCGGACCTCCTCGCCTTCCTCCACGACCGCCTGAAGGTCCACCTGCGCGACGAGGGCATCCGCCACGACGTCATCGACGCCTGTCTTGCGATGCCCGGCAACGACGACCTGACGCTTCTGGTCAAGCGCGCACGTGCGCTGTCGGATTTCCTGAAGACGGACGACGGCGAGAACCTGTTGCAGGGCTTCAAGCGCGCCAACAACATCCTGGCCCAGGCCGAGGAAAAGGACGGCGTCGAATACAGTTACGGCGCGGACGTGAAATACGCGGATTCGGACGAGGAACGCGCGCTGTTCGCCGCGCTCGATGCCGAGGGTCCGAACATAGATGCCGCCATGCAGGCCGAGGATTTCGGCGCCGCCATGGCCGCACTGGCGAAGCTGCGCGCGCCGATCGACGCGTTCTTCGAGGCGGTGCAGGTCAATAGCGACGTGCAGATCGTCCGCCGCAACCGTCTGAACCTGCTCAATCGCATCCGTCAGCTGTGTCTCGACGTGGCCGATCTGACCCGGGTGGACGGGTAGCGCGGGACACCCCATGCCGGTGCGCCGGTTGGCGCGAACTTGATTGGCGGCACGCAGTTCACTAGGGTTGCCCGGACAGGAGCGCCGCAGTGCAGCATAACCACCCCTTTCCGGGCGTGACCGAGATCACCCCCACCGCCAATATCCGTGTGCCCGTCCATGGGGGCCGCGCGAAATGCCTGCAACGGCTGGTCCGGCTGGGCCTGCCGGTGCCGCGGACGCTGGCGCTGAATTTCGACACCGTCGCGTCCGTGGGCGCGGGCGAACGCCTTGACTGCGCGGGCATTCTGGCCGCCATGGATCCTGAGATGCCGCTGGTGTCGGTGCGCCCGTCGACGGCGCAGCCGGACTGGGGCGGTCCATCGACCCTGCTGAATATCGGCATGACCGACCGCACCCACGACCTGCTGCAGCGCAGCATCGGCGTGCAGGCGGCGGACGCGATCTACGCCCGTTTCATCCAGGCCTACGCGCTGCAGATCTCGCGGCTGGACCCGCATATCTTCGACGGCCAGACCACGATCCGGGCGCTGCAGAAAGCCTATGAGGCGGCTCTGGACGAGCCCTTCCCCCAGGATCCGGCGCTGCAACTGGCCGACGTGCTGAAATCCATGGCGCGCGCCTGGGACGGAACCACAGCGCGGCTGCTGCGCGAAGCGCGCGGCGCCCCCGCCGATGCCGGGCTTGGCCTTGTGGTGCAGCAGATGGTCATGGGCGTGGGCGATCCCGAGCGGGGCGAGTCCGGCTCGGGCGTCATCCAGTTCGTCAACTCGGCCGAGGGCCAGCCGCAGATCACCGGACGCTACTTGAACCAGTCCCAGGGCCGCGAGGCGCTTTTGAAGGACGTGCCCGCCCTTTATCTGACCCGCGACAAGCGCGGCCCGTCCCTGGAAGAGCGCGCGCCCGAGATTTTCGAGGCGCTGCAAGATCACGGGGCGATCTGCCGCCAGCGTCTGCGCGAGGAAATGCAGATCGAATTCACCGTCTCGCACGGAACGCTGCACATCCTGGACGCTCTGCGCGTTAAGCGCAGCGCCCGCGCCGCGCTGCGCATCGCCGTCGCGCTGGCCACCGACGGCATCATCCCCGAGGCCGAAGCCGTGTTGCGCATCGCGCCGCGCACGCTTCTGGACGTGCTGCACCCCCAGGTCGATCCAGAAGGCACCTTCGAAGTGTTCGGCAAGGGCATCGCCGCGTCCCCTGGTGCTGCGACAGGGCGGCTGGTCTTCACCGCGGCCGACGCCCAATCCGCCGCCGCGCGCGAGGAACGGTGCGTGCTCGTCCGCCGCGAGACGACGCCGGGCGATGTGCTGGGAATGCACGCCTCGGTCGGGATCCTGACCCAGCGCGGCGGGGCCACCAGCCACGCCGCGGTTATCGCGCGCGGGCTTGGCCTGCCTTGCGTGGTGGGTGCGAACACCCTGCATATCGACCTGCGCGAGAAGACCCTGACCGCCGACGACGGCACCCAGTTGAAGGCGGGCGACTTGGTCACGCTGGACGGCTCGGCGGGCCGTATCATCCGCGGCGCCGCACCCCTTCTGGAACCGGCGATGGACCCGGCCTTCCGCACCCTGCTGAACTGGGCCGACGAGCAGCGCGACATCTCCATCCGCGCCAATTGCGACACCCCCGCCGAGGCGCGGGTCGCCGATCGCTTCCAGGCCGACGGCATCGGGCTGTGCCGCACCGAGCACATGTTCTTCGAAGAAGGGCGGTTGACGGTCATGCGCGAGATGATCTTCGCCGCCCGGCCCGAGGACCGGCGCGCCGCCCTGGAACAACTGCTTCCCGTCCAACGCGCCGATTTCAAGGAACTGTTCACGATCATGGCGGGGCGTCCGGTCTGCATCCGGCTGCTCGACCCGCCCCTGCACGAGTTCCTGCCGACCGACCGCGCGGGGATGCTGTCGCTTGCCGCCGCGCTGGATCTGCCGCTCAGCGCCGTGACCGAGCGGGTGCAGTCCCTGACCGAGGTCAACCCGATGCTGGGGATGCGCGGCGTGCGGCTGGGCATCGCCGTGCCCGAGATCTACGAGATGCAGGCCCGCGCCATATTCGAGGCCGCGCTGGCCACCGAGCCCCGTGTCGCGCCCGAGATCATGATCCCGCTCGTATCGGCCAAGCGCGAGGTCGAGATCGTGCGTGCGCGCATCGCCGCCGTCGCCGACGCGATCGAGGTCGAGACGGGCCAGAGCGTGGACTACGCCCTGGGCGTGATGGTCGAAACCCCGCGCGCGGCGCTGCGCGCGGGCGAGATCGCGGATTGCGCCACCTTCCTGAGCTTCGGCACCAACGACCTGACGCAGATGACCTACGGGCTGTCGCGCGACGATGCGGGCCGGTTCATGTCGGCCTATGTGGGGCAGGGGGTGTTCCCGGACGACCCGTTCTTGCAACTCGACACAGATGGTGTGGGCGAGCTGCTTGAAATCGGTGCCGCCCGCGGGCGGGCGGCGCGACCGTCCATGACCCTGTCGCTTTGCGGCGAACACGGGGGCGATCCGGACTCGATCGCCTTTTGCCGACGCCTGGGCTTCGATTACGTGTCGTGTTCGCCGTTCCGCGTGCCCGTCGCCCGGATGGCCGCGGCGCATCTGGCGATCCGCGAAGGCGAAGACCTGGGATCTGCACCCCCGATCCGCTAGGCAGCTTTCCGCCTGCGCCGAGTGCGACAGAATGTCGGGTGTTGCTGCACCGCAGCATTAGCTATAACGCCAGCATTCACTGACATATGCGGCCGTTTTGACGAGTGGGGACTTGAGTTCATGCGGCCGTGCAGAAACAGGGACACGACATGCTTGTCAAGAAACTCCGGACGCTCGCACTTTGCGTCACGACTTGCCTGACCGCTGGACAGGCCGCCCAAGCCGAGACGGTGATTTCGACCAAGTCGGAAGCGCCCGCCGCGCTGGGCGCCAAGCTGACCAGCCTTCTGGGCGCCGACGCGCCCGAGGTCGGACAGGAGCGCGTGTCGATCCTGTCGCGTATCTTCGGTAGCCGGACGACCGCCCCCGCGACCGCACCGGACCAGATCGAATATACCGCTGAATTCCTGGCTCGCCAGCCCAGCGCCAAGGGCGACAAGCAATGGGCCTGCCTGGCCGAGGCGTTGTATTTCGAAGCCCGCGGCGAAACCCCCAAGGGGCAGTTCGCGGTGGCCGAGGTCATCCTGAACCGCGTCGACAGCGCACAGTTCCCCGACACCGTGTGCGGCGTGGTGAACCAGGGTACGGGCCGCAAGTACCAGTGCCAATTCACCTATACCTGCGATGGATTGTCGGACGTGGTGCGCGACGCGGCGTCCTATCGCGACGTCGGCAAGATCGCGAAGCTGATGCTGGACGGCGCCCCCCGTGCGTTGACCGACGGGGCCGAGTTCTACCACACCAAGGCGGTGAATCCCCGCTGGGCCAAGGTCTTCGACCGCACGACCACCATCGGCGCGCATCACTTCTACGCCCAAGGCTAAGGATCACGGGGCTTTTCACGCTCGACCGAAACCGCTATCGGGGCCGCACCTGACCTGGGGGGCGGC
Organism: Palleronia pontilimi; assembly: GCF_016412875.1. Taxonomy (GTDB): domain Bacteria; phylum Pseudomonadota; class Alphaproteobacteria; order Rhodobacterales; family Rhodobacteraceae; genus Palleronia; species Palleronia pontilimi. The sequence goes on along the minus strand of NZ_JAEKPD010000005.1, from coordinate 32,337 downwards.
CCTTTTCATGCCTAGCGATCTGAAACTCGCCTTCGCGCATCCCGAAGCGCGCGCCGTCGCGACCGGGCCGGATCGTCCGCATGACCGCATTTCCCTGCGCGACCATATCGTCGAGGTTGAGATCGGGGCCTACCAGCCCGAACGCGGCACGACCCAGCGGGTCTGTTTCAACGTGGTGGTCGAAGTGCGCCCCCATGCCGCCGACCTGGGCGACGACGTGGACCGCATCCTGTCCTATGACCGCATCACCGAAGCGATCGCCGCGGAGCTCAGCGCCGAGCGGCTGAACCTGCTGGAAACCCTGGCCGAACGCATCGCCGAGCGCATCCTGACCGAACCGCTGGCGCTGCGCTGTTTCGTGCGGATCGAGAAGCTGGACCGTGGGCCCGGTGCGCTGGGGGTCGAAATCGTGCGGTCGGCACCGTCCGAGCCGCGGCTGGCCGAAGAGCTCGACGCGCCACGGCCGCTGGTCGTCTTCCTGAGCAACGAGGCCATCGCGTCCGACAACCTGACCGGCTGGATCGACCAGGTCGCGGCGTGTGCGCCCGCGATCCTGTGTGTCGGCCCCGCCGACCGCCCCGCGCCGCGCAGCGCGGCTCCCCTGGCGCAGCGCCGCATCGACCTGTTGGCGACCGAGCAGAACGGCTGGGTCCTGGCGGGGCGCGATCCGCGCTGCGTGGTGGTCGAAACCCGGACCGAGCTTGATTGGGCCATGCGGCACGGCCAGCTGACCGTCTGGGCGCCGCCGAAAATGGTGCTCGATGCCGTCGCCCCGCCCGCCGCCGGGCCGCGCGACGCCGCCGCGTTGTGCCTGTGGTTCGCCCAGGTCATGCACGCCCGCGAAATCCTGTTCATCGGCGCCACGGCGCCGGAGGGCGCGACCGGCATCGATCTGGACCAGACCACGCTGCCATGAGCTATTACCGACCGCTTGCCCAGACCGGGCCTTGGCGGCCCGAGGGCGCCGTGCCGCTGGCGGGGGGCTGGACGTGGTTCACCCACGCGCTGCGACTGGACCGCAAAGCCGCGCCCCATGTGGTGGCCGTTGACGACATGCCGCTCGACACCCTGAACCGGCTCAGCCGACCGCGCGCGGATGTCGCGGGGCTGTCCATGGACGCGCCGCGGCTGATGGCGATCCTGAACGCGACGCCCGACAGCTTTTCGGATGGCGGGCGCTTCGACAGTCCCGATGCGGCGGCCCGCGCCGCGCGCGCGCTGATCGCGGCGGGCGCGGATATCCTGGACGTGGGCGGCGAAAGCACCCGACCCGGCGCGGACGAGGTCGACGCCGACGCCGAAATCGCCCGGGTTCTGCCCGCGATCCGTGCCGCGCGGGCCGACTGGGACGGGGCGATCTCGATCGATACCCGGAAGGCCAGCGTCGCGCGGGCGGCCATCGGCGCGGGAGCGACCATGCTCAACGACGTCTCGGCGCTGGGCTTCGATCCGGACATGGCCCCGACCGCGGCCGATAGCGGGCTGCCGATCTGCCTGATGCATGCCCAGGGCGCGCCCGAGACCATGCAGGATGCGCCGCACTATGACGACGTGGTCCTGGACGTCTTCGACGCCCTCGCCGAGCGCATCGCCCGTGCCGAGGCGGCGGGCATCCGGCGCGACCGGATCGTGGTCGATCCCGGTATAGGATTTGGTAAGACCCTTCAGCATAACCTTGCGCTGATCCGAAACCTGGCGCTGTTTCACGACCTGGGATGCCCGATCCTGCTGGGCGCGTCGCGCAAGCGGTTCATCGGCACGCTGAGCGATACCGACGACGCGCGGGCGCGGATGCCGGGCTCGATCGCCGTGGCGCTTGCGGGCATCGCGCAAGGGGTCCAGATCAGCCGGGTCCATGATATAGCGCCCACCAGACAGGCCCTGACCCTGTGGCAGGCCAGCACCGAGGTAGACCCATGACCCGATCCCTGTTTGGCACCGACGGCGTGCGCGGCACCGCCAACACCTATCCCATGACCGCCGACCTGGCGATGCGGCTGGGTGCTGCGGCGGGCCGCTACTTCCGCCGCGAAGGGCTGGCCGCGCACCGCGTGGTCATCGGCAAGGACACGCGCCTGTCGGGCTACATGTTCGAAACCGCGATGACCGCGGGCTTCACCAGCGTTGGCATGAACGTGCTGCTGCTGGGCCCCGTGCCGACCCCTGCCGTCGGGATGCTGACGCCATCCATGCGGGCGGATGCGGGGGTCATGATCTCGGCGTCGCACAACGCGCATCAGGACAACGGCATAAAGTTCTTCGGTCCGAACGGCTACAAGCTGAGCGACGAGGCCGAGGCCGAGATCGAGCGCATGGTCGAAGAAGGCGTGACCCCGGCCCGGCCCGCCAATATCGGGCGCGCCAAGCGGATCGACGACGGCCGCTTCCGCTATGCCGAACGGGTGAAGGCGTCGCTGCCGACGGGGGCCACGCTCGATGGGGTGAAGGTGGTGATCGACTGCGCCAACGGCGCGGCCCACCGTGTCGCGCCCGAAGTCCTGTGGGAGCTCGGGGCAGAGGTCATCGCCATGGGCAATGCGCCGGACGGGCGCAACATCAACGAAGGCTGCGGATCGACGAAACCGCAGGCCGCCGCCGCCCGCGTCATCGAAGCGGGCGCCGATCTGGGCATCTGCCTGGATGGCGATGCGGACCGGGTGATGATCATCGACGAGAACGGCCAGATCGCGGATGGCGATCAGGTCATGGCGCTGTTCGCGACCCGCTGGGCCCGCGAGGGGCGCTTGCGGGGCAATACGCTGGTCGCCACCGTGATGAGTAATCTAGGCCTCGAGCGGCATCTCGATGCGCAGGGGCTCAAGCTGCACCGCACCGCCGTCGGTGACCGCTACGTGGTCGAGGCGATGCGCAAGGGCGGCTTCAACCTGGGCGGCGAGCAGTCGGGCCATATCGTGATGACCGACCACGCCACCACCGGCGACGGGCTGCTGGCGGGGCTACAATTCCTTGCCATCATGGCCGCGAGCGGCAAGCGTGCCTCGCAACTGACCCGCCAGTTCCAGAGCGTGCCGCAGAAGCTGGAAAACGTGAGCTATGCCGAAGGGTCGGACCCGCTGAACACGGCGCGCGTCAAGTCCGAGATCGAGGCCGCCGAAAAGCGCATGGGCGATACGGGCCGGGTGCTGATCCGCAAATCCGGGACCGAGCCGCTGATCCGCGTCATGGCAGAATGCGAGGACGAGGACATGCTCAACGAGGTCGTGTCTGGCATCGCCGCCAAGATCGCCGATGCGCGCGACGCCTAGGCCCGGGCCATCCCCCGGAGCGAGCGCCACTGGCTGATCGCGAGCCCGGCAAGGATCAGCGCGAGCGCCGCGAAGAACCTGAGCGGCAGATCCTCGCCCAGCACCAGCGCGCCCAGCACCATCGACCATACCGGCACCTGGTAGTTGACCAGCGTCATGAAGACCGATCCGGCCGTCTGCACCACTCGCACCCGGATGAGCGACGCCAGAGCCGTGGGAATCAGGCCCAGGAAAAGGATCGCCGCGTCCGGCATGCCGCCCGTGGGTCGCGGCACGCCTTCCACGACCAGCATTGCGGGCACGAGCATCACCGCGCCGACGCCAAGGGTGATGGTGGCCAGCGTGATCGCGTCCACCTCGGGACAGCGCCGCGTCAAGATCGAGCCCACCGCGTAGGACAGCGCGGCCCCGATACAGGCCAGCTGACCCAGCGCCACCAGCCGCTCGGACGCGATGGACAGCACGCCCGGTCCGATCAGCACCAGCGCGCCGATGAAGCCCAGGGTGACCCCCGCCGCCTTGCGCCCGGACAACGGCTCGTCCGAGAACACGTGCGCCAGCGGCAGCACGAATAGCGGCAGTGCAGCCATCGAAATCCCCGCGAAAGCCGACGGCACGTATTGCTGGCCCCAGCTGAGCAGGAAGAACGGCAACGCCGAGGTCGCGATGCCGATCAGCGCGCCCGAGATCCAGATCGGCCCGAAGGGCGGCAACCTGCGCCCCAGCACCACCATGAGCATCATCAGCGCCACGGCCCCCAACCCGGTGCGCGCGGCGGCCACGGTCAGCGGGCCATAGCCGCGCAGCGCCACGCTGACCACCATGAACGTGCCGCCCCAGATCAGCCCGAGGGCCAGGATCGAAAGCCAGTTTTCCAGGGTCGGGCGGTCGGTCATTGAGGCTCGCTTGCAAACGGAAAAGGCCCCGGCGGTGAACCGGGGCCTTCGGATCGGAATAGAAGATGGATCAGTTCTTGTCCTTGTCGACCATGCGGCCTTCGGAAATCCACGGCATCATGCCGCGCAGCTTTTCGCCCACCTGTTCGATCTGGTGCTCGTCGTTCAGGCGGCGGGTGGCCTTGAACATGGGCTGGCCCACGGCGTTTTCCTGCATGAAATCGCGCACGAACTTGCCCGTCTGGATGTCCGACAGGACCTCTTTCATGCGCTTCTTGGTCTCGTCGTAGGGCAGGATGCGCGGACCGGAGACATATTCGCCGTACTCGGCGGTGTTCGAGATCGAGTAGTTCATGTTGGCGATGCCGCCCTCGTAGATCAGGTCCACGATCAGCTTCACCTCGTGCAGGCACTCGAAATAGGCCATCTCGGGCTCGTAGCCCGCCTCGACCAGCGTCTCGAAGCCCATGCGGATCAGCTCAACCAGGCCGCCGCAGAGCACCGCCTGCTCGCCGAAGAGGTCGGTTTCGCATTCCTGGCGGAAGTTGGTTTCGATGATGCCCGAGCGGCCGCCGCCGATGGCCGAGCAATAGGACAACCCGATCTCCATCGCCTTGCCGGACGCGTCGTTATGGACCGCGACCAGGCAGGGCACGCCGCCGCCCTTGGTGTATTCGCCGCGCACCGTGTGGCCGGGGCCCTTGGGTGCCATCATGATGACGTCGACGCCCGCCTTGGGCTCGATCAGGCCGAAATGCACGTTCAGACCGTGCGCGAAGGCGATGGCGCTGCCTTCCTTCAGGTGCTCGTGGACGTGCTTGCGGTAGGTCTCGGCCTGGAGCTCATCGGGCATGGTGAACATGATCAGGTCGCACCAGGCGGCGGCTTCCTCGATGCCCATGACCTGCAGGCCCTCGCCCTCGGCCTTCTTGCGGCTGGGGCTACCGTCGCGCAGCGCGACCACAAGGTTCTTGGCGCCCGAATCGCGCAGGTTCAGCGCGTGGGCGTGGCCCTGGCTGCCGTAGCCCAGGATGGCCACTTTCTTGTCCTTGATCAGGTTGATGTCGCAATCGCGGTCGTAATACACGCGCATGTCTTCGTCCTTTCGGGTTGATGTCTCTGGCGGGCACCATAAGGGCAAATCCACGTGCGAAAACCGTTCTGGATGCGCAGATTGCGCGCTGCTATACGGTTTTCTATTCACTCATCTGCGAAAAACTCTCGATCCAATGCTCGATGACACCGACCGCCGTCTGCTTCGGCAGCTTCAGAACGATCCCGCCGCCACGACGCAGGCGCTGGCCACCCGCGCGGGGGTGTCGGCCCAGCTGGCCGCGCGACGCTTCGACAAGCTGCGCCGCGACGGCGTGCTGCGGGGTCAGCACGCGCGGATCGACTGGCGGGCGCTGGGCTACAGCGTCGAGGTCAGCTTGCGCTTCACGCTCGACAAGGCCGCGCCGCGCGCCTTCGACGACTTCATCGAGGCCGCGCGCGAGGTGCCGGAAGTCGTCGAAATCCAGACGTTCCTCGGCCGTGTCGACGTGCGCCTGTCGGTGATCGCGCGCGACCTGGACCATTACCACCAGCTCTACCGCAACCGCATCGTCACGCTGCCCCATATCGCCGAGGTCGAGGCGCTGATGCAGCTTGCGACCCTGAAAACCGACGAACGGTTGCCGCTTTGACCGCCATCGACGCCACCGACCGCGCGATCCTGCGAGCCCTGCAGGAGGACGCGACGCTCAGCAGCGGCGCCCTGGCCGACCGGGTGAGTCTGAGCCAGCCGATGACGTGGAGACGCGTGCGCCGCCTGGAAGAGGCCGGGATCCTCGCGGGGCGGCGGCTGGATCTGGACCTCGCACAGCTGGGCTTCGGCGTGACCGTGTTCCTGGGCGTGAAGCTGGCCACCAGGGGCCGCGTCGCCCTGCCGGATTTCGAACGCGCGCTGGGCGCCATCCCCGAGATCCAGACGGTCGAGCATGTCTTAGGTCTTTACGATTACCGTCTGCGCGTGGTCGCCCGCGACCTGGCGGATTTCGAGCGTGTCCTGCGCCGCCGCATCATGACCCTGCCGGGCGTGGGCGATGTGGAAGCGAACGTCCTGCTCAGCGAGGAACGGCGCCCCGGGCCGCTCTGAACGGCATACGAAGATAGACTTTGCCCAGCGCCCGCGGTCCCGTTACCAAAGGTAAAACGAAAGGATTACCCATGACCGCGCTGCTGCCCGATATCGACCCCGATGGCCTGATGGAATTCTCGGTGGTCTTCACCGACCGCTCGCTCAACTCCATGTCCGCCGCGTTCCAGCAGGTCATGCGCGATCTGTCGGGCATGCTGAAAGAGGTGTATCGCGCCGACGCGGTCGCGCTGATCCCCGGCGGCGGCACCTTCGCCATGGAAGCCGTGGCGCGCCAGCTGGCCACCGACCAGACGGTCATGGTGATCCGCAACGGCTGGTTTTCCTACCGCTGGACCCAGATCTTCGAGGCGGGCGATCTGCCCTACGACGAGATCGTGATGCCCGCCCGCCGCCAGGGCAACGACCCGCAATCGCCCTTCGCGCCCGCACCCATCGAAGAGGTCGAGGCAAAGATCGCCGAGAAGCGCCCGGCCGTCGTCTTCGCGCCCCACGTGGAAACCAGCGCTGGCATGATCCTGCCCGACGACTACATCGCGCGCGTGGCCAAGGCTGTGCACGATGTGGGCGGGCTGATGGTGCTGGACTGCATCGCGTCGGGCTGCGCCTGGGTGGACATGAAGGCCACCGGCGTGGATGTCCTGATCTCGGCCCCGCAGAAGGGGTGGTCGGCGTCACCCGCCGCGGGCTGCGTGATGATGAGCAAGCGCGCGGTCGATGTGGTGAAATCGCGCAAGTCCAACAGCTTCGCCGTCGACCTGGGCAAGTGGCTGTCGATCATGGAAACCTACGAGGGCGGCGGCCACGCCTACCACGCGACCATGCCCACCGACGCGCTGCGCGGGTTCCGCGACACGATGATCGAGACGCGCGATTACGGCTTTGACAAGCTGCGTGACGCGCAGTGGGAGCAGGGCGAAAAGGTCCGCGGATTGCTGCGTGACCGCGGCATCCGCTCGGTCGCCGCCGACGGCTTCGCAGCCCCCGCCGTGGTGGTCGCCTATACGGAGCGCGACGACGTGAAGACCGGCAAGGCCTTCGCCGAGCACGGCGTGCAAATCGCCGCGGGCGTGCCGCTGATGGTGGGCGAGGGGGACGACTACAAATCGTTCCGGCTGGGCCTGTTCGGCCTGGACAAGCTGAAGGACGTGGATGCCAGCGTCGGGCGGCTAGAAAAGGTCCTGGACGCGGTCTTCTAGGCCGCGCTGCCCATCCCGGCCTGCATCACGCGCTTGCGAAGCGGGGCGAAGTCGTGAAACGCGATCAGCCCCGCGCTGCGCATCCCCTGCACGACCGCGTTGTCGGACTGGCAGACCCGGTTGAACAGGTCGATGGCGCCCGAGCGCAGTTTCATGTCGCGGGCGCGATCCTTGGCATAGCGCTGCAGCGTGTCGTCGGCGCCGGGATCGTCGCCCAGCATGTCGCAAAGCACGGCGATATCGGCGATCGACGTGTTCAGCCCTTGCGCGCCGATGGGCGGCAGCACGTGGGCGGCTTCGGCGATCAGGATGGTGCGCTTGGCCGACAGGGCCTTCGCCGTCTGCGTGATGATCGGCCAGGTGCGGATCGGCGATACCGCGTGCATGTCGCCCAGGATGCTGCAGGACCGCGCGTTGAGAACCTCGCGAAACCCGCTTTCGTCCATTTCCGACAACTCGCGGGACCGGCTGGCGTCGTTCATCCACACGATGGCCGAGGCCGGGGCGCCGTCGTGATCGGCCAGCGGCACGGTGGTGAAGGCGCCGCCCGAATTGTAGATCTCGGTTGATATGTTGTGATGCGGCTTTTCATGGCCGACGGCGAAGGCGAAGGCCTTCTGGCCGTAGCGCGTGGTCTTCACGTCGATCCCCGCCGCGTCGCGCACGGGCGAATTTCGCCCGTCGGCCCCGATCAGAAGTCGCGCGCGGATCGTGCTGCCATCGGTCAGCGTGACCGTCACCGCGTCATCGCGGGCCACGTGGCTGTCATAGCCCACGCCCAGACGCAGATCGACGCTGTCGCGGGTCTGCAAATGCTCCATCAGCGCCAGGTGCGCGCGCCAGTTGGGGATGTTCTGGCCGAAGCTGTCCAGGTCCAGGTCCGTGGGGTGGAAGGTGCGGCGCGTCCGTTCCCGCGGGGGCCAATCATGGGTGTCGATGACCTGTAGCGCTTTCAGCGCAGTGGCGTAGGGCGCCAGCGTTTCCCAGATCCCCGCATCGTCCATCACCTTCCGGGACGGCTCCAGATACGCGGTCGAGCGCAGGTCCGAGCCTTCGGCTTCCGCGTTCTCGGGCGGGGTGGAGGGATCGCAGATCACCACGCTGAAGCCGCGCTTGGCCAGCCGTGCGGCCAAGATCATGCCCGCCAACCCGGCGCCCGAAATGAAGATGTCTGTGCTGTCGGTCATGGCTTTCGTTCCCCGCTGGTGTGGATCAGGAAACCGGCCGCTCGTGGGGCTAGTTCCCCAGCCGCGACAGAAAGTCCGACAGATCGGCGGTGTGGTGGTGGATATGCGGCGCGGGCTCGGCCGCCGGGGCCACGTGAACGGTGCGCATCCCCATCTCGTGCGGCGCGATCAGGTTGCGGGCCATGTCCTCGAACATGGCTGCGCTGGTCGGATCGGTCCCGTCGCGGGCCAGCACGGCATCGAAGGCGGCGCGCTCGGGCTTGGGGCGAAAATCCGCGTGTTCGACGCCGTAAACGGCATCGAACGCGGCCCCGAGGCCGCGCGCGGCCAGCACGTTGCGCGCGTAGGGGGCCGAGCCATTGGTAAAGACGATGCGGCGGCCGGGCAGCGCGTGGATGCGGGAGGCCAGCGTTTCATCCCGCTCGAGATGACCGAAATCGATGTCGTGGACGTCGTGCAGATAGGGCGCGGGATCCACGTCATGCTCGGCCATCAATCCTGCCAGCGTAGTTCCGTAGCGCGCCCAGTAATCGCTGCGCAAGTGATCGGCGCGGGCCCGGTCCACGCCCGTCACGCGCATGACCCAGTCGGTCATCCGGGTTTCGATCTGTGCGAACAGGTTCGCCTCTGGCGGATACAAGGTGTTGTCCAGATCGAAGATCCAGGTCCGGATATGCGCGAAGTCCAACATGGAAACGGCCTATCGCGGGCACACCGCGTGCGCAATCCTATACCAAAGCGTGTTTCGCTGTGGTTTATGGCGGGGTGAAACGGACGGGGGGATGTGACATGAAACCGGCGCCGCAGGATGCCTATGGGCTGATCCTCGATGCAATCGACAACGGGACCTACCAGCCGGGCGATCGGCTGGTCGAAAACGAGCTGGCCGAGCGGTTCGGCGTGTCGCGCACACCCATCCGAGAGGCGCTTCAGCGGCTTGAAACCCAGTCGCTGCTGACGCGGGACGGGCGCAGCCTGATCGTGGCGTCGCTGGATCACAACCAGCTGGCCGAGCTTTACGCGGTCCGCGCCGAGCTCGAGGGGCTGGCCGCGCGGCTGGCCGCCAAGCACGCCAGCGAGGAAGAAGTGCGGGTGTTGCGCCAGATGGTCGAGGAAGACCGGGCGCTGCTGAACGACCCGGCCGCGTTGAGCCGTGCCAACCGACGCTTCCACAAGCAGGTCCACCTGGCGTCGCACAACCGCTACCTGGTGCAGCAGCTGGACCTCGTGCATCGCTCGATGGCGCTTCTGGCGACCACGTCGCTGGCCGTCGAAGGCCGCGGCGAAGACGCGCTGGCCGAGCATGAAAGCATCGTGAGCGCCATTGGGGCAGGGGACGGCGACGCGGCCTACGAGGCGCTGAGGGCGCATATCTCGAAGGCGTTCGAGACGCGCCTCAAGCACGATTCGGGGCGGGATCCAGCTCTGTGATCGGCACATCAGGCTGCGACACGCCGTGCTGGGTCTTGTCCCAGAAGAACGGGCGACGGATCAGTTCCCAAAGCGCCTTCATCAGCGCCACCGTGGCCAGCGGGTAATAGAGATGCATCAGCGGCAATGCGGGGATCAGCCCGGGACGGCGCAACCGCATCAAGGCTTGGGCCTGCGCGGCCGCGCCGACCAGCGCCGACGAAAACAGGATCGCCATCAGGATGATCGAAGGGGCGATACCCAGAACGCCCGATAACGGGTGCGGCAGCCCGAAGCAAAGCAGCCAAAAGGACCACAGGACCGGCGCCAGCACGGTGCTGCCCAGCGATCCGAGAAACAGGATCTGCACCCCGGCGAAGCGCCATAGCCCCAACTCACGCAGCAGCTGGAAGGGGCGGCGCATGTGCACCAGGTAGGTGATCGCGTAGCCCTTCTGCCACCGCGAGCGTTGGTGAACCCAGGCGCGGGGGTGGATCGTCGCCTCTTCCAGCGTCAGGCTGGGCAGCAGGTCGGTTCGATAGCCGCGCCGCGCCAGCCGGATGCCCAGATCGGCGTCCTCGGTCACGTTATGCGCGTCCCAGCCGCCCACGTCTTCCAGCGCGGCGCGGCGGAAGAACACGGTGGTGCCGCCAAGCGGAATGGGCCAGCCCAGCCGGTGCATCGCGGGCAGGATCAGGAAGAACCAGGCGGCGTAATCGATGCTGAAACAGCGCGTCAACCAGGACGCGCGCGGGTTGTAGAAGTTCAGCCGCCCCTGCAGGCACCCGACGTCCTGATGGGAGCGCGCGAATTGGTGGACGACCCGCAGGATCTGGTCGGCGGGCGGCGCGTCTTCGGCGTCGTAGATCCCGATGATGTCGCCCGAACAGAAGCCCAGCGCGTAGTTCATCGCCCGAGGCTTGGTGCGCAGGGTGCCATAGGGCACGGCGATCTGGTTCATCCAGAGCGGCAGGTCGGACCGATCCAGCGCGTCACGGGTGATCACGTCGTCATCCTCGACCACCAGGCAGATTTCGAGCAATTCGCGCGGGTAGTTCAGCCGCGACAAGCGCTCGACCAGCGCGTCGGCGATCTCGCGCTCGCGATAGAGCGGCACCAGCACCGACACGCGCGGCAGCCGCGCCATGGAAAGCGTGTCTGTCGCGTTCGCCTCGACGGAACGGGATCGCGGCACGTGCATCGCGTAAAGCAGAAGGGCGGTGTTGGTGACCGTAAGGGCGCATGCCAGAGCTGCCGCAATGGCGAAAATGGTCACCGGTGCTGCCCAAGCGAAGGCGGCGACCAGGGCCAACAGAGCCAGCGCCACCGCACCGCCCCGGCCCGTTCCGAAAGTCCGGCAGGACGTCGCCAGCGGTACACGGCATTCGGCCTGACCGACCAGCCGATGGCGGCGCATGGCCTGAAGCTTGGCGCGCAGGTCAGAGCGGGGCATCACGACCATCGCAACGGGACCCAGAAGCGGCTCGAGCAGGGTGCGCAGACCTTCGAAGGCCTGCGGCTCGCAGGTCGCCACAAGGCACAGGCCCCCCGCCCTGCGAAGCGGAAGGATGCCGTGCGTCACGCAGAGATCCACCCCGATCCGGTCGATCAGGTCGGGTGCAGCGATCGCATCGGCGGCTTGCAGGAAGAGTGCATCATATTGGCGGGCGAGGGCGGAATAGAGCACATGCTCGCTGACCAGCCCATGCCTGAGAAGGATGTCGCCAATTTTGCACAGGTGCCGCCGTTGGCGCCTAATGGCCCAGTCCAAACGCTCGTCGGTGAGTTGACCGGCATCGACCAGGATGGCGCCGAGCTTCCGCCCGCGCGGATCAATCCCGCCCGAAGGCAGGGTCCGCACCGACGAAAAGATGGATTTATGCAGCACCCGAAGCCTGTTTCCCGAAGAAATCCCCCAGGATACAGTGCCGAAAATTGGTTAACGATGTGTTAAGAATTCAGCTGCGCGCGGCCATGGCTTTCGAGAATCGCTCGAACAGGTAATAGCTGTCCTGCGGGCCCGGGCTGGCCTCGGGGTGGTGCTGGACCGACCAGACGGGGCGGTCGGCCATCCTGATCCCGCAATTGGACCCGTCGAAGAGCGACGTGTGCGTCTCGACCACCCCCGCGGGCAGGGTCTGGCTGTCGACGGTGAAGCCGTGGTTCATCGACGTGATCTCGACCTTGCCGGTCTCATGGTCCTTCACCGGGTGGTTCGCGCCGTGGTGGCCGTGGTTCATCTTCACGGTGCGCGCCCCCAGCGCCAGCGCCAGAAGCTGGTGGCCCAGGCAGATGCCGAAGACGGGCATGTCGCTTTTTTCCAGAACTTGCTGGATCATCGGCACGGCATAGACCCCCGTGGCCGCCGGATCGCCGGGGCCGTTGGACAGGAACAGACCATCGGGGTTCTGCGCCAGCACGTCCTCGGCCGTGGCCGAGGCGGGCAGGACTGTCACATCGCAGCCCGCCGAGGCCAGGCAGCGCAGGATGTTGCGTTTCGCGCCGTAGTCGATGGCGACGACCTTGTGCCCCTTGCCCTCGCGCGTGGGATAGCCGTCGGGCCAGGCCCACCGCATTTCGTCCCAGCGGTAGGATTGCGCGCAGGTCACGTCCTTCGCAAGATCCAGCCCCTCGAGCCCCTTGAACGCGCGGGCCCGCGCGACCAGCGCCCCGATATCGAAATTGCCATCGGGATCATGGGCCAGCGCCACGTGCGGCGCACCCTGCTGGCGAATGGCGCGGGTCAGGCGGCGGGTATCGACGCCGCCGATGCCGATCCGCCCGTTCTTGCGCAGCCAGTCCTGCAGCGTCCCCGTCGCGCGCCAGTTGCTGGGCTGGGTCGGATCCCACTTCACGACCATGCCGGCGGCGAAGGGCTCGCGCGCCTCGTCATCTTCGGGCGTGGTGCCGGTATTGCCGATATGGGGGAAGGTGAAGGTCACGATCTGGCCGGCGTAGGACGGGTCGGTCATGATCTCCTGGTAGCCGGTCATGGCGGTGTTGAAGCACAGCTCGGCCGTAGTGTCGCCGGTTGCTCCGAACCCGACGCCTTGAAAGATGGTGCCATCGGCGAGCGCAAGACAGGCGGTGGGCTTGGGACGGGGCATCGGACACTCCTGATTGGCAGGGGGCAGGGCGCAAATCTTCGGTGTTCTATGGAGGCGGGCGCGAGCGGTCAAGGCGCGATCGCGGCGGCCGGGCTTGGTTGTGGCGCAGGCTGGACTAGGATACTCCTTGCGCCTCGGATCTGGTCCCAAGCACAAGGTGACACGATGGATATTCGCGACCGCATCAACGCCGCCTTGAAAACGGCGATGAAGGAAAAGCAGACCGATCGGCTGAGCACGCTGCGCCTGATCAACGCCGCCTTCAAGGACCGCGATATCGCGGCGCGCGGCAGCGACGACAGCCCGGGTGCGGCCAGCGATGCCGAGCTGATGCAGATCCTGGGACGCATGGTGAAACAACGCCAGGAAAGCGTGCGCGCCTACGAAGAAGGCGGGCGGCTTGAACTGGCCGACGCCGAACGCGCCGAGATCGAGGTGATCGAGGAATTCCTGCCCCGCAAGCTGAGCGACGCGGAGGTCGAGACGGCCATAGACGACGCCATCGCCGAGACCGAGGCCACGTCGATCCGCGACATGGGCAAGGTGATCGGCGTTCTGAAGGGCAAGTATACCGGCCAGATGGATTTCGGCCTTGTGGGCCCGATGGTGAAGAAGCGCCTGAGTTAGCGAGACGTCCATTCGAGTGAGATGAATTGCCGATCGGCGCGTGCTTCGATTGCCACGTGTCCGGCGGCAATCAGGAAATTCGCCAACGTGTAGCAAATTCCAGTATCGCCAGAAAAACTGTTCTTTTCGTGGATGTATCGCAAATCGACAAAGAGATTTCTACACTTCTCCAGGTCGGCTTCTAGGTTGCCCTTGACCTCTTGGGCGTAACGGTCACAAAGCCAATGCTGACGGGCGTCTGAAAGATCGTGGAAGAGGTTCAACAAGTCGTGCCCTTCTCCCGCTCCGAGGCCCTTTAGCGAAATTTCGCACGCAAATGCGGCAAGTATTACTGCCGGGATACCTTCGCTTACTGACCCGTCACTGCGCTTGGCCAAACTCAGGAAACCTCGTGCGCGATCCATGGTTAACGGATTCAATCGATCGAAGTCGTTCATTGGCTATCGAATCCCTCGATTTACTTCATTCCGCCCCACGCGAACGCTAGACGTTCCGCCCCAGAAGTCGCGTCAGGTCGTCGTAGAGCTCCTGCCGCTCCTCGGCGCTGAGAAAGGCGCCCAGCTCGACCTCGCGGCCCGCGCCGGACAGGGTCAAGTAGTAGGGCACGGGGCCGGATTTCTTAATCAGGTTCAGCTTGACCCAGAAGGGGTTCGCCTCCCACCTGCGGGTGGGTCGACCGGCATCCGAGCGCACGAGCTCTAGGTGGTCGGACCAGAGCGCCAGTTCCTCGCGCGTCTCGCCATCGCGATAGCTGCGCTGGATCGCGGCATAGAGCCCCCAGATCGCCAGCATCAGGAAGGGAAGCAGCCCCCACAGCACCGGCGTGCCCAGCACGCCTAGCAGCGGCAGCAGGATCATCGCGAAAGTGAACAGCATGAAGGCCGCGAAACCGCTGCGTGGCAGGGATCGGTGCGGGCGCAGGGAGATGCGCGCGCGGGGGCCGTCCCCGGCTTGGAACGAAAAGGCCCCGGGCGATGCCGGGGCCGTCTCGGAATTCATCCACTCGATCGGCATGGGATCAGTGCACCGCCGGGCGGTCCCATTCTTCCTGCTTGGGCAGGATTTCGAACGTGTGCTCGGGCGGCGGGCTGGGCAGGGTCCATTCCAGCGTGTCCGCATGCTCGTTCCACGGGTTGGCACCCACGGTGCGCGGCACCTTGATCAGCACCCAGAAAACGGCACCGATGAAGAACAGGAACGACGCGAAGCTCAGGAACGCGCCCCAGGACGACACCGAATGCCACAGCGAGAACGCTTCGGGATAGTCGATGTAGCGGCGCGGCATGCCCTGACGACCCAGGAAGTGCTGGGGGAAGAAGGTCAGGTTCGAGCCAATGAACATCGCCCAGAAGTGGGTGTGGCCGATCCATTCGGGGATCATCTTGCCGGTGAACTTGGGGAAGTAGAAGTAGATGCCCGCGAAGATGGCGAACACGGCCCCAAGGCTCATGACATAGTGGAAGTGCGCCACGACGTAGTAGGTGTCGTGATAGACGCGGTCCACGGCGGCCTGGCTCAGCACGATGCCGGTGACGCCACCGGCGGTGAACAGCACCAGGAAGCCGAACGCCCACAGCATCGGGGCCTTCAGTTGCACCGAGCCGCCCCACATGGTCGCGATCCACGAGAAGATCTTGATGCCCGTGGGCACCGCGATCACCATGGTCGCCAGCATGAAGTAGGACTGCTGCGTCAGCGACATGCCCACCGTGTACATGTGGTGCGCCCAGACGACGAAGCCCAGCACGCCGATGGCGATCAGCGCCCAGACCATCGGCAGGTAGCCGAAGATCGGCTTGCGGCTGAAGGTGCTGATGACGTGGCTGATGATGCCGAAGCCCGGCAGGATCACGATGTACACTTCCGGGTGTCCGAAGAACCACAGGATGTGCTGGTAGAGGACCGGATCGCCGCCACCGGCGGGATCGAAGAAGGTCGTCCCGAAGTTGCGGTCGGTCAGCAGCATCGTGATGGCGCCGGCCAGAACGGGCAGCGACAGCAGGATCAGCCATGCGGTCACGAAGATCGACCACGAGAAAAGCGGCACCTTGAACAGGGTCATGCCGGGGGCACGCATGTTCAGGAAGGTCGTGATCATGTTGATCGCACCCAGGATCGACGAGGCGCCCGAGACGTGGACGGCGAAGATCGCAAGGTCGGTGGAATAGCCACCTTCGGTGGTCGACAGCGGAGGATAGAGCACCCAGCCGATGCCCGATCCAGGCTGGCCGTTGCCGCCCGGCGCGAAGACCGAGCAGATCGCCAGGGTCGAGCCTGCGACGAACAGCCAGTAGCTGAGGTTATTGAGGCGCGGGAACGCCATGTCGGGCGCGCCGATCTGAAGCGGCATCAGGTAGTTGCCGAAGCCGCCGAACAATGCCGGGATGACGACGAAGAACATCATCAGGATGCCGTGCGCCGTGATCATCACGTTCCACAAGTGGCCGTTGGGTGTGCAATTCTCGATGGCGGCGGGAAGCAGGCGCGCGCCTTCCATGCACATGTACTGCACGCCGGGGCTCATCAGCTCCATCCGCATGTAGACCGTGAAGGCCACCGAGATGAAGCCGGTCAGACCAGCCGTGAACAGGTACAGAATACCGATGTCTTTGTGATTGGTGGACATGAACCAGCGGGTGAAGAAGCCCCGCTCGTCGTGTCCGTCGTGGCCGTGGACGGCTGCGTCAGCCATGTCGTGCCTCCTCAAGGTTCCCATAAGCTGCGCGCCGGGAAGGCCCGGCACTTGGCCTTGGGTTCTAGTCGGGCGCGGGGCAGGCTGCAATGAGACGATCGCGGAAATAGGGTGAAAAATTGCCGCATGGGCGCTATCACTGGCAAAGACGTCGGGGGGTTTGCGCTTTCCGACCCCCATCGAGGTATTTCGTTGCAGATGAAGACCATGCAGCAGACGCGGTCCGGCAGGATCTTCCGCGGGTCGTTCACGCAGCAAGAGCCGATTCCCGAAGCGGGGATCGCCGCGGCGGTCGACATCCTGCGGTCCGGCCGGTTGCATCGCTATAACCTGGCCGGGGACGAGCGCGGCATGGTGGCCGAGCTCGAGTTCGAATACGCCGCTTGGCAGGGCGCACGGCATTGCCTGGCGGTCACGTCGGGGGGGCAGGCCATGCAGATCGCGCTGCGGGCCCTTGGGCTTGGGCCGGGCGCCCGGGTCCTGAGCAACGCTTTCACGTTGGCCCCGGTGCCCGGCGCAATCGCGGCCGTTGGTGCGCAGGCGGTCCTGGTCGAGTGCGACGAAGAGTTGTGCATCGACCTGGGCGACTTGGAGCGAAAGGCAGAAAACCACGAGTGCGACGGGCTTCTGCTGTCCCATATGCGGGGGCATTTGTGCGATATGGACAAGCTGATGGCGATCTGCGCGCGCCACGGCCTGATCGTGATCGAGGATTGCGCCCACACCATGGGCGCGCGTTGGGATGGACGTCTTTCGGGTCAATTCGGCCATGCCGCGTGTTTTTCGACCCAGACCTATAAGCACATGAATTCGGGCGAGGGCGGATTTCTGACCACCGCGGACCCCGAGGTGATGGCCCGCGCCACGATTCTGTCGGGCAGCTACATGAATTACGCCCACCATGGCGCCGGTCCCGAGCCGGATGCCTTCGTGCGCGCGCGGTTGGAGATGCCCAATTGCAGCGCGCGGATGGATGCGGTGCGCGCGGCGATCCTGCGGGCCCAGCTGATCCACCTGGACGACAATATCGCGCGGTGGTCCGAGCGGCACGAGGTGGTACGCGCGCGCCTGGATGGCGTGGCGGGGGTGGCGCTGCCGCGGCCGCTGGACAAGGCGATGCGGGTCGGCTCGTCTTTCCAGTTCCGGCTGCCCAGGGCCGATGCGGCGCTCTGCCGGGATTTGATCGCCGGATGCGAGGGGCGCGGCGTCGTGCTGAAATGGTTCGGCGCGCCCGATCCGGTCGGCTTCACGTCAAATCACGCCTCGTGGCGCTACATGCAGGCGCAGGATCTACCGCAGACGGACCGCATCCTGTCGACGCTGTTCGACATGCGCCTGCCGCTGACCTTCTCGCTGGACGATTGCGCGCTGATCGGCGACATCATCGCCGAAGAGATCGCGGCGCTGGGCCTCGCGGCCTGAGCCGGGAAAGGAGCGGGCATGGGATGGGGACCGGGGTGGCCTCTGGCGCGGGCAGGCATGGCGATCGGCCTGCTGGGCGGATCGTTCGACCCCGCGCATCCCGGCCATGTTCACGTCACCCGCGAAGCATTGAAGCGCCTGGGCCTTCACCAGCTCTGGTGGTTGGTGACGCCCGGCAACCCTTTGAAAATGCATGGCCCCGCGCCGCTTGACCAACGACTGGCCCGCGCCCGCGAGATGATGCAGCATCCCCGCGTCCGCGTGACTGACCTGGAGCGGCGGCTGGGCACGCGCTATACCGCCGACACGCTGGCCGCCCTACAATCGCGCTATCCGGGCGTGCGCTTCGTCTGGCTGATGGGCGCCGACAACCTGGCCGAGTTGCATTGCTGGGACGACTGGCAGGATATCGTGGCCCGCGTGCCCATGGGTGTGCTGGCGCGGCCCGGCGATCGGCTGTCGGCCCGGCTGTCGCCCGCCGCGCGGATCTACGCCTTCGCCCGTCGATCGAAGTCGCAGGCACAGGGGCTGGCATCCATTTCGCCGCCCGCTTGGACCTTCCTGAACCTGCCGATGCGCGATGACAGCTCATCAGCATTGCGTGAAAACGGCAGTTGGCAACAATCTGACTGATTTTTACCATGATCTGGGGATTGATTGATCGTAAGTGACTGACCTAAGCCATGCATTGATACCTGGGGGACGAGAACGGCCTTGCGACTGAACAGACGCGACATGATGACAGGCCTGCTGGCCACCGCCGCGACCGGCGCGCTGGCCGAGGCGCCCGCGCGCTCGATTCGCCCGGCACCGCGGGCGGCCGACTTCTCGAAGAATGCGCTTCCGAGCGCCGAGAACCTGATCGAGCGGGCGAAGCTGGGCGGCAGGGTCAGCTTCGTGGTTGCCGATGCGCAAAGCGGCGCGGTGCTGGAAAGCCGCGCGCCGCTGTTCCCGCAGCCGCCCGCAAGCACGGCCAAGGCGCTGACGTCGCTTTATCATCTGGGCGTCGTGGGCCCGGATCACCGTTTCACCACGCGGTTGCTGGCGACCGGTCCGATCGAGAACGCCCGCATCGAGGGCGACTTGGTGCTGGCGGGCGGCGGCGATCCCACGCTCGACACCGACGGTCTGGCTGAATTGGCCTCGAAGCTGAAGGCGGCGGGCGTGCGCGAGGTCGCGGGGCACCTGAAGATCTGGACCGGCGCGCTGCCCAGCCTACACGAGATCGACACCGAGCAGCCCGACCACGTGGGCTACAACCCGGCCATCGGCGGGCTGAACCTGAACTACAACCGGGTGCATTTCGGCTGGAAGCGGCAGGGCGCGAATTACCAGGTCTCGATGGACGCGCGCTCGGCCTCGCGGGTGCCGGGCGTGACCATGGCGCGGATGGCGGTCGTGGACCGCAAGGGGCCGATCTATACCTACCAGCGGCAAGCGGCCCGCGACGATTGGACCGTGGCGCGTGGCGCGCTGGGCGGAAGCGGGGCGCGCTGGTTGCCCGTGCGCCATCCCGGCCTTTACGCGGGCGAGGTCTTCCAGACGCTGGCGCGGTCCTACGGGATCCAGATCGGCGGTGACATCCTGCGGGCCGACAGCGACGCGGGCACCGAGCTCGCCAGGGTCGACAGCGCGACCAGCCGCGCGATCCTGAGCGACATGATGAAATATTCGACCAACATCACCGCCGAGATCATGGGCCTGAGCGCCACCGAAGCCCTGGGCGGGGCCGAAACGCTGGTCGGGTCGGCCGAACGGATGAACCAGTGGCTGAAGGACAGCCTGGGCCTGCGGCAGGTCACGCTCGAGGATCATTCGGGCCTGGGCGACGACAGCCGCATCTCGGCGTCGGACATGGTGCGCGCCATGGCGCAAGCCGACAAGGCGGGCGACCTGCGCAGCCTGATGAAGCCCTTCGACCTGAGGGATCGTGGCACCTTCAAGGTCGCGGCCAAGACTGGGACGCTGAACTTCGTGAATGCGCTGACGGGATACCTGGACGCCGCGAACGGTCGCAAGCTGGCCTTCGCGATCTTCTGTTCGGACGTTGCGCGGCGCGACGCTCTGACCATGGCCCAACGCGAAAAGCCCGAAGGCGGCCGTGCCTGGGCAGGCCAGGCGCGCACCCTCCAGCGCGCGCTTCTGGCGCGCTGGGGCGAAGCCTATGCGGGGCAGGCCTAGACGCGGGCGCTGCCGCCCCGCGGACCCGCGATGAGCCAGGCGATGAAGCCCAGCACCGGCAGGATCAGGATCACAAGGCACCAGATGATCTTCGAGCCGGTGGAGGCCGCGCTGGTGATGACATTGTAAAGGGCATAGACGTCCGCGATCAGGACGATCAGGCCGAAAATTCCATATTCCATTGGGCAAACTTTCTTGCTGCGATTTTGGACATAACGTCGCAGGTGCCGAATGGTTGCGCGGGTATTTTCAGCTCATGTGCCGGGCGCGGGCGCCCCGCTCGATGGCGGCGGCCGACAGGCGCGAGATGTTGAGCTCGAACCGCATTTCTTCGAGCAGCCGGATTTCGTTGTCCAGAAGCTCGCCATCGGCGGCGGCCACGTCGCAGGCCAGCGCGTAGGCGGTTTCGTTCAGGCGCTCGGGCAGGTTTTCGCGGATCAGCCCGAACAGCGCGTCCAACCCGTCTTCTTCTGCGAAGAGGTCGAACACCACCTGTGACATGGTGCGGATGCGGTCCTGGTCGTAGCCCTTGAAGACGGGCAGGTGATTGACGATCCGTTCGATGGTGACGAGTTCGGTGGTGCGCAGATTTTCGTCCGATGCGGACACGGCGACCATCATCGCCACCAGGCAATCGGGCGGGGTCATGGAATGGGTGATCTCGGTCATCGGCAAATCCTTGTCGCGCCTTTGCAATTTATTGACGCGGACGGGCTGCGGCAATAGGCAGTGCCGCCGAAGCACGCCAGCCGAAAGGGCACCCCATGACCGACCTGCGAGAGACTGCCATGACGTCGAAGGCCTGGCCCTTCGAGGAAGCGCGCCGCCTGGTCAAGCGGTTCGCCAAGGCGCCGCCAGAAAAGGGCCATGTGCTGTTCGAAACGGGCTACGGGCCCTCGGGCTTGCCCCATATCGGCACCTTCGGCGAAGTGGCGCGCACGACCATGGTGCGCCGCGCATTTGAGCTGATCTCCGACATTCCCACCAAGCTGATCTGCTTTTCGGACGACATGGACGGCTTGCGCAAGGTGCCGGGCAACGTGCCGAACCGGGACCAGATGGCCGAGGATCTGCATCTGCCGCTGTCGAAGGTGCGCGATCCGTTCGGAACCCACGAAAGCTTCGGTGCCCACAACAACGCACGGCTGAACGCGTTCCTGGACAGTTTCGGCTTCGAATACGAATTCGCGTCCTCGACCGAATACTACACCAGCGGGCGTTTCGACGACGCGCTTCTGCGGATGCTCGAGCGATACGACAAGGTCATGGAGATCATGCTGCCCACGCTGGGCGAAGAGCGGCGCGCGACCTATTCGCCCTTCCTGCCCGTCAGCCCCAAGACAGGCCACGTCCTGCAGGTCCCGACGCTGGAGCGCAACGTGGCGAAGGGCACCATCGTCTATGAAGAACCCGACGGCGAGCGCGTCGAGATCCCCGTGACCGGCGGCCACGTGAAGATCCAGTGGAAGCCCGATTGGGCCATGCGCTGGTACGCGCTGGGCGTGGATTACGAGATGTCGGGCAAGGACCTCATCGATTCGGTGACGCAGGCCAGCAAGATCTGCCGCGCCTTGGGCCGTCCCGCGCCCGAGACGCTGACCTACGAATTGTTCAACGACGAGCACGGTCAGAAGATCAGCAAGTCGAAGGGCAACGGGCTGAGCATGGAGGAATGGCTCCGCTATGCCGCGCCCGAATCGCTGCAGTATTTCATGTATCAAAAGCCCAAGACGGCGAAGCGGCTCTATTTCGACGTGATCCCGAAGGCGGTGGACGAATACCACCAGCAGCTGCGGGCGTACCCGGACCAGGACGCGAGCCAGAAGCTGGCCAACCCGGTGTTCCACATCCACGGCGCCGACGTGCCCGAAAGCCGCATGGTCGTGCCGTTCGCCATGCTTCTGAACCTGGCCAGCGTGGCGGGCGCCGAGGATGCCCAGACGCTGTGGGGCTTCATCCGCCGCTACGCGCCCGAAGCGTCGCCGGACACGCATCCGGACCTGGACGCGGCGGCGACTTTCGCCGTGCGGTATTACAACGACTTCGTGAAGCCCGAGAAAGTGTACCGGATGCCCGACGACCGCGAACGCGCGGCTTTGGAGGATCTCGAGGCGCGGCTGGCCGCCTGGGACGGGCCGCTTGACGCGGAAGCCCTTCAATCCGAGGTGTTCGCCGTGGGCAAGGCGCACGGGTTCGAGCCGCTGCGCGACTGGTTCAAGGCGCTTTACGAAGTGCTGCTGGGCGCCAGCCAGGGCCCCCGATTCGGCGGCTTCATCGCGCTTTACGGGGTGGACGAGACGCGCGCGCTGATCTCAAGCGCGCTAGCGGGCCAGTTGGCGCAAGGCTGAGGCACTTCGGCGCAGCAAGGGATTTGAAACTTGGTCAGGCTATCTTTCGTGACTTAAGCTCACCTTACGAAAGGTCAGTCCATGAAGTTCCTTGCCACGACACTGCTCGCCTTGACCCTGTGCACCGCAGCACAGGCCCAGGAGACCGACGCCCAACAGGTGATCGCCGACCAGATCACCGCTTTCCAGGCCGACGATTTCGAGACCGCCTTCAGCTACGCCTCGCCCATGATCAAGGGCATGTTCGGCACGCCGGAGCGTTTCGGCATGATGGTCGAGCAGGGCTATCCCATGGTCTATCGCCCCGCCGAGGTCCGATACCTCAACGCCCGCGAAGTCGGCCCCGTCACCCGCCAGCGCGTGATGATGCGGGACGCGGACGGGGCGCTGCACGTCCTGGAATACGAGATGATCCAGGTCGACGGCGCGTGGCAGATCAACGGCGTCCAGCTACTGCGCGCGCCGCAGGTGGGCGCGTAACTCCTGCGCACGGTGCGATGACGCGGGCTTAAGTCGGCCCCATTAATTCTTTTCCCAGTGATCGGGGCCTGCCTGGCCCCTTGGCAATGACATTCGAGATCCCGGCCACCCTTGGGCGTTCTGCCGGGTCAGACTTTCTGTGTGTCGGGTTCCTCGTGGGAAAGGAACGCGATGAACAAGACGATTACCGACGGTCTGGTGCTGCAACCCACGCCTTTCAGCGCGGGGCTCGATGTCTGGTCCAGCGGTGATGGCACCGCCGGATCGCCGACCTATCAAAACGCGTCCAACGCCGCCTTCGTGCCCGCCGATCAGGATTTCGGCGGCGCGCTGGAGCTGCTGAAGACGCAATCCACCCAGAAGCTGCGCTACATGCTGCGCACCCCGATCGAGCCGGGCTGCTACCTGCGCATCCGCGCGCGGGTAAAGGCGGTGTCGGGCAACCTGCCATCGGTGCGCATCGCGGGCTGGGCGGGCAGGGGCAACGACGTGGGCGTGGGCGGCATCACCGAGGTCGGGCCGTCGACCGCGCTGACGGCCTATGGCCAGGTGGTCGAGATATCGGCCATCGTCGGAACCGGCGCGCGCGGCGGGGTGGACATGGTCTGGGGCGGCACGCCGACCTACGGCTATTTCGGCTTGGACCTGACGGGTCCGTCGGGCGGCGTTGTGCGCATCGACGACATCGACATCGAAGACATCACCGGTGCCTACCTTTCCGACCTGATCCCGGTCGTCGACGTGCTGGATTTCGGCGCCAAGGGCGATGGCGTGACCGATGACAGCGCCGCGTTCGAGGCCGCCGACGCCGCGTCCGAAGGGCGCGAGATCATCGTGCCCGCGGGCACCTACCGGCTGGCGCAGGACGTGACCATCGACACCCGCATCCGCTTCGAAGGCACCGTCACCCAGCCGCGCAACCGCAAGTTCGTGCTGCGCAAGAATTTCGACCTGGCCACCTATATCGACGCGTTCGGCGACGAGGTGGAAGCGTTCAAGAAGGCCTTCCAGGCGCTGCTGACCAATGCCGACCACGACAGCCTGGACATGTGCGGCCGCCGGATCGAAACCTACGGGCCCATAGACATGGCCGACGCGGGCGAGCAGTCGGTGTTCGAAATCCGCCGCACGATCCTCAACGGCCAGTTCAACGTGAAGACCAGTGCAAACTGGAACACCCGCACCGTGACCGCGCAGGCCGGGTACGATCCGTCGGCGAACCAGACGCGGCTGACCGGCGTGACGAACGTCGCCAACATCGAGGTGGGCAGCCACGTGATCGGCAACGGCGTGGGCCGCGAGGTCTATGTGCGCTCGAAGAACGTGGGCGCCGGCACGATCGAGCTGTCGCAACCGCTCTGGGGGGCGGGCCCGCAGCAAAGCTACACGTTCAAGCGTTATCGCTACGTGCTCGATTTCAGCGGCTTCACGAAGCTCAGCAAGTTCACGCTGGACAATGTCGAGCTTTACATGGACGGCAAGGCCAGCGGTATCCTGTTGGCGCCCGAGGGCGAGACGTTCCACGTCCGCGATTGCTCGTTCGGCAAGCCCATGGATCGCGGCATCACCAGCCACGGGCGCGGCTGCCAGGACCTGCAGATCGACCGCTGCCATTTCCTGTCCGACGAGCAGGGCACGCTGGCGACCCAACGCACCAGCGTCGGCTTCAACATCAACGCCAATGACGGCAAGATCCGCGACAACCGCTTCCAGCGTCTGGGCACGACGATGGTGCTGGACGGTGCGGGCCATCTGATCGTGGGCAACCACTGGTTCCAGGGCGACAACGGCACCAACACCCCGCGCGTAGCGGGGGTCGTGTTCACCCAGACCAACCCGAAGTCGATCATCACCGGCAATTACCTGGACAATTCATTCGTCGAGATGACGAACCAACACGAGGCCTTCCCGGCGCTGGGCGAACAATTCTCGTTCGGGGGGCTCACGTTGACGGGCAACATCTTCACCGTGAACGACAGTGCCGACTGGTTCAGCTGGATCGTGGTGAAACCCTTCGGGCCGGGTCATTTCATTCACGGCCTCAGCGTCACGGGAAACACGTTCCGCTCGATCAACGGGCAGGTGGACCGGGTCGAGACCGTGGACGATTCGATCGCGCCGCTTGATGCGTCGCGGCACCGGATGATCGAGTTCACCGCAAACAGCTTCCACAACATCCGCCAGGAAACGATCAACCCGGTGACGCTGGAATTCAACCAGTCCACCGCCGCCCAGACCTGGACGCTGGCGCCGGGCGCCTGGATGCCCTTCGATGGCTGGACCCGGACGATCGCAGCCCTGCAATCCACGGGCGCGATCACCGATGGGGGCGGCAACGCTGTCTTCGACATGCCCAATACCAGCGGGCTGGACGGCGCCGACAACGATCGGGTGAAGGTGCGCTGGAGCAGGCCGGTCAAGGGAAAGGTGCAACTGACCGTGCGCTGCGACAAGCCGTTCTGAGCGCGGCGCGGATCGGCAAGGCTTCCCTTTGCGGCGAACCCCACAAGGACCCATATCCTTGTGAGCGAAGCGCGAAAGGAAGCCGCCATGGAACAGGTACTGGACGTCATCGGCGCGACGGCGTTGATCCTGCTGGTCGTCATAGGGGCGGTCGCGGGCTTGATCGCGGGCGCGGTCGCCGGGCGGCGCAAGCTGCTTTACCTGGCCGCGGGCATCGTGGGGGCGGTGGCGCTGCCCTTCGTGCTTGCGGCCCTGGGGCTGGGCGTCCTGGCCGCGGGTGGACTGCTCGTTATCGCCATCGTGGCCTTGGTGGGCGCGGTCCTGCTTCTTGCGGTGGTGCGAGCGCTCTTCGGGGACCGGCGCAGCTGAAATCCGCCGTCCTGCTGCAATTGGTCGCATTTCTTTGGTCCGGGCAGGAACCCTTCGCAGAGATGAACGTCTAGCAAACGAGTCTGTGAATGAAGGGACATATTATGAACAAGGGTGTCATTGCCGCCTTGCTGGTGGCCATCATCGTTATTTTGCTGGGATTCTATTTCGTCGATGTCGACGTGACGGATGAGGGCTCGCTGCCCGATGTGAACGTGGAAGTCGAACAGGGCGAACTGCCCGAGGCCGAGGTGAATACCGGATCGGTCGATGTCGGCACCACCGAAGAGACCGTGACGGTCCCCGACGTCGAAGTGACGACGGAAGAGGAAACCGTGACCGTGCCGACCGTCGATGTCGAGCCGGCCGCCGAAGCCGACGAGACCGACGACCAAGCCACGCAGTAAGGCGATCCGTCTTGCCGAGTTTGGGCGTCCCCGGAAACGGGGGCGCCTTTTTCGTTGCGCGCACGGGGGCTTGATCGACATCAATAAGCGGATCCGTCTCGCGCCCTAGACCGGATGCAGGAGGAGCCGCCATGTACCACCGCATCCTGATCGCCGTCGCCCCCGATCACGCCGAGACGCTGGACGAAATGTTGCCGGTCGCCCGCGCTTTGCGCGCCCCGGACGGCCAGATCGCCGCGGTGTCGGTGGTCGAGGCCATGCCCGCCTATATCGAGGTGCAGGTGCCGCAAGAGATCTACGAAGGCTCGCGCACCGACACCCACGACAAGCTGGCCGCCGCGCTGGGCGATGACAAGGACGTGGAGCTCGTGGTCGAGATCGGCGTTCCGGCCCAAGCGATCCTGCACACCCAGAAAGAGGGCGACTTCGACCTGGTCATCCTGCGCTCGCACCGCCCCGCCATGCGCGACTGGGTGCTCGGCACCACCGCCGGCCGCATCATCCGCGACGCGCCGTGTGCGGTGCATGTGATTAGGTAGAGCGGAACTCGCTGCCGGGCATCGAGCGATTCCGCCTACTCGGCGATCGGTGACAGCACCCCGTTTGTTATCTGAGCTTGCGACCGTCATTTAAACCGAGGTTGCTCCGAGGCGAACGGCACGCCTCTTGCCTCAGACGTGAACGCACGAGGCTATCGAGCCTCGCAAAGGTCGTCAGCGTCAATACTGGCGTAAGACTAATTTCCGAGACGGCCGTGCTGATTGAGACCCGCGCCGCCCAGGTGCCCCGGGTCGGTTCCAGCTGCCCGAGCTGACGCGCACTATAGGGATGAAATGGGCGAAGACGGCTCCGGGAGCTCGCGCTTCGGGGTGATGGTGGGGGCTGTTTGCAGATCCAAAGCTTATGGATCAGCAGGCGTTCGGACCGAACTTAGCCTTAAATGCCGAAGAGGATGACTATTGGAGCGATGATGAAGCATAAGAGAGAGCACGCGAATGCTGCTACGCCGCATAACATAAATCGGTTAGCCACTTCGAAGCTTTCCTCTTCTCCTTGTATGGTTCGATCCACGTATCTCGTTGAAAAGAAGGCCAAGAGCCAAGTAATTAAGCCAGCCAGGACGCCTACACAGCCAATTAAACTGGCAGTAGCCACAGTTTCTGGTCCCATAAATTCCGACAGGCTTGAAAGCTGGCTCAGGATTGCGAAAGCCATCCCACCGTTCGCCCAGAGAGCAGCCTTAATCGCGCCTTGTGCATACTCTTGTGAAACTTCTCGGTAGTCAGCCACCCTTCTTCCTTCGCTTCACATTCCCGCCCCGCTGGCCCGGACGCCCGGCCGTGCTTCGGCCGGATGCCTTCGTGGCTGCATCGCTTGCCGCCTCGACCGCGGATTGCCTTGCCATGGGGTCGTCGTGGATGGCAAGGTCCACGGCTTCCAGCCGCTTGACCTCGTCGCGCAGGCGGGCGGCTTCCTCGAATTCCAGGTTCTCGGCGGCCTTGCGCATGTCAGTTCGTAGGCCTTCCAGCACCGCCTGCAGGTTCGAGCCGCCGCGCTCGGGGTCGATCTTGGCGGTCACGCGGGCCATGTCCACGTCGCCCTTGTAAAGCCCGGCCAGGATATCCTCGACGTTCTTCTTCACCGTCTCGGGGGTGATGCCGTGTTCCAGGTTGTAGGCGATCTGCTTTTCGCGGCGGCGGTTGGTTTCGGCCAGCGCGCGCTCCATGCTGCCGGTGATGCGGTCGGCATACATGATGACCCGGCCTTCGGCGTTGCGCGCGGCGCGGCCGATGGTCTGGATCAGCGACGTCTCGGACCGCAGGAACCCTTCCTTGTCGGCGTCCAGGATCGTCACCAGCCCGCATTCGGGAATATCCAGACCCTCGCGCAGCAGGTTGATGCCGATCAGCACGTCGAAGGCCCCCAGCCGCAGGTCGCGCAGGATCTCGATCCGCTCGATCGTGTCGATGTCCGAGTGCATGTAGCGCACCTTGATGCCCTGTTCGTGCAGGTATTCGGTCAGATCCTCGGCCATCCGCTTTGTCAGGGTGGTACAGAGCGTGCGCATCCCCTGCTGGGTGACCTTGCGGATCTCGTCCAGCAGGTCGTCCACCTGAGTCTCGACGGGGCGGATTTCCACGACCGGGTCCAGCAGGCCGGTGGGGCGGATCACCTGCTCGGTGAAGACGCCGCCCGATTGCTCGAGCTCCCACGCCGCCGGGGTGGCCGACACGAAGACGGATTGGGGCCGCATGGCGTCCCATTCCTCGAATTTCAGGGGGCGGTTGTCCATGCAGGACGGCAGGCGGAAGCCGTGCTCGGCAAGGGTGAACTTGCGGCGGTAGTCACCCTTGTACATGCCGCCGATCTGCGGGACCGAGACGTGGGATTCGTCGGCGAAGACCAGCGCGTTGTCGGGGATGAATTCGAACAGGGTGGGGGGCGGCTCGCCCGGGGCGCGGCCCGTCAGGTAGCGCGAATAGTTCTCGATCCCGTTGCACACGCCGGTGGCTTCCAGCATCTCGATATCGAAATTCGTGCGCTGCTCCAGCCGCTGGGCTTCCAGCAGCTTGCCCTCGCCGACAAGCTGGTCGAGCCGCTGCTTCAGCTCCTTTTTGATGTTGATGACGGCCTGCTGCATCGTGGGCTTCGGCGTCACGTAATGCGAATTGGCATAGACCCGGATGCGGTCGAACGTGCCCGTCTTCTCGCCGGTCAGCGGATCGAATTCGGTGATGCTTTCCAGCTCTTCGCCGAAAAAGCTGAGCCGCCAGGCGCGGTCTTCCAAGTGGGCGGGGAAGATTTCCAGCGAATCGCCCCGGACCCGGAACGACCCGCGCTGGAATGCCTGGTCGTTGCGGCGGTATTGCTGGGCCACCAGGTCGCCCATCACCGCGCGCTGGTCGTAGGATTTGCCCACATGCAGATCCTGGGTCATGGCGCCGTAGGTCTCGACCGAGCCGATGCCGTAGATGCACGACACCGACGCCACGATAATGACGTCGTCACGCTCGAGCAGGGCCCGGGTGGCCGAGTGGCGCATCCGGTCGATCTGCTCGTTGATCTGGCTTTCCTTCTCGATGAAGGTGTCCGAGCGCGCGACATAGGCCTCGGGCTGGTAGTAGTCGTAGTAGCTGACGAAATACTCCACGGCGTTGTCGGGGAAGAAGCCCTTGAACTCTCCGTAAAGCTGCGCGGCCAGTGTCTTGTTGGGGGCCAGGATGATGGCCGGTCGCTGGGTTTCTTCGATCACCATCGCCATGGTGTAGGTCTTGCCCGTGCCTGTCGCGCCCAGCAGCACCTGGTCCCGCTCGCCCTGACGCACGCCCGCGGTGAGTTCGGCGATGGCGGTGGGCTGGTCGCCCGCCGGGCTGAAGTCCGACTTCAGGCGAAATGCGATGCCGCCTTCCAGTTTCGTGCGCTCGGATACCGGCGGGGCGGGCGCCGTCATCAGGGGAGCTTGCTTGTCGGAATGGGCATATGGCATTGCAAAGACCTTGGACATTTGCCGCGAATCTGGGCAGGTAGGGCTTTATCTGAGGTCTCGGTCCGTGAACTCAAGCGCTGGCAAGGCAAATTCTCGCGTGCGGGGTCCGGTTCGATGAGCGGGAAACCGCAAACCGGTCGCCGGATCCGGGGATTGCAACCTTAGGTTGAATTTTATGCTTGCGCATTCCGATGTGATCGCGTTCATTGAAGGGGCAAGCAGAAGACCCCAACCGACCGGCTCAAGATTTCCCCACTCACTCTCTTCGGGCTGGTCGGACCCCAACTTGCATGGCCGTCCCGCATTTTCGGGGCGGCCATCGTCGTTTCGGGGCCGTCGGACCAATTCTGGAAACCTTGCGCCGTGGCGCGCATTTCGCCATAACACGGCACGCGCCCAATGCCGGAGGTTCCATGACTGCTCGCATCTATCGACCCGCCCGCACCGCCATGTCATCGGGCACCGCCAAGACGCATGAATGGGTGCTGGAATTCACCCCCGACGCGCCGCGATCGGTCGATCCGCTGATGGGCTGGACCAGTTCCAGCGACACCCAATCGCAGGTCAAGCTGCGGTTCGCGACCGAGCAGGACGCCCGGGATTATGCCGAAGAGCACGGCATCGACGCGGTGGTGACCAAGCCGAAATCTCGCCGCGCCAATATCCGTCCCGGCGGCTATGGCGAGAATTTCGCCACCAAGCGCCGCGGTGCCTGGACGCACTGAGCCTGCAGGCGCGGTCCGCTAGGTGCCAAAGGGGCATATAAGTGCGCACCAAAGTGATTCGGATAACGCGCCAAATCTGTATAGCATTGATTTCAAGCGAAATTTTTTTCACTACGGTTTTGCCTTCGGATAAGCATGCGCACTTTTACTGAAAGCTTGCGCAGCATGGTCCGGCGATAAAAAAAGGCCCGCACAAGGCGGGCCTCTCCATACAAAATTGTTGGGAGCTACTTGGTTCGTCTGAGCACCTCCATGAGCTGCGCCTGGTCGAAACTATCGTGATAGTTGGGCATGGTGAACGGGGAGTAGCCGGCCGGCGTCGAGTAGGTCTGGGCGTATGCGTAAGAGAAATGGTCCTTGGAGCAGACCTCGTCTCCCAGAAACTTTGCCCGAGTGAACGCCTCGATAAGCATCTCAATCACCAACCCCCATCGATTGCAGCAGGAGAAAGCGAGGCGCGCAAGGAAGTCTTCCGTCGCAAGTGGCGTGAAATCCAGTCCGGCCTTATCGGCAAAACTGAAAGTTAACTGCACCATTTCGTCTTTGTCGGCTGCCCGAGACAGGTCGATCTCCTGGAACCGGACGATGCGAAGCAGGCGGGCAAGCTGCTCTTCTTTCGCAACATGCGCAGCGAGGCTCGGTATACCAGAAAGGATCAGCATTAGCGGCCAGCGAGACTCCTTCAGCAAAGTCTTGAAACTATCGAGGATCTGCTGGTTGGTCCGTGCGCCATCCTCCGAGAACACGTGCTGGCATTCATCAAAATGGATGCCTACTACACCTTGGAGCTTGGCATACTTTATGACCATATCCCAGATATCGGACTGGGTCCGGCGCCCTTTCAGCGGGTAGCCAAGTTGGTCCAAGACCTTCAGGCCAAGATCCTTCCAAGTGACTTTGCCAGACAGAATGCAGTGGATGATCTTCCCTTCCCGCCCATCAGGCATCACCACCGACCCGTCGTTGAATTCTTCCAAGAGGCGTTGGATCTCGCGTGACTTGCCCTGTCGAGATTCCCCGATGACCATCACGCCCCGAGCTTCGAAAGGCTGCCCCGCCGACGCCTTTGTATAGTAATCAGTGACGCACCACGACACAGCCTCGAACAGATCCTCACCCCGATTGAACGGAAAATGGGCGCTTTTGAGAGGCGCAGACGCTTCAACGATTTTGGTATTGATGAATGACATCAGGTCAGACCTTTCAGATTCTTGGGTCGAGCCAACATACCCGACGACTTGTCTTTGGACTTTCGCGGCTTCACTGGCTCGTTCGGCTGCTTTGCCACAGCATATTGATCACCTTCAGGCGATAGGATGCCCGACGTTTCGCGATATGATGGACCCACTTCACTTGATGCGTTACCAGGTTCGCCAGGAGCGCTTGAAGCAGTGTCAACGCCGCCGACGTGAAAGACCCCATCGCCTTGTTGAATGTCGGTGATGTCACCCGGGCGGGTAGTTCCGGCCAACGGCTGCGATCTTATCGGCCGCGCGCCAGAGAAGACGGCCCTCGCCATTTCCCGGCATTCAGCCATGGTAGAATAGCTTCGCGGAAGGTTGTGCTCCAGGCCAATTTCCTTGATCCGATCGTAGCGGTCTCGCCTTGTCCGCATAATACGATCTTCGTGAATCTCACTCGTATTGGGGTCTTCTCGCCGGAATTCCGCCATCAGCTTGAGAACTTCGGGAAGTGTCATGTCGGCGAATGCAGTGATCTGAAGCTGGACTTCGACAGGCTCCTTGATCCCCGGTAGAACGACGGAAGCCGTATTCAGGTTATCGGGATCAATGAAAACTTTGACTTTGCCCTTAATTCGATCCCGCAGAACCTGAAGCTCATCAGAGTTGAAGTAGATACCATGAAATACCCGCACGCCCTCATCGGTCGGCGTGAACCGCGCCGGGTTTGCCGGAGGCTCCAACTCCTGAGTA